>NZ_JABJXU010000009.1 GCF_013155265.1 Enterococcus sp. MMGLQ5-1 | reverse complement strand
TTCTTCCCGAAGGGATGAAGCCGATTCTCCTGCTAATAATCTCTCAACGATCTGAATTTTTAATGTCTCCGGATAATAATTATGTTTTGCCATTAGAAAAACACCTCCAAATTTATTTTACTAAATTTGAGGTGCTCTTTTTTAATTGTATCTAATTATAGTGTCAGTTCCCCTTATACCGACACCTCTTTTTTCTTACCACGTCATTTGATTATACTTTTGCTCAAAGGCACTCGTAACCGACTGGCTCGCTTCACCTACCGAATATGATTTTTCAAAATTTGCTCGAACGATTATTCGATTAGTTGCATTAGCATCACTGCAGGTAACCAAAGTTAATACCCTTTGATTCTCTAAATCATCAATTACTTCTCCATGCTCAGGCGAAACCTCATAAACCTCACTAATTTGGTACTCGTAAATCGTACTTTTATCAGTCAAGTAAACTTTTTGACCAGCCTGAGCTGGTCCTTCTTTTAGAGGAGAAAAAAGCATTTTGGGTTGTCCAGCCACATAATGACTAGCCAAGGCATAATTACCCTCACCCATTTTTTGATCAACCTTCATCGTACCTGCACCCCAAAGCAAATTAGTATTATCCAACCCTTTAAATATTGGTAAATTAAGATTAATTGCTGGAATCGTTATACCGCCAATAACTGGCAAATCCTGATTAGCTACCTGAGCTTCTACAACCGCCTCAGTGCTCAAAGGCTCCACAGAAGAAAAATCAAAATTCCCCTCCGTTTCATTATTCGCCTTGACAGTATTATCTGTCACCTTAGAAATATGATATTGGTTGGCGTTTAAGCCCATTAAATAATATTTAATTTGATTATTAAAAACCAACGCTAAGCCAACTAGCAACATTAAAACTAAGAGTAAATTAATAATTATATTTCTAAATCGATGTTTCTTTACTTTTTCAGTATTTCGATGGCGTGCTTTTTTCATAATGCTCCTATTCTATATCACTATTATTGCCCATAGTATAACCCGATTCTGTCTCAATATCAAAATTATCTTCAAGTCCTTTAGATAAATAAATCTTATTTTCTTTAGTCACAAAAATTGCCTCATAACCCTTTTTGTCGTTTATATATTTAAGACCTTCCTTGACACCCAGTGAATAAACAATTGTCGAATAGGCATCATCAGTCATTGAGCTTTTTCCTATAATTGTAACACTTTGTAAATCATTATCAAATGGATAGCCCGTTTTTGGATCCAACATATGATGATATTTCTTACCATCCACCTCTAAATATCGTTCATAAATACCGCTTGTCACAAAGGATTCATCACGCCCCTGAACATAGCCTAAAACCGTATTTCGTGCTTTATTTGGGTCCTGTATGCCAACTGTCCAAGCATCCTTATTATCAGCCTTAGGTGAATTACCAATCACATAAACATTACCACCCAGATTAACAATTGCACAGGTCACACCATTTTTTTCAAGCTGAGTAACAACTTGATCTGTAATGAAACCCTTGGCAATTGCGCCAGCATCAATTTGCATGCCCTTTTCAGTCAAGTAAGCTGTTGAATTATCTACATCTAAAACAAGATTATGGTAATCAATCAATTGTAATGCCTGATCAATTTCTGACTGGCTGGGTTTCTTAGCATCTGAAAAACCAATATGCCATAATTTTGTCAAAGCACCAATCGTAATATCAAATGAACCTTGATCTTCAGAAGCAGACTTAGCATAGACAAGCATTTTCATGATATCCTTAGGGACCTTAACAGGCCTAATTCCAGCATTCTCATTGACCTCATCTAAAATAGAGCCATCTTCATTGACAGTAATTTCCTTGTCATATTTTTTGATAAGGCTCATGGCATCAGCTAACGCTGTCTCCTTATGCTTATCGTAAACTTTAATTTCAACATACGTGCCTAGTGCAAATATTTCCTGTTTATCAGGCTTACTCAACAAATCAGAGGTTTGTGTCGCCTTAGTACAGCCCCCAAAAAATCCAATCAATAATATAACAAATAGCAGTTTCCATTTATTTGTGAATTTCATTTATTTTCCTTTCAAAAACGTTTTTTGACTTATTTTATTATAGCTTAAATAAACTATTATTTAACATTAAATTAATTGATTGTGTTTCAAATTTGAAAGCGTTATAATTGAATTGCGATTATTATAATATTATAAAAGGAGTTTTCACATTGGCTAAACAAAAAATAATTGTCATTGGTGCTGGATTTGCTGGCCTATCTGCGACAAGATATCTTTCAAAAAAATTAAAAGACTCCGCTGAAATCACACTAATTGATAAGCATAGTTATCATACAATGATGACACAGCTTCATGAGGTTGCAGCAGGAAGAATTGACCCTGATGGTGTTCAGTATGATTTACAACGACTACTTGGTAGACGAAAAAATGTTTCGATTGTAACAGACAAAGTAACAGAAATTGACAAGGAAAATAAAACTGTTACTACCGAAAGCAATACTTACCAATATGATTCAATAATTGTAGCGGTGGGTGGTGAGCCTAATGATTTCGGTGTGCCCGGTGTTAAAGAACACGGCTTTACGCTTTGGTCGTTTGAAGACGCCATGAAAATCCGCCGTCACCTTGATGAAACGGTTGAAAAAGCTGCTCAAGAAAAAAATCCTGAAAAACGAAAAGCTTTGCTTACTTTCTTAGTAGCAGGCTCAGGCTTCACAGGTATTGAGATGGTTGGCGAGCTAGTTGATTGGAAATTTGTTGCCGCAAAACAATATAAACTAGACCCTGAAGAATTTACGATTGGGGTTGTTGAAATGATGCCAACAATTCTAAATATGCTCCCTCGTGTTGATGCGGATAAGGCACATCGCTTCTTAGACAAAAAGGGCGTAAAAATCCTGACAAATCATGCAATTACAGGCGTGACTGCCAGCCATGTTTCAATTAAGGATGGTGATGATATTCCATCACATACTTTAATTTGGACCACTGGTGTTCAGGGTAATACAGAGGCAAAGGCTTATGAGCTAAAGGAAACTGAGCGTGGCAATCGCCTCCAGGCCAATCAATACATGGAAGCAATTGGCTATGAGGACAAGGACATTTACGTTGCTGGAGATATTTCGGCCTACGTTGAGCCAGAAACAGGCCGACCAACGCCGCAAATTGTTCAAGCCGCTGAGGGCACGGGACATACCGCTGCTGCAAATATTATTTCTAAAATAAAAGGTGAAGAAAAGCATACTTATAAACCTAATTATTCAGGCTTTATGGTGTCTGTCGGCTCGAAATGGGGCGTGGCATACATCATGAATACACTTCATTTAAGTGGCTTTTTAGCTATGCTAATGAAGCATTTCATCTATATTATTTATACACTTCAGGTTGGCTCAGGCTATTATTTCTTCCAATATTTTAAAAATGAATTTTTCCATACTAAAAATGAGAGAAATGTTGGACGTGGCCATCTTTCAAGACTTGGCAATGTGCTGTGGAGTGTCCCATTACGTGTTTTCTATGGCTTCGTTTGGCTAATTGAAGCCAGTCACAAGGTTGTTGGTGACGGTGATTATCTTAAACCCTCGACTTGGTTTGGCAAGGGTTCATGGTTTACAAATGATGTTCAATTCCCATTCGATTGGCTACATCAAACCGCTGCTGCGACAACTGGAGCAAGTGAAGCAGCTACAAAAACGGCTGAAGCTACAAGCGCAGCAAGTGGTACTGCTACTGAGGCAGCTGGAAAAACGGCTGAATTTGGTTTGAGCTATGCTTATGGCTCTGATCCAATGGCTGTCTTTGATAAAATGCCAAAATTCTTGGAACCTATTATGAAATTTATGATTCCTAACAAGGATGTCGCATTATTCATGCAAAAATTTATGACAATTGTAGAATTATTGATTGCCTTAGCCTTAATTGCTGGTCTATTTACATTTGTTGCCAGCGCAGCAACCGCTGGCTTGACCGTTATGTTCTGCCTATCGGGCATGTTCTATTGGGTCAATATCTGGTTTATCTTTGTCGCAATCGCTTTGATGAACGGCTCTGGTCGCTCACTTGGTTTGGATAAATGGGTACAGCCTTGGATTCAACGAAAACTCGGAGGCTGGTGGTATGGTAAAGTTAAGTCCATCTACTCAGGCCGCAGTTCATCATAATAAAAAGCTCTGGGCAAATTGCTCAGAGCTTTTTATTCGTCAGAGGTATATATTTTTATTGAAATTTACTTTATAATATAGAATCATACTGCTAATCGCTTTACTTATGGGATGGTATACTTATGCTAAATCTAAAACATATCGCAAGTTACTGGTCTAAAAAATTATTTCATAATTTCATTAATGCACCTGTGCTTGATGCCAAACCTTTGGAATTATCCGAGGATACGCGCTATCAGATTAAAATCGCACTGACACAAAACAGAATAATTGTCATTAACTATCGCAATGAGGATGGTGATTTTTCGATTATCAATGGTAAAATCAATCGCTATCAGCCAGCTAAAAATCTCTTAATTATCACCACTGCAAATCAACAAACAGTGCTAGTTCAACTATCTAAAATCAAAAAAATAAGGGTATTACCAAAGGAAACTGCCGATTAACGATTATGAAATTCAGAATAAACTAATTGCTTTTCAACATTGTTAAGCTTTGCAACTTGTTTAATTGCCATTTTTGAAGACATGCCAGTCTCAATTAGCCGCTCTACTTGTTCGGTATAGGTGCCTTCAGTTTCCAAGGTAGCTACATCTGTCTCACCAGAAACAATCAATAAGCATTCTCCTTTTATCGGTTCATCAGTTAAACTTTTTAAAACTTCACTAATCGAACCTCGACGATATTCTTCATACAATTTCGTTAGCTCTCTAGCTAGCACAAGCTGACGATCGCCATAAATTTCTAAAAATAAGGTCAAGGTTTTAGCCACTCGAAAGGGTGATTCATAAAAGATCTGAGTTTCTGGGTAAGCTTTTTTGCACTCAAGAAACCTTCTTTGCTCACCATTCTTCCTAGGTAAAAAACCATAAAAAATATGCGGCTGAGGTATCAAACCACTGGCAATTAAAGCTGTGATACCAGCACTCGCACCAGGTAAAGCAATCACAGCAATATCATTTTCAATACATGCTGCGACAAGGTTTTGTCCTGGATCACTAATACTGGGCATACCAGCATCACTCACCTGTGCGACAGAATGCCCTTTTTTAATAAATTCAATCAAAAATGGAATTTTCTCTGACGCATTGTGCTCATGAAAGCTAACCTGTTTTTTGGAAATGTCGAAATGCTTCAGCAGCTTGCCTGTATTTCTTGTATCCTCACTGGCAATTAAATCGACCGATTTTAATGTTTCAATTGCTCTAAGCGTAATGTCTGCTAAATTGCCAATTGGTGTCGGTATCAAATAAAGCTTACTACCCTCTTGCTTAAAACTTTTCTGTATTTTCATTTGAAGCTCCTTAACCATTGATTATATCTAATTATTCACGGCAATTTATCATTAGCTTAAAATTATCACCACCCATTTTAGAGTAGTGATAATTTATCGATAAATAACATCCATACAAAACAAACAAGGCTCATCATCAATTCGGCGCTGTCCATAGAATTGATTGCAGATGTGAAAGCCTTCTTCGTAAATATTTTCTAAATTTAATCTCGACTTTGAAATTTTCTGACTATTTTCTGATTTAACCGTTTTTGATGCATCTTCACTAATCGGGATTGTTAAATCATCAATCCGTTCCCGCAATCTTTCATTTTCGACACGTAAGGTAGTGTTTTCCTCAACAATTTCCTTCAAATCCTGTTGTGTTTCACTCAGCTCATTTGCAATTAAAGTCAATAAACGCTCCAAATCATTAAAATTATCGACTAATTTCTTTTTATCCACAGCGACTCCTTTTTGATTATTTTGATTTAAATTCAATTTCTTCAATAGCATAATCAACTAAAACAGGAGCCTTATCAAAGCGAATTTTCACAATCCCTTGAATGATATTCATACCCTCCACACGACCTGTACCCTCTTGGGTTGTAACTCGCTGTCCCCAGTCTGGAAAGGCACGTTTAGCGGTCTCATAAAATTCATCTTCATACTGCAAGCAGCATAATAGTCTGCCGCACAAGCCAGAAATTTTAATTGGATTAAGTGACAAGCTTTGATTTTTTGCCATTTTAATTGAAACAGGTAGGAAATCGCCCAAAAAGCTTGAGCAGCACAGCACTCGACCACAGGGTCCAAGACCGCCCACTACCTTTGCTTCATCACGTGGTCCTACCTGACGCAGCTCGATTCGCAAATGAAATTTAGATGCTAATACCTTCAAAAGTTCACGAAAATCAACACGTCCTTCAGCAGTAAAATAAACGATTAATCGTTCTTTATCTAAAGTATACTCAACTTGCAATAGCTTCATACCAAGTTTTAGCTCGCTAATACAATTAGCAATTTGACGCTGCGCAATTTTTGCAGCATCAATATTCTGTTCATAAAGTCTGATATCGCCATCTGTTGCAGACTGTACTTCTAGAAGCTGATCAGGTAAATCTGCCGCCTTCATCAGACGATTCGTATAATAAACCTTACCTAGCATTCGACCATTTTTTGTTTTGGCGACAACTAAATCATTCATATTATACTGGTGACTCGCTAAATAGTAGCTGATTTCTCCTAATTTCTTAAAACGAACACCAATAACCTCTTCTTTACTCAAAATATCATCTCCAAAGTGAATCTATAACTAACATCTCTAGGCAATTTTGAAAGCTAACATTAAATTGAAACTTTTTTTCTGCCTTAAAAAGATTGGCCGACAAAAGACTATCCTTTGTTGACAGCATTTGCTTTTCAAAATAATAAGCGATTAAATTAAACGCGATTTTCTGTTTATCTTTATCATCAAAGATTGGCACTAATTTTGCGCCCACCGAAACAAAGCTTAGCTTGTTTCGATTCGACAAATCTGATACCCATTGTTGAATCAGCTGCGTTCCTTGATTAAACCATTGACTCTCATTTAAAAGCTGTGCATCGCTCATATGATTAGTCACATTTGCTAATAAATCAGCCTTACTAGGCAAAATATCCTGTTGCTTCAATGCTTCACTGAAGCCTAATATATTTTTTCTAAAGGGAATAATTTGAGTTCGTGACTGTATTGTGGGCAAAACTTGACCTAATTGATTCGTTAATAAAAACAAATAAGTATTTGGACTTGGCTCTTCAATAAATTTTAATAACGCATTAGCGGCACTAGAGCTTAATAAATCAACTGATTTAATGATAAAGACTCGCTGATTGCCTTCAACACCCGTTTGTGACATCTCGCTAATTAACTCACGGACTTGATTTACCTTGATTGTATTACCAGTGGGTTGAATTAGTTGAACATCTGAAAAATCATTTGCAGCAATCAATTGACAGTTACGACACTTACCACAGGCTAAATGCTGTTCTGCCTGCTGACAAAACAAGCTTTGTGCTATCCAAATTGCAAACTCAAAGCTAAAAAAACCGCCAGTAAAGAGATAGGCATGAAAAAGAGACTGTTTTTGTAGGACTCTTTTAAACCGCTGATACAAAACTGGTTGTACGTCATGCATATCCATTATTAAAATCTCAAAAAGTTTTCAACTGGTAATACAAATACTGTTGCACCGCCAACCTCAACCTCAATTGGATATGGGACTTGCCCATCCATTGATAAATCGAGAGTAATTGGAGACTGAACATACGATTTTCTGGCCTTGCTTGTTTCTTCGATTAGCTTAAGTACCTCATCTACGCGTTCATCCTCAATCCCAACAATAAAGGTTGCATTGCCAGACTTTAAGAAACCACCAGTAGAAGAAAGCTTAGTTGCTCTGACATTGTGATCAATAAATTTATTAGAAAGTCGATTGGCATCCTTATCCTGTACAATTGCTAAAATCATCTTCATTTTCATCAAGCTCCTCTATTTAAAATTTTCTGGAAAGCGATTAATAATTAATTGATAGGCTTCTTCAAGTATCTGATCTGGTGTTTGATGCGCATCAATTTTTTTTATCCGTTCTGGGTACATTTCTAAAACATTTAAAAAGCCATGCCGAACGAGCTGATGGACGGCGATTGATTCCATGTCAATTCGATTAATTTCTTCCTGACGATGCTGCATAATTCGCTTAAGACCAGCCTCAGGGTCTAAGTCAAGTAATAATGTCAGCTGTGGCAGCAGGCCATCTGTGGCAAATTGATTCAATTCAGCAATTGCGTTAATGCCGAGCTTTCTGGCTTGCCCTTGATAAGCCAATGAGCTGTCAACGTAACGATCTGCAATCACCATTTGCCCTGCTTCTAATGCTGGAATTACCTTTTCAACCAAGTGCTGTCTGCGACTAGCTGCAAACAGCAAAGCCTCCGTTCGAGCATCCATCTCCGAATTTTCTGGATCCAGTATAATGCGTCTTATCTGTTCTGAAATCTTAATGCCACCCGGTTCACGTGTTGCAATAATTTCAGTGCAGCTGCTGGATTTTAACCTAGGAATTAACGCATTTAATAAGGTTGTTTTCCCTGAACCTTCCGGTCCTTCAATTGAAATAAATATGCCACTCATTTTATTCTCCAATACATTTCATTTCAAGATATATTACTTATAATAAGTTTACTTTAAAATTCATTAAAAATAAAGGCTAGGCGTTTGTTGTTTTAGTTTGATTGGTTAAATTTTTTCTCAATTTTTATATTTTAATGCTACAATAGAGTTATATTATGGTTATTAATTAATAATTTTATAAGGAGTAAATTTATGGTACCATTTTTAATTTATTGGGCAGGCGTGTTAGCTGGTATTGGCTTCTTTGCATTAACAATTTTCTTCACTATTTTTTATTTAGTGAAAAAGGAAAATGGAAATCTTTGGGCCTTCGCCTTCTTTGATGTCTTGCTCGCAATTATTTTAGCAATTATCGTTTTCATCTATCGTTGGAACAATGGCTTCGATATTACTCAATACTCAAACCTGTACTTTACGGTGATTATCAGCTTAGTCGCTATGGCGATTATCCAAAGTATTTTTGGGCGTACACCTAAAGAAGCATAATCCGAAAGGGGTTGGGACAAAAGTCCTAACCCCTTTCATAATGTTCGTAATTTATGGATTAAATTGTCTAAAAGCGTAAACGGCTCGTTTTGAAAGCTGAGCATCAAACTGAAAAATAGTAACGACGCCATTTACCATGACGACTTACTCTCAGAAAATTTCAGAATAAAATTTGAGGCATTTAGTCGATAAGATATGCAATTAAACTTACTTTTATAAGCGACCAAGGAGCTCTTTAAAAGTTTAGTTCAATTGTTGCCACGAATTATTTTTTCAGCTTATGCCGATACTTTCAAGCCGCTGAAGCTAGATTGTCTAAAATGCTGAAATGACTTGCTCAGAAAGTTGAAACGACCGCTTAGCGTTAATGGGTTAAATCAACTAGAAAAGTAGCAATACAAGTCCGTCTTGCACTTTGGCAGAAAGCGTCTGACTGAATAAACGAATGACTTGTCTATTTTTTCACAGTTTTAATCAGAGAGAGAAAACACCCTTTTTTTACGGCGTTAAACGTCTTTTTGTCCCTCATTCCTTTTTATATTAACTGATTCAAAATTTTATTTTCATATTGAATTTGATCAAATAACTGATTGACCTCCATGAATAACCGATTCTGCGTTGGGTTGACTAAATAAATTATCTCCTTAGAAAACCTTTTCTTCTTTTGCGGTAATTGGTCAATAACAGCAAGCAGCCTTTGCTTTAAATCATTTAATTCTTCTATTGAGGTTGCAATGGGGTCACTACCAAGTATTTCGGCAAAGCGCACTGCATTTGAACCAACATATTTCATACTATCCTCGTGGTATTCCCATAAACTAGCCAATTTATTAGCCTTTACAATAATAGTATCCAATGCATAATCATCGTAGCTTTGATATTCACCATCTTCAATAACAGCTAATTCAGTAGACTGAGATTTATCAGCTACCGATACATTTTTTATAAAGCTTCTTAGCTTATCTAGCCATGAATTTTTAATTACATTTCTAGTAGTTCTAGATGGCTCAGCCATATCCTCTGAAGCTTGCTTTTGAGTTGATGATTCATCTAATCGCTCCGAATTCGAGACTGGTGGCGCTGATTCAAAAGATAATTTTTCAGCAGCTGATAATACCTCTAATTCCGCCTCAGCCTTTTCACTTAAATCTAAATTTGCCAGAGGACTTTCACCAATAAAGGTATCACCCAAATTTTTATCACTCGTTTTATCAATAATATCAAAAGAACCAGAAATAATCGGTTCCTTTTCAAGTAAAATATCATCATATAACGTATTAATACGCGTTTCACCATCAATTAACGCATTGGATCTTTTTTGATAGGACCAATAAATTCGTTCAACCTCATGACTCCATACTAAAACTGTAAATCCTGAATCTGTCTTCTTATCTAAAAAAGAAAGCGTTCTGCCATTTGTCGAAAATGAAAAAGCAATATATTTCAAATGCAAAATAACCTCTAACCCTTTTTTCTCTGCCACGGCTTGATATAAGACCTTTTGCGGAAAGTTTTTTGCAAAATCTTCTAATATGCCCTCATAATCTGGTTGTTGCTCCCAAGGTAATGAGATATCCCTTTTATACTCTCGGACTTTTCTTTTTTTTAATTGAGTAAGAAAATAATCCTCATAATAATCTCGATTAAATGGATAATTAAAGTATGTTTCAAAACAGTCTTGAAGTTGCTTTAAAAATTGTTCCTTGATATTTTCTTGAACAAATTTAAAAACAATATCATTCATTTCTCACCTATTCTTCTGCTAATAGACGTTCAATTGCTTCTTGAGGGTTTTCCTCAAAAAATTGACCAAAAATCGTCTGTGTTTCACTATTAAACTGCTGCATCCGTTGATACAAATCACTAACCTCTGAACGTAAAACATCACGTTTAACGGAAATTGTGGCAAGTGTGTCTATTACCTCTTTCTGCGCTTTGGCAATCATGTCTTCACTTTGATTTTCAGCAACTGTCAGCATCTCATCGCGACGATCAGCTGCTTGTGAAATCATGCGTTCTGCCTCAGCTTTTGCAGCCAGATTAATACGTTCCGCCTCAGCCTCCGCTGCTTTTTTAGTCTCATCAGCAATTTTCAGCGCTTCAAGTCTTAGCTCAGTGATATCGTGTTCATTATATTTTGGTTGGTTAGCTTCTAACTCAACAACCTTGTTCTGTAATAATTGATTCTGACTATCTAGCTGCGAGTTTTTAATTTTTAACTCAGCTAGGGACTCAACAGCATCAGTACGAGCAATATATTTTTCATTGAGATCCTCATATTTTTTACTCGTTGTTCTTAAATCCTCATGCAAGCTGGCGATTTGCTTGTCCTTATTTTTTATTTCATCATAAACATTATCTAATTGCTGCAATTGCTCTGTTTTCGATTGCAATTCATCAGAAACCTTTGCTAATCTTGCCTTCAAGCCATTATTCTCATCAGTTATTGTTTGAATTTCAATTTCCAACCCTGCTAATTCTGACTTACTAAATTTTTTCCCCGTATTTCTCATCATTTTTAAGTTCCTCCAATAATACCTAGTTCTATATAATAAAGATTAAAGTCAAGCAAACATTAATAATGATGTGTTTGCCGATACTTCTGTATCACTTCCAGCTGATCTGAAAAGGTTCGATTTGTCGGTAGCTTCCTGATTTTATAATCACACCATGTAATGACATTCATCGGTAATACTGTTGGTCGAAAACTATAAATATATATTTCCTCTCCAATTTTTCGGCTTTTAAAATTAGAAATATAGCTACCTTCTCGATTATCTGGATAATAGATAATTTCTGAGCCCGTAAGTGGCGATTTCATAACTAAATGCTCAGCATCTTTTTCTATAATTTCAAATCTTGCCTCAATCGTTGCGCCCTTAACACCACGAACGATGGGATCAGAAACAACAATTAACACTAATAAAAATAAGAATATTAGTGGTGTGCCTAACATGAAGCCACAAAAAAATCGACGGTGCCGCAATGAATTTTCACTATTTATAAAATAACTCTTTCCAATTAGGACTAGAGAAGCTAAAAACCAAAGAATCAGGAAAACAAACAATAAATTAATTAATAAATTCATCTACTCCCCCGAAACATTTTGCGATTAATGCTAATTATATAACGGATTAGACCTCAGTACAATAAATATGGATAGTTTCCCGAACATTTTTAAATTTTTTAAACTAAAATTAAATAATTAAAATAAAACCTTGTCATTTTTTGTTAGACTCTTAAAGTACCTATTATTTTTAAGTGATGAAAGGAATTATTGTGAAATTTGAACTCAATGAACAAAAAAATGGTCAAGCTGCCGTTTTAGGCTTACAGCATTTATTAGCAATGTACTCAGGCAGTATCTTAGTCCCAATTTTAATCGCAAGCGCTCTAAACTATTCATCTGAGCAATTAACCTATCTGATATCAACAGATATTTTTATGTGTGGCGTCGCAACCTTCCTACAGCTACAAATGAATAAGTATTTTGGCATAGGGCTACCAGTTGTCTTAGGTGTCGCCTTCCAATCCGTTGCGCCCCTTTCCTTAATCGGTGCCAAGCATGGTTCAGGTGCAATTTTTGGCTCAATCATTGCTTCGGGAATTTTTGTAATTTTAATCTCTGGTTTTTTTTCTAAGGTAAGACGTTTCTTCCCACCGCTCGTAACCGGCTCTGTCATTACAGTTATCGGCTTGACGCTGATTCCAGTTGCAATGGGGAATATCGCCAATAATCAAACACCAGCTGACTTAAAAAGCTTGATCTTAGCAGCAATCACTATTGTTATTATTTTAGCAATTCAATTCTTAACCAAGGGCTTTTTACGCTCTATCGCCGTTTTAATTGGTCTAGTTGTCGGCACAATAGCTGCAAGTACAGTTGGCATGGTTGATACTAGTGTCATAAAAGAAGCACCAGTTTTCCATTTGCCAACACCATTTTTCTTTGGCGCACCCAAATTTGAATTAACTTCAATCATTATGATGATCATCATTGCTATGGTTTCAATGGTAGAATCAACGGGTGTCTATCTAGCGCTGTCAGATATTACCGGACAAGAGCTTTCACAAAAGAAATTAAGAAATGGTTATCGCGCTGAGGGCTTAGCCGTTCTGCTTGGTGGTATTTTCAATACTTTCCCCTATACCGGCTTTTCACAAAATGTTGGATTAGTACAGCTTTCAGGTATTCGATCTCGTAAACCAATTTTCTTTACCGCATTATTCTTAATGATTTTAGGACTCGTACCAAAATTTGGCGCAATGGCACAACTTGTTCCTGCACCTGTTCTTGGCGGTGGCATGCTCGTTTTATTTGGCATGGTAGCTGTACAAGGTATGAGGATGCTCGGTAACGTCGATTTTAACAATGAGCACAATCTTTTGATTGCTGGCTTTTCGATTGCTGTAGGACTTGGTTTCAATAGCTCAGCTAGCATTTTTACTAACCTTCCCAACAGCTTACAAATGTTTATTTCAAATGGGATTGTCATGGCATCCGTCACAGCAATTGTCTTAAATAGTATTTTCAATCGAAAAAGCAAGGTAGCTCTATCGAATGATTAACCTAAAAAATAAAGCACCCTTTAAGGTAAAATAGTTATATTTAATAGCAATAGCCAAGTCCCTTGCTTCAAATTTGAAACAAGGGACTTGGCTATTATTATCTCGGATTAAACCAATTCGTAATCAATAGTGCTCGCAAAATCATCGTATGAAATAGTCGGTTTTTTCGATAACGGTACCGACTAATTCGACGTACACGCTCACTAATGGATTGTTGATCAATATCAACAAAACAATTCAACACTTCTAGCTGGGATGAGGTCATTTGTACTTGATTTTCATTAGCGATTTTTTCAGCTTGTTTTTGTGCCTGATGAATTAATTTCCAGTAACGATTCACCGGTTGATTCAGCCAATTACTCATCCGTTTTTTAAATGTTCGTGCACCTAATACATTCTCACTATGCTGTCGATATAAAATCGTTGGTACATCAATATAAACCAATTGACCAACTGCAGTTGCCAGCAGCGCTAAATACCAATCATGCATAATAATTTGCTCGGTATTCGTCCACAATTGTGCTAGTTCGTCATTAATCATCGAAGTACAGCCAGTCACAGAATTTTCGGCAAGCTCTTCAATAAGTGTTGTATTAGCATGGTGACTTTGTGTGGCAATCATACTGTCAGAAAGAATTTGCAGCTGTTCATCAACCACCTTCAAATCTGTGTAATACATCGCAGGCTGATGCAATTGAGCCTCGCTGGCAGCATTTAAAATCGTTGTTAGCTTATCAGGCAGCCAAATATCATCCTGATCACAATAAAAATAATAGTCTGCCTGATCAAACTTCGTTAATACAAAAAAAGACTGAATCACACCCAAATTTATAATATTTTCATTATTAATAAACAAAATACGTGAGTCCAGTTCAGCAAATTCACGAATAATTTCAACCGTTCGATCGGTTGAACCATCATCTCGAATTAATAGCCGCCAATCTCTAAAGCTTTGTGCAAGAATGCTCTCAATCTGTTGAGTCAAAAATCTCTCACCATTATATGTAGACAGCAAAATATTTACTTTCATTTTAAAAATAGCTCCTCATATTGCGCCACAATCTTATCCCAAGTATAGTTTTCCAAAATAATTGCCTGCGCTAGCGATTTAAATTTTAATTTTTGCATTGAAGCATTCTGTTCAGTTGACTCAATAATTGACGTTAGATTGGCCGGGGTAAAGTAAATTGCAGAGTCTAAGGCAACCTTTTGATTAAAGCTAACAGCTAGCACTAAATTAAGTGGACTATCCCACATCGCCTCTAATAGCCCCGGATTAGTTCCCCCAACCTCATGACCGTGAATATAGGCAAAAGCCTGTTGACGAATTAATCTCAATAAATCTTTTTGATAAACTGTACCGACAAACTTAATGCGGCTATCCTTTTGAAACTGTGTTTTATTTTTCAGCTCTTGATAATAGGCACTGTCTTGATAATTTGTAATGATTACTAAATCTTTTTTTACCTTGCTCGCCATAAACGAACGAATAATCGTTTCATAATTATTCTCAGGCACAAATCGACCAACAACCAGATAATAATCACCTGGACTCAGCTGAAATTGCTGATACCACTCCTCTAAAGCATGGTTAGCAGCGTTCGCATTAACCTCAGCGATATCAGTACCATAGGCAATTACTTGAGAAACCGTTTTAGGATATTCTAAAAGCAGATAATCTTCAATCCCTTGATTGTCCGAAACAATTAAATCTGCTGATTGGCACATTTTCCGCTCTGCATATTTTAAATAGCGCTGAATTGGCTTAGACCATTTACTTCGGCGCCATTCTAAGCCATCAGGATTAACCAAAAGCTGTCCGCCAGCTCGATGAATTTGATTTGCAAAATATTGAATGAAACCACCAATTGTATTACCTAAAATATAAAAAATTGGCTGTTTAATACTTTCCATTTTAACCATTTTCAAAGCATAGTGAATCGCTAGCATATCATAAGCAATCACTTTGGCCGGTCCTAAATTTGGTACCTTAATAGTAAAACAATCTGCACCACAATAGTCAAAATGCACCTGATTTTTTTGATCATCAAGACAAGCAACATGATACTTTATTGCTGCACTGGTTTGATTTTGGACCAACTCTGCGACAAAAGTTTCAAAGCCACCATATTGAGCAGGCAGACCACGACTGCCAATAATAAATACGTGCTGCATAACGACTCCAATCTAAAAAATAATAAGCTTGGTGTATTTGGGCAAAGATTATTTTGCCAACATTCCTTTTAAAGCTTCTTGCCATGTAGGAATTACAAAACCAGTTGCCTTCGCCTTACTTAAATCTAACACCGAATACTGTGGTCGTTTCGCCTTTTGTGGATAGGCCTCGCTCGTTACAGGTACTACTTCCACATCGGAATCCTTCAGTATTTCTTTGGCAAAATCAAACCAGGTACAAGCATTGTCATTCGATAAATGATAATAACCAAAATCCTGCTTTGTATCCACTAAATGAGTAATAAATTCGGCTAAGGTCCTTGTCCATGTCGGTCTGCCATATTGATCATCAACGACAGTAAGCTTGGAATGTGACTGTGCCAATTTTTGCATCGTGAAAACAAAATTATGACCGTAGTTGCCAAAAACCCAGCTTGTTCTAATGATATAGTATTTTGAAGCATATTTTTCAATCGCTTCTTCACCTAAACGCTTAGTACGACCATATTCATTTTGTGGATTCGTCTTTTCATCAACTGAATACTCACCATCTTTTTTGGTACCATCAAAAACATAATCAGTTGAAATATAAACCACCAATGCATCAACGGAATTTGCTGCTTTGGCAATATTTTCAGTCCCTGTTACATTGATTTTATAATCTAATGCTTTCCCCTCATCCTCAGCCTTATCAACAGCAGTATAGGCAGCACAATGAAAAACAATCGTTGGCTTGATTTGATTAAATACTTCAATAACCTGAGCCTCATTTGTAATATCTAACTCAGCAACATCAGTACCTGTATAATCAACACCACGTTCATCTAATAAATAACGTAGCTCTGTTCCTAATTGTCCACTTGCTCCAGTGATTAATATCATTAAATTCTCTCCTAGCTTTTTAATTATGGCTTTATTCCTGTCTTATTTTAACACATAAGCTATTATTTTGACGATTTTTCATTTTTTTATCAAAGTAATCACTAAAGTCCTCCAGATAAGTGATTTTATGCTAATATTTATTTAAACATTTTTAACTAAATTTAATATGAATTCTTATCTAAATATAAGATTTGCGAGGAGCATTGATGGACGTAAAATTTAGTGCCAAAACAGCACTTCTAGCAGGTAAAATTTTAATGGAAAATAATGCTGAAATGCACCGAATTGAAGACTGCATACAGAGAATTGGGGCGACTGATAATATAGAAATCACAAGCTACACAACCCAAACAGGCATTTTTATCAACATAGAAGCATACGATATCATGCTGATGAAAAACATAACTCATCGTGTCACAAATTTAGAAAAAATTGCACAGGTTAACCAAGCAATTCGCGATTTCTCAACCAATCATGCTAATATTACCACGCTTCATAATAGGCTTAAAGAAATAGAAGCTGAAAACTTCTTTTTCCCTGCTTGGCTTGAGGTACTTGCTGCTGGCATTGTCAGCGCTTCTCTAATGATGCTCCTAAACGGTAAGCTTTCCGACCTGCTGCCTACCTTTATAATTGGTAGCTTAAGCTATATTATCTATCTATCAACCTCTAAACATTTTGGCTTAAAATTTCTTGCTGAAATTCTCGCCGCAATTGCTATTGGGAGCTTAGCTGCACTATGTCGACATTATAGCTGGATTACACAGATAAATGCCGTTGTAAATGGAGCAGTCATGCCATTAGTTCCAGGTGTTTTAATTACTAACTCGATTCGCGACCTGCTATCCGGTCACCTAATTAGTGGCTTATCTCGAGGTGCCGAAGCAACAATTACTGTTTTGATGATTGCCTTTGGTATCGTCTTTACACTTAAATTATTTTAACACGAAAGGAATCCGATGCTTATTCAAGTTATTTTTAGCTTCCTTGGTTCACTCGCCTTTGGTATTATCGCTAACGTTCCAAGACGTAGTCTCTTAGCTGGTGGTTTGACAGGAATGATTGGCTGGCTAGTCTATATAGCTTTTCAAAAGCTAAGTCTAGGGGTGGCTTTTTCAACGCTAGTTGCCTCAATCATAATCGGTTTAATCAGCAAAATATTTGCCAAAAGGTTCAAACTACCTATTACAGTTTTTAACATTCCGGGAATAATTCCGCTGGTTCCCGGTGGCTTGGCCTATGAAGCAATTAATCATTTTAGCCTTGGAAGCTACGCCATAGGTATTGAAAAAACAATTAATACAATTGCCATCGGACTCGCAATCGCCATTGGTTTAATTATTAGCGAAGCTTTTGACTTCAAAAAGGGAAGGTAGGCCATAATCGCATAATGATTACCTTCAACCCGAAAGCACCACACTAACTACTGAAATACATTCATGATATAATTAACCAGTGCTTAAATTACATGCTAAGAATACTGACAGTCTGGAGTTCTGATGAATTACTATCATATTATTGTTAATCAAGAAGCTGGAAATTCTAAAAATAAAACAAAAATACAGCAAATTTTTAAGCAACTGACTGCAGAAAAGCAAGCCTTTAAGGTTTATCAAACACAATACGCTGGCGAAGAGAAAAAAATTGCAGAAAAAATTATTAAACACATGGCAAAAATCGATCGCATTCTGGTTATCGGAGGGGACGGAACACTCTCAAATGTCCTTCAAGCCGTTGGCGAAACCCCTGTAGGCTATATCGCAACCGGAACCGGCAATGATTTTGCTAGAGGTATTTGTTTGCCTTTAGAACCTATCGCTGCACTCAAACAATTTCAGGAAAGCAAGGGTCAAAAATTAAATGTAATCAATTATAGAATAAATAACAAATCCTATTTGGCACTCAATAATGTCGGTGTGGGTCTTGATGCTGCTATTGTCGCAAAAACTAACCAGTCAAAATCAAAAAAAATACTAAACCGTTTACATCTTGGTAACCTCTCATACATTGTCATTTTATTTCGCTTACTGTTTCAGCAGAAACCATTTCCAGTTGAAATCACTACAGCTGATTATTTTCTGAAGGTTAATAACGCATTTTTGCTAACTGTCACCAACCATCCCTATTTCGGTGGTGGTATCCCCTTGTGGCCAGATGCTGACATCTATAGTAATCAAATTGATGTTGTATTAATTAAACGCTATAACCTATTCAAACTACTCTATCTATTAATCCTAATAGTCACACGACGTCAGATGAATCATTCTGATATCATTCATTTAAAGACTGATAGCTTAAACATCAAAATATTGAACCCTGAATTTCTGCAGGCTGATGGTGAGGATGCACCACAAAGACCTTATGAAATCCATTTTAGTACGCAGCAGCATCATTTTTGGTTATAAAATTAAAAGAGGTTGGGACAAAATGTAGTGCCCCCCCAAAAGTTAGACGTAAAAATCTAACTTTTTAGGGGTCGCTACAAAAAGACCTAACCTCTTTTTTATTGTTCATAATTATGGGGGACAATGCGACAACGACTAGTCAACGCCTAAGCGTTTTTGTAAGTCGCTAAAGCGACAGCTTCAATGCCATAGGAAAATAGACAAATTTCCGAATATTGCCTAAAATGCTGAAATGCCTTGCTCAGAAAGTTGAAACATAAGCTAACTCTGCGTTTATTTACTCAGGCAGACTTTGCCCGAGCGCAGAGTGTACTTATGTGAAACTTTCTAGGCATTGAAGCTGGATTACTTTTTCTCTAATTTCCTAAACGCTGGTCGTTGAAGCTAGATTGTCTAAAATGCGTAAACGGCTTGTTTTGACGGGCTTTCTATCTCAAAACTGTTCAAATAGATACGTCATTCGGTCAGACAGAAAGCGTCTGACTGAATAAACGAATGACTCGTCTATTTTTCACAGTTTTAATCAGATTCATTAATCTTGGTGACAGTTGTCTCCGTAATAACGTTACTATTAAGCGCATTTACTTTTTCAATTTGAACAGTTTTATTCGACTTAACCTCAGATTGAACCTCGACAAACCAAGTTGGCACATAGACATTCTCGCGATTTAGCTCAATAATACGAGTATAGCCTAATTGTAAAGAAAGAATTTTAGATTTTTCTGGAATTCTTAAATTATTGTATAAGGCAATGACTGCCTCTCTTTCTGAAATCAAATCCTCTGCCTCTCGCAAGGGCTTAATATTAATCAAATAATTCTGAGAAATTAACGTGAATTTATATAAGTCATCTATCACAGTCAAATCTAATGAGGTTCGACTATTTTCATCTAAAAATGGCAGTGATTTATAGGATTGCGCAAGAACAATTTCCCCTTCCTTTTTACCATAAGATGAGAATGAGGGCAGGTAGCTATAATCCGAAGCATTGTAGATAGACGTACTTTTTTTAAGTAGTTCCTGAACTGCAGCAGCATCTACTTTTTTATCCAAGTAAACAACATTAGTTGGAGTCGCTTTAATCTCACCATTTGAGCTCTCTACGATATTCTTAACATCTAGGCTTTTAAACTCATCACTGAGCGCTTTTTTTTCAGCACTCAGATAATAACCCTTTTGATGTTTAGTGGATAAGCTATCTACCTCAATATCATCTTTCTCTAAACGATACTCAATATTAGATTTAGCTTGACTAGAAACAGAGTCATATTTAGCACGATTTTCCTGAAAAATACTAAATAAAAAGAAATTCAATATTACAAAAACCGCAATAAAAATATTTTGTATGTTTTTAAAATCCATGGCTCACCTCACACTAAATCTGACGTATCGCGCCATTCATCATCAATCTTCACAAACCATTCTGGCACTAATTCAACAACCTGTGTGTTATCTCCCAAATTATGCCAAGTGTAGCCAATACAGATATTTTCAATCTTGATAGAGGGATTTTTGGCTTTGATAGCTTCAATCAACGCTTGACTAGATTTCAAAGAAATCGTAGCATCTGTTGGAATCGGTACTTGGATTGCTTCTAAGTTTGTCATAACTGTTTTGATTGATTGTTTAGCATTAACTTCAAATGAAATTTGTCCTTTATAATCATCATTAATAATCGGATAGCCTTCGATAAACATTAGATATTGCAAATGATTATTATTTTTTTCAAACAGCCTCAGATTAGTTAACTCTTTACTCACTACCTTGACATAGGTCAGGCTATCAGCCAAGCTTTTTTCGCCCGTGCCAGTTTCCTTAAAGGTAACAATGCCAGTGTTCTCATTGACAATAAGTCGGGTAGAATCATTGCCAAGGTAAGTAACCTCTGCCTGAGAATCAATGGTTTGGATTTCATTGTTATTACCAAAAAATAGTGTTTTAAAAATATTTTGCGCTTGCCTACTATAAATATAATTATATTTTTTTAAAGTAACACTATCTTGATATAGATACATAAAATGATTATCAATTTGACTCAGGACAACAGGTATCGTTTCATTCCCAGCTTGATTGATAATCTTGGTCAATTGCGCTTTCGAAAACTCAACAGTGGTCTCAAGTATCGACCGATTATCATCATTATAAAAAATAAGTTTATTTTGCTTAGCATTAATCGCAATTCGATTGAATTCATTCATTGAGATATCCGAAGCATCAAGGTTTAATTCGTAATATTTAATATAATCACTCAAAGCAAAGGCATAAGGATAAACAAGCTCAATTTGTCCCGCCTCATTAATCGCATCCGAATAATTGGTAGCTGACAACATCTTGAGTTGGCTAATTTTTTTAAAATTCATACTTGAAATCTGATCCTGAACCTTTTTGATTAGACTATTACCGATAACAATATCTGATTGATTTGTATCATGCCGCACAAGCTGATTCGCTAAAAATAATCTTTTTGTATCCAATTCAGTCGTGTCCTTAACCTGATTAACCTGACTAGTAACCTTTTCGCCATTAACAGGGTGTAACCAAACATTATAAGTGAAGAAGAGGCTTAACGAAACCAAAAAAATGAGTAAAATTACTCGAATTCGATCAATCCAAATATTACGTTCCATTAATCCCACTCCTCTACTTCAAAATCTTCTTGCTCTGGCAAGACAAGTGTAAAAGTCGAACCTTCGCCCTCCTGACTCTTAGCCCAAATATAGCCACCATGAGCCTTCATTACCTCACGAGCGATTGCTAAGCCTAAGCCCGTGCCACCTTGTTTTCGAGCGCGCGCCTTATCTACGCGATAAAATCGATCAAATATTTTACCGAGATCTTTACGTGGAATCCCCATCCCCTCATCAGTGACACTCAAAATCACTTGATGCTGTACTGTTTTAAGCACGACAGTGATTACACCACCATCAGGAGAATATTTAATCGCATTATTTATCACGTTATCTATTACTTGCGTCATCTTATCTGTATCCACCTCAACCCATGCAGTTTCAAGCTGGAAATCACGTTCAATAATATATTTCTTTAAATCACTATCATTGTTCATCATCTGATCAAAACGATTTAAAACAAATTCCACTAGATTAACAAAATTAACAATTTCTAAATCCAAATGGACATTCCCATCATCCATTCTAGATAAATTTAATAAATCATTAATCATCCGAATCATTCGGTTTGTTTCTTCAAGTGAAACATCAATAAATTCTGGGGCTATCTTGGAATCACGCCAAGCACCATCCTGCAGTGCCTCAAGGTAGCTTTTTACCGAAGTCAATGGAGTGCGCAATTCATGCGAGACATTAGAAACGAAATTACGCCGCTCACGCTCGTTTTTTTCCTGCTCAGTGACATCATGCAAAACTGCAACCAAGCCGCTGATAAAACCTGACTCTCGGCGTAGTAGCGCAAAGTCTGATTTCAAGGAAATAAAGTCTTCATTCGCATCTACTCGATCAATGACAATTTCTGGGCGATTTTCTAATAAATCGCGCATCGTATATTCCTTTTCTAGCTCAAAAAGCTGTAAAATCGAAGTACCAATGACATCTGAACGCGCCATATTAAGCTGATCCAAGGCTGGCTGATTAATCAAAACCACCTTGCCCCGACGATCAGTTGCAATAACGCCGTCAGTCATGTAGGTCAAAACATTATTCAGCTTATTTTGTTCACTTTCCATTGTATCCTGCGTTCGCTCAATACGATTGGATAAAAGATTAAAGGTAGTTCCAAGCTCTGAAAGCTCATCCTCTCCAACAACCTTAATCTTGCTTGAATAATCTCCATAAGCAATTTTAAACGCCTGCTTTTCCATTTCCTTAATTGGTTTAGTGATTGAACGGGCAAATAATAAGGCAACAATGACGGAAATTAAACCAGCAACTAAAGAAGCACTATAAAAGATCGTTGCAATATCTTGAACTCGGTTATATTGTTGACTAATATCACTCTTAACATAGATTGCACCTAAAACCGAATCCCCTGTACTATTTTGAATCGGCTGAACATTGACGTAAACCTGTCTTCCGTCTTCAACAATTTCCTTGCGTTTTAAGGTAAAATCAATCAAATCCAAATAGTCATTCTTTTTACCAATTAATTCATCATTGCTTGAACCGACGGCTGCCCGAATAACCTCTTTACTATCTACAATTCTTGCCTCTAGAATGTCTGAAGCATTAAAAGATTCTAATTGATTTTGCAGCACTTCATTTTTCTGATCATCAGTCTCAGTCATATCGCTAAAAATATCGCCAGCACTCGTTGCTAGCTGTGAAACACGATTATTGACAGTCTCCTTGTAGTCGGAAATCGTCGTTTGCTCTAAATTTTGGATAAAGATATTACCGATAATTTCTATCGAAACAAGTAAAATGAGTAGAAATGAAATCGTAATTTTAAAATTAATACTCTTCCAAAACGCCCATTTCTTCTTTTTTACAATCAAATCCTACCCACCTTTCCTAAGGATTAGCTTAGCTGAAATTATTTAAATAATTAATTTCATATTCTGATAAGGTCTGCCTACGCTTGAAAATACAAAATTACACTACTATAAATATAAAGATAAAAATTGCCAGAGTTTCTCGCTCTGGCAGATACGCTATTTTATTTGGCATAATCAGCTCGGCTTGATTTAGCTAGCTAACGTACCTAATCAGTCTCCGGATTTCTCAAGTAATAGCCCACACCTCGACGTGTCACTAAATAAACAGGACGACTTGGTGAATCTTCAATTTTTTCACGAAGACGTCGAACGGTAACATCAACTGTTCTCACATCGCCAAAATAATCATAGCCCCAAACAACCTGCAATAAATGCTCACGAGTCATGACTTGACCAATATGACTGGCAAGATAATAAAGCAGCTCAAACTCACGATGAGTCAGCTCGATTTTTTGACCACGCTTTGAGATAATATACGCTTCAGGGTGAATCGTTAATTCCGAAATCGCAATATCCTCTTTAGAATCATCTGATTGCTTACTAGGCTCACTTTCTCCACCACGACGTAAATTGGCTTTGACACGCGCAATCAATTCACGATTTGAAAATGGTTTGGTCACATAATCATCAGCACCTAATTCCAAGCCCAATACCTTATCAAACTCCGAATCCTTGGCAGAGACCATAATAATTGGTGTATTATGGGTCTTACGAATCTCACGGGCTACCTCAAGACCATCCACCTTCGGTAACATTAAATCCAATAATACCAAATCAGGATGTTCCTCATTAAATTTTTGAATCGCTTCCTCACCATCAAAAGCTGTTGAAACCTCATAACCCTCTTTAGTTAAATTAAATTTTACAATATCCGAAATCGGTTTTTCATCATCTACAATTAGAATTTTTTTCAATCAGTACACCCACTTTCCCATTGTTTCTTTATTATAGCTAATTTTAGAACAAATGTAAAAGCAAGGCATCTTTTGCTAAGCTAATTACAGGCTTTTTTTAAAGACTTACGAAATCACAGTATAAAAAAAGGCTTTTTTTTAACTATTAAACCAGTAAAATGCGTTTGAAACCGCTATTTCAGTCGGCTTGCTCATCTTTCAATTTTGACATTTGTTTAAAGCTTTGATAAACTAAAAAAGCGCTATGTTAGATTTTATAACATTTCATGCAAAATTATAAAAAAGGAAGTGCTCTGTATGATAAAATTTTCTCACGTCGAAAAATATTATGGTGATTACCATGCACTAAGAGATATCAATCTCGAAATCGAGAAAGGACAAGTCGTTGTCTTAATCGGTCCTTCTGGATCCGGTAAATCAACATTAATTCGGACAATTAACGCACTTGAGGAAATCAATAGCGGAACACTTGATGTAAATGGGCACGATGTTTCCAAGGCTAGTCCAAAAGAATTAACTAAGCTTCGTAAGGAAGCTGGAATGGTTTTCCAGCATTTCAACCTTTATCCTCATAAAACCGTTTTAGAAAATATTACCCTCGCGCCTGTCAAGGTTCTAGGTCAAGACATTAGAGAAGCAACCCGAACTGCTGAGAAATTCTTAAAATTTGTTAGTATGTGGGATAAAAAGGACGCCTATCCAAATACACTTTCTGGCGGTCAAAAGCAACGAATTGCGATTGCGAGAGGCTTGGCAATGAACCCGGAATTATTATTATTTGATGAACCAACCTCAGCCTTAGATCCAGAGACGATTGGTGATGTTTTAGCAGTTATGCAAAAATTAGCCAAAGAAGGTATGAGCATGATTGTTGTCACTCATGAAATGGGCTTTGCCAGAGAAGTAGCAGATCGTGTTATTTTTATGGCTGAAGGTCAAATCCTTGAAGATACCACTGATGTTCAAGGCTTCTTTGATCATCCAAAGGAAGAACGTGCCAAACAATTCTTAAGTAAAATTATTAATCACACCTCTGACAAAGTCATTTCTGACTAATGCTACAAGATTAATAAAAAATGAATAAGAAGAAGGATAGGAGCACATGATGATGAAACCAATCAAAAAATTGCTACCACTTGTGGTAAGCCTTGTGACCTTGTTAGTACTGGCAGGGTGCAATAAAGGCTTAGCAGATAAAAATGTAGCTGAAATCGTTCAAAGTGACCAAAAAATTATTTGGGGCGTTAAGAATGATACAAGATTATTCGGCATGATTAATATTAAAACAGGTGCGATTGAAGGCTTCGATATTGATATCGCTAAAGCAATTACTAAAGAAATACTTGGCGATGAAAATAAAGCAGAATTTGTCGAAGTAACGAGTAAAACGAGAATCCCTTTACTAAAAAATGGTAACATTGATGCAATTATTGCAACGATGACGATTACAGATGAACGTAAGAAGCAAGTTGATTTTTCACAGGTTTATTTTGATGCGGGACAATCGCTCTTAGTTAAAAAAGGATCCGATATCCAGTCCGTTGCAGATCTTGATTCCTCTACAACAGTCCTAGCTGTAAAAGGCTCGACTTCAGTAGTCAATATCAAAAAAGCAGCGCCAGAGGCTAAGGTTTTAGAATTTGAAAACTATGCAGAATGCTTTACTGCACTCAAATCCGGTCAAGGTGATGCAATGACAACCGATAATTCAATCCTTTTGGGCTTACAAACCGACAACCCCGGCTATGAATTAACTGGCGGTAACTTCACTAATGAGCCATATGGTATCGCCATCAATAAAGGTCAAACTGAATTTTTAGCACAAGTCAACAAGGCTTTAGACACATTACACGAAAACGGTACCTACGATAAAATTTATAATAAATGGTTCCCAAATTTGAAGGAGGCGGAGTAAGTTATGCTAACAATCATTCAAAACTACTTGCCTGAGCTACTTTCCGGCTTTAAGGTAACCCTCTTTTCAAGCGTTATTGCTCTAATTTTAAGCTTAGTCATTGGCACACTAATGGCAATCTTACAACTTACTAAAAATAAAATAGTCGCCTTTTTAGCCAAAGCCTATGTCGAAATTTTTAGAAACATTCCACTTTTAGTCATTGTGATGTTTTTCTTCATTGTCTTACCAATGAGCGGGCTACCTGTAGACGGCTTCACTGCCGGTACAATCGGACTTGCTCTATATACCTCAGCATTTATCGCCGAAACCATTCGGGCAGGGATTCTTGGTGTCCCAATCGGACAGGTTGAAGCTGGATTATCCAGTGGCTTCACCTCGTTCCAAGTTTATCAATACATTGTTTTACCACAAGCCTTTAAGATTGTCATTCCACCACTTGGCAATCAGTTTATCAACTTGGTTAAAAATAGTTCAATTTTAGCGGTTGCTGCTGGTCTTGATTTAATGTATCAAGGCGATGCGATTGCAAGCTTAACCTTTGATACAGTTAACACTTACATCGTTATCGCTGGTTTTTATCTAATTCTGACTTTACCATTAAGCTACCTGATGAATTATTTAGAACGCCGCTGGTCAATTACAGAAGGATAGGAGGATAAATTAATGGAAAATTTTATAGATGCTTATTCTTGGATTAATTTACGCTTCCTTTTCAAAGGTCTGGTCGTCACTTTCCAAGTCGCTACAGCTTCGATTCTATTAAGCTTCTTAATCGGTACGCTGCTCGGCTGGTTACGCTTTGCCAAGCTACCGATTATTTCAAAAATTGTTGGATTAATTATTGATATTATCCGAAATTTACCACTGCTACTCATCATATTCTTTACCTACTTTGCGATTCCGCAGCTAACAGGCATTCGCTTCAATATATTCTGGGCAGCCGTTACTGCTTTGACCATCTTTGAGTCTGCAATGGTTTCTGAGATTATTCGAGCAGGATTAGTTGCCATACCTAGAGGGCAAATGGAAGCAGGTCTATCAACCGGGCTAAGCAAAAAAGAAACAATGTTTTATATCATTTTTCCGCAGGCCTTTAGAATGATGATTCCCGCATTGGTTTCTCAATTTATTTCGCTAGTTAAAGATACATCACTTGCCATCATTATTTCATTACCAGAATTAACCCATCAGGCACAGATTATCTATGGTCAAAATTCTAATTACGTAATACCAATGTTCTTACTCTTAGCAGTAATCTATTTCATTATCTGCTACTTCTTAAGTATCATCTCAAAAATATTGGAAAAAAGACTCAGCTATGCTTAATATTTAAGCAATCGAAGGTGGGACAAAAGCCGTTTACGCTTTTTAGATAATCTAGCTTCAACGGCTTGAAAGTATCGGCATAAGCTGAAAAAATAGATAGGCAAAGAACGCCTTTACTATTTTCCAGTCTTATGCTCAACTTTCAAAGCAAGCCGTTTCAGCTTTTTAGGCATCTATCATCCTATGGCATTGCAGTTGTCGCCTTGTCCCTTAAGTATAAAAGCAAAATGTGATTGCTTATCAAACTCTAATCCGTCTAAAAAAAGAAAGTTACACATAGATATACGCATAGTACCTCTTATGTTTCACTTTCTAATCGAATTCTTTTAGAGCCATGATGAACAGTAAACAATAAGCTTAAGACATCTGAAGCTTAACGCTTTAGCGTTCTAGTTGAGCTGTTGAAAAATTTTATTGTTTAAGGAGTGTTTCGGTAAATCAATGTGCTAGATAAACAAACTGCTTTCTATCTCCGATTAAAACTGTGAAAAATAGACGAATCATTCGTTTATCTAGTCAGACGTTCCCTGTCTGATTAAATGACTTATCTATTTGAACAGTTTTGAGAGAGAAAGCTTGTAAATTACGAACAATACGAAAGGGGTTAGGACTTTATGTCCCAGCCTCTTTTTTATCTGATTTTCACAACTAAAATTTATTGTCTTCCGCCACTATAGCATTTTCACTAATTTTAAATATTTATTTATGAAAAAAAATATATACTTTGATATAATCGAAATAGACATAATACTGGTAGAATCGTTATAACCCTTTATAAATTAGCGTTAGATAACCAGTTTTTTATTATTTTCCAATTCAAACCGAAAACGAACCAGCAAGGTCAAGTCGACTAGGGTGCAGGTCCGTGGATTAAAAAAGGAGTATTCATTTTATGAGTAGCATAAAAATCGTGACTGATTCTTCAATTACAATTGAAGAGGGTCTTGCCGAAAAATTAGGAATTACCATTGTTTCCTTGTCTTTTATGATTGATGGTGTTGTCTATCAGGATAGCGAAGTATCCGGTAGTGAATTTATGCGAATGATGGCACAGGGTAAGACATTGCCAAAAACAAGTCAACCACCAATTGGTGAATTTGTAGAAATTTATAAAAAATTAATGGCTGATGGCAGTCAAATCATCTCTATCCACATGTCGCAATCCCTTAGCGGAACAGTAGAGGCTGCGCGACAAGCTAGTAAGCTAGTTGAAGGAGATGTCACCGTTATTGATTCTGGTTTTACTGATCAGGGACTGGCTTTTCAGGTCATTGAAGCAGCTAAATTAGCTCAAAACGGTGAAGCTAAAGCAGCAATTTTAAATAAAATTGCCGAAGTCAAAGATAAAACCAAGCTCTATATTGGCATCACTAATCTCGATAACCTAGTTAAAGGCGGAAGAATTAGTCGTCTGACTGGCGTTATGTCTAACTTTCTAAATGTTAAAATTGTTATGGAATTTATTAATGGTGAGCTTCGACCAATCGTCAAAGGGCGCGGCACAAAAACATTTATGAAATGGTTTGAGGACTGGAAAAATGAAGTTGATTTTTCACAAATTACGGCATTAGGCATTTCTCATGCTAATGGACTTGAGCTTTCTGAAAAATTTAAGGCTGAGCTTAGCAGTCACTTACCACAAATTTCAATCCCTGTACTAGATACTGGCTCAATTATCGCAACGCATACCGGTCCTGGTGCATGGGCCATTATGTACTATTAATAAATTTTATATATTATGAATAAAAAACAAAGAATATTAACCGAGTGGGGCCTATGTGCAATCGTTGCGATGCTCTGTTTTATCCTACTCAGTTTATCGATACCAAAGGCAGGTACAGAATTTAATAATAAAAATTTTTTAATTGAAAAAAGAGTTGAAGTATTTGATTTTGTAGCAATTGGCGACTCACTTACTCAAGGTGTTGGTGACTCAACCAATCAGGGTGGCTTTGTACCGATTCTTGCTGACCAATTAGATGCTACCTATGGCTATCGTGTTGAAAGCGCTAATTATGGGGTCAGCGGTAACACCAGTAGTCAAATTATTAAGCGAATCGAAGAACAGAAAAAAATTCAAAATTCGATAAAAAACGCAGAAATCATTACGCTAACCGTTGGTGGCAATGATGTGATGAAGGTTATTCGCGAAAATTTTGATGATCTATCTGAAAATTCATTCAAAAAACCACTTAAAGCCTATCAAAAAAGATTGGTTACATTAATCGAGCTCATTCGCAAATACAATAAAAATGCGCCAATTTATGTTTTAGGTATCTATAATCCTTTCTATCTAAATTTTCCTGAAATTACCACCATGCAGGACGTCATTGATAACTGGAATCAAGAAACCGAAACAACCGTCACCGAAAACAAAGCTTATTTTGTACCAATTAACGATGTCCTTTATAAAGGCATTAATGGTGATGAGGGTGTGACCAGTCAGGGCGAAAGCGACAATAACGCCTCAATTACAAATGATGCCTTGTTTGAAGAAGACCACTTCCATCCAAATAATACAGGCTATCAGATTATGGCGAATGCGATTATGAGTAAAATTAAACAGACAAAGGATGAGTGGTAACGTGAAATCACATGACATTAGAAAAAAGATTGTTCGTTTTAACGAATGGAAAATTGCTTTTTTGGTACTCTTAGGCTTAATTATCGGCGCTTTGCTATTTGTTGGCTTCAGAATTACAGAAAACAGAGAACCCGTCATAAATAATACCGCAACAATCGCCAAAAAAGGTGATACATTAGCAACCTTTACAACCAATAAAGCAAAAATTAATAAAATTATTAATACTTTCTTAGCAGACTATCAAACCAAAAAATTGAGCTATCAGTTTTATCTCGATGATCAAGTCGTTTTAGAAGGTAGCTATCAGTTTTTGGGTATTGAAGTGCCACTCTTTATTTATTTTGAACCTTATAAATTAGAAAACGGCAATATTCAGCTCAAGGTCAAAAGCGTTTCCGCGGGTACCCTAAGCCTACCAACGTCGGCTGTTCTATCCTTTGTCGCCAAGGAATATGCTGTACCACAATTTGTTAAAATTGATGCCAAGAAAAATTATATCGAGCTACAGCTCAACCAGCTTAATCTCGGCAAGGATTTATATATTAAGGCCAAGCAAATTGATACCATGAATGATGAGTTTAGCTTCGACCTTTATCAAGGTGGTTAAAATATTATAAAAAGCTGTCACACGAACCGTGACAGCTTTTTCGCTAAAATCAAACGCTTGGTTGATGATATTGGATTTATTTCCGGGAAACAATACCGTTTTCGCAAAAAAAAGCCAACTAACACGTGAATTTGGTATTGTTTCCGAGAAACAATGCCGTATTCGCACAAAAAAGCCAACTAACACGTGAATTTGGTATTGTTTCCGGGAAACAATGCCGTATTCGCAAAAAAAAGCCGACTAACACGTGAATTTGGTATTGTTTCCGAAAAACAATGCCGTATTCGCAAAAAATGCTCTTAACAGGGAAATTTGGCTAATTAATAGTGAACTTTTTCTATTTTCCGACCAAAATATCTACGATGGGGAATTTCATAATGATCTAGTTGCTGAAAAAAACGGTTATTATCTAAATCAGAATTCATCACACGCATAATCTCATAGCCCTCATTAAGTAAATCAGATTCTCTTTGACGTTCAGCAGATCTCGCATTAACATCTTCACTGTATTTTATAAGACCATCTGCCTCCAGAATTACCTTCCTACCACGAAATAAAAATAAAAAATCTACACGATAATTCTTACCATTACGACAAAAAATTACTATTTGTTGTTTTGGAATAACCATTCCCATTTCATACAATTTCAATCGAACTTTAGTTTCCAACGGGGATTCATCATTTACACTAGCAAATCTCAAATAATGTCTCAGTCTTGCAATACCACCCTTCCACTTGTTCTGTTCACAATAACTCAAAATTTCTTCAATTGTAAAATCATTATTATGTAAATGATGACTGATTGACGAAATAGCTGAAATTGCTGTATCATAAAGGCAAATTTCTGTAAGCAAATCAATAAGTGAAACAACCTTAAAACCTCTTATCTCCATTTGCGAAAAATGTGGATGAATATGAGTAATAACTTTTCGATTAACAAATTTTTTGCTTAACTGAACTGTATGAATTTCACTTTGACCCTCACCATCCCATCTCGGCGTTCCATACAAAAGCGCTGCATTAGTATAACTAAATACAGCATATGGATTTTTTCTCAAATAACCTTTCATTAACATTAATAATAAATGCTGCTTATCATTCATTCTTCCAGCACCTCCTAATTATTTATGTCTAATTAATACTTCGTATTTTTGAAAGGTTTAAATCGCTTCTTATAAAAATTTTAATATATTTCCATGAAACAATTCCAATTTCGCAAAAAAGCACCACCTAACACGTGAATCTGGTATTGTTTCCGTGAAACAATTCCAATTTCGCAAAAAAATACCACCTAACACGTGAATCTGGTATTGTTTCCGTGAAACAATTCCAATTTCGCAAAAAAATACCACCTAACACGTGAATCTGGTATTGTTTCCGTGAAACAATTCCAATTTCGCAAAAAAGCACCACCTAACACGTGAATTTGGTATTGTTTCCGTGAAACAATTCCAATTTCGCAAAAAAATACCACCTAACACGTGAATCTGGTATTGTTTCCGAGAAACAATACCAATTTCACATTCAAGCAAGATTGTCAGATTTTCTAACAAATCTTTATAATTTGATTCACTATTTTAATAAGCTTTATAATTATTTTGTGCTATGATATAGATGTGTTAGCTAATACAATTATCTAATCAGAACGGAGGTAGAAATGTTAGAAAGTAAAGCATATAAAATTGTCAACGAGGTATTTAACGCCGTCACACATGGGATTGGGATGATTTTAGCAATCGTTGGACTGATTTTTTTATTAATTAAATCACACAATGTTGTTTCCACAACAGCCTATGCGTTATATGGCAGTACATTAATATTACTCTTTCTATGCTCTACCTTATTCCATAGCTTAATTTTTACAAAAGCAAAAACTGTTTTTCAGATTTTCGATCATAGCTCAATCTACTTACTGATTGCCGGCACCTATACGCCTTATTGCTTGATAAGCCTCAAGGGCTGGGTTGGTATTGCCCTGCTAGTTACAATTTGGGCATTAGCCATTCTTGGTGTTGTATACAAGTCAGTGTTTTTACCCAAGCTATCTAAAATCCCCAAAATATCAACAATTATCTATATTATTATGGGATGGCTATGTATTTTAACAGTTAAACCCTTACTAGACGCGCTTGGCTGGAATGGATTTCTACTACTTTTAATTGGTGGTCTATGCTACACGTTGGGTGCTGTCTTTTATAGCTTGAATAAGGTACCATTTATGCACGTTGTCTGGCATTTATTTGTAATGGCTGGGGCAACCTTTATGTACTTCTCAATTTATCTTACGACTTAAGAGAACTGCTATTGAAAATTTAAATCATAAAAAGAATTGCTTACACTCTCAGTGCTAGGCAATTTTTTTATATTCTATTATGTTTCAGCTTTTTAAAATAACAAATATAAAAAACGACTGTTCCTTTCATCAATATAATGAGATATAATATTTAAGTGTTTTATTTAAAATAACTATTTGGGAGATGTCAAAAAATGAAAAAAAATCTATTTTCAATCATCATGTTAGCCAGCGCAAGCTTACTGCTAATATCTTGCGGTACTAATAAAAATCAGAGCGAAAATAGCTCAACTAAAGAAACAGCTGAGCATTCACAAAAGGCTGAGCATATTGACTATGATGACCAAGAAGATTGGGAGTTTACCTCAGGCGAAATGCAATCACCGATTGATATCACAACTAAGGATACAATAGCTATGAGCCCTGACACAGGACAAATCAGCTTGGACTACGGCAAAGACATCACCAAGGCAGAAAATAACGGTCACAGCATTCAAATTACTGATGGCGGAACCGCTGTAATTAATGGCAGAAATTTCGTACTAAGCCAATTCCATTTCCACAGTGAAAGTGAGCACACTATTAATGGCGAGCACTATCCAATGGAAGCACATTTCGTGAACACTGCTCAGGACGGGCGAATTGCCGTTATCGGTGTTTTCTTTAAAGCGGGTGCTGAAAACAAAGGTTTTCAGGAGGTCTTAGATGATGTCAATAATGAAGAAACAAATCCAATCACTGACCTAGATGATATGATTCCAGCAAACAAGAGCTACTACCACTACTTAGGCTCATTAACAACACCACCATTAAATGAAAATGTAGAATGGTACGTAATGAAAGAGCCTGTTGAGGTTTCAGCTTCTCAAATCGATGATTTCAAAAAGCTCTACTCACACAATAATCGAAAGGTGCAGCCATTAAACAAACGCGTCATCCTAGAGCATGCTGAGTAAAAATTGCGAACTAGTCCTAGCTTTCCCGGAAACAAGACCGATTTCGCAGAAATATAACAACTAGCAAGTAAATTTAGTTTTCTATCTGAGAAACAAGACCGATTTCAAAAAAAGGCGGTACCGATACGTTTTCTTAGAAAAAAAACATATACAGCCTGCTATACGTAAAAAAACTAGAGCCACAAGCGACCATTCATTTGAATGTCACTGATGACTCTAGTTTTTAGTATTGCAGGGAAGCTGCTAGCTATTCAGCTGATTGTTTGGTCACGTCACTAAAACGTTTCAAGAATAATGCTGCATGCTGTCTAATCACGTTATCTTTTGCACCAAAAATGTTGCCATAGCCCTTAGCAATATTATTGGCCGCTAGCCATGTAATTGCCTTAGCAAATTGATTGCTCGCTGGGACATCTGCAAAGACTTGATCAGCTACAACTTCTGGTTCTCCCGCCTCACGATATAAGAAGGCGGCAAATTGTTCACGAGTTACCTTATCATTTGGACCAAAGTAGCCGTTACCATAGCCAGTTGTAATACCTGCTGCCTTCGCCCAATTGACCGCCTTTTTAGCTTCATCATTTTGATCGGCAAGGTCTGGGAAAGCAGTTGTTGTTGCTGCTTTTGGACTACCTGCCAAACGATATAGGAAAAGCACGGTTTGAAGACGTGTCAAGCTATCGTTAACGCCAAAGTTAGTATGACCGTCGTTATCAGTATCGGCATAGCCTGTGGTGACTTTATTATCTAATAGCCACTCGATTGCTGCTTTTGCTTCTGCATCAGGCAAATTAACCACGTCATCTAAGATCAGTCCTCTTTCAGCTGCAGCAATTAGCTTTTCAAGCGCTGCCTTGGTTTCAGGATCCTTGATATTTTCAAGCTTATTTTTAGCTGCAGCAAAGTTTTCATTTTCCAAATCTAATAAAATCAAGGCTTTAACTGGTGTATCAGAGATTAACCAGTCAGCTTTTTGGATTGCCGTCACCACAGCTTCAATCTCTTCAACTGTTGTCGCTTTATCAACTGAGGTGAAGGCTGTTGCCTTATCAGCAGGTGATGTATAAGCTAACTCATTAATCGCTGCTTTCGCATTTGTTTTAGCTGTTAGCAATGCTTGAGCCGCATCTAATTTAGCTTGTAATTCAGCCTTTTTAGCGGTATCGATCAATTGATTAATCTTTCCTTGAGCGGCGTCAAGGTTAGCCTGTCCGCCGGTTTGGATTAAGGTTTCAATCCCGGCAGCGTCAACACCAGCGCCACCTGTGCCTTCGATTAATAGCTGATCCGCGGCTGTATTGGCAGCAGTATAGGCATCAGTGATGACCTTAACCAATTCAGCAGAAGTCGTTGCAGCTAAAGCAGCTTTAGCAAAATCTGAATCGGCTGCTGGAGTTTCTAAGCCATCGTCTGTAACCGTCCATGCAGAAGTTTTCCCCTCACCAAAGAATACTTTTAGCAAATCATCAACCTTACCGAGATTATTTGCCGCAGCGGCTTTCGCTAGGGTATCCGCCTGAATCGCTTTTTTCTTAATCACAGCAATTTCAGCCGCATTTTTGGCCGCAGTAATTTGGGCTTTAAAGCTAGTCTTTTGAGCAGTCGACAAGCCTCCTAGGTCATCAACAGCTTCATTAGCAGTTGTTTTTTCGCTAGTTAATGCTACGAGACGGCTATTTTCAGTAAAAGCAGTACCACCATTAACGGTAGCGTCATCAAAGGCTACAATTGCTGCAACCTCAGCTGTACTTTTCGCTGCGTCGATTTGCACTTTATAGTCAGCAACCTGTTCAGCTGACAGGTTGGTCAATTGACTCAAGCCGTCCTTAGCTTTCGTTTTGGCTAAAGCAAGGGCCTCAGCCGCTTCGGCAGCAGCCTCTAAGTCAGTTGCAAGAGTCTCTCTTGCAGTATCAAGAGCGGTTGCAATACCAGATTCACCCTGTGCACCGGCAATACTTTCTCTTGCTGTCGCAGCACCAATAGCTCCTAAGCCTTTTTTAACAAAAGTATCAATCAGTGCAAGAGCAGCTTGTTTTTTAGCCTCTAAGCCAACCTGATCTGCAAGATATTTATCTTCCTTGGCAAGCTCAGTATAGGTCGCAATCGTTTCATCAAGATACGGTGTAATTGCTGTGATTTGATTTTCTAACTTGCTCAGCGCAAGGGCTAAACCAGATTTAGCAACAGCTCTGCTTGCAAAATCTGAAATCACTGAAACCAAAGCAGCAAGTGAGTCAGTTCCGTCAGTTTCATCTCCAAGGTCAGTAGCTAAGTCTTCCCCATGGGCTTCAGTTAAACCAGCAGTGACCAAAGCAGTCACTTGGTCAGTATAGATTTTCACAAAATCGGCTGAGACAGATGCTCCGACAGATTTGTAGGCAGTCAAAACAGCAGCATCAACACTAGCTTGTTTAGTAGCAATATTTCCATTGTCTTCAGATGTTGTTAAAGCTAATGCTTTAATCGTGTCAACCGCAATTTTTTTAGCCTCGGCAGATAATTTAGTAATGCCATTCACCTCATCAATTGCTGCTTTTTTATAAGCATTGAACGCTGTGATATCAGTGTCGACAACATTGTCTGCCGCCACCCTTTGCGCACCTAAAATGCTGATTGAGGTAATCGGTGCCGCTGCTAGCTGTATGCCAACGGCAAACAATAACGGTGCAACGACCCACTGTTTTTTGCGCTTATACATTTTAAAAGATTGCTTGCTTTCCCCTCGAGATAAACTATGCTTGTTTAAATTCATTTTTTCTCCTCCAATAATACCCTTTAGATTATTTTTTATTTAATTTCGGGAAATCCCCATTAATTAAAACCTTGATTTGCCACTGTAGCTAATCTTGCCCAAACGCCCCTTCGCTTGAACAATGCCTTGTAATCTTAACCCATTCAGTTGTCAAGGTACCTCTATAAACTAGCACTCGATATACAAATCGTCATCTAATAATATTTTCATCATATCGTTAGATAAAATTAGCTTACGATTAGTAGTTTATTATAAATAATTATAAAAATCAAGGCTTTTTTCATTTTATTTAATTCTCGTTAAAATCGGATCACAGGTTGTATTTGTAGCCTCAAAGCTTGCTTCACCTCTTTCAGCACCATGCCAACCAATCCGATAGGTAAATCCTGGGCCTAAAATGTTTTTGCCAGCTGACACTTCGACATGAATAAAATACAAATCACCGTCTCTGAGCTTATCCCCTGCGCCAAACCAATCCATATCGATGGACTCACTATAGCCAGCACTCAGCCATTTACCACTCCAAATCACCTCACGAGTCGCATCGAGGATTTGCAATCGGCAAACAAACCAACCTCGATTGGCAAGCTCATTTAAATAAATTACTTCATCACCATAGCCTTCTCCCTGCAGCTCAAGCGCTGGTAATGAGGCAGCATTAGCTAACCAGCCTTTAATCTCTGCTTGTGTCAAATCCACCCCTAAATCAACCTGCCTCGATAGCTTAAAAAGCTCGTCTGCCGTCGCCTCAAGATTGGGGCAATCATCAATAATCCCCCTCAAATAAGCTTTTGAAACCGACTGAGCAAGCTTATCATCATGATTAATCCGTTCAAGCACACGCATCAGCTTAAATTCCATATAACCTCCCCTCATTCACTATAAAAAAACTATTATCACATTAAATTTTAATCTTTTCAAGCCGATAACGCAAGAATAAATGATAAAAAAATGAGTTTTGTTGATTGCCGATGGAAAAATCAACGAGCTGTCGGTGAATCTGGCATTGTTTCCCGGAAACAATACCGAGTTCACAAAAAAACACCGTCTGAAACGCGAATTTGGTATTGCTTCCGAGAAACAATACCGAGTTCACAAAAAAACACCGTCTGAAACGCGAATTTGGAATTGTTTCCGAGAAACAATACCGAGTTCACAAAAAAACACCGTCTGAAACGCGAATTTGGAATTGTTTCCGAGAAACAATACCGGATTCGCAAAAAAACACCATTTGACACGCGAATTTGGAATTGTTTCCGAGAAACAATACCGAGTTCACAAAAAAACACCATCTGAAACGCGAATTTGGAATTGTTTCCGAGAAACAATACCGAGTTCACAAAAAAAACACCGTCTGACAGTGAATTTGGAATTGTTTCCGAGAAAGGGTCACGAAAACAGCTAAAAACCATCGCTCGAAGTACTGATGACCACGAACGATGGTTTAATTATTTATTATCCTGACTAGACACGCCCTGTATTTCCTGCAATTGCACCTCGTCAAGACCTGTCACGGATTGAACCAACAATAAATCAACACCCTGCTGAAAAAGCTTTCGCGCAAGATGAATTCTTTCTGTCAGTCGCCCTTGTTCTATACCCTGTTCTATACCTTCTGCCTTACCTCGTCTTTCACCTTCGAGAAATGATTCTTCCAGATACAGCTGACTGTGCAATTTATTACGTTCCCTTTCGCTAATCATGGCAATCTCCTCCTTTTTGAGTGATAACACTTCGGTTTCCGTCACAATCTTCTTGAGATAGTCAGGAGCGGCCTCGTCTACTTGATTAAAACGGAATAAGCTCGCCCAATTTCTAACTACATTATCACTGGTTTTCCCGACTTTTGCAAGCTCTAGAATGGCGATTTGCAATAATTGTTCGTTTTTTTCACCGAGATAAAAAATGTCATTTTTTCGGTCGTATAGCTCAAACTTATGAAAATAACTGTCATCTTTTTGAAAGGCAATAAAATCAATTATACATAGCGTATAGACTGGTATTAGTGAGCTGTAGTATTTGGCAAAGCCTTTTGGTGCATGCCGTTTTTTGTCACCATAGTTATCGGCATAGCGGCTTGCCTCATAGTGTAAAATCCGTTCCATAAAATAAGGGTGGCTGCGCAACTGAATCTAGATAATGATCTGCTGATCGTCAGCCATGTCGACCAAGATATCAACTTCTGTTTCAGAGGCTAAATTACCACTGTCTGTCAGCATGGTTTCTGGATGGTATGGCTGAATAAAGTAAATATCCTTTGGCGTGAAATGAAAAAAATCCTCAATTAAATGAACAGTGTTTTCCTTATACCGCGGATTGGCAAACGTCCGCTTCGCACCAATATCACTTTTGATACGTAAATGATTATCGATAATATAAAAACTATTTTCCATAAGCACCTCTTAAATAGATTTGGCAGGTGTCCATTCACCCCCTGCTGTTTATTACGGAAAAAGTTTTAAAAGCGAATATCACAATATTCACAGCAGTAATCCCAAATTAACAACTCAACGAGCGGTGCCAACGTTGAGTCATTCAAAATAACCGTAGAGATTAAGCTTTCCAGAAACATATTCTCCAAGATAGACATCGCCTATTTTGTCAAAGCCTCTTGTATTTGCCTGCTCTAACAACCATGACTCATCTTTACTAATTAACTCTAAGACATCCAAATTTGCCTGACCATCAACAATAATTGGATAGCGAATATTTTCATCACCAAACTCCATAATTGTCAGCTGACCATTTTGCTCAAGTACGGCTCGCTTGACTTGTTCAATCTCATAAACACCATTAGAGCGTAGCTTAAACATCAATTCATTTGCCGAAATACCACTCCTAAGACAATCCTTAACCTTCAAACGTCCATTTTCAATTAAGGGAATCGGCTTGCCATCAACCATCATTTTAATATATCTATTATGCTCTTTAGCATATTTTAAAATGAGAACAAGTAAAGTCCAGATAATCAAAACCATAACAAACTGCAGGACGGTGATTGAATCATTATAAATAACACCACCGATAATACCACCGAGAACATAGTTTTGCACCTGATCCATCGCTGAGGTTGGGGCGAGGTTACCCTTACCCATTAAATTAATTTGAATGACTAAACAAATAATACCAAGTGCAAGCTTGATAATAATTGGGCTGTATAATTGCATTTTGAGCTCTCCTGACTATTTATTAATTATTTGCGCTTCACCAATCAAATACGTTTCGTTTAGTGTATAGGAACTTTGATCTGGACTTAGCTTAACTGTATAATAGCTTTGATTTATTTTGACAATAATACCATCTACGAGCTCTGTTGAATTAACATAAATCTCGTTGGCACCAATCTTTTTCGTATCAGATAATCGCTCGACAAAATTAACCATTTGAGAGGATTGCGAGTGCTTGGTTTCATTATTTTGATAATCAGAATACTGGACACCAAGTGAAAATAATAAAAATAAGAAAAAAATGATACTTAAATCTCGATATTTTGTTTCTAATCTATGCCGAAGATATAAGCTAAAAACGACTACCAAAACAATCAGCGAGCCGAAGATAAAAAAGTATTTTAAATAATCATTAATATTCGATTGTGATTTTAAATATTGAATCCCATAAAAATTCATAATAGCCTCCAAGTATTTATTAATAATATAATATATTAATAATAACATAAACAATGAATCAATTAATTAAAGCAAAAAACAGCCGAGAAATTAATCTCGACTGCTTCACTCAATCTTAGATTCTATCAGTCTAAAGGACTTTTTAGAAACGAGAAGTGTCTTTGATGTTGTAGAATGATTTCAAGCCTTTGTATTCTGCAACGTCACCTAATTGGTCTTCAATACGTAATAATTGATTGTATTTAGCAATACGGTCAGTACGTGAAAGAGAACCAGTTTTGATTTGACCAGCGTTAGTTGCAACCGCAATATCAGCAATTGTTGAATCTTCAGTTTCACCTGAACGGTGAGAAACAACAGCAGTATAGCCAGCTTCCTTAGCCATTTCAATTGCTTCAAAAGTTTCAGTTAAAGTACCGATTTGGTTAACTTTAATAAGGATTGAGTTAGCTACACCAAGCTCGATACCTTTTGATAATTTTTCAGTGTTTGTAACAAATAAATCGTCACCAACTAATTGAACTTTTTCACCAAGCGCTTCAGTTAATTTCTTAGTACCATCCCAGTCGTTTTCATCTAAACCATCTTCGATTGAAATAATAGGGTAAGTGTTAACTAAATGTTCATAGTAAGCAATCATTTCTTCAGTTGTTTTTTCGCCTTCGCCTGAGTCAGCTAATACGTAAACACCTTTTTCTTTATCAAAGAATTCTGAAGAAGCAGCATCCATAGCAAGAACGATATCTTTACCTGGAACATAGCCAGCTTTTTCAATTGCTTCAACGATTACTTCAAAGCCTTCTTCGTTTGAACCTAAGTTAGGAGCGAATCCACCTTCATCACCAACTGAAGTTGCTAAACCACGAGCTTTTAAGATTGCAGCTAATGCGTGGAATACTTCAGCACCATAACGTAATGCTTCTTTGAATGTTGGTGCGCCAACAGGCATAATCATAAATTCTTGGAAGTCAATTGAGTTATCTGCGTGAGAACCACCATTAATGATGTTCATCATTGGAGTTGGTAACACTTTAGTGTTGAAACCACCTAAGTAGTGATATAAAGGCACTTCTAAGTAGTCTGCAGCAGCGCGAGCTACGGCGATTGAAACACCTAAAATCGCATTCGCACCTAATTTACCTTTGTTAGGAGTACCATCTAAAGCGATCATTGCGCGGTCGATCGCTTGTTGATCACGAACATCATAGCCAATAATTGCTTCAGCAATAATGTCATTCACATTTGCAACTGCCTTTTCAACACCTTTTCCGCCATAACGAGATTTGTCGCCATCACGTAATTCAACAGCTTCGTATTCACCAGTTGAAGCACCTGAAGGAACCATACCACGTCCAAATGCACCTGATTCAGTGTAAACTTCCACTTCGATTGTTGGGTTACCACGTGAATCTAGGACTTCGCGAGCGTAAATATCAGTAATAATTGACATATTGTAAATTCTCTCCTTTGAGTTTTTTATATTAAGGGACCTTCCCCTAACGACAATTTAATTTTATAACTTTTTACAGTAAAATTCAAATGTTACTCAGCTTAAAAGCACTAATATTTAGCAAATTTAAACCTATAAGATTTAGATTGGATTCTTAACCTGAGTAAAGCAATAAGTTTCAGGTGATTTTGGGTTTCTTTCTGAGAAACAATACCGATGTCACAATAAACCTATTATTTTACTGCAGCTAGTAATGCTAAGAATGATTCTGCTTCTAATGATGCGCCACGCGTCGAGACAGGCTACACTTGCGACAAGAAAATCAAAAACTATTTTCTTGTCTATCGTTTCGCAATCTCTCCTTTTCTCACAAAAATGGTACTCAGCACTACTTTCAATTTAAGCGACCAAAGGAAGATAAAATTGATTAGTAGTCGCTGAGAAAATCATCATTACTTAATGAATGTAAAATCTAGTTTCGATGACCAGCGACTGGCAAAAAGATAAATTTTAAAACCTGTGTGAACATAGAATCTTAAAATTTCCTATTTTGCGACGTCGCCAAGCGGCCATCTCAGCTTTTTAGATAATTTTTCATTTTTGTGAGGCACTGAGTCGGCGGCGCTTTAAAATCATTTGAATAATAGATTATTTCACTGCAGCTAGTAATGCTAAGAATGATTCTGCTTCTAATGATGCGCCGCCGACTAGGGCGCCGTCAACATTTTCTTTAGCCATATATTCCGCAATGTTTTCTGGTTTAACAGAACCACCGTATTGAATACGAACAGCTTCAGAAACAGCTTTACCGTATAATTTTTCAACAGTTTGACGCACAACGCCACAGGTTTCATCTGCTGTATCAGCTGTTGCTGATTTACCAGTTCCGATTGCCCAGATTGGTTCATAAGCAATTACTAAGTTAGAAACTTGTTCAGGTGTTAAATCCTTTAAAGCTGCAGTAATCTGACCTTCAACCCATTCGCCAGTTTTACCAGCTTCATAGGTTTCAAGCGTTTCACCACAACAAATGATTGGTGTAACACCATTTGCAATGATTGCTTTCGCTTTTTTGTTGATTTCTTCATCAGTTTCATGTTGGTACTCACGGCGTTCACTATGACCAATGATGATGTATTCAACACCAAGGTCAGCGATTGCAGCCGGTGAGTTTTCACCAGTGAAGGCACCAGCATTTTCAAAGTAGCTATTTTGAGCAGCTAATTGAACATCTGAACCTTTTAAGATTTCAGCTAAGGGTGCTAAAAATAAAGCTGGTGAGCCGATTACAGAATCAACGACTGATTTAGAAGGTACTTTTGTTTTTACAGCCTCAGCAAAGGCTTTTGCTTCTGCTAAGGTTTTGTTCATTTTCCAGTTACCTGCAATGATTGGTTTGCGTGACATGATTTCTCCTTTAATTTTCAATTATTAATTATTAATTATTAATTGTTATTTTTCTGTTAAAGCTGTTAGGCCTGGTAAGTCTTTACCTTCTAACAATTCCATAGAAGCACCGCCACCTCGTCACAAAGCCCTACACTTCACTACACAGCGATTTATCGCTGTGTAACATTCGTTTCGGGTTTGTTTCTCTTCTCGCAAAAATGTTCTTTAGCACCTAATGCAAAAGCTTTCATTCCGGTGGCTGAGTTAAGCCTTACTTTTCTGTTAATGCAGTTAAGCCCGGTAAATCTTTGCCTTCTAACAATTCCATAGAAGCACCGCCACCAGTTGAGATCCATGAGAATTTATCCGCACGACCTAAATTGATTGCTGCTGCTGCTGAATCACCACCACCGATGATTGAAGTTGCACCAGCTTGGGCAGCAATAGCATCCATTACACCAATTGTTCCAGCTTGGAAATCAGGATTTTCAAAAACGCCCATTGGTCCGTTCCAAACAACTGTTTTAGCGCCTTCAATTTCTTTAGCAAATTTTTCGATTGATTTAGGACCGATGTCAAGACCAAGGTAGCCTGCATCTACCGCTTCACCAGCAGTATCCTTAACATCTGTGTAATCAGCGAAAGCATTCGCTTCCTTTGAGTCAACTGGTAAGATTAATTTATCGCCACCCTTAGCAATAATTTCTTTAGCTAGCTCAACTTTATCTTCTTCAACTAATGAATTACCGATTTCAATACCTTGTGCTTTGTAGAAAGTATAAGTCATACCGCCACCGATAATAACTTTGTCAGCTTTCGCTAATAAGTTTTCAATGACACCGATTTTATCAGAAACTTTTGAACCACCTAAGATTGCCACAAAAGGACGAACTGGTGTATCAACGGCGTCTTTAATGAATTTAATTTCATTTTCTAATAAGAAGCCAGCAACTGCTTTTGAAACGTTTGATGAAATACCAACGTTTGAAGCGTGCGCACGGTGAGCTGTACCAAACGCATCATTAACAAAGATATCATCACCAAGTGAAGCCCAGTATTTACCTAACTCAGGATCATTTTTAGATTCCTTTTTACCATCAATGTCTTCAAAACGAGTGTTTTCAACTAATAATACTTGACCGTCTTTTAAATCGTTGATTGCAGCTTCAAGCTTAGCACCACGAGTTTCAGGGACAAAGATTACCTCTTGACCTAATTTTTCGCTTAAAGCTTTGGCAACTGGTGCCAATGATTTACCAGCCTTATCTGCTTCCTCTTTAACACGACCTAAATGTGAGAAAAGTACCGCTTTACCACCTTGCTCGATGATATATTTAATTGTTGGTAATGCAGCTGTAATACGGTTATCGTTAGTAATTACGCCATCTTTCAAAGGCACGTTAAAGTCAACACGAACTAAAACCTTTTTGCCTTTTAAATCAACGTCTTTAACAGTTAATTTTGCCATTTCTTAGTTTTCCTCCTCAAGTATAATGCTTGTTGTTATCAAAAAGAGGCGAGGAAGCGATAAGCTCCCCCGCCTTCCTTTGTAGACCTATTAATTAATAATCTAATTATTTAATTAATTTAGCAAAGTAAGCTAAAGTACGGATAAGTTGTGAAGTGTAGCTCATTTCGTTATCGTACCAAGCAACAGTTTTAACTAATTGTTTGTCACCAGCTTTAACGATTTTAGTTTGAGTTGCATCAAATAATGAACCAAAGCTCATACCTACGATATCGCTAGAAACGATTTGATCTTCGTTGTAACCAAAGCTTTCGTTAGATGCAGCTTTTGCAGCAGCATTAACTTCTTCAACTGTTACTTCTTTTTCAAGCACTGAAACTAATTCAGTTAATGAACCTGTTGGAACTGGCACACGTTGAGCACCACCATCCAATTTACCGTTTAATTCTGGAATTACTAAACCAATTGCTTTTGCAGCACCAGTAGAGTTAGGTACGATGTTTGCAGCAGCAGCACGGGCACGACGTAAATCTCCACCAGGGTGTGGTCCGTCAAGAGTCATTTGGTCACCTGTGTAAGCATGAATTGTAGTCATTGTTCCGCCAACGATACCGAAATCTTTGTTTAAGAAGTCAGCCATTGGTGCTAAACAGTTAGTCGTACATGAAGCACCTGAGATAACTGTTTCAGTTCCGTCTAAGATTTCATGGTTTGTGTTGTAAACAACAGTTTTAACGTCGTTTCCACCAGGAGCAGTGATAACAACTTTTTTAGCGCCGCCTTTAATGTGTAATTCAGCTTTTTCTTTTGAAGCAAAGAAACCAGTAGCTTCTAATACAACGTCTACATCGTATTTGTCCCAACCGATGTTTTCAGGATTTCGTTCGCTAGATACAGCAATTGTTTTACCATTTACAACGAAAGCATTTTCAGCAAGTTCAACAGTACCGTTGAAACGTCCTTGAGTTGTATCATATTTTAATAAATGAGCTAACATTTTAGCATCTGTTAAGTCATTGATAGCAACAACTTCAACACCTTCAACTTCTTCAATACGGCGAAGTGCTAAACGTCCAATACGTCCAAAACCATTAATACCAACTTTAACTGTCATTTGTAGATTTCCTCCTTATGAAAATCAAAAATTTTTTATATAAAAGGGAAGACCCCTTTTAAATCAGATTTGGGTGTTGCTTAAAATTTCTTTTGCACATGCTTCATCGGTAATTAACCAAGTCTGCTTTGGTGCATTTTGCATATAAGCTTTCACGGCCTTGCCCTTACGCTTACCACTCGCAATTGCCATGATGGTCGGAATCTTTTCCAACTGGTTCAATTGTATACCAATCCGGGGAACTTTGTAAACTATTTCCCCCGTTTCATTGAAAAAATATCCAAAGCTTTCAGCGACAGCGCCAAGATTTCTTAAATTCAAAATCTCTTCTTCTGTCATATTTCGGCGTTTTGCCATGTAAATTGCACGTCCAATACCGTGCACGACACAATTTGACTTTTCAATCAGTCTTAGAGTATCAAGGATTGCAGGCTCTTCAATCAGCAAATCATAAGTTGATTTGCTTACTTGCTCTGGTACATAAAGCACACGATGCGTACCACCTGTGTTTTTTGCCATCATCGCGGCAACACTGTTTGCTTGTAAACTGATTGTTTCACCTATACCACCTCGTGCTGGCACAAAGATATTGTGTCTAGTGTTTGTCTCAAGAGACTGCATATTTTCTGCAACACCTGACATCGTTGAGCCACCCATAACAGCGATAATATTTTCGCCCTTTGGTAGACATTCGTTTAAAGACTTCGTGACCGTTCGACCAAGCTCATTGATGATTTTAGGCTGACTATCTATATTTCCAGCTAAAACAATAACACGACGATTACCAAATAGCTTTTTCAGCTCCTTCTCAATTTCACGAGTGGAATAAAGCTGGTTCATCGTCCGTTCCATTGCTGGAAAAAACTCTATCGCCTGTTCTGTCAGAGTCATACCACTTCTTGAAATATTAATTAACTCTAATTCTCGAAGCATTTCTGTTTCAGAACGAAGCAAGCGCTCGGTTAAACCCATCGATTCAATCAAGCTTCTTCGACCGACTGGTTGCATCCAATAGATTTGCCTTAAAATTCTAAAGCGTCTTTCTAAGGTATCCATCATATCTGGCACTAGCGTTTCAAATAGCTCTTCATTTTTCATTAAATTCGCCTCTGTCGTTTTATGCCCCGCTGTTCAAAAAACGCCCCACACTAAGTAAAAAAAATAAACCTTTTACTATTAAATGATAACGTGTATCACAAATTATTGCAAGCAAATCGGACAAAACTTTTGAAAAAACAGGCAAAAAATAAGGAAAACGGATACAAATAATGCTAGTCTACTTTTCTAACTATATGCAAAAACAATACCTAATTCGCGGAAAATTACAGCAAAAAGCACCAGCTTTTAACTTTAGCTGATGCTTGGAATGCTTATTTAATAAATCTTTTTAGAAATGCTTTTGTTCGTTCTTCTTTTGGGTTTTCAAACAGAGCTTCTGGTGTGCCTTGTTCTGCAATCACACCATTATCCATAAATATCACTCTATCAGAGACTTCTTTAGCAAAATCCATTTCGTGAGTCACAATTACCATCGTTAGACCTGATTTGGCTAAATCATTCATCGTTTTTAGAACTTCACCAACCATTTCCGGATCAAGGGCCGAGGTCGGCTCATCAAAAAGTAAAACATCTGGGTCCATTGATAAGGCACGAGCAATTGCCACCCGCTGCTTCTGACCACCTGACAATTGACTTGGTTTCGCCTTAATAAACTCAGCCATACCAACTTTTTCAAGGTTTGCTTTCGCAATTTTTTCGGCTTCAGCTTTACTACGTTTTAAAACCGTAACCTGCCCTGTCGTTACATTATCCAGTACATTTAAATTATTGAACAAATTGAAGCTTTGAAACACCATACCAAGATGAGTACGATATTTAGGTAAATTATACCCTTTTTCTAAAACTGTCTCACCCTTAAAGATGATTTCACCTGCTGTAGGAATCTCTAAAAGATTAATTGATCGCAGTAAAGTCGATTTTCCAGAGCCTGATGAGCCAATGATTGAGATAACTTCACCTTTATTAATTGTCATTTGAATGTCTTTTAAGACTTCATTTTGACCAAAGGTCTTTTTTAGGTGATTGATTTCTAAAATAATATTTTCAGTCATTATTTAGCCACCTCACTCACTTTTTCAATATCATAGCTACTTGGACCATCCATTTTACGTTCCACCAAGCGAAGAATTCGTGTAACCGTAAAGGTTAAAACAAAATAAATAACGCAAATAATTGTAAATGTTTGGAAATATAAGTAATTTTGTTGAGCAACTGTGTTCCCTTGGAAGTAAAGCTCGGCGACAGAAATAACATTTAATACGGAGGTATCTTTAATATTAATTACAAATTCATTACCTGTTGCTGGCAGGATATTTCTCAAGACCTGTGGCAAAATAATTTTACGCATCGTTTGCCCATGATTCATTCCAATCGCTTGCGCAGCCTCAAATTGCCCCTTATCCACCGCAAAAATACCACCGCGTACAATTTCAGACATATATGCACCCGTATTAATTGAAACAATGAGTAGCGCAGCAAACGTCCGATCCATATTAATTCCAAATGCCTGCGCTGCGCCATAGTATAAAACCATCGCTTGCACAATCATTGGTGTGCCACGAAAGACTTCAATGTAAATATTTAAAACCCAGCCTAGCAATCGTTGCAAGCCATATAAAATAGCATTACTTGCTTTAGGTGTTGTTCTAAACACACCAATTAATAGACCGATACACGTACCGACAACCGTACCAATCATTGAAATAAATAGCGTCATGCCAGCAGCCTTTAAAAACTGACCACCGTTACTCTTGGCGATTGAAATTGTCTGCGCCCAAAAGCCACTTGATTTCTCTTCTGATGGCTGCCAATCAATTGCTTTATTCATTAAAGCCGTCTGATCTGCCTCAGAAAAGGTTGCTAAATATTCATTGACAACATTAATATCTTCATTACCTTTTCGCATACCAATTGCGACAGCCGTGTCATCACTTGACGTCTTGAAACCTTTACCATCCGCAAATTCAATCATTTTAAAGCTAGGATTAGCTCGTTCAGCAGTTACGCCTTCAGGTCGTTCTGCAATATAACCGTCAATCACACCTGACTGCAAAGCAACACGCATTGCTGAGAAATCAGTACTTGCCATTTGCTTATCCACATCTGGAATTTGATCAATTACAGTGTAATGGAAGGTCCCCTGCTGTGCGGTAATTTTAGCATTTTTAAAATCCTCTAAGCTCTTTGCATCCGCATATTTACCCTCCTTATTAGTAACAATCACTAAATGCGAAGTATAATAATTATCCGAAAAATCAATCGTCTGCTTACGTTCTTCGGTTGGGCTCATTCCAGCAATAATCGCATCAATCTTGCCCGAGGTCAGAGCTGGCACAAGTCCATCCCATTTGGTTTTAACGATAATTAGATTTTTGTTTAATTTTTTGGCAATATTCTTAGCGACCTGAACATCATAGCCATTAGCATATTGATTACTGCCTTCAATCTTTACTGCACCATTGCTATTATTTTCTTGAGTCCAATTGAAAGGCGGATAGCCCGCTTCCATCCCAACACGGAAATCGCCATTTGTTTCAGCCTCTGATACCTTAGGCATTATAAATAACGATAAAACAATCGCAATTAATGTTATTAATCCTAGTATTCCCAGATTTTTCTTCATCTTTATTCTTGATTCTCCTTGAACCTTGCAAATTTTTGATCTTTTTCATAGGTTGCATCTATCGCTCGACTGATTACGCCAACAAAACCATCAGCTTCTAAAGATAATACACCCTCAATCGTTGTACCACCCGGTGAAGATACCTTGTCAATCAATCCCCAAGGATTATCATCCGACTGAGCAACTAGCTTGGCACTACCTAATACCATTTCAGTCGCAATCTGAGTAGCTAATGGTTTAGGTAGGCCGTGTTTAACCGCACTTCTAGCCAAACCGTCTATAAACAAATAGGCAAATGCTGGCGCACTACCAGCCAATGCAGTAAAGATTGAAAAGCTTTCTTCGCTTAAATTATACACACTACCGATACTCTCAAAAATCTTAGTCGCCATCTCTAGCTGTGCAGGAGTCGTCGATTGGTTAGTGGTAATACCAGTAACAGAGGCGCCGACAATGGCATTTACATTTGGCATTACTCGGATAATCGCTTGCTGTGAGGTTTTAACTGCCCGCTCAAGTTCAGAAATTGTTTTACCAGCAGCAATCGAAACTAATAGCGTTTCACTTTCCGTAAGCTCATCTCTTATTTCACGTATAATATCATGTACAACATGAGGCTTAACAGCTAAGATAATCACGTCTACAGCCTTAACCAAATCCTCATTTGGAAAAATCGCCGTAATCTGATTTTGGGAGGCAAAAGCTTCTGTCCCCTCCAAGGTATGCCCTGAAACGAAAATATTTTCTTTCGGCAATACATTATTATCAATTAAACCCTTAATAATCGCTGCGCCCATATTCCCGTGTCCAATAAAACCGATTTTCATTTAATCTCCTTTTCTACTTTAAGAATAAACCGTTTTTTATGTTCGTATTTAAAAACTAGTCTTATTATAGCAAAGCCCTGCTAAATTAGGTATGAAATAGATAAATTAATCTCAAATTCATTTCTTGTTTTTATAATATATATTTTACGAAAAATATCTGTCACTTTAAAAATGCAATCACAGCGACTAAAAGAAGTTTTTTTTATACATTAAATATATATTTTATGAAAATCATAAACCTAATTAAATGGCGGTTTATCAGCATTTGAGTATTGACATTTAGCACAACAGCTTTTATGATAATAAAAAACTACCGAAGCTCAGCTATGGAAAGGAAAAATCTATGTCAAACTTTGAAACAAAATTTTTAAAAAAGGGTTATACCTTCGATGATGTCTTACTGATTCCCGCAGCGAGCGCCGTCTTACCAAACGATGTCGATATGAAAGTGGAACTAGCTCCCAATATCACTTTAAATATTCCAATGATTTCTGCTTCAATGGATACTGTCACTGATCATAAAATGGCAATTGCAATGGCGCGTCAAGGCGGACTTGGCGTAATTCATAAAAATATGAGCATCGTCGCTCAAGCTGATGAAGTTAGAAAAGTGAAGCGTAGTGAATCAGGCGTTATCCTAGATCCATTTTTCCTAACACCAACTCACAAGGTTAGTGATGCAGAAAATTTAATGGCAAAATATCGTATTAGCGGTGTGCCAATCGTTGAAACAATGGAAAATCGGACATTAGTAGGCATTTTGACCAACCGTGATTTGCGCTTTGTAACAGATTACTCAATTGACATTAAAGATGTTATGACAAGCGACAATTTAGTGACTGCACCAGTTGGCACCTCTTTAAAGGATGCGGAAAGTATTTTACAGCAGCATAAAATCGAAAAGCTGCCACTTGTTGATGAAAATGGTCGGCTTTCAGGTCTGATTACAATTAAAGATATCGAAAAAGTAATTGAATTTCCACATGCCGCAAAAGATGCACACGGACGACTTTTAGTTGCTGCTGCAGTTGGCGTAACTAGCGATACCTTCGAAAGAGCTGCAGCGTTGTTTGAAGCAGGTGCTGATGCAATTGTTATTGATACAGCTCATGGACATTCCGCCGGTGTTTTACGCAAAATCGAAGAAATTCGCGAAAAATTCCCTGAACAGACTTTAATTGCAGGCAATATCGCCACAGCTGATGGCGCTCGCGCACTTTACGATGCTGGCGTGGATGTAGTTAAGGTTGGTATTGGCCCTGGTTCAATTTGCACAACACGTGTTGTTGCCGGAGTTGGTGTGCCACAAATAACTGCGATTTATGATGCCGCAAGTGTGGCCCGTGAATATGGCAAGAAAATTATTGCTGACGGTGGTATCCAATATTCAGGCGATATCGTTAAGGCGTTAGCAGCAGGTGGTAATGCCGTAATGCTTGGTTCAATGCTTGCAGGTACCGATGAATCACCCGGTGAATTTGAAATTTATCAGGGTCGTCGCTTTAAAACCTATCGTGGCATGGGGTCCCTTGGTGCAATGAAGCAAGGCTCTTCTGACCGTTACTTCCAAGGTGCCGTGAATGAAGCCAATAAGCTTGTGCCTGAAGGCATTGAAGGTCGGGTTGCTTACAAAGGTTCAGTTGGAGACATTGTTTTCCAATTAATTGGTGGCTTAAGAGCCGGAATGGGCTATGTTGGCGCTGCTAATCTGATAGACCTTGTTGAGAATGCACAATTCATTGAAATGAGCGGTGCAGGACTAAAGGAAAGTCATCCACATGATGTACAAATCACTAAAGAAGCACCAAACTATTCAGTTCAATAAAACAGTTTTAAAAAGGCACTAGGGTCGTAAACCTTAATGCCTTTTTGCTTTTAAATTAAAAAATTTAATAATAACGTTCAACATATTTTATTTCCTGCTCATCAATGGTTCTTTTATCTAGCTGTTTGACCCAGTGAAAAAACGGCTAGAGTACCTTTTCCAGTATGAGAGGCGATCGTTGGACCAAGTGGTACAATATTGACCGCTTGCACATCAGTCGACTTCAAAATTCTCGCCTTCATTTCTTCAGCGACAGCCTTAATGCCAGAGTGTCCAATCCAGATGGTTTGGGCTTCGGGATGATATAAATCTTTCACAGTTTCTTCATAAAGATAGGTTAAGCCTTTCTTTTGCCCTCTAACCTTAGCCACAGCTTCTAATTTACCCGCTTCAGTCACATAGATAATTGGTTTAATATTAGCAAGTGTGCCAAAAATCGCAGAAGTTTTTGAAACACGACCGCCACGCATTAAATGGTACAAATCATCCGCTAAAACCCAGGAACGTAAACGCGGGATAAAATACTCTAATTTCTCAATTACATCATAAATTTCCATGCCCTGATCTCGCATTTGAACTGCCAAATCAACTAATAAGCCCTCACCAGCAGCAGCAGCAAGCGTATCAATAATATTAATTTGAGCCTCTGGAAATTCTTCTAAAATCATTTCTTTAGCAATGATCGCGCTTTGGTATGTACCTGATAATCCCGAAGAAAAGCACAGATACAAAAGTTCATCGCCTTTTTCAGCATATCGCCTAAAAGCCTTTTCAAACTCAGCAACATTAATTTGAGAAGTGGTTGGCATTTTACCTTGATCTAAAAAGGACAGCAGCAATTCTGGCGTCAGCGCCCCTTCTTTTGCCGTATCATACTGTTGCTCATCAATCGTAACAATCATTCCGAGCACTTCAACATCCTTATCTCGTAAATATGAAAACGGTAAATCACTTGTCGTATCTGTCAATATCTGAAATGTCATAGCAGTCACCTCCCATTAATTAAAATATTATGACCCCGACTAGACTCGAACTAGCTACCTACCGCTTAGGAGGCGGTCGCTCTATCCTGATGAGCTACGAGGTCAACACATAACGTTAACATTATAACATTATTTAATATTAAATGGCTAATGAGAATGAAATCACTTTATCAAAAATAAATAATGTAATAAAATAACAATACGTAAAAATGGTGGCAACCAATAAATAGCCACCACCAGTGATCCAGTTAATTTAGCATTGCTTTAACTCTTTTCTATAAATTGTAACCCTTTTAAAGTAACCTCTGTAAAATCAACTTTAAATTTTTTAAGCCACTTTTCATCAGCTTGTTGCACCAAAGTCAAAACGGTACCATGATTACCCATTCTACCAACACGCCCACTTCGATGAATAAAGCTTTCTTGATTCATCGGTAAATCAAAATTAATCACAAAGGGTAGTTGGTTAATATCGATGCCACGAGCAAGAATATCTGTCACCAAAAGATAAGTTAGCTCACCATTCTTAAATTTGTCTAGGATGACCTTTCGATAGTTTTTATTGACATCGCTTGCTAAGCTCGCAACGGGTACACCTTGATAAATCAATTTTTCTTCAACCGCCCCTAAATCATTTAGCTGATTAAAGAAAACTAAAGCCTGCATTTCGGGTACATTAGCAATTTTACCTAGCAATTCAACCTTTTTTCTTTTCTCAACCGAAATTTTAAGATAATCAACAACAGAGGGCTGAGCGTCAACAATCAATCGTTCAAAATGCCCCTCTGTTAGTTCTGAAAACTGAGCCTCAATCCTTTCTGCAGTAGCGCTGACTGCAACTAATTGATATTTTTTTGGTGCATATCTAATCAATCGATTAACTAATTTAAATTGCTCAGGCTCAAACAGCTGATCAACCTCATCTAAAACAATCGTTTCAATCTTTGCAAGCTTAATCTTTTTAGCCTTAATCAACTCCAATAATCGCCCCGGTGTACCAACGATCACCTCAGGCGCCTTCTTCAGCCGTTCCATCTGACGCTTTAAGCTCGCACCGCCAATAATTACATTACTTTTTAAATCTAAATCCGCTGACCACTCTTTCACAACCTCATGAATCTGAACTGCTAACTCAGCAGTAGGCGCCAAAATCAATAATTGATTGCCTTGAGCCTTTTGAACTTTAAGCAGCAACGGCAGTAAATAAGCTAGCGTTTTCCCTGTTCCAGTCGGAGAAACCATCAGCAAATTAAAATTTTTAAGCAAGGTGTCAAAGCTTCGAGTTTGAATTGCCGTAAACTCATTCATATCAAGCTGTTCTACTTTAGCTTGCCACTTTTTAGGTAATTTTTCTCTAATTGTCATTATTTTCCAATCTATTCTTGGTGATCTGCGGCAAAAATAACACCAGCAAAATGTCTCATATCCGTTAAAATTTGATTGACATCTCTTGATAATTCCTGCCATTCAAGATACTTTTCAATGTTATTACTGCTTTGATTTTTAATTACTTCGGCAAAATGACTTGCCTCTTCTATCATCGGATTTAGCTTAACCTCAACAGGTAAAACTGTTTCCAAACCATTCAGATCCTTAAAAACAGCACTTGAAATAGCGTTGACACCATCCAATTCTAAAGTACCATCAGTGAAATAAATTTCAGATTTTAAATGACTATTTATGTTCTTACCTGTGTTAACTATTACATTAAAGCCTTCATAAAAAAGAAGACCAGTACCCGAAATATCAACACCCGTCGATATCATGGTCGGAAAATATTTACTTGATTGAGGCTTGCCAAACCAACCAATTGCTGCATACAATAAATAGACTCCCAAATCCGCTAGTGCACCGGTTGAAAACTTTGGATTAAAGATATTAGGCACCTCACCCGCCAAATATTGAGGCATTTTTGATGAATATTTCGCATAGGTAAAATTAGCACCAATAATCGTTCGCCCTTCGATAAAGCGCTTGACCTGTTCAAAGCTCGTTTCATGTAGATTGCGTGCTGCTTCAAAATATAATAGTTGGTTTTTTTCAGCTAATTCAATAATTTCTGCCATTTCTTCTGGCGTAGAAAAGGCCGATTTTTCCACAATTACGTGCTTACCTGCACGCAACGCCTGCATAGCTTGTGAAAAATGCAGGCTATTAGGAGATGCAATATAAATCACCTCCAAATTTGAGTCTGCTAGAAATTGTTTTAAATCATCGAATATCTTTATTTTCCCATTATTATTTTCAGCAAACTGCTTTGCGGTTGCTAGTTTACGTGAAAAAACACTATGAAGCTGATAATCACCACTTTCAATGCAAGCGTTAATAAATTGTTGCGTAATCCATCCTGTACCAATGATGCCAAGCTTTATCATAACCGTCACCTCATTATATTTTTATCCTCTATACAGCAAATAAGCCTTTATTCATTTTACCATGCTATATCTTATAAAGGCAGTAATTCAACAAAAAGAATCGTTATTTCCTAAAATTAATTACACTCAAAAGTCTAAACATCAGGCACATATCTTCCTAGCTATAAAATCAAATAAAAACACCGCTTCTAAATAGAAGGGTGTTTATCAAAAAAAAACCATTGATTTGAGGCTGATTATATGTTGACATGACAGGTTCATCATGTAATGTTTAATCCGTTTGAAGATAAACAGCACCCGCTTTCGCATTGCCATTAACCTCAAGCCCATCGAGGAGGTTAGTACCAGCTTTGGGATAACTTGTTATCTCTCCTTTTTTATCATAGATTTTAACTTTAACAGATAATAATTGCTCTTGAAATGCCATTCCTGCTCCCGATGTTAGACCATTCCAATCATATTTGATATTATCAATCTCCGAGGAATCATATCCTTTTTCGCTTTTTATAATGAATTCTGTTATTTCATTTTCATGTTCTTTTAAAAATTCAATTTGTTTTTCTTTTTTTACTAGTAAAATCTTTGGTTAAAAAATATCAAAAGATGTCTTTCAATGTGTCATAGCGATGACTCCTCTAATTTTGTCTATTTTATAAAGATAAAAAGTAAATTAGATTATATCAATACAAAAATTAACACAAAAAAAATAACAATAAGACAAATTTAAATTTTCAACATTTTAACTCATCATCAGATACTATTACCATCGGGAACTTTTCATATCAACCCCTTAACATTTTCTTATTTGTCGAGGTTTTCATCTAACTCCATTGCGTTGATTTGTCGCTAAAAATGAATATTTTTCAAAAATCAAAAAAATCTATTCTTTTAATTATTATTAATTATTTTATCACTTATTTATAAATAATGTAATATATTATTTTTTAATACAATAAAAAAAACCACCATCATCTCTGACAGTGGTAGGAGTTTATGAAAAAGATTAATTATTTGGGATGAGTTAATAATATAGCGGAAAGCTTAAACGGGGCTTAACGAAAAAAACTCGTAATTAAACGAGGTGTGGGTGTTAATCTGTCAATACTGATATTTTGTCATATATTTATATCAATAAAAATAGCTTAAAAGAAGCAGGCGAAACATTTGCTAATTTTATCAAATCTTTATAACTGCGTAAAATAAGAAAAATGATGTTTAAAATCGTCGCAAGTACTATTACAATCATGAATTTTTCATATCAAATCCTTAACATTTTCTTATTCCCTCCCTTTAACAAGCCTTTTCATGCTAAAATATGCCTATGAAAGATACAGGAGGGCATAATGATTAAATTTTTAAAGCTATTATTTGGTACAACCGTTGCAACAAGTGTCGCAACACATCTCATTCAAAAAAAGAAACAGCCCTTAAAGAAATTTCAAACCATTTATAACGGCAAATTTGAAATCACTCATCCACTTACACATAAAACAAATCGTATTCATATTACGCAGAATTTAGATTTCATAATTAATCATAAGCATGTTGATGGTGAAATTATAGAAATCAATAAGCAGCACCTACTATTTCAAGATAAATTAGGCTTTCAAATTGAAATCACTACCAAAAATAACCGACCTGAAAGCTTTATTGATGAAATGGATCAGGTACAGATACCAATGATTGAAATCTAATAATAATTAATAATCAAAAAAATCGACTATCAAATTGATTAGTCGATTTTTAAGCTGTCACTGACATTTTTTCCTGTTAATTCATCGTAGCGCTTTATCCATATTTTGACATATTCCGGGGAAAACGGCCCTTTTTTTTGATTAATCCATTCCACTAAAATTTTGACATTCTCCTTTAAAATATAATCAATTTCAGGCGAATAGTGCATCTTTCGTTTGTGGAATTCATACTCTTCAACATCTAACAATTTCTTCTCTCCATCTGGAAAAACCTTGATGTCTAAATCGTAATCAATATATTTTAAAGCTTCAGAGTCAATCAAAAAAGGTGAAGCCAGATTACAATAATATGAAACACCGTTATCTCTAATCATCGCAATAATATTAAACCAGAATTTCTTGTGAAAAAAAACAATCGCTGGCTCTCTGGTTACCCACCTTCTACCGTCTGCTTCTGTAACCAAAGTATGGTCGTTTACCCCAACAATTGAGTGTTCACTCGTCTTTAAAACTAGAGTATCGCGCCAAATTCTATGTAAATGTCCGTCATGTTTATAGCTTTGAATTGTGACAGCCTCTCCCTCTTTTGGAATATTATTCATAAAGGACCAGCTTTCTCTTAACAACTCAACACATAATAGTAAATCCTCTGCTATTGTAACATAAAAATTAATGCCAGCCTACGAATTGTAATTCTTTCATGCTAATTTTCTGATTTCAAGACTACTATTTGACTTTCCCACAGATTATTCACTATCGTAAAAATGTTTTTGGAATCTTATCAATTAATTTATACTGAACTGTTGGTATTGGGTAATTGTCTAATTCTTTCAAAGAGAGCCATTTTCTTGTTAATTTTGTTGCTTCAGCAATTCTAAACGAAAGCTCAGGAATCAGCAAAATATGCCAGTTTAAATGAGTAAAAACATGCTTAACCTTAGCAATTGCGCGTTTTTCTAGCTCTAAATATTCTGCTTGATCAACCTCACGCATTGGAAAAAGCCACATATTTTTTAAAACACCAGCGTCAGCTCGCTGTTCAAATAGTAGTTGATTTTCATCATTAATCAGTAAATCAGCTATTAAATAAATATCCTTTTTCTTTATCTTCTTAGCTTTTTTAGGAAAATCAAGCTGGGTCTTTGATTTAAAGGCCAGACAAATGGTATTGACTGGGCAAGCTTCGCATTCCGGTGCCTTGGGCGTACAAATTTGAGAACCCAAATCCATGATTGCTTGATTAAAATCTCCCGGATGCTTCTCTGAAATGAGCTGACGACCTATTTCTTCAAAAATTACTCTTGATTTGCTTTCTCCAATATCACTAGCTTCAGTTCTCACTCTCGAAAAAACACGAAAAGCATTGCCGTCAATTGCTGGTGTCACCTCATTAAAGGCAATACTTGCAATCGCACTCGCCGTATAAGGTCCAATTCCTTTTAAAGATAGTAATTCTTCCTTGGTTGTCGGCATTTTTCCATCAAAATCCGACTCAATTTGGTTCGCTGCAACTCTTAAATTACGTGCACGAGAATAATAGCCTAAACCTTCCCATGCCTTCATTAATTTATTTTCATCAGAATGTGCTAAATCAGCAATCGTCGGAAAGGATTGAATAAAATTTAAAAAGTACGGAATAACAGTTACAACCTGTGTTTGCTGTAGCATAATCTCGGATATCCAGATATAATAGGGATTCTTATCAACACGCCAAGGTAAATTGCGTTGGTTGCTTTGATACCAGCTTAATAATAATTGACTAAATTGACTCATTTTCTTCTTTTTCCATTTCTTCAATAAAATGATTTACCAAATCAAAATCAAAGCCTTTACCTGCTAAGTTACGAAAAACACGATTTTTACGCTCCCAGCCCTCATACTGCCTTGATACTCGACGCCAAACAGGTGTCCCTTTGGCAATTAAGTTTTCATATTCTTCATCCTCAGAGCTTTCTATTTCCAACAACGAAACTGCCTTAGCTGCCAAATCGTAGCTGAAGCCATTACGTAGCAAATTTTCCGTAATCTTTTGCTCTTGAGCACGTTTTGATTCACGATAATACCGACTTTCAAGCCTTTCAGCAACATTCATAGCCGCCAAGAGCTCTTGCTCATCTGAATAGGCTTCAATCGCCAATTCAATAACATCAGGATGAATGCCCTTTTGCTTTAATTTAAAAATAACAGCCTGTCTACCTTTTTTCTTAGCCGCGACCATACTTTCAACAATGTTTTGTGCATAATCAGTATCATTTAATAAATGATTCTTTTTTAGAAAATCAATAACTAATGGTATTTTTGATTCATCAATTTCCTTCAGCCTTAGTTTTTCCTTCATCTCATGTATAGAATAAGCGCGGTAGTTTAAAGCTGTTAGCGCTACTCTTTTGCCCTCATCCAAGCTTTGATAGGCTATGATTTCGTTGAATAAATCATCTGAAATCAATTTGTCTTTAGTAATCAAAAACTCAGTTAAGGTATTCTCCGAGATAAGTAAAGTTTCATTATTATCAAAGCTGATACGATAATTCTTTTTCAAACGCTTAATTTCAGTAACCTTACGTAACATTGTTATTTCACTCCATTCACCAGATTTAAAAAGCTTTTATTATTCTATCACGAGCGTCAATATTTTGATATGATTATAGATGAACGTCGAAAATAGTGGAGCATAATATGATTCAATTATCAATCAATCAAAAACTAAAAATTAAAATCAAGCGGCTTGGTATTAACGGTGAAGGAATTGCCAACTATAAGGGAAGACTCATCTTTGTTGAGGATGTCTTACCACTGGAAGAAGCGACCATTAAAATTATTCGCAATGAACGAAATTTTTCTATCGGGCAATTAGTAAAGCTAACTAAAAAGAGTCCTCATAGGGTAACACCACCATGTCATATCTATGAGATGTGTGGTGGCTGTCAACTGATGCATCTCGATTACGACCAACAGCTTAAATATAAAACCGACCTCGTTTTTCAGGCCTTACGAAAATTCAAACCTAAGGGCTTTGAAAAATTTCCGGTTAGGGCAACAATCGGGCAAAAGGAGCCAATGCACTATCGGAACAAGCTACAATTTCAAATCCGACAAAATATCAAAACTGGAAAAATTGAAGCCGGCCTATACGCAATTAATTCACATCATCTCATCAATATCAAAAGCTGCTATGTTCAAAGCAAACCAACACAGGCAATCATCAATACCTGTGTCAAGCTATTAAATCAATTTAAAATTTCAGCTTACGATGAACGAAAAAGAACTGGCTTGCTTAAGACTGTTATGGTTCGAGAAAGTGCACTTACAAAAGAAATTCAACTTATTTTCGTGACAACCCGAAAGGAATTTCCAAAATTTAATGCTTTAAAAGCCGCTTTAGTACAAGCTCATCCTGAAATTGTAACCATTGACCAAAATATCCAAAAAAAGCAAACCTCTAAGGTTTACGGTGAAACAAACCATCATCTTTGGGGCAAGCGGACAATCCAAGAAGGCGTTCTCAAGCAACGCTTTGAGCTATCACCACAAGCTTTTTTGCAGCTCAATCCTGAGCAGATGAATCGACTTTATCAAGAAGCATTGGATGCAATGACCTTAAATTTAGAAGATAAAATTATCGATGCCTATTGTGGTGTCGGGACAATTGGTCTCTCATTAGCTAAAAAGGTTAAAGAAGTTAGAGGAATGGACACAATACCTCAAGCAATTGATGATGCTAAAATTAATGCCAAAAATTTAGGAATCAATAATGCGCATTACGAAACAGGGACAGCAGAAGCTATCATTCCTAAATGGGAAGAGGCTGGTTTTAAGGCGACAGGTCTGATTGTTGATCCACCAAGAACAGGTATTGATCGTAAGCTATTGGCAACCATTATCAAACAACCACCGAAAAAAATGGTTTACATTTCTTGCAATATTTCAACACTCGCTAGAGACCTAGTTGAATTAGTAAAAGTCTATCAAGTTGAGTATATCCAATCCGTTGATATGTTCCCTCACACCGCTAGAACAGAAGCCGTGGTTAAATTGACCTTGAAATAAAACACTAACCCTCGCATATTAGTTATGTGAGGGTTAGTAATTTAACTAAAAAATTAATAATATGGCTATTAAAATTGATATGAATAACATTAATAATCCACTATACAGCAATAAATTATTTATTAAATCATTATCTTTAAATTGCGCTCTTTTTAGTACTAAAATAATCAAAATAAAACCGAACAAATTAAAAGAAATTGCCTGTTGTATCAGCGCTACTTTTAGATAGATACGTTGCTGTCTCCCTTTCAAATGCTCTATAAAATAGCTTTGCAGCATAGAAAAGCAACCCGTAAAAAAGCTTAGCGCGAACATCGGTTGACCTAAAAGAACCTGAAAATCAGTCTGCGTTAAAACAGTTGTCAAATAACTATAGAAAAAAATTAATAAAGCGCTAATAATCCAGTAGCCAATTAATAACCGTTTAATACCAATTTTATGCATTAATTGCGTCAAAATTAACCTCCTCTTAGATTATTGAATCCATGTTAATAATAAATTGTCTGACTAAGGTGTCTAATAATAAATTTAATGTAATAAATGAATGTAACTGGCGATTTCTACCTTTGATATTCATCGGTGTAACATGATAATGCAGACTATAATTAGCCAATGTTGACATATAGTTTTGTGAAAATTCCGTAATTGCAATAAATGGAATTTGTCGTAATTTTAAAATCTTCAAATCTTCTTTTATCTCTGCCGTTTCACCACTTAAAGATAAGAAAATTACTAAATCATCTCGACTAAAAGCCGACATACTAACATCAAATTCTGTTTTTGCGGGTAAGACCATCGATTTAACATTACATCCAAGCAAACTTTTTGAAAATTCATTGGCAGCATTCTTTTGTGCATAACCTGTACCATAACAATAAACAATATTTGCATCGCCAATTAACTTTAATATCGGCATGAAATCTAGTTGCCTTAAATATTTCATTGTATTCTCTAAATCTCGATTTTGATTTTCCAATACATCATAGAGATTCTCTTCGGGCCTCACTTTAGAAGATTTGATAAAAAATTTCAATTCAGAATAGCCAGAAAAACCTAATTTTTTTGTTAAACGAATTACTGAAGATTTTGATACATGAGTAGCTAGAGCAACATCACTAATCGTCATACCTTCAACAGCTGCCTGATTTTCAATCATAAAAGTAATAATATCTGTCTCTGTTTCGCTAAACTCATTTTGACTGCTATTAACAATATCTAGTAAATCCATTCAAAACTCCTAGCTATAAATTTTATTTTTTTACTTATGTTTCTATTATATCAATAAAATCTATGCTAAGAATACTTCATTTCTCATCAATTAATTGTTCAAAGTGTTCTCTAACCTGAGGCACATCCATACCAACAATTACTTGAAAAGCATTGCCTTTTCTGACTACGCCATGTGCACCACCTGATAAAAACTCCTTATCTGGCGCCACCTTGCTTTCATTCACCACCGTGATTCTTAAGCGAGTCGCACAATTATTTACTTTATCAATATTTTCAGCACCCCCAAAGGCATCTAAAAAGATTTTTGCTCTTTTTGAATATGGATCTTCCTCGGCCTGACCTTTGTTATCTGTCTGCGTTTTACTGTTTTTAGCCTTGTAATCCTTCTTAGAATATAATTTAATTTCTTCAGCTGTGTCTTTTTCACGACCCGGTGTTTCAAAATCAAATTTGATAATCAAAAATCTAAATATAACAAAGTATATACCTACGAAAATCAAACCAATTAAAATTTGGATCAAATAAGTTTGCCAATGATTTGCACCTAAAGGTAACCAATTTCTAGTCAGCATATCAATCAAACCACTATTCATATCACCAACGACACCAAAAATATACATTGTTGCCGCCATTAATCCTGTTAAAATGGCGTGCACAATAAATAATGGTGGTGCGATAAATAAAAAGGTAAAATCAAGCGGTTCGGTCACACCAATTAACATTGCCGTAAGCGCAACTGGTATAATAATTGTCATCACTTTTTTTCGACGTTCTGGTTTAGCTGTCGCAATAAACGATAGCGAAATACCAATTGAGGCGAAAATTTTAGAATTACCATTAAGTGAAAAGCCGCCTTCTGGGAATAATTCTTTTAGTGGTTTAGTGCTATTTGCATATTCACTCAGGTGTTCCATCCAATACTTTGCAATCCCATTTTCCACAACAGCAGGACCATATAAAAATGGCGTATAGACAAAGTGATGCAAGCCAGTAGGAATTAAAACACGTTCTAAGAATGCATATAAACCGACGCCAAAGACACCAGATGATACTAAAAAGCCTTGCGTTGAGCTAATTCCTAGTTGAACCTTTGGCCAGATTAGACAAGTTAATAAAGCGACTGGCAACATTATCAAAAAACCAATAATGTAAACAAAGGTTGATCCTTGAAAAACGCCAAGCCAATCGGGTAATTTTTTCTCAAAATATTGATTATGAATCCAAACTGCAATTGAGGCAAAGACGATTGCCCCTAAAACACCTGTATCAAGGGTTTTAATCCCACCAATCAGCTTAAGACCAGATTCGCCACCGACTGCTTGATTAAAATCTACACCAAAGTTAGCGCCATAAAACTCTAAAATGCTGCTAATAAAATAAGTGCCTGTTAAATAAATAACAAATGATTCTAGCGCTGCACGACCATTCGCTTTTTTAGCCAGTCCAAGTGGCAAACCAATTACAAAAAGTAATTCAATCTGGTTAAATACAGTCCAAGCACCATTTTCAATGATTGTCCAGATATTATGCCACAAAGTCCCTTCTGCAGCAATACTGCCAACTAGCGACTCATTATTCAAAACAACCGATAAAGCAACAGCAACACCGGCAAAGGAAAATAGTAACACTGGGGTGTACATTGCACCACCGAAACGTTGTATTTTCTCCATCATCAGAGAACACCTTCTTTCAATTTTTTTGACAATCTATTTATAACATGCCTAGATAGCGCTTACAACTTGTTAAGTCGTTTTTGGAACAAGTTAGCCCAAGTAGTATTTTAGTATCAACGAATGAAACAAAATACCAAAGAACAAAAGCAATGTAGAAAAACAAAGCAATTCTTCTTATAATAAGTATAAAAGAGGTGATCTCATCATGTACGAAAAAATACAAATACAATATAGAACTGGAGAACAGACGAGTCAACCCTATTGGACATCCGAAATTGAGATTGTATATGTTGTCGAAGGGACACTCCGATTAGGAATTGAAACGAATTTAATTCAAGTCTGCGAAGAAGAAATTTACATTATTGATCGTGGCTTATCTCATTTTTTTATGAATTCTGATCATACAGAATATATTGCTTTAAAATTTGATTTATCAATTTTTAATCATTTTTTGTCAGATCAAGAAAAAATACAGGTCGTTAATGCCTTCGAAAATGTTGAAAAGCATAGTATTCATTGGCCTAAAGCACTACAAAACGACTGTCGTCAGCAAATGTTAGATTTATATGAAATAGAAGAAAACAACATTGCCCTAAAAAATTTAGAAATGCTTCAATCAATCTCTGTATTAATTTTAATAGTCACTCGTCAATTACCTAAAGCAAAACATACCTCACAAAAGATAAATAAGTCAACATTAATAAATAAAGAAATGATTGGAAAAATTGAACAAATTTATGGCTATGTAGATAATTATTATCATGAAGATATTCGTATTGAAGATGCTGCTAAGATATTAAATTTAAGCCCACATTATTTCTCAAGATTTTTCAAAAAACAGATTGGCATCAGTTTTCATCAATTTTTAAACGAATATCGAATCAACAAAGCGAAGTTTCTTTTATCCGAAGAAATATTACCAATGACCGCAATTGCTGAAAAATCAGGCTTTTCAAGTAGCAAAACTTTCCACCGTGTTTTTAAGAAATATGAAGGTATTTCGCCACTCAAATATCAAAAGATAATTATTGAGAAAAATTAACCACTTTTTTAGGATGAATATTTTAAAAACATTTCGTATAGTCAATTACGAGATGTTTTTTATTACGAAAAAGGAGGCTTTCAATGTTTAACGTTTTTAAAAAATCAAAAACAAACAATCAAAATGAATCACAAGTCATCTATGCAATGATTTCTGGGTATCTAAAACCGATTACTCAGGTGGCTGACGACGTATTTTCTGCCAAGATGATGGGAGATGGGTTTGCAATTGAACCCTCAGATAATGTCATTTACGCTCCTAGCGATGGTGAAATTATCAGTATTTTTCCAACGAAGCACGCAATTACGCTCAAGCTTAGCAATGGTGCTGAAATATTAATTCATATCGGCATTGACACCGTTGAGCTAGAAGGTGAACCATTTACAATTCTAGTGAACGCTGGTGATTCAGTATCTCGTCAAACACCGCTTGCCGAAGTAAATTTTGAACAAATCAAACAAGCTCAAAAAGTGACAGATGTCCTCTTTATTATTACTAATAGCGATCAATATCTACTGAAACCAAATGAAGTGAATACTGGAAATGTTGAACTTGGTAGTCAAGTGCTTAACTTAGCTAGAAAGTGAGCAGATTTTGAAAATACTCACCCTAAATACACATAGCTGGCTAGAAATCAATCAAATTGCAAAACTTTACCAGCTTGCAAAAGAAATTATTGCTTCCAATATTGAAATTATTGCCTTACAAGAGGTCAATCAGCTCATTGAAGCACCAATTATTACCAATCAATCCAATATCCAGTCTCTTTCAAAAATACCAATACGATCGGACAATTTCGCTTACTTATTGATTAATATTTTAGAACAACTTGGCAGCGATTATTATGGTATCTGGGTTGATTCACATACAGGTTTTGAAATCTATGAGGAGGGTGTTGCTTTAATCTCTAAAAAACCATTCGTCGATACCCAAGTCATCACTTGCCGAAATCAATTAGACTTCACTAATGTCAGACGGCGAAGCCAGATTGGTGGTGCAATTTACTATCATGAAGAAAAAATTTGGTTTTATTCCGTTCATTTTTCTTGGTGGCAATTTGAAAACGAGGAACTATTTACCAGTGAATGGCTTAATTTTCAAAAGTACGGTCATATTTCCAAAAATGATAACAGTATTATTATGGGAGACTTCAACAATGATGCCTCCATTTTAGATGAAGGGTACAGTCTAATTCACAAACATAGTTCCCTCTATGATAGCTTCCATCAAGCCCAGACTAAATATGGTGAACATACCATTTCTAAAAAAATTGATGGCTGGGAAAATAATAATAAAGAATTAAGAATTGATTATATTTTTACAACACAACCATTAAAAATTAAAACTTATAAAATTTTATTCAATGGACAAGTACAGAATACAATTTCGGATCATTATGGTGTTTCGATAGATTTGGAGGTGTAATGATGAAATATCTTAATCACATCAGAGGATTGCAACATCTTGGAATCCCAACAACAAAACTTCAAGAATCCATAGCGTTTTATGAGCAAATTGGGTTTCAAATCATTAACGAAGAAAAACAACTTAACGGTGATAATGTCGTATTTGTTGAAGCAAATCAGTTAGTAATTGAACTATGGGAAGTTCAGTTTAAAAGCGAAAAAAATGGCGCCATCGATCATATTGCACTAGACGTAACAGATATTGAAGTACTTTATCAAGAAGCAATTGATAATGACCTTATTATCGTCTCAAAAGGGATTGAAACGCTACATTATTGGAAGAAGGGCATTAAATTTTTTATTATTGAGGGTCCTAATCAAGAAAAAATAGAATTTTGTCAAATCAATTTATAAGGAGTAATTATGGAAAAAAAATGGTGGCAGGAAGCAATCGTTTATCAAGTTTATCCCAGAAGTTTTCAAGATAGTAACGATGACGGTATTGGTGATATCCGAGGAATCATTCAAAGACTACCTTACTTAAAAACATTAGGCATTGATGTGATTTGGTTAAGCCCTATTTATCAATCACCTAATGATGACAATGGTTATGATATTAGTGACTACCAAGCAATCCAACCAGAATATGGCACAATGGCTGATTTTAATACACTACTCAAAGAAGCACATCGATTAGGCTTAAAATTAATGATGGATTTAGTAGTCAACCATACCTCTGATGAACATTTTTGGTTTAAAGAGAGCAGAAAAGCAAAAGATAATCCCTATCGTGATTATTATATTTGGAAAGATGCAAAGAATGGAGAAGTACCAAACAACTGGGCTTCTGATTTTGGGGGATCAGCGTGGGCATGGGATGCGGTAACTCAGCAATATTATTTACATCTCTTCTCAAAAAAACAACCTGATTTGAACTGGGACAATCCAAAAGTTAGAGCGGAAATTTATCAAATGATGACATGGTGGTTAGAAAAAGGCGTAGATGGCTTTAGAATGGATGTCATTAATCTTATATCCAAAGATCAAAAATTTCCTAATGACCCAAATGTCAACTATCAAAATCACAGTTCATCAATGGAAATGGCTGCTAATGGTCCAAAAGTGCATCACTATTTAAAAGAGATGAATGAAAAGGTATTGTCTAAATTTGATATTATAACCGTTGGTGAAACGCCCGGTGTCACAATTGAGGAGGCTAAATTATATGCTGGCTTTGAATCTAATGAATTGCAAATGATTTTTCAATTTGAGCATGCTGTCATTGATGACAGTACAGAAGGTTTAGGAAAATGGAGCAATCGTCGTGCCGATTTGGTTGAATTAAAACAGATTTTATCAAAATGGCAAATTGGTTTACATAATGAAGCATGGAATAGTTTATACTGGAATAATCATGATCGCCCAAGAGTTGTTTCTCGTTTTGGTAATGATAATGAGGAATATCATAATCGCTCTGCTAAAATGCTAGCAAGCACACTTCATTTCATGCAAGGGACACCCTATATTTTTCAGGGTGAAGAAATAGGTATGACTAACGTTGCTTTTGATAATATAGAGGATTATCAGGACTTAGATACATTAAATGCTTATCAAGATTTAGTAGTTGAACAAAAACGCTTAACTCACGATGAAATGTTAGAATATATCCATCATTCCTCTCGAGATAACGCCAGAACACCGATGCAATGGAATAATCAACAGAATGCTGGTTTTACTAACGGCAGACCATGGCTAGAGGTAAATCCAAACTACGATAAAATAAACGTCGAAAAAGCACTGTTCAACCCAACGTCCATTTATTATTACTACCAAAAAATTAACCAACTACGAAAAGAATATCCAATCATCGTTTATGGCGACTACGAATTAATTGATCCTGACAATTCCAAGACATTTGTTTATCGTCGAAAATTTAATAATCAACAATTATTAGTTATCAGTAACTTTACAGAAGAAACGCTAGAAACGGACTACTGTAATTTTGATTTTGAATCATCAAAACGTTTAATCTCAAACTATTCAGATGATTTAGGAAAAACATTACGACCTTATGAAAGCAAGGTCTATCTAATTAATGATTAATAAAAAGGGTTTGTATTAGTATCCAAGTAAATAGATATTAATACAAACCTATATTATTTAATAAAATAAGCGATCAGCCATTTTCAATCAGCTGGGCAATTTCTTCAATCGCCATGCCATCAATTTGAATCACTCTCGCACCTAATTCCTCATAAACCTGCTTTGAATAAGCAATTTCAGCCTTAATTCTTTCAATACTAGAATAGTTTGAATCCGCATATAAGCCCAATGATTTTAATCTTGCCTTCCGTATCGCTAAGATTTTTTCGGGATTTAATAACAAGCCAATCAGCTTTTCCTTAGGTACTTCATAAATTTCAGCAGGCAAAGGCACTTCTGGAATCAAAGGTAAATTGGAAACTTTAATTGATTTATTGGCCAAATACATACTTAATGGTGTTTTCGAGGTTCTGGAAGTTCCGAGTATCACATAATCTGATTTAATGAAGCCTTTTGGATTACGACCATCATCATAAGCAACTGCAAATTCAATCGCCTCAACACGATTAAAATAGCCCTGATTTAATTTATATTGTGCTCGTGGCTCATGTTTAGGCTCAACATGAGTCGTTTCTACAATCGCCTCAATCAAAGGTGTCATAAAATCGATATATTTGAAACCATATTTTTTTGAGAATGCCTCCAGCTGCTGTGTTAAAGTAGGCTCTACTAATGTGGTCACGACGACAGCCTTTTCAGCAATTGCATCTCGAATAATTTTGGTTAATTCTTCCTCACTGTCAATAAATGGAAATTTTTTAATTTCAATATTTTCAACATTAGGAAACTGAGCCAACACTGCAGTTATGACCTTTTGAGCTGTATCACCGACTGAATCAGAAATTATAAAAATAGTTAGCGATTTGCTATCATCACGCTTAATACTCATTATCTTCCCTCACTTTATTACCTTCTTGAATTAAGAAATTCATAATCCTTGTCTTAGTTATTTTGCCAACAATTTCATCTGTCGTACCCGTTTTAACTACTGGTAACGAGTCAACTTGATGTAGCATCAACATTGTACCAGCTGATAAAATGGATTCATCAGGAGTAATCGTATAAATATTCGGCTTTCTTGTCATTACCACAGCTACCGGATAATCCTGCTGACCACTCGTTAAGGCACTTCTCAGTAAATCCTTTCGAGACAAAACGCCCACTAAATTATCGCCCTCCTCATCCACTACAAACAAAGAGCCAACATCATAGACAAATAAATCTGTGATTGCATCACGGATAATGGTATTCGAGTGAATCAAAACAGGCGGAATCATTAAATCACTGACTTTTTTTAAGAATAATTTTTCAAATAAAAGTGGTTCAACTCTTTGTCCCGAATAAATATAACCAACTTTGGGACGCGCAGCTAAAACACCGGTCATGGTCAAAATCGATAAATCATTTCTTAAGGTTGGTTTGGTTAAGCCAAGCTTTGCCGCAATATTATCGCCACTAATTGGCTCGCTTTCCTTAACGATTTCAATAATTCGCTTCTGACGATCAGAAAAATCCATAGGTCACTCCTTCTTTAATACTATATCTTTAAATAATATGTCTTAAATCATCAATAATCTATTCTATTATAATTATAATACATATTATATCTCTAAAAGAATTTTTTATAAAGAATGAATATTAAGAAAGTCGATGAATTGCCTCTTTGGCAACAGTCAATCTAGCGATTGGTACACGATATGGCGAACAGGAAACATAATTCACACCGATTTTTTGGAAAAAAGCAATTGATGGTGGATTACCGCCAACCTCCCCACAAACACCGATTGAAAGATTTGGCTTAACTGAACGCCCCTTTTGCACTGCCATCTCAACTAGCTGACCAACCCCATCAATATCTAAAACTTGAAATGGGTCATTCACAAGCAACCCTTTTTCCTGATAATCTCCAATAAATTTACCAATATCATCGCGAGAAAAGCCATAGGTCATCTGCGTTAAATCATTCGTGCCAAAGCTGAAAAAATCGGCATTTTCCGCTAAGTCATTAGCAACTAGACAAGCCCGCGGTAGCTCAATCATTGTGCCAATCTCATATGGAATTTCAATCGACTCAGCTTGAAATATTGTTTGAATTTGCTCAATCAGCTGTTGCTTCACCAATATTAATTCAGAGGCTTCCGCAATTAAGGGAATCATAATTTTAGGCGTTATTCTAAGCCCTTCACGCCAATGCTTAATTGCACTTTTAATAATTGCCGTCACCTGCATCTGATAAATATCAGGTGCTGTCACGCCAATCCGAACACCACGATGCCCAAGCATTGGATTGACCTCAGCTAATGCTGCCAGACTTTGTTCAACCTCTACTACTGTCAACGACAGCTCTTTTGCTACCTTTTGTATCTCTCGATTACCATGTGGTAAAAACTCATGCATTGGGGGATCTAACAGTCGAATAATCATCGGTTTATCTTTAGTCAGCTTAAACATTTGATAAAAATCAACCGTTTGAAATGAAATTAACTGCGCCAAGGCTTCTGATTTTTGTTCTGTTAAAATCCATTGCCGCATTGCCCGCAATCGTTCTACCCCAAAAAACATATGCTCAGTTCTAGCTAATCCCACACCCTGCGCACCAAAATCAAGTGCAGTTCGCAAATCCAAAATTGTTTCAGCATTCGCATAGACCTTAACCTTGGCAATCGCATCACACCACTGCATCAAGCTTTGAAAATTTTCATCAAGCTTTGATAGCTCAGTTTCAATTTCACCAATATAAATCCGCCCCGTCGTGCCATCAACCGAAATAATATCGCCCTCAGTCAATAGTTGATTATTGATTCTTACAATTTTTTGAGCTTCTTCTATTTTTGCTGCTTCACAACCAGTGACACAGCAGGTTCCCATACCACGTGCCACAACAGCAGCATGTGAGGTCATCCCGCCATACGTTGTCACGATTGCTTCTGCTGCAAGCAGACCCTCAATATCCTCTGGTGAAGTTTCTCGCCTTACCAAAACCACCTTTTCACCAAAAGCGACTAGCTCCTTTGCACGTTCTGCAGTAAAGACAATTTTCCCAACAGCAGCCCCAGGACTAGCTGGTAAGCCACTAGCCAAAAGAGTCGCTTTTTTTAATTCTGATTCAACAAAAATAGGATGCAAAAGTTGATTAATATCCTCGGCCCTCATTTTTAAAATCGCCGCTTCTTTAGTAGAAATTTTTTCAGTGACTAAGTCAACCGCAATTTTCAATGCAGCCTTGGCTGAACGCTTGCCATTTCGAGTCTGTAGAATATATAGCTTACCCTGCTCAATTGTAAATTCTAAATCCTGCATGTCTCGATAATGACCTTCAAGTAAATGCGCTATTTTTTGGAATTCATCAAAAGCTTCAGGTAAAATAGTCCGAATGCTTTCAAGCGGTTGTGGGGTTCTTAAGCCTGCAACAACATCCTCACCTTGAGCATTAATTAAAAATTCACCGAATAATTTATTTTCTCCTGTACTCGGATTGCGGGTAAAGGCAACACCAGTACCACTCGTTTGACCGCTATTCCCAAAGACCATACTTTGAATATTAACCGCCGTTCCCAAGGCATCATCAATTTGATTAAGACTGCGGTAGACCTTTGCTCGATGATTATTCCACGAATTAAAAACAGCTTGAATCGCATATTCTAATTGCAGATACGGATTTTGCGGGAAGGTATACTGATTGATTTGATAAACTTGATGAAATGATTGAATTAGAATCTCAAACTCTCTTTTAGAGAAATCGCTTACATTTTTATCGAAATTCAGCTCATGCTTTGCGATTTGGCTATCAAATTGTGACTTCGGAATCGAAAAAACAACATCACCAAACATCTGTAGTAGTCGACGATAACAATCATAAGCAAATGTATCATTATTTGTCAGCTTAGCTAGTGCTTTCACGTTTTGATCATTCAAGCCAAGATTTAAAATAGTATCCATCATTCCCGGCATTGAAAACTGAGCACCGCTGCGAACGGATACTAATAATAAATGGGTGGATGAATTAAAAGCCTTACCAGTTGCCAACTCTAAATCTCTAATTGCCTGTTCGATCTCGGTTTGAAGTGTTTTTTGATAGCTACCAGTTTCTAAAAATGACATACAAGCCTCAGTTGTAACAGTGAAACCGGGAGGTACTGGTAAGCCTAGACGTGTCATTTCAGCTAAATTTGCGCCTTTACCTCCAAGTAACGACTTCATTGAAGCATTCCCCTCGGTAAAACGGTAAACATTTTTCATAATATCCTCCTAAACCATCTATTAATATGTCTGATTAGATGATATAATACGTCTTAAATAAAGTCAATATGATGTATTATATTTTTTAAGGAGTTAATTAATGATTGCAGACAAGTACAATAATCTACTATTTGAACAATTTAAAACCAAAGAAGCTCTCCTTACAGAGCGCATTAATTTAGAAGCAATATTGCAATTACCCAAGGGTACTGAGCATTATATTAGTGATATTCATGGCGAATATGAAGCCTTTGCTCACACATTACGTAATGGTGCTGGAATAATACGTGAAAAAATTTATTTTCTATTTCCTGAATTAGCGACACCTGAAAAAGAGGCATTGGCTTTATTTGTCTATTATCCAGAAAGAAGCTTGACTACCCAAGAAAAAATGCCAGATGATTGGTATGCAATTAAGCTTGATCAAATAATTATTCTTTTAAAGGACGTCGCTGGTAAATATTCACGTTCAAAGCTAAGAAAAGCACTTCCCAAAAATTTTGCTTATTTGGCAGAAGAGCTAATCTTCCGCTTTGAAATCCAAGACTTAAAAGAAAGTTATTATTTAACAATTATTAATAAACTGATTCAATTAAATCAAATGACTGATTTCTTAATTGCCATTTGTCAGACAATCCAACGGCTTGTGGTTGACCATCTACACGTCGTTGGCGATATTTTTGATCGAGGAAGGCAAGTTGAAAAGGTCATGGATGAATTAATTGCTCACCATAATGTCGATATTCAATGGGGCAATCACGATATCCTATGGCTCGGAGCAATGGCAGGCTCAAAAATTTGTTTAGCAGCTTTATTGAGAATTGCTGCTCGATACAATTACCTTGATGATATTGAGGCTGCCTATGGCTTTAATTTAAGACACCTATTCATATTCGCCGAGAAAAATTATGCTAATAATGAACAATTTCACCCTAAAAATTGTTCTAATGAAGGTCAAAAAGAAAGTCTGTCTAAGGTTCATCAGGCCTTAACTATCATTCAATACAAGCTTGAAAGCCAATTGAGTATTCGTCGACCAGAATTTAAATTGGCTGGTGGCAAATTGCTTCATAATTTGTCTAGCGATCAAAAAAAAATTCAAATTAAAAATCACAGCTATCAATTAATCAATGGTTGCTTTCAGCTAGTTGATAAAAAGCAGCCCGATCATTTAACACTAGACGAAGAATTAGTCATAAGCGCCTTACTACAAAGCTTCCAAAACTCACAACGTTTAAAGAGACACTTGGATTTCCTAATGACTCACGGTGGCATGTATCTTGTATATAATGGACAGCTTCTATTTCATGGTTGTATCCCTCTAGATGAAAATGGCAATTTTAAGAATGTTAACTTCGGTCAACAAAATTTAACTGGCAAAAAATTACTTGATTTCTTTGATAATCACCTTCGACTAAGCTACGCTAATCCTTGCAATCACATTGACTTCGATACGGACTTGTTTTGGTATGCTTGGTGTGGTAAATATTCGCCACTTTTTGGCAAAGAAAAAATGGCGACTTTCGAGCGTTATTTCATTAATGACAAGGAAAGTCATCATGAAAAACGTAATCCTTATTTTAGCTTTCGTAATCAAAGCGACTATTGTGAGCAAATCCTTGCAGAATTCGGCTTATCTGGTAATAATGCACACATTATCAATGGGCATACACCAATTAAAGTAACTCAAGGCGAAAGTCCAATCAAGGCTGATGGCAAGCTATTTGTAATTGATGGTGGTCTGTCCAAAGCCTATCAACAAACAACTGGTATCGGTGGCTACACATTACTTTATACCTCAACTGGTTTTCAAATTGTCACTCATCAGCCCTTTAATTCCGTAGCTGATTTATTTATTCACCAGAAAGCAGGCAAGACTGTTTCAACCAAGCGAATCATTAATCATGATGAATTTCGTATTTTAATAAAGGACACCTCAATTGGTGAAGAGCTACAACGACAAATCGCTGATTTAGAAGATTTGATTCAAGAAAATTTTAATGATTAAATCATCGTAGGCTAAATACTCATTTATCAAAAGAGGCAAGGACAAAATGTCCTTACCTCTCAGAATTTAGACAAATGCCAGAAACATAATTGAGCGTTTGTCTATATTATTTTGTCCTGCTTTTTTACGTTGCTCAAGACTGCTTTGAATATTATAGTTTTATTGTGAAATCTAAATCATTTGTTACAGCAAATGATGTTCCTTCAAAAAACGCTTTAGCATTGCCAGCATATTTGACAGGCTTTATCTCTCTCAAAACTGCTCAAATAGAAACATCATTCGGTCAGACAGAAAACATCTGATTAGATAAACGAATGACTAGTCTATTGCTCGCAGTTTTATTCAGAGAGAGAAAACAACTGATTTTATACTAATTTATAAATTGGCGTATCTCTAAAGAACCTGTTCTGTTCGCGCAATAATATCATCTTGGGTAGCTTTAGAAAGAACATTGAAGAAGGCTGAATAGCCTGCGACACGTACAATTAAATCCCGATGCTTATCTGGATACTTTTGTGCATCAATTAATGTTTCACGCGAAACAACGTTATATTGAATGTGATAGCCATGCAATTGATTAAAGAAGGCACGAATTAGCATAATCAGTTTCTGTTTATCCGCCTCTTTAGCAATCATCTGTGGATTTACCTTCTGATTAAGCAAGACACCGCCAATAATTTCTTCTGTCCTTAGCTTCGAGACTGACTTCAAAACTGAGGTAGGCCCATGCTTATCCATATTATGAGATGGCGAACACCCCTCGGCTAGTGGAGTCCATGCATTTCGACCATCTGGTGTTGCCATTGTCCCCTTGCCTTGACCAACATTTGCTGAAATTGAAGAAGTACCAGAGTAGCGTGTCCCCCCAATCGATCCACGCCCATAGCGCGTATTTGGATATTTTTTGACCTCCTCAATGTAGCTATCATAGGCCTTGACGACTAATTGATCGACATAGTCATCGTCATTACCATACTTTGGCACCTCATTAATAATCATTTGTTGTATTTCCTGACCTTGCTCAGTCGCATAATCCGTCATTAAAGCTTCCCATAATTCAGCAGGTGTAAATTTCTTTTGTTCAAACACTAGCTGTTTAATCGCAGCAAGTGAATCGGCCAAATTAGCAATCCCTACCTGTAAACCAGAAATGAAGTCATAAATTGCGCCACCCTCTTTTAGAGTCTTCCCTCGACCAATACAGTCTGCAGTTAACGCTGAGCAAAGAATGTCAGGTACATCACGCTCCAAGCCAATGTCAATTGCATTTTCAACAATGACACTTTTTCTTGTCAGCTCACGTACAACACTATCCCATGCCGTTTCTAAATTTGCAAAAGATGTCATCTTTGTAAAGTGACCGTAACCCTTTGTAAATCTTTTGCCAGATACAGGATCTATCCCATCATTCATTGCAATCAGTAAAATTTTTGGAAAATTCATATAACTCATCCCTGTGCAGCGATAACCCCATTTTCCTGGAACAGCTGTCTCAACACAGCCAATTGCACTATAATCATAGGCATCCTCTTCAGTAACGCCAATCTTAATAAACGAGGGAATAATTATTTCGTCATTATTAAAGGCTGGCATCCCAAAACCAAGCTTCATTACCTCAATACATTCATTCATAAATGCTTTATCCAAGCCTGAATGATAACGAACCGTGAGATTAGGCTGTGGCAATTTAGTTTGCGCAACACTTTTCAAAACAAGATATGACAATTTATTGACAGCATCTTGCTTAGCTTTCGTTTGTCCACCGATTGTCACGTTTTGGTAAAGCGGGCTTCCTGCGCTGCTGAAGGTATGCGCTTGGCTGCGAACCTTATTAATTGTTAAGGTTTTAATCCAAAGATTCGTTAATAGCTCGATTGCTTTCGCCTCAGTAATCTGTTGCTTAGCTAAGTCAGCTTTTAAATAAGGATACATATATTGATCAAAACGACCATAGGATAATGAATGCCCATTAGATTCAATTTGTAATATCAGCTGAATAAACCAAACAGCCTGAATTGCCTCGTGGAAGGTAGCAGCTGGCTCATAAGGTACCTTCTCACAAATTCGGCTTAGCTCAAGCAGCTCCAAGCCCCTTTTTGGCTCAGCCGTTTCAGCCAATTCTCGTGCCAGCCTAGCATAACGCTTTGCAAATGTATAAACGGCATTCATGACAATATCAACTGCCTTATAAAATTGATACTTGTCAATATTTTCAGGTTGCGTTAAGTCTAAATTTGCCTTTGCTTGACGTGCACGCTCCTGATAACCTTTTATCCCAAGCTTTAGCATTGACTGATAGTCTACCGCTAAATGAGCATCCCCAGAATTCATCTTGCCTTCCATACCAAAAAAACCTGTTTCCATATAGACTGAAACCTCATCTGGTAATAATGCCCCCGCCTTTGCTCTTAAGTTATTATTCTCCCAAAATGGGGCAATTCGACGTAAATCAGCCTTTGTTTGCTCAGTAATATGAAAAACATCGCCATCACGCTTTTCAAATAAATCAAGCTCATCGATCACAAAAGCCATCGTGTATTCTGGAAAAATTGGTGCATCCCGATTTGAAGCAGCCTGATTACCAACAATTTGCGTTTCATCCTCAATATAAATAGACATTTTTTCTAAAATATTTTGCAGCATCAACGCACGCTTCACAACACTGGGCTGGTTTTGATGTAATTGATAGGCCTCTGTCGCTAATAATGCCCGTTCGGCACAAATATAGGGTTGCTTGGTAAGGACACTTTCTCGATATTCACTCATACGCTGAGTTAATTCACCAAAATGATTGGTTTTTAATGCTACCTTTTCTTGAATAACTGTTACCATCTAAATCACCTTTCTTTTTTCGTTTGAAATAAAAATAAGTTTCATTCGCAACTAAATCCTAGCACGATTAAAAAACAAAGTCAATTAAAAACAAAAAAAAGAACTAAAGCTATGACGCAGCTTTAGCTCGTATTACTTTAATCTATCAATAAATAATTATAAATTATGATTATACTGTGATTATATTTACCCCTTGTTGCTCTAGCTGCTTACATAGCTGAGGTTCAATACCGATATCTGTAAAGATTGTGTCAACCTCAGAAATATTAAACTCTGTCACCAAGCCTCTTTGCACAAATTTACTCGAATCTGTTAAAATAATCACCTTATCGGCAGACTGTGCCATCAGCTTGGAAGCATCTGCTCTCGCCAAATCACTACCGGTGAAAATCCCCTTTGGATTATAGCCATCAATTCCAACAAATAATTTGTCAACATAAAAATAATCAACAACAGTTTTAATCAATGGTCCTACATTCACCTGAGAATCCTTTTGGTATTCGCCACCTAATAGAATAATTTCAATATTCTCATATTTACGAACATAAGCAGCTAAAAAGCATGAATTTGTAATAATAGTAACATCTTTACAATGCATTGCAATCTCTTCAGCTAATAGGACACAGGTTGAGCCTGATTCAATAATAATTGTTTCACCATCATTTACTAGCTCCCTTGCTTTCGTCGCAATTTTCTTCTTTAAATCGTAATTAGTAGCTAAGCGATAATTTAAATCATCCTGATTATTAATTTCAGCAAAACCGTGTTGGCGATGAATCATTCCTCGCTTCTCTAAACGATCTAAATCTTTTCTTATTGTTACCTTTGAAACATTCAGAAGTTCCGCAAGCTCGTTAACTTCTACTTTTTTTCTTTGATTAACAATTGAAATAATTTCGTCTAATCTAGCCAAAGTAACACCTCCATATGTTGCTTAGTCTATCATAGCGCAAATTAAAAAACAATTTTTGAATTATCTTTGAAATAAATTTCTCCTATAAAAAAACCATTTTTATTTCTAAAGAAAAAAATATGTTTTCGTAAGAAATAAATCGTGCTATAATTAATTAGAAATAATCTGTCAAAAGGAGGACATTATGCACGAGCAAGCCTGTATTTTTAATATTCAAAAATTTAGTATTCACGACGGTCCCGGTATCAGAACTGTTATCTTTTTCAAGGGCTGTCCGCTTCGTTGTTATTGGTGCTCTAATCCAGAATCTCAGTCAGGCAAGCCTGAAAAAATGTGGCACTCACAAAAAAATCAAGAAACAATAGTCGGTAACTATAAAACAATTGACGAAATTGTTAATGAGGTCATGCAGGATGAACCGTTTTACCTCGAATCTGACGGCGGTGTAACCTTTTCTGGCGGAGAAGTATTATTTCAGGTCGACTTTGCGACGAAGCTTGCAAAGGTCTTACATCATAAAGGAATTCACATCACCTGTGAGACAACAGGCTTCGCCGAACACGCTGCTTTTGAAGAATTCATTTCAAATATCGATTTGTTATACTTTGATGTAAAACACTATAATCCCGATAAGCATAAAAAGGGAATCGGTGTAGACAACAAACAGATATTGGCAAACCTGCAGTACGCACTTGCCCATCACCACAATCTCATTGTTAGAGTACCGGTTATTCCCGATTTCAATGATAGTCTAAAGGATGCAAGCTATTTTGCTGAATTATTTCTACAGCTAGGTATTGATAAAATAGAGCTACTACCCTTCCACCAATTTGGCGAAAAGAAATATCAATCACTAAAACGGAATTATCAAATGGCCAACGTCCCTCAATTACATAGCGAGGATTTACTGGAGCATCAAGCCATTTTCAAGCAAGCGGGCATTAATTGTCTTATCAGATAGGCTAACAATAGCAAGGTGTTTTCTATCTCTGATTAAAACTGTGAAAAATAGACGAGTCATTCGTTTATTCAGTCAGACGCTTTCTGTCTGACCGGATGACGTATCTATTTGAACAGTTTTGAGAGAGAAAACCCGTCAAAACAAACTGTTTACGCTTTTTAGACAATCTAACTTCAATGGCTTGAAAGTATCGGCATAAGCTGAAAAAATAGATAGGCTAAGTGCCTCCTTACTATTTTTCAGTCTTATGCTCAACTTTCAAAACAAGCCGTTTACGCTTTTTAGACAATCTAGCTTCAATAACCAGCGTCTAGGAAATTAGAGAAAAGGGATAGGACTTTTGTCCCACCCTCAGGACAGTAAGTCCGCCCTCTTAAATTTATGCTAAACCTTCCATAACCGTGGTCAATTTAGCAGCCTCAAACATCTGCTGTATCGCTTTCAAGCTGTCTGCTAAAAGAGTTGGCAGCTCCTTTAGCTGATAGTCCCAACCGAGATAATCATATTTGCTGCTACCATATTGATGAAACGGCAATAGATGGACCCTCTTAACATCAAGCGATTTCAGGTAATCAATTATAGCTATTAGGTTATCTGGTTTCACTGTATAGCTTGGGATCAAGGGAATCCTAGGAATGACTGCTATTTCTGATTGGCCAATTGCCAATTCAAAGTTTGCTTTAACCAGATTAATATCTGCACCAATCACTCTTTTAGACTGCTCTGAGTCCATTAGCTTTAAATCAAATAAAATCTCATTCAAGTACGGACAAAGAGATGCTAAACGTTCTTTAGAATAGCAGCCTGTTGTTTCAATCGCTGTATGAATACCCAATTCATAAAATTCCCGCAGTAATGCCTGCGCAAAAACGCTTTGCGTCAGGACCTCCCCACCAGATAGAGTGACACCGCCACCAGAAGTTCTAAAAAAAATCTCGTCTTTCAATACTTCTTCAACAACCTCTGAAACAGTGAGCCATTCACCAATAATTTCTATTTTGCCATTTTTTAACCATTGGGTTGGAGTAACCGCCTTTTGTGACTCTGGATTGGCACACCAAGGACATTTTAATGGACAGCCTTTTAAAAAAATCACGGTTCTAATACCAGTACCATCATGAATTGAATATCGCTGAATATTAAACACTAAGCCTTTTAGCTCGTTATTCATCGCATCCATTCAAACCTCCTCCTCACTCACCTAAAAAACTGAAACGACTTATTTTACAGGAAAGACTGACTATCATTTTTCAAAAATCTACATTTTGCGCCTGGACACAGGCCATCTGAGTAGATACACGCAGAATTAGGATTTTTTTCAAAATGATATGCTCACCTTAATTATAATTCATGCTCGACACGTGCGATAATATCATCCTGAATTTGCTTATTCAAATCAACAAAAAATGCACTATAGCCCGCAACACGAACTAATAAGCCAGTATATTTCTCGGGATTTTTTTGAGCATCCAGTAAGGTTTGCTTAGACTGAACATTAAATTGTACGTGTTGAATTTTTAACTTCGTATAAGCCATTAAAAAATCAGCAAATTTATTTAACCCTGTCACACCTTTAAGAGTATTTGGTTGAAATTTTAAATTCAAAAGACTACCATTTACCGTCAAATAATTATCAAGCTTACTAACTGATTTTAAAACGGCCGTTGGCCCTAAGCGATCGCGTCCGACCATCGGGGAAAGGCCACCGTCAGCAAGCTGTTCATGCGCTTTACGACCATCAGGGGTTGCACCAACGGCTTCTCCTAACGGAATATGGGCAGAAACCGTATATGCACCTGGAATAAAGCGCCCACCACGGATATTATGGTATCGATCTAGCTCCATCGCAAAGTGATGAAAAATTTTCATGGCAATCTCGTCAATTTCATCATTGTCATTACCATATTTATCAAAATCTTGGATGAGATGCTCCTGCAATTTTGCATATTCACCTTGATAGTTGACTGCCATCGCGTCCACTAACTCTGAAAAAGTCATCTCATGCTTTTCAAAAACTAATTTCTTAATTACAAAAAGTGAGTCACTCAAGTTTGCTTCACCGATACCCTGCACGCCAGAAAAATTATAGCGGGCTCCGCCTTCTGTGACATCACATCCGTTTTCCAGACAATCCGCAATTAGAACTGACAGAAATGGAGTTGGTGCATAGTGACGATGTCCTAAATCAACAATATCTGAGCCCTTAACCACTAATTTAACATAACGGGTAATACTTGCTTCAATAGCTCCGAACAGCGCCTCATAAGTTAAATCAGCTTTATCTTTAAGCTCATACATCGAGAGCTCCATAATTCTTAATAAATTAAACAATGCGATATCATGCAGGCCATAGGTTTTCCCCGGAATACTGATTTCAACACAACCAACAGTTGCATAATCACGAGCATCCTTCAAGGCTACGCCCTTACTTAAAAAAGCAGGTACACAAACCTCATCATTAAACAATTGTGGAATCCCCGTCCCTAAGCGAATCGTTTCACAAGTTTTTAATAAAAATTTTCTAGGAATCAGTTCATTCATCCTAACTGATAAATTTGGTTGAGGTAAAAGAATTTCGTGATATAAATCCAGCATCATATATGATAATTCATTAACTGACGAACGCCCAAATTCATCTAATCCACCAAGTACAACTGTATAACCAGTCGGAAACCCAGCAAAGCACTTAGCACTACTTTCACTTCTTAATAAAACCACATCATTTGTTTTAACATAAAAATCACCCAATACCTCATAAAGAAAATCGGCACTAGTATTGTTTTTCAATGATTGTTGATAAAATGGATAGAGATATTGATCCATTCTGCCTAAAGAAAGTGACGAAGCATTAGATTCATACTGTCCAACGACACTGGTCATCCAAAGTAGCTGCAACGCTTCGTAAAATGTATCCGGCTTTTGGGTACTTAGCTTGTGACACATTTCAGCAATAGCTTCTAATTCCTTTTTTCGTTTATCTGACACTGCCGCATCGGCCAATTCTTTCGCTAGCGCGGAATATCTTAAAAAATGATTATGCATTGCCTCAAAAATAAGCAATCCTGCTTTAAAGAAATCATTTTCAGGCCTAGTATTAATTTTCACTTTTAATAAATCAATATAATATTGAATGCCATGTTCTAAAATGGCTGGAAAATCCATGATAATATGACCCTGACCTTTATCTGTTTGATTTAATTTGAAAATCTCGTCATCAAGGGCTTGCTGGATATCTGGCGTAATTTGCGTCTTAATAAAATCCTTCATCGAACGATTTTTCCAATACGGGTATAGTGCTTCAAGATAAATTTTTTTGTCTGCCGCCATAAATTTAAACTGATCCTGAGGTCGAGCATCGATTGTATCAATCTCCTCCAAAATCCAATATGGATCCATTTCTGGAGATAAAATGCCTGATCTCGGGCGTACCGTTCGATTTCCCACTAAAAGCTCGCCCTCACGAATACTAATTTTAACGTTTTCTAAAATATGTGCTACTGCTTTAGCACGACGAATAATAACAGATTGCCCTTCTGTTTGCTGATAGCTTTCTGTATAAAGCAAAGCACGCTCTATAGAGATTTGACGTTTTTCTTTAAATAAATTCGCCTTCATCTGCTGAAGCCTACGATTGCCCTTTAATACAACGTTACTAGTATTTTTGCCTTTTTCGATTACACCTAATGCCATTATTTTTTCCTTTCTTTCAAAATCCTTTTACGTTCACCTTTATAATAATTATATAATCTCTATTTTTGAATTCAATTAAAAACTTGGTTTTTAAACATATAATTTGGTTTTTTCGATAAATCCCAAGTTTAAAAACTATAAAACTTGGTTTTTAACTTGAAATTTACTATACTATTTCTAACGTTAAAATTAAAACGATTGGAGAATATGTGATGAAAGCCGAAGAAATTCAAGCTAGACGTCAAGCAATCACCAAGCTTTTATATCAGAAAAATGAGGTACGGATTAATGAATTGGTCAATCAATTCCAAGTTTCTGATGAAACAATTCGCAAAGACCTAAAATATCTCGCCTCAGAAGGTATCCTTGAAAAACGCTACGGTGTCGCCAAGCTTATCCAAGCCAAACCGCTAGAGCCAGTTGTTAATCGAACCCCAATTAACTATGCAAATAAAAGCAAGCTCGTCCAAGCGGCCGCTAAACTAATTCCTAAGGGGCGCTGCAGCATCGGGTTAGATCAAGGCAGTACAGCTGCCCTGCTAGCAAACCACCTTAAAACGCATGATAATAAACATATTTTCACAGGCTCTCTAGCCGCTATTTTAGAGCTCATCCATTCAAAAAATACAGTTTATTGCGTGGGCGGCAGATATTCTGAAGCAGATATGTCCTTTCAAAATGATACGGCGAATCAATTATATGATGATGTCAAATATGATTTATGCTTTCTGGGCTCAAGCGGTGTTTTGGGCAGAGACGGCTTTTGTACCTCATCACTCGTTGATGCGGAAATTAAAAGGCAGCTGATTGCAAAAAGCACTCGAACCATCATTCTATTAGATAGTCAAAAATTTAATTACTCATCTCTAGTTCAGGTCGCAAAATGGCAAGCTGCTGATATTGTCATTACCAATCAAGATATTCCAGCAGATGCCAGACGCTTAATTGAAGCAAAAACGCGCTTAATATTAGTCTAAATCACTAAAAAAGCAAATCACAAAAGGATTTGCTTTTTACATCTCTAAATCTATAGGTGCAATTACATCACAAAAAATTCACGCATTATTCTCATTAAATATCCTCTGCATTTCTAGTGCCGTTTCCTGATCGGTAATTAAACTATTGATGTATCCTCTTCTTATTAATCCAAGAATAGCTGGCGCCTTATTCAAACCATTTGCAATACCAATTGAAGCTGGTACCTTAGCAATCAGCTCTACCGGTATCCCAATACGCCGTTGGTATAAATCGCCCTTTAAAACTTTCCCATCAGCGTCAAAAAAGCTACAAGCAAAATCACCTACTGCTTCACGCAATTTTAGTGCCTTAATATCTTTCATTGTCAATAAATCTCGCCATTGACTATTTTGGTAATTTAAAGGACCACCAATCCCTAATATCACAGTATCCATTTTTGACCAGTAATCATGAATTTCAGCAAAATACTTTGATTTAATAATACCGGCTGCCAAAGGCTGAGATTCTTGAATGACAGTTGCATTAATAAAAATACTCTGACCATGAAATTTTTTCGCCATTTCATAGACCAGTGTATTAACATGATACTTTGAATTAACATGACTAGGACCACCGACAATTGGTAAAAATACCGTATCTACAGTCTGCTTTGGACTAATTCGGCTAATCGTTCGACCAATGGTTGCCCCCCACGATAAGCCAACAACACTATCATCACTAATATTTTTACGAATAAATTCTGCTGCAGCGACAGATAGATTATCAGCTTTTTCCTTTTCAGTCAAACGATGAGATGTTGGCACAATTTCAATTTGAGTTAAATCAAATTTTTGCTTAAAAAATGTTTCTAATTCAAAAATTGCTGAATCAAAATGGTGTACCTTTATCTCAACAATTCCCTGCTGCTTGGCCTTAGTCAGCATTCGACTAATAGTCGTACGATAAATGCCAAGCGTTTTAGCTATCTCTGCTTGACTCATATCCTCCTGATAGTACATATAAGCAACCCTTGCTAATAATCGTTTTTTATCATCCACCTGCTACACCTCCTCTATCTTTAAATTATAGCCTATTTTAAGACTGAAAATGACTGGAATGAAAAAACATCCCAGCCAAGTTCATTTAATATTTGATTAGCTTAATTTACAGACTAGAAATTGTCGTTCCTTTGCCGAATGATTGTTCCCAATCTGCTGTAAAGTCAACAACAGCTTTTTCGATAGAGGGCATACCAAGCGCCGCTGAAATAATATCAACACCCATTGTTGCAGCCTGCGCACCGCCTTCTAATGCCGCATTGATTTGACCAACATTTTTAAAGCTTGCCGCCAATATTTTTGATGAACTATTGGTGCGCTCAATTTCTCGTGCAATTTCTATAATCGTTGCCTGTGCATTAATATTTAAATTTTCCATCCGATTAAAATAAGGTGCGATATAATCTGCGCCCGCAGCGATTGCTAAATAAGCTTGGAATTTGCTATAAACAGCAGTTGCAGTTACATTAACATTTTGCGCCTTTAAAGCCTTGATAACCTCCAAACCAACTGAATTGACTGGTACCTTGATAAAAACCTGCTGATCAACCTTGTTCAAGATTGCTTCTGCATCTGCTAGCATTCCCTTAGCATCTTGAGCAACAACCTGAATATGCAAGCTTTTATCCATTCCAATGATTGTTCTAATTTGCTTCATATGCTCAAAAAAAGCAATTTTCCCTTCTTTTTTTACAATCGATGGATTAGAAGTAACTCCTGAAATCGGAGCAATCCTCACGTATTGCTCAATCTCTGATAAATTGGCAGTATCTAACATAAATTCCATCATCTATTCCTCATTTCCTTTATTTGATACTATTAGTTTAACAGACCGAATCTCCAATCTAGTCTCAAAAATATTATTTAATTTAAAACGTTGATTTCTAGGGAATTATTTGTAACATTTTTTAAAAAATAGCACAAAAGTGCAATTATTTTTAAAATAAAATACATTCCATCCAAGATGAAATGCATTATCATTTATGTCCGATATAAAATTTCGTCTAAATATTCAACATCCTCTGTCCTGCCAACCACTAAAATTGAATCCTTCTCATGAATAATTGAATCCGCTGTTGCCAGCTCAACCTCACCAGAGGTCTTTTTAATCGCTGAAATTTGGACATTATATTTTTTAGGAAAACTCAATTCCTGTAAAGTACGGTTTATGAATTTTTTATTGTAGACCTTTATCTCTGCCATTGAAAAATCCTTGCTAATTTCAAAGTAATCGACTAAATTATTCGCTGTCAAGCTATGAGCTATTCTAACACCCATATCACGCTCTGGATGAACTACTCTATCAGCACCGATTTTTTCAAGCACTCTAGCGTGATAATCATCCAAGGCCTTAACCCAGACATTTTTCACATTCATTTCTTTGACCATCAACGTTACCAAAATACTCGCTTGTAAATCCTCACCAATGGCAACAACTACAGCATCAAAATTACGAATCCCTAAAGATTTAAGAACCGCTTCATCCTGCGCATTCGCAACAACAGCATGTGTTGCGATATTCATATATTCATTCACGCGATCTTCGTTGGAGTCAATTGCTAGAACCTCGTGACCAGACTCTACTAATGTTCTAACAATACTGCTACCAAATCTCCCTAAACCGATTACCACAAAGTTTTTTTTCATGATTTCACATCCTCAAACCGATTATAGCAAAAAGAGACCAAGGCGTCATGCCTTAGTCTCCTAATTGCCAAGCTTACAATTTATCAGACAATTTTTTAATGTAAGATCATTTCTTGAGCAATTTCTTTACCTGTCATTGTACTTGGGTAATAGGTTGGCCAGTGATCCATTTCCTTAAGCAAGGCATCTTGACTATCATTTCCAAAGAAAATATGGAAATGTTCTGTTTTAACATCGGTAATATTATGATCACTAAATTGAACATACTTATATGCACCGTCAACAGCTTCAGTTGCTTCAAATAAATAGCGAACACCTCGATTGCCAGCTTCATAATCCAAAATTTTCTTGCCAACATATTTGTATGTTGCCTTATGACTTTTACCAGCTACAATAAAATCAATTGTTTTATCTGTAATCTTAATTTCATCAACATCTGTTTGATAACCAGTTGTATAATATGCTTTATATTCTTCAGCGGTCATTTTTTTCTTAAGCTTTGCTTTATAATCAAAGACTTGGTCTAAGGTACCATCTTCAAGATAAGGATAAACTGATTGCCAATCGCCTTTATAATTTGCTAGACTCCGATCCTCTACCTGAGAGTCTTTAAAGTAGCCATCATAAACCGTTTTTTCAGCAGTTTCTTCTGGTTCAATTATTTCCTTCCCGTCCGTTTGGGTAGTCGTCTTTTCTAAAGCAGTGAGATTTTCTGTCATTACAGAAATGTAATCTTCTTCATTTTTTTGTTGCTCTTTTGTCAAGCCTTCAAGCGGATTTAAAACAAGCAACTCTACCTTAGCCTCATTTGCTAACGTTTCAGCAACCTTACTAGAAGCGTTCTCTTCAAAGTAAATATATTTAATATTGTTTTCAGAAATATAATCCTTTAGCTCAGCTAAGCGTGATGCACTCGGTTCTTGATCTGGTGAAAGACCAGCAATTGAAACTTGATTTAAGCCATATTCCATCGCTAAATATTGGAAGGCTGCATGCTGTGTTACAAAATTTTTCTGTGTCGCATTTTTTAAGCTTGTTGCATATTTATTATCCAAAGCAGTTAATTTTTCAATATAAGCCGCTGCATTTTTTGTAAATGCTGCCTTCTTTTTCGGATAAGCCTTTATCAACTGATCACGAATCGTTTCCACTTCCTTAATCGCCAACGATGGCGCTAACCAGACGTGTGGATCCATCTCATGCGAATGACCTTCTTCACCGCTGTGATCATGACCTTCTTCTTCCAAGCCGGGTAATAATAAAATGTCTTGCGATGCTTTAATCACATTGACACTATCCTTTTTCAAGGTCTTAGTTAAATCAGGTACCCAAGTCTCCATATTTTCATTATTATAAATAAATGCATCCGCGTCAGTAATTTTAGCAATGTCCTTTGCTGAAGGCTCATAGTCATGTGGTTCAACCCCTGAACCAATTAATAAAGAGACATCACCTTCATCACCGACAATATTTCTAGTAAAGTCGTACATTGGATAAAAAGTCGTAACAATACTTAATTTCTCGTCATTTGCTTCACTCTTATCGCTCGTCTTACTATTACAGCCAGTCAAAAATAGAACTAGCAATCCCATTAATAATACGATTTTCTTCATCAATAATTCCTTTCTCAATACCACAGGTAAAATGTAATCATTACGATTTGCATTTTTTAGTATAGCATATCAAAAAGATTTTACAATACCCATTTTAAAAATAATAAAAATACCTTGAATCAAAACGGCTGATTCAAGGTGTTTGTAACGATAAATTTTTTACTAAACATAAACTAAGCTTTCAACAGAATCTACTTCAGCTTGATTCGCAATAAAATATGCTGGATTTAATAATTGATTAAGCTGTTTTACAGGTAAAACCTTAGACTCATAGGCTACTTCTCTCACAGAAATTTGGCGAATACGAGCTTCCTTTAATAAACTGGCTGATTTTTCATAGCCAATAAAAGGCGCCAGAGCAGTAATCATAATATCGCTAGTCATCACAGACTCATAACAGAATGCCTCATTAGCCTTCAGCTCTAAAATTGCATTTTCTGTTAAGGTTTTGATACCATTGGTCAGAAGATTGACAGAAGACAGCAAATTTTGAAATAATACGGGTTCAAAAGCATTTAGTTCCAATTGACCATTTTCAGCTGCCAAGGTAATACTTAAATCATTACCAATCACTTGAAAAGCAATTTGTGAAACGACTTCTGGAATCACTGGATTAACTTTACCGGGCATAATTGATGAGCCAACTTGTTTTTGTGGTAAGCGAATTTCACCAAGCCCTGCTTGAGGCCCACTAGACATGAGCCGCAAATCATTCGAAATTTTAGTAAGCGTAACAGCCAAACTCTTCAAATGCGCTGAAACTTGGACAAGACCATCTAAATTTTGCGTCGCATCAATTAAATCACCGGACTGAATAAGCGGTATTGGAAATTCCTGATTAATCGCTGGAATAATTTGCTTCAGATAATTTTTTGAAGCATTCACTGACGTTCCGATTGCAGTGCCGCCTAAATTAACAATTTGAATTTCTTTTTTCACTGCCTTAATTCGTTTTAACTCTCGCAAAATCACACTCTGATAAGCTTTAAAGCTATCCCCCAAGTCAGTCGGTAACGCATCCTGTAATTGCGTCCGACCAACCTTGATCACATTTTTAAATTCCTTTGCCTTTGCACCTAAAGCCAGCTCTAATTCCCTCAAGGCTTGCTCCAAGTACAATATTTCTTCTAAGACAGCCATTTTACCCGCCGTTGGATAGACGTCATTCGTTGATTGCGACTTGTTGATATGATCATTTGGATGAATAATTTTATAATTGCCACGTAATTCGCCAATAATTTCTAAAGCACGATTTGCGATAACCTCATTAACATTCATATTGGCTGAAGTGCCTGCACCACCTTGAAAAGCATCTAATATGAACTGATCCGATAGCTTACCTTCAATAATTTCATCACAGGCTTGTATAATTGCCTCAGCTCGTGTCTCAGATAATTCATTATGATTGAGATGAACAATTGCGGCTGCCTTTTTAATACGAGCCATATTTTTAATCAAAAGCGGATTCATTCTTTGACCACTAATTTGAAAATTTTCAAATGCACGTTTAGTATGAATGCCATAATATGCTGCTTCTGGAATCGCCTTACTACCCAGACTGTCCGTTTCAATTCTAGTTATCATTTAATATATGCTCCTTTTATTTGTTTTTGATATGTCAAAAAATATCACATATACCAGAAGCCTACAACAGCAAAAGGAAAAGAAAAAATCTAATGATATTATTCATTTATTTTTCTTATTAATTTAAAGTTGAAAACGTTTTTTTAGCATTTTAATTAAGCTCTATTTAAAATCATATAGATTTTTTTGAAATTTTGCATTAGACTATAGCTGTAAATGTTATAAAACTTGACAAAGGAAAAAGGTGTAAAATGGACGATATCGATTTAAAGCTACTAAATTCACTGCAATTAGATGGTCGAAGCTCAATAAAAAAATTAGCTGAGCAATGCTTTGTTTCTTCACCAGCCACATCTGCACGCATCCAAAATTTAGAAAAAAAGAATTACATCAAAGAATACCAAGCCATACTTAACTATAAAAAAATGGGGTTTCATATCAAAGCGTATGTTAGTTTAGAAGTTTCTCCTAAAGATAAGCCAGAGTTTTATCCTTTCATTGAATCCATTCCAAATGTCCTTGAATGCGACTGTGTTACAGGACCTTTTTCAATGCTCTTAAAAGTCGTCTTTCCCGGCACTGATGAACTAGATCAATTTATTGGCTTACTACAACGCTTCGGCAATACCAATACACAAATTGTTTTCTCAACACCTGTTGGGCCAAGAGGATTGATTCAAAAAAATTTAAATATGAAAAATAATTAATTAATAACAAAAAGACCTTCAGATAACTGAAGGTCAAGGAGTTTATGAAAAAGATTAATTATTTGGGATGAGCTAATAGTATAGCCGGAAGCTTAAATAAAGCTTAAACTCTAAATTAAAATGATAAAAAAATTATTATAGATTCAAACATCGGTTCTAGCTGTGTCTGAATATTCAAGAATTTGAATTGTGGCAGCCAATCATAAACTGAAATTTAAAATAGAATATTTTTCAAAATTAATAGCCTATAACAATTTATGAGCATATCATATATAGTTAAAATAATTTAGAACAAGAAACCAAAAAGCACTGATAAATCAGTGCTGCTATTATAAATGCCGGGTGCAGGAATTGAACCTACGACCTACGCGTTACGAGTGCGTTGCTCTACCGACTGAGCTAACCCGGCTTGATTACCTAATACATTCTACCGAATTTTTGCTCAATCGTAAAGACAATTAGGCAAATTTCTAAGTTTTTTTATTATTTTTTCAATAATTGTTGTGCTGATGCTTCTGAATTCAAAATCAAGCTTAATGACCAAAAGCAAGCTTCTTTAAAATCCTCACGCGTCGAAGTATGATAAAGCTCAACCAAAAAATCAACTGCTGTTTGATCTCTAGCATTACCCAAGGCATAAATTGCATTACGCTGTAAAACATTCTTGCCACGCCAGCTGCCTGAAATATGACCAAATTTCGCTTTAAATTCTCGATTGGTCAGCTTAATCAATGGAATAAGTTCGGGATAAGCAAGCTCTAAATCAATCGCCAGCTCATCTTGATGCTGCGTCGAATTAATCCCTTTATTATAAGGACAAACCTGTTGACAGATATCACAACCATAGATTGTTGTTCTAATTTTAGAACGAAATTCTAAGGGCATCTCACCTTTATTTTGTGTTTGAAAGGAAAGACAGCGCTTAGCAACCATTTTACCGTTACCAATCAACGCATCTGTTGGACAAAGATTAACACAACGCTTACATTCACCACAATTTAGTGAGATAGGCTGATCGGGCTCAAGCTCTATACTGGTGATAATCTCTCCTAAATAAACATAGCTCCCGAACTCAGGCGTAATTAGCAAACCATTTTTACCAATAAATCCAAGACCTGCTCTTTGCGCAACTGCGACATCAATTAATTCACCTGTATCCACCATCGCTTTATAGTCAAAATCACTGGTTAATGCTTTTATTCCTTCGATTAACTGATCAATCTTGGTCTGTAAAATATCATGATAATCAATACCCCAGCTAACCGATGCAAATTGTCCTCTTCGATAATTCGTTCTCTTAGGACGACTTGTTAATTTAGATGGATAAGCTAAGGCAACCGCAATAATTGTCTTAGGCGCTTTAAAAATAAGATCTGGATTCAAGCGTTCATCTAAATTCTGATGTTCAAAACCTGCCTGATTCCCAGCCACTGCCTGTGCTTCAATGCCTTCTCGCAAATACTCAAAATTATCGGCCACTGCAAAACCAATTTTATCAATCCCTATCTCACGACTAAGCTGAATAATTGCTGATTTTAATTCCATATCATAACTCCAAACTCGGTATAGCATTTAGAGATAAATCTGCTAAATCGCCTTTTTGATAACCAATAAATGAAGCAGCCGCTATCATACCAGCATTATCACCGCATAAGCGAATTGGTGGAAAAATCACATGTGTATCTGTTTTTGCTAAATCAGTAATTAAACGATTACGTAATCCCTGATTGGCCGCCACGCCACCAGACACAATTAATGTGTTAACTGGATATTTTTCAATCGCCTTTAGTGTTTTCGCAGCTAATACATCCACAACTGCAGCCTGAAAACTGGCAGCTAAATCAGCCTTGTTTAATAGCTCCTGCCGTTGTTCTGCATTATGAACTGTGTTAATAAAGGCACTTTTTAGCCCACTAAAGCTAAAATCAAGATTTGGTTCTTTGAGCATCGCTCGCGGAAAATTAAAAATATCCTGACCGCTTTTACTTAACTCATCAATCGCTTTTCCAGAGGGATAAGGTAAGCCCATAACGCGTCCAACCTTATCATAGGCCTCACCAGCGGCATCATCTCGAGTTTCGCCAATTAACTGATATTCACCATCGCCGGCCATATAAACCAGCTCTGTATGTCCCCCACTAACCAATAGAGCGATCAAGGGGAAGGTCAACGGCTCAACCAAGCGTGCAGCATAAATATGACCTGCCATATGATTAACAGGGATTAAGGGTAATTGATTGGCCCAAGCGAATGCCTTGGCAGCTGCAACACCTACTAATAGCGCACCTACTAAACCAGGTCCATAGGTAACTGCCACGGCTGAAAGCGCCGCAGCTTGAATCCCGGCTTCATTAAGTGCTTCATCAATACAAATTGTAATTTGCTCCACATGATGTCGGCTAGCTACTTCCGGTACGATTCCGCCAAACCTCTGATGACTTTTGATCTGTGAGGCAATCACATTACTTTTTAAAGCTGCTTCATTCTCTAAAACTGCAACACTTGTTTCATCACAGCTTGTTTCAATCGCTAGGATATACATTTTTTCTCCATTCCATTAAAATTGCATTTTCCTCTGGCTCTTGATAATACTTCTTTCGTAAACCAGTTTGGTAAAATCCAGCCTTCAGATATAGCTGTTTTGCTTTTTGATTACTTTCCCGAACCTCTAAAAAAATTACTGAACCACAAGCTTTTAATTGACCAATTAATTGACCTGCAATACCTTGATTTTGATAGCTTGGTAGCACAGCTATATTGCTAATTTCTAATTCTGGTAGGACTTTGATTGCACTCAAAAAGCCAACTAATTTCCCATCCGCAAATGCTGAAATAAACAAACGATTTTCTTGTGCTAAATCTAAAATAATGGTATTGATCGTCCACGGGCTGACACCATAACTCGCTTCAAATAATTCAAATACTTGAGGTGCAAACACCGTGGCCGACTTATAATAATTTTTCATCTGATATCTAATCAATCTGGTAAATCATCTCAATTCCATCCTCTTTCAACTCGGTATAATAACCTTTTAATATTTTATCCGAATGAAAACCTAACTTACGATAAAAGGCCTGCGCATCTTTATTTGAAAACCTAACTTCTAAACTAAGCTGCTTAAGCGCTAGTCTGGTAGCAATATCTTTGCCTAGCTCAATCAAAGCTTGACCAATACCTTGGCGTTGATATTGTACCTTGACAGCCAAATTTGAAATATGTAATTCATTTTTTTGAACGCGTAGACCAATGAAAGCAACAATCTCTTCTTGATTAGCGACAACAAAGAAAGCTGCTTGTCTATTAATCGATATTTCAGCAAAAAAATCAGTGTAGGTCCAAGGCAATTCTCCAAAATAAACGTCTCGCTCCACCATTAAAATACCCCTGATATCCTGAGCATTCGCCCGTCGAAACATACAATTTAATTCAGTATTATAATAATCATTTTCAGTTTTGATCACACTATCCAACTGAATATTAATTAAATTTCTCCACCAAACCATCAATTTCTTCATGCGTTTTCAACCAATTTTCTTCAGCTTCTACTTTCTTTAAATATTCTGGAACAAATGAAAAAATATCTTGGGGCTGATACCCCATTCCTAGCAGAGCAATTTGATAAGCACTGGGTAGACAATCCTTTAGATTTTTTTCCAAAGTAACATTTGGTAATAAATCCAATTCTTGCCTAAATACTTCAATTTCACCCGTAAAATAAGCTGGTTCATCTCCAACTTTAGCTAATAAATCAAAAAAACTCATATGTGCTTCCTTAAAAACTAAATTTAGCTCATTGGATTGCCATTGATAACCACCCGCATAGACATTCCTCCGTCGAGCATCCAATATTGGAACAATTAAGCCTTGATAATTTTTTGCATTACGTGCAATCGCAGCAAGACTAGAAACACCAACTAAATCAATACCTAAAGTATAAGCTAGTGTTTTAGCAGTTGTTACCGCAATTCGCAGTCCAGTATATGAGCCTGGTCCACTCGCCACTGCAATGCGATTCAAATCAGCTGGTTTCAGTGATACCTGATCCATTAAACGACTTATAGTCGGCATTAACTCAATACTATGATTCTTTTTGATGTTAAGGGTTTCTTCAGCAAGCAACGTCTCATCATCTGTAATTGCTACACTTAAAGCCTTAGAAGAAGTATCCATTGCTAATATTTTCATTTATTGCTCCTCAGTGATTTAAGACAACAACTGTCTGTTTCAGTTTATTTTCTTTTTACCTATCTTATGATAAAATAGGATTAATTGCAAAAAACGAACGTTGAATATTTAAAGGAGAAAACAAAATGATTTATAAAGCTTATTATCAAGAAATCAAAGGGCGAAACCCTAAGCGTGAGCAAACACAGTCACTATACATTGAGGCAGAAAATGAAATTTTAGCAAGAGAACGTATTGAGGCTAATACAGCATTTAATATTGAATATCTACAAGAGCTAACTGGAAACCATCTTGAATACGAAAAGGAAAACTCTGAATATAGTTTGGTGAATTACTAATGGCAGTAAAATTACAAAATAACGAAGTTGGCGTATTTGCTGTTGGTGGTTTAGGAGAAATTGGTAAAAATACCTATGGAATCCAATTTCAAGATGAAATTATTCTAGTAGACGCTGGCATTAAGTTTCCAGAAGATGAACTATTAGGCATTGACTATGTCATACCAGACTATTCTTACATCGTACAAAATATCCAGAAAGTTAAAGCATTAGTCATCACGCATGGTCACGAGGATCATATTGGTGGCATTCCATTCTTATTACAAGTTGCGAATATTCCAGTTTATGCAGGCCCATTAGCCTTAGCCTTAATCAAAAACAAGCTTGATGAGCGCGGATTGCTTCGTGATGCTGAATTACATGAAATTAATGAAGACAGTGTACTTAAATTCAGAAAGACTTCTGTTTCATTTTTCAGAACAACACATAGTATTCCAGAGCCTTTAGGTATTGTCGTTCAAACACCTCAAGGTAAAATCGTCTGCACGGGTGATTTCAAATTTGACTTTACACCAGTAGGTGAGCCGGCAGATTTACATAGAATGGCTCAACTAGGTGATGAAGGTGTACTTTGCCTGTTATCTGACTCAACAAATGCAGAAATTCCAACCTTTACGAAATCTGAAAAGGTCATTGGGACTTCAATTATGCGAATTTTTGAGAAAATCGAAGGGCGCATTATCTTTGCCTCCTTCGCCTCTAATATCTTTCGTCTGCAACAGGCCTGTGACGCAGCAGTAAAAACTGGGCGGAAAATTGTCGTATTTGGTCGTTCAATGGAAAATGCGATTGTCAACGGTCGAGAATTAGGCTATATCAATGTACCCGATGGGACTATCATTGACCCAAGCGAGCTTAATAAATATCCTGCCGATGAAATTATGATTATGTGTACTGGTTCCCAAGGTGAGCCAATGGCAGCTCTATCACGAATTGCAAATGGTACACATCGGCACGTCACAATCCAACCGGGCGACACAGTCGTTTTCTCAAGCTCCCCAATTCCAGGTAATACGATGAGCGTTAACCAGTTAATTAATTTACTATCAGAAGCTGGTGCTGACGTCGTTCATGGTAAAATTAATAATATCCATACTTCTGGACATGGTGGACAAGAAGAGCAAAAGCTAATGCTTCGTTTAATTAAGCCTAAATACTTTATGCCTGTACATGGCGAATACAGAATGCAAAAAATCCATGCAGGGCTTGCGGTTGATACCGGTGTTAAAAAAGAAAATTGCTTTATCCTTGTCAACGGTGATGTATTAGCTTTAACTAAGGATACTGCTAGATTAGCTGGTCATTTCAACGCACAAGATGTCTATGTTGATGGTTCAGGGATTGGTGATATTGGTACAGCTGTATTGCGCGATCGACATTTATTATCTGAAGAGGGCTTAGTTTTAGCAGTCGCTACCATTGACCCTGAAACAAAAATGATTTTAGCAGGTCCAGATATCTTAAGCCGTGGTTTCGTTTATATGCGTGAATCAGCAGAATTAATTCAAGAAGGACAAAGAATTCTTTTCCATACCTTACGTGAAGCTATGCGCTCGAAAAACTTTAGTGAGCAAAAGCTAAAAGACGCAATGATTAACGCCTTGACTCCTTTCTTATACGAGCAAACTGAGAGAGAGCCAATCATCATTCCAATGATTCTTTTTCCTGAAAAATAAAATTACGCAAACAAAAAGGAAGCCAAAAATGGCTTCCTTTTTGTTTACACAATGCAAGCAGCTAGTCAATCATTCGTTAAAAAAATGTCAATTTAGTTTGACAAGTTATTGACGTTTTTTTGACATACCTATTTGTTGAATATTGGATTTCTAGCCACTCATTTTTACTCACGTCTTATTTTTTCTTCTTTATCTTCTCGTTAAATAAAATAAAATCTAGTATCGTCATAACATTCCTTATATTTTCATGTGTTGACAAAATAATTACTCACAAATTACCAGAGATGTAAACATATTAAAATGTATAAATTCATCCTCTCCCTACTGAAAAAACCAATCCTAAATATTAAAACTCAAAGTAAAATTTAAAATAATACAATATTTAATTACTTAAATTACTTATTTTTAAAAAATTTGGTATGATATAAACATTCTTAATTCAGAAGGTGCAAAATTGAAAACAAAAAAACAATTCGGTTTTTATTTAATGATACTAGTCATTATCAGTGAAACAGTTTCACCATTTATATTGGGACATTTTTACCCTCATTTCAACCAGCTAAATATGTTAATGAGTGACTTTGGAGAAGCTGGTAAGCCAACTCGAAGCGCATTTAAAATTTGGCAAATCATTGATGGCTCGATTTATATTATTTCTGCTTTTGCCTTTTATCAATCCTTTAAAAACACTTCTAAAGGCCTAGCTAAGCTACTCACTGCTTCGATTATCCTGTATGCTCTAGGAGATTGTATTATCACTGGAATAGCCGATCGTGTCAAAAATCATGCTAGTATTGTTGGAAGGATTCATAGTGATGCTTCCGCACTCAGTCTCTTAGCCATTTGGCTTGGTATAATTATACTAATCTTGCTTTATAAAAAAGAAAATAATGATTGGTTCGCCAACCTCTTAAAAGTAATCCTTGCTTTCGCCACTGCCATTTTAATTATTTATTCAAAACATAAGATTCCAATACTTAAAGAATTTCGTTTTCCATTACGTGGACTTACTCAAAAGCTCTGTCTATACTCACTATTTTTACCGTTTTTATTAGTAGCACTGGATAGATTAAAAATAGTAAATTTTAATCATAGAAAGTAATCAACTAGCGTAAATATAGTTTATTAGCAAGCCTTCTACAAAAATATCTATTTAACCTTCCTCCTCAGCCGACACTCTGAGTTGATAATTATTCAAAATTTTTGTTGCAAGCGGACCAACAATCAAAATACTAGCTGGCGCTGATACCACAATACTAAGCAACCATGATGTTGCATAAGCTGCAGGTGTAATTGATGCACCAACAAAAAACATACCTTGAAGGGACATAATGGTTGCCATAAATAAAATTTTTATAACAGTCATTACCTGTTTCTTTTTTCTAGGATTGTTCTCTGTTACCTTTGACCAGCCAGTTATTTTGATCGCTAATGGATGCACGAAAAATTTATTTACTATAAATGCAATTATAAATGAACGCATCATAACCAGTAATAATGGTTTTAAGGACAGGACTCCCACTCCAATGTACATTCGATAGGTTACCATTATCAAAACCATTCCAGTTGTCATCAACAGAGAAAATAATAAGCTTTCTTTTTTATTTCTTGGCATATTTAACCTCATTCTTTATTTTATATTTTTATCTATATAATTTTCATACATCGAAAAATCTTCTTTTTCTATATTAGTTAACAGCTTAGATAAAATTCGTTCCAATTGTTTTTTTTCCTGATTATCCAAAAAATCAAATATTTTTTTCGCTAGATTACTAGGAATTGAGCCCATCTGAATAATTTCTTTCTTACCTCTATCCGTAGTGTATATTTTAATAATTCTTTTATCGTAATCTTGAACCACCCTGCAGATTAAGTTCAATCGTTCAAGAGTCTTAATTGAATTACTGACAGAGCTAGGCCGAATGTCCAAAATATTTGAGAGCTCACTATTAGTTGCTCCTTCGTGGTCAAAAACAGTTTTTAGCATCGTAACAGCAGCTCGATCCATCAAAGAATTAAACCATTTTTCTTTACCAGTAGCATATTTAATTTTGGAATTTTCAGTTAGTTGGCTCAATAAATCCAATAATTCTAAATTTGCCATCATTAACTCCTTTTTATATAGTTAGTTTAAATAATATAAAACTAACTATATAACATAAAAATTCGATTGTCAATCAACGATTTTTATACTACCATTCAATTTTAAAATATTCACTATCGTTTGCCTACTCAATAAAATATAGCTGCGAATTCTGATGGGGTTTTCAAATAAAAACCATTAATTTCAAGCTATAAACTCGAAATTAATGGTTTAGAAAAAATTTATTAATTATTTAGCAGCTGGATAAACAGAAACCTGTTTCTTGTCACGTCCAAGACGTTCAAATTTAACAACACCAGTTGCTGTAGCGAATAATGTATCATCGCCACCACGTTTAACGTTTGTACCAGGGAAAATTCTAGTACCGCGTTGACGGTAAAGAATCGTACCAGCATTAACTGTTTGTCCATCAGCACGTTTAGCTCCTAAACGCTTGCTTTCTGAATCACGTCCATTAGATGTTGAACCGCCACCTTTTTTATGGGCGAATAATTGTAAATCTAATTTTAACATTAGGCACCTCCATTTTGATTAATTTGTGTTGCTTTCGCAACAAATTCAGGATATTGAGTCGCAATTGTTTGATAGCCTAGCAATAGGTTCTCTAATAATAATTGCGTCATATTCATTTTTTCTTGATTTAAATCAGCTAATATTTCGACATATAGATAGCCACCGTTTTCATAATCAACCTCCGAAATCGGTGTAAATCCAACTAATTGATTGATACCGTTCTCAGTTGTTATCGCCAAGGTCGAAACAGCTGCACAGACAACATCAAAGCCCTTTTCCGAACTTCCTGCATGTCCTTTAATCTCATATGAAACAATATAGCCTGCCACATCACGTCTAAAAGTTGCTTCAATCATAATTATGCATTAATTGAATCAATAACAACTTTTGTATATGGCTGACGATGACCTTGTTTACGATGAGAATGTTTTTTAGGTTTGTATTTAAAAGTAACAACTTTCTTTTGTTTGCCATGTTTCTCAACAGTTCCAACAACAGTTGCACCTGATACTGTCGGTGTTCCTACCTTTGTAGTGTCACCACCAACTAAAACAACTTCATCAAAAGTAATTTTTTCACCAGCTTCTACATCTAATTTTTCAACGTAGATTGCTTGACCAGCTTCAACTTTAACCTGTTTACCACCAGTTTTGATAATTGCATATGCGCTCATTACGGCACCTCCTTATATTTTTTGTTAGACTCGCCACACACAAGCGACTATCAATTGACCGTGCTTAATACTTGGTATGTGCGGTTGTACATACGAAGCCCGTAAATACAACATTACTATAATACTAGATAAGGGATTAATTGTCAATTTATTTTAGTTTAAATCATTCAGCAATATTTATTGGCGATTATGCTATAATAATTTGTACTAAGAAGCACTGCAAGCTTTCAATAAAGGAGCAAATCATGAAAAAACGTACTGATCAAAAGGAAGACTATCTCAAAGCAATTTTTAATAATGATGGTGTTAGAAATTACGTCTCAAATAAAACGCTTGCCCAAAAATTGCAGGTTTCTGCCGCCTCAGTCTCAGAAATGGTCAGTAAGCTTCAAAAAGAGGGCTATGTTGAATATGTATCCTATAAAGGCGTTAAGCTCAACGAAATTGGCATTCAAGTAACCTCAAAATTAATCTATAATCATCGTATTTTTGAATGCTTTCTTTATCAAAAGCTTGACTATTCCCTTTACGAGGTCCATGAATTAGCTGAAGAAATTGAACATCTAAAAGATGATGAATTTTTTTCGAGACTCTATCAATTTCTTGATCAACCTAAGCATTGCCCGCATGGTGGCATCATATCTGAAAATCTCTTAAAATCAGAAGACTTCATAATCCCAATTATTCAATATCCTGAGCATACTGAAATTATAATCAAGCGGTTTGAAGATAATTATCAATTACTTTTTGAAATAGAAAAAATAGGGCTAAAGATTAATGATCATATTCAAATATTAGATAAATCAGTTTCTGAAAATCAAATTAAAATTAAAACCATCAGTGATGAGTTAATCATTCCAAGTAAATTCGCTGAAGAAATATACGGCATCTCTATCGGCTAATTGATAATATTCTCAAAATTTAAACTAGCCAAAGGGAATAAACCAAGCAACAAGGAAAAATAAGAAACCAAGTAGGATTAAAGCCATGCTTGTAATCTTATTTTTTTTACGAAAATCTGCTACACTTTTCGGTGTCGGTCTAAAAAATCGTTTGCCACTTTCATAATCCATTTTAGTTGAATAGTTTCCAATTATAATTAGTATAATACTCACAAATAGACAAACAATCCTACCTACATTGATACTTTGATTATAGACATAGACAACTATCAAAATTGACGTTAATAAGGATAAAACAGGAACAATCCACAATGTTAGCTTCAAAAGCTTAGGTGATTTTTGAAGCTTTTTTGATGTGTAAAAAACAGTTAGCACAAGAAAAAGCTGAAGTAAGGCCATAGCTATCGGTATTAGAAAAATAAAGACACCTCTTGAAGCATAAAGATTTGGATTATTATCGATTCCAAAATGCACTGGTAGTTTATCAGGCAAATATTGGTAAAATAGTCCCCCAATAATCATTGGTAGCAAGCAAATGATAAATGTTAAAATAACTTTATTCTTTTTCATTATTATTCTCCTTTAGTTGATAAACCCAGACTAAGATATCCTCAAAAACCGAAACATTCAACTCATAATAAATAAAATTTTTATGTCGAGTTTCAGTGATTAAATCAGCCTTTTTAAGTTGAGCAAGGTGATAAGAAACCGTTGCATTCGTTAAATTAAAATGCGAGGCAATCTCTCCGGCAGATTTCCTGCCATCCTTTAACATTTCTAAAATAGCTCGCCTTGCTGGATCAGCAATAGCTTTTAATGTCTCTGATAATCCCATTTAACTACTCCTTTTCTATTTCGAATAATTTCTAAATAGAATATACAGCTTTCAAACAAATAAATCAATATCTATTTAGAAATTATTCAAAATAGATTTTATAACAATGATTATTTTTAATGTTTTTTTATTCACAATCTCACCAAAAACTCGAAGTATCAATTGCTTTATAGCTTTAGACTAGTTTTTTTTTATGATTTCATTTGTTATATTCACAAGCATTAAAATAGATATTTACGGCTAAAAAAGTTAAAGTGTTTGTAAGGGCTTTCACAATCAAGTGTAGTTCATTAATAAAATTTTTTTGAAAGAAGGTATTCAAACATGACAAAAACAGTGATTATTGGTTCAAACCATGCCGGAATTGCCACAGCAAATACTTTATTAGATAATTTCGAAGATCAAGAGGTAGTACTCATTGATCGAAATACAAACCTCAGCTATTTAGGATGCGGTACTGCACTCTGGGTAGGGCGTCAAATTGATTCTTATGAAGGTTTATTTTATACAAATAAAGCTGATTTTGAAGCGAAAGGTGCAAAAATCTTAATGGAAACAACAGTTGAATCCATTGATTTTAATAAAAAAGAGGTCTATGGCCGGACTAAAGACGGTGAAACAATAGCAGAAACCTATGATAAGCTTGTGCTCGCAACTGGCTCTATTCCAATTTCACCAAAAATTCCTGGTAATGACTTGAAAAACATTCATTTCCTCAAGCTATTTCAAGATGGACAAAACGTTGACAAAGCATTGACAGATGATAAAATAAAAAATGTTGCTGTAATTGGTGCAGGCTACATTGGTGTTGAAATTGCTGAAGCTGCAAAACGTCGAGGTAAAAATGTATTGTTATTCGATGCTGAAGCCAGAACCCTATCAAGCTATTATGACCCTGAATTTACAAAAGATATGGATAAAAACCTTTCTGATAATGGTATTGAATTGCATCTAGGTGAGCTCGCAAAAGCGTATAAAGGTCATGAAACCGTTGAAGCTGTTGTAACAAATAAAGGTGAATATCCAGTCGATTTAGTAATTAATGCTATTGGATTTTTACCTAATAATTTATTAGGTAAAGATGCTTTACAGTTATTTGACAATGGTGCCTATTTAGTTGACGAACATCAACAAACTAGCAATCCAGATGTTTATGCGGTCGGTGATTGTGCAACTATTTATTCTAATGCTTTACAAAAAACAACCTATATTGCCTTAGCTACTAACGCTGTGCGGACTGGTATTGTTGCAGGCTATAATATTGGTGGTACAGTTGTTGATAGCGCAGGCGTTCAAGGTTCAAACGGCATTTCAATTTTTGGCTATAACATGGTTTCAACAGGTTTATCTGTGGAAGCTGCAGAAAAAAATGGTTTTGAAGTCAAATATAGCGATTTTGAAGATTTACAAAAACCTGGCTTTATGAAAGAAAATGCAAAGGTAAAAATTAGGATTGTCTATGATGCCAAGTCTCGTCGCATTTTAGGAGCGCAAATGGCTTCAAAAGAAGATATTTCAATGGGCATTCACATGTTCTCACTAGCAATAGCAGAGGGTGTCACAATCGATAAGCTAAAACTACTAGACATTCTCTTTCTACCACACTTTAACCAGCCATATAACTATATAACAATGGCTGCCCTTTCTGCAAAATAGTAAATGTAAAAAGAGGTTCAATAGCACTTGTTTGAAGTCGTTGTTGAAGCTCTTTTTTGACGCATAATAAAATAAATCTTTAAATATGGATAGGTACAATTTGATATTTACTAGCAACTCTTATTGGTATAAAATCAAGGTATTATAAACAAAATATGCTATTCTAACATAAGATAACTGATTGGAGGGGAAGACTATTGTCTTTTATTGACCAGCTTAAAACAATAAAGAATATTATTCAAAGCCATCTTTACAGCTATTTAAAAAATATTATTATTATTCAGGGACTATGGTCATTGATAATCTCACCTTTAATCGTTTATTTATTCCTTAGAGCAATTCATTTTGTAAATTTGAGTAGTTTAACTGAGCAGACTGTTTTTCAAATCCTTCAAAATCCACTATCAATAATTTCTATTATATTAATTGTTTTAATTACATGCTGTTTTACATACTTTGAACAGGCATATTTTATAAATCTTGTAGCTGCACATAAAAATCAACAAACAATCAATCCGAAAGAAAATATCAGTAAAATAAAAGGCAAATTCAAATACTTTTTAAGTTTTCAATTTATTTTCTTAGTTATATATTTTTTTCTAATGCTACCAATTGTGACTGTTGGAATGAACACTATTATTGCTAATCAGCTAAAAATTCCAAATTTTATTATTGACGAGCTTCTAAAAACAACTAACGGTAAATTAATTTATGGCATATTTTTTTTAATAATACTTTTTCTAAATTTTAGACTTATGTTTACAATTTCTTTCTTTATTTACAAAAAAGACTGTACCATTTTCGGTGCAATAAAAAAAAGTTGGCAATACACTCAAAAAAATCAGCTCAAAATTATTAGCACTATTGCAGGTTTGTTAATTATTCAAACAATGTTGATTGCTCTAATTTCATTTACTCTATACTTGCCCTTAACAATTATCGAAAAAATTAGCCCTCTGATTGCTCCAATCATCGCAGGTATCACCATAACTGCTATTCAAGGGTTATTATTCTTTTCTTTTGGTATTTTACAATTAGTTATAGCCATTGTTCTTTTAAACTTTATCTCGCCTGTGCGAGATAATAGACAAATTAAAGAAAAGATAAATTTTAAGTCTAAAAAAATAATTTTTGCCAGCAGTATTTTTTTATTTATTACTGTTTCAATTGTCAATATCTTTACAATATCTCAAACCATTTATCAGCCTGAAACAATGATTATCGCCCATCGAGGTTATACCGCTAATCACATTGAAAATACAATTGCTTCCCTAAAAGATGCCGCAAAAATTGGGGCGGATTATGTTGAGCTTGACGTTCAAGAGACAAAGGACGAACAATGGGTTGTCTTTCATGATACAACCTTAAGCCGTCTGAGCAGTCACAATGATCGTATTAAGGATTTAACCTTAGCTGAAATCAACAATATTGAATTAAAGCAAGGTGATAAAACAGATAAAATTCCCTCTCTACGAGAATTTATTAGTGTTGCTAAATCTATCAATATGCCTTTATTAATAGAAATCAAAACTTCTGGAACAGATTCTCTGGCAAGTATTGAACGCTTAATGCAATTAATAAAGTCAGAAAATCAAGCGAATGACTATCTAATTCAAACTTTAAACGAAAATACTGTTCAATTAGTAAAGCAAGCTAGTCCAGAAACAACAACTGGTATCCTTGTCGCACTCAATATTGGTCGCCTGCCAGACACACAAGCCAATTTTATTGGTTTAGAAGAATTTTCTGTCAATCAGAGAATTGTTAGACAGGCTGAAAATGAAGATAAAAAACTGTTTGTTTGGACTGTCAACCATGAAAATTTAATCCAAAATGCTTTGCGCATGAATGTTGATGGCATCATTACGAACAACCCCGCACAAGCCCTTAAAGCAAGACAAGCCTTTGAAAATAAAAAAACTTTTGTAGAACGAGTTAAGCTTTTTATTAATTAAAAAAAGAGATTTAGACAAAAATAAGTCTACTAAATCTCTTTTAATATTAAGATAATGATTTATTCAAATTTACTATTGGTTAATATATTAACTGCATTTTTAGAATTTTGAACTTTTTCCAAGGCGCTTTGATAGTTTTTAGCACAATAAGCAAAGAATAGTATATCAACGACAAAAAGCTGTGCAATCAGCGATACTGTCGCAGCACTTCTTAATGGCGCTTCTTCGCCCTCTGGGGTTAATAATAGCATTTGACTTTTTTGAGCTAAGTAAGAAGTAGAATCCGCAGTAATGCCAACCAGCTTTAGACCATTTTGTAAGGCTAAGTTCGCCAATAAATTTGTTTCAAAGGTGTCACCCGAATTTGAAATACCAATAAAGACCCCTTTTAATTGACTCGTACCAATTGCCGAAGCAAATAAATGATGATCCATTGTATAAAAAACATTTAAGCCCAATCTCGTAAACTTTTGATGAATATCTTGTGCAACTAAGGACGACGCACCAAGACCATAAATATAAATAATTTCAGCTGTTTCAATTGCTTCAACCGCCTTTTCCACACCATCAATCTTTAAATGCTCGTTAGTCCTTTCTAAAGCATGAACCAAACGATGCTGCAATTTTTCCTTAATCGCACCAACAGATTCTCCATCTTCAATTTCTGTATACATTTGTGTATTAATAGCACCCATATTAGCAGAAAGTAATAATTTTAAATCAGTAAAACCATTCACTTCAATGGAATGGCAAAATCTAATAATTGCCGCAGGACTTGAACCTGATTTTTTTGCTAATTCCTGTGCACTCAAGCTAATTACTTCATTTGTATGCTTTAAAATATATTCAGCCACTTTTTTTTCAGAGGTTGGCAGTGTTTTATAATAATCCTGTATTGTTAAAATAATATTTTGTTGCATTATTTTTCACCTTCCTTCAATTTCTTAAATATTCACATAAAACAATATCTCAACGTATTATAACAAAAAAAAGAACTTATCAACCTAATTAAAATTCAAATAAAAAAACTACCTCGAAGTATCTAGTATTTAAATCTAGTTACTTCGAGATAGCTTATAATTAATCTAAAATAAATAATTAATCATTTACCTTTAAATCTTTCGGAATACCAAAGAAAAATGTCGCAATAAATCCACCAATATAGGCTGCCAATAAGCCTAATACATATTCAAACCATCTATTATTAGCAATTAAAGGAATTAAGGCAGCACCACTTGGTCCAATTGCAATTGCGCCAACATTACCAAAAGCACCAATCACGGCACCACCAATACCACCACCAATACAGGCAGTTATAAATGGACGGCCTAAAGGTAAAGTCACGCCATAAATCAATGGTTCACCAATCCCTAAAATACCAACTGGTAAGGCACCTTTAATCATTTCAATTAATTGTTGTTCCTTTTTACATTTAACCCACAATGCTAATGCTGCCCCAACCTGACCAGCACCGGCCATTGCTAGAATCGGTAATAGCAAAGTCATCCCTGTCTGATTGATCATCTCAATATGAATTGGCGTTAAGATTTGATGTAAGCCAAACATAACCATTGGTAAGAAGGTTGCACCTAGAGTAAAGCCTGCAAACATGCCACCTTTTTCTAGGACAAAGTTAATAATACCGACTAAGCTATTAGAAATTAAACCTGCAACTGGCATAATTAAGAATATCGTAATCAAACCAATTACCAATAATGAAATTGTTGGTGTTACAATAATATCAATTGAGTCTGGAATAATCTTGTGAAGTTGTTTTTCAATTAATGATAGCAACCACACAGCGAAAATCACACCAATAATACCGCCTTGACCTGCAGATAAAGAGCCACCATTTAAAATATTAGGTAATGGTGCTTCCGCGTTCATACCTGTCAATAAGGTTACAGCCCCGATAACACCACCTAAAGCCGGCGTTGCACCAAATTCACTTGCACTATTAATACCTGTATATAAAGCTAAATAAGCAAAAATTCCGTTTTTAATAATATTTAAAACATCGATATATTGCTGCCATGAATCACCAATTGTACCTGCAACTAGCAAATTGCTCATTACTGCAGCAATCCCACCAATAATTCCTGCACCAACAAAAGCCGGAATCATTGGCACAAAAATATTAGAGATTGATTTTAAAATAACTTTAAACTTTGAATTATTATTATTTTTTGCCTTTTGATTAGCTTTGACTTGAGCAGCCTTTTCTTCAACAAGCTGTTTTCCTGAAACTTTACTAGGAAACGGTTCACCCAGCTTTACCCCAACTAAATCTACCATTTCCTGAGCAACCTTATTTACTGTCCCAGGTCCGATTACAACCTGCAAGGTATCATCCTCAACAACACCCATGACACCATCGATTTGTTTTAGACTCTCCAGATTAACCTTATCATAATCAAGAATATCCATCCGTACTCTTGTCATACAATGACGTAGCTTTGAAACGTTCTCTTGACCACCAACCTGCTGATAAATCTCCCTAGCCAAACGCTTTACATTATCCTCTGCCATAATGATTACTCCCTTCAACTGTTTAAATTGTATTTTTTATAAATTGATTCCCTTGGATTAATTTTTCTGTCGCTACCTCTTTAGAAGAATTTGTTAATAGCATCACGATTGCTAATTTAACATTTTGATCTGCAGCCATAAAAAATGTTGAAGCAGTCTCATAATCACAATCAGTTGCTGACATAATAATTCTCTTGGAGCGCTCTACTAATTTTTCATTTGTTGGCTTAACATCAACCATTAAATTCTTATAGACTTTGCCAATGCCAATCATTGAAATTGTAGATAACATATTTAAAATCATTTTCTGTGCTGTTCCAGATTTTAAACGAGTCGATCCTGTTAAAAATTCTGGCCCAGCATCTACCTCAATTGGAAATTTTGCGTAATTACTAATTTCAGCATTCATATTACAAGAGATAGAAGCCGTTGATGCACCAATAGAAGCCGCGTATTTTAATCCGCCAATTACATAAGGTGTTCGCCCACTAGCAGCAATTCCAACAACAGTATCTTTATCGGTTAAGTTGAGAGCAACCAAATCCTCTTTTCCAAGCTTTTGAGAATCCTCTGCACCCTCAACAGCAACCGTCATAGCCTGCTGACCACCAGCAATTAAGCCCTGTACCATCTCTGAGTCAACTCCAAATGTTGGTACACATTCAGCAGCATCTAGCACACCAAGCCTACCGCTAGTACCTGCACCCATATAAATTAACCGTCCATCGTTATTAAAAGAATTAATAATCACCTCGATAACTGGTTTAATTTCAGGTAAAATTGACTCAATTGCCAGTGCGACTTTTTGATCCTCTTGATTCATTTTATATAATGCCTCTGTAATGGTCATCTCATCCAGATTCATTGTTTCCTTATTTCTGCGTTCTGTCGTTAAACTTTCTAAATTCATCTCATAACATTCCTTTCTCTATCAGCTTAAACTTATCACCAGGCTTAATATAATCAATTAAAGAGAGATCCTCAGCAACTACTTTCGCTGCAATATTTACCTTATCATCACAGGGTAGATTGTTTTTAAGTATTTGAATTTCTCCCATATAACGTCCATACTTTTCATTATCAATCGTCACACTACCTAAGTGGCGTTCCAAAGCTTTTTCTGGCGATATAATATCTATTTTTTTAAATCGCGCCTCTGCACTCCGGATAACATCCCTTGCATCATCTTGTCGATTGGCGTGATCACCTAAAATGAGGTTAAAATACTTACTGCCAGTATTATTAACTTCCAATACAAATGTATTCGTTTTCAAATATGTCGAAATTTGATTCCGGCTTCTTGTGGAAATTGTTGGATCACCAATATAGATGCCATCGACACCAAAATTACTCTCTAAATCAAGCATACAAGCAAGAGGATTGAGATAACGATGTTTTTCAAGCGTCGGTAATCCTTGATAGATTGGACCACGTAATACACCATTCCCTGGAACAAAGGCAAAAATTTTAAAGCCAGCCTCTTTTAACCAACTATTTTTAGTAGCGAAAAAAATACTTGATAAACCAGTTTCCGGCCTTGGATAATAATTATGCCATGCCTCAAAACGATTGAAATCTGCACCATATTTCTTTAGCTCAACAACATCCTCGGGTGTAATTGTGCTCGCATTCAAGCCAATATCTATTTTCTGAGAAGCCTCAGCAATTTTTTTATTGGAAATCGCATAATCCATTCGTAAGCCAGTTACACCAATCGCTAAAATTGAATCTAAATCATCAAAGGCAAAGCCAGCTCTCATCAAGGCTTCTCCAGAAATATCTACCATTAGCTTCATCTTTCTCTGATGAGCTATCTGACCTAATTGTCTCAATCGTGCTGCATAAAGAGTTGCATCGTCCTCTGGAATATGTAAAGAAGTAAAGATACCTTTAATGCCTAGTCGATTCATTTCATCAATATACGCTTCTGTTTGCTCTGTTAAACTTTCTCCTAAAAAAATCGAAATACCATACATCATATCTACCTCCTTTAGCTAAGGTTATTATAAATTATATAAAATTAAATTTCAATAAATATGCATATAAAAACATATTTTTTGAAAAAATATTTTATTTTCTAACAAAAAAAAGAGTAAATCATATGATTCACTCAAATAAAAAATTACGCTTTAGCAGCTCCAATCACTTCTCCAGCAAGAACTTGACCAGTTTTAGATAGCTCAAAGCTTTTCAATTGATCCATATTGGTAATCACAACAACCATTTCTGTTCCTTTGTTGGCACTTGTAATAGCATCTAAATTAACCTTTGCGATTAAAGTTTCTGGTGTTACCTGATCACCTTCACCAATTTTTATATCGAAAGGAACACCATTCAGCTCAACAGTGTCAATTCCCATATGAAGCAATATTTCTAAACCATTTTTCATCTTTAAGCCTACTGCGTGCTTGGTTTGAAAAATACTCATGACTTGTCCAACAATAGGTGAATAGATATCACCATTTTCAGGAATTACTGCAAAACCATCCCCCATCATTTTTTGGGAAAATACCGGATCATTTACTTCACTCATTGAAATTAATTTTCCAGAGGCCACAGCATAAAAATTTTCATTAATAGGCTCTACTTCTTTTTTCTTTAAAAATTTAAACATCTAACACTTTCCTCCACTTCTCTAAATAAGAATAGTATAGAAAACTTGATTCATTAATACAAATTCTTTCTAAAATAAATAAAAATTTTTTAAAAAGCATTATAAAATATCCGTCAATTTTTTGTCAACCTTACGTTGACAAAAAAGAAATAAACGTTTATATATCAAGGTTCTATCCATATGACAAGACATCAATCTTAAAAAAAGTAGCTCACAAGATTCTTAGAAAATTTAGAAATAAACTTATCAATTCAATATAAATAAGCAAAAAAAGATTGATTGAGCTATTAAAATGCTTCTCTAGATAATTTATCAAATAAAAAGAAAAAATAAAATAATAACATTAATTATTATTTTATTTTTCCAGCAATCAGCTGCGTCAATCTCAATTGACCTTTAGAAGAAATTAATAGATCACTACCACTCACCTCTTCATAAAAAGTAAAGGACAAGGTCTGACTGTTATTCACAAAAATTTCAAGCGAACTAGTATCTCTAAATATTTCAAGCGTTAACTGCTTGCTCGGTGAGGCAACTTTTAATTGCCTTGAAACAAGCTGCTCTGGTTCAATTCCCACAATCTTTTTACCAAAATTCTCACGACTGACGGTTAATAACTGTGTTTCCTTATCAAAAACAATCATTAATGATTGATTAGCCGACTTTGCATAATCAATTTTAAAGGACTGGGCGTCTTCAATATCGAATATCATTTTTATATAAGCTGTATCTGAAATAAGCTTTTGCTTAACAAATGGCGTCTCAAAAATCTCAATTTGATTGAGCTCTAGTTCTTGAATTATATTTTCATAGATTGAATCAATCGGTGCTTGAGTTAATCGATTGCCCTTGACCCGCAATACTCTAGGCAAAGTCATCGCACCTGACCAACCATGACCCATGTCGTGCGTTGGAATTGTTCGATTCCACATTTGCATCCAAGCGACCATAATCCGTCTACCTTGAGCAGCTTCACAAGTTTGTGGTGCATAAAAATCCAAGCCAGAGTCAATTTCATGATAATTTTCAACCTCTAATTTACCCGTTTCCCAGTTCATTGTTCCAATAAATGCAACTGTTGAATTCGTATTGTGATAAGAAACCCCTTTTGGTGTCATCTTAATTGGTGACATAATTAAGACATCTTTTCCATCCAAATGAAATAAATCTGGACATTCCCACATGATACCTTGATTTTTGTCACCTCGTAAAAGAATAGATACAAATGACCATTCTAACAAATCGTCCGACTTAAATAGTAAAATTTCGCCACGTTCGTCTGGTGTTTTACTTGCTACAACTGTAAAATAACTATCATTTCTTTTGAATACTTTTGGATCTCTGAAATCATCTATTGCGGCAACTCCTTCAATTTGACGCTCATCAATAATTGGATTTCCAGCATATTTTTCAAAATGAATACCATCTTCTGAAACAGCTAAGCACTGTACTTCACGTTTAAAGTTCTCATTTTCAACATGGCCGGTATAAATCAAATACAGCTTACCATCTTTTTCAATTGCGCTTCCTGAAAAACAACCATCAATATCATATTTCTCACTTGGCGCCAATGCAACTGGCAAGTGCTCCCAATGAACTAAATCCTTTGATTTAGCATGCCCCCAATACATCGGTCCCCATGCACTGTCATAAGGATTATATTGATAAAATAGATGATATTCGCCTTTAAAAAAGACGAATCCATTTGGATCATTAATCCAACCAATTGGTGCCATTAAATGATAATGATGTCGATAGGTTGAATCTACACTTGAAGCCTTTTTTCGGATGTATTCATCCGCTTTTTGTAATTCATTAAACATATTTTTTCCTTGAACCTTTCTATTAATTATTAAACATTACTTAATCCCAGTTCCAGATCCGCCTAAGCCTTGTAAAATATACTTTTGAGCAGCAATATAAACAATGATTAATGGAATTGTTGAAATTGTTAAGACTGCCATTACCTGATTAATATAGACAGGCTGAGTTGTATTAATCGTCGTAATTGCAACCTGCATAGAAAACTTACTGCGATCAGTTAAAACCATCAACGGCCAGATATAGTCATTCCAGCTACCAATAAATGATAAGACACCGACTGTGGCAATTGCTGGTTTTGACATTGGCAACATGATCTTAATAAATATTTTTAATATACTTGCCCCGTCTAGTTTAGCGGACTCAATCAATTCTTCTGGTACCGCAATAAAGAAATTTCGAAATAGATAAATATTGAAAACACTTGCCATCGCTGGTAAAACAACTGCTAAACGTGTATTAACTAAGCCTAATGAATTGACAATTGTAAACTGTGGAATCAAGACTGTTTCCATCGGAATAATTAGCAAAGCAAGTAGGATGCCAAAAATAATTTTTTTTCCTGAAAAATTGATTTTAGCAAAGGCAAAACCTGCTAAAGAATTAATAATCACTGAACCAAAAGCAAAGGTTAGCCCATAAAAAATACTATTGCCTAGATAAGTCACAATCGTAAAGCGTCCGAATACCTCCTTAAAAGTATCAAACCATTGAGCTGGATGTGCACTAGGTAAAAAGGCTTTAATTGAAGTTAAATTACCATAAACATCGCTGGCAGGCTTCATAGCCGAAACAACCATCCAAAGCATTGGAAAAATAAATAATGCGGCTAATAGAAATAACAAAATATATTCAAATACCATTAATGGTCCAAATTTTTGTTTCATTTTCTAGTCCTCCTTAACTAACTTGCGCTGCGCAACTGTAATTAAGCCAATTAAAGTTGTGAAAATTAGCGCAATTGAGCTTGAGTAACCCACCATTCTGTCGGTAAAACCTTTTTGGTAAATATAATAAACCATCGTCATTGTCGAATCCATCGGTCCGCCTTGTGTCATAACCATTGGCTGAATTAAGAGCTTAAATGCTGAAATCAAGGTCGTTAATAAAACGAAAATTGCAGTCGGTTTTAATAAAGGCATAGTAATATATAAAAATTGTTGAAATTTTGAAAAACCGTCAATTTCAGCTGCTTCATAGACATCTTGTGGAATATTTTGCATCCCTGCTAATAATAACAACATTTGATATCCAGCACCCTGCCAAGCTGAGACAAAGACAATCGTGTACATCGCTTGCTTTGGACTGGTTAAGAAGGGTTGAGCAGCTATACCAACTTTACCAAGCAAGGCATTAATCAAGCCTTGATTTGGATTTAACAAATAGAGCCATAAAATTGAAATAACAACTAAACTCATAACTACAGGTGCGAAGAAAGCTACTTTAAAAAATAGATTACCTTTCCGCTGCTTATTAATAATTAAAGCCATCCCAAGTGCTGCCCCAAGCTGAACTGGAATAATCCAAACGACAAATTTAGCAGTATTCCAAATACTTTTTATGAACAACGGGTCATTAAACAATTTCTTGAAATTTTCAAAACCAATAAAATTAGTCGCCTCGGGGGTTAATAAATAATAATCAGTAAATGCATAATAAATTACTTTTCCAACGGGAACAATTAAAAAGGTAATTAATAAAATAAGTGCTGGTGCTAAAAAACTATATCCGACCATATTTTCTTTTAATGTTGGTTTTGTGTTCATCTGCTCCTCCTTTTACTTACTAAAAACCGTTCAACCGCATTCAGCGCCATAAGAGAATAGGAAATTTCAATTTTGTGGTCTTTGCAAAAATGAAATCTATTTTTTTCCTAAGCGTAGCGGGTGATAAGCTAGATTGACTAAAAAACTCTAATGACTGCTTAGCAATCATGGGCTAAATTGCTTTAGATAAATTCAGAGGCCTGAGCATTATTTAACTCCGCCTCTGATTGTAAAATAACTATTATTTTAATGATTCATCAATTGCTTTTTGCATTTCTGCTGCTCGAGTATCCGCTACTTTTTGAACATCCTTGTTTTCTTCATAATAGCTAACATCCTGTGCTGCTTGCTGGAAAGCACGAGTTACTTGTGGATAGGCCACAACCACTGGCCGAGCATGTGCCGATTTTTGATTTTGCTCCATTAAGAAACGCATTTCAGCTGATACTTCATCTTTGATTAATTCAATAGTTGAATTACGGATTGGCAAAACACTATTTCCTAAGCTTAAAATTTTGCTTGATTCAGTATTTGTAGCATATTTAATAAATTCAGAAGCTGCTTCTGTTTTCTTAGTCTTTTGAGTCATCCCTAGTGCCCATGAACCAGATGGTGAAACTAATTCTTTAGTTGTATCTGAAACTGGATAAGGTAAAATGCCATATTCTACATCTGGATAGCTTTCGGCCATCTCAGCAATTGTCCATGAACCACTTAAATACATTGAATATTCACCACTTTGGAACCCTTTTTCAATTGGTGAATTAGTGGTATACCCTTTCTTAACTAAGTCCTGAATAAATTGTAAAGCTTCAACACTTTTAGCTTCATTGAAGTAGCCTTCTGCTTTGGTGCCATCAGCATTTACGACATCTCCACCATTAGACCAAACAAATGGTGTATAAGCATAAGTTAACATTTCATCCTTGGAATTTAAACAAATATCAATCGCTGGTGTTTTATACTTATCCGTCACTTTTTTACAAACGGCTTGAAATTCAGTCCAAGTCCACGGCTGGTCTAAAGTTGGTAATTCAGATTCTGAAATACCAGCGTCAGCAAACATTTTCTTATTATAGTAAACACCAACACTTGATTCTGAATAGCCGAATGCATAAAATTTACCATCATAGGTACCCTGTTGCTTAATACTATCTAAAACATCATCCATATCAGCATCTTCCAAATATTCATCTAATGGTGCAATCACTCCAGAATCAGCATAGGCAGCAACATTTGGCCCGTCTAAAGTAATTATATCTGGTAATGTATTGGTTGTAACAGCAGCATTAACCTTATCTTCATAGCCGCCCCCACTGCCACTCCTTGGAATATACTCTGTTGAAACCTTGTATTTACCTTTAAACTCTTTATTAAAATTATCAACAACTTCTTGCCAAGCTTTTCCTTCTGCCGTTTCATCAGAAAATTGTACCCAAACCTTTACGCTTCCTGGATCTTTATCGTCTGCAGAATCCGTTTTTTTACTCCCATTTCCGCAGCCAGCCAATAGAGCAACACTTAGTACCATAACTGATGAAAGCTTTAACATTTTTTTGAACATTTATTTCCCCCTACTTTATTGAAACGTTTCCAAAACTAAGCAAAAAAAATTAAATCGGTATTGAAAGCGTTTTCTTTGATAGGATAAATATATCATTTCAAAAAAAAGCTGTCAATCCCTTTTTTTAAAAAAATTATTAAAATCATAAAATAGTTGTCCCACCAGAATGAAAATGAACTGGGAATACCACTCTTTGCTCAGTAGGTTCATTAAATATTTTTTTCAGTAAGATTTCAACTGACGCCTCTGCCATTTCTTTAAGCGGCTGAACAATAGTTGAAACAACATAATCAGTTTCGCAAGCCATCTTAACCCCATCAAAACCAATAATTTGATAATCCTTAGGTGCTGTTTTTCCAAATTGCTTCATCACCTTAATCACATTTAAGGCCATAAAATCATTAATCGTAAAAATGCCATCAATTTCCGAATTAATTGATAAAAAATGATTTAATTGCTCATGTAAATCACTAATTGGCTCCGGCATATCTAATATTTTAACTGGAAAATGATTCTTTTTACAAACTTCATAAAATGCTGCCTTTCGGTCATTTGTTTCATTTGGATAGGGTGAAGTGCCACCGATATATGCTAAATTATGACAGCCAAACTCAATTAATTTATTTGCAGCAATCTGTCCTCCTCGATAATTATCAGCAACGACATAAGCAACTTCGTCTGAAAAATGTCGGTCAATGCTAACTAAAGGTAAGTTTGAAGAAATAAATTGATCGATATCAGAATAAGTAATCGCAATAATACCATCGACTTTATTCTGTTTATTCATCTGTATATATTCTGCCTCTTTTTCTGGTCTACCATCAGCGTTGCATAGATATAATTTATACTTTTTCTCGCTCAGTGCCTCTTCAACATAATAGGCAAACTTTGAGAAAAAGGGATGCCAAATTGTTGGTATAATTAAAGCAATTGTATTACTGCGATTTGTCTTTAGGCCTCTTGCATATTCATCAGGTTCATAGTTTAAAGATTCAATTGCTGCATGAACTTTTTCATAAGTGCTAGCCTTAACTTTTACACCATTAACAACACGGGAAACAGTTCCAACTCCCACTCCTGCTTTTTTGGCGACATCTTTCATTGTTATTTTCATTTTTTCTCCTAGTTAATGACTCTTTAAATTTTCTGACTATCTCACATAATTCTATTTCGATCGCATAACAAACGTCTTTTCAACTTAATAAGGGTACAGGCAATCGTTAAACTTTATACATATATTCATTATAGTTTTTAAGAATTAAAGTTTCAAATGATAACGCATACAGTTATTTGTAAATGATAAACGGCTATTACAATAAATTAAAGAACTAAAGACGATATAACCATAGCAGTTTCCTACCAATTATCGCCATCAATAATGAACTTTTAAAGCATTTTGCTAATTTACTAACTAACCAAAAGAAGACAATCATGTAATCAAAATACACTTGGATTATACTTCAATAAAAGCAATAATTGATATTTATTCACCTCTCTATTCAAATATTCAAAAAGATTTAGCAGATAAATTAGATTGTATTTATAAAAAAATAATTAATAACTTTTAATTACTCCAAACAAAAAAGACGACTTAAAAAGTCGTCTCAAGCCATGCGGAGAAAGGGACTTGAACCCTCACGACCAAAGTAGGTCACAAGATCCTTAGTCTTGCGCGTCTGCCAATTCCGCCATCTCCGCTAAATATATACAGCTGGAAATAAACAATGTTACTCCAACTGATATCTTATCATTTTAAATTTTCAGTGTCTAATAAAATTTGAAAAATTATTCCTTAAAATCTATCACTCTTGCTACAGCTCGAATAATAAATGAACCAACAATCATCGCAATGAATTCACCTAAAGCCATAGCTAAAAAGACCAGCCAAAAGCCGTGTGTTTCCATCCCCATTATTTTTAATTCAAGCGCAATTGTAAACATTGACATAGCCATTAAAAAAGAAGTAATTAGCTGCTTTCGCCACATATCCTTAACATTCTTTGTTACAATCAAAGCAATTGATAAAAATATAAAGGTCGCACTACCACCAACTAATACATCAATTAATCCATACTGATAAAAGTTAGCCAAACACACACCAAGCGTAATAGCATAAAGATATTTTTTATTATATAAAACTAAATGATTAAAAGACTCGGATAGTCTAATTTGTATCATTCCATAACTAATTGGTGCTAAAACAATTGTAATTACAACATATAGTGCAGTTACAATAGCCATTTTTAATAGCTGCTGCAAATTTTGATTATTCATTTAAATCTCCTTTACTACCTTAATGTAGTTTATTCTCTTATCCAAAGAAGTGAAGTGATAAGAGGCTGGCTAAACAGCAAATGTAATTATACGATAAAATAAGTTAAAAGTCTAACTAAGTTCGTCAATGAATTGTAAATTGATTATTACAATTAAAATAAGGCGCTCTGTTGACCAATTGATATAATAAATAAACGTTTCATCGCACGAGAAGCGGCCGTATAAAGCAATAAACGATCCCGATTATTTTGATAATTTATCTGATTGGCGTTATGAATAATGACATTATCAAACTCCAAGCCTTTCGCTAAGCCAATCGGCAAGAAGCTGATCCCTGAGGTTGGTACATGCTTTTTAATTTCATCTAGTGGTGTAAACATTATTTTTCCTTGACAAACTTTTTCAAGCTTGCGTGCCTGACTAACTGACTTAGTTATAACAACAGTACTTGAATTTTTGTCAATTTTTCGTAAAATATCAGTCAAGTATAATAAGTAATCATCGCCATCATTAAATTGCCTAAAAACAACTGGCTCACCATCAACCTGAACAGCCTCAACCTCAATGTTTTTAGTCTTTGCTAGGTGATTAAAAATCTCTGTAATCGGACCATTTGAGCGATAACTAATTAACAAATCCTTTCTAACTACTGGTAAATCGAATTTTTGAAAAAGAGAACTTAATTGTTCAAAATCAATACTTCTTGCAAAGATTGCTTGGTTCTCATCGCCAAGCAAAGTAAATTTGGCGCGATTAAAAAGAGAAATTAGCAGAGCAACTTGCATTTCAGAATAATCTTGAGCCTCATCCACCAAAACAAATTTAATATTATTTTGCACTAAAGGTTTCATAAATAAATGTTCAATTACTACAAATACTGTTGCAACCTCAATGTCAAGTTCTGTAAAATTAACGTCAATATTCGTGTTTGTATATTGCTGATAAAGTTTTTTAAACAGTGCCTCTATATTCAACCATTTACACTGTTTGATACGAGTTCTGACCTTGCGATAACGTTTTGTTAAATATTGAAAAGCTAATTTTTCTACTTCTTGACGAGTGCTATTTTCAATTAATCGACCAAAATATTTTTCTTGCTCAACCTCACTCATTGAAAGAATACGATTATACATTTTATCTGATTTTGCTTGACCTCTTAGACGCATGAGAAGTAGATTTGATAATTTCTCAGCAACTATCTGTGTTTTTTCAGAAAAATTTGCTTGCTGTGGCGTTTCACAATAGACATTTAAAATATCTGCTTTGGTAAATAATATCTTTTCATTTCTTTTAATATCAAATAAAAAATCAACATCAATTTCAAAATTTTGAGATTGCTGAGTCATAAAATCAAAAAAGGCCTTTGAATTCAAAATTTTATTAGTTTCTGTCAACATATTGTCAACTTCTAATTGCCTTTGCTCTGGTGCCATAGTAAAGTCTCTAGATAATTTTTGACGAATTAATCCGTACATCGTCATATTAAGAGGATTCTTTTCTCCCAGACCAGGCAGCACTTGAGAAATATATTTTAAAAAAATGGGATTTGGCGCCAACAGTAACATATCTTCACTACGAACTTCATTCCGATATTGATATAATAGATAGGCAATTCTCTGTAAAACAGCAGACGTTTTACCGCTACCAGCAATACCATTAACTAACAGTACTCGACTTGTTACATCTCTAATAATTTGATTTTGTTCTTTCTGAATTGTTGCAGTAATATCCTGCATATATTCACTCTTATTTTGAGACAGCACCTCTAATAACAATTCATCTTGAATGGCAACAGCACTATCAAAATAGGCAATCAATCGGTCCGATTCAATTTGAAATTGACGACGCAGCTGCAAATCAACTGAAATTTCTCTTTGATTTGCGATAAACGAGGTTTCACCCATATCCTGATTGTAATATAGCTCAGCAATCGGTGCTCGCCAGTCAATAACTAAATTATCTTCATCATCATCTTTGAAGGAATCACTACCAATATAAAATTTCTCAATTGTCTCCTCACCATCAAATTGAACATCAATTCTGGCAAAATAGGCCGTCTTAAGCAAACGCTGAATAATGCCTTCTAAGCGAATTAATTGATCATATTTTAAATTTAATTGGTCAATCTCCCTATTTTTCATTTCAACTTGTGCCATGGTTTCTAAAGTATTACTGTAATCAGTCATATCTAACGAAACGCCATCTGTAATTTCATTCATGTAACGTTTTCCAGAATCAGAATGCTCTGCTAATGCTTTAACAACTTCTCTTTCCTTTTTTTTCAACTTTTGATAAACAAAATTTAAATGATTCTCTTCTTCATATCTTTCAGTTGACATTGCTACCCCTTCATAAGCCCAAAAAGCCGTATATTGCTTTTTATTATTCTTTTCAATTTACTTTTAAAATATCATACTATTTTACACTAATTTAAACTAATTAGAAAGCTTTTCTAATTGAAAATGAATGCCCTCCTAAAGTATTCTGTAAAAATTATGTAAAAAAATAGTCAACACAAGATTGACTAATCTTGCGAAAACTATTTTTTGGATAAATTAAATTTTCAATTCTTTTCCATTTGACTTAATTGTAAATGCATAGCTTTGGGCATTCAATAATAGTGATGCATTTTGATTTTTTTGTTTATTTGACCGAAGAATTAAAATTTCATGCTCACTTGGTGTACTTATTTCAATTGTCCCATGTAAATCGAAAGCAGAAGATTCGTTTCTAAATGTAAGCAAATCTAGAAGTTTTCTTACAACTGGTCGTTCTAATTCCACTTTTATCTCATCCATTTGATAATAATGTCGATTAATATTTCGCCCTTCCTTAGTAGCTTCAAGTAATTCCAAATCATTTTTTCCAGCAAGTAAGCCAACATAGTAAATTTGTGGAATTCCTGGCGCAAAAATTTGGATGGCTCTTGCAGCAAGATAAGCGTCATCATTATCACCTAATGCAGAATAATAAGTTGAATTTATCTGATAAATATCTAAATTATTATAGGCCTCTGATGAAAATATTTTCTTTACATTCGCACCAACTTTGTAAAGCTCTTCAGAAGTATACAAAGTTTCCTCATCGCTTAAAATATCCTTAGCATCAACTACCCCAATACCATCATGTGTATCCAAAGTTGTAAACTGTTTCATTGGCGATTTTTTTAGCCAATCTGATAAACGATTTGTCTTGCCAGAATACAATGTATAAAGAGTCACCATTGGTAGAGCAAAATCATAAATATAAAAATCATGGTCCGCAATTTTATGCTGGATACTAAAGTGCTCATGAATTTCTGGTAGAATTTCAGCACCCTTAGCAATCGTTATTTCTCGAATTTCATTTAATAAATCCCAAATTTCTGGTTCCACAAAGAAACAATTTGTATCTAATTTTTTGACTGCATATGCAAATGCATCTAATCGAACAATATCACAGCCATGATTAATCAACTGCTCTAAGGTGTTTTTGATAAATTGCTTGGTAATCTCAGCACTAACATTCAAATCAATTTGTTCCTCACCAAAGGTATTCCAAACCTCTTCCTTTGAACCATCCGCAAAATGAACTTCTTGAAATGGTGCTTTATCCTTGCGTTTATAAATTAAATCAATATCTGCTTTTGTAGGTCTGCCAACTGGCCAATAATCATCGTATCTAATAAATAAATGAGCATATTCAGATTGATTATGATTAAGCTTAAAATCCTTAAACTCAGGACTCTGCTTAGAAATATGATTTACCATGAAATCAAACATCAAATAGTACTTTTCACCTAGTGATTCGATATCATCCCATGTACCAAATTTAGAATCAACAATTCGATAATCTGTAGGTGCAAATCCACGATCACCAGTAGATGGAAAAAATGGTAAAAGATGAACACCACCAATGGCTCCCTTTAATTCTTCCACAAGCACGGTTTCGAGGTCCTTTAAATTTTCCCCCAAGCTGTCAGCATAAGTAATCAGCATTACTTTATTTTTAATTCCCATATTACCCTCCTATTTATGTCAAACGTTTATCACAAAAAAGCAACCGCTTCCATAATTGATTTTACCTAATTATTAAAAAATTAACAAGAGCTATTATCGTTTATTAATTTTTTTATTAGCCCAATGTTTCACGTGAAACATCCAAATAGATATTTACTAAATATTTGTTAAATGATTAATGGTATAATAAATGAAAATAAATTTAAGGGTGACTTAAAAAATGACACAAACAAGGTACAAAGCAATAATTGCCTATGATGGCTCACTATTTCACGGTTTTCAAAAGCAAAATAATGTCCGAAGCGTGCAAGAATGCTTAGAAAAAACATTAACAAAGCTTAATAGTGGTTTCCAAGTAAATGTCCAAGGCTCTGGTAGGACAGATGCATTTGTTCACGCTTTAGGACAGGTTATTCATTTTGATTTAAGGACTAATCGCGATTGCGAAAAATTAAGATATGCATTTGATACACAAACTGATGAAGACATTGCTGTCATTTCAGTTGAAAAAGTTCCTAACGATTGGCATGCACGTTACAATCCTCACCAAAAAACCTATTTATTTAAATTAGATATTGGAAAACCCCGTAATCCCTTTAAACGTCATTATTCAAGCTACTTTCCATATTCATTAGATATAAAATTAATGCAAGAAGCAATTCAATATCTCATCGGGACACATGATTTTACAGGTTTTACAGCAACTGGTGGCTCTGTTGAAGACAAAGTAAGAACAATTTATCGGGCTGAGATCTATGAACACTCAAATCAAATACATTTTTTATTTGAAGGCAACGGCTTTCTTTACAAGCAAGTTAGAAATATGGTAGGTACATTGATTAAAATAGGAAATCAAAGAATGCCAAAAGAACAAATCAATCAAATTTTAATCACTAAAAATCGTAATTTAGCTGGTCCAACTGCTCATCCTGAGGGCTTGTATCTAAAAGAGGTGAAATATTTATCATGAAATATATATTAACAATTGCTGGAAGTGATACCTTATCAGGTGGCGGTCTTCAAACTGATTTAGCAACCTTTAAGAAAAATAAGCTGTTTGGGTTTGTTGCTATTACTTCGATTGTAACCATGAAGCAATCAGAATATCAAATTCATCCAATCGATATTGAAATATTCAAAGAAGAGCTAGAAACCTTAAAATCGATTCCATTCGCTGCAATCAAAATTGGATTGCTACCTAATATTGAAATGATTCAAGCTGTTGCAAAATTTTTAAATTATTTTCCTACTACGCCAATCATTTTAGATCCTGTTCTGGTTTTTAAAGAAGCTTTAGATCAGGAAGTTTCAATTATGAGTCAAGCAATAGTCCAGTATTTACTACCAAGAGCAAGCATTATTACACCAAATCTTAAAGAAGCAGAAATTATTTGTCAAGGAAGCATCAATAATGTCAAGGATATGGAAAACTTTTGTAAAAAAATAGTTAATCTAGGTGTACCAAATGTTTTACTTAAAGGTGGCAATCGCTTAAAAACAACAAATGCTCTTGACCTATTCTATGATGGTCAGAATTTTAATGTGCTCCAGCTTGAAAAAATTCCCAAAAATGCTAATGGTTCAGGCTGTATGTTAGCTGCGGATATCGCATCAAGCCTAGCAATTAATATTGATTTAAACGAAGCAGTCAAGCTAGCCAAAAATAGAGTCTTTAATGCCATCAAAGCTAGTACTTTATATGGTGTTGCACCATAAATTACCTTAGTAGTTATTTTTACTTATCATTTACAATCTGTTTTTTTTTGTTTACAATAAATTACATAAACTTTTTTGGGAGGCATCATGATCGAAATCAATACACCACAAACAATTACAGAGTTAGCAGATATTTTTGGGGTGACACGCCAAGCAATGAACAATCGAGTTAAAAAATTAGAAGAACAATATTTCTCTAAAAATGAACTTGGTAAAAATGTAGTAACCTTAGAAGGCATTGAAAAATTAGCTGAAATCTATAAATTAGACGCAAAAATCAATTTAACAAAAAGTGACAGCAATAAAAAGATTGACGATGAGCAAATAAATCCACTTAAGCTTGTAATTGAAAGTAAAGAAGCAGAAATTAATCGTCTTTATGCTCAATTGCAGGCTAAGGACTTACAAATTGAGAAAAAAGATCAGCAATTAAATGAAAAAGATCGTCAAATATCCGTTAAAGATTTGCAAATTTCTGAGAAGGATAAACAAATTGATCAGCAGCAACAGCTAACAGCTCGGGCAATGCAGGATTCAGAAGTTTTATCGCTTGAACTAAAAGAAGAGCAGGCAAAAGGCTTCCTAGCTCGACTTTTTTCAAAAAAGAAAAAGAACCATGAACCGAGTCAACCCCTAGAGTAACAAATGCATTACATATCATTTCATTAAAAGGAATTTAAATGGTGAAAAAAATAAGAAAAGAATTATTGCAGTTAGCAATTCCTACGACCATTGAAAACCTTCTACAAACTGCAGTCGGTTTTGTGGATGGCTTAATTATCGCCAAGATTAGTTTAACGGCTGTAACTGCGGTGGGTTTGGTAAATAGCTTGATGGCTGTTTACCAGGCTATTTTTTTAGCAGTTGGTATTGCTGCTAGTAGCTTAATTTCAAGGTATATTGGCGCCAAAAAAATAAGACAGGCTCAAGAAATCGTAAAATTAATTATTAATCTTGCGATTATCATCGGTATAATTATCGGACTTATTACAATTATATTTAATCGCTCCATTCTGACTTTAATTGGTGCAAGCAATCAAGTTCTAAGCTCCGCAAGTATATTTTTATTCTGGGTAGGTGGCTTATCTGTTTTTTGGAGCGTACTAACTGTTTTAGGTGCTATTCTAAGAAGTACAGGTGATACAAGAACACCGATGCTAGTCAGCATCTATGTTAATCTTTTTAATATTTGTCTAGATATCTATTTTATATTCATTTTAAAAATGGGGATTGCTGGTTCAGGTATAGGAACAACAATTGCTAGAATAATTGGTTGTATCTTACTTTTCCATGCGCTCAAAAAAACCGAGCTAGCTTTTAAATTTAATATTAAAACAAAATTTTCTGATTTAAAATCAGTTTATTATCTAACCTTACCTGCAATGGGTGAACGTTTAATGATGCGCGGTGGGGATGTCTTTGTAAATTTCTTAGTCATTCAAATGGGAAATATAATTTTTGCTGCAAATACAATTTTAGAAACAATATCCAGCTTTACATATATGCCTTTATTTGGTCTAGCAACGGCAACAGCGACCTTAATTGGACAAGCGAAAGGCGCTGGTAGTATTAGCAAAATTAAGCAAATCATCAATTCAAGTAATCGCTATGCTATTTACTCAATGATTACAGCTAATTTACTTTTATTAATTTTTTGTCAACCAATTGTAACTTTATTTAGCACTGAACCAGCAATTTATAATAATATTATAAAAGCAGTCATCATCATGCTAATCGCTTCTCCAGTCGTAGCCCTAACAATAAATCAAACTGCGGCTTTACAGGCGCTTGGAGATACCAAGACACCTTTTATTGCAACAACTATCGGTATGTGGCTTGTACGTGTTTTACTGACTTATATACTTGGCATACATCTAGAATTGGCAATAATTGGCTTATGGCTTGCACAAGGCATTGATAACCTGTGGCGAGCAATTCTATTAAATTATTATTTAAAAAAGCAAATTATTGTAAAAAAATAAAGAAATTAACCAGATTACAAATTAACTTAAGTGTCAATAATTTGTAATCTGGTTAATCTCTCTGATTAATTACCCATTATTCTTTCGGTTTTGTTTCATATAACCTAAGCCTTCTTTGAAACTTGTGAATAAACCATTATCATTATAAATCAAAACATTACTTTGGTACATTTTTGCTGAAAATCTTAATATAACCAAGGTTGCTATTATCAAAACAAGCACCGAAATCCATGCATCAAAAGTCGTTGCAACACCCTTAGCTAAGCGGGTAGGCATCGCAAAAGTTGAAGTAAATGGTAGATAGCTTAATACTTTTAAAATGATGGTATCCTTACCATTTCCAAGCGCTAATGTTCCCATATAACCGACTAGGGCAATATATACAATTGGCTGTGTTGCCTTTGGTACATCCTCCATCTTAGAAACTAAGGAACCACATAGTGCAGCAACTACAATATATAAGGCAAAGCTAACTAAAATAATTGGAATAACCATATAAAAACCATCACCAAATATTTTATTTAAATCAATATTTTTTAAGGCTTGATCAATTAACCCACCAAAACTATTTTTAATTTGTAAAAAACCTAGTCCAAATACTAATACATATGAAATCAGTTGCGTTAATACAACCAAAATAATACCAACAATTTTGCCATAAAAATGAGTTTTAGCCGGCACACTTGAAAGCAGTATCTCCATAATTCGTGTTCCTTTTTCCGAGGCAATTTCTTGTGTAATACTAGTCGCAAAAAACATGATAAAGAAGAATATTAAAATAACAATCAGATATGAAACTACCGATTTAATCGCGGAATAATCTTCGCCCTCAATAATTTTTCCGGAATCTTCAAAGGAAATTGTTTTTTGCTTGACTGAGGCTTGTTGACCTAAAATTGCTAAATCAGCTTGGGATATTTGGGTTTTTTGAACATTAATATTACTTTGAACGCCGTTGATCATTTGAGTAATTGGCGAAATTTGGTCTTGAATGGTGGCGTCTGTACTGTATATATTAGCAACCAGTTGATTAGAAACATCCTTAATCACAATATAAGCTGCTATTTTTTGTTTTTTTAACTCTTCCTTAGCTTTATCCTCACTTGATATAAAAGTGTATTCAACGTCTTTATTTGAGGTTTGGGTGTATGCTATTAAATCACTCGACTCATTAGTATTTTTATTAGCAACCTTGAATACTTGATTAACTGCATCTACATCAGAAACAATTGCAATTTTTTGCTTATCCATTACTCCAGTGGATTTAACTGATAAAAAGCTAATTAGAAAAATGATACCAACCATTAAAATAGGCGCTAAAATCGCCACTAAAAAAGACCAGGATTTAACATTTTTACGATATACTTCTCTAACAATAATCCAAAATTTATTATTCATTTGGTGCCCCTGCTTTCATTTTAAAAATTTCTTCCAAAGTGGGTGGCTGTTGGCTGAAGACAGGAATGTAATTATTAACATTAACTAATTTAAAAATTTCATGCCCTATGGACTCGTCTCTTAATTTGATTTCATATAACTGACTTTCATTTTCTTTTACTTCTAAAACACCATCTATTGCTAAAAGTGCTGCTTTTGAAATAGGTGCCTCAAGTAACAGCTTTGTCCTACCAAAGCTTTCACGAATCTGATGAATTTCACCATTTAAGACCATTTTACCTGATTTGAGCATTACTAAGTGATCACTAATTTGCTCTACATTATCCATATTATGTGAGCTAAAAATAACTGATGCGCCTTGTGATTTTAAGTTAATAATTGCATCTTTTAAGATGCCTGCATTAACAGGATCAAGACCCGAAAATGGTTCATCTAAAATCACCAATTTTGGCTCATGAAGCAATGTAGCAATCAGCTGCACCTTTTGCTGATTTCCCTTTGATAATTTTTTTAATTTATCTGTTCTTTTGCCTTTTACTTGAAAATTTTCCATCCACCGATCAATCCGATCGCTAGCATCCTTCCTTTTCATTCCTCTAAGTGATGCAAAGTAAATCAATTGATTTTCAACGGTTTCTTTAGGATAAAGACCTCTTTCTTCTGGCATATAACCAATTAGATTGTAAATTTCTTTAGTTACAGGCTGATTATCCCACAATATTAAGCCCTTATCTGCTTTTAAAAAATCTAAAATTAAACGAAAGGTTGTTGTTTTACCAGCACCATTTTGCCCAATCAAGCCCAAAATTTTTCCTTTCGGAATTTCAAAACTAATATCGTTGACAGCCTTGTAATCTCCAAAAGATTTTACCAAATTTTCTACCTTAAGCATTTTTTCTCCCATTTCTTTTAATAATTTTTAATCCTAGCGGTTGAAAAGATTCTTATCTAAAAATTGAATTGACAAAAAATTGACAACTTACCTTACTTCAGTAAAATAAATTGTCAATCTAGATATTATTTATTAGGAATTGAGGCGTTGGTTCTTATTGGTGTAATTAATTGAATAAATTTATCTCCAATCGATTCTGGACTTAAAATAAAAGGCCGAATAGATTCTGTAAATTTAATAATAATCTTTCCTTCACCAAAGGCAGTCAAGGCTTCAGACATAAAAACAGGATTAAAGCTAATTAATAAGTCATTGCCTGAAAATGTTTCGAAAGCAACGTCTTCTTTAATATTACCGATTTCTGGAGAATTACCATATAGTGTAATCTTATCTTGTTGTATATCAAATTGAATCGATCGACTTCTGTCATTAGAGGTTAATAGGGCTGCACGATTCATTACTTGACGTAATTCAAAGCTATCAAAAACAACCGTAGTATTAAAATCTTTAGGGATAATGCGCTCCGTATCAGGATAATTTCCATCTAGTAAACGCGTGTAAAGAGAAATTGTATCTGTTCTAAATTGAACCTGTGTATCAGAGAACAGCATTTCAAATTCCTGTTCATCATTGCTAAAAACATTAGTAAATTCTTTTAAGCTTTTACTTGGAATTACAGACTGAAAATTTTCTGAAGGGTTAGGTAGCTGAATAACCCTTCTTGTCATACGATGGGCATCCGTTGCTGTTGCAATTAAATTTTGATTGTCCTCTAGCTTAAAGCAGACACCTGTTAAAATTGGTCTACTTTCTTGAGTGCTCGCTGCAAAATTGGTTTCCATTATCAGATTTTTAAAAAGCTTGACAGGCATTTTTAAAGGCTTTTCTTGATCAAAGGTCTTGATTTGCGGATAATCCTCAACATTCATTCCGTTTAAATGTAAATCTGTTTGCCCACTGATGATATTGACTACATTATTGTCAAGCACCTGTAAAGTGAACTCATAGTCTGGTAAACTAGATATTACTCTTGAGAAAAAACCTACCTCTAATAAAATACCGCCTGTTTCTTCAATAACCATGCCTGCATCTTCGTTGTCCACAGCTAAAAAAGTTTCAATTGTAATTTTACCATTTGAGCCAATTAATGTCATTCCTTCACTACTAACATCAATTTTAACAAAATTTAAAACCGGAATTACAATTTTTCCTGTAATTGCTTTTTGAGCCAGACGTAAATTAGCTAAAAATGCATTTTTATTAATTCTAAATTTTAACATAGAGACTCCTTATTTTCTGCTTCAATAACATGATTATAACATATAATTATATGGATATTCTTCTATAAGTCACTTACTTTTCTGAATAAAAAAACCTGATTAGGATAATCAGGTTCTATTAAATGATTCAGGAGGGATTCGAACCCCCGACCGATCGCTTAGAAGGCGATTGCTCTATCCAACTGAGCTACTGAACCTCAAACTAAAATTCTCAAGCAACATTTTAAATTATATCAAAGTGAAAACTGCTGTCAATCACAAATATTGCGATAAAGCATTTTTTTTATTAATAGAATAAATAGATATAATAATAATAATAAGTGCTGTGAATTATGTGGATAACTCCAAATAAAGTAAGCTTCATGGGTTTTTAACATGTGGATAACTTGGGGATAAACTTGTGTCATATTTCCCTAGTTATCCACAAATATAAAAATAACTTATCATTAGTTAATCAGCTTATCTTGGATTTCATTAATTTCACTTTGAAGTTTTAAATCAAATTTCACATCTTTTTTCAATTTTCGGTGTGCATACATTACTGTTGTATGATCTTTTCCGCCAAATTCTTGTCCGATTTGTGGCAAACTAGCATCGGTTAGTTCTCTCGTGAGATACATGGCAATTTGACGTGGAACGGCATATTCTTTATTTCTTTTTTTTCCAACAAGCTCATTTTTAGGGATTTTATAGTATTTTGCGACAACTGTTTGAATTTTATCAATTGTTATGCCACCAACAGCAATGACTTCCTTACGCTTCATTTTTAGCGCCTCAGCAGCAATTGCTGTCGTTACTTCTCCATTGTGATATGTTTTAGCATAAAGATCCACCTCACGCAAAGAAGCTTCCAGCTCCCTAACATTTGTATCTACAACTCCTGCGATATACTCATAGACCTCATTTGGAAAATTAATTCTTTGTGCTTCCGCTTTTTCTCTTAAAATTGCAACACGCGTATCTAAATCTGGTGGTGTGATATCAGTTGATAACCCACTCTCAAATCTTGTAACTAAACGCATTTCCATATTTTCAATATCTTTAGCCATCCGGTCACTTGTTAATACAATTTGTTTTTCGTTATTATGGAGTGCTTCAAATGTATTAAAGAATTCTTCTTGAGTTCCATCCTTATTTGAAAAAAATTGAATGTCATCGAGGAGTAAAACGTCTAAATTGCGAAAATCACGTTTAAACTGGCGCTGTGTTTTTTTAGCCATGGAATTAACATATTCATTTACAAAATTTTCACTAGAAATATATTTAATTCTCGCCTTTGGGTTATGCTTTAGTATTTCATTTCCTACAGCATGCATTAAATGTGTTTTACCAAGTCCTGAGCCACCCCATATAAATAAAGGGTTATAAATAATTCCGGGAGTTTCAGCAACCGCCGCTGCTGCTGCATGTGCCATCATGTTTCCTTTACCAATAACATAATTTTCAAATGTAAATTTAGGATTCAAATTACTTTTGACAGGCGGTAAATCAATTTCAATCTCATGCTCTAATTTTGAATTTTTTTGCGAGCTATTTGTCAATCCCTGCTTAACAGCATCTGCTTCTGTTAAGACAATGGGCATAATATTTGAGCCATTTTCTAGAATATCAAAGCAAGCGGCCATGATAATCATTTGCATTTTTTCATTTTTCCAAAAATCAACCTGCATTGGTTGTTCAACAATAATAACAACTTGAGAGGCAGTGACTAAACCTATTTTTGCATTTTTAACAAAGAAATTATAGGTTTGATTACTGAGCTCTCTTAGTGCCAATTCTTCAATTTTTTCCCAAAGCTTGTTTTGTAATAAATTATCCATTTTTGCTCCAACTCACTGCTATTTATTATTTAAATTATTTTATTAATCACAAAGAAAATTTTAACATGCGGGAAGAGATTTATCCACAGAAATATAAAATGTGGAAAAAAAATCCACAATTGTCAGAAAAAACTTATCCACACCCCATTAAATTATGTGAATAACTTAAAAAACTTTTAAAAGTCCACAGATAAAAAATAAATTAAAAGCCTATTAGATTAGTCTTTTAAAAGTTTTTCCACAGTAAAAAGTGGATATGTGAATTACTAATTCACAGGCTGTTAACTTTGAAAAAAATGTGGAAAACTCTGTCAGAAAAACTAAAACCTGTGAAGAAAACTCCACAGTCCTGTGGATAAAACCTGTGGAAAATGCGGAAAAGAAGTTTTAGATAAAACATGATAAAATGGAGGAAAGGATGATGAGTGAGGTGTCAAATGAAAATAATTTATAGAAGCTTTACCGAAAATTTAACTGACGAAGTCATTAAAATTGCTGAGAAAGCGATTGAAAACAAGAGAGAAGTGTTTTATCTTGTCCCGACTTCGATGAGCTTTGATTTAGAGCGCGAAATTTTGGAAAAAATGACAATACATGCGCAAATCAAACTTCAAGTGCTTAGCTTTAAAAGATTTGCTTGGTATTTATTGAAGGATAATCCCATATTTAATCAGGTTCAATTAACAGATACGGGTAAATTAATGGTTTTTCGTAAAGTATTAGCAAAATTAAAGCAAGAGGATGCCTTAACAGTTTTCAAAGGAGAAATCAATCAAATTGGTTTTTTGACTCAGCTGGTTGATTTAAGTAAAGAATTGGAGGAGTCCTGTATTGAGCTTGAGACGTTACCAGAAACGTTAAAATATCAAGAATTAGCTTTGATTTTAAAACATTACTACCAAAGCTTAGCTGGAAAATTTAGACAGGAAAATACAATTGAAGTGCTGATTGAGCAGCTTGAAAAAAAACAGGTTAATCTTAAGGAGAACAGCTTAATTATTTTAGAAGGCTTTTCAAGATTAAGCCCAATCGAGTTAAACTTGATCAAGTGTTTAGAATCTGCTGGAATTGAAGTGTTGGTTGCGCTTCATATATCAGAGCCAGCTATTAATTGTCAAATAGTTGACGGAAATATTTACGAAGCAACTCTTGATTTTACAAAAAAAATCAAATCAGAAATAGATTTTTTTGGAAAAAGCATCTCTTTTGTAAATAAAAAAGTGTCAAAAGAATTACAATTAATTGACAAAGATCCCTTTTCTGAAAAAGAAGTATTAGTTAATGCATGGGAAAAAATCAACGAATGGGATGGAAATAATAATCAATTTGATTTGTCGAACAATCAGTATATTGAAACCTGGGAAAATATCAACATGATAGAAGAAATAAAATCAGTTGCTAAAGATATTAGATATTTGGTAAGTACAGGTGTAAAATATCAACAAATTCAGGTTTTATGTGGTAATTTAGCGGATTATGACGGTATTATTCAACCAATTTTTAATAAATATCAAATTCATTATTATTTTGATGGAGAGGTAAAGCAGGCTAATCATCCATTAGTTGAATTTATTGAGAGTTTAATTGCCTTATCTCAATATAATTATCAGTATACTGATGTTATGAGAGTGCTTAGAACAGAATTATTGCCTTTTGATTTTGTCGCATTAAATGATAGCCAAGACAATGAATATCGGCAGATAATTGATCGGTTTGAGGTATATATATTAAAAAATGGTATTTCTGGTCACAATTTTTTTAGTCAAAAGTGGCAGATGAATAATGGGCCAAAGGAAATGGAGAATTTTGCGAAAATTGAATTTAAAAATTTTAAGCTAATTCAGGAATGTTTAATATCGGCAAGTTCAGTCATTGCAAATTTTATAAAAAAACCGACCTTTAACGCTTTCTTAGGAGTTCTTGATTATATTCGTCCTAATTACATCAAATTAGCTAAGTTGGCAACAACACAAGATGAGATAAACCAAGATAGGGAAGCTTGGGATACGTTAATGTCAATTTTAAAAGAGTATAATAGCATCTATCAGTCTAGTGATGAATATTTTGTTGAAATGCTTTCAGCGGGGATAAAACAGGCTGTTTTCAAAAAAATTCCGGCAGCAATCGATTTGGTTCAGATAAAGTCATATGAGCTAATTAGACCGGATGCTGCTGATTATGTCTACGCAATTGGTTTGAATGCAACAAATTTTCCCAAGATTGCTCAGAACCACTCTTTGCTGACTGATGATGAAAGAATAGAGATTAATAATTTGTCAAAAGATGGTAAATTAGAAGTAAAGAGACAGGAAAGCTCTAGTAAATCCATATTTACTGCTAGTCAACTTTTAGCATCTGCAAATAATAAATTAATATTAAGTAGCTCAGTAGTTTATTTGGATACTGCAGTTAGTCAATCAATTTATATTCAAAGATTACAATCCGAACTTTTGGTTAGAAAAAAAGTAAATCAACCAAATAGCTTAGAACAAGTAAATCCAAGAATGATAGGTTCTTATGATGGTCTATTGGAAGATTTAGGTGTGATATCTCGTGAATTACTTAGTAAGCCTGAAATTGACGGACAACCCAATGTTACCTTTTGGAAAATCATGTATCGCATCCTATTAAAGAAAAACTTTAAGTATCAAGCAATTTTTCAAAGCTTAGATCAATCAATTACACCGACACCAATTGTTAAGGAAACCTTGAATGTACTTTATCCAAAACAGATTAATGCTTCGGTATCAAGCTTTGAAAATTTTTATCATTGTGAATATAAGTATTATTTGGCAAATAGTTTAAATTTACAAGAAGTTGACACAATGACATTAGATAATCGAATACAAGGTAATTATTTACACCGTGTCTTTGAAATATTGCTCGCAGATGATTTTCCTGATAAATCATCATTTGATAGTCAATTAGAAAATGCAATTAAACTAGCAACTACTGAATTCCAAATATATTTTGATTTTAATGCGATTAACCAATATTATAAACAGCAATTTGATCAGATAATAAATAATATGGCGCTAATATTAAAAAAACAAATTGGGCTGCCTATTCAAATTAAGGCAACAGAATTTGGCTTTGGCAGGGATGGTATTTCTGGCTTGAATTTTGATTTAGTAAGTCAAAAAGAGCTCAAAGTAAGAGGATTTATTGATCGAATTGATGAAATAAATCATACAATTGGCGCAGTTGATTATAAATCAGGTAATCAATCATTTGATTTGAAAAAGGCGCTTGATGGTATGCAGCTTCAGCTGATTACCTATTTAGATTTTTTACAAAATGTTTACAAAAAGGATAAAAGTAGCCTATGGGGCGCTGCGTATCTTCACTTTAATGAACCAATCATCAAGCTAAATGAGTTGACAGGTCTGACTGATGAAACTGTGGCAAGTGAAAAGTTAAAAAGTCTGATATATAACGGAATATATGTTAAAGAGACCTTTGATAGTTTTAATGATGAATTGAAGTCCGTTTATAATTTTAATAAAGTAAACACTTTTAGTGAGGCTCAAGTTAACCATTTAATAGACAACAATCGTAAATTATTTGTAAACGCAGGTAATGAATTATTATCAGGAAGGGTTAAAATTAATCCAGCAGTTAATTCAAAAAAGGTTTCAATTGGTTGTCAATATTGTCAATTTAAATCGATTTGTCGCTATGAGCCCGATATTCACAACGGGCGCTTAGTTGGAAATAAAAATTTGAGTTCTATAGACCCGGCAGTAAATGATAATCGTTAATTTTATTGCTGAAATAGATAGTGTTGCTTGATAAAAAGGAGTTCAAATGGCATTAGCAAATAATCAGGAAATAAAAGAGTTTATTGTGAACGAAGCAAAAACTAGAAAATTGAATCAAAAAATTCGTGAAGAATTAAAAAAGCAATGTGTAGAATTAGAAAGATTAATCAAACATTCCAATCAAAAGGAGGAGCAAGAAAAACTTAAGCAAGAAATATTAAAAAATAAAATGTCAATGAATTCGTTAAAAGAAAAAACAGATCAACAAATCGAAGCAATTTATAGTAATGGCAATAATTTATTGCTTGCTGCTTCAGCAGGTAGCGGAAAAACATTTGTAATGATTGAGCGTATTATTGATCGGATATCTAGAGGTATTAGGTTAACAGATTTATTTGTTTCTACCTTTACAAATATGGCTACCAATGAGTTAAAGGAACGCCTCGAAAAAATATTAAGATCAAAACTTGCTAATACAGCTGATACGGAGGAAAAGCAAAGGTATAGGCAGGCACTAAAAGATTTACCAAATTCTGATATTCTAACCATGGATAGTTTTTCTGGGAAGTTAATTAGAAATTATTATTATTTGTTAAATATTGATCCAAATTTTCGATTATTAAATGATCAAACAGAAATAGAAAATTTAAAAGAAGAAGTATTTATTTCACTCGAAAATGACTTCTTGATGGAAAAGTATGTGGACTTCAATAAAATTGATTTTTCGAGGTTGATACGTAATTTTTCTAATGATAGAAGCGATAAGGGTTTCTTTAGTGCCATTTTACAAATTCATCGATTTGCCGAGAGTACACCTGATCCAATGAAATGGCTTGAAACTGAAATGCTAAGTGGTTATCAAAAATATCAAAATTTTAACGATTTTCCACAGGATTTAACTGAAAGTTTTACAAATGTTTTACAAAAATTCACCCTATATATTAAGAGATTAATAGATAATGATGTTATTTTATGGGGAAAAAAAGATCATCAAAGAAAAATCGAATTATTAGCTAAACGAATTGAACAATATGAAGCATACATTACTTCTCTAAAGAACGGCTGTGATATTAGCGAGATTATCGATTCCTTTATTATAGTCGGGAAAACAGACGATGGAAAACAGCTTTTAACGCTCCGTCAAATTAAGGATGATGATGAACGAATTAATTATCCAGTAATTAAATCAGAATTTGATAATATTTATCAGAAGGTTTTACTTGTATTCAGAAATAAATCTGTTATTGAATCCTACAAAGATTATTTCATAAAATTGACGATTTATTTACAAAAGTTTTCAATTTTATTCTATCGTAAATATTTTGAAGCAAAATTGGACAAAAATTTATTGGAGTATGCTGATATAAATCATTTGGCAATTAAGCTCTTGAGTAATAATTCAGATATACTGAATTATTATAAAGATAAATATGTTGAAATTATGGTTGATGAATATCAAGATACGAATCATATGCAGGATACACTTTTAAACTTGTTAAGCAATGGGAAAAATCGATTTATGGTTGGAGATGTTAAACAATCAATTTATGGTTTTCGCTTAGCAGATCCTAACTTATTTTTAGAAAAGCAATCACAGTATTTAAATACAAATGGTGGCCAGGTGATTAGGCTAAAAGAAAATTTTCGTTCTCATCAGGAAGTCTTACATTTTACTAATTCAATTTTTGAACGGCTATTTGATTATCAATTAACAAATATGAATTACGATGAAGCAGAGCATTTGAAATTTGGAAATTTAACATTTCCTATGGCGGTTGACTCAACAAATTATCCAGAATTATTGATTTATCAAAAGGATAAAACAAAGCAATTGATTGAATCTGAAAGCTCAGATGTTGAGGCGGGGGAAATTGAAATTGTTGCTCAAAAAATTAATGAATTAATTAAATCAGGCGTTCCAGCTAAAGATATTGCTGTTTTAGTTAGAAATAGAAATCAAAATGCCGTAATTGAATCAATCTTAGCTAACCATGATATTCCGGTTGTTTTAATGGATGGAAAAGCAAATTATTTACAGTCGATAGAAATTAAGGTAATGCTGGCAACCTTAAGAGCAATTAATAATCCATATAGTGATATTGATTTAGTTGCTTTAATGCGATCGCCAATGTTCAATTTTAATGAAGATGAGTTAATGAAAATTAGACTTCAAAATCGGTTTTCAAAATATTATGATGCGTTAAATGTTGCCTGTGAATTAATAGGGGATGATTCGAATTTAATTTCAAATGAACTAAAACAAAAAATATCGGATTTTTTGTTAGCTTTAAATTCGTGGCGCGATTTTCGGGTGACACATAGTATTTATGAATTAATATTAAAAATATATCAGGAAAAATATTATTTAGATTATGTTGGTGGTCTGACCAGAGGATTACAGCGACAGGCAAATTTACAGGCTCTATTAACTAGAGCCAAGTCTTTTGAAATGAATGGATATAAAGGATTATTTCAATTTATTCATTTTATCGATAGCTATTTACAACGCTCAAATGATCTTGAGGAAGCACCAATTGAAAAAAAGGTTGATGCTGTACGAGTTATGACGATTCACAAGAGTAAAGGTCTAGAATTTCCTTATGTTTTTATTGTTAATTTAGCAGGAAAATTCAATAAGGGTGATTTAAATAAAAATACGATTATCACCAGAGAGAACGGTGTTTCAATTAAAGCACTGGTTCCATATTCTCGTTCGTTAATTGAAATGGAAACTATTCCATATACAGTTAATAAAATGATTAAAGAAAAAAATTTGATTGCTGAAGAAATGCGATTGTTATATGTTGCACTGACTAGAGCTGAAAAAAAACTTTATCTAACTGGGACCGTTGCAAGTGCAAGTCAAACAGTTAAATCTAGCGATCCAGGATTTGGAACGGCAGAAAGTACTTTTTTTGATAATTGGAAAAATAAGATTGATGAAAAAACGGGCATTCTCTCAAATTCTTTAAGAATATCGGATAATTATTTAAATTGGATTGGCGGTATACTTTGGAGCATTGAAAAACCGATAAAAAAAACATTCATTTCTGAAGCAATCGGTGCTAAAGTCACTATTTATACCGATTTTGATATTGAGCAGGCAACTATCCCTCAACAAAATGAGGTTTCATTTAATGTATTTAATGCGCTAACTCAACCGTTTGAGTCAGAACAATCATGGATTGAGGACGCACGTTTAGCTAAACGAATTTTAGATTCGGCAGATGAGTACAATCAAAAAAATTTGGTAGCTATTCAAATGCCAACTATTCAGACTCCATCAGCAATTAAGAAAAGATACGAGACCTTATTGGATGATTGTATTCAACCGGCTTCCTTATTAAATCCAACCTTTGATTTTCCAATTTTTAAGCCAGATACAAAAAGATTGTCTGGGGCAGAGTTTGGTAGCTTAATCCATGAGCTTTTACAGAAAATAGATTTTACTTCTGAAGATTTAGAAAAAGAAATTTATGATACAGTAGCTAATAATATGGATCAGCTTATTCCAGCAGAAATAGAAAGAATTACATTTTTTTTCCAAAAAATTGTCATTTTCTTTACAGAAAATTTACTAGGGAAAGATATTGTAAATGCTGCTAAAAATGGAATCCTATGCCGAGAACAGCCTTTTTCAATGTTAGTGGATACAAATGTGATTAGCAATTTTGATTTTGATTTTGAAATATTCACAGAAAAAAGGGACCATGTTTTGATTAAAGGGGTAATTGACGGTTATTTTGAGCTAGATGATAAAATAATTCTCTTTGACTATAAGACAGATCATAATGTTTCACGTGAAACACTGATTCAACGCTACAGAAAACAAATTGAGGTTTATGCCAAGGCCTTAAGCGAAAGCCTAAATCAAGCAAAGAGCATCAAAACTTATCTCATTGCGCTCAGTATGGAACCAGTTGAAGTGATTGAAATATAAAAAGTTAAAAATTAATAAATTAAAGCACCTCTCAACAATGGCTGAGAGGTGCTTTAATTTAATATTTCCAATACATATGATCGTAATGGTGACTTCCAATAACAGTTTCCGAAACCTTTACAAAACCGCAAGATTTGTAAAGGTTTTTGGCAGCGATATTATTAATATCCACATTTAAACCAACAACATCTTTCTGTTCGATACTAGCGAAATTTGGTACACTTTGAATTAATCGCCTTGCAACACCTTGACCTCGATAGTTTGGAGAAGTTACTAGCGTGTCAATATACCATTCATTACCATATGTTTCTTTAGAGTTGAACAAAGGCATTGGACTAATTTCATTAAATGTTTTATCTATTGTGGCTTCTTCTTCACTTGGGTAACCAAATAGGACACCTGCAATCTTTTCATTTACTGTTGCAACAATTGCACGTCGGAAGGAATATCTATCACCCGAATTTTTGGAGCTTTCTATTAACATGGCTCTTGTTTTTGCTTCTCCAATTTCTTTTAGTAATGGTAAATCCATATCCTCAATCACAAGCATGACCAAATTTATTAATTGTTCGATGTCTTCTTCACTACCAACACGGATTTTGACTTCAGATTTCAAAATAAACCTCCTATTATTATCAACTTAATAATTCATTCATTTGAGATACTAATTCTTTATTTTCTAAGAATTCATCATAAGTGATTTCAGAGCGATCAATCATTCCGTTTTCAGAAATAATGACAATGCGATTTGCAAGTGTTTGAATAAATTCATGGTCATGTGAAGTAAACAGTAAACTACCTTGGAAATTCTTCAATCCATCATTTAGTGCAGAGATGCTTTCCAAATCTAAATGATTAGTAGGGTCATCCAATACTAAAACGTTTGCTTTAGCTAACATTAATTTAGAAAGCAAAACGCGTACCTTTTCACCACCAGATAATACTTTAACCTGCTTATTAACTTCTTCACCTGTAAAGAGCATTCGACCTAAAAAGCCACGTAAAAAAGTATTATCATCTTCTTCCTTGCTTGCGAACTGTCTAAGCCAATCTAAAATAGTTAGCTCATTATCAAATTCTTTTGATGAGTCCTTCGGCAGATAAGACTGTGAAGTCGTTATACCCCATTTCACACTACCGGAATCAGGTTCTAATTCGCCCATGATTACTCTGAGAAGAGTGGTTGTTGCTATATCATTTCTTCCTATAAAAGCAACCTTATCTTCTTTATTTAAAGTGAAATTGATTTTATCCAATACTTTTTTACCATCAATTGTAACAGAAAGATTTTCGACCTGGAGCAAATCATTTCCAATTTCACGTTCAGTGACAAATTTAATATATGGGTAACGTCTACTTGAAGGTTGAATATCCTCCAATGTAATTTTATCAAGCATTTTTTTTCTCGAGGTAGCTTGTTTAGACTTTGAAGCATTAGCAGAGAAACGAGCAATAAAATTTTGCAACTCTTTAATTTTTTCTTCAGATTTTGCGTTTTGATCCTGCATTAATTTTTGAGCAAGTTCGCTAGATTCTTTCCAAAAATCATAATTTCCGACAAAAAGTTTAATTTTTCCAAAATCTAAATCGGCCATATGTGTACAAACCTTGTTTAAAAAATGTCGGTCATGTGAAACAACAATTACCGTATTCTCAAAATTGATTAAAAATTCTTCAAGCCAATTAATTGATAGAATGTCTAATCCATTAGTCGGTTCGTCTAGGAGTAATACATCAGGTTTTCCAAAAAGTGCTTGAGCAAGTAGCACCTTAACCTTTTGACCTGAGGTTAATTCACTCATATTTACATAGTGAAGCTCTTCAGAAATATATAGACTTTGTAGTAATTGAGCAGCCTCAGATTCAGCCTCCCAACCATTTAATTCAGCAAAACGACCTTCAAGCTCTGCAGCCTTTAAACCATCTTCATCTGAAAAATCTGCTTTCATATAGATAGCATCTTTTTCCTTCATAACCTCATAAAGCTCGCTATGCCCCATCATAACAACATCAATTACTCTCTGATTTTCGTAATCAAAATGATTTTGTCTCAAAACAGAGAGTCTTTCCTCTGATCCAATTGAGATATGTCCAGTTGAAGGTTCAATATCACCAGCAAGAATTTTTAAAAATGTCGATTTTCCAGCGCCATTTGCCCCGATTAAACCGTAACAATTACCTGGAGTGAACTTAATATTTACTTCATCGAATAATTTGCGATCACTAAAATGTAAACTTATATCTGTAGCTTGTAGCATGATGCCTCCTTAAAAATTTTATCATTTAATTATATCATAACCCAAAGAACAAATAACAAGATTCTGTATATATTATATTAAATATTCTTTCTATATAATAGCTAATAAATAATGCAATTATAATTAATATAAATTTTCTAATAAACGAAAGCCACAATCAGTTTCATCATTTTAACTCAATTAAATTGTAAGTGGTTCATATTTAAGACTTTAATACATTTTACAAAAAAAAGTTAAAAAATGAGTTGACTGTAAAAATAAGATTTGCTATTATAAGAAAGCTGTCGCAGGAAAAGGCGAAAGCAAAAAAAACTTTTAAAAAAAGATTTAAAAAAAGATTGACAATTAAAAG
>NZ_JABJXU010000008.1 GCF_013155265.1 Enterococcus sp. MMGLQ5-1 | reverse complement strand
CAATAAATCCGAAAGCATAACAGAATTTATTAAATGAGCATCGTAAAGTTGTTCTTTTAATGTTTTTTGTTTTTTTTCTGAAATATTAATTTCTTCTATTTTTTCTCCTCCCATCCCTACACCTCCTGTCTAATTCCAAGAATTTTTTTGATTGCTTTAATGTGCTCTTGAGCCTTTGGACCGTCCTTTTTACCATTAATAATGTCCGATAAATATGCCGGAACAATATCTAAACGTTGTGCTAATTCAGCTTGTGTCATCTTCGCTCGATACAATGCAGCTCGAACTTCTACTGCTAAATCTTGTGACATGACTTCACTTCCTTTCTTTTATTTTTTCGGTATAATTGTTTTAAAAACTGGTGGTGTTGTATGAATAAATTTCCATTAAAAGATTGGCTAACTATTTCTATTTCATTATTCGCATTGCTAATATCTGCAATCAATTTTATCCGAGATTGGAAAAGAGTCTCTGTATCTATCACGAAACAAGGAATATTAAAACGAATTGAAACATTTGATATGGTTCAAGCCTATCCTGATCAAAGCCCGGGTTTGTGTATTGAATTTCGTTTTATAAATTCTTCAAAATATTCAATTGGATATTTTGACCTAGTCTTTCGAGATGGATATACTAACGAATTACTTCCAGCGTTTTTAAAACATGGAATAAGACCTGAAATTGCGTCTCAAGAGCTTCTAGGAATAACACTTGACGAACAAGTTAAACATTTAAATCCAATGAACTCTAATTATGGAATGATTCCTGCTAATTCATATTTACTGAATGAAACTGTGGTCCATCCGATTTCTGATAAAATCCGTGTAAACATTAAATTCGCAAAATTTTCTATCATTCCAAATTTCAGAAGCAAAACAACTAAGTTTAAAAAGCACAAATCTGTACTAATAAAATTATCAAGCGAAGAAATCACTAGTCTTCAAAGAGAAATCGAACTAATGAAATGATTAATGCGAATATTGCAACAATCAAAGGTTCTTTGAACCAAAAAGTTGTAAATACTACAATTAATAACAATAAAATAAAAAATAATACGCTTTGATTGTCGGAATCATTTAACCAATTGCTGATATAAATTTGTATTTTTTCAAACATCGCCTCACCACTTTTCTAATTGATTCCGTTCATCTAATCCGAACGGATTATCACGCAAATCTTTTAATGTTTTTTTCTAGTTGAGCATGATTTCTCAAAAGTTCTACTTTTAATTCTTTATTTGCCTTAGTATCGTCTGCAATTGTACTAAGGCTTTTAGCTATGTTTTCAAGAGCTCTTACTTTTCTTATTTCCAAATTCACACAACCATCTCCTTACCTTTACATCGTTCAGTTATCCGAAAGCAGTTGTTAGATTAACTAAAGATAACGGAGTGATGTCATCGTTTAATCCACTGAAAGAAATTACAGAAGCAGCTAAATCAGTAAATTCAGTAAATGCTATCGGTGAAAATATTATCTGAACTAAACCAACCAGACATACTTCAAATTGCCAAGAATTTATCTTGAAGATAAAGTACCAATAACTCAAAAGACCATGAACAATAGCTAAAAAATATAATTTTCAATTCAAAATCACACCAATCCTAGTTTCCATAGCAACCACATTGTTAGTATTGTTGTTACAGCACTTAATGTCAGGCTGATAGTAATTTGAATAATTGGGTGTTTGCCTGCTACTAATTCATCAAAGAATATTCCTAAATCCCATAGGCAATCTTTTAACTTAACTATCAAATAATTTTTGATGGTTTTTTTTCGTTTTAAATTAAAGTTGATAGGTATTCTTCCTTCTGGTTTTTTCACACAACCATCTCCTTTCTTATAAAATTTGTAAGCTAATAAATTAGCTAATTTATTAATTTTATTTACACAAAATAGCTTTTATGATATTATAAAGACACAGTTAAATAAGACTTTAAAAAGCCTTTAAATAAACGTTTCTAAGTTTGCCGACCGTCGAAAAGTTTAAAATATTAGGTTGTCTTTATTGCACTTATTAGCTGATAAATTAGCTTACGAACATAGTATATTATCAAATAAACTATTTGTCAACAATAATATTAACTTATTTGATATTTTATTTTTGTAAGCTCATGTTATTAAGAAGGGCTGATAATAATGAGTTTGGTTGAAAAAATAAAAAACTTAGCAAATGAAAATGGAATTACCATTGCAGAATTGGAAAGAAGAACTTCTATTTCAAATGGTCAAATTAGAAAATGGGATATTACGACACCAGGCATTGATAAGTTAGAAGCTATCGCCAATTATTTCAATGTTTCTGTTGATTACTTATTGGGACGTGAAACTCCAAAGAAGTCTCTAACTGTCGAGGAGGCTTTAAAATCAACAATGGGTTTTGACGGTAAAGAAATTGATGAATCTGATAGAGAAATACTTGCAGAAATCATCAAAGCCTATTTGAAAAAGAAATGAGAGGGCTAATGTTTGGAAGAAATCAAAAAGATTTTAAAAGAAAATGGCATTTCTCTTGAATACCACAATATGACTAAAAAAGGATATTTTATCTCTGCTCTAAATATTATTGTTATAAATCAAAACTTAGAAGATAGTGAGATGGAGAATACATTACTCCATGAAATTTTTCACGCAATTAATCATAAAGATATGTGTCATATTTATGATTTAAGTTATACTGCACGTTCTAGTATGGAAACTGACGCAAACAGAAATATGGTTAGGCAAAAATTAATTCTATATTTTGAACAATACGAAGCTGAAGATGTGGAATGTTTTAATTGGTTACAATTTGCAACGTGGGCAAGATTTAAATTAACAAGTACACTTGAATGGTTAATTAAAGATGAGTATGTGAATTTTATTAATGAAGTAGCATAGGAGGGATAATATTGGATATAGAAAACAAAACTTTTAATATTGAATGCCCCAACTGCAAAAAGAAGATTACCTTAACTTTCCACACAGTAAAATGTCCTAAGTGTGGAATTACCTACGATGAAAAAGAGGTCAAACAAGCTTTTTATAACTATGAGTCTACTGTAGAAAATTCTAAATTATACAAGTTTGGGCAATATATGGAAAAGTCAGGAGAAGGTATGAATCAAGCTGGAAAAACAATAGGTCAACTTGGATGCTTTATTTTCTTCTTACCTTTGTTAATTTTCTTAATTTGGTTTATTACAAAAATATCTTAAATAAAAAACACGTCCTCCGTCAAGACAACGTGTTTGAAAAAATACCCTCACAAAAGGCTTATTTTTTGTACCCTAATTTTACTATAAAGAAAGGATTTAGACAATGTGGATGGAAGAATTACCGAATGGTAAATATAAATATTTTGAAAGATTTATTGATCCATATACCGAAAAGAAAAAAAGAGTATCAGTAACCCTTAATTCAAAATCTAATCAAGCTGTTATTCAAGCGAATAAGATATTGCAAAACAAAATAGATGTAAAAATTGAACATAAAGAAAAAAAGAAAGTAACTTTAAAAGAATTACACAACGAATGGTGGAAACAATATGAAAAGAGCGTAAAGAAATCTTCTGCTATTGCAACTAAAAAGGTTTCGAATAAAATTCTATCAAGCATTGAAACTGATGCATTGATTTCAAATATTGATGTCAAGTTTATTCAAAGTTATATTAATTCTTTGGATTACTCAATTGAATATATTAAAAAGTTCAAAAGTTACTTCAATATGATTTTTAAATATGCCGAACAAATGGAGTATATAAATAATAATCCAGTTTCAAATGTAAAAATTGTACAAAGAGATGGTACCGATACCAACTTAGACGAAAAATATTTAACTAGAGAAGAAATTGGAAAATTATTATCAGTGTACAAAGGGAGCTTTCAAAGTATCAGAATGGGATTGCTTATAGAATTTATGTATCTAACAGGATTACGTGTTGGAGAAGCAACTGCTTTAACTGTTCAAGATTACAATAAAAATAAAAAAAGTATAGCAATTAAAGGAACTTTAGATTATTCAAGTGGTTATAAACACGCAATCAAAACAACTGCTAAAACGGAAAAATCAAATAGAAACATATTTCTTTCGAATCGATGTGTTGAAATTTTAGACGATATAATTAGCAATAATCAATTAAAATTTAATGGATATTGCTCCGAAAGTTTTATTTTTATTGGTAAAACTGGCAAACCTTTACAGGCAAATGCTATTAATACATCAATGAAATATATGAATGAAAAGTTAGGAAAAGAAAAAATAAATAAGCCTTTACATTCTCACGTTCTAAGACACAGTCACATTTCTCTTCTTTCAGAATTAAATATTCCAATAAAGGCAATCATGGAAAGAGTGGGACATGTTGATGAAAAAACAACTTTAAGGATATATACTCATGTCACCGAAAAACAAAATTCCGAAATTTCAAACAAATTAAATGATGTAAAACTATAATTTTGCCCCTTTTCTGCCCCTTTTTTCTATTAGCAATTAGTGATAATTGCTGAAACCCTTGATAAATTAAATAAAAAAAGAGCACATGATAAAGTATCCTTAGTGCTGCTACCTTCCGGTCCTGACACGCTTCGGATATTTACCATTGCTCCTTAATTAATATAACGTAGATTTTAAAAAAAGTCTATGACTTTCGACGTTCTTTAAAAAATTTTTGCATCAGTGCTTGGCAGTCTGCTGCTAAAATGCCTTTTTCTACGTAAACCTGATGATTAAGCCTTTCATCCGCTAAAACCTGATAAAGACTGTCAACAGCGCCAAATTTTTGATTGATTGCACCATAATAGAGCTCTGAAATTCGAGCAAGGCCAATCGCACCAGCGCACATAACACATGGCTCAATGGTCACAAAAAGCTGACAATCAAGCAAGCGCCAATTATTCAAAAAATGATTAGCCGCTTCAATCACATTTACCTCGGCATGTGCAGTTGATATTTGCCTTAGCTCACGCTGGTTAAAGCTTCGAGCAATTATTTTTTTATCCTTGACAACAACTGCACCGATTGGAATTTCTTCAAGCTGATAGGCTTTTTCAGCTTCTAACAAGGCTTCTGACATAAATGCCTCTTTTTCGATATCTGAAAAATTACTTTTCATTACAGACTCCTAACTAATTTATTCTCAAGCTATTATAGCATGACTTATAAAAGACAAAAAAATGATAAATAAGCAATGAAGGACATTGTATTTATCATTTAAGATATCTATTATTTAAAAATTTCAACTAAAATAACTTGATAAGGATTTAATTTAATCAAGCCTGCCTCACTTAGCACTTGCTCATAATTTGATAAAATAAGCTGATATTTTTCAGCTTGAGGACATAATTCCAAGTTAAATAACTCATTTTGGAAATTGCAAATAACACGAACCGTTTTACCATTCAAATGACGGTCATAGGCAACAACATTATCTAAATCTAGGTATACCGGTCTAAAATCACCATAAATTAGAATTTCACGATAAGCTGATTTTTGTCTAATTTCAATCATCTTTTGGTAAAAATGCAAAATTGAATTAGCATCAGCCTGTTCAACCGTAACATTATATTCTTTATAATCATCATTAACCGGCAACCAAGGCTGTGCAGATGAAAAGCCTGCATAATTGCCAGCAGTCCACTGCATTGGCGTCCGCGCATTATCACGACTTCTGTGTAAAACAGCTTTCAATGCCTCTGCGGATGAAAAACCGGCCTCTAAGGCAACCTGATACTGATCTTTTGTTTGGATATCATCAAATATACTTGGATCTTTGATGGTAGCATTCTTCATACCCAATTCCTGCCCTTGATAAATAAACGGTGTTCCTCTTAAAAAGAAATCTAATGCGCCAATCATTGTTGTACTGGCAAAATTAATCTGTTCAGCCTCAAAGAAACGATTAACCACCCTTGCTGAGTCGTGGTTTTCCATATGGTTTGGCGACCAAACGCCAAATTCACTTAAAATTTTTTGCGATTGATAAATCTTCTGCTTCCAATCTTTCACTGTCCATGGCTTTTTGACGTACCAAGGCTCGCCATTAGTACCGTCTGGCACATCATAGGTAAAATCAAAAATCATTGAAAAATAGCCATTTTCGCCAGAATACTCACTTAATTGCGCTTGCGGTACACCAAACGCTTCACCTACCGTGACACAATCATAATTTTCAAAAGTGGCTGCCTTTAATTCAGTCAAAAATTCACCAATGCCCGCTTGATTTTGACTCCCTAAATTAACGCTAGCTAAGCCATCTGGTCCATCGCTTGGAAAATCTGGAAAGGCTTGATTTTTCTTGAGATAGACGATTGCATCTACCCGAAACCCGCCAATTCCCTTATCCAGCCAGTAATTAATCATTTGATAAATTTCTTGACGTAATTCAGGATTTTCCCAGTTTAAATCTGGTTGTTCCTTGGCAAAGACGTGCATATAGTATTCATCCTCACTACCAGGCAGCTTGGTCCAAACACTTCCACCAAATATAGATCGCCAATTGGTGAGCTGATTTCCCTTTCTAATTACAAAATAGTCTCGCTCTTTACTATTTGGATCCGAAATTGCCCGTTGAAACCATTCATGCTGATCTGAACAATGATTAACAACTAGATCAAATAAAAGCTTAATACCTTTTTGATTGGCAGCTTCAATTAATGCCTCTAAATCAGCATTGCTGCCAAAAATTGGATCGACTGAATAATAATCTGAAATATCATAGCCATTATCAATCATCGGTGACTTGAAAAACGGTGAAATCCAAATTACGTTAATCCCTAAATCGACAAGATAATCTAATTTTTCAATAATTCCCCGCAAATCACCAATGCCATCAGCATTTGAATCATAGAAGCTTTTTGGATAAATCTGATAAGCAACTGCTTCCTTCCACCACTTTTTATTCACTCATTTCACCTTCTCAAACATTTAATTTTTAATTACTAATTTATCATAATTAATGGGCTTATAAAGTGCAACACCTAGTCAACGCCTAAGCGGAAAATTCGCTAAGGCACGTTGCCACTAGCTTTTCTGTAAGCCACTGAAATGGCAACTTCAATGCTATAGGGAAAAGGATAATTTTCATTTTTGTAAAAATCACAATAACTGAAATTTCCTATTTTGCGCCACGATTTGAGTTCGACTACGTCGAAAAATACTGCGTATTTAATTGGCTTCGTCAATTTTCAAAATCATGTCGCAAAAATACACGCTCCCCTGAAAGGTACCCCTTTCGATTCCGATTGGTGTTTTTTCCTGCGGTGCTGAACGCACTTTATTTTACCGCACCATCTGCCATGCCCTTAATAATTTGTTTTTGGAGGAATAAGAATAGAATAATTACTGGAATAACAGTAATCATAACGGCTGGGAACATTAAATCCCAAGGCACCGTATAAGGTCCCTCCTTTAACCTAGCATAGTATATGGCTAAGGTTAATGTTTTATTTTCAGAATCACCAAGCACTAAAAACGGCAATAAGTAATCATTCCAAATCCACATTGAATTCAAAATAATAACAGTAACTGTTGTCGGTTTAACCAGTGGCATCACAATACCAAAGTAAACCTGAAAGACATTTGCCCCATCAATAATTGCCGCTTCCTCTAGTGAAGCAGGCACACTCTTCATAAATCCGTGATATAAAAAGGTTGACATTGCTAACCCAAAGCCGCCGTACATTAAAATTAAACCAGTGACATTTTTAAGTCCTAAATCTTCAAAAATTGAAATTAATGGATACATCAAGGCCTGAAATGGAATCAGCATTGATGAAGTAAATAATAATAGGATAATCATCGAAATCTTACTTTTAAAGCGTACCATCATCCAAGCGGCGCTCGAGGATAAAATAACTATAAATCCTACTGCCAAAACCGTTATCAAAACTGTTAGCAAAAAGGACGGAATAATTTTAATTTCAACCATTGCATTGATAATGTACTCAAAGGTGAATTTTTGAGGTAAGGCAAGTGGAGAATCCACAATCTCAGCCTTTGATTTAAATGAGTTAATAAACATAAACGCAATTGGAAAAATTGTCAAAAAGCCCATGATTAATAAAACAAGAAACATCGCAAGCTGACCTATTTTTTGGCCTGTTGTCTTTACAGATCGATTCATCACATCTCCACCTCTTTTCTCTTAGTAATCACAACCTGGGTAATAGAAATTGCTGCCACCACTACGAAAAAGACAACTGCTTCCGCCTGTGCGATCCCATAGTTATTATTCGTATCCGTTGTCACACGTAGAATTTGCGCTGCTAGCATCCGATAGCCCTGCGGCGCATTATTCGTTAATGCGATATTTTGATCCAAGAGCATAAAGCATTTTGACAAAACAAGAAAGAAAACAATCGTAAAGCTTGGCATTAACATCGGAATGGTTACCTTAAAAAATTTCTGAATAGAATTTGCACCATCAATTGAGGCTGCCTCATATAGATCATCTGGAATATTGGCTAATCCCGTAGTATAGATAATCATCATATAACCAGACATCTGCCAAACAACCATAATTAAAATGGCAACTAATAATTTTGTTTGCCCCTTGTCTGTCATATACGTTAAAAATTCAAAAGGAAAAATACCATCTTTCCCAAAAAGAACCTTGGTAAAAATATTGCTGTAAATAAATAGCCAAATGAAGCCTAATGAAAGACCTCCCAAAAGGTTAGGTAGGAAAAAAGTTGCCCTAAAGAAACCAACTGCCTTACCAATTGCATTAATTAATAAGGCTTGCGCCAATGCAACTATATTAACAGCGACTACTGCAATTACTGTAAATTTAACAGAGAATAAAAAAGCAGATCTGAAGGATTCCTGTTTGAAGGCGGCAATAAAATTCTGCAAGCCAACAAATGCTTCAAAGGGATTGTCAGTGCGCCCGTTTGCACCGATAAAGTACGAGCCCCGCCATCCTGTAAATGAATAAAAAATACCTATAATGAATGGAATTAGAACGACTGCTAGAAAGACAAATAAGGCTGGTAAGACAAATGGAAAAAACCATTTTTTATAAAAATTAGACATGCTGCCCCCTTAATAAATAAAACATCATTGTAACTAATAATTTAATTATTTATCAACAAAATAATTTATTTTTTAAAATGAAACCCGCACTGCATGAAACAATACGGGTATTCATTTATATCAGCTTAAATATTATTGACCACTTTCTGCTTTAAATTGCTTCCACGTTTTGACTACCGTATCAACATAATTGTCATAGTCCGCTTCAGTCCATGTTTCCTTTGTCATGTAGTCAGATTTAAGAATATTACCAACCGTATCATTAAATGAGCCCGGTGTGCCATCAAATGGATTACCAAGTGTTGGACCGGCTGCTACATATTCAGCAACGGCATTATTTAATTTGTTTGGTGAAGAGGTATCCTCTAAATCGTTATACATAATGAAGCCGGCTTCTTCCTTCAAGAATTTTTTACCACGTTCAGAAGTATAGAGCCAAACAAGAAAATCTGCAGCCGTTTCCTGCTGTGCTTTGCTGACTTGTTTATTAATAATGAAGTAATTTGGTACGAAGGCAGGGATGGTTGTATTCATTAAATCAGCAGTTCGACCCTCAACCTTAATATCACTATCCTCAACGGGCCATTTTACTGGAACTAGAGCCATTGTTTCAACGATATCCTTGTTAATATCTACTAAATTAGGATAAATCCAATTACCCTGTTTTAAAAAAAGACCTTTATGCTCTGCAAAATTTGATAATGAAACATCATAATTCCCTGTTGTATTGTCAATAAAATCTGGACCACGTTTAGATGCACCATCCTTGCCCGCAGTGTATGAATACTCTAAATCAACGGCCTCAATTTCGTGCTTCAAAGCAGCCTTAGCATCCTTGATGCCTTCATCTCCAGTTGCAGAAAAAGCATCTGATTGATTTTGGAAAACAGCATTCAAAGGGAAGGAAACCCAATGATTCATATAGGTCCATGTCTCAGATGGAGAAACACAGAAAACACCATTTAACTGTTTCGTCAATTCGCCTTTACTAGCAGCAAAAGTATATTCGTTACCATTGATTTTGAATGATGAGACCGTATTTGATTTAATATAGGCATCGGCTGCCTTTACAAAATTTACCCAGGCCTGATAATCTGTCTCAGCCTTTAAATCTTTAAGTAATGCCTCAGAATCACCGTCAATTAGCTCTTTTAGCAATTCAGTATCCACCTGATAGCCATAGCCTTCAATATTATAAGGTAGACCAAAATTTTCACCGTCATCAGCTGTTAATTTTTGTGCCTCAGGCACCTCATCAGCTAATTTTTTTAATTCTTTATTATCGGAGTCACTGATATCTAACATATAGTCACCTGAAGCTGGCCCCCAATTGTTAAGTGTCCCAGATGAAAAAATTGTTGGCGGCGTATTTGAATTAAACTCTGTTGTTTGAATTTCGGTACCATTTTGTGCGCCAACCGTCATACTATAGGTCTTGACCTTTATCCCTTTCTCCTCACCATACTCCTTAACTAATGCTTTTAAAGAATCCGCAATTTCACCCTTGCCATTAAAAACGTATAAGAATTCGCCATCACTGTCCTTTGAACTTCCAGCATTGCCACAAGCGGTTAATGATGCAAATGTAGCAACTGCCAGCAGTGCTACCCCCAATTTTTGCCATTTTCTCATAAATTTCCTCCTAGTTTAAAAACGAATAGTGAATAAAGAAAGCGCTTCCATTTACATTTAGAATGATAACAATAAGTCAATTGATTGTCAATCGTTTTCATAAAAAAGTAAAAAAGAAAAGAATCGCTTTTATAGTTCATCTTTTTCTTTAATTTACTTATTATTTTAGGTCGTCTCTCTAATAATTAGTCTAGTTCTTAAATCTGGCTTTTCAGGTAGCTCCGTATTATTTAATTGAGCAATTAACAAGCTTGCAACGTATTCCCCCATCTGCTTAATAGGCTGGCGAACTGTTGTCAAGCTTGGAAAGGTTAAGGAAGCAACTGGTTGATCATCAAAGCCAATGATTGCTAAATCCTCGGGGACTTTAACATTTAAAATGTGACATTGCTTTAAAATCCCACTGGCCACTTCATCGCTATTAGCAAAAATGGCATCTGGTCGATTCTTACCCATACGCAACATTTCGATTAATGTTTGTTTGCCATCCTCAATTCTAAGCTGTTTATAATAATGACATTCTGGATTAAATTCTACTTCAAATTCATTTATTGCTTGCATAAAACCCTCAAAGCGATAATCCTTGTCTACAGCCACTCCCCCAGTACAATAAGCAAGCTTTCGATAGCCCCTTGAGAGTAAATAATAGACAGCCTCATAAACCGCTTTATGAGAATCGATGGCAATTAAGCCAATATCCTTATCACCAAGATAACGATTGCAAACCACAATTTTTCCTGAATGAATTAATGCCACAATTTCATCACTATCATTTTCAATACTAGTCATAATTAAGCCATCTAACTGATTTTTTTGCAGCATCTCAATAAATTTTTGCTCTCGTTCAGCCCGTTCTAAGGTTTGCAAAACAACAATTTGATAGCCCTTACGATAGGCATAGCGTTCAATTGCATCAACCATATGGGTGAAAAATGGATTTGTAATATATGAAATAATAACGCCTATTAGCTTTGTTTTTTGCCCACGCAGCTGTTGTGCAACACTATTTGGATAATAGCCAAATTCCTTCATTGCACTAAATATTTTTTCTTTGGTCTTTTCAGATACATTTGGATGATTATTAATAGCTCTAGAAATCGTAGTAATTGAATAACCAGTTTCTCTAGCAATATCACTTATCTTTGTCATCATTTAATCCCTCATTTTTAGATTTATATAAAAACGCTCTCATTATCATGATATCCTAGCACATTCTGCTTTAATATGCTATTAATTTTTATTTTTAAATTGCTAAAAAAGGGGTGGGACAAAAGTCCTACCCCTATCATATTATTCGTAATTTAAAGGCTTTCTCTCTCAAAACGGTACAAATAGATAAGTCATCCGGTTAGACAGAGAACATCTGATTATATAAACGAATGACTCACCGATTGTTTACAGCTTTAATCAGAGAGGGTAAGCATCTTTTTCTATTAGCTAAATATCTTCTGTTTCATCTTATTACATCGCAATCAATCATATTTTTGCAAATTATATTCCTTAATGACTTGAATTAATTTTTTGGCATAATCAGGATCAGTCGCATAGCCAGCGTTTTGAATTTCATTTGCAGCCTCTTGATAATCCTTGGCAGAAAGAACCTTATGATATAATGCACCATTCCAAGTCACACCATTAACAAAAAGCTTTGAGTGAGCAAGCATTGATGCTTCCCAAGAATCATAAACAACAAAATCGCCTTGAATTGTAATCCATTCCTCATTAACAAATTCTTTGGTATCTAAGGTAACCTTATTCTGATCTCCGTAGGCCTTCACGCCAAAGAGATTATTATATTTACTTGCTAGCTGACTCTGACCAAAATTGGACTCTAAAACCGCTTGACCAATGATAATCGAAGCATAAACACCGTAGCTCTCCTGTAATTCTTGGGCATAGGGTGCAATCGTTTTTATAAAATTTTCTTGCTGGACATGCGTTTCACCATTCGCATCTACTGGAATTTCAGAGCTTGAGGTTTGACGATCAATCAAAAAGAATAAAATTGCCAAGACAAAAAATATAAGACTAAAAAATTGTAGTTTCTTTGCTTTAATCTGTTTTTTAGGATTCATCGACCTGCCTCTTTTAATTGATTAATATATGCTTCTAAGGTGAGCTTATTTTGCGTCATATAAATTGCGTGCTCAACGCCAACATAACGAAAGTGCCATGGTTCAAAGTCAATACCTGTTTCAGCCTCTTTCCCCTTTGGATAGCGCAGAATAAAGCCATATTTTGGTGCGTTACTTGCCAGCCACTTTGCACTAGCCGTTTCCGCATAGGCTTCGTTTAATAGATTATCAGCGTTAGTTTGATAATAAGTAGTATCGACTAAATCAATCGCTAAGCCAGTATGATGCTCAGAATAACCAGGCTCCGTTAAAACAGACATCGCCGTCGTCTTAGCTTCCGCCTCTGACATGCCTGAAGCAATATTTTGGTTAATCACCGAAGCTACTACCGCCTGCTGATCCTCAACACTTCGGTAGGCAGATACAAACTGTAGTTCAATGCCATCAGCCTGAGCTGCGCTCACCAATGACTCAACAGGTGACTGAATCTGCTCCAATACCTGAAAACCATTTGCTAGTGTCACTAGATTCGGCGAAGTATTGACAACTGGATGTGTTTTATTCACCAATACTAAATTCCAATCCGCCAAATGCCCCTCAGGTAAATCTAACTCGTCACTGCTGCTTTTCTTAGCCGTTTGCGACGGTTTAGTAGCGATGTCAGATTTTTGAATTGTGTCCTGATTTTCATCCTGCTGATTATTATATACTAAAACACCAATACAAAAAATGATCACACTAATAATTAAAAGCAAAATAAGAATGGTCAATTTTTTATTTTTCACAATATCTCCTCCACCCTTCTCATTTTAACATAAGCCATTGTATTTATTAATTAATCCTTCATTTTGAATTTTAAACTTTCTTAATAAAATTATAAGCTCAAGCTAAGACGCTTAAAAAGGGGTTGGGACAAAAGTCCTAACCCTTTTCATATTTTTTCGTAATTTATCTAGCACGTGTGATTTACCGAAACTCTCCCGAAACAATAAAATTTTTTCAACAACTCAACTAGAACGCTAAAGCGTTAAGTTTCATATGTCTTAAAATTTATTGTTTACCGTTCGAGTTTGGTAGACAATCACACTTAGCTTTTATATTTACGGGGAACAATGCGATAACGACTAGTCAACGCCTAAGCGGAAAATCCGCTTAGGCACGTTGCCACCAGCTTTTCCGTAAGTCGCTAAAGCGACAACTTCAATGCCATAGGAAAATAGATAAATTTCCGAACATTATCTAAAAAGCGTAAACGGCTCGTTCTGAAATGTGAGTACAAGCTAAAAATAATTATAGCGATGCTTTTTATCGCGAATTATTTTTCTTGTATCAAACATTTCAAGCCGTTGAAGCTAGATTTTTTTAGGAGGCAATTTAGCACCTTTTTTTACGTCGCTAAACGTCTTTTTTAATTAATACTATCAGCTTAAATAGGCCTTTAGATGCTCAACCTTATCCAAACGCTCCCAAGGCAAATCAATATCCGTTCTACCAAAGTGTCCATAAGCCGCAGTCTGACGATAGCGTGGTTTCCTTAAATCAAGCATCTCAATAATGCCAGCAGGTCTCAAATCAAAGTGAGCACGAATCGCTTCAATAATCCGATCGTCACTAATTTTTCCCGTTTCAAAGCTATTAACTGCAATTGAAACAGGCTTCGCAACACCAATTGCATAGGCTAATTGAATTTCAATTTTATCAGCTAAGCCAGCGCCAACGATATTTTTAGCAATGTAGCGTGCAGCATAGCTTGCTGAACGGTCAACCTTGGTTGCATCCTTACCTGAAAAGGCACCACCACCATGTCTCGCGTAGCCGCCATATGTATCAACAATAATTTTGCGTCCCGTCAGGCCTGAGTCACCTTGCGGTCCACCGATAACGAAACGACCAGTCGGATTAATAAAATATTTGGTTTCATCATCCAATAGCTCAGCTGGAATAACCTCTTTTATAACCTTAGCAATCACATCTTTTTTAATTTGTTCAAGTGCTACGTCAGGATCATGCTGTGTCGAAATCACAACAGTATCTACCCGCTTTGGCCGATCATCATTATCATATTCAACCGTCACCTGACTTTTAGCATCTGGTCTAAGGTATGATAATTGTTCACCTTTACGCAGCTCAGCAAGCTTGTGCACTAATTTATGACTTAGAGCAATCGGTAAAGGCATATATTCTTCAGTTTCATTACTGGCAAAACCAAACATCAAGCCTTGGTCGCCAGCACCAATTAAATCTAGAGGATCCTTTTCCAGCTGATCACGTACCTCTAATGCCGTATCAACACCCTGCGCAATATCTGGACTTTGTTCAACCAATGAGGGATGAACCCCAACCGTATCCGCATCAAAACCGTATTTGGCACGATCATAGCCAATCTCGCGAATCGTTTCACGGACGACACGATTGATATCAATGTAAGCAGTTGTTGAAATTTCACCAAATACGTGAACCGTTCCTGTATAAACCGCTGTTTCTACAGCAACTCTTGCATAAGGATCTTCGGCTAGAATTGCGTCTAAAATTGCATCACTGATTTGATCGGCAATCTTATCTGGATGACCCTCTGAAACTGACTCTGAAGTAAATAATTTTTTTTCTACCATAATTCTTGTTCCCCCGTTTTCATTTTTTTTCGGTTACAAGGCGTCCTCCAAGAAACAACAATGTCGCTTTCATGAAGTCCTTTCGGAAACTGTAACACCTTATTTTATCATGTTATTGCTAAATTTAAAACGATTTCTCAATTATTATTCTATTTTCATTGTCACATTTTACTAATTATAAGCTCAACCATTCTGATTAAAATAAAATATTTTATCTTTTAAAAAAACAATATAAGGCTTTTAGGAGCATATGTGGTAAAATGGTATGGTATGAAAATAAGCGGTGAGGACAAATAGCCCTGCCACTTAATATGCATAATTCATGGGGGGCAATACGTCAGCGACTATGAGAATAGGTAAATTTCTAGATCGTTAAACGTCTTTTGTTCCACCTTCATTAAAGAGGTGAGTCTAATGATTCGTTATTTTTCATCTGTTGGCAAGGTAATTGACGAAATCAAAGAGCCAGAGCACGGTTCTTGGATTATGATGACAAGTCCAACAATTGAGGAATCGAAATTAATTGCTGAAAAATATGATCTTGAATATGATGATATTCGAGCCGCACTGGATGAGGAAGAACGATCGCGACTGCAGATTGAAGATCATTACTCGCTTGTCTTAGTAGATATCCCTGTTATTGAAACTCGGAATAATAAAGATTGGTACATCACAATTCCGCTAGGTATTATTATTACCGAAGAAGTGATTATTACAATTTGTATTGAAGAAAATAGCATTTTAAACGATTTTGCCAATGGTATTGTCAAAAATTTCTATACTTACATGAAAACACGCTTTATTTTTCAGATTCTTTACAAAAACGCTTCTCTTTACTTGCGTTATCTTCGAGTTATTAATCGCAAAACGGATAAGGTCGAGGCCGAATTACACCGTTCAACCCGAAATGAAGAATTAATTGAGCTTTTAGAGATGGAAAAAACCTTGGTTTACTTCACGACCTCCTTAAAATCTAATGAGGTTGTTTTAGAAAAGCTGCTTAAGAGCCGTTCGATTAAAAAATACCCTGAGGATACCGATTTGCTTGAAGATGCAATTGTTGAAAATAAGCAGGCGATTGAAATGGCTAATATTTATACTAATATCTTAAATGGTATGCTTGATACCTTCGCTTCAATTATTTCCAATAACCAAAATGTCATCATGAAATTCTTAGCAATTGTGACCATCGTCATGAGTATCCCAACAATGATTTTTTCTGCTTATGGGATGAACCTAAAGGATAATAATCTGCCCTTTGCCAATACCAACCATGCATTTTGGATTATCATTATTCTTTCAATCTTTTTAAGCATCACTACAATCGTTTATTTTGTTAAAAAGAAATTTTTTTAAACTGTCATTTTTAGATATGTTTAATAATTTTTTATTATGATTAATAAAGTAATATTTCAATTAAAGTCAATTTAAGAGGATTAAAATGAATCAAACAACGCGAAAGGTCTACCTTGCACTTTTAAACCAAAAGGGGCAAGCCGTTTCTGGTGAAAAAATTGCTGAATCACTAGGCATTAGCCGAACAGCTATCTGGAAGTCAATTCAAGAGCTTAAAAATTTGGGCTACCAAATTGACTCAATCAAGGGCAGCGGTTACCTACTTGGCTCAAGTGATATTCTAAATCCAGATGAAATTAAGCATTTATTTAATAAAAATAATTTAATTGACTCAGTTTTCTTAGTTGAGAATTCCGAATCAACTCAAGAAGATGCAAAGTCAGCATTATTGAAAAATACGCCAAACTACGCTCTATTCATCGCACGAAACCAAACGGTCGCCCACGGTCGTTTTAAGCGAGCATACTATACAGAGACGGATCATGGTATTTATATGAGTCTTGCAATTAAGCCTGAGAAAAGCTTTCAGGAAATGCCTCAGTATACCATCTTAACGGCAGTGGCAATCGTTACTGCAATTAAAAAGCTAACTCAGATAGAAGCTAAAATCAAATGGGTTAACGATATCTATCTCAATCAGAAAAAAATGGCAGGTATCTTATCTGAAGCGACCACGAATATGGAATCTGGACAAATCAACCATGTCATCATCGGCATTGGTCTAAACTTTGCGATTCAACAAGAAAGCTTTCCAGTAGAAATTCAAGATAAGGCAACCTCATTATTTGCCGATGGGCAGCCTACCATTACTAAAAACCAATTGATAGCTGAAATTTGGAACACCTTTTTTGAACTCATCAACCAACCATTTATCGATGACTATAGACGAGATTCGTTTATTTTAGGAAAAAATGTATCTTTCATTAAGAATGGCATTGAATATCAAGGTATCGCAAATGATATTTCTCAAACAGGAGAATTGATAGTGACGCTTAAGCCAAGCAATGAACAAATTAAGCTTTCAAGCGGTGAAATATCTTTAAAGCATTTTGAGCATTAAAAAAGGGCTAAACACGCTGGTAGAAAATCGAGTAGAGGTTTTAAAACATTATAGCGACGTTTATCCTTTACTATCGCAAATTATTTTAACTTATGCCGAGCTATTCTAGCGTGTAATGCTCTTGAATTAAGAGCATTTAACTAAGAGGGATTTATGATATAGTCCTTTATTTAAAGCTTATCAGAGGTCAAACCACTTAAAAAAGGGGAGGTTAATAATGGCCTATCTATTTTCGCTATTTGCTGTTGCAGCTAGCCTAATCAATTATTATTTTTGGCAGCAAATTGACACAAATCCATACTGGTCTATCGGCTTCGTCCTACAGGTATTTTTACTTGTCTTAGCCTTAATGAGTATCACCTATTTTAGAGGTGTTAAATTAAAAATCCAAGATAAAAAATACCAACGTGCATTTTTCAGTCGACTTGCTTTACTAAGTCTCAATTTAGGCATCGTTGGCATAATATTTATCTTGATGTTTATTGCTTATTTTTAAATTTACCTTGACGATAAAGCTTTCTAGCGACCTTATCCAATAAGTAAAGCCTTCTCAATTTGAAGCCCAAAAGCGTACCCCAAAAGGCCGTTCCGAAAAGACTTTGATTAAAAATGCAGTCCATCAGCCACCATGTGTATAAGCTTGAAATTGATGCTTGAATTATAAATTCATTTTTTCTCATTTAATTACCTCGCTTATATATAAGTATAACGAATCATGGCTTGAAAATCAAAAGTATTAAGCAAATAAAAAAGGTGAGGGTGCTTGCTTAGACTTGCTCGAAACAGGCTAAATTCCCTAAAAATCTTCAATAGCTACATCGCACACTTGGACTTATAGTCAAAGTAAATAAAGGCACGATTCGACTATTTTCAGAGTTTTGAACAAGGAAATTTAGCATCTTATTAAAATCATTGTGGAATTGCGCTTTTAGCTTGAATAAGCATTAAGCCCAGTTATATCTTAATTGATACCTGCCAATTATAGCTTCATTTTCAGGCTTTAACAAAAGATAGGCTAACTCAACTTCGTTTTCTGCAGCCTTAAACCATTCCACTCGTGTTATCAAATCCATTGCCATCTCTGGAAAATTAAAATGAGCCGCACCATCTACTTTCAAGTTAAGCGTTATTTTACTGCTATATGTCCCAAAGCGAATGATTTCTATCAAATCAGTGGAAAGCTTAACAATATTTTTTATTTGTTCAGTGTCTTCATACTGTAAATAGCGTACACCTAATCGTTCAATATATTCACCTGAAAATTTTTCTTCAATTATTTCGACGATATCGCCCTGCGTCACTTGATTTCTAAATTGAATTTCAACCATGGAGCAGCTCCTCAACCATTGCTTCAAGCTCAATATGATTAGGCACAAAGGCTTTTTCTAAAGCAGCAGCGGCGGGCACTGGGCTAAACTTCGCAGTCAATTGTTTTACTTTTGCTTGACTATTCAGGGCAATAAGTGAGGCTAATTCACTGGCAATGCCTTGCTTCACCGAGTCAGTTAAAATAATAACACGACCCGTTTTATGAGCTGATTGCAGTAAGCCTGTTTCATCAAGCGGCGACAAGGTAATTGGATCAATCACCTCGATGGAAAATACTGATTGCTGAGCAATTGATAGCGCAAGATTAACCATTCTGCCAACCGCAATAATCGTTAAGTCATTACCCAAATGCTTGACTTCTGATTTTCCAATAACCAAGGGTGTTAAATTTTCAAAATCAAAGCTTTGCTTATATAATGCTTTGGGCTCCAAAATCAGTACCGGATTAAGATTACTTGATGCTGCCTTCAATGCACGATAGGCATCCTCAGCGTTACTTGGCTCAATTACAATTAGGCCTGGCACCTGTGTGAACCAGCTCTCAAAGCTCTGTGAATGCTGAGCACTTGCCCCTGTCCCGCTTCCGATTGCTGCACGAATTGTCATTGGGACATTAACCTTACCATTAGATAAATAATGAATTTTGGCCGCCTGATTGACAATTTGATCCATCGCAACCGTCAAAAAATCAGAAAATTGAATTTCCAAAATCGGATACATTCCTGCCATTGCTGAGCCTGTAGCCACACCAGCTATTGCCGCTTCTGAAATTGGTGTTTCAAGCACTTGATTTGGATACTGGACAATTAAATCCTTCGTAGCACCAAAGGCCCCACCATACTCACCGACATCCTCACCTAAAACATAGCTTTTAGCATTTTCAGCCAGAATTTCCTTTAAAGCAATATTTACTGCCTCAACATAGGTTATTTTAGGCATAGACACCTCTCAGAAGATTTTCAATTCCTGGCTCTGGATCATTTAGAGCCCTTATCGCCTCAGTCTCCAAGCTTTTTCTCACGTCCTGTTTCATTTTCAACAATTGATTTTGGGTCATACCATAGTCCTGAATTAAATGGTCAGCTAGATGTTCAATTGGATCATAATAATCCTTCCAGAAATTAACTTCCTCCGTCGTCCGATAGACCTCTTTGTCACTGCGAGAATGCCCCTTAAAGCGATAGGTTTGTGCTTCAATTAAAACCGGTGACATCACTTCACGATGGATTAATGCCTGCATCGTTTGATGTACCTCAAAAATATCATTACCATTAATTCTAAGCCCAGTCATACCATAATTTTTAGCACGTAGGCTTAAATTTGGCACACTCATCATTTTTTCAATTGGGCTACTCATTGCATATTGATTATTTTCAATCACAAAAATAATTGGCAGCTGCCAGAGTGCAGCAATATTCATTGATTCGTGGAAGGTACCTTCATTTGTTGCACCATCTCCTGAAAAACAAACAACCAAATGATTTTCACCTTGCATTTTAATCGCCTGTGCCAGACCAATTGCCACCGGAAAGTTACCACCAACAATACCATTACCACCAATAAAGCCCCTTTGATGATCCGCAATGTGCATACTGCCACCTCGTCCACCATTAGTTCCAGTTATTTTCCCAAAAATTTCCGCAAACATAGGGTACGTTTCTACACCCTTAGCGATTGCGTGACCGTGATTTCGATGAGTAGATAAGACTAAATCTGACTGATTAAGATTTTGACAAATACCAGTTGCAATTGCTTCTTGACCATTGTAAAGATGTGTCGTACCGTGTACTTTACCCTGACGATTATAAAAATCGACAATATCTTCAAAGAAGCGTATTTTTAACATCTGATGATAAAAATTGATTGCTTGTGATTTTTGCAAAACTGATTTCTCTACTAACACCTAATCCCTCCATTCCTAATTTATTCATTCCATTGTTAATAGTCTATCTTTTTTTTTCACAATCCTCAACTTTTATAAACCATTTATCAGTATTTTTACGTAAATTTAAGACTTTTTTTGCTGTCATCCCGTAAAATCAAATAAAAATGAGGCGGGACAAAATGATGTGACTGATGTGACCCCCAAAAGTCCTAACCTCCTTTGTATTGCCAATTTATTGCGAAAACAGGATTGTTTCCGTGAAACTATTCCAAATTCTCCTTTGTATTGCCGATTTATTGCGAAAATAGGATTGTTTCCGTGAAACTATTCCAAATTCTCCTTTGTATTGCCGATTTATTGCGAAAATAGGATTGTTTCCGTGAAACAATTCCAAATTCTCCTTTGTATTGCCGATTTATTGCGAAAATAGGATTGTTCCCGTGAAACAATTCCAAATTCTCCTTTGTATTGCCGATTTATTGCGAAAACGGGATTGTTTCTGTGAAACAATTCCAAATTCTCCTTTGTATTGCCAATTTATTGCGAAAACGGGATTGTTTCCAAAAATCAAACCCAAATTAAACCGATAAAGAATAGACCGAAATATTTATCAGTCAAATTTATTGTAGAGTCAAAAAAACAAAGCATACTCTGAAAGTATACTTTGTCTGCATTGCAACGAGTATGTCAATAATCACCCGCATTTAAAAAATACTAATAATAAATTTACTATTTAATTTCTGCTGCTGATTCCATAACCTCATCAATTAAACCATATTCTTTAGCCTGTTGAGCAGTCATATAGTTATCACGATCAGTGTCTTTTTCAATCACTTCAATTGGTTGACCTGTACGCTCTGCTAAAATACGGTTTAGTCGTTCACGCGTATTTTTGATATGATCGGCCGCAATTAAGATTTCAGTTGCCTGACCTTGAGCACCACCAAGTGGCTGGTGAATCATAATTTCAGCATTTGGCAAAGCAAAACGTTTACCCTTTTGGCCGGCAGTTGCTAAAAATGAGCCCATTGAAGCAGCCATACCTAAAACAATTGTTTGGACATCTGCTTTAATAAAATTCATCGTATCAAAAATAGCTAAACCAGCTGACACACTCCCGCCCGGTGAATTCACATAAAGATAAATATCCTTTTCAGAGTCTTGTGCATCTAAAAATAAAAGCTGTGCAATGACCGCATTGGCAACATTATCATCAATTGCACCGGTAAGCATAATAATTCTATCCTTCAATAATCTTGAATAGATGTCGTAAGCACGCTCACCTCGAGAACTTTGCTCGATAACTGTTGGGACTAAATTCATAGGAAAACCTCCATGATTTCTATAAAATTATTTACTCTGTTTACATTTTACTGTTTTGGTCAATAAAGGTCAAATAAAAGGTACCAATAAAAATAAATAGTGACCTGATAATCATTATATCAAGTCACTCATTTATTTTCACTTAAAACTTTTATTTATTTTGTAGTGATTTTGTATTTAAAGTGAGCTTAACGGTCACCGTTGATTTTTTATCACCGCGATAATAAGTAATCTTGATCTCGTCACCAACCTTATGCTTATAAAGTGCACTCTGAAGATCTGTTACAGAAGTTACCTCATCATCATCCACTGCCACAATGACATCATACTGCTTTAAGCCAGCCTCTTCAGCAGGCGTCGCACTCGAAACAGAAGCTAAAACTGCACCACTTGTCACAGTATCAGGCGTTTTTAGGTATTGTTCAATTTGTTGACTAGATAAATCGCTCAAATTAACTAGCTGCACACCAAGTGCTGGTCGTTCAACCTCACCATTTTCTTCAAGCTGATTAATGATGCTTACAACATCATTAGATGGAATCGCAAAGCCCATGCCTTCAACTGAAACACTGCTTGAAGTGCTACTTGAAGCAATTTTTGATGAATTGATCCCAATAACCTGACCACTGATATTGACTAATGGACCACCAGAATTACCAGGGTTAATTGCGGCGTCAGTTTGGATGGCATTGATATTTACAGTCTCGTTAGATTCATTCGTACTGACAACATTACGATTAAGAGATGAGACAATACCTTCTGTGACCGAATTAGCATATTCGCTACCTAGTGGGGAACCAATTGCTATCGCAGGCTCACCAACTGTTAATTTATCTGAGTCACCAAATTCAGCAACAGTGGTTACCTTATCTGCCGGAATTTCAATCACTGCTAAATCAGTATACGAATCCGTTCCAACTAATTTACCTGTCACCTTAGTACCATCAGCTAATAAAATTTCAAGTCCTTCCTGCGACTCAACAACGTGATTATTAGTTACCACATATGCCTTGTCACCAGATTTTTTATAAATAACACCACTACCCTCACTTGCTGCCTCTAAATCACCAGAGCTACTAGAATCATCACTGCCCTGCTGTCCAAAGATAGAATCCATGCTATTACTTGATTGTGTTGATTGTAGATTAATTACTGAGACAACCGCAGGTGACACCTTGGCCACGGCCTCGGTCACCGTTGAAGAAACTTTGTAGCTCACATTACTGACCTTAGTCGTTCCTGTCGTTGAACTTGAAGAGCCAGTACTAGAATTACCATTGATTAAGTAATTGCCACCTAATAAAAGTGACGCACCAACGACACCACCTACCAAACCGGGAATGAACTTTTTAACTTGCTTCATAATTAATTTCCTCCAACGAATCTTTACATTTTTAATATAGGTTATAATAATATTCTTAACTTAATTTTAGCTTAAAGTTAATTAATTGCAAAATAATTCATACATCTATTTTATGCGTTGCATAATTTGTTAATTAATCAATTAAAATCAAACAATGCTTTCAGATAAATTAAAAGATGACAATAATTTAATAAAATATTATAATCAAAAAATGGAGGCGTCATGAATATTAAAATCATCACCGTAGGTAAGCTTAAAGAAAACTATCTGAAGGAAGGTATTTCGGAATATCAAAAGCGATTAACCAAATTTGCCAAAATCCAAATCATTGAAGTTGCTGATGAAAAAGCACCTGAAAGATTAAGCGATACTGAGATGCGAATTGTCAAAGAAAAGGAAGGTCAACGCATTCTGGAGAAAATTAAAGATAAAGAGTATATGTATGCTTTAGCCATTCAAGCCAAAGAACGAACAAGTGAAAACTTAGCTGAAGAATTGAGACAGCTAACAATTTCTGGTAAAAGTGATTTGACCTTTGTCATTGGTGGCTCACTCGGACTTTCAGAGGAAGTCTTGTCACGCGCCAATCAAACAATCTCATTTGGCAAAATGACCTATCCCCATCAGCTAATGCGTCTGATTTTGATTGAACAAATCTATCGTAGCCAGACAATTATTGCTGGGATGCCTTATCACAAATAAAAAATGTCCTAGCTTTTTACTTATAGAAGGCTAGGACATTTTTACTTGATAAATATAATTGCGTATTCTTAAATATTATTTTTAAAGGCGTCCGCATAATCGGCTATTAACTTAGCCTGACATCATAACGAATAGTTGATGCTGATTGAGCTTACTGATTACGCCAGTTATCGTATCCGTTTTTTCAAAAAGCATGCCTGCTCCTAATCGAGAACACCTTTAATTTTTTCGATGAAAGGTTTACCAAGAACAAGCTACAGTGAATAAAAAACGCTTTAGCTTTACCATTGTAAAAACTAAAACGTTTTTTTATCTTTTCAACGATTAATTATTTATCGGTTTCGTTGTACCTTTGGATCGGGTATCGGCAGTGATGCTAATAATTTTTTCGTATAATCATTTTGTGGATTAGTTAAAATCTGCTCACCAGTACCTTTTTCGACGATTTGACCGTGATAAAGCACCGAAATATAATCAGAAACCATATCAATGACGGCTAAATCATGTGAAATAAATAAACAAGAAAATTGCAGCTGATCCTGTAAATCCAGGAAAAGCTTTAGCACTTCTGCCTGAACTGAGACATCCAAGGCTGAGGTTGGTTCGTCGGCAATAATAAATTCTGGCTGCAAAGCCAATGCTCTAGCGATACCAACACGCTGACGCTGTCCGCCTGATAGCTCATGTGGAAAACGGTTTGCAAAGGCTTTGGGTAGCTTAACCATCTCTAATAAAGCTTCTACTCTAGGCATTGCTGCTTTTAAATTCTTAGCACCAAATCCTGAAATGTGATTTGGACCTGCTACAATCATTGGCTCAGCAATCGCTTCACCTAAAGTCAACAAAGGATTAAACGAACCATATGGATCTTGAAAAACATAACCAATCCGTTGACGGAGTGTCCGACGCTCCTTGGCACTTAATTTTGATAAAACCTTGCCATAAACCTTTAAATCACCTTCAAATGGTGACAGCCCCATGATTGAACGACCAATAGTTGATTTACCAGAGCCAGACTCACCAACCAACCCCATCACTTCACCTTTACGAATTTCAAAGGAAACGTTGTCAACTGCGATAAATTCTTTATTGGCGCCTTGCCCCGGATAAATAACACTAATATTTTTAGCCTCAATAATCACTTCTTCTGGCTTGGCATCAATGGCTGGATCAACCACTAATGGTACTTTTCGGGTATTAGCCCGCCGGGTTAACTTGTCAATTTTAGGTACAGCTGCCAATAATTTTTGCGTATAGGCATCCTTAGGATTTTCAAATAAAGCAAAGACATCTGCCGATTCAACAATTCGACCTTGATTCATCACAATGACCCGATCAGCCATGTCAGCAACCACGCCCATATTGTGAGTGATTAATAAGATCGAGGTATTGAACTCATCACGAATTGATTTTAGTAATTCTAATATTTCTGCCTGTACCGTCACATCTAAAGCTGTTGTCGGCTCATCGGCAATAATCAGCTTAGCACCTAAAACTAAAGCCTGCGCAATCACAATCCGTTGCTTTTGTCCACCAGAAAACTGGTGGGGATAGTAGTCCACTCGAGCTTCGGGATCAGGAATACCAACTTTTCTTAAAATTTCAATCGCCCGCTTTCGAGCCTCAGCCTTGTCTAGCCTTTTGCCTTCAAAGAGCTGTGAATGGGCACGAATCCCTTCAGCAATCTGCCAGCCGATTTTATAAACAGGATTTAAGGCAGTCGCTGGTTCTTGGAATACCATCGCTGCTGATGTCCCTCTAATCTCACGTAACTTACTAGGTGAAAGTGAATGCACATCCTCTAAGCCCTCTTCTGAGGTTTTAAGTAAAACGGTGCCAGCTTCAACAGCTGAATCTGGCAGCATCTGAAGTATGGTCTTAGATGTCACTGATTTCCCTGAGCCAGACTCACCAACTAGGGCTAAAATTTCACCCTCTGCGATTGTTAATGAGGTATCTTTAACCGCATCGAAATCACCATTATCTGTACTGAAACGTACACGAAGGTTTTCAATACGTGCCACATCATTTTGCTTTTCTGTGCCAATCGTCATTTTTCTACCTCCTCATTAAACGGTGTTGGTTTTCTTCTGATACGAAGTCTTGGATCAGATAAGTCATTCAAGCCTTCACCAAGTAAGGTAATACCAATTACAACAATTACAATCGCTAAGCCGGGGAAGATGGACGTCCACCAAATCCCAGCTGTAACATCGGAAATCGAACGATTCAAATCATAGCCCCACTCTGCTGCCGCTGACGGCTCAATACCCAAACCAAGAAAACCAAGTCCTGCTAAGGTTAAAATTGCTTCGGCAGCATTCATTGTAATGATAACAGGTAGTGTTCGTGTTGAATTTTTCAAGACATGGCGGAATAAAATCCGAGTTGTCGAAGCACCGATGGCTTTAGCCGAATCAATATAGGCCTCATTTTTGATTTTCATCACTTCAGAACGCACAACTCGAAGATATTGTGGGACAAAAACAACCGTAATTGAAATACCAGCCGACATAATACCACCGGTCACACTGCCACCATTTGCATTAAGCATAATCGCCAAAACAATAGCCAATAAGAGTGACGGAAATGAGTAAATGGCATCGGCAATCGCTACTAAGATTTTATCTAGCCAGCCACCGAAATAGCCTGAGATTAAACCTAAAATAGTACCTAAGAATAACGAAGCCACAACTGAAACAATAATGGCAAACAATGCCGTTTGTGAGCCCCAAATTACACGAGATAAAACATCTAAGCCACCGACGGTTGTTCCTAATAAATGAACACTATCTGGTGCGGCTTGCGGTGTAAAGGAAACACCGTCAGCCTTTGTCTGAGCATAATCAAATGGTGCCAAGATTGGTGCAAATAAAGCACATAATAGAAAAAGGACGATAATAATTAATCCAGTCAAAAGCATAAAGCGTTGCAAACCAACGGATTGTCTAATCTGTTTAATAAGTGGTAGGTTTTTTAATTTTTTCATTATTTCGTTTCCCCCCCACTTTGACGGACACGTGGATCAATCGCTGCTGCTGCCACGTCTACAATAAAGTTAGTTACCGAAACAATAATCGCAATTAAGATAACAATTCCCTGCACGGCATCGAAGTCACGTGCCTTAATTAATTGAGACAATTGATAACCCAGACCTTTCCATTCAAATGTTGTTTCAGTCAAGATGGCACCAGCAAGCATCATTGCAATATTCATTCCCATTACCGTAATAATCGGCATTAAAGCAGGCTTCCATGCGTGCTTATTTAAAATGCGCTGATCATCCACTCCTCTTGAACGTACTGCGAATACGTAATCGGTAGATAGTGTTGAAATTAAATTGGTACGAATCAGACGAATAAAGGTTGCGGCGGTTAATAAGCCAAGCGCAAGTGCGGGCAAAATTGAATGTGACAAGACATCACCAACAATTGTCATATCTCCAGTTTGAATGGAATCAATGATATTAAAGCCAGTGGGAAAGGCGACAGATTGTAACTGTCCCTCATAAATCGCTGAAACACGACCATTTGAAGGCAAGATTGGCATATAAACAGAAAAAATCAGTTTTAAGACAAGTCCTAAAAAGAAAACTGGTGTTGCATAGCAAGTAATTGAGAATAAACGAATAACAACATCAGGTATTTTATCACGATATCTTGCTGAGATTTTACCTAACGGAATACCAATTATTAGCGCTACAACAGTAGCGAGTATCGCTAGCTCAAAAGTAGCTGCGCCATATTTTTGGAGAATTTCAGTCACGGGCATTGACATTGAAGTCGAATTCCCTAAGTTACCCTGTAATAAATTGCCTAAATATTCAACATATTGTACGATTATTGGTCTATCATAACCAGCTTGATGAACACGCGCCGCAATTTCAGCAGGTGGTAGCTTACCAGACAAGGCAATTGTGATTGGATCACCAGTTAGCCTTGTCAAGAAAAATACCACTGTCACCAAGACAAAAACGGTTGGAATGATAAACAAAAAGCGCACAAAACAATATCTAAGAAAATTATTCTTTAGAAACTTTGCTTTAATGGGCTTTTCATTTTTTTTCATGAGATTTGTTACCCCTTCGTAGTGTCTAAATCAAAAATCGATTAATAATCAAAAATTAATTAACACTTTTATCTTTTTTTAGCTTTATACCTAATGAAAGTAATTTGCTGATGCAATTCATACACAGTCGTTTTGCACCAGCAAGTTACCTTATTTAATTAAATTATTTAGAAATAGCACCATATCTAAATTTAAATGATGCATCTAAGGTATCCGAAACACCCTTCACATCAGTACCCGCAACGGCAATTTGCTTACCTTCAAGTAATGGAATTGTTGGTAAATCACCAGCAAGTGTTGTTTGAACTGCTTCTAGCTTCGCAATTCTTGAATCGTGATTTGTATCTGAAATTTCAGAGTTGATTTGGTCAATCACTGTTTGAGAGTTGTAGCCATTGTGAACAAAGCTTTCTTCACCAAAGAATGGGCTAAGATAATTATCAGCATCTGAAAAATCTGGGAACCAGCCTAATTGATAAACAGGATACGAACCATTTGAGCTATCTGTAATTACACGATCCTTAGCATATACAGACCATTCAGTTTGAGCAAGTGAAACCTTAAATAAACCAGAATCTTCTAATTGTTGTTTAATTGCAGCATATTCATCTGGTGATGAAGAACCGTAATGGTCACCGTTGTATTGAATATTAATTTCAACAGGTGTTTTAACGCCTGCCGCCTCTAAAGCCGCTTTTGCTTTATCAACATCTGGTCCACCCTTACCGTCACCATACGCTTCTTTTAAAGCAGGTGTAAAGCCTTCAAATGAAGAAGGTACAAATGAATAGGCAGGTGAATAGGTATCCTTATATACATTTTTGGCAATTTCTTCACGGTCAACAACATTTGCAACGGCTTTTCTAACAGCCAATGCTTTCGCTGGATCTGCATTTTCAGTCGCTGTACCATATGGTTGAATGGCAAAGTTAAAGACCATATATCTTAATTCGCCACCGGGACCTTCATAAACCTTAACCTTATCGTTCTTTTCAAGGTCAGCAACGTCTGTCGCAGTCAACGAACGGAAGGCAACGTCAATTGTGTTATTTTGAATATCAAGCTTCATATTAGAGGCATCTGCATAATATTTAACTTGGTAGCTCTTAGCTTTAGCTGCGCCATAAATGCCGTCATAATCTTCATTCTTAGAATAAGAAATTGAATCATTAATTGAGTAGCTATCAATAACTAACGGACCTGCAAAGGCTTTTTCTTTAACAATGTCAGCATCTGGTGTTAATTTATCAGCGGCAAAAACCTGCTCATCAACAATAGGTCCAGCTGGTGTACACATAATTTGTTCCCAAAGCACATTATTTGGAGTTTTTAATTTAAAGACAACTGTATGATCATCAGTTGCTTTAACTGATTCCATATCTGATAGTAATGAAGACGGACCATTACCTAAGTCACTACCATTTTCACCAATCGTTACAACACGCTGATATGAAAAGACAACGTCTGACGCAGTTAAATCGTGACCATTAGCAAATTTTAAGCCTTTTTTAATTTTAACTGTGTATTCTGTGCCATCTGCAGAAAATTCCCCAGCACCATCTGCTACATCTGGCTCTGGTGTCGTTGAGCCATAAGCAAAGTTATATAAAAATGGATAAACATTATTTTCTACCATAAATGAACCATTATCATAAGAACCTGCAGGGTCAATTGTCACAATTTTATCAGTTGTCCCAATCACAACCGTGTCGCTTGAGCTGCTGCTTTTTGAACCAGAGCCTTTTGAACCACACGCTGACAAAGCCAACGCTGATGCTAATACTACACCCGTCATAGCTGTAATATAAGCAATTTTTTTAAATCGCTTGTTAATTCCCATAATCTTCCTCCATTTTAGTAAGCTTAAATTAAATGCTAGCTACTCATAAAGCCAACTTCCAGCTAAGCATTTCATTTTAAAAAATAATTTCAAAATTAAGCTAATAATTAAAAACTTTTTTATTATTATAGTACAATTTTTAGATTATTCAAACTATATTACTCTAGACCATTAAAAAAACGTTGAAAAAAAATTTTGATTATTCAATAATTTCTAGCGTTTTTGGATAACCACTGTTCAGATTGATTGCGCCCTCATCAGTCACCAGCAATAAATCCTCTATTCTAACGCCAACATCGTCTGGTAAATAAATACCCGGTTCGATTGAAAAAATCATGCCTGACTGAATCAATTTTGTGTTACTACTAGAAACATCACCATACTCATGCACATCTAAGCCGATGAAATGCCCTAAGCGATGAGTAAAATAGCTACCAAATCCTGCTTGACCAATGACCTCCCGTGCTGTTTGATCCAAATGATTTAAAGCAACTCCCGGCTTAATTTGCTCTATGGCAGCCTGATTGGCAGCCCTCACGGTTTCATAAACGGTTCGATGCGCATCACTGACATATTGATAGAAAAAAGTACGAGTCATATCAGAGCAATACATATCCTTTTTGCAGCCAACATCAAATAAAACACAATCTCCAGCCTTTAAGACCGTATCATCAGGAAAATGATGAGGATCAGCAGCATTTTTGCCAAAGGCAACGATTGGCGTAAAGGAAATATCATCTGCCCCAAGCTCAAGATAAATGGATAAGATTTGATTAGCAACCATCTTTTCAGTAACACCAGGTACAATCAATTGCTTAAATGCCACCATTGCCCGATCATTGATTGCCGAAACTACTCGCATTTTTTCCTGTTCGTCAAAAGCTTTGATTGCCCGAACGTCATCCACCAAGCTGGAGCCATTAATAAAACCGCTTACAAGATGGTTTTCTAGCATTGGCAATAAAAATCTTGCCGGTAGATTTTTATCCACACCTAGCTTTTGCTCAGCATTTAGCGTTTTAGCTAAAACAGCTGAAATATCACTTGTGTCATTCAAACGAACTTGATGAATATTTTCAAAATCAAAATCAGGGAATAAATCGTTTAAAAAGATGGTGAAATTTTTAGACTCATTTAAATAAAGTGCAAAAAATCGTTCACCAGGTTCATTATAATAGCCAGTCAAATAATAAATTGACATTGGATCGCTGATTAAGAGCTGACTGAGCTCAGCATCTTCCATTGCTTTTAGCACTCTCTTAATTCGTGCCCTACTCATTAATAATCTTCCTTTCTAAAAAAAGCTGAAATCTTGAACTCAAGCGAAAGGACAATAAACAAGAAATTTCAAAAAATAAAAATTGGACATTATGCCGAAGTCAATAACATTACCAAAATAGATATTATTCGTGTAAGAAGATATTACGATAATAGAATTAAATCTTTTTTCAAAAATCTTATTTATTAACTTTCTACTGAGTCAATAAGCTAAATTTTAAATTATTTTAAATTTGTAAACATTATTATTATGCCATAAAAATGCAATAAAGCGTATACAAAACTAACATATAATGTTATAAAGAACGTTTTCATTTCGAAACGCTTATATTTTTTCCTGAAATATTCTTCCTTAATTATTACTTTTTTTATTTATTAATTAAAATATTAAAACATAAAAGCTAGATTAATTTTAGCATTTTGTTATGATATAGTTGATAGATAATAGAATGAATTGAGGAAGCAATGAAAAATAAAGCAGTATTATTAATCAATTTAGGAAGCCCAGAAAGTAGTAATCCAAAGCATGTTAAGACTTATCTGGCACAATTTTTAGCAGACCAACGTGTAATTAAAACACCCAGAATTATCTGGCTGCCAATTTTACATGGTATGATTTTGAAAACTAGGCCTAAAAAATCAGCTAAGCTTTATCAACAAATTGAGCATAATCAAAAATTCCCACTAATTGCTTTTGCCGAGCAGCAGAAAAATAATTTACAAAAATTATTACCCGAAATAAAAATTGAGATTGCAATGTCATATGGTAAGCCATCCATTAGCCAAAAAATTGATGCGCTCATTTCAAAGGGAGTGACTGATTTAACTGTCATACCAATGTATCCGCAATATTCCGGCACAACCGTTGGCGCAATTTTTGATGAGATTATGAAAGCATTTATTGGCACAGATCAGATTGTTAATCTTCGCTTTATTCGCTCATTTTTTGACCATCCAATTTATATTAATTACTATGTTCATAAATTAAAAGAGAAATTAGCAACTGAAAAGCCTGATCTAATCCTATTTTCTTACCATGGTATTCCAGCATCGTATGTCAAGGATGGAGATACTTATCCAGAGGAATGCACCAAAACAACAGAATTAATCATGGAAGCACTACCAGATATCCCCTATCTCCAAACCTACCAATCAAAATTCGGACCAGCAAAATGGTTAACACCTGCAACAGATGCAACGTTAAAATCATTGCCACATGACGGGATTAAAAATATTTTCATTGTAGCGCCGGGCTTTGTTGCCGATTGTCTTGAAACCACTATTGAGCTTGAGGTGGAAAATAAAGCGTATTTTATGGAAAATGGCGGAGAGAAATTCACTTATATTCATCCTTTTAATGCTGATAGAGAGCTTGCTGAACTGTTTCAAGCAATCATTAATGGTTATTGATCAAATCACACTAATTTGACAGTCCAAAAATAGCACTCTTAGCCATAAACTTGTATAATAAGGCTATTAAGATTTAATTATGATACTAGGAGTGATTCAATGACAGAGACCTCAGCTAGTTTGCCCTTCAAGCATTGGCGACGCAATCTTAACTTATTCTTTTTTGGTCAATTTTTATCTGGCATCACCAGTATGATTGTCCAATACTCGATAGTCTGGTACTTAACACAGACTACTGGTTCGGCAACCGTTCTCAGTTTCGCCACTCTGCTTGCGATGCTACCAATGGCAATACTCAGTCCGTTGGTTGGGCCGATTGTTGATCGCTTTAATAAAAAAGCGCTATTAATTATCACCGATTCTGTTGTGGCATTTTTCGCAGTCATACTATCGATTACCGGTACTCTTGCCAATCAGTTCCCGCTCTGGCTAATTTTGATATCTTTACTAATGCGCTCAATCGCCCAGACCTTTCAAATGCCGATTATCCAATCAATCCTTCCAACCATGATTCCTAAAAATGAAATCACAAGGGTTAATGGTCAATTAGGAATGGTGCAATCAGGCAATATGATTATTGCACCTGCTCTAGGCGCATTTTTATTTGCAATTATGCCAATGAATTTACTAATTCTACTTGATGTACTTGGTGCAATTATTGGTATCACCCTACTAATCTTTGTGATTATCCCTCAAACTGAGAACCGTCCAGAAAAGCTTCATTTACTCTCAAATACTCAATTCGGCTTTCAACAGCTGATTAATAATAAAGGATTGTGGTATATCACAATTATAGTCGCTTTTTTTACATTATTTCTAATGCCGGCAGCAAGTATGTATCCTTTAATGACGCTTGACTATTTTGGCGGTACTGTCGCTCAAGCGGGATTAATTGAGGCTTGCTTCTCAGGTGGCATGCTTTTAGGGGGTTTGTATATTGGTGTGTTTGGAAAGTGGCAAAATCGAATGAAGCCAATCTTCTGGGGCTATTTTTTTACTGGTATCACAGTCGGCATCAGTGGTTTACTCCCCGGCAATCAAAGCGGCTTTATCTGGTTTGCAATTTTAAATGCAATCGCTGGCTTAGCAACCCCTTTTTTACAAACGTTATTAATGGCTATGATTCAAGAAAGCTACCCTCCTGAACAGCTTGGGCGAATTATGGGGGTACTCAATTCACTAATGACCATTACAGGTCCGATCGGCTTAGTTTTTGCAGGACCACTTGCCGATTTAATTGGTGTCGAAAAATTATTTATCATTGCTGGAATTGGCATTCTAGCTTGTGGTATCGCTAATTTTATGATACCCAAGGCACGAAATTATGATCTCAGCTTGCATGAAAAACTAAATAAATAAGCTAGATGAGACAAAAGGCGTTTAACGATGTAGAAGATAGTGTTAAACTGCCTCATCAAAAAAGCATAGAACAAGGTACTTTCTCTCTCTGGTTAAAACTATAAAAAATTGAGGAGTAATTTGTTGATATCATCAGACCTTTGCTATCTGAGATGATGTATCTATTTGAACCGTTTTAAGAAAGAAAATCCGTCAAAACATGCTAATTTCCCGCTCGAGCGAAATATGTCCGAGCGGGAAATGTACTTTTTAAAGATTTTTTTAAGAGGCAATTTAGCACTATTTTCTACGTCGTTAAACGTCTTTTGTCCCACCTCCTTATTCTCGTTTAAAAAAGATTAAATATTTGCTGAAAATATAATTCGCTAAAATAACAATAATTTGTGCCGAAATCTTAACTGCTGCTTCATTGAGCTGTAATTTTTTAAAGAAAATAAATAAAATCAACATTTCCATTAGTAGCGAAATCACTCGATACACATAGAATAAATAGATTTCCTTAACTAATTCCTGCCCCTTTACATCACGACGGTTAAAAACAAATAATTTATTGGTAAGATAAGCAAAAAGTACCGAAAGAAACCAAGCAATAATGGTACTTATTTGATAATTAAAATCAAAAAACGCACGACATGCTGAGTAGCTGATTAAATTTACTAAAGTTGTCAGGCCACCAAAAAAAAGATATAAGATAACCTCCTGATGACGTTTAATTACTGTTTTCAATGCTGAACTCCTTTGCAATTACTTCAACTAATATACCATAATTAGCGAAAAAATGGCTTTAATTTTAAAAACTATATAAAATTTATAACTTGATTGTTACAATTTTTATAGCGTGCCAAGCAATATCTTAAATATTAAGAAGAACTTAAGAAATTATCAGCGTTTTTAATAATATCTATCCCTTAAAATAGAAAATGCTACAGGAGGCAATTAAATGAAAATTAATTTATTAGTAGTAGATGATGATGCAACAATCCGCAAGGGGATCCGAATTTATTTAGAACAGGAGGGCTATCAAGTTACGGAAGCAAAAAATGGCGTGGAAGCACTGGCTAAATTACAAGAGCAGGAATTTCACTTAATTATTTTAGATGTAATGATGCCTCAATTGGATGGCAATTTAACAAGTATCAAAATACGCTCAGCAGGTAATAATATACCAATTCTAATGCTTTCAGCAAAATCCGAGGCAGTTGATAAAATTCAAGGACTAACTGTTGGCGCTGACGATTACTTAACAAAGCCATTTAGTCCAATGGAGCTGATTGCACGAGTCAAAAGCTTATTACGACGATTTATCGACTTGGGTGAATATGAGAATAAACAAAAAAGTGATTTGCTAATTGTCGATGGCTTGGTGCTTGATCAAAATGGAAAAACTGTCACAATTGACGAACGTCCCATCAAAATGACCCCAAAGGAATTTGCAATCACAGAGCTCTTAATGAAAAATGCAGGTAAAGTTTTCTCAATCGACGAAATATATGAACTCGTTTGGCAAGAGCCAAGCTTTAATGCCGATAATACGGTTTCAGTTCATATCCGAAAAATTCGAGAGAAAATCGAAATTAACCCTAAAAAACCAAAATATTTAAAGGTTGTCTGGGGGGTTGGTTATAAAATCGAAAAAATATGAAATTAGATTGAGGCGAAGTATGAAAAATCAGCTAGAAAAAATTTGGCAGAAAAAAAAAGATCTTATTCTATGGTTATTGGGAGCAAGCTGCATTTCAGCAGGTTTAATTCTATTTTCAGCGAGTACAAATGAATTAAATTCACTTCAAAGCGAGATTGGTGACAATAATATCCAAAATAATATCGTTAATAGAAATCTCTACTTTCTGGAAAATCAGTATGCGGATAATTATTTGAAAGCCTATACTGATCAAACCATTCAACCAGAAAATATAACAAGCGATCAGCTAGAGCGTTATAAGGAGACTAAACAAATCAATGAAGCACTTGGCACAGAAATCCAAAATAAAGTGAATGCTTTGAATGAGCAAAAATTGACTGGTGAGGCCTATCAGCAGGCTCAAAATTCATTAAATGCTGAAATCAAAAAATTAATAGAGAGCTACAGTGATCAGAATTTAAAGCTGAAGCTGATTGAAGAAATAAATCAATTTGTTGAAAAAAATAAAAAGAACTGGCTAGAACAGATTGATTTAAGCTCTAATATTGAAAATAAATCTTTTGACTACTTTATGATCTTGCCAAATAAGCAAATTTTAACTAATAATCGTAAATTAAAAAAATTAGACTACAGTGAAGCTAAAAACTGGCTAGAAGCACAGAAAAAATATCAAACGATCGTAGCAACAACACAGACCTTTAGTCTTAATGACTTATTTTATTTTGTGGCTAATTCTAAAGCTGAGGCCATCTCAATTGACACTTTAAATGAACAAACTACGATCAATCAAAAAATGCTAATTGGTTTAAGGGCAAATTCTCCTTTCGCAAAAACGATTCAAAATAATGAACAGCTTATTCCAAAATATCAAATCGTAAAATTTACTGGACTCTTCATGCTATTGATTGGCTTAGTCGTAATCATTTATCAATATTTAAAATCGACATATCAATTTAAATGGTTACAAAAACGTAGTATTGAATTACAAGCAATCGCATTATTAATAACGCCGCTCCTTATATTAATCATCTCAAGAGGTTATTCAGCAATAAGGATAACATTATTAATACATTTTTGTATCCTGACGGCAAGCATCTATCTTTTCAATGCGATCATAAAAACTCTAATCGATAAGCTAACTAATAATCAGATGAAAATGGCTGGCTTACTTAAGGAAATCGAAAGTAACTCCTGGACAAAACGCCTCCTTGATAAGATAAGCTATTTTTCAGTGCTTACCCGCTTGGCAATTTACGCGCTTACTTATGCAATTGTGACAATAGTACTAATTATCGGTCTCATCATTATTAATAGTATTTTCCAAACGTCTAATATCATTTCTCTATTCACCTTGTTGATTGCCTTGGCGTATTTTATTGGTACGATTATCGTTACCTTGAAGCTGATTCGACAGGTTAATGAATTATTCCGTAAACCAGCAGAGCTATTAAATATACATGGCGATTTAGTACCCTTGAAAAAAGATGCTTATTCCGCCAATCATTATTTAGATAAGCTTAGCGGCCTAATCGATATCTCACAGGCAACTAGTCAAAAATCAGAAGCCTTTAAAAACGATTTAATTACCAATGTTTCACATGATTTAAGAACACCCTTAACTTCGATTATTACCTATGGTGATTTACTAACTCAGGATCATTTAAGTGACAGTAATCGGCAAGAATATTTAGCAATTATCAATCAAAAATCAGCACGAATGAAAGAAATGATTGAAGATTTGTTTGAGGTAATTAAAATGGATCATGGCGATATTATACTAAACAAATCAGAAATCAATCTGGCAGAGCTTTTAGAACAGGTCATTGCCGAAAATAGCGAGCTCTTCGAGCAAAATAAATTAAGCTTGATAACTAAAATCCCTAAACAATCAATACTAATTACGATTGACGGCAATCAAATCTGGCGCGTTATTGAGAATCTATTAATTAATGCAGGAAAATATTCATTAGAGAGTAGCCGAATTCATATTCGCTTAGATGATATGCCGAAAGAAATCAAGCTAACTATAAAAAACACTTCAAAATTCTTGCTTGATGAGGATGCAGAAAAATTAATTGAACGCTTTGGTCGTGGCGATCAAAGTCGAAATTCGGATGGCAACGGACTTGGTTTGGCAATTGTCGATTCTATCATTAAGCTGCATCAAGGAAGCTTCCAAGTCGTTATCGACGGTGATATGTTTAAAACAGTGGTCGTTTTACCAAAAAATACTTAAAAAAAGGGTTAGGACAAAAGTCCTAACCCTTTTCATATTATTCGTAATTTATCTAGCACGTGTGATTTACCGAAACTCTCCCGAAACAATAAAATTTTTTCAACAATTCAACTATAACGCTAAAGCGTTAAGTTTCATTTGTCTTAAATTTATTGTTTACCGTTTGAGTTTGGTAAGCAATCACACTTAGCTTTTATGTTTACAAGGAACAATGCGACAATTTCAATGCCATAGGGAAATAGATAAATTTCCGAATATTGTTTAAAAAGCTGAAATGACCGTTTAGCGTTGTAGAAATTTAGGAAAAAGGCGTAAACAAGCTTCAGCTTGTGCGTACTTTTTCTCTAATTTCCTAAACGCTGGTCATTGAAGCTAGATTATCTAAAAAGCTGAAGCGGCTTGCTTTGAAAGTTGAGCATAAGACTGAAAAATAGTAAAAGGCGCTCTTTGCCATGTCGACTTACTCTCCGAGAATTTCAGAATGAAATTTGAGGCAGTTAGTCGGCAAGGTATGCAATTGAACTTACTTTTATAAGCGACCAAGGAGAGCTTTAAAAGTTTAGTTCAGTTGTTGCCACAAATTATTTTTTCAGCATATGCCGATACTTTCAAGCCGTTGAAGCTAGATTATCTAAAAAGCTGAAGCGGCTTGCTTTGACGGGCTTTCTCTTTCAAAATCATCTGATAAGTGATCAGAGCTTATAGTACTTGGATGTATTTTAAGCCAGCTTATTCTAGATTAATAAACACTACATCTACACACTATCTTTCTATTACATCATGCCCATCATAGATGGATCCATACCACCAGGCATACCTGCCGGTGCTGCTGGAGCTGCTGGTTCAGGCTTATCAGCAACCACTGCTTCAGTTGTTAAGATTAATGAAGCAACAGAAGCGGCGTTTTGTAAGGCCGAACGAGAAACCTTTGCTGGATCAACAATCCCTTCAGCTACCATGTCGCCCCATTCACCAGTTGCAGCGTTGAAACCAATACCTACTTTTTCCTTCTTCAAACGATCAACTATCACTGAGCCTTCGTAACCGGCATTTTCAGCAATTTGACGAATTGGTTCTTCTAAGGCACGTAAAACAATGTTAATACCAGTCGCTTCGTCACCTTCAGCTTCAATTTCAGAAACCTTATGAGCCGCATTGACTAAAGCCGTACCACCACCTGCAACAATACCTTCTTCAACAGCAGCACGGGTTGCATTTAAAGCATCCTCAATTCGCAATTTCAATTGCTTTAATTCTGTTTCAGTTGCAGCACCAACTTTAATCACTGCAACGCCGCCAGAAAGCTTAGCTAAACGCTCTTGTAATTTTTCACGATCGAAATCGGAGGTTGTTTCAGCAATTTGTGCTTTAATCACTGCAACACGATTTGCAATCGCATCCTTGTCACCAGTACCCTCAACAATTGTCGTGTTTTCTTTATCAACAACAATTTTGCCAGCAGTACCAAGCGCTTCGATTGTCGTTTCTTTAAGGTCTAAGCCTAAATCTTCAGTAATCACAGTCGCACCTGTCAAGATTGCGATATCCTCTAACATTGCCTTACGACGATCACCAAAGCCTGGTGCTTTAACCGCTACTACATTAAAGGTACCACGAATTTTGTTTAATACTAAGGTTGGTAATGCATCACCATCCACATCATCAGCAATAATTAATAACGCACGACCTTGCTGTAAAACTTGTTCTAATACTGGCATAATATCTTGGATATTTGAAATTTTCTTATCTGTAACTAAAACATATGGATTTTCAAGCTCGGCAACCATTTTTTCAGAATCAGTTACCATATATTGTGAAAGATAACCACGGTCAAACTGCATACCCTCAACAACATCAAGCTCAGTCGCCATCCCTTTTGACTCTTCAATTGTGATGACACCATCATTACCGACTTTTTCCATAGCTTCTGAAATGTATTGACCAACTTTTTCAGAACGAGAAGAAACAGCTGCAACTTGGGCGATTGCTTCTTTACCAGAAACAGGTGTTGCGATTTCTTTCAATGCGTCAACCGCAGTTTCAGTTGCAATTTCAATACCACGACGAATGCCAATTGGATTAGCACCTGCTGTTACGTTCTTTAAGCCTTCACGAACAATCGCTTGAGTTAAAACAGTTGCCGTTGTTGTACCGTCACCAGCAATATCATTTGTTTTTGAAGCTACTTCTGAAACTAATTTAGCCCCCATATTTTCAAAATGATCTTCAAGCTCAATTTCCTTAGCAATTGTTACACCATCATTAGTGATTAACGGCGAGCCAAAGCTCTTCTCAAGAACAACATTTCGACCTCGTGGTCCTAAAGTTACCTTGACTGTATCTGCTAAAATATCAACACCACGAACCATTTTACTACGTGCATCTTCTGCAAATTTAATTTCTTTTGCCACAATAAATTCCTCCTAATAATAGTTTTTACTAAATTTATCAGCTCAATAAAACTACTCAACTGTTGCGATTAAATCGCCAGCTTTAACTACTAAATAAGTTTCTCCGTTATCTTTTACTTCAACACCAGCATATTTTTCAAAAACAACCCAGTCCCCAACTTTAACATCCGGCTCAAATATTTTACCATGCTGTCTAGCACCAGGTCCAACTGCAATTACTTCGGCTACCTGTGGCTTTTCTTGAGCAGAGGAAGCTAAAACTAAGCCACCAACTGTTTTTTCTTCTTCCTCTTTAACCTTTAAAACTACACGATCTGATAATGGTTTTAACACATTAATCCCTCCGTTTTACTAATTAATTAATTTTAGCACTCTAACATATTGAGTGCTAATCTAATACTTATTTTATGCTATAGTCAGAAAAAGTCAAGATAATTGTTTAAAAAATAAATAATTTATATCTTTTTTTAAACAAATGAAAAACTTCCTGCAACAAAGCTATAAAATAAAAAAAGAATACGGATTAATCCGTATTCGCTCCCTGTTTAGAAATGCTTAACTCAAGAAATATCCAAAAGACTAGTCAAGCTCATTTTTTCTCAAAAAATAAATCAGTGTTTGTAGCTCATTCGTTAAATCAACAGACTGAATAATAATCCCCTCAGGTGCAGTTAAGCGCTCTGTTGTAAAATTTAAAATCCCTTTAACGCCAGCATCAATCAGCTGTGATAAAATCCCTTCAGCAGCCTGGGCGGGTACCGATAAAATGGCAACCTCAATTCGTTGTGCCTGAATATGCTCTTTCAATTCGTCAATGTCATAAACTGGCACACCATCTAAAATTTTACCAACATAAGGATTGTCTTTTAAATCAAAGGCGGCAGAAATTCTCAAGTTATTCTTACGGTGAAACTTATATCTGATTAGGGCCGTGCCTAAATTACCAACGCCAATCAAGGCAACATTAGTTTGCTCATCTTCTTTCAATATTTTCGCAAAATAACGGGTCAAGTCATCAACGTTATAGCCATAACCACGTTTACCTAACTCACCAAAATAAGAAAAATCACGACGGATTGTTGCACTATCAATTGCGAGCGCATCTGCTAATTCTTTGGAATTTGTGCGACAAATATCTTGCTCTTTTAGGCGCTGTAAATGTCTATAATAAAGTGGTAATCTTTTAGCAGTCGCCTTTGGGATTACCTGCTCACTCTTTTCTCTCACTAACTTTTCTCCCTTCGTTTAGTATTTCACAAATTAGTTTATCAATCATTTCACAAATTTTCAAGTTTTCTACTTAATTTATCAAAAATAAATTTATTATCACTAAATTAGTTAGCCATAATTTTTAATATAATCTATCAAATCTGTTAAAACCAACCTGAATCTTTGTTATACTTGTTTTTAAATGAAAGGTGGTAATTTAGCTTATACGTAATCTTCTAGTTGAATTAACCTGTAAGAAAAGGTGGTAATTTGACTTGCTAGAAATGTACGTATAAGCTAGATTGTCATTTATTGACTTGGGCAAAGTCCAAGTGGCAATCTTACTTGTATCGCTACTTTTCTAAACAAATTAACCTGGAAGAAAGGTGGTAGAAATGTTATTACTTCAAGCACAGGATATCAGTAAATTATTCGGTTCAGACACCTTGTTTGAACACCTTGATATGCAAATTGAATCAAATGCCAAGATTGGATTAGTTGGTAAGAACGGGGTCGGTAAAAGTACCTTCCTAAAGATTATTGCTGGCGTTGAAGCAGCTTCCTCTGGTGAAATTATTACAAAAAAAAATCTTACTATGAGCTACCTGGATCAAAATAGTGGCTTAAAATCTTCCTTGACCGTTTTTGAAGAATTATTATCTGTTTTTCAAGACTTAATTGCAGAAGCGGCTATTCTAAAAAAGCTAGAAAAAAAAATGGGAGAGGCAGCTGATTCGACACTAGATGAAATTATGATTGAATACGACAATCGAAGTGCCGCTTTTGCCAGCAATGGCGGCTATAGCTATGAAACAGAGGTTAAGGCTGTTTTAAATGGCTTTAATTTTCCAGAATCAAGCTACAACAAAAAAATAAGTGAATTATCTGGCGGTCAAAGAACCCGTCTTGCACTAGCAAAAACGTTATTATCAAAGCCTGAATTGTTAATTCTTGATGAACCAACTAACCATTTGGATATTCAAACACTCAGCTGGCTCGAAAATTATTTAAAAAACTACAAGCAGGCGCTACTAATTGTCAGCCACGATCGCTATTTTTTAGATAAAACTACTAATCTAACCTATGAAATTGCTAAGCGAACAATGAAGCGTTATGTTGGCAATTACTCTAGCTTTTTAACACAGAAGGCACAAAATTATCAAAGCGAAATCAAAAGCTTTAATAAACAGCAAAAGGAAATTGCTAAGCTAGAACAATTTGTTGAGAAAAATATCACTCGTGCTTCGACCACTAAACGAGCGCAGAGCAAGCGCAAGCAGCTCGAAAAAATAACTGTCTTAGACACGCCAATGCTAGACAATAAAAGCATTCATTTTTCATTTCAAATTGACAAGCCATCTGGCAATGTCGTGCTGACAACAGAGCAGCTAGCAATTGGCTATGACCATCAAAATATTGCACAAAATATCACTTTTGAAGAGCGTCGAAAAGAACGATTTGTGATTGTCGGGCCAAACGGGATTGGCAAATCAACTCTGCTCAAAACAATTATTGGTGCAATTCCAGCTAAAGCTGGCAGCTATAAGCTCGGTGCAAATGTCTCAATTGGGTATTATGATCAAATCCAAGAACGCTTGACTAAAAACAAAACAGTCCTCAATGAGCTTTGGGATGATTTTTCAACAACGCCAGAAAAGGAGATTAGATCACGTTTGGGCGCATTTCTTTTTAGTGGTGACGATGTTAAAAAAACGGTAGGTGATTTAAGTGGTGGTGAACGAGCAAGATTATTATTAGCAAAGCTATCAATGGAAAATCATAATTTTTTAGTACTGGATGAGCCTACCAATCATTTAGATATTGATAGTAAGGAAGTATTAGAGCAAAGTTTGACTAACTTTGAAGGCACAATTTTATTTGTTTCACATGATCGCTATTTTATCAATCAGATTGCCACACAAGTCATTGAGCTAAATCCAAATGGTGCGAAACAGTATTTAGGAAACTATGATTATTACCTTGAAAAAAAAGCTGAAGCAGATAATACTGCCACAGCTGCTAAATCAACCAGCAAGCAAGCAGACGCTCCTCCAAATTCAATTAATAAAGAAAAACAGCGTGAGCAACGTCGGCTTAAGCGTTTAATCGAAGCCTTAGAGCTTGAAATGGAGGAGCTGGACTTACAAATATCAGCCATTCACCAAGAGCTTCTCAAGCCTGAATTTGCACAAAATTTTGAAAAACTGCATCAGCTTAATATGACACTAGAAGAAAAGGAAAACGCACAGACAAAAGTAATGTCTGACTGGGAAAAGCTTTCATTAGAGCTTGAAGCATTTTAAGCATAGACTCTATATTTACCGAAAAACAGCTCTGATAAATAAAAAAAGAATTCTTGTCATCTCAGACGAGAACTCTTTTTTATTTATAATCATGCTGCTTCAATTCTACTTAACGATTGGTTTCTTTTTTATCAGATAAGCAAAAATACCAATACCGACAGATACGAGCACAAGCGATAATACTTGTGATACTCGAATAGTATCACCAATCATTAGGCTGTCTGTTCGCAGGCCCTCGATAAAAAATCGACCAACGCCGTACCAAATCAGATAAAAGGCAAATAGCTGACCAGACTTCACCCATTTTTGATGGCGAAGCAAAATCAAAATAACAAAGCCAATCAGATTCCAAATTGATTCATATAAAAAGGTGGGCTGATGGTACACACCGTCCACCCTCATTTGATTCACAATAAAATCGGGCAGGTGCAATGTTTCCTTCAAAAAATGATAGGTTGTTGGTTCACCGTAAGCCTCCTGATTAACAAAGTTCCCCCATCTGCCAACTGCTTGACCTAAAATCACACTTGGCGTCGCAATATCCAAAAACTTCATTCTTGGTATCACACGGTAATAAGTAAAAACAAGCAGACAAATAAAGCCAGCAATTAAGCCACCATAAATGGCAAGCCCTCCTTGCCAAATTGCAAAAACGGCCAAGGGATTTTCTCGATACGCCTGTAAATCAAATATCACATAATAAATTCGTGCCCCAATAATAGCAATTGGAAAAGTAATAAGTACGAAATCTAAAATATCATCTGACTTTAAGCCTTGTCTAACTGCTTCCTTTTGGGCAAGATAAACCCCTGCGATTGCTCCAGCTAAAATAATTATCGCATACCAGTGAATTTCTAATCCAAAAAAACGAAGCGCAATAGGATCAATACTAAATAACATTAAGCCTCACCTTCCGATGAATTTTGATTAATCAATCGATCTAAGCGCTTGCCAAATTCCGCAGTTGCATCAAAGCCCATTGTTTTTGCTCTAAAATTCATCGCTGCAGCCTCAATAATAATTGAAAGATTTCGCCCAGTTTTAACAGGAATTTTTAGCTGTGGGATGTCAACACCCGCAATCGAAATGTTTTGCGTGCCATTACCCAAGCGGTCATACGCCTTATCCGTTGAAAAGTTTTCAAGATAGATAGCAAGCTGAACCTGCATTGAATTACGAACGGCAGAGGCACCAAAGAGATTCATGACATCGATAATCCCAACACCTCTAATTTCAAGCATATGCTCTAAAATTTTAGGCGGTTCACCGACAGCAGTCAGCTCGTCCTTTTGATAAACATCAACGCGGTCATCAGCCACTAGGCGATGCCCACGCTTTAATAATTCCAAGCCGGTTTCACTCTTACCGATGCCACTGTCACCTTGGATCAAAACTCCCAAGCCATAAATATCCATTAGCACGCCATGAATGCTTGTTCGACTTGCTAGACGGTCATCTAAAAAGCTCGAAACCTCTCCAACCAAGCGACTGGTTGCAACGGTTGAACGTAAAATAGGTACATTTTTCTCTTCGGCGGCAATCTTCATCTCTTCTGCAACCTCTAGGCCTCTCGCCACAATGATTGCTGGTGTATCTTGACAAGTCAGTTTCCGCATAATCATTAAACGCTCACTCGGTACCATTTGCTCAGAAAATGAAACTTCCTTTTTACCAAACATCTGAATACGCTCGTGTGTATAGTAGCTAAAATAGCCGGTTAATTCCAAACCAGGACGTGAAATATCTGCCGTTGTAATTTTTCGTTCCAATGACTGTTGATTACCAGAGACGACCTCTAGATTAATTTTGTTAACCAATTGATTAACCTTTACAAACTCGCTCATCTATCTACTCTCCCCTTATCACTAAATAATTGACTTTCTGATGATAACACTGACACCCTGTGGCACCCATGCAGCAACTACTGCTTTTTCACGTACTTTTAGCCAGCCTAAGCCTGAAAAAACGATATCTGTCGGTTCTTTAATACTAAATTCATGACGAACGAGCTTAGGAAATCCAGATACTTCCTCTGGACGAGGCGGTTGAATTAGCTCTCCAAGGTGTTTTTGATAAAAATCAGCTGCTTTTTCTAATTTTGTGCGATGAATCGCCAAGTCATTTGAAAAATAACCAGTAAAGCTTTGTCGTTCTCCCTGAATGAAATCAAATCTAGCTAATCCTGCCAAAAATAAGGTTTGTTCTTGATTTAATTGATACGTTTTTGGCTTGATTTCTTTTTGAGGCGAAACAATTTTTAAATCTTGAGCACCAATGTAATGTGCCATCTGATGTCGATGAATAATTCCGGGTGTATCAAACAATACCTGACCGTCAGAAAGTGGTATTTCAATTTTATCTAATGTTGTTCCCGGAAACCGGCTAGTCGTGATAATGTTGTTTGTCCCAGTTGAAAAATTAATAATTTGATTAATTAAGGTTGATTTTCCGACATTTGTCACACCAACTACATAGACATCCTTGCCAGCACGATATTTTTCAATTGCTGACACAACGGGCTCAATCGCTTGCTTTTTATGCGCCGAGGTTAAAATAACATCAACAGGCTTTATACCTGCTTGGTGTGCTTGTTCAAGCAGCCATTGTCTGATTCGACTATCCTTAATTGATTTTGGCAATATATCTCGTTTATTAGCGACCATTAATATCGGATTTTTGCCTACAAAACGCGTTAAACTAGGAATTAATGAGCCATTAAAATCAAAAATATCAATTACATTAACAATTAAACTATCCGATTGACCAACCTCATTCAATAATTTCAGAAATTCATCATCCGCTATATTAACATCTTGAATTTCATTGTAGTTCCGCAATCTAAAGCATCGTTTACAATAAAGTTGACCTGTTTCAAGCCCTTTTTTTAAGACCGAATTGGGTGTATAGCCAGATTTGCTTTCTTCCTCTGTTTGAATCTGAGCACCACAACCGATACAAAATAAAATTTCCTCTACCATCTACCATTCCTATTCTCTCATTATTAAGCCCAAATTATTTCTAGTCTTATCATATCAATTTATCCTGAAAGCGCATATCATAACTACTTGCTAATTTTCGCCAAACTCGCTTTTCACGAGCTCGATTAATCTTAGTGCTCCAAGCATCACTTTCAACTAAGGGGCGCACTAAAATACTCTTAATGCCAACACGGTTAGCAGCTCGAATATCAGTCATTAATTGATCCCCAATAAAAACGACTTCATTTTTATTAAGGCATAATTGCTTTAATGCACGCTTTATTCCTAAGCTAAAGGGCTTCATCGCACGACTAATAAATAAAATACCAAAAGGCTCGACTGCCTTTTTTACCCTTTTAGCATTATTATTTGAAACGACAAGAACAGGCATTTCAGCCTCTGCCATCTCCTTTAACCAATCACGTAATTCCTTAGTGCCATTTGGATTATCCCAAGCGATTAATGTATTATCCAAATCCACTAAAACAGCCTTAAAGCCTCTGCTCTGAAAATCAGCAGGTTTAATATGGTAGATTCGCTCAATCAACCACGTCGGTTTATAATCTTCAATCATTATATTTTCCTTTAAATGTATTCAATAATTGTTTCGTTTCGGCAATCGATAGCTGACCTGGCGCAGAACTTGCTGCCACACTTGCAAAGGTCCATGCAGAACCAGTTAAATGACCAGAAACGCGAGTAAACTTACCTAGCTCCCCCATCGACATGGTTACTAGCTTAGTCTTGTTAATTGCAGCGTAGCGCGCTGTCAACGATAAAACTAAGGTCACATCTAAAAAATTAATGGGCATCACAGCAATTTTCACAATTGCTGGCTTTAAAACTAACATCTTTGATAATCTATATTCCAAATCTGTTGGCGTTTCATCAAAATTATGATAGCTAGCTACCACCTTAACACCATTTTCTTGGCAGCATTGATTAAATTCCGCATAGACCTCCGAATATGAAAAAAATTCAAAATCTAAATATGCAGGCTGAATGGCAATCAACTGCTTTTGCAATTCAAGATAGGCATCAATTGTTAAGTCTAAATTACCCCCCTCTGATTTGGTTCTAATAGTGAACAGTAAGGGTTGACGGAATTGAGCCTTTAAAGCCTTTGCAACCTCAACAATTGCCTCGAAATCCGTATAATCAACACGCCATTCGATAATATCAGCATCTTGATATTGCTCAGTATTGATTGATTGCTCAAGATTTTTTATTAGAATTGGTGCTACAATTTTAGTCATTTTTTCACCTCAATTACAAAAACTTTTAAATAATTTGAATCATTTTGCTTAGGATTACTCCGATAATCACTTGGTAATCTGAACACTTCTTTAAATTCATAGTGATACCTTTTCAAACTATTTTGCAGCATTTTTTTGAAATCAGCAATCGGATAATTCTGAGCATTAGTAGAAGCAACAATTAAACCATTCGGATTAAGCAGTGAAAGCGCCCCATCAATTAGCTCCTGATAATTCTTTTGAACCGAGAAAACCTTGCGCTTATTTCGGGCGAAGCTTGGCGGATCAATAATAATCAAATCATATTTTAATGCCTTACGCTTGGCATATTTAAAATATTCAAAGGTATCCATCACTACAAGACGATGTGCGCTTAAATCAATCTGATTTAATTCAAAATGAGCCTTGCTCAGCTCAATACTTCGTTTGGCTAAATCAACACTAGTCGTTTCAAGTGCACCACCCATTGCAGCAGCTACACTAAATGCCGCGGTGTAGCTAAAAAGATTGAGAACACTCCTACCCTGCGCATAATGATCTAATAATCGTCCTCTAACCTCACGCTGATCCAAAAAGATACCTGTCATTAAGCCATCATCGAGATGTGTCGCGTATTGAATGCCATTTTCAAAAATAATATTCACTTCTGAATGTGATTCACCAAAAAGATGGCTTGATTCCTGCTTTGCTCCCTTAAACCTATTTTTAGCATAACCACCCCTTACCTCTGGAAAAACAGTCTGAAATGCTGAAATAATTAGAGCCTGATTTTGGGCAATGAAAGCGTTATACCAAGAAAAAACAGCAAAATCATGATATAATTCTACTCTAAGACCACCCAAATAATCGCCTTCATCATTAAAAAGACAAAATGCATTTGTTAATGAATTCCCAAAATACTGAGAACGAAGCCTTTTGGCATTTTGAAAACGTTCAACTAATAATTGGTGAGTAAACGCTTCATTTTTAAGACTATAAACCCAGCCGATACCTTTGTTTTGAGTTGATAAATAAGCACTCGCGACGCATTCATTATGAGCATCAACCAGCTCTACCACTTGATTATTTGGTAAAGGCTTTAATTGCTGCGGTGCATTTGAAAAATCTTGCATTAAAAGCAATTGCTTGCCTGCTATAATTTGTTTTTTTAGTTTTTCTGTAATTCTAATTTTAGTCATAATCACAGTATATCAAAATTATTTAGAGATGTTTAAATTTTCCCTAAGATTTTTAATTCTAATTGACTTGTATTTTATTTGAGAGTAAAATTTTGAGAGATTGATTTTCATATCTGTATATTGACAATTACTTACTAATTATAATTTAGACATTTTTATTATCTAATCTAACTAATAATTAATTGTCTTTCGGAAAGGACATAACTCGTGCTGATTACTAAACTTAAAAATTTTTTCAAGACACGTCTCGGTCTAATTATTATTTTACTAATAATCTATTGGTTTAAGACGATATTTGCCTATTTCGTTGATTTCCATCTTGAAATTGACAGTATCTTCCAATATATTATTTTATTTCTTAATCCGTTGGCTACTGGGCTATTTTTCTTAAGTATAGCGCTTTATTTCAAGAATACTAAGGTCTTTTATAGTGTACTATTTATACTATATTTCCTATTAAATATCGTTTTATTTGCCAATTCGGTTTATTATCGTGAATTCTCAGACTTTATTACAATCAACACAGTATTAGGCTCTAGTAAGGTGGCCTCTGGTTTAGGTGAAAGCGCCATCCAGCTATTTAGATTCTGGGATTTAATCTATATTATAGATTTCTTTGTTTTAATCGGGCTAAAAATAACTAAACGTTTTAAAGTAGACCACAAGCCATTCAATAAAAGAGCTGCCTTTGCTGTATCATGGATTGCAATTCTGACCTTCTCAGCCAATTTATTTTTAGCTGAAACTGATCGTTCAGAATTACTAACCAGAACCTTTTCAAGAGACTATCTCGTTAAATATCTGGGCTTAAATGCCTTCACAATTTATGATGGCATTCAGACCTATAATACGAATCAAATCCGTGCCAAGGCAACACCTCAGGATTTATCAAGTGTTACTGAGTATGTGAGCGAGCATTATGCCGCACCTAATCCACAGTATTATGGCAAAGCAAAGGGTAAAAATGTTATCTATATCCATTTGGAAAGCTTTCAGCAGTTTTTGATTGACTATAAGCTAACTGATGAGAACGGTGTTCAACATGAAGTTACACCATTTTTAAATTCACTATTTCATAGCCAAGAAACCTATGCCTTTGATAACTTTTTCAACCAAGTTAAGGCGGGTAAAACAAGTGATGCTGAAACAATGTTTGAAAACAGCTTATTTGGTCTTAATCAAGGCTCCCTCTTTACTCAGCTTGGTGGTAAAAATACGTTTGAAGCAGCGCCAAATATTCTAGCTCAAAATGGCGGCTACACTTCTGCGGTTTTTCACGGTAACGCCGGGACCTTTTGGAATCGCAATGAAACCTATAAGCAATTTGGCTACAATTATTTCTTTGACTCAAGCTATTACGATGTTACAGCAGACAATTCATTCCAATATGGTTTGCATGATAAGCCATTTTTTGAACAGTCAATTCGTTATCTGGAGCATTTGCAGCAACCATTTTATACCAAATTTATCACTGTAAGTAATCACTATCCATATGAGCAGTTTACCAATGCTGAGTCTGGCTTCCCATTAGCCACTACTGATGACGATACAATCAATGGCTACTTTGCTACTGCAAATTATCTTGATACAGCAGTTAAGGAATTTTTTGATTATTTGAAAGCTTCTGGCTTATACGATAATTCAATTATTGTTCTATATGGTGACCATTACGGTATTTCCAATTCGAGAAATACATCATTAGCACCACTACTTGGTATGGATGCTGAAACTTGGAATGACTATAATAATGCTATGATGCAGCGTGTGCCATATATGATTGTAAACCCTGGCGATACAGAGGGACATATTAATCACACCTACGGTGGCGAGATTGATGCTCTGCCAACACTCCTTCATTTCTTAGGCGTGGATACATCAAAATATTTACAATTAGGTCAGGATTTATTATCAGCAGACCACGATCAAATTGTCGCATTTAGAAATAACAACTTCGTCTCAAAAGAAATTACAGTGGTCGGTGATCGTGTTTACAATACCGAAACTGGAGTTGAAATTACAAATCCAGATGAAAATACAACCACATTAATTAAAAATGATAAAGAAGCAGTCCAAAAGCAATTGGCAATTTCTGATCAAATCAATAATGGTGATTTACTGCGCTTTTATAAGGACAGTGGGTTAGAAAATGTTGATCCGAGTAAAATCAACTATAAAGATCAGCTTGGACAGCTTAAGACAATTGAAAAGGAAAAGGGTGATGACTCAACTAGCATCTATTCAGAAAACGGTGATAAGACGACTCAATCCCTATTCAAGACTGAATCCTATCAAGAGCTAAATCCAACTCAAGCATCAAGTGCGGAAAATAGCTCAAGTACAAGTGAAGCAAAATAATTTTAAGAGGTTGGGACAAAATGTCCTAACCTCTTTATTTAATATTCGAAACTTACTGGCTTCACATACTAGCAGATGAAGCCTGAGCGAAAAGCAGTTAAGACAGCTTGTCACCATGCTATACGTTGCTATAGCGTTCTTTGTGCGACCTTCTTTTAAATTTTAAACCCAAATCGTTTTTTATTTTTTGTTTTATGCCTAAAACAGCTTATGCTATAATTAATTTAATCTGATATCTAAAGGAGTTCAAATGAATAACTACCAAGGCGTTGTCTTCTTTGATTTAGACGGTACATTACTCAATCAAAATGCTGAGATAACACCCGACATTCAAAAAACAATTGGGCAATTAAAAAAGAATCATATCCTACCTGTTATCGCAACCGGAAGAACGAAGCGTGAAGTCAAAGGGATTATGGCGGATTCTAACATAACTACCCTAATTGCAATGAACGGTATGTATATTGAAATTGACGATAAGGAAGTCTATAGAGAAGCAATACCAGCTAAAACCATCTACTCATTAATTCATTTTTCAAGAAAAATGAACGATGAAATTGCTTACTATACACCTGAACAAATTTTTTGCTCAGGCAAAAATCAAAATCTCATCAAACACTATCAGCATTTTAAGGTGCCATCACCTGAGATTAATACTGAAATAATTAGTCAAAAAAAATTTTCAATGCTCTTAGTCGGCAACCAGCAACCACAGGCAAGTACAATTTACCAAAAGGCCTATCCAAGCCTAGCATTCTTTCGTAACTCACCTTATTCAATTGATGTTACTAATCAAGGCACCAATAAGGGAACCGGCGTTAAAAAATTACAAGAGCTACTAAAAATTCAGGATAAACCGAGTTTTGCCTTTGGAGATGGCAATAATGATTTTGCCTTATTAGAAGCCTGCAATCATAAAATTGCAATGGGTAATGCAGTCAAGCCACTAAAAAATATTGCCAATTATATTACTGCTAGCAATAACGAACGGGGTATTGAAAAGGCATTACGTCATTTTAAACTGATTTAAATAAAGAGATAATAAAAAATAAGGAGATTATAATGAAACCCAAGGCAATTTGTTTTTTTGACTTAGATGGTACTTTACTTAACGAGCATTCTAAAGTTGACCAAAATGTTGCTCAAACTATTCTTCAGCTAAAAAAAAATAATGTTTTACCAGTGATTGCGTCTGGTCGTTCAACTTTTGAGGTACGTGATATCATGGCAGAATCAGGCATTAATTCTATGATTGCCATGAACGGTCAATTAATTGAAATTGAAGGCCAGGTTTTATTTGATGCGGTCATTCCAGCCTCGATTGCTAAAGGCTTCATTTCAATTGCTGAAAAAAAACAGCAGGAAATTGTATTTTACAATGAAGCTGAATTTTGGACCAAGCAGCACAGTGAAACAATGGCTAAGGCATATCAATCCATCAACCAGCATTTACCAGCCATTGAAGATCAGATTGATAAACTTAATCATATTAATTTATTATTAATCATTCTAAAAGATGATGATTCATACCTTGCTTATCAAGAAGCTTTCCCAGAATTAACTTTTTTCAGAAATAATCCAAATATTGTAGATGTTGTATTAGGCGAAAATAATAAAGGAACTGGTGTTAAACAAACCCTGAAACTAATGAAGCTACAGGTGCCAACCTTTGCTTTTGGAGATGGACCAAATGATTTTGACCTATTTGAAGCTTGCGACCATAAAATTGCTATGGGTAATGCTGTTGAGGGTCTAAAAAATATTGCAGATTTTGTTACCAAAACCAACCTCGATGGTGGTATTCAATATGCTTTAAAGCATTATCAGCTGTTATAAATAAAGTGTAACAACTCAATCAGAAAATTTTCTTTCGCTTAAACAATTCTTTCTATTACTCAAGACTTCAGCTTTTACTAATAAGGAGAAAAAATGCCAACATTAACAACTAAATTTCACAGCCATACCTTTGAAAATCCATTTATGAATGCTTCAGGTGTGCATTGTATGTCAATTCAAGATATTGATGGTCTTGCACACTCTGCTGCTGGCAGTTTTGTCACTAAGTCCGCAACAAAAGCAGCACGTGCAGGTAATCCTGAGCCTCGCTACCTCAATCTTGATTTTGGCTCTATTAATTCGATGGGGCTACCAAATAATGGACTTGATTATTATCTGGATGATGCCATTCGTCGTCAACAAGCAGCACCCGATAAAGCCTTTGTTTTATCTGTTGCGAGCTATGAAGGCTTTCATGAATATGTCGAAAATATGCGTACCATTCAAAATTCTGACTACAATGGACTTGTTGAGCTAAATCTTTCCTGTCCAAATGTACCCGGTAAACCACAAATGGCCTATGATTTCGAAGATACACACCGCTTATTAAGCGAAATTACAGCCTTTTATACCAAGCCGTTTGGCGTTAAACTGCCGCCCTATTTTGATTTACTACATTTTGATCAAATGGCAAAAATTCTAAATCAATTTCCGATTAAATTTATCAACTCAATTAATTCAATTGGTAATGGTCTCTATATTGATGCCAAAACGGATACAGTCGTCATTAAACCTAAGGCTGGCTTTGGCGGTATTGGTGGTGAATATGTCAAACCAACTGCGTTAGCCAATGTTCGCGCCTTTTATACACGCTTAAGAGATGATATTCAAATCATTGGTACTGGCGGTATTTTGAATGGTCAAGATGCTTATGAACACCTGCTCTGTGGTGCAACAATGCTTCAAATCGGCACTCAGCTTGAAAAAGAGGGGCTAGCTGTTTTTGACCGTATCCAAAAAGAATTACTTGAAATCATGACTGAAAAAGGCTACCAATCAATTGATGAATTTAGAGGTAAATTAAAAGCCATCGACTAAGCATTACTGCTCAGTTGAGCATAATCACTAAGCGACAGCTGCATGTTCAATGCAGCTGTCGCTTTTAAAATTCACGCTAAGCAAAAATTACCATAAATCCAGCTCTAATTGTTCAATTTCCAGAGAAAACAAACCGGTCACCGTTACTCCAAGTAAACGAATCCCTTCATCTAAACCGCCAACCTCTTGGAAAAGACTTTCAGCAAAATATAAAATATCTCTTGCCTGAAAAATTTTTAAATCCGTACTTATTCGCTTCGTTTTTGTTGCAAAACTCTTTGTTCTAACTTTGATGACAACCGTTTGACCATATTGTCTTTTCTCTGATAAAATATTTGAAATTTTATCAGAAAACTTCTGTAATTCTGAATTCACCTGTTCTTCAGTGACTAGGGGCGTACCATAGGTATTTTCCTTACCAATTGACTTACGCACCCTAACAACCTCAACCGGCGCATTATGTACACCTCTAACCTTACGGTATAGAGAATAGCCCATCTTGCCAAAATCATTAATTAAGTCCATTTCAGAGACTTTAAGCAGTTCCTCTCCCCTATAGATACCCAAACGATGAAAATGCTCAACACTCTTTTTACCAATCCCATAAAACTTCTCAATAGGCAGTTGGCACAAAAAGGCTTGGGCTGTTTCTGGTGTAATAACTGTCAAGCCACGCGGCTTTTCGTAATCTGAGCCAAGCTTCGCCAAAAACTTATTATAAGAAACACCTGCTGAGCAGGTCAGATGTACCTCATTCCAAATATCATGCTGAATCATTTTAGCAATTTTAATCGCAGAATTAGAATCAATTTTATTTTTCGTTACATCTAAATACGCCTCATCAATTGATAAGGGCTCAATAATGTCAGTATATCGTTGGAAAATTTGACGAACCTGCTGAGAAACGTGCCTATATTTTTGGTAATCGCCAGCAATAAAAACGGCATTCGGACAGAGCTCATATGCCTCAGAAGCACTCATAGCCGAATGGATGCCATACTCTCTCGCTTTATAATTAGCTGTTGAAACAACCCCACGACCACCAGTTTCTTTAGGGTGACGTGCAATCACAACCGCTTTATGCTTTAAATCTGGATTATCTCTCATTTCAACTGAAGCAAAAAAGGCATCCATATCAATATGAAGTATTTTTCTTGAAACATCATTATTTAAAGGAAAAATTAGCATAAACTACTCCTTAATCACATATTAGCTATTTATATTATAATCCTATTTCAATTTTTTTGAAATAAGATTATCGCTAGTTTTATTAATTTAATGTTTAAGAAATAATAAGCTTTATTTTTCGAATGACTGTTTCAATATTCTATTAAATAATTCTTTGTGATTGCTCAATAATTTTCGCATAATGTAAACCTTTTCTAACATTTTTCACATCACAAAGATTGTTATCGTCCCATTAATGTAACAGTTTTTGATTTTAAACGTTCTGTTATATAAGAGAAAAGCTGATGAAACGCTGTTATAGCTTGTGGAAGCGATTTCTATATGGTATAGTTATCTTGTAAATGAAACAGTAAACCTTTTTTTAAAACGTGAAGGAGACTAATCAATGAAAACTGAAGTATTAAAAGATGTTTATGAAAAAGCTTGGCATGGTTTTAAAGGTGAAGATTGGAAAGCATCTGCATCAATTAGTAATTTTGTGCAAGATAATTACAATCCATATGATGGTGATGAAAGCTTCCTTGCTGGACCAACAGAACGTTCATTAAAAATTAAAAAAATTATCGAAGAAACGAAAGCACATTATGAAGACACTCGTTTTCCAATGGATAACGATCGTGCAGCTTCTATTGATAAAATTCCAGCGGGCTACATCGATCAAGACAACGAATTAATCTTCGGAATTCAAAACTCTGAGCTATTCCGTTTAAGCTTCATGCCAAAGGGTGGCGTTCGTGTTGCCGAAACAATTCTTAAAGAAAATGGCTATGAAGTTGATCCTTTGATGCACGATATTTACACAAATCATGTAACAACAGTAAATGATGGTATTTTCCGTGCTTATACTAGTAATATTCGTCGCGCTCGTCATGCACATACAGTTACCGGCTTACCTGACGCCTATTCTCGTGGCCGTATCATTGGTGTTTATGCACGTTTAGCATTATATGGTGCAGATTACCTAATCAAAGAAAAAATTGCTGATGGCGAAAAATATCTTTCTTCATCAATTGACGAAGAAACAATTCGCTTGCGTGAAGAAGTTTCAATGCAAATCCAAGCCCTACAACAAGTTATTAATTTAGGAGACGCTTACGGTGTTGATGTACGTCGTCCAGCCTTCGATACTAAAGAAGCAGTTCAATGGACAAACATCGCTTTTATGGCAGTCTGCCGTGTTATCAACGGTGCTGCAACTTCTCTTGGTCGTGTACCTATCGTGTTGGACATCTTTGCTGAACGCGACTTAGCTGAAGGGGTTTATACTGAATCAGAAATTCAAGAATTTATTGATGATTTCGTTTTGAAATTACGTACCGTAAAATTTGCACGCGCTAAAGCTTATGATGCATTATACTCAGGTGATCCAACCTTTATCACAACCTCTATGGGTGGTTTAGGTAACGACGGTCGCCACCGTGTTACTAAGATGGACTACCGTTTCTTAAATACATTAGATAATATTGGTAATGCGCCAGAACCAAACCTAACTGTTTTATGGGATGAAAAATTACCATATTCATTCAAACGCTACTGTATGGATATGAGTCATAAGCATTCATCTATCCAATACGAAGGTGTAGAAACAATGGCAAAAGATGGTTATGGCGAAATGAGCTGTATCTCTTGTTGCGTATCACCACTTGATCCTGAAAACAAAAACCAACGTCATAACATTCAATACTTCGGCGCTCGTGTTAACGTATTGAAAGCATTATTAACAGGTCTTAACGGCGGATTTGATGATGTTCATCGTGATTATAAGGTTTTCGACATCGAAGCAGTTAAAGATGACGTTTTATCTTATGAAAATGTTTTAGCAAACTTCGATAAATCATTGACTTGGTTAACTGATACTTATGTAGATGCCTTGAATATCATTCACTACATGACTGATAAATATAACTACGAAGCAGTTCAAATGGCCTTCCTACCAACATTACAACGTGCTAATATGGGCTTTGGTATCTGTGGCTTTGCCAATACGGTTGATTCATTATCAGCTATCAAATATGCAAAAGTGACACCAATTCGTGATGAAAATGGCTATATCTACGATTATAAGACTGAAGGCGAATATCCTCGCTTTGGTGAAGATGATGACCGTGTAGATGCAATCGCTCAAATGGTTATGGAAATGTTCCACAATAAACTTTCTAGCCATAAGCTTTATAAGAATGCAGAAGCAACCGTTTCATTATTAACAATCACTTCAAACGTTGCTTACTCTAAACAAACTGGTAACTCACCAGTTCACCGTGGCGTATTCTTAAATGAAGATGGCTCAACGAACACTTCTGAATTAGAATACTTCGCACCGGGTGCAAATCCATCTAACAAGGCTAAGGGTGGCTGGTTACAAAACCTACGTTCATTATCTAAGCTAGAATTCAAGCACGCCAATGATGGTATTTCATTGACAACTCAAGTATCACCACGTGCACTAGGTAAAACGCGTGATGAACAGGTTGCTAACTTGGTTGATATTTTAGATGGCTACTTCAGAGACGGTGGACAACACGTTAACCTTAACGTAATGGACCTTAAAGATGTGTATGAAAAAATCATGGCCGGTGAAGACGTCATTGTTCGTATCTCTGGCTACTGTGTCAATACTAAATATCTTACTAAGGAACAAAAAACTGAATTAACACAACGTGTCTTCCACGAAGTGTTATCTCAAGACTAGTTTATTAATACTAAAAAAGCGTATCTCAATTGCTGAGATACGCTTTTTTAGACCGTAACAATTAAAGCTAATTACTATTTTTATCGAAAATCGTGCCTACAATGCCACATAAAATACCACCTATCGGAAAAACTACCCATGCCGTTCCCCATTTATTAAATAAAAAGCCAGCAATTAAAAATAATGCGGTTGCTGAAAGCATAATCACACCTGATATTTTTCCAATTAATTCATCATTCTTTGTACGAATTGCTTCTTTGTTATAAGCCTCAATATCATACTTAGCCTTTTGAATCCCTGCATAGACAATCATCGGAGTCCCAATCGTCACAAACACTAATAACAAGCCTACAGGGATTGTGCTATTTTCATCAACGAGTTCTAGTCCATAAAGTGCAACCAATATTGTCACACCAATTAAAATCAGAGCAATACCTGTGCATAGTAAAATCACAAAAACTTTGTTATAATTCCTAACCTCATCCTCTGAATATACATTTGCAATTTGCTTATTTGCTTTTTTAAAGCTTTCCATTTCTAAGCCAAAATAAATAAATAATGGCACCGCTAAAAGTACACTGACAAGTAGAACAATCACGCCAAAAATCGCAAAGCGCTCACCATAATTTGAAAGAAAAATTAAACCAGTTGTCCCTGCTAAGATCATAGCAATCGCACCAGAAATCGCTATACTAAAACGATTATATAATTGATTATAGTTCTGCTTTTCTTCTATTGTGTCCACTACAATCTTATCATTAATCAAACGATCAAGACTACAACCAAAAATTTCAGCCAGCAATACCAGCTTATTCATTTCCGGATAACCATTACCTGACTCCCATTTTGAAACCGCCTGACGAGAAACATCTAATTTTTCTGCCAGCTCTTCTTGGGTAATACTCTTCATCTTACGTAGATTTTGCAAATTTTCACTAAACATTTTAATCTACCTCCTTTATTTATATTATACAGAGCGATTAAAAAAATACTGCCAACTTTCGTTTGCAACTTAAATTTTCTTGTCAACTTTAAGTTGCAAGCTTGATATCACAAGCATTTAACCCTAAACTTCCGAACATCATCTTATATTAATAACTACCATTCTTTGTGCCTTTGACTCAAGTTTTTAAAGCACCCTTTAGTCGCTTTAATGAACCACTTCACAAAAATGAAAGATTTTGCGATTTTAACAAAATACCATTTTTGTGAGAAAAGTCGGAAGAACGTAGTGAACCAATTTTTTAATAATCTAGCTCAAGAACTACAAAGTTTCAACATAAGCAAATAAAATTCATGGCAAAAAACGCCATTCAGCAAAATAAATCGCTAAATGGCATCATTCTTAAATTTTAAAATTAAACTTCAAATAATAAATCGCCATAAGAAGGCATTGGCCAAGCTTCCTTATCAACAATCACTTCTAGGGCATCAACCGGTGCTCTAAGCTCATTCATTGCATTGAAAACAACTTCGTGGAAGTAAAGCGCTTGTTCTTTTCCTTCTTCCTTCTCTGCCGCCTTCGCTACAATTGTTTCAAGATTGGCTAAAGCATCCTTAGCAGTGCGCAAATGTGAAGTCACTTCTGCTAAAAGCTCTGTTTGAACACTAGCATCTGCTCCTGCAGCCTTAACTGCCACAATCGTATCAGCTAATGTTTTAGTATACTTAACAATCGCTGGTAGGATTTGTTTTGAGGCCATGTCAATCATCGTCAAGGCTTCGATATTAATTACCTTAGAATAGTTTTCGTAGCGAACTTCTTCACGTGCCTGTAGCTCTGTTGGTGACAAGACACCGTACTTGCTATATAGATTAACAACCTCTGGTGAAGACATTACCTCTGTCGCCTCAACCATATTTTTAAGATTTGGCAAGCCACGTTTTGCAGCCTCAGCAACCCATTCATCCGAATAACCGTCACCATTAAAGATGATTCTTTGATGCGCCTTAGCAAGCTCTGCTATCAAAGCATCAACTTCTTTATTAAAGTCCTTAGCATTTTCAAGACGTTCCGCTGCTTCATCAAAGGCCTCAGCAACAATTGTATTTAAAACGATATTTGGTCCAGCGATTGAATCACGCGAACCTACCATACGAAATTCAAATTTATTACCTGTAAAGGCAAATGGTGATGTACGGTTACGGTCTGTCGCATCCTTTGAAATATCACTTAAGGCTGTCGATCCTGTTGTCAAGACACCACCTTCAATAGAAGTTGAAGCAACACCCTTTTCAATATACTGATTGATAACATCATCTAACTGAGAGCCTAAGAAAACAGAAATAATTGCTGGTGGGGCTTCGTTAGCTCCTAAGCGATGGTCGTTACCTGGATCAGCTGCTGAGGCACGTAGCAAGCCTGCATATTTATCAACAGCTTTAAGAATTGATACCAAGACAACCAAAAATTGCTTGTTAGCGTGCGGTGTATCACCAGGTTCAAGTAAGTTTTCACCTGTATTAGTCACTAATGACCAGTTGTTATGCTTACCTGAGCCATTAACGCCTGCAAAGGGCTTTTCATGTAATAAGGCCTTCATACCATGCTGACAAGCAACACGCTTTAAAGTTTGCATTACAATTTGATTATGATCAACAGCAACATTAGCATCAGCATAGATAGGGGCAATTTCATGCTGGGCAGGGGCAACCTCATTATGTTGAGTTTTAGCGGTTACTCCAACCTTCCAAAGCTCTTCATTAACATTTTTCATATAACCAGCAACACGTTGGCGAATCGTCCCGAAGTAATGGTCATCTAACTCTTGACCCTTTGGTGCAGGGGCACCAAATAAGGTACGACCAGCATAGATTAAATCTTTACGCTGTGCAAACTTGTCAGTGTCAACTAAGAAATATTCCTGCTCTGGTCCAACAGATGGCGTTACCCGTTTTGCATCCTTACCAAACGCTTTTAGTAAACGAACTGAAGAATCACTAATAACTTGCATTGAACGTAGCAACGGTGCTTTTTGGTCTAATGCTTCGCCTGTATAAGAATAAAATGCAGTAGGAATCAATAAAGTTGTACCAGCTGCATCATGACGTACAAAGACTGGTGAGGTAATATCCCAAACTGTATAACCACGTGCTTCAAAAGTTGCACGCAAGCCTCCAGAAGGGAAGGAAGAACCGTCTGGTTCACCTTTAACCAGCTCTTTACCGGAAAATGCGGTTAAAACACGACCGTCAGGCGTTGGTGCAGTAATAAAGGCATCCTGCTTTTCAGCAGTTACCCCTGTTAAGGGTTGGAATAGATGCGCAAAGTGCGTTGCACCCTTTTCAACTGCCCATTCTTTAATCTCATTTGCAATGATATCAGCGGTTGCTAAATCTAAATCACTACCCTCTTGAATTGTTTTTTTGTACTGCTTATAAGCACTTTTTGGTAGTCGCTGTTGCATTACTGCATCTGTAAATACATCCTCCGCAAAGATTGACGGTACATCAATTTTTTCTGTCATAATACTCTCCCATTATCTAAAAATTAGGTTTTAACGCTACAAATAATACTATTCCCTTTCATCAAATACAATTCAAATATGACCGAATTTTCTGATTATTTGGGCAATGTTCGTGTTTTAAAAAACACAGGTTTTACTACAAAATTTTCAATTATTATTAATTGAAATATCAAATTATTGTCTTGCTAAAACTGTTTGAATGACAGCTTTAGCAATCCAATAACTTTAAACATAGTTAATATAAATTTAAATAATTCTCGATTTCCCAAACTGAAACAGATTGTGCATATGAAGCCCATTCTAATGTTTTAGCCTCTAGGAAACTTGGATAAATATGCGTACCTAGCGCATCTTTAATTACATCATCCCGACGTAATTCCTTGACAGCGTTATGTAAGGTTGACGGTAAATCATCAATCCCGACTGCATGGCGCTCCTCTTCTGACATTGCATAAATATTGCGCTCAACTGCTGCTGGTGCTTCTAAATTATTAAGCACACCATCTAAGCCAGCCGCTAATAATGCAGATAGGGCTAGATATGGATTCGCCGCAGGATCTACCGAACGCAGCTCTAAACGAGTAGACAGACCACGTGATTCTGGAACTCTAATCAACGGTGAACGATTCCGACCTGCCCAAGCAACATAGACCGGGGCTTCGTAACCAGGAACTAATCGTTTGTATGAATTAATCGTTGGATTGGTTATTGCAGTATAGCCACGAGCGTGCCTAATCAAGCCTGCCAAGAACTGATAAGCAGTCTCAGAAAGCTGCATTGGTCCTTCTTCATCAAAGAAAACATTCTTGCCATCTTTAAATAATGACATATTGCAATGCATACCGTTGCCGTTGATACCTTGTAACGGCTTCGGCATAAAGGTTGCATGCAAGCCGTACTTTCTAGCAATCGTCTTAACAACCAGCTTAAAGGTTTGAATATTATCACAGGCATGGATTACATCTGTATACTTAAAGTCAATCTCATGCTGGCCAATTGCTACTTCATGGTGAGAGGCCTCAATTTCAAAGCCAAGATTTTCTAATTCAAGTACAATTTCCCGTCGACAATTTTCACCTGAATCGGTAGGAGCTAAATCAAAATATCCACCATTATCATTAACCTCTAACGTTGGATTACCATCATCATCTAGCTTAAATAAGAAAAATTCTGGCTCTGGTCCTAGATTAAAGGCATCAAAACCAGCCTCTTTCATCTGCTCTAACTGACGCTTTAAATTACCACGTGGATCACCAGCAAATGGGGTACCATCAGGATTATAAATATCACAAATTAAACGGGCTACTTTTCCATGCTCCGCTTCCCATGGAAAAATCATCCAAGTCGATAAATCTGGGTAAAGATACATATCGGATTCTTCAATTCTGACAAATCCCTCAATTGATGAGCCGTCAAACATCATCTGATTATCCAATACCTTACCCAGTTGTGAAATTGGTACTTCAACATTTTTTACAATGCCTAAAATATCAGTGAACATTAACCGCAAATAACGAACATTTTCATCGTCAACAATCTGTTTAATGTCCTCTGATGTATAGCTATGTTTCGTCGCCATTGACTTATTACCACCTTTATCTCTATTTTTAAAATTAACGACGCCTCATTGAAGAGAATCTGTCTTTTGGTGCCAGACCACCCTGACTAAGTAATTCTTCCCGTAAAATACGGCGAACCTCCTCATCGGTCATTGGATGATTAGCATTTGAATTTTCCTTAGCTTCAATCTCACGCATTTCATACAATCGTTTAATGCCAGCCATATTTAAGCCATCTGCTACGTAATCCTTTATCTCAAGCAGGACATCAATATCTCTAAGTGAATAAAGACGGCGATTCCCTTCACTTCTCTCAGGATGAATTAAATCCTGTTCTTCATAATAGCGAATTTGTCTTGCAGATAAATCAGTCAGCTTCATTACTGTTCCAATTGGAAACACAGACATTGAGCGTCGAAGTTCTTTCTCTTTCATCCAACCTCCTCCTTGCTTGTTATATATTTTATCTGAAATTTTTGAGAGGGTCAAGGGCAAATGTTACTTTTTATGACATATTTCTGCACATGTGTCAGTTTTTCTCACACAAATACAAAAAAAAGCTGGAACACTATAAAAGCTGTTCCAGTCTATAAAAATTAGTCACGCGAGGTTATACGTAAAATTGAGATAAATAGGTTGATAAAATCTAAGTATAGGCTTAATGCCATTGCAATTGCCCAGCCCTCACGCACATCGCCGTTATTTTGTTGATAAACTTTGACAATTAATTGATTTTCATAAGCAATTAGACCAGAAAAAATCAGAACTGAGATAATGCTCAAGCCAAAATCAATCGTTGAGCTTCTAAAGAAAATATTAACAACGATTGCGACGATTAGACCAATCAACGCAGCTCTGAGTGCTTTACCCATTGCTGAAAGATCTCGTTTTGTTTTAACACCAAAGGCAGCCATTGCAAAGAACATTATTGCTGAAACAAGGAAGGCCTGCGCAATTGAACCAACGTTATAGTAAGCAAGCGTGAAGCTTAAGGTAAACCCGTTCAAGGCCGAGTAGGCAAAGAATCCCGGTAGCGCAAGGCCGCTTTCACGAATTGATGAACGAGATAGCCAAACGACTAGCGCAATTTGTACTATCCAAGCAATGAATAACGGTATGGTGGAGCCAGCAGCCATGCTACGTAAATTTTCTTGAAAAACAGTCAACATTAAAAAAGAAACAACGGCTGAAACACCAATCCCCATTCCAACTAATGCATATATTCGACCAAAAAATTCTGTTAATGTGAAATTTTTAACTGTTGTGCCATTCATTATAATACTTCCTCCTTAGATTGTAACAACAAATATTAAATTTAAGCTTAGTAGTAAATATATCATAATATTCAAAAAAATGCTTCATTCTAAAGTCTGAAATGAAAAATTAATTTCTAAAAAAACGCTGAAGAAAGGGCGTTGACTCTTCTTCAAGCAATTCTGAGCTAAGCTGTGCACTATAAATGCCACTTTTACCTGAAAAAATAAAACTAATCACAATTACAAAAAAGAGAGGCACTGCTAAATCACCACCAAATAATTCAATACCCATTAATAAACAAGCAATTGGGGTATTCGTTGCTGCAGCAAAAACGCTGATATAGCCTAGGGCAACAATAAAGGTCAAAGGAAGGTGCAACAATGGTGAAAGGCTTGCACCTAAGCTAGCACCAATTTCAAATAGAGGTGTCACTTCTCCACCTTGAAAACCAATACCCAAGCTGAAAACAGTTAATAAAAACTTGCCAATAAAATCATACCAATGACTATTACCCGAAAAAGCATCTTCAAGAATTGGCAGGCTTAGACCTAAATATCTTGTTGTCATAAAATAAGCAAAGGCAATAATGATAATGCTACCTAAAAAAATTACTAAATAGGGTTGATTTACCTTTTCTTTAAGTCTACTTTTTAATAATGCAATCAGCCTCGCAAAAAGTCCACCGACAAGACCAAAGCACAGGCCAGCAATGAATAGTTTAATTAGGAGCAAAAGAGAAAGCTCTGGTATTTGATTGACAGTAAAGCTTGAGTGATGAATCGGGAACAATCTAGCAACTTGGTCGGCAATAATGCCTGATAAAAAAACAGGGTACAAGCTCTTTGTTTCCAGCTTGCCAGCCACCAGCACCTCCAAGGCAAAGATACTACCTGCAATTGGTGTCCCAAAAATAGCGCTAAAGCCTGCACCCATTCCTGCAGTAATCAATATTTTACGGTTATTTTTTTCTAATTTAAGCAACCGCTGCAAGCAATCTGCAAGAGCGCCACCCATTTGAACAGCAGTACCCTCTCGACCAACAGATGCTCCCGTAAGATGAGCCATCACAGTCGCGATAAAAACAAGGGGAATCAAACGAATTGGAATATTTTCGCTTCCTCCCTGACCTTGGGCAATGACTAAATTATTCCCCTTGCTCGCATTTTGACCAAAATGCTGATAGGCAAAGATTGAGGAGAGACCAACAATTGGCAATAAAAATATAACCCAATTATGCGCTAATCTAAAATTTGTCACTAGGACTAGAGCCATTAAAAAAAGTGCTGACAATACACCCACTAGGATACCAATTAAAGAACCAATCAAAGTCCATTTGATAAAATAATCGATAAAATAGGCAATCTTCTTCATTTCATTCTCCTAAAATTACAAAAAAGCAGATGCTTAAATCTTCAGACTCAAGCATCTTAATTTAATATATGAATAAACATTTTGCAGTCTAGCGATCATTTATCTAACTGATAATTATAAGCCTGTTTCTGCTTTTAGCTGAGCATCTTTCATTTCCATTTTGCGAATATTTCTAGGTAAAAAGGTGCGTATTTCATCCTCGTTAAAGCCAATCTGCAGACGTTTGTCATCCATAATCAAGGGACGACGCAATATACTGGGATTTTTTTCAACAATTTCAAGTAATTGTGTAATTGTCAAATCATCAAAATCAACATCAATATTTTGAAATACTTTGGAACGCGTTGAAATCAAGTCCTCTGTTCCATTTTCAGTCATCGCCAATAATTGCTTTAATTCATCAATTGTTAATGGATTAGAAAACATATTCCGCTCTTTATAAGGAATGCCAAACTGTTCAAACCAACGCTTTGCTTTCCGACAGGAAGTACAGCTCGGAGAAATAAATAATGTAATCATAATTTCCCTCAATTCTTGAAAGTTACTTATATCATAACAAAACAAATGCTAACATAAAAGATAAATTTCAATTTTCAATAATAAATATTAGCCACAAGCTAGCCTGAATACGTTTGGAATTCTGCAATCAGCCACGCTTTAGATTGATTCACAAAACCATTCAAAACAATTTGCTGGTGAGCTTCATCATAGGTTTCAGACACCACAATCAGCTCTTTCTTCAACTCAAAAACTCGATAATTTTCTGAGATTGGTAGTTTAATTGAAAATGATGAAAAATCCTGCGCAATCAGTTCTAAAATTTTCTGCTGAATTTTAGAGATATCAGAGGGCAATTTACTCGAAATAACCAATGAATTAAATGTACTCTCATTAAACGACGGATTTAAATCCTTTTTATTATAAATTGTAATTAACGGTATATCAGACATCTTCAGCTCTTTCAAAATCGTCAAAACGATTGCCTCATGCAGCTGATAATCTGGATCACTGATATCAACAATATGTAATAGTAAATCGGAATACTTGCTTTCCTCTAAGGTTGACTTGAAAGCATCAATCAGCTCCGTTGGTAAATCCTGAATGAAGCCGACAGTATCTGTAAGAATTGCCTCAAAGCCATTTTCAAATTTCATTTTTTTAGATAAAGGATCAAGTGTAGCAAATAATTGATTTTGGACCAAAGTAGTCGTATTGGTTAATTGCTCAAAGATAGTTGATTTACCAGCATTAGTATAGCCAACCAGACCAATTTTATAGATAGCGCTGTCCAAACGCTCTGCTCGATTTAATGCCCGTTTTCTTTCAACAATTTTTAATTCATTATTAATCTGTAGCATCCGAGATTGTAAATTACGACGATCAGTTTCTAATTTCTTCTCACCAGGGCCACGACTACCAATCCCGCCTGCTTGACGAGACAGGCCACTGTTGCTCCCAATTAATCGAGGCATCAAATACTTTAATTGTGCTAATTCTACTTGCAATTGACCCTCACGACTTTTTGCGCGTAAGGAAAATATATCTAAAATCAATTGCATTCTATCCAAAACCTTGGTTTCAAGAGTTTTTTCTAGAATAATCAGCTGGCGAGGGGTGAGGCGTTCATTAAAAATAACTGTTGTTGCATCATTTAGCTCAATCAGCTGCTGTAATTCCTCTATTTTACCTTTCCCTAAAATTGTTTTAGAATCAATTTTTTCACGGCTTTGCGTAATAGCTTCAACGACCATGCCGCCTGCAACCTCTGCTAAATGGCTAAGCTCTTTAAACGATGCGTTAAAGGTCCGATAATTTTGCGGTGTTTCAACACCAGCTATGATAACCCTTTCTTGCTTTTCTTGATTACTAATTAAAGCCATTTCATAACTTCACTTTCTAATTTTTTTTGAAGCTCTGGTGCTTGCACTAAGTCCCAAAATTGAACGTTCATACGATTTCGAAACCAGGTCAGTTGCCTTTTAGCATACCGTCTAGAATTTCTTTTTATTAGTTCAATCGAATCGTCTAAATTTGCCTGACCTTCAAAATACGGAAAGAATTCTTTATAGCCAATTGCTTGACAAGCCTGACTTTTTGGATACTTATTTTTAAGCCACTGTGCTTCTTCTACCAAGCCTGCAGTCAGCATCAAATCAACTCTTTGATTGATTCTTTGGTATAATAATTCACGATTCGTATTTAAACCAATAACTTTAAAATCATAAGCGAACGCCTGATTTGAGGAATTTGTTTGAAATTTTGCCAGCGTTAGCTTTCTAACCAGCCGCCTACGATTTTCTACTGGAATCGCTTCGGCTTTTGCTGGAGCAATCAAAGACAATTTTTGCCAAAGCGTCTCGTTCGACATTGTACTAATTTCTAAATTATGTTGATATTGCTTCATCTCCTGCTGGTTACCACTGCCACCAAGATGATAACCCTCAATTAAAGATTGAATGTATAATCCAGTACCGCCTACGATAATCGGCAGTTTACCAATTTCAATAATTTCAGCGATTTTTTTATTTGCTAGGGTCACAAAGTCAAAGGCAGAAAAAGCTTCATCAGGTGATTTAATATCAATTAAATGGTGCTTTGCCTGAAGCTGTTCGGCAGGTGTTGCCTTGGCAGTACCAATATCTAAATGACGATAAACCTGCATCGAATCGCCACTGATGATTTCACCATTAAGCTTACAAGCCATATCAATACCTAAGCTTGTTTTGCCAACAGCAGTTGGTCCAACGATAACTAAAACTTTATTATTCAATATTTAAATCCATTTCTTCTCTAATTTTCAATGCTTCCTTTGGATAATCAGTAATGATAGCTTCTAATTGATGCGCAAAGGCAATTTTCATTTGTTTAGGATCATTTATAGTCCAAGGTCGAATTTTTAGCGGAAAGGCCTGATTAATCAATGGTAGATTTGCTAAAACCCAATCTATTTTGGGATGAATCGCTTCAAGACTTGGATTAGCCAACGCTGTTTTGACTTTCCTTTCACTCGTACTAAAGATATAGGCTTTTTTTGCCATTGCATCAAATTTTTCAAGTCTTTCAAGGGTTTTGAAATTAAAACTAGAATACATGTATTGAAACGACATTTTAGTGGTTTGCAAAAGTTCTGCAATAATTGGTTCAATTGCAAAGTATTCAATATGATCAGTTTTAACTTCGATATTGAGCATACCTTTATAATTATAGTCATTCAATAATTGAATAACCTCTTTTAAAGTCGGAACCTCGGTTTTTTTGAAGCGCGAATCATACCACATACCTGCATCCAATCGTTTTAGCTCTTCTAAATTATAATTTTGAATTAAGCCTTTGCCATTTGTCGTTCGATCGATTTTCTCATCATGCATGACAATTAGTTGATCATCCTTTGATAAATGCACGTCCAGTTCAATACCATCTGCACCTAATTTCACAGCACTCTCAAATGCTGGTATGGTATTCTCAGGAAAATAGCCTCGATTACCGCGATGTGCAAATACTTTTGTCATAGTAAGCCTCCGACTTTGGTTTGATTTTTTAATTTTTCGACCTTTTCGGTGGAAAAAATATTAGAAAAAGTCCATAATTAAGTTATATGAGAGATGTATCAATTGATGATTTTCTTTTGAATATCTTAAAGGTACATCATTTTATTAATGAGAACAAGTCTATCAGTTAATTTTTACTAACTGTTTATCTTATACTTGTCTGATTAATCTTTAATTAAGGAGGAATTTTAATATGGGTAAATTTGCTAAGGGTGTATTTACAGGTGTCGCAGTTACGGTTGGTGCAGTAGCCGCTGTTGCAACAGCAATTAAGAAGACAGTAGTCGATCCAATTGATGAAAAGGAAAAATTCGTTGAAGAAAATCGTAAAAAAGCTGCTCGCAAACGTGTTTCTCGCTAACAGTGGAAAATAGCTTAAAATGTAGGCAAAGTATACTTTTAGAGTATGCTTTGTTTTTTTTACTCCACAATAAATTGGAATCATAAATATTTCAGTTCATTCTTTATTGGTCAAATTTGGAATTGCTTCTCGAAAACAATACCGATTTCGCAAAAAATCGGCATTTAAAATGTGAAGCCACCCCCTTCTAAGCCGTCTTGCGCAACACAAAAACAGCGCTTGGGACATAAGTCCTTAGCGCTTTCTTAATGTTCGTATTTTACGGGCTAAATTGCCTAAAAAGCGTAAACGGCTTGTTTTGACAGGCTTTCTCTCTCAAAACTGTTCAAATAGATATGTCATCCGGTCAGACAGAAAGCATCTGACTGAATAAGCAAACGACTTGTCTATTTTTCACAGTTTTAATCGGAGAGAGAAGGCACCTTGTTTGACGGGCTTTCTCTCTCAATGCTACTCAAATAGATACGTCATCCGGTCAGACAGAAAGCGTCTGACTGAATAAGCAAACGACTTGTCTATTTTTCACAGTTTTAATCAAGGAGAGAGGGCATCTTGTTTTACGGGGCAATTTAGCACCTTTCTCTACGTCGTTAAACCTCTTTTGTTCCACCTTCTGTATATAATTATTCTATGAAGCTACTTTAAAGCGATACTTTTCTTTAAGCCAATTAAGCCTTTACAGTCCAATTACGTGCCTTTTCCTGTTCACGATACATTTGAGCATACCAGTCATCATTCTCTAATAAGGTTCTATGATTACCTTTTTCTCTAAGCTGCCCTTGATCTAAAACAACAATCTGATCTGCATTAATAATTGTATTAAGACGATGCGCAATTACGATAACTGTCTTATCACGCATTAAATAATCCATCGCTTCGTTGATTTCCTTTTCATTATCAACATCAAGACTGGAGGTTGTTTCATCCAATAGAACAATTGGCGCATCTTTAAGTAACGCCCTAGCGATTGAGATACGCTGTTTTTCGCCACCTGAAAGTGTTGAGCCACCCTCTCCGACAATTGTCTCATAACCATTTTCCAATTGAGAAATAAAATCGTGACAACGGGCAATTCGGCACACAGCCTCTACTTCCTCAATCGTTGCCTCTGGTTTAGCCAAACGGATATTATTAATAATTGTATCATTAAATAAATAAACATCTTGGAAAACACAGCTGATTTGTTCAGTTATAGCATCAGGCTTTAAATGATTGATTGCTTGATTACCAATCGTAATTTGACCTTCAGTAACGTCCCAAAAACGAGAAACCAGAGCAATTAAAGTTGATTTCCCTGAACCAGAGGGACCAATCAATGCACATGTTTCTCCTTCAGCAATAGTCAGATTCAAATCTTTAATTACTGGTACATCAGCCTCATAAGCAAAGGAAACTTGATTAAATTGAATTTGATGATTTTCTCCTATGAATTGCTGCGTTTCATACGACAAAGGCTTTTCACCCAGTACGTTTTTAATGTTATTCACTGATTTCGCAAAAAATTTCATTTCAGCATAGATACCGCCAACGGCAACAAGCTGCGAGCTGATTGAGATACTCAGCATCAGAACAGCAATAAAGCGTTCTGTTGTCACCTGACCTTCGATTAATAAATAAGTACCCCAAACAAGTGCCAGTGGTAAAATCATAGAAACAATTGTTTGAAAGATAACTACATAAGGACCAATTGATAACTCGACTTTAATAGAGGACTTTCGTAAATCATTAAACGATTGATTAAGCCGAATAAACTTCGTTCCCGTCAATTTATATAAGCGAAAAGTTCTAATACCGTTGATATACTCAACCACCCTTGAGACAACCTCGTTAATTTTAACTTGATGCTGTTTAGAAATATTTGAGCTAGTGTGACCGCCTTTAGTTAAAACTGGTATTGCTAAAGCAATCATGACTAGGATTAAAATTGAAAAACGGAAATCAATGATAACTGCAGAAATGACACCCAAAGTAATCATAAAAAGTCCTTTAATGAAATCATTAAAATAATGTGTTAGCAGCTGCTCAAAATCGGAAATATCAGTTGTGAAATGACTAGCTAGTTTACCAATACTGTTTTTATTGAAATAGCCTAAATTCAATTCACGGACATGCTCAGCCAATTGAATTCTTAATTTAGTTATAATTTCAGAGCCACGGAGCTGCATTGAATTATAGGTAATCCCCGATATTAAAATTCTTAAGAAAAAAACAATTACTAGGATTAAGCTTGCGCTAATAAAAAATCGTGAGGTGAATTGCCCCTTCACAAGCTGAACAATGGCAACGATCATTACAGCATAATAAAACATTGTTAGAATACCATCCAATATTGATAGAACTAAAGGCTGAATCAGACGCTTTTTTTGATTCAATAGGACGATATTAATATTACCAATTAATTCCTTCATGATACCTCCTCAATACTAGAGCTGACGTATGTTTGCCAAAGTTTTGCATAAAAGCCATTCTGCTGAAGTAAATTTTGATGCGTGTCCGCTTCAACGATTTTACCCTTGTCAAAAACACAAATTTGATCGGCATTAACAATTGTATGTAGCCGATGTGCAATCATAATTGTTGTCTTATTTCTTAGCAATTCATTTAATGCTAATTGAATCTTACGTTCGTTTTCAATGTCTGTATAGCTTGTTGCCTCATCAAAAATAATAATTGGCGAATTCTTTAAGATAGCTCTAGCAATACAAATTCTTTGCCTTTCTCCGCCAGACATTTTAATACCAGCTTCTCCAAGGTGTGTATCATAGCCTTTTGGCAAGCTCATGATAAAATCATGAATTTGAGCGGCTTGACAGGCCGCAATAATGGCCGTGTCATCTGCATCTGGCTTACCAACCGCCACATTCATTCTAATCGTATCATGCAGCATGAAGGCTTCTTGAAATACAAAGCTTACTGCATCCATAAGTGCTGATTCCAAAAAGTCATTAATTGGCTGACCATTAATGGCAATCTGACCCTTTATAACGTCCCAAAAGCGTGGTACTAATTGTGCTGCTGTTGATTTCCCTGAGCCCGAGCTACCTACAAAAGCGATTAAGCTGCCTTTTTTCACCTCTAAATTAATGCCATGTAAAACCGCTTTAGTCTCATAAGCAAATGATACATCTTCAAAGCGTAGGTTTAAATCGGTCGAATCCATTGGTAAATCCCCAAATTTTTGCTCTGGTACAGTCATAATCTCTTTCACACGACCAACACCACTTACAATTTGAGTAATGGACATTGAAAAACCAATTAAAGCCTTTAATGAGCTTAAAAAAATCATTCCCATAACTAAAAAGAACAAAAATGTAACAACTGATAAATTATTATTCAAATACAAGTAGCCACCAAGTGGAAAGGTAAAAAGAATTGCCGAATCAATTAGGACTAAAAAAATAGCATAAGGTGGACCTTGAGACTTAGTGCAATCGACCCACATCGTATGGTACTCCTCAACCGTGTCAGAGTATTGGCGAAAGCCCTTGGCAGTCACATTAAAGGTTTTCATAACATTCATGCCATTGACGTACTGCATAATAGCTGCATTCAATTTTTCAATTAATTGATGATATAGTGCCATATAGTTACCGCTTAATTTCATCCCAATAGCCATCACAATAATGCCTAGCGCAATTGGCACTAGGAGATTTAATGCTAGCAGATGATTTAACGAAAATAAATAAATGAAAACAATCAATGGAGCCGCAATGGCTTTGGTTAAATCGGGAATTTGGTGTGCCAATAAAAGCTCCATTCGCTCGGTATCCTCGATAATGGTCTTTTTTATTTTCCCAGAGGCAGTTGAGTTAAAAAAGCCAAGATGGACTTTGGCAATATGGGCACTTAATAAACACCTGACATTGTATAAAGTATTAAAAGCGCCAATGTGAGAAAAGGTTAAGCTCAGAATCATCATAAAAAATTTTAAAATAATGGCAATCGCTGCATAAATACCAAATTTTTTAGCCTGCTCTAAATCCGGCGTTGTACCAAATAAATATAACATCACACGATATAACATTATAAACGGAAAAAAATCTAGTAATCCTGAAAGTACACTAAAAAATGCTGATAACGCAAGTAACCATTTGGATTTACCCGCAATTTTTAACAAATAAGAAACATTATTCTCCTGACTCATTAATCCCTCCATCATGCTTTGCTATAAAAAAGCTTTTTGTTTTTTCAAAATTTTCTTTCGTTAATGAATAAAAATCAACATTTTTACCCTCTTCAAGTTTTAAAACATGAGTTGAACAATTGCTAATTAGTTCCAAATCATGAGTTATTAAAAAAATCGTCTTCCCTAAATTTGAAAGTTGCTTAATGCAAGCAGCAACTTCCTGCATATGCTTTAAATCTAAACCGCTAGTCGGCTCATCAAAAAATAAGTAATCACAGTCACTTGCTAGTGCACTAGCGATTGCTACTCTTTGCTTTTGCCCACCAGATAACACAAGCGGATGTAAATCAGCCAACTCTGCAATGTTCAGACTTTCAAGCAGCTTCACAGCATATGCTTCATCAGGATGAGTCATGCTTAGTAAAACCTCATCCAAAACAGATTCAGTAAATAATTGATGATTGACATCCTGCATTACCAAATAGCTTTTCTTAAGACGTTGCTTAGCCTTAATCTGTTTTTTTCCATCAATAATTTCAGAGCTACTTCGTTTTTCCAAGCCACAAAAGCATCTGGCAAAGGTTGTTTTTCCTGCACCATTATGCCCAATAATTGCCGTCACTGATGCTTTTGGAATCTCTAATTCTCGAATATTCAACGCCATTTCTTTTGACTTAGGATAGGCAAAATTAAGCATTTTAATCTCGATAACAGCGTTTCTTGGGCTCTTACTATGGTCTGCCATTCTAATAGTATTTAATGAAAGCGGACGTAAACCAAGGCTTTGCATGGCTTCTGCGGATAAGCTTTTAAATGCCTCTGCTGAATAAATTTGCTTAATTTGTCCATGCTCAAGATAAACCACTCGATCAACTAGATCTCTTAAATAATACAAACGATGCTCTGCAACAGCGATTGTTCGGCCTTGCGCCTTCCAAAATTTCAACTGCAGTCGCAAATCATTGATTGCTTGCATATCTAAATTTGATGAGGGCTCGTCTAAGACGTAGATTGGATTTTCCGTAACTGAAACAGTGGCACAGGCGATTTTTTGCTTCTCGCCGCCAGATAATTTAAAAATATCACGGTTCATTAAATGTGACAGCTTTAAATCAAGTATTGCTTGTTGCACTCTAGCTTCTATTTCAAGAGGGGCTATTCCTTGATTTTCACAACCAAAAACCAATTCGCTTGTTGTATTAGTACTAAAAAATTGAGAACGTGGATTTTGAAAAACAGTCCCAACAATTTTGGAGGTCTCCTGTAAGCTTCGATCAAAATGGAAGGCTTGATTAATTAATAATTCCCCCGAAAGCTCGCCTTGATAAAAGTTAGGAACTAGACCGTTAATTAGGCGAACAAGCGTTGTTTTACCACAACCAGACGGACCACAAAACAAAACAAGCTCGCCTTGATTTATTGATAAATCAACGGATTGCAGATTTTGCTTTAAGGCATTACCCTGATAAGTAAAATTAACCTTATTAAATTGAATCATTTTATCTCCTTTTCTAGCTAGCTAATTGATATAAACCGACCAAAGTCAAAACAAGTAAAAGCCAGAGAAGGTCAGTAAGCCCTAATTTAACTTGATAATAATTTGTACGCTTACCATGGATATCCAAGCCTCTCGTTAACGATGCGGCCGATAATTCATCTCCAATTTTGACAATTGAAGACATCAACGGGACAAAACGAAACTCCAAAAAACGAATTGGATTTTTTAAAGCAATACCTGCACTAATCCCTCTTAATCGCATTGCATCTTTAATTGAAGAGGACTCTTGGGCAATAGTTGGAAAAAAGCGAAACATTACGGCAATTGGAATTGTAAAAATATTAGGTACATGTGCCTTTTGCATTGCCGCAATTAATTCCTCAACACCTGTTGTTTTTAAAAAATAGTAACCCATAATTAGCGCTGGTAAAAACCTAGAGATCAGTCCAGAAAATACTGTAAATAATAAATTCAAATTTCCATGAATATTTTGATTCAAATAGCCTTCCATAAAGCCACTTAATATTAATAGCGCTGTGAAAATACTTGCTAATTTAAAGCGCCGACTTAAAAAAAGTAAGACTACAGGTAACAGACTAATGGCTAATCTTGGAAAAAATTTTAAGCCATCATAAGCGCCAGAAATAGAAATAATACCAACAAAAATCAGTGTGATTATCTTCGTACGTGGATCTAAGACTAAACCTGTTTTCATACTTTGCATGGCAATCATTGTGCCATCCCCGCTCTTTTGAAATGCTTCTTTAACACCGCTTTACCCAGATAAGCGCCGAGAATGGAACCGATAATACCGCCAATCACAATAAAAGGGATTACTGCACCATTAAAGAGACTACCTAATGCACTGGTATATTCCGTGCCATAGCCTGCTTCAAGAGATTTTAAATACGCATCCTTCATAAAAATCAATGGGTACATCGCACCAAGCGGCCATAGTGAAAATATCGTGTAACCAGTTACTAATAGATACCAATTTTTATAATTACCCCGACTAGCAATCCAATCACCAATCACGACAACCGGAATCCCAAAGGCCAAAATCATCCACGGATGCCCCATAAAAAACATTAAAAACAAAACAATAATTCCCATAATACTGAGAGCACCAAGCTTAGGCACCTTCGTCAAAAATAACATGATTGGGATACCACCAACCAAACCGATTAAAAAGGGTAATAAAAGCATCATGATAGGTATAAAGCCTGTCATCCCTGCCGTAAAATAGCAAATAAAATAAAGTGCTGTAAACAATCCAATATTAATTAAATCCTTAACATTTAATTTCTTTTGTGACATCTGTTCCTCCTATTGTTTTTTAATTGATAATGATTATCATTATCAATGATAGCCGATTTAATAACACTTGTAAACTCTTTTTTTGATTTGAAAATTATTGATGAGAAAAAGCAATATTAATTAACGCAACATATTCAAATAGATTTATTAATCTACTCTTCCTTCAATTTTTTCTTATCCGCAAAATACCACTATGTAAAACGTAACGTTTACGCTTTGCATAATGGTAATTCTATAGCTTTTACGCTTTTTTGTCAATAAGAAATAGACTTCCATTTTATTAATTAAAATAAAAAAATAGAATGGAAGTATCCATTCTATTATCGGCTTAATCAATATAATTTATTTGAGCTATTCTTTGTCTGAAATTAATTCGTCAACATCAATTACAATCTCAGGATTATTAGTCTGATTTAAGGCCTCAGAAATAGCAACTGTCTCTTCTTCAAATGCCTCAATTAGTCCAACCTGTTCTTTTTTAAGCTCTTGTTTTTTTATTTTTAAGTCAGTCAAGACATCCTGCGCACTCAATTTTAGCTCTTTACCAATGTCCTTAATATATTTAACAGTAGGACTAACTTTATCCTCTACATCCGTTTCAGCAAAATCATTTAATTTATTTGTTATTTTTCGTTTTGCTTCAGCAGCTCTTGGTGCAAGCAGGTAAGCACCAACACCTCCAACGATACTTCCCACGATTATTCCCGATAATAAACCACTCTTTTTTTTAGTCATTATTTAGCCTCACTTTTTCTTAAAAATAAAATATTACTGATTATTGATATGACTTAGGATTTGTACCCTTTTTCTTAAACAGTTTCATACCTGTTCTACCAAGTGCCATCGCAACGCCAGCTTTTTTAGTCGCACCTTTCGCACTATTTACTTTTGTTACGAAATTTCGACTTGAGTCATTTAGATCTGTCACAGTGATTGAAAGATCCGCAATTGCTTCAAACAATGGATCAATTGTTGCGACTTTACCGTTGACGTCATTTAATAGGACATTCGTTTTTGTCATCAGCTCATCAGCCTGATGCAATAAAACATGAGCATCACTACTTAAAACCTCAACCGTTTGGTTCGCCTTCGCAACAGCTTCCCTCACTTCTCTTAAAACCTGAACAATAAAGAATACTAATACCACAAAAGCAATCGCAAAAATAATTGCTGCAATCTCTACACCATTCATAATTCTTCTCCTTGATTAATTTATTATTCTAGCTTTAGTTGCTTAAAAACAACTAATCATCAAAATTTAATATAATGAATCAATAGCAATTAATACAATTTTAACAGAAATCACTTAATTTCACAAAACAAAGAGAAAATAATCTCACAGAGCATTCAAAATGACTTACCTTAACAATCGGAGTTACTAGCAAAGTAAAAACTAGCTAGCTAAAATTCAACCTTGCTATTAGCGACAACCTTTAAAAAATATCATAAAAACAGATAGCAATTCTGAAATTTAAGCTAGAATTTCAGCAATTACTATCTATATTATCTTATTTATTTTGATTAATCAGTAAATCCAATTCAATTAAATCTAGGTGCTCGTCAAAAATATTGTCCTCGATAATTGCCGTTGGTACAAAGACAATATTCGCAGATTCTGCTTCGCGAAAAATTTTTGTAACGTAACGGTCATTCATTTGCTCTTTTAATCCTAGTTTTTCTTTTGCAAAGCTAGCAACTTCAGAAAGTGAGAGTGACGACCAATCATCTTGAGTATCAAATATTTGCTGAATTTCCTTAACCGCGAGCTCTGGCTCATCTAGCGTTATATGATGATGCATAATATTACCACGCTGTAAGCTTGGTTTGACCTTATCCAAAAGCTTAATCACCAGCTTTAATTGACCACTTTTAATTGCGCCATCTAATAGAGAATAATTTTGATTCCAAAACTGTTTACAATAAGGACAACGTAAATTAATATATTCAATCATAGTTTTAGGTGCCGACTCTGAGCCGAGTACAATACCGAAATCCGTTATATCATCCAATTTAATATTTGTCGTATCCACAAAAATCACTCCCTTCTGTAAGCTTAATTTGATTTACGTTGCTGATGTGTTTGACTTTTCGCCGCACAACCACAGTCACAATCATTACAAGCCTGTCCTCTTTTCTTAAAAAGATGATAGGCTTGATAGCCTGCGAAGCCTAGCACTAATGCTGCAATAATAAATGTTGAAAAGTTCATTTTTCGCCTCCATCTTTAATGACATATCGCTCACTCTAATTCAGTCTAACAGCTTCTGTCGAGCTGTCAAATATAAGTTATTATAAATCATTACAAACAATTTATAGCTTTGAATAAGAAAGATTAACTATAGGTTTCTCTGTTTGTTTTGGCTTTCTAATAACGAAATAGATTGCAAAGCCTAAAAGTATTGTTGCAATAATAGTTGCCAGAGATAAATGATTGGTCGAAATTGCTAGACCATATTGATAAATAATAAAGCTGACCACATAGGCTAAGCCGCATTGATAGCCGACTGCAAGAAATGTCCATTTAAAATCGCCCATTTCGCGATGAATTGCACCAATCGCTGCAAAGCAGGGCGCACATAATAAATTAAAGACAAGTAATGAATAAGCTGCCAACGGGGTAAAGTGAGCCGCCATTTGCTGCCAAATCTCTGTCCCATTATCTGATACCTCGGTATAATTTGAAAATAAAACACCGAAGGTTCCAACAACTGTTTCTTTGGCAAGTAAGCCCGTAATTGATGCGACAGTGCCTTGCCAGCTTCCCCAGCCTAAGGGTGCAAAAATTGGCGCTAAGGTTTTACCAAAGCTAGCTAGCATTGATTTATCGGTATCAACCGATTGAAAAGCAAAATTATAGCTTGAAGTAAACCAAATAAAGACATTCATAACAAAAATAATCGTACCTGCACGTTTAATAAAGGACATACTCTTATCAAAGGAATAACGTAAAACAGTTGACCATTTTGGCATATGATAGCTTGGTAATTCCATAATAAATGGCGAAACTTCCCCAGCAAGCAAACGGAATTTTTTGAGGGCAATACCAGAAAAAATAATGGCAGCAATACCGATAAAATAAGCACTCGGTGCTACCCAGCTACTGTGCGGAAAGAAGGCGCCTGCAATCAAGGCGATAATCGGTAATTTTGCTGAGCAGGGTATAAAAGTAGTGACCATAATTGTAATTCGCCGATCCTTTTCGCTTTCGATCGTTCGGCTTGCCATCACGCCGGGTACACCACAGCCAGTCGCAATCAAAATTGGAATAAAGGACTTACCAGATAGTCCAAAACGTCTAAAGAGGCGATCCATCACAAAAGCAACTCGACTCATGTAACCAGTGTCTTCCAAAATGCCAAGACAGATAAACAAGACAGCAATCTGAGGCACAAAGCCTAAGACAGCACCACAGCCAGCAATAATCCCATTGACAACTAGATCGTTGAGCCAAGGCGCAACCTTTAAGGTCGTCAAAGCACTATTCGCAAAACCGGGTACTAATTCACCAAATAAGACATCATTAACCCAGTCTGTACCAATAGCACCTACAGTCTGGATTGAGACAAAGTAAACCAGCCACATCACCAAAGCAAAAATCGGTAAAGCGAGCACTCTATTTGTTACAATACGGTCAATTTTGTCACTAAAATTAAAGCGCAATTCTTTACTGTCACTACTTGCTAGCTGCACAATTTCATTGATGAAATTATACCGTTCATTAATTACAATGCTCTCTGCATCCTCTTTAAAAATATGTTCCGTAATTGAAATAATATCTTCTATCTCTTTTTTCTGCAGATTTGATAAATCTAAAGCATCATAGGCAGCCTGGTCTCGTTCAAATAATTTGATTGCATACCATCTCGCTGTACGAGTCGGTACTGTATTTCCTAAAATTTCAATAATCTCAGTTAAAGCTGTCTCTAAGCGTGCATCATAACTTACAAGCTCTTCATTCTTTTGATGCTTTGCAGCAATCTGCATCGCTTTATCGACACCTTTATTTTTAATTGCGCTCATCGAAACAACTGGCACACCTGTTGCATAAGAAAGCTTCTCTGTATTAATTATTTTATCTGTCTTTTCAAGAACATCAACCATATTTAGTGCAATTACCACAGGTAAACCAGTTTCCAGCAATTGAATTGTTAAATATAAATTACGCTCCAAATTTGTTGCATCGACAATATTTAAAACAACATTAGGCTGATTATTAATTAGGTAATCTCTTGATACAATTTCCTCAGGCGTATAAGGCGATAAAGAATAAATCCCCGGTAAATCCTGAATCAGTATTTCTCTATTTTTTTTATATTCACCAGTTTTTCGTTCAACAGTGACACCTGGCCAATTACCTACTCGCTGCTTTGAACCAGTTAGCAAGTTAAAGAGTGTTGTCTTACCCGAATTTGGATTACCTGCTAATGCAATATGCTTTACCAAAATATAACTTCCCTTCATTGTTTACAATGATAACTTAATAAGTTTACTTCCGACTATAAAAAAATGAATAATAAATTTATTGAAGAAAGTTCAGGCATCATTTTTTTCGATATTTACGACATGAATTAAAGCCGCTTCTTCACGTCGAAGCGTTAATTCATAGCCTCTTAAATGAATTTCAATAGGATCTCCAAGGGGCGCTACTTTACGAATAAAGAGTTTTGTCCCTCTAGTAATTCCCATATCCATTAAACGCCTTTTAACCGCTCCAGCACCCTCAATTGTCGCAACAATGCCAGACGAGCCCACAGATACTTGATTTAATAATATCTCATCTTGATTTTTCAATGGTTCTTCACTAATCTCAATCATTTCTAATAGCTTTGAATCAACAGCAATCCGAGCATTTCCAATTAAAATAATTGTATTACCCTTGTCATGAGAAATTAAAGTAACACGTCCACCTTTTTTTGCACCTAAATTTCCCAAATGTTTAGCAATTTCTTTTTCACCTTTTAATGTTTTAATAAAATAAGTTTGATTTATTTTTGCTTGCGATAAATTCATAGTTCCACGTCAGCCTTCCGATTATGATAATCATTCTCAAACAGCTACATTTTAGCACAATTGAATACTTTTGCAAGGGTTCTGACAAATTCGCTAGAAAAAATTAAAAAATATAACAAAAATGTCAATTTATATGCTCAATTAAAATAACTATCGTCTTAAAAAAGATAAAATTAAATTTTTAACCCGCTAACTTTTAATTTATAAATGCAGCGGAAAATTTCAAGCAGAGACAAAGTCTTATTAATCGCGGTTTACCACTACATTTAGTCTTTATTTTTAATTTTAACACAATATATAGTGTTTTATTATTGACATCAGCTACTAGAAACATTAGACTAAGTACAGTTAATAAATTTTAGAGGTGATAAAAAATGAACGATATTAAAGTATTCTCAAAGGTAAATTGCATGCAATGTAAAATGGTAAAAAGATTTTTAGATGATAAGCATGTTAACTATACAGAAATTAATGTAGAAGAGCAGCCCGAAATGATTGATTATGTTAAAGGACTCGGCTTCCAAGCTTTACCAGTTATTGAAGCAGGCAATAAAACCTTTTCTGGATTCCGCCCAAATGAATTGAAAGAATTACTTGCTTAATGGAAATTATTTTTTTTTCTTTAACCGGGCAAACAAGAAGATTTGTCAATAAATTAGGATTCGCTAGCTCAGATATTTCTAGCAATCCTTTTTTAAATGTTAATACCAATTACATTCTAATTGTGCCAACCTATGATCCAGATATGACCGAAATTGCGAATCAATTTTTAGAATTTGAAACAAATTTATCCTATTGCAAGGGAATCATTGGTACTGGTAACAAAAATTTTGCAGATTTATTCATTTATACTGCAAAAGATTTAGCAGCCGAATACAATCTCCCTGTTCTATACGGACTTGAATTCAGTGGTACACCTACTGATGTCGCAAATGTTCAAAAAATTATTAATAATATGGAAAGTGAACGCTTATGAGTTTAAAAAATCTAGAAAATGTAACCTATTTCAGACTAAACAATGAAATCAATCGGCCAATCAACGGTCAAATTCCATTACATAAGGATAAGGAAGCCTTGGAGGCTTTCTTAAACGAAAACGTCAAACCAAATTTACTGGTTTTTGATACTTTAGCAGAAAAATTGGACTATTTAGTTGAACAGGATTATATTGAAACTGAATTTTTAAAGCAATATAAATCGGAGTTTATTAAAACAATTTTCCAAACCGTTTATCAAAGTCAATTCCAATTCAAGTCTTTTATGGCTGCTTATAAATTCTATTCGCAGTACGCTTTAAAAACCAACGATAATGAGCAATATTTGGAAACACTTGAAGATCGGGTCATTTTCAATGCGCTCTACTTTGCAGATGGTGATGAAGCATTAGCTTTAGACTTGGCTAACGAGATGATTCACCAGCGTTACCAGCCTGCAACGCCTTCATTTCTAAATGCCGGTCGTAAACGTCGTGGCGAACTGGTTTCTTGCTTCTTAATTCAAGTAACAGATGACATGAATTCAATTGGCAGAAGCATTAATTCAGCATTACAGCTTTCACGCATTGGTGGTGGTGTTGGTATCTCATTATCTAATTTACGCGAAGCTGGCAGTCCGATCAAGGGGATTGAGGAAGCAGCTAGTGGCGTTGTACCAGTGATGAAATTATTTGAGGACAGCTTTTCCTACTCTAACCAATTAGGGCAGCGTCAAGGTGCCGGTGTGGTTTATTTAAGCGTTTTTCATCCAGATATTCTAGCCTTTCTTTCAACAAAAAAAGAAAATGCTGATGAAAAAGTCCGGGTAAAAACCTTGTCACTTGGTGTGACCATTCCAGATAAATTTTATGAGTTAGTTCGTGAAAATAAAGAAATGTACTTATTTTCACCATACTCTGTCGAACGTGTCTATGGCATACCATTTAACTATATTGATATTACCAAAGAATATGACAACTTAGTTGCAAACCCAGCTATCCGTAAAAAGAAGATTTCTGCTCGTGAGCTTGAACAAGAAATTTCTAAGCTGCAACAAGAATCTGGTTATCCTTATGTTATTAATATTGATACTGCAAATAAAGCCAATGCGATTGATGGTAAAATTGTGATGAGTAATCTCTGTTCAGAAATCATGCAGGTTCAAAAAACAAGCATTATTTCTGATAGCCAAGAATATTTAACAATGGGAACAGATATTTCATGCAATTTAGGTTCAACAAATATTGTTAATTTAATGGACTCTCCTAATTTTGGTAAATCAATCGATACAATGGTTCGTGCTTTAACTTATGTTACTGATCACTCTAATATTGATGCGGTACCTAGTATCCAAAAGGGGAATCATGAAGCACATACCATTGGCTTAGGCGCAATGGGGCTTCATACCTTCCTTGCTAAAAATCAGCTTGAATACGGCTCTGCTGAATCCGTTGAATTTACAAGCATTTACTTTATGCTTTTAAATTACTGGAGTCTAGTAGCATCCAATCAAATTGCCAGTGAGCGTGGCGAAAGCTTTGTCGGCTTTGAAAAATCAAAATATGCAGATGGTAGCTATTTCGATAAATATCTTGATGGCGCTTATGTGCCAAAATCAGAAACGGTGAAGCATTTATTTGAGGCACATCACATACCAACTGTGGAGGACTGGGAAGCGCTGAGAGACGCAATTCAAAAAGACGGCTTATATCATCAGAACCGACTTGCAGTAGCACCAAACGGCTCTATTTCCTATATCAATGACACTTCTGCTTCGATTCATCCAATTACGCAACGGATTGAAGAGCGCCAAGAAAAGAAAATTGGAAAAATTTACTATCCTGCACCATTTTTAAATAATGATACGATGAGCTATTACACTTCTGCCTATGATATGGATATGCGAAAAGTAATTGATGTTTACGCAGCAGCTACTGAGCATGTAGATCAAGGCTTATCATTAACCCTATTTATCCGTAGTGAAATTCCTAAGGGCATTTATGAATGGAAAACAGGTACAAAACAAACAACTCGTGATCTCAATATCTTGAGAAATTATGCTTATTATAAAGGCATCAAATCAATTTACTATATCCGTACCTTCACAGATGATGGTGGCGAGATTGGTGCAAATCAGTGTGAAAGCTGTACCATTTAGCAATTAACAATCAGTAGTTTTAGGAGACATTATGAGCGAAGTTAATTTAAAAGAAACCTACTATACAGCAATTAACTGGAATGAAATCGAGGATAATATCGATAAGTCAACTTGGGAAAAGCTGACTGAGCAATTTTGGTTAGACACTCGAATTCCACTATCTAATGATTTAGATGATTGGCGCAAATTATCACAGCAAGAAAAAGATTTAGTTGCTCATGTTTTTGGTGGCCTAACCTTATTAGATACGGTTCAATCTGAGTCTGGGATTGAAGCCTTAAGACGTGATATCCGCACGCCTCATGAAGAAGCCGTTTTTAATAATATTCAATTTATGGAAAGTGTACATGCTAAAAGCTATTCATCAATCTTTTCAACCTTGAATACCAAAAAGGAAATTGATGAAATTTTTGAGTGGACACACACCAATCCTTATTTGCAAAAAAAGGCTAAGATTGTCAATGAAATTTATAAAACTGGTTCTGCCTTAGAGAAAAAGGTAGCGAGCGTTTTCTTAGAAACCTTTCTCTTTTATTCAGGCTTCTACACACCACTTTATTATCTAGGCAATAATAAGCTAGCAAATGTTGCTGAAATTATTAAACTGATTATTCGTGATGAATCAGTACATGGTACTTATATCGGCTATAAATTTCAGCTTGGCTTCTTCGACTTACCTGAGGCGGAACAAGAAAAGCTAAAGGATTGGATGTATAACTTACTTTATGAGCTTTATGAAAATGAAGAAGCTTATACTGAAGAGCTTTATGGAGAAATTGGTTGGGCCGAGGAGGTAAAAACCTTCTTACGTTATAATGCTAATAAAGCCTTGATGAATCTCGGTCAAGATCCATTGTTCCCAGACACTGACCAAGACGTTAATCCAATCGTTATGAACGGCATCTCGACAGGAACTAGTAACCATGACTTCTTCTCGCAGGTTGGTAATGGCTACCTACTTGGTGAGGTTGAAGCAATGAGCGATGATGACTATCTGATTGGCTTCTCGTCATAGTTCAAAGCTGAAGAGTGACTAATTAAAAACTGTAAAAAGCACATGAATTAAACGATTATTCGTTAGTCCATGTGCTTTTTAAAACTATATTGTGTGCCAATGCGCTTTAGCATCAAATGGAATACCAACCTCAAGCTCAGCTGGTAAAACTAAAATACCACGCTTTTGCGGTGCATTTGGCAGAGATAACTCACGCGCTGCTGCAAGCATACCTTCACTCTTTATCCCTCGTAATTCACCAGCAAAGATTAAAGTACCATTTGGCAGCATCGCACCATCACGGCAGACCACTACCTTTTGACCCTGCTCAATATTTGGCGCACCTGCAACAATTTGTAAAACCGCCTCACCAATGGCAACCTGAGCAATATTTAAATGATCACTATCAGGATGTGGTTCAAGTGACTCGACATAGCCGATTACTATCTTAGGCTGATTATCCGCAGTCAATTGCTCTGAAAAGCCACTGTCTGCCAAAAGCTGATTCATTTTGGCAAGCTGCGCTTCAGTCAAAAGGATTTGCCCGTTACCAGCTAAATCAGCTAAATGTTCACTGGCATTAAATAAATTCCAGCCAACCGTTTGATTCGAAGATTGAAGAAAAATTCGTGCTAAATCGCCTTTTCTTTCAAAATCAACCGCCTCTTTTTGATCATTTGCCACAATTACCATTAAAACATCTCCAACATGCTCAGGATTATAAGTTACAATCACGATTTATTCGACTCCTAATTCTTCAATAAATTTTGTTATTTCTGCCTTCGTCTTACGTGCCTTATTGACTAAGCGACCGATTTCCTTGCCATCTTTAATCACCACAAAGCTTGGAATACCGAAAATATCCCATTTAACCGCTAAATCCATAAATTGATCACGATCAATCTCAATAAACTTAAACTCAGGATGCTCAGCCTCAATTTCTGGCATTAATGGCTTGATAAAACGACAATCACCACACCAGGCAGCCGTAAAAAATAAGATATTCTGTCCATTTTCAATAGACTGCGCAATTTCTTCATAAGACTTTGGTTTAATCATCCTTAACTGCCTCAATTCCAATAATTTCTAAAGTATTTGCGTTAATTGTAAATTCGAAGGTCTGCGGCTCATGGTCAACCTCAACAATAATCCCACCTTTAAAAATTGGGGTTGCTTCATCTAAAGCAACTTCTTCGTATATCCATGAAGTGATGATAACGCCTTGATCATCAAAGTAACGATTCATTTTTTCAAGTGCTCTCGCTCGTTGTCGCTTTGCCCGCTGCCTAACCTGATAAATTGCAATACCTGTTACCAATGCCGACGTACCAACAACTAAACCAAATTTCGTTCTTTTTTTCATCTATTCACTCCAATCTAATCTACGGATTGTCTCACAATAAGATACCTAGCAATCATTTTTACTTATAATATTATTCTAGCATGAATGAGCCAATTCGCAAACCAATCTAAATGATAAGAAAACGTTATAAATTAATAATTAAATTAATCAATTCGAGTCAATTAGCCTTTTGCTCTAACAACACCGATCACAATCATAATTAATATTATGATATTGATACTCAATAATAACGGAAAATACTGAAAACCAATTGCCTGAATCAGGAAGCCAAATAGTACAGGTAAGACTAGAATACCAATATTTGCGAAGGTCATCTGTAAATTAACAATCCGATTTGCAATTACTTCTTCGTAATGCTGATGTGGCATACTCATCAGCATCGGAAATAGCACTGAAAAACCGTAACCAATTAAGAATGAAGCAATCGTTGGTTGTGCGGGCAAGAGTACGATACCAAAAATACTGCAAATAAATTGCATTTGCAAAATACGCGTTTCTGTTAAACGATGCGTCACCAAGCCATTTGTAAAACGTCCCAATGTCAATGCGAAAAGAAATATCGCTGTCATGCCTGCTGATTGTGAGCCTGACAAATGATGTACTTCTTTCATATAAGTAGATAAAAAGCTGCCGACAACTAATTCAATGCCATAAAATAAATAGAATAATGGCCCTAAATAATGGCGAAAATTTAATACGACTCTCGCCATTTTTTGCGTCACATCAATCTCTTCTTTTTTCTCAATAAAAAGCTTACCATTCAACACAACTGACAATAAAATAACTAATTGGCAAACTAAAATGATTACTGTAGCCCCACGCCAGCCGAAAGCTGTTTTTAAAAAAATCGCCACGAACAGACTAGATAAGCTTGCACCCACACCGTAGAAGCCGTGTAAGAAGCTCATTGTCCGCTTTGAAAAATTTTTAGCGGCAAAAATATTAACCGCAACATCAATTGCCCCTTGTCCCATGCCTAAAAAGGGAAATGCTAAAAATAATAACAAGGCATTAGGCACAATGCTGATTAGCCCAAGTCCAATAACGACTGCACTAATGCTTAATATGATAATTTGCTTTAAGCTTAAATATTTGGTCAAAAATGGATAAAAATAACTGGTAATAATTGAAAAAATCAAGCCAACAGAGGTATAAATGCTAATATCTCGCGCTTGTAAATCAAAATCGGAACGGATACTCGGCCAACCACTCCCCATAATTGAATCAGGTAAGCCAAGTGAAATAAATATTAAAAAAATCAATAATGTTAACTGTAATTTATGCTGTTTTACCATTGTCTGATACTCCTAATCTATCAAGTAACCCTTTTCATCACTAACTTCCACTATAGCCAACGATTCAGTGAACTGTCAAGCAGCCAACAAAAAAACCGCCTAGACAATTACGTCTAAACGGTTTGAAAAGCGAAATTTAAAATTAAGCTTCGATTTCAGTAACAATACCAGAACCAACAGTACGTCCACCTTCACGGATAGAGAATGTAGTTCCTTTTTCAACGGCGATTGGGTGAATTAATTCAACGTCGATTGTAACGTTATCACCAGGCATTACCATTTCAACGTCAGCTGGCAATTGGATATTACCAGTTACGTCAGTTGTACGGAAGTAGAACTGAGGACGGTAGTTTGTGAAGAATGGTGTATGACGTCCACCTTCTTCTTTTGATAATACGTAGATTTCACCTTTAAATTTAGTATGAGGTGTAATTGAACCTGGTTTCGCAATAACTTGACCACGTTGGATTTCATCACGTTGGATACCACGTAAAAGAATCCCTACGTTATCCCCTGCTTCACCGTAATCCAAAGTTTTACGGAACATTTCAATTCCTGTAACGACAGCTTTACGTGTTTCAGGTGCAATACCAACGATTTCAATTTCATCATTCGTTTTAACTTGACCACGGTCAATACGTCCTGAAGCAACAGTACCACGACCAGTGATTGAGAATACATCTTCGACTGGCATTAATAATGGTTTGTCAGTATCACGTTCTGGAGTTGGGATATACTCATCAACAGTATCCATTAATTCCATAACCTTATCAACCCATTGTTGTTCACCATTAAGTGCACCAAGAGCTGAACCAGCAATAACTGGTGTATCGTCGCCTGGGAAATCGTATTCAGATAATAAATCACGAACTTCCATTTCAACTAATTCTAATAATTCTTCGTCGTCTACTAAGTCAACCTTGTTTAAGAAAACAATAAGGTATTTAACACCTACTTGACGAGATAAAAGGATATGTTCACGTGTTTGTGGCATAGGACCATCTGTAGCAGATACTACTAAGATTGCACCGTCCATTTGAGCCGCACCAGTGATCATGTTTTTAACGTAGTCCGCGTGACCTGGGGCATCGATATGCGCATAGTGACGTTTAGCTGTTTCATATTCAACGTGAGCTGTATTGATTGTAATACCGCGTTCGCGTTCTTCTGGTGCAGCATCGATAGAAGCAAAGTCAGTTGCTTGTTTACCTTGTGCATCAGCTAATACTTTAGAGATTGCAGCTGTTAACGTAGTTTTACCATGGTCAACGTGTCCGATAGTACCAATATTAACGTGTGGTTTACTGCGATCATATTTTTCTTTTGCCATTTTGTAAAAAACCTCCTGTGGTTAAAAAAATAGTAGTTGAGATTAGTTTTACCGCATAAAAGGTCATTATCTCTAATCTTCACTTTTTCTATTATAACTTAATTTTCCAAATGTTCAACCTTAAACCCTTAAAAACTTTGATAATTTTAGCTATTTTCTGTATTTTCATATGAATAACTCAAAACATTAGACTTTTTTCTAAGCCTCGTTATTAATTACTAGCTTCTTTTACCAAATAAATATCAATACCAACTTTAGTATCACACATTACAATATTTTTAGGGGATTTCAAAAGCAGGTAAGTAAACCAAAAATCGCCAATACAACCACTACCATGAAGTGCAGCAATTGAGATATAAAAAAGTGGTGTCATAATCTGTAAAAAAAACAAAAGACTATATAAAACCGTCAAAATTGTAAAGGGTGCCATTAAAATTAGGATTGCTTGGATTTTGGAATAATAAGAATCAACACTTGAAGCATAAAGCATACCACTTTTGAAACCAAATTTCAGCTTGCCTTGTGGATTAAATATTTTAAAAAATAAACCATGGATTAATTCGTGAATAATTAAGCTAATAATCAAGAACATCGCAAACGCGAAAAAATTCATGAATGAAATATTACTATTCTCTACAAATAGCATTCGTGTTAAATCTACAATTAATTTAAAGATAAATACAAATATGATTAATAAAGGAATTGTCAGTAAGTTGAGATAAATGACCGTCCTCCGATTTTCCAAAATATCAACACGTTTGATAAGCTGTAAATGTTTAGTATTCTTCATCGTCTGCATCACCTTTTAAATCGATTATCACAATTCGTTTATTCCAATCAAGATATTGAACAAAGTAACAAATAATACCTAAAATAATTGTTTGAATCACCATGAATATAATCGGAATTGAGATGGTCATCACTGCAATCATACCAAGAATAAAAGCAGCTATCATGCCAGAAAATCCAGTCACCAAACTTAACCCTAATAATGATTTTTTGACGCGAAGATATTCGTTTTTATCAGTAACTTCAATTACTTTTATTTCCTTTTTAATTTTCACTTCAACATAAAAACCAATTAATAAGACAGAGATACCTAAAAAAATAGAGGAGAATGGAAATATGAGACCGTCAGACTGTCCAATATTCGCAATAATTGTATTTAGTATTGCAACGATAGACATTACCATCATTGATAAACAATATCCGATTGTCGCTCTAAAATAAATTTCATACGCTTGTCTTTCATCCAAATCAGTGATGATACCCAGACTCATTTTTACAAAATTATTTTCCCATTTTTTCATAATCATCATTCCTTTTTATCAATTTGCCAAAATAGAGTATTTAAATCTGTCTCTAACGCGTGCGCAATATTGAGACAAAGTTGCAATGTCGGATTATACTTGTCATTTTCAATCATATTAATTGTTTGACGAGTAACGCCAACCAGCTTGGCCAAGGCTTGTTGAGAGAGGCCCAGCTGCATCCGGTAAAGCTTGACACGATTTATTTCGGTCATCTATTCAACACTCCCATTTTTTATTTTTGTCTTATATAATAGATAAATGTCATTTATATTTGACATAAATATTATATATTTTACTTTTTAACTTGTCAATCATAAAAATATAGGCTTCAGTATATAATAATGAGATAAAAAGGTATGGATTTCCAGAAGTTAGAACAAAATCAAACTTTTGGAAATCCATACCAAATTATCTCAGTTACTATTTTTTATAATATAGTTAATAATTTTTATAGCTCGTTGAGCTCTATCAATAAGTCACCGGCGGTAATCGCTTCGCCTTCTTCGACGTGAATAGCGACGATTTCAGCATCTCGTCGAAAGAAACTACATTTGCGTCAGACTTCGGCTGACTATCATTTCGTTTTTTCTCCTCTCCCAAAAAATGTAAACATTTTTCGGGGCCCTACATTTCGATGCTTATAGCTCGTTGAGCTCTATCAATAAGTCACCGGCGGTAATCGCTTCGCCTTCTTCGACGTGAATAGCGACGATTTCAGCATCGAAATGGGCTTCAATCGTTGTTTCCATCTTCATCGCTTCTGTCACCATTAAGGCTTGTCCCTTACGGACCTTATCACCTTTTTTAACATTGATTTGAAGCACTGAACCGGGCATTGTTGCACCGATTTGTTCTCGATTAGTTGGCTCTGCCTTGCGTTTAGCCACCACGCTTGATTTAACATTATTGTCTTTGACCACAATTTCTCGACGCTGACCATTTAAGTTAAAGAATAATACACGATTACCTTCTAAGTCTGGTTCACCAATTTCATCAAGTCGAATAATTAAGTTTTTACCTGATTCAATCTCGACTTCAACTGTTTCACCAAGGCGAATACCTTTAAAGAAGGTTGGGGTATCCAATAGAGTTACTGTGCCGTATTGCTCTTGCATTTTCGTATAGTCTAAGAAGACTTGTGGATACATTAAATAGCTTAAGACTTCGGCCTGACTTGGCGCATAACCAATTTTTTCTTTTAAGGCTTCAGCAACCTCATCAAAATTAACAGGTGTCGCAAATTTACCAGGACGATCATCTAATGGTGCCTTACCCTTAAGAATAATCTCTTGTAATTTTTTAGGGAAGCCACCAACAGGCTGCCCTAAATCACCTCTAAAGAAGCTAATAACTGACTCTGGGAAACTTAAGCTTGCTCCCTTATCATAAATATCCTGCTCAGTCAGATTATTCTGTACCATGAAGAGCGCCATATCACCAACCACTTTAGAAGAAGGTGTTACCTTAATAATGTCACCAAACATCATATTTACAGTATGGTACATTTCTTTGATTTCGTCGAATTGATGACCTAAGCCAACGGCTTTAGCCTGCTGCTGTAGATTAGAATACTGCCCACCTGGCATTTCATGTAGATAAACCTCAGTTGAGGGACTTGTCAAGCCGTTATCGAATGGACGGTAATATTGACGGACATCTTCCCAGTAATGATTGATTTTTTGCACATTCTTCATGTCAATCTCTGGTGCACGACCACCATTTAATAAGGCATAATAAAGGCTACCCAAGCTTGGTTGACTTGTGCCACTACTCATCGCACCCATTGCCACATCAACAATGTCAACACCAGCCTTGACTGCTGCAGAATAAGTGATAATACCGTTACCCGCAGTATCATGCGTATGTAAGTGAATTGGCACATCAACCGCTTCTTTTAATTCACTGATTAGGCGATAGGCTGCTTGAGGTTTCAATAAACCAGCCATATCCTTAATTGCAATCATATGTGCGCCTGTTTTTTCTAATTCCTTAGCCAATTCTTTATAGTAAGAAATTGAATATTTTGGACGGCTTGGGTCTAAAATATCACCAGTGTAACAAATAGTCGCTTCAGCGATTTTACCTGTATCCCGAACCGCTTGAATCGATTTCTCCATTTGTGGCACCCAGTTCAAGCTATCAAAAATACGGAAAACATCAATTCCCTGCTTTGCAGACTCCTTAATGAAGGCTTCAAGCACATTATCAGGATAATTCTGATAGCCAACTGCATTTGACCCTCTAAATAGCATTTGGAAAAGCGTATTCGGCATCAATTTTCTTAATACACGTAATCTTTCCCAAGGATCTTCACTTAAGAAACGGTAGGCAACGTCAAAGGTAGCACCACCCCACATTTCAGATGAGAATAATTCTGGGATACCTTCGCCAGTCACCTTAGCAATTTTCTTAAATTCGTTAGTACGAACACGCGTTGCAAGTAAGCTTTGATGTGCATCACGGAAAGTCGTGTCCGTTAAAAGCACATTTTTCTGATCCTTTACAAAATCAACAACTGCCTCAGCGCCAGCCTCATCTAAAACATTCTTAGCTGTTTCAATTTTTTTAATATTTAAATCATTGGGAATTCTAGGCTCTGCATAATGCTTCTTGGTTCTATTTTCAATCCCCGGGAAGCCGTTGACTGTGATATTTCCAATGTATTTCATTGTCTTATTACCACGATCACGTACTCTAGAAAATTTAAATAGACTTGGTGTTTGATCGATAAAGGTCGTCTTAGCATCACCAGAAACAAATTCTGGCGATTGAATCACATTTTGTAAAAATGGAATATTCGTTTTAACACCACGAATTCTGAATTCACGTAAACAGCGCTCCATAATTTTGATTGCTTCTTTAAATGTTTTGGCATGTGTAATAACCTTTACAAGTAATGAATCAAAGAATGGTGTTACCTCATAGCCTGAATAGGCATTACCAACATCCAAGCGAACGCCAAAGCCTCCTGGAGAGCGGTAAGTATCAATTTTACCAGTATCCGGTAAGAAATTATTTTGTGGATCCTCCGTCGTAATTCGACACTGGATAGCCGCACCAAGTAATGGAATCTTACTCTGTTCAGGAATTTCAATATCCTGATGCAAATCCTTGCCTTCGGCAATTAGGATTTGTGCGGTTACAATATCTACTCCTGTAATCATTTCAGTAATGGTATGCTCAACCTGAACGCGTGGATTCACTTCAATAAAATAAAAATTATCCCCTTCAACTAAAAATTCAACAGTTCCAGCATTGACATAACCAACGTGTTTCATTAGCTGAACAGCTGCATCACAAATTTGATGGCGTAGCTTTTCACCTAAAGAGATACTAGGGGCAACCTCGACCACCTTTTGGTGACGACGTTGTACCGAGCAATCACGCTCATATAAATGAACAACATTACCATGCTTATCACCTAATATTTGGACTTCAATATGCTTTGGATTACTGATATATTTTTCAGCGTAGACCTCATCATTACCAAATGCCGACTTTGCTTCACTTTTGGCACGAGCGTAGCCATCACGTGCTTCGTCTTCATTGTGCGCCACACGCATACCACGACCGCCACCACCTAAGGCTGCTTTAATCATAATCGGGTAGCCATAGGTACTACCAAATGCTAAAACCTCTTCAACACTTTCAACTGGTCCATCTGTCCCTGGGATCGATTGCACACCTGCGTCAACCGATGCCTCCTTAGCCTTAATTTTATCACCAAAGATATCTAAATGATGCAGACTTGGTCCAATAAAAATAAGACCTTCCTCGTCAACTCTTCTTGCAAAATCAATATTTTCTGAAAGGAGCCCGTAACCTGGATGGATTGCTTCGGCACCCGAATCCTTAGCAACTTGGATAATAGACTCAATATCCAAATAAGCATCAATCGGTTTTTTGCCTTCACCAATCAAATAAGCTTCATCCGCTTTAAAACGATGAACTGAATACTCATCTTCTTGGGCATAAACAGCGACCGTCTTAATACCTAACTCACTACATGCTCTAAATACTCGAATTGCGATTTCGCCACGATTGGCGACTAAAACTTTTTTCATCAAGTGTACTCCTCCACAGCATTTAATATTTAAGGGTAATCGTAATAGTAAATATAAAACTAAATTTAAATTAACACAAACAATAAACTCTGTTTTTGATGTTTTATTTATCAAAAATAATTTACTACATTAATTAATAACTAAAAATTTTATAAAAATTACGATTAATTAATTATAAGCAATCCAATCTTGAACGTCGTCAACTCAGGCTGATATAATCATTAATTTCATTGCTTTTTCTATTTTATCAAACTTATTATGAAAATGTTTAAATTTTCCGAAAATTTAGCGAAAAAAAAAATGGGCTGTTCGTTTTTAACAGTCTGCAATGTATAATTAATAATTTAAAATTAATCTGCTTCTGTATTTCAAAAGACAGCTGATGTAATTACTACATCAGCTGTCTTTTATAATTAATATTCATTATTAATATAACCACTATTATAGAGAATTCTCTCTTTCTTTTCGCTAGCCGATATATTTAAAACAAAAGCGACTGCGACCCCCAGAACCAGTAGATTATTTCCACCCTGTGACAGAAATGGGAAGGTAACACCTGTACTTGGAATTAAGCCAGAAATACCACCCAAATTAATAAATAGCTGAATCAGGAACATCCCGCCAATACCAATTGCCATCATCGAATTGAACGGATCGTAGCTTCTGATACCGACTTGAATAATTCTTAATATCAGAAAAATCAGAATAACTAAGATTAATATGCCACCTAATAAGCCCAGCTCCTCAATTACAATGGAAAAAATAAAGTCTGTGTGCGCCTCCGGTAAATAGCCTTTTTTCTCAATGCTATTTCCTAAGCCGCGACCAAACCAACCGCCATTATTAATCGCATAATAGGAATTGGCGAGCTGCAGCCCATCTCCTTGTAAATCCTTAAAGGGATTAGTAAAGGCATTAAATCGTGCATAGATATATCTTGGGATAAACTTACCATTAGTAATTTCAACAAATTTAATGAAAAAGATACTAAAAACAACGGCAATTCCTGTAGTAAAGTAAGCCCAGCGATAATTAATGCCGCTAGCAAAAACCATTACTAATGTAATTAGGATTAAAATAACTGCATTACCCATATCTGGTTGAATCGCAACCAGTAAAATCATAATACTGGTTAAAACACGCCAATCAGTTAGTTTTAATTTGCCCTTCGTCAACGCAAACATGCCATCATACGCAATATTTTCCTGACGACGAGAAAAAACAAAGGCTAAAAACCATATTAGGATGATTTTCAAATATTCTGCTGGCTGAATGCTGAAGCTTCCGATATATAGCCAGCCAGCTGCACCATTCGTAACCTCTGCAAATAAGCGTGTTAATACTAAGAGAACGCCCTCAACTAGCATTACAATTAACATGACAACTTCATTTTTTAAGAAGGTTAGCTTTAAGCGGTAAACAATAAAAATTAGAAAAAGACTCACAATCCAAAAAAGTGACTGCTTAATGACCGAAGACATTGAATTGGCGCCAACTTCAATCAAATTTGAGCCTGTTGATGAATAAACCATAATCAAACCAATCAAAGAAAGCACAAAATAAGGTACTAAAATAGAATAGTCTAACAAATGTATTTTTTTGATTTTTGAGCTAGGCATTAATCTTCGTACTCCTCATAAATATCATTATACATTTGATTAAGCTGTCTTTCTAATTCAGCCATTAGCTGTTGGCCTTCAGTGCGGGATAGTAGGTTTAGACGTACCGCAAAATCAACCTCCTTTGAAAAACCATACATATGGGTATCTAAAACTTCCTCAAATGCTTTGCATTGTGCAATACAATTAACATTATTTTTATTTTCAATAATTTGTTTAATTTTCTCTGCATCCTGAAAAAGCACTTCGCGAGCTTCAGCCTGATTTAATATTGCCATTATTATAATCCTCCCACTTGATAAAATTACCATATCAAAGGATATCTCATTTTTATCAGTTAATTAATAATTTGTAAATGCTTTAAATGACTTCAATTATACCACATTTCCCACATATAAGATGATTTTTTTAAAAATTAAAGGTTAAATTAAGCTAATTATTTTATACCTCTTGGTGAACGGTCACTTTTCGTTCGTTCGGACAATATTTATTTGTAACTATTTTTTCTTGATTATTTGCTTTATTTTTTGAGCTAATATAATTCACTCGACCACAGCTTGTACATTTCAAATTAATTTTAACCCGCATCAGCTATTAATTTCCCTCTGTTTTAAACGTTTCCCAAAATTGATTATAATTAAGATTACATTAAATAATAAAATAATTGAAGTAGCTATAAAGACACTTGCATAGCCGAAATAGCCTGAAACAATGGAGCCGACTAGCGGCCCCATCACCTGACCAAAATTAGTAAACATTTGGTTATAACTAAAGATACGACTAATCCCGCTTTCTGGTACAATCTTAGTTAAAATTGCATTGACGCTTGGCATTAATGCGCCAGTTCCAAACCCCAATAAAAAGCGTAAGAAGCCTAACTGAAAAGGCGTTTTAACAAAAGCCATCGGCAAAAAGACTAAAAGGCAGAAAACCAAGCCCGCTACTAATAAACGATGGTTACCATATTTGTCACCTAGTCTACCTAAAAAGGGTGATGAAATCATTGCTGAAACACCGACTAGGGAAACAATTAAGCCACTTATAAATAGGATATTTGCTGGATTACCAGAAAGCTCACGAATATAAAGCGTCAAAATTGGTGCGATACTTTGAACGGCAACTTGGATAATTAAACTTGTTATAAATAAAGAAAAAAGTATATTTTTATGTTTGATTTGCTTAAAAATGGCTTTTGTAGACTGTAATTCACTACGTTTAATTGGTTCAAAATCTTCTTGAACCTTAAAAATTGTAAGTAAAAGGACAAGTAATAGCATAAAGCCAGTTATTATAAATACATTTTCAATACCAAAGGTCTGTGCCAAAACACCACCAAGCAATGGGCCTAACAAGGTCCCTCCGACTAAACCAGTAGATAAAGTGCCAAGCGCATAGCCAGACCTCTCCTTAGGCGTCTGCGAGGCAATCAAGGCAGTTGCATTAGGTATGTAGCCCGCAAACAATCCATTCAGTAAGCGCAAAATCAAAAGCCAAGTGACATTCGGAACAAAGGCTAAGCCGCCCATCGTAAAGGTCATAACAAAGCTGGCTCGAATCATCATTAGCTTGCGTCCTTTTTGGTCAGCCAGTCTACCCCAAATTGGCGCAACCAAGCCTGAGGCTAAGGCTGAAATACTAATTGCTAGGCCTGAGTATAATTCTACCCTATCCTTTGGCACACCCAGCTTTTCAATATAAATCGGCATAAATGGCATCACCAAACTAAAGCTTGCACCTGTGAAAAAGGTGCCAATCCATGCAATCCATAAATTTTGTTTCCAATTTACTTCAATTAATACGCCTCCAATCTTTCTAATTCAGCCATAACAGCTGATCTGGTTTCGGTCAGTGATTTTGAATTATCAATCACTACATCTGCTAATGTTGCCTTTACTTCAATCGGAAGCTGTGAAGCGATTCTTTGCTTGGCCTTGAAATCAGCTAAATGATCACGCCGCATCAGGCGTTCCAACTGAATCGACTCTGGTAAATAAACAACCCAAATCTCTTTAAATAAATCCTGATAGCTTTGCTCATATAAAAGTGGAATATCAACAAAGACCAAGTCTTCGCTTTGATGCTTAGCAATTTGATTGCTGATTTCAGAACGGATTAGCGGATCAAGTAATTCGTCCAATTTTTTACGTTCAGCAGCGTCACTAAAAATAATACTGCCCAGTTCGGTGCGATCCAATGCCCCAGCTTCTGTCAAAACACCAGTACCCCATTGCCCAACAATTAATTCTAGCGCTTGACCACCCTTTTGCTGCATTTCAAAAACTATTTGATCCGCATCAATAACCGGATAGTATTCAGCTATAATTTGAGCAACTGTTGACTTACCAGTAGCGATGCCACCTGTTAAACCGACACAATAAACCATAAGACCTCCGTTCATCTGTCAAATATAATCATAGAAATTACTAGGCCTTCAGTTGTTGGCAATGCGGACAAAAATGTGTCCCTCTGCCACCAAGTTTGATTTTTTCAATTGGCGTGCCGCAACGATGACAAGGTAAGCCTGTTCGACCATAAACATTTAATTGCTGCTGAAATTTTCCAGCCTCTCCGAGCGCGTTCTTATAGGTCCGAATCGTTGATCCGCCCATTTCAACAGCAAGAGCTAAAACAGAAATGATTGCATGGTGTAGCTTTTGATATTGCTTATTCGTTAAATGACTAGCTTCAAGCTTAGGATGAAGCTGAGCCTGCCATAAGCTTTCATCCACATAGATATTACCCAGCCCAACTACAACGTTTTGCGCTAGTAAAACAGGCTTTAAAAGACCACGAGACTTTTTTAAAGCATGGCTAAAGTAGCTCAAGGTAAACGCTTCACCTAAAGGCTCAGGTCCGAGCTTTCTCAGATTGGGTTGCTTTAGCGCCATACCCTTATTAACCAATTGTAATCGACCGAATTTTCGGACATCATTATAAACTAGACTTGTACCATCAGTAAAATGAAAGAATACATGATTATGCTTATTTGCTGGGATTTCAGCACGATAATAATCATATTTACCTTCCATTCTCAAATGACTGATCAGCTGGTAGTCAGTTAAATTAATAATTAAAAACTTGCCTCTTCGAGCAACTGATTCAATTTGTTGATTAATTAACATTTCTTTAAATAGAACGGTATCGCCAAGGATTAGGTTATCCCATAAAACCTCAATTGATTGAATGGTTTTATGATGAACTAACTGATTAAGTCCTTCTTTGACTGCTTCAACCTCTGGTAATTCAGGCATTAATAACCTCCTCTTTTTCTGTATCTAGCTAATTAGCTGCTGAACTATCGCCAGCAGCTCAGCTGAGGCCTGAGGATGTCCCTCTGACAAGCAGGCCTCTGACATTTTTTGATATTCATCTTCATCACTTAACACCTGATTAATCAAATCAATTAGGCTACGCCCTGTTAATTCGCTATCCTTAATCATTTTAACAGCGCCAGCCTTCACCAAGCTTTCCGCATTTTTTGTTTGATGATCTGCTGTTACATATGGGCTAGGAATCAAGATGGCAGGCAAGCCTAAGCTTGTAAATTCGGCAATCGTTGTAGCGCCGGCACGACCTACTAACAGACTGGCACTTGCTAAAACATCTAGCATATCGTCAATATAAGGTACAATTTTAACATTACTCAATTGATTTGCCCGTTCGAAATCAGCTTTAAACTCATCAAAATAGCGCTCTCCTGAAGCATACAGCAATTGATAATCAAAGCGATCAAGCTCTGGAATGGCAGCGACAATTGCTTGATTAATTTTCAATGCACCTCTGGAGCCACCGAAAACAACAACCGTTTTACGACTGGCATCAAGTCCATAATTTTCAAGTACCTTTGTTTTTGGCGTTTCGGCCACATCCTGAGCACGAGGATTTCCAGTTAAAATAACCTTTTCCTTTGGAAACGCTACTGCTGCCTCTTTAAAGCTAATCGCAATTCGACTGACGTATCGGCTCAAGAATTTATTGGTAACTCCAACGACACTATTTTGCTCATGAATGATAGTTGGAATTCTTAATTTAGCTGCTGAATAAACCATTGGCGCAGATACGTAGCCACCTGTCCCAATCACAACATCAGGCTTAAATTCTTGAATGATTTTTTTAGCATGATGAAGACTTTTTAAAAAAAGATATACTGTCTTTAAATTTTCTGGGCTAAGAGATCGGCGAAAGCCTTGAATTTCAATTTTTTTAAATGGAATGCCGGCCTTAGGCACTATCTTTTGCTCCAATCCCTTGTCGGTACCCACATATAAAAATACCGTATCAGGATATGTTTTTTTTACATAGTTAATAAATGCAAGTGCTGGATAGATATGTCCACCAGTTCCACCACCCGTAACTAAAATTCGCATATTAATCAATTCCTTTTCTAAAAAGCTCGAGAACTTTCCGCCTAGGCCTAAAAGCAAGGCTGCCTTAGGGCTGCCCATGCTGGCAAAGCTAAATTCTGATGCTGACTTACTTTATACTATAATACTTCCGCTTGCTCTTTATACTTTTCAAAAAGACTAATAAATTCCTCACCTCGAATTTCAAAGGTTTTATACTGATCCCAGCTTGCATTAGCAGGTGATAATAAGATTGTATCCTCAGGTTGAGCTAAGCTGTAAGCATAATCAGTCGCCTCAGTTAAACTAGCAAATTGCTTGACCTGTGAAATACCAGCCTTCTTAGCTGCTTCAGCTAGTTTTTCCTTTGTTTCTCCAAAAACAAATAGACCTTTTAAGCCTCGAATTGCCTCGACTAGCTCATCAAACGAATTCCCTCGATCTAAGCCACCAGCTAATAAAAATACTTTTTCATTATTAAAGCCGCTTAGAGCACGTTCTGTTGCCAAAATATTTGTTGCCTTAGAGTCATTATAAAAACGAATGCCCCTGACTTGTCCCAAGTATTGCGTCCGATGCTTAACCCCACTAAACGTAGAGAGCGTTCTTTTAATCTCTGCATTATCAATACCGATTAGCTTGGCGACAGCAATAGCAGCAAGGGCATTCTCAATATTATGCTGTCCAGGTACACCTAAATCATTTGCTGGCATAATTTTTTCAGCCTTATAAAATAAATTACCAGCCTCAAGATAGGCACCTTCTACACGTTCCACGGTTGAAAACGGAATCACCTGAGCTTGCGCTTTTTCAGCCAGCTGACGCAATTCTGCCTGATTATAATTAATTACTAAAAAATCATCTGAATCTTGATTTTCCTGAATACGCCATTTCGCTGCTACATAGGCTTCGCGCGTACCGTGATAATCTAGATGAGCAGAAAAGATATTGGTAATCACTGCAATATTAGGTCTAAATTTTTGGATACCCATTAATTGAAAGCTCGATAATTCAGTTACCATATATTCGTCTGATTTAACGTTTTCAGCAACAATACTTGCTGGGAAACCAATATTACCGGCAAGCGCTCCAATACGACCACTAGCGTTAATGATCTCGCCAATCATCGTAGTTGTCGTTGTTTTACCATTAGTACCAGTAATTCCGATAATATCGCCCTCACAAACTCGATAGGCAAGCTCAACCTCGGTGATGACTGGCATTTGCTTTTCAATCGCTCGCTTAATCATGGGATTGCTATATGGAATCCCGGGATTTTTGACCATTAAATCAAACGACTCGTCTAATAATTCTAATGGATGAGAGCCTGTAATCACTCGAATACCAAGTGTCATTAAATCCTGCGCCTGTGGATTGTCAGCGAGGGGCTTGCCATCGTTTACTGTTACCAAGGCGCCTAAATCATTTAATAGCTTTGCAGCACCAAACCCGCTTTTAGCGAGACCTAAAACTAATATTTTTTTATTTTTATAATCAGTGATTTGCTTCACAATGACAGCCTCTTTCTTGTTTACTCCATTTAAATTAATTAATAAATTAGTATATCACTAAAATAAAAATCCAGAGCACTCAGCTTAAAAATTAACCAAACTGAGTACCGGATTATTATTATAAATTATTGAACATCATAAATTATTGAACATCGGCAATTCTGAAATGTGTAGCTGACTCTGGAATTAGCGAAAGTAGCAAACACTGTGAACTACTCCGATTGCGATAAGCTAGCTGCTCAGAAGCCATCAGCTCATTTTCCATGAGATTAGTGCCACCATAGCTGGACTTTTTAGTGATGAAGCCTAAGTCAACAAGCTCATCATCTAAGGCTTTCAGTGTAAAAGAATGATGAGAAAACTTTTTAAAAACTTTTTCAGCTTCAAGACTTTTAAAAGTCTTTTCTTTCATAGACTGCTCTGGCGCTACTTCCTTTGATGCCCTTTTAGGTAATTCTAAATCGCCCTGCAGCTGACCAACCAAGATTTCGTATTGAGCTTGGCTAATCATTACACCAGCAACTTTTTCTCGATTAAAAATATAAACACCCGTTTGAGTTTGTTCAGCAATCTTAAATACTTCTGTAGGTGATTTTTTTACATCCGTAATGGATGCCGTCGGTACTTCGAGTTTTTTAAAAGTCATTTTGTATACCCCCATTTCATTCTATCACAAACGCTTACTTTGGAAAATTAAAATCAGCATCTGTGTAATTTTTTTTCGTTCAAATGGACATTCTAGCTGCTCAATAAAAATTTGCTTATCAAATTGAAACTGGCTAAAATTATTTTCGACCTTAGATATTAATAAATCTACTTTATCATCAAAGGGCAGATAAAAAAAATCAAAATTAAAAATTTCGCCATAAATTCGGCTAAATTGATCTATTTCAGACTTTGAGACATACTCCGTAAAACCGATATTAATTTTAGGGTTGATTTTTTCCTGCTCAAAAAGTCGACAATAATGCTTTTGAATTTCAGAAAAGGGCAATTTTAAATGCAGCAATTGCTTACTAGCTTCAAGCCATTGATCTATTCCCTTAATCAATCTATTTTTACAAGTCGTTTGGTGCCCATAAATAAATAGATCAATATGTAACTCATAAAGTGCCTCTTTAAGCTGAGGCCATTGACCTGCAATCGTTTGTGTTAAATTTTCTATTTGACGCGAATGCTGCTTAAACTGAAAAAATTGATAATATTCTCTGAATGCCTCATGCTTTAATAATAATAAAAATAAATACTTCATTTCTTCCAATGATAATTCAAAGCAAATTTGAATTGGCTGTAGCTGCTTTAAAAACTGATTAAAACTGGAATTTTTCTTAAAATACTCTATTGTATGACGCAAATGCTTAATTCGATGCATACACTCTCTTCTTAAAAAAAAATTGCCATCGCTTGCTGATTGACAGTTGGAAAATAATTGACGTTCATTTTAATTTTAATATATTCATAAATTGACTGACTATAGCTATGACGATATTCCATTAAATGAACCTTCATAAAGTCATAAATAAATTTTTGAATACATTCCTCCTTCCCCTTTATGTAACCTCGTTTACAGGTCAGTCGATAGCGTTTTAATTCCTTTTCCAGTTGTAGTAAAAAATCAAAGCCAACAGCGAGGTTACTAGAATCCTGTAATATCATTTGCTTCATATATTCAAAGGCCCTTGAATCATGAATTAATTTTTTTTTTAGAATAATTAACGCAAATTGGTGGTGTACGATAAAATAGACTCTCAAATGTTTGATTTCTAATGAAAATGATTGAATTAAACCTAAAATAATTATTTGCTGCTTAAGTAGCTTAATTTGAGCTCGAACTGTTTTATGACTATAGTCCAAATAATTAGCCAATTTTTCTAAGCTGCTGCTTGAACGATGTGTAAAAAATTCCAAAATTGAGAGCAACTTCAAATTTTCTTTACTACTTGCGAATACTTTCATTACCTTCCCCCTAAAAAATACTTCCCTTTTCTTCAAAAATAATCTAAAAAAATGTTTCCCTTTCCATTTTATTAATCGATTACAACCCTAATCGATTAGCAAATATGATATCATAAAAAATTAAAAAATGACTAGTTGAGTCAGCTCAACCAGTCATTCATATGATCAATAAATTTTTTGCTTTTTAAGCTTAAGCCAACATATTCTCCATAAATTAAATCAATAAAAATTCTAATTTTTTTCTTCATTTCTGGCTTAATTTTTATTTCATTGAGCAACGCTAAATCAACCTTGGCAAAAAGACCTAGAAAATAGAGAATATTCGGATCTTCATTGGCTAAATTGAGACCTTGCTCTTGATGCTTTTGACAAACAACACCCTGTAACGCCCATGAAAAATCAAATGGCTGTGCTATTTTACCACAAATTTGGCAGTGCTCAAAATCAAGATGAATACCGAAGCGTGACAAAATTTGAATTTCAAAAATAAAAGTCACTACCTCCGCATCCATCCCTGCTTCAATTAAGCGGATAGATTCTAATAAGAATGAAAATAAAGCTTGATCGCACAATCGATCTTCAATTGCCATATCAACTAAATTAAGCATATAAGTCACATAGCCTGTTAAAAAAATATCTGATTGAATCTGCCTAAAAAACTTAGTGTCAGAGTGGGTTCTAATAAATGACAAGCCCTGACTATTTAAATTAAGTACAAATTGCGATACCGCCATCGGCTGAATCATATCCTTAGACTGGAAACGGGCGCCATTTCCCCCCTTAACGAAAATCATCTGCTTACCAGCATTAGCAGTAAATATTTTAACTAGCTTATCTTTTTCTTTATAGTCGCGATTATACAAGACAATCCCTAAGGTTTCTATTTCTTTCACATTTCACCTAAATCAGCTTTTCCTTGTGTAGCTGCTCATATTTTTGCTCGCCATCATTTAGCTTATCCCAAATTACAACCTGATGTGCTTTTAACGAACGCTTCACATCGATAATTCTCTGATTGCTTGAGCCTCTAAATTGTAGCATTAAATTCATTTTATCTTTTTCAAAGCGACCATCGACTAAAATATCAATTAGCGAAAGTAATTCTTGCTTGTCGGCCGTTTCTAATTGTAATTCTTCCCAAGTATAACCAGACCAAGACCAAATATCTTTTTCAGGCAATTCTTGTCTGATTCGCTTCACCAAAGGTAAAACGACATCTGTATTTAAAAAAGGCTCGCCACCTAATAAGGTTAACCCCTGAACATAAGGCTCGGCCATATCCTTCATAATCTGAGCCTCAAGCGTGGCATCATAAGGTTTTCCATATCTAAAGCTTTGTGCTGCTACATTATAGCAGCCCTCGCATGCAAAGGGACAGCCTGAAACATATAATGAATTGCGAACGCCTTCACCGTCAACAAAATTAAAAGCCTTATAGTCCGCAATATAATTTTGAGATAAATTCTTACTTTGCCATTCCTGTGGTTTTGGATTACGCATTTAAGCCACCCCTTTATCCTAACTAATACTAATTACTCTCTTAGCTTGAAAAAGGACCGTCGCTTCCAAAAGATAACTAGGAAAGACCATCCAATTTCAAAAAACTACATTTAATTGTTAATTATTAATTACATATTCCCCGTTTTACCAGACATATGCTTCACACGGCTAGAAATTTCCTTATGACGACCATGAACCATTGGTCTCGCCTGAGGATTGCCTAAATAGCCACAGGTTCTCTTTACAACATCTACTGTTTTGGGATCATTATTGCCACAGTTTGGACATTCAAAGCCACGTTCTGTTGGCTTAAAGTCTCCTTCAAAGCCACAGGCATAGCATTTATCTATCGGTGTATTTGTGCCAAGGTAGCCAACCCGATCATAAGCATAATCCCAAACTGCCTCTAAAGCCTTAGGATTTTGTTGTAAAACAGGATACTCACAATAATGAATAAAGCCACCCGAGCAATACTTTGGATAATCCTTTTCAAAATCTAGCTTTTCAAACGGCGTTGGATTTTTTCGAACATCATAGTGGAAGGAATTGGTATAGTATTCCTTATCTGTAATATCCTTAACCAAACCAAATTTTTCAGTATCCAAACGGCAGAAACGATCCGTTAAGGATTCTGAAGGTGTTGAATAGACAGAGAAATGATAGCCATACTCATCGCCCCATTGATCTGCCATTGCTTTCATCAAGCTTAAGATTTCAATCGTAAATTGCTTGGCCTCTGGATTTTGCTCCCATTCACCACCATAAAAGGCAGTTGCGGCTTCATATAAACCAATATAGCCCATTGAAACCGTTGCACGTTTATTTTTAAAGAGTTCATTAACCGACTCAGATTTATTCAAACGTCTGCCAAAGGCACCATATTGATATAAAATGGGCGCATTGGCTGGTGTTGCTTCCTTGCAACGCTCAACACGATAAACTAAAGCATCCTTTAAAACTTCTAAACGCTCATTTAGGATTTTCCAGAATTTTTGCGAATCACCATTCGACTCTAAGGCGATTCTTGGTAAGTTTAGCGTGACAACACCTAAATTCATTCGGCCTGAATTAACCTCTACACCATTACTATCCTTCCAGCCTTGTAAGAAAGAGCGACAGCCCATTGGCACCTTAAAGGAGCCTGTCAATTCGACAATTTTGTCATAGCTTAAAATATCAGGATACATCCGTTTAGTCGCACATTCCAAGGCTAATGCTTTGATATCATAGTTTGGATCAGAAGCTGCCATATTCAAACCACGCTTCAACGTAAAAATTAATTTAGGGAAAATCGCTGTTCGATGTTCGCTACCGAGCCCTTTGATTCTGATTTCTAAAATGGCACGTTGTATTTCACGCTCAAACCACGAAGTACCAAGACCAAAGCCTAATGAAGTAAATGGTGTCTGACCGTTTGAAGTAAATAATGTATTTATTTCATACTCCAAACTTTGCATCGCATCATAGATGTCCTTTTTAGTCTTTGTCCGCGCATAGTCTTCTTGTTTTTCTGGTAAAATCCATTCCTTAGCATCTTCTAAATGCTTTTGATAATTTTTTGCCGCAAAGGGTGCCAATAATTCATCTACTCTATCTGCTGAACAGCCACCATATTGACTAGAGGCTACATTGGCAATAATTTGTGAAATTTGTGCCGTTGCCGTTTGAATGGATTTTGGTGGTTCAACATCAGCGTTTCCAATTTTAAAGCCGTTATTCAGCATCCCCTTAAAGTCGATTAGACAGCAATTTGTCATTGGCGTATATGGATGGTAATCTAAGTCATGATAATGAATTTCACCCTTTTGATGCGCATTTGCTACATGAGGTGGTAACATTTTTAAACCAATTGACTTGCCAACAATCCCTGCCGTTAAATCACGCTGTGTATTAAAAACATCGCTATCCTTATTAGCATTTTCATTGACCACCGCCTGATCCTTAGATATTAATTTACCAATCGTAAAATTAATATCTGTTGCCTTTGAACGTGAAAAATCACGCTTTGTTCGATAATTTATATATTCCTCTGCCAGATCATAATGATTATATTCAAGCAAAACATGCTCAACAATATTTTGAATTTCATAAATTTTGACATTTTTCTCAAAGCGCTCATAAATCTCGGCAACAACTGAATCCGTAATATTCTGAAGCTGCTGATGACGAATTGAATCAACCGACCCAATCGCCGTTTCCAATGCTTTATATAAAGCATCGTAAATTTTAGAGGCATCGAAATCAACTAAACGCCCGTCACGCTTAATTACCTTAATGTCCTTCTCTTCATTTGTTTTTTTTGTTTTCTCTAATATCATCATATCAAAACACTTCTCCCTCTGTTGTACCTCTCTATTCTATAAAATTTCCAAAGAATTTACAATAGGAAATACACTATATATTGTGTTCTAATTTATCAAAACTAAAAAACAAACACTATATATTGATATCAATGCTTTTATTGCTTAATAATGATAACCGCTTCATAAAAATTTAATTACAGATATAATTTAACTAATCACTTATTCATTTATCACAATTTTCCTTTTATTTTTGTTATAATTACAAAAGAGGTGATAGCTATGTTAAATGTAAATTTGCTTGAAAAATTAGTCAATGCCGACGCCATTGCAGGTAATGAAAAAGAAGTTAGAGATATATTCAAAACAGAAGTGATAACTCATTCCGATAATATAATCTATGATGGCCTTGGCTCAATAATTGCACAAAAAGGTAAAAGCGGTAAAAAAATTCTTTTTGCATCTCATATGGATGAGGTTGGATTCATGGTCACCAAAATTACCGAAAAGGGTTTTATAGAGTTTCAAACCATTGGTGGCTGGTGGGCACAGGTTATGCTAGCCCAGCCTGTTAGAATCACAACACGTACAGGGCAAAAAATTAAAGGTGTAACAGGCAGTAAACCGCCACATGTCCTAAGTCCAGAGGTCAGAAACAAGGTTTATGAAATAAAGGATATGTTCATCGATATTGGTGCGTCCTCCAGAAAGGAAGCTGAAGATTGGGGCATTCGTCCTGGTGATATGATTACGCCAGATACAAAATTTGAACGCCTGAATAACAGTAAGCTTTTACTTGCTAAGGCTTGGGACAATCGGATAGGAACCGCAGCTGTTATCGAAGCCTTCAAGCAGCTCAGCCAAGAAAAATTAGAAACACAACTCTTTGTCGGTGGCAATGTCCAAGAAGAAGTCGGACTTCGTGGCGCCACGACTGCGACTCACTTAGTCAATCCTGATATTGCTTTTGCGGTAGATACAGGTACTGCTGGCGATACTCCGGGGATGACTAGCAAGGAGGCTGATAGTATTTTAGGAGCAGGACCACAAATTTTTATTTATGATGCTTCAATGCTACCTCAACGCGAATTACTTAATTTTGTGACTGACTTGGCTGACCAACTAGAAATTCCATATCAGCTAACCGTCATTGCTGGTGGCGGTACTGATGCAGGCAAAATGCATTTGACTAAAAATGGCATTCCAAGTCTTGCCCTTGCCGTACCCGTACGTTATCTACATTCAGCCAACTCAATCATCCACGAGGATGATTATCTAAACCTGATTAAACTAATCGTTGCAATTGGCAAACATCTGAATACCTCAAATATTCATTCAATTTTAAATTATGAATAATAAATAACAAATAAAGCATCCGTTTTTTGAAGAGTAATTCAATTAGCTGATGCTTTTTTGACTCGTGCTGACTAGCAATATTTACATAAGCGCATTAACATGATAATACCCGTGACTCTATAGCCGAAAAGTAATAGTGCTGAAATATATTGATTTTGAAACGATTCAATTAGGACAGAGGTTCGTGAGAAATCGGTTGGAAACTAAAATATAAAATGTGGGAGTACCTATAACCTAATAATTTACTCGAAAAGCACTTGTATTTTTACTAAAGTTAAAACTGATTGCATCGCGAAATGCTCGGCAGTCCAAATAAGCTATAACCCAATAAGACAGCGAAATTGATATTCACTGCCTTAGTATTATGTTTGAATCAATTTTTAAATGGTTCAATTTCAGCTTATTAAAATATTTTGTTAGTGAGTGAACTGTACAAAGACAATTAATTAAAGTAAGAACAGTGTTGTCCGATTATTCAATAGATCTAAATTTTAAAAAAAGAAGTACTTGTTAGAACCGAAAATAATATGCATCTGTTTTATTGACTGATTTTTTATGAAGACGAGAACACTGAGAATAACTATTTTTTTACTAATGCAAAACAATACTCGACTAACAAAAAATCATGCCACCTCATTGAAGAAGTGTACATCTATACAAATTTCTAAACTTTGTTTATATATGTATGACAAAGACAGGGACTTAATCTTGAAAATTATCCTAAAGAGAAAACTTTTTTACTGTTCGCTCCTTTCTCCAACATAGATGCATCAAGCATACGCGACTCTATTTGCAAGTTGTCGGTGATACAATGGGAAAATCTAATCTTATACTTTTACAAATTCGTTATGAAAAAGGCACTCCCAGTGGCAATAGCCGGCGTGCTTGATTTCTATAATCTCACTTTCATAAATCGCTTATATGCTTTTATAACTAATGTTACTAGAAATTTTTGATGAATGCTTTGTTGCAATCAATATTACAATCTAGCATATCTTAAAAATTAGTGTTTATAAGAAAAAATATCGAGATAAATATTAATTCACCACCCAACAAATTTGACTGGATGGCGAATTAATTATGGATTTTGAGTTGTCTTTCTTTTCAACAAGCCTTATTATCAATAGAACTAATTAGTTATTATTTTTTCTATTCTTAAAGCCTAAAGCGACTGCTAAGCCTAATATTAATAATCCAACTAAAATTTGAATATTTGTTTGGATTACATTTGTTTGAGGTAGTTTATCTTTTGAATGAGATAATTGTCCGTCATTATTTAATTTTCCAGAAGAATTATCTACTACTGGATTTTTCTTATAAGTAACTGTAAATGCCATATCTTCGGTACTTCCTGTTACATTTTCAATAACAGAAATAAATAATTGATCTGCAGTATAGCCTCCAATGGTTGGTGAATCTACTTGTTTAAAAGTAGCCTCACTTAATGAAAGCCAATCACCATAAGTATTTAAACCTGTAACATTATCAGTATAAACTGCTCGTTTAAAATCTAAGTTCGCTTTGTAATCATCCAATGCCTGACTACCATCTGAATAAATATAATGAATTATTTGTGTCACACGATGCGTTTCTTCTGATTGACTAATTGCATGCTTTAGATGAACCGTATAAGATTTTACAACACTGGGTTGATCATAAATAATACCACTCGATGGATAATCATCAGAAACTTTAAGATACCCCTTATCTTGATAGAATTGGATTTTAGTCGCTGTTCGATAGGCATCTGTTGTACCATATAAACCCGATAATTCATCAATTGAAAGTACCTCGCCGGTTGTATCATCGATATAAGTAACCGTTGCCTGCTCAGTATTGGGATGATAAGTAACCGTTTGATCAATATCAGCTGTCGTATTGCTTACATTATCAATTGCTGGCATTTCAGAATTATCTGGGGTATAGCCAGTAATCACCGGTGAAACCACTGAATCAAATGTTGTCGTTCCTTCGACTGATTGCCAATCCGTATAGGTAATTTCACCTGTTGCTTCATCTGTCGTTGCGGTTCTCACAAATGAAATTGTATTGACAAAGTCTTCTGCCGCTTTTGAACCATCCGAATATAGATAATGAATGGTACGGGTTACAGTCTTAGTTTCAACTTGATCGGATGTTTTATGCTCTAAATGAACTTCAAAATTTTGGACAGTTCCTGATTGATTATAGACGACACCATCTGATGGATAGTTATCTGAAACAAATTTATAACCAGCAGCCTTATACGTATCAATTGATGGTTTTGTACGGTATTCATCAGTTGTACCATATGATCCTGATAATTGAGCTGTGGAAAGCACATTACCTGTGGTGTCATCTATATATGAAACAGTCGCATGCTCAATATTGGCAGTATAAATAACTGTCGCTTCCTTGTTAAGAGAATCTCCTGTGATACTCTCTATCGCATTTATTTTAGACGGATTAGGTGTATAGCCAGTAATAGCTGGTGATTCTACTTCTAAAAATACTGTATTGGTTTTAGCCTCCCAATCGCCATAGGTCTTGTTATTAGTAACTAAATCTGTAGTAACTGAACGATTGAAATCAAGTGTAGCGGTATAATCATCAAGCGCTTTGTCACCATTGGCATAATCATAATGAATAGTTTGGGTGATTACTTGACTCTCTGTTTCTATTTTTGTGGCATGTTTTAAGTGTACTTCAAATTTTTGAACGATTCCGGATTGATTATAGACGACACCATCTGATGGATAGTTATCTGAAACAAATTCATAACCATTATTTATATAATTATCAATTGATGGCTTTGTACGATATTCATCAGTTGTACCATAGGGACCAGATAAATTATCCGTTGTAATAATAGTATTAGTTGTATCATCAATATAAGAAACAGTCGCCGATTCCTGATTCACAGTCCATTGGGCATAATAAGTCATACCACCTGCAGGCATAGTGATTGAATCTGGTAGCTTCGTACCACCTGTTTTATCAGTATACCAACCGTTGAACGTGTAGCCATCACGAGTTGCTGATTTGACATCTGTCAAATCAATCGTTGCATCAGTTTTACCAGTGATAGAGGTTTGTTCTGTAGTTCCGCCGTTTGCATCAAACTTAATAGTTTGATTGACCGGTTCCCAAACATAAGTATCAAAATCAATAGACCCATTATAATTATTCATCAAATCAGTAGAATGCCACACATTAGAACCAGCGGGATCAATAGCTGTCCCAGTTCCAATATTTCGCCAATTACCAGTATAATCACTTGTCTTAGTAATTTCTGGCAAATTTGAATTTATACCAAATTTAAAATTTTTCCCAAGAGTAAGTTTAAAAGGTAATGTTCCAGTAAATATGTTTGCCATATTAGTCACTTTTGAGGTATCAAAACTTGAAAGATCTAGATCCGTAAGGTTAGGACAATTATAAAACATTCCTCCCATATTAGTCACTTTTGAGGTATCAAAATTTGAAAGATCTAAACTCGTTAAATTAGTGTCTCTAAACATGGACAACATCGAATAAGTGACACTGGATGTATCAAAGGATGATAAATCTAGGTTTTTAAGAGCCTTACAATAATAAAAAAGTGAGCCCATATTAGTTACTTTAGATGTTTTAAAATTTGAAAGGTCTAGTTGAACCAAACTGCTACAAGCTGCAAACATTGATAGCATACTTGTTACATTTGATGTATCTAATAAATTTAAATTTTCAATATTAGTCACATTTTTTAATCCAAAAAAAAGATATTGAGAATTGCTGGCAGCCTTGACATTACCAGCAAAAACAATTCTATTAATTTGATCAATATAACTTTTCCATGGGGATGCGTTTAGAAGATTATCTGAAAACTGTCCCTCATTTATTGTTAAAGTACCTGTAGAATCAATTTCCCACTTACTAGTCCCAAAGGTACCTGAGGCAACTACTGAATTTGCCAATGTCGCTACCGAGAAGGCTGTACTGCCATCATCACTTGCTGATTCTTCTGTTGAAGAAACACCCCCAGAATCATCATTTGCTAATACTGCAGAACTCGATGAAATGAAAACATTTAATAGGATTAATAAAATGCCTAGAACACTTAAAAAAATTTTTTTCTTTTTCATTGATACATTCTCCTTAAATTTTTTAAAAAAACTACAAAATAATTTTAAGCTCAGATCAATAGCTTATATTTTTTTTAGCCAACAATCGTTATAATATTCGACTGAAATAGCTTTTTGAGCTAATTTGCCTTCCACTATTGCTTTTACTTGTTGTTCTTCTATATTACAATCAACGATCATAACTGTTGATGTGTTTCGGTTGTCATCTTCAAATTCAATAATATACTGACTGACATCCTCCCAGTAATCATCAATTCTTTCTGAATTCTTATTTTTTTTCTGAGTTATATAATCGGTAAGGATTTCAACCCTACCAACTTGCTGACAAGAAAGTATTTCACCAATATGCTTCAATGATTTTTTAAAATAATCAGTTACTGTAAGTAAACTCCAGCCCATAGGAAAAATAATAGTTCTTTGATTAATCTTTTTTTCAACTTTTGAAGTAAAATAAATAGTAAACTCTAACCCTTCATCCAAATAAATTCTATTACTAGCCATAGCACCTCTCCATTTGTTATCATAATTTTCTTAGAATATCCAGTTCCAAGTAATAACCGCAAATTAAGCGGTTAGACCATCTTTTGACGGCGAATTGACGGCGAATAATTGATTTGAACCTGCAATAATAAGAAAATAAAAGGATAAATGAAATTAGTTAATCAATGGGCATTTAAAGAATTGGGCAAAAAAAGGGGGGGGGGGCTAAAATGATAGCTGATTTTTTAAAAATTTTTAAGCCATCAGTCTATCCATACGCTTAATCAGTAATTTTCGTTGAATTAATAATGAATTAATATAAATATCTAGAGTCATTTTGGCAGAAGCATGACCAAGTAAGCGACTAATTGAAGCAATATCGCCTTTTGCTTCCATACACCTGGTGGCAAAGGTGTGTCGAAGCTGGTGAAAATGGATATTTAGTAAACCAGCTTTATCGGCGATTTTTTTGAAATGATAGCCTATTAGCCTTGGCTCCATGGGTTTATTATTTTTAACAAATAAATACTCAGAACTACTTTCATGCTTTAATCTATTTAAGATATCAGCTAGTCTTTTTGAAATCGGTATGAGCCTCTGAGAAGTGTTTGTTTTAGTATCAGTTAGTATAAGCATTGTTTTTTTGAATGCATTATTTTTTTGAATGCGTTGATAAGTATGATTCACTTTAATGACCTTATTTTTTAAGTCAATATCGGACCATTTTAAGGCTGCGATTTCCCCAATCCTCATGCCTGTATACAATGCAAATAAGATTGGATAGCCATTTTTATCTTGTAATGCGACACTTTCTAGTTTTTTTTGTTCTTTAAGAGAAATTGCACGAACTGCTTTTTTTTGACTCTTTGGTAAACGTATATTTAGGTTAATATTATGAATGAGATAGCCATTTTGTGCGGCAAAGCTTAAGCATTTTTTTATAATTTGAAAAGTATTGCGAATCGTTGTACTAGAAATCTTCAATTGATTTTTCCATGTATTTACCATTTCCTGAATATGAATATGATTTAATTTTGTAATATCAAATTGTCCAATGATTGGTAACACATAGCGTTCCATTTTATAACAATAAGTTGCATAGGTAGAATCTTTAAGTGTTTCCTGTTGGATCAGTAACCAAGTCTCTACTACTTTTTGAACCTTTTTTCCTTTAGCTGGAATAGTCTTTGTTTCCTGCAAATATTGATTTTTTAATGGCAATAATTTATTACGAACAGCCTTATAACTATATGCATAGACATAACCATAGCGGGCTTTACCATCATTATGACGACCTTTAATATAACGACCTTCCCAACGGCCATCTTTTCTTTTATATATATTTTCTCCTCTGCGACTCATTTTTCCTCCTTGCTTGACGGCGATTTTGACGGCGAATGAATTTACTACAATAACGCCATGTAATATAACCCTCTAACCTTATAAAATAACGAAATGGTATTGACATTAGCCTCATCATTATGTAGCATATAAGAAGAAAATATGTATGGTTTTTATCTTTATCTTGGAACTGGATATTCTAAGATAACAAATTAACAAAAATTAACTAGCAATATTCAATTTATTGAAGCAAAATAAAAAGAGAATTAAATTCACAATTAGATTTTCCTAGTTATATAATTCAAAAATATTTTTAATAATACAATAGTCTGCTGATAAAAGAAAAATCATAAAATTATGTTAATTGATTCTGTTGCAAAGTGCCAATATAAATTCAATTCCAGTCTAAATGGATTATTCAGACTGGAATTTCTAATAATATCTTGATTTCATTACAGTCTGTAAAGCCTATGAGCCTAATTTCTTTTCGGCTTTTTGGGAGCTCAATTCAAATCGAACTGATTTGACTAAAATGATTAATATGAATGTTAGGTGGTCATCTTCGGGTGACTGCCTTTTTTGGTGTTGCTCAAACTAAAATGGATGCTACAGCTATAGAAATACTTCTAAATTAAGCTTCACACTTCATGTCATACAGATTGCCCGATGTGTACCAAAAACAAATCCAAATTCACGGATTTAGTGCTATTGTATTGCGAAACCAGTAAATTTTCCCGGAAATACTGGATTATTCACAAATAGAAGTGTGATTTTATTTTAGGAAGATATGTTTTTTATCATTTATCATTGATAGACATAATCACTGTAATATCTATGTATGGATATAAGACATGTAATATTTCAATCTATATAATTTTTAGAAATTTTATTTAAACAGCAATCATTATAATATTCCTTGGGTGGTGATCCTGCTCAACTCGATTTTTGAATGTTTTCAGATTCAATGTTTTGTATATTAATTCAGCAAAATCTGAACACTAAGTGTACTCGTAATTTACTTATAAACTAATCTATTTTTATAATAAGCTTTTCAATTGTTCAACTTCATCCCACAGGAAAAAGTCGAAGAGTGCAATGGCTCTTCAACTTTCTTTGTATGAAGCAAAACAACCTCAATTCATTTAACCATTGTAACTGCCACATAAGTGGATTGGCGGTTAATCCCTAGGATCGTTTTAGTTTCACCAGACGCAGCACGTTCCAAAATATTATTAGGTTATTTGGATATCTAAGGTTTAACCATTTGGTCCAGAATGCCTTTATCTTTCAGTAAAGGGCAATATTTATCGATTACAATTGATCATGGTTGTCTATAATATCAAATTAGGTTTTTGTGGAAACCGTATTGCAATAGTTTCGCAGCCACATATCAAGAGTCTTTCCATTAGAAACGATGCGCAATACAGATAACAATTTTTCACTCCAACTTTAAGATAGCTTTCGTCAATATACTAGAGTTTCGATAAAGCTTTACGCTTGTTCCAACGATAAATCGTTGTATGATTTACAGGAATACTGCATAACCGCGATAAGTCAAAAAGAAGTGATAGTATAAGCCCGTGGCTTTAATAATGATTCGCTAATTGTACTGTTTTCATTTAAAATACCTTTTCATGTATGCGTCCTCAGTTTTTTAGAAGCTTTAACTGAAATTATATCGTAAAGCAATTTTCAGAAAAGCTTTGCAACATAACCCTTTATTTTACACTCTGGTGAATTTTATTTTTCTACTTCTTCTTTTGATGTTCCTACCTTTGGAAGAGTAGATAAATCAATTTGAGCTTCCTCAAGCGATACATTTTTTGGAAGAGCCACTGATTTATGCCCTTTAAATGTATAAAGGATATAGTCTTTTTGTTCAATCCTTGTTTCTTCTTTTTTTATTACATCCTCTTCAGTAGCATACTGACTCGTATCTCTTGCTTTATCGTTAGAATTAGATGCCTGATTTTCAGTTACTTTTTCTGTGGGAGAGGCTGTTAGATTTTTCGTTGATAATGCTTCTTTTTTTGAAACATTAACCTGGCAACCAGCTAAAGTTAGACCAGTTAATAAAAATAAGATAAATACTTTTGTTTTCACTATAAAACCTCCTACTGTATGCATAAATAATAAAATATAAAAATTAATGTATTGATATACAATCAAGCAATTCATTACAAAATAGTTTTTCCATATTCAAGTAATCTATATGCAGTTTTTAAATTTATTTATTATTTTGTATGATTTTCCTTAAATTCAATTATAAAAATCATGCCATTTTGCTCATCGTTTGGAGTAAATGAGTACGGATAATTGTTCGCATTCAAAATTTGCTTGACGATAAATAAGCCAAGTCCAGTTCCTCCTGATTTACGATTACGCGCATAATCTGGTCTATAAAATGGCTCGAATATTTTATCCAAAAATTCAGATTCTAAAGGCTCACATGAATTTTCAATAGAGAAACAATTGTTATTTAATGTAATATAAATTTCACCATCATCTTTACAATACTGGTAAGCATTCGTAATAATGTTAGATAGTAAGCGTTCTACTTGTTCGTTATTTGCTTCAATACTTACTTCATTTAAATTCAATACAAATTTTTTTTTATTTGTTTCTGAAATAATTTGATAAGGTTCAATTAAATCTTCAACAACTTTCTTTAAAGAAAAATATGTTCTTATCCCTTGTTCACTAAAATGCTCTGCTTTATATACCGATAATATATTGTGGATTAAATTTTGTTGAGTAGATAGTAACTCTTGACAGATTTCAAGGTATTTTTCTCTGTCTTGATAACGTCCTACATTTAGTCGCATCCCTTCCACAATACCTGACATAATGGTAATCGGTGTTTTTAATTCATGAGCAGCACTTTGAACAAAATATTCTTTGTTCCGCTCAATTTCTTCAACTTTTGAAATCTCTACCTCGAGTGCTTCTATCGCGCTTTTTAGCGTGCTATTTAATAAATTAATGTCCTTAGCTAATCCTGCAAGCTCGTCTTTTCCAGAAATATCACATGCCACATTCATTTTTTTCACCATTTTATTCGTTGTTTCAGAAATACTCAAAATACGTTTGGCAGAACTTCTTGAATAAACATACGTCGCTATTGTACCGATAATCAAGGTGATTATTAAAATTACAGGAATCAATTCCAGCATGACACTACTTGCTTCTATTATAGGTTGTGTAAACGTAAATCCACTTAAGAGATATTTATCACCTTTATTATCAACAAACTCTTTGACTACTCTTTCAGCCTCTATTGGACTTTCTGATGAATTAACGATATCGAAAGTATCAATACTCGCTTCCTCTTCTTCTTTGCTCCACTTAATCAACTCACCTGCATACAGCTGATTTCCCTGATCATCAGTTAATATCCAATTAGTATTATTAAAATTATTTTTTAAATAATTAACTGTATCCTTAATCGGTCGTTTTTCAATTTTTCCTATGATATCAGATAGTTCATTTCCAAGAGTCGCACTTTGCTTATGTTGATAATAAATAGGAACCAGAATATAAAAGAAAGTAATTGATGCTATCATAGTAGCCATGATAATAACCATTGTATAAAAAAAATTCTTTTTCCAAATTTTCATCGTACACCCTCAAATTTGTACCCAATTCCTTTGACAGTCGTAATTTTAGCATTTGGTATTTTTTTTCGTAAATTTCGAATATGGTTATCAATAATTCTCGTATCTACAAAATCATCATATGACCACACAAAGTGTATAATACTCTCTCTTGTAACGATGGAATTACTTTTTTTAACAAGGCAAGTAAAAATATCATGTTCTTTTTTGGTTAGTTCAATAGTTTCTCCTTTATACTTGACTTCACAGTTATCAATTATCACTTCAAGCTCTCCAATAACTAGTTTATCTTCTTTTTTCATACTGCGTCTATTTAAAATATTTTCTACTCTTTTTACTAAAATTGTAGGAGAAAAAGGTTTTGCTACATAATCATCAATCTTCTGATTAAAACAGATAATTTGAGTTTGTTCATCGTTCAATGCCGTCAACATAATAATAGGAATATCAGAATTATTACGAATCTCAGTAAGAATCTCCAAGCCACTTTTTCCTGGCAGCATTATATCTAAAATCACTAAATCAAATTTATTTTTGTCGAATCTTTCCATCGCTGTCTGACCATCTAAACAAACAGTGACATTGTAGCCAGCATCAACTAAAAAATCTTGAATCAGTTGACTAATAAGAATTTCATCTTCAACAATCAATACATTCATTATTTATTCTCCTTTGTCCTATGAAATGTTCAGACGAATAATATCTAAATATTATAAAGGGAACACTATTCAAAACGCAATGCTTCGATAGGATTTAATTTTGATGCTTTGATTGCTGGTAATAATCCGAATATAATTCCAATTAAACAGCAGAAGGCTAAACTTCCAAGGATTGCCAGCACAGATACAATATAAGGATATCCTAGTATCATGATAATAACCCATCCTGCAATTATTCCCGTGATAATACCAATCACTCCTCCGATTAAGGTTAATAAGACAGACTCCACTAAAAATTGTTGAAGAATCAACGCTCTCCGTGCACCAAGCGCTTTTTTTACTCCAATTTCTCTTGTACGCTCTGTAACCGATACTAGCATAATGTTCATTACACCGATTCCACCAACTAATAAGGAAATACTAGCAATTCCTGCTAGTAAATAAAAGTTTGATTTGTTAAACTCTTCCATCTGTTGTGTATATTTGTCAAAATTTTCAATACCAAAAACATAATCGGATTTAGGAAAATCTTTATTCAATGTTTGTGCGACTTTAGTGGCTACTAATTGCAAGTCATTTATATTTTGTGTTTGTACTAAGACCGTTGGTTGATTATCAATTGTCTCAAAAATATTGTTCCATTGATCATATGGGACAAAGGCTGTTTTTTCAGAATTATATACTTGATCATTCATTTTTTCTTTGTATATCCCTATTAATTGAAAAGGTACGCCATTAATTTCTATATAGCTACCAATTTGCACCTCTTCAGGCAATTGTTTTTTCATTTCTTCATTTATGATGATTACTTGCTTACGTTGCTTTTGGTCCTCATCACTAATCATATGCCCTTCTAATAATTTTAAATTTTTCATACTGATATAGCTGGACGTTGCTGCTGAAAATTTACCATAAATCGTTTTATTTTTATAAAACGTTGCTTTGTTCACAGCATAGCCAACACCAATGCTTTTTATATGATTAATTGCTTTTAGTTCTTTTATAGATTCTTTTGATATTTCAGGTATATACAACGGTTTTTTTGCTTGACTATTACTCGCTTTCCCTTTATCAAATCTAGATATTTGATCATATAGCACTTCCATTGTGTTATTTGTTCCACCTAGTAATTGTTGTTTCATATTTGCAGTATTTCCTTCTATAATGCTAAAAATGCTAATAATAGCTGCGATACCAATAATTACACCTAGCATAGTTAGAATTGAACGCATTTTATGTGCAAAAACAGAGCGTATTGAAATAAGTAACATTTCCATCTATTTCGTCTCCTATTCTTATTGGATGATACCATCTCGTATCACAATGAGCCTTTCGCAATAATCGGCTATTTCCATCTCATGTGTGATAACAATAATTGTTTTTCCTTTATGGTTTAAATTTTTTAAAATAGCCATAATTTGATCTCCGGTCATCGTATCTAATGCCCCTGTAGGCTCATCTGCCAAAATAATAGGCGCATTTGTAACCAGTGCACGAGCAATTGCTACTCGCTGCTTTTGTCCACCTGACAATTCTGCCGGGAAAAAATTTTTTCGATCAGAAAGACCTACTTCTTCCAACATATTTAGAGCTCTGATTTTTCGTTCTTCTTTTGGAACTTTTGCATAAACTAATGGTAACTCAACATTTTGAAGTGCGGTTAAACGTGGCATTAAATTAAAATTTTGAAAAACGAAGCCGATTTTTTGATTTCGTATATCAGCAAGTTGGTTTTCAGATAACCCTGCAACATTTCGTTCGTCGAGCTCATAGATTCCTTCAGTTGGTAAATCTAAACAGCCTAAAATGTTCATTAATGTCGATTTCCCAGATCCTGAGGGACCCATAATTGCACAAAATTCTCCTTGATTGATTGTAAGCTGAATCCCTTTTAATACAGCAATTTGAGTATCACCCTGTTTGTATGATTTAGAAATATTAGTTAATTTTAACAAGCTAACTAACCTCCATTCCTTCTTTCAATCCTTCTGTAGCTTCAACAATACTATCTTCTTTACTTATTCCACCAGTAATCACTGTCCCTTTTTTACTAATTTTAGCTTCATCAATCGTTATCTCTTGTTTTTTTATTTTTCCATCAACAACCTTCCAAACAAAATATTTTTCCTTATCCTGTCCATCTTCTGTTGTCTTTTCTTCTATTATATATTTTTGGGGGATTTTTAATAATGCTTCATCGTCTGATAATAACTTGACATACACATTCGAACCAATTAGAGGTATATTGTCCGTTTCATCTAATTTAACTGTATAAGGATATTTTGAAAGATTAGGATTCTCTTCCTCTTTTTTATCATCTGATTTTCCATTTTCAGCGACTAAATAGCCAATTTTGGTGATTTTGCCTCTCCAAGTATTTTTAGGATTTTTTCGATCAATAATTTCTACCGGCTGTTGTAAAGAGGCACTTTCTCGATCAAATTCATTAATTTTCCCTTTCACATAAACACTGCTACTATCAACAATTTCAATAAAATTATCACTATTTTTCTCATCATCGGATTTTTCCAAAATTTCTTTATTTAAGCTTTTAATCTGACCATCAGTTGATGCTTTAACAACATTGTTTTCTAATTTTTCAACTGCTGCTTGATACGTTATTTGAGCAGTATCAACAGCTGCTTTGGCATTTGCAATATCATTACTAGCAATCGTGGCTTGCCCTTTTAAATCAGCCAACTCAGATGCTTGATCTGCTGTATACGTTTTACTTGCTTTATTGTATAAGTCCCATTTGATTATTGAATTACTTTCTGCACTAGACAATAATTGTTTTTTTTCTGTTAAAACTGCTTCTGCTTCTTTCATCTCTAGTTCCATACTTACATTTTTATAAGTAAATAGCTTCTGTCCCTTTACAACTGTATCTCCTTCATTTACTGCTAAATCTTCTACGATTCCTTTAGAAGGATCAATTTTTATTTTAGAAATATTATTCGCAGTGATTGCTCCTGCCAAGGTTACTGCTGATTCGTTACCTTGCTCACTTTTTTGAAGTGACTTAACTGAGACTTTTTTAAGTATAGTCTGTGCTTCTTTTTTATCAGCCGATACTACTGAGCTTTGATTGTTAGTTTCATAATAGTAAAAACTTACTATAAAACCGACAGATAGTACGATCACGAATAAAAGTAATATTTTTTTTGATGTTTGTTTAGCCATATCTATCTCCTCAACTATTTCATTTGTTTTTTCTAGTCTTTTTCGTTTTAAAACTAAATTAATCCGAATTGCTAGTTAATTATAAAAACGGAAAACACAATAATTTTTCGGTAGAATCAACTCAAAACTACCGAGAAACGAGTAAATATTCCACGCAAAATCAATCAAAGAATATCCAGCTCTATCCAAACGTTCGAATAATGTACAAATTTATTAGAAAAATCAGTGAATTATATATAAAATTTTTTCTAAAGAAAATTCGTCTTTGATGAAATATCAATCGACAAAAACAGACTGATATAACGATTATTGCTACGAATATGAAAGGATTATGACCGTGGTCAACGCAAAGCAGTATGCGTCAAGCTATTGGGACATTCTTAAGCCTTAATGGATTTTCCTAGTCACTCTCGTCATAATCACTTAAGCATGAACTTAAAAGAAACGTTAAAAATTTTCGCTATAAACGTTAGATAACCATCCAAAATATGCCGTTATAGAAAGCATTTCTTGTCCGTTATGCGTCATAATTCACAACAGACAAGAAAAACTTTTTCTGAAATAACCAATATCGGGCGCAAGTCTACGAAAGTTCTTTTTTCTTATGGATTTTCAGTATAAGTATTGATTCCAAAGGATTGCCGCTCACCTATATTATAAGCTCGCTTCCATCCACGATGTAAACCAGGTGTCTGAACTTGTCACGCAAGTATTGGCGGATAAAGGTTATACTAGCAATAGATTAAAGAAATAATGCTATACCATTGACATAGACTGATGGACACCACATAGAAAAAACAACAAAGGAGCAAGAAAGCTGATATTCGCCTGTTATCTAAATTTCATAAATAATTGAAACAGTAATTTCTAGTTTAAGCTTACCCAGAATTCAACAGTTCAAAAATAACTCCTTATCAGGTTTTGAGGATCGGTTAGAATTATTTTTACTATCTTATAATTTTATACTTGAGCAAGCTTAAAATATTAGTTCTAATACGTTCAAATATGCACTTGATCATTTTTAAAATTAACTAGCAATTCGGTTTGAATTCAATTATGATTATTCTAAAGCTAATTTTTTATACTTAGATGTTATCAGTCATCTGTTTTTGAATCCTCTAGGGAATCTGATTTGATATTTTCTTCCTCAGGTACGACTGCATCTACATCATCCATATTAACTCCTCTTGGCAATACAATATTAGATCCGTCTTTCATTTCATATATCGTCACTTCTTCTCCATCAAGTACATCATTTTTTTGGCTGACAACATCTTTTGATGTGAGCTTTTGTCCTTCTTGATTCTCTTCGGATTCTTTTTTGCCATTACCTCCACTACAAGCGGTTCCTACAAGCATTAATGAGAACAAACTAACAGCTAAAATTATTCTTTTTTTCATAACTATCATTCCTTTCGTTTTATGTGAATCAATCATAACAAATCAATCTACAGAAAATTTGTTGTCTATCTCCTTTTTATCTCCTTTTTTATATAGAGTTGAAGGGCGTCTATGTCAATAATCCGCAGAAAAAATAATTATTCATTAGGAGTAGCGTCTAGATTTTTACAACTTTGTACGTTACAAGTTGAATTAATGAACAATATTCAATCGATGGCATTGCTTGAAAGTATCTTTAGAAGAAAATGTGCCACACTTTCTTTTTAGCTTACTTTCGCGCTTTTTGGCGTTACCGAAAATAAAAAGCTGAACGAAGGTATTTAAATGGTTTCGAACAAAGCATGAACAGGTAATTTTGGATATATTATTGTCTAAACAAATACCTATGCAACAAAAAAAGAGAGCAACAGATCAATATTTAATTGACCATCCTATGCTCTCTATCAAATGCTTGCTACTTATCTTTAAATTATTTCAAAAAGTTGATAAATAAAAAATGTCCCGAAAATTAGCTTGCCAGATTTTGAATTTAAAAAATGGCACTAATGTGTACCAAAAGATTATTATAATTCATTTTTCTTCATCTCGGGGTTGGGACAAAAGTTCTAATTTTCTTCATATTGTTCGTAATTTACGGGGGACAATGCGACAACGACTAGTCAACGCCTAAGCGGAAAATCCGCTAAGGCACGTTGCCACTAGCTTTTCCGTAAGTCGCTGAAGCGACAACTTCAATGCCATAGGAAAATAGACAAATTTCCGAACATTTGCAAGCAAATGTCATCAATTTTCTAATTTTCTACGCCGTTAAACGTCTTTTGTCCCACCTCCATTTTTAATCACTTTTCTTACCCACTGATTACTTGATTCGTCGGGCAACAAATCGGCTAATTCAAATCCTGTATTTATATTTGAATAAATTGAACAGACAACAAACAGTTTTTTTCCTGCAAAATTAACTATTTTCGACCTGCCAGACGAAGCTGGAATATGATGATGACCATGAATTGCGCCAATGATATTAAAATCATTGAATAAATTAAGTATTCCATCATTTTCACAATGATATTCTTTTCGATAAGAACGACTATTCGGTGACAACATACTTAGTTCATTGAACAAAGGAGCGTGCGAAACAATAACCGTTGGAGTCGTTGTGTCACCGCCCAGTAGTCGCTTCAACTGATTGAAGATAAACGCTTGTAGCTGCATTTTTCTAGCTACTAAAGCAACCGGGATAGTCAATCCAATGTATCGAACACCTTTATATATTGCAGTCTCATTATTCAAAATAATCATTTTAGGATATCGAGACGAAATCTCTGCTTGTATTATCTGATAAAAATAATGGTCTCCTAACGGTAGTTTTGGCCATGATTGGTCTGGGTCTATTATTAAGTCCTTAAACCATTCATATTCACGAAAAGTATCCCACTCCTTTTTCATTAATATTTCAGCATTAGAAAGTATATCGGATAGCTCATGATTTCCTATTAAATACAACCCTCTAATATCTTTGTCGCTTGAATTTGAATCCGAAACATCACCCACCAATATATTGAAATTACGATTTGTAAATGGTAGTTTACCACTTAATGTATGAATGTCTGAAACGACGTTAATTTTATTCTTATTTTCTGTTGAAAGTACATTGTCAAAGTATTTTTCAAGCTTTTGGGGATGTTGGCTATGTGCCACATAGTTTTTTCTTACTGCACTTACTTGTTTCCCCACATCTGAACGTAAAAGTGGCCGATTGATCATATCTTGAGGTGAAGAGATAGCTTGAAAAGCTATCAATTCATTTTTTAGACTACTTGGCATCAACTCTGCTCCAGCCGATATATCTGAATCTCTATTTAAATAATCTTCGATATCAGCACTTTCTCCTTCAATCAGATGGACATTTCTGCCATCAGTCGTTATTGGTAGCTGCTGTGTTAGTTCAACAACAAATTTTAAATATTCAGCGACATAAGCCGAAATTCCGGTATTTACATTTTCAGAGAACAAAAATTTTCCAGGTAAATTTGCTGAAATAGGTCCTGTTTCATCATGCTGCATCAGTCTGCCAAGAATTTGTATTTGAAATAGCGGATTTTGAAATATCATCTGATAGGCGTCATGCACTGCTTTTGAAGCTGTACTTACTCTCTTGCTAGATATCTGAGAAAGCGAAAGAGCTAAATACTTCTCTAAGTTACTTCTGTGCCTTTCAATATACTTACGAGTGCCATCTGGGTGTAATAACGACTGGATAGCTGCTTTTTGAATATAATTCCGAGCAGTATCATATGGAATAGCAGAATAAATTAAATCCCCTTTGTTTTCAATAGTTAAAGCATTATTTTTAGTATTATAAATCAAATGAAAAAAACAATTTTCATATACTTTTTTATTAACTGGTCTTCGTCTATTTTCAGGATACAATTCAAATCGATGATTCAAAGAAAACGATACAGGTGAAGAAGCATTTATTGCTTCTGAGGTGGTCATACTATTTTTTGGCACTATAGCATTTCTATTTAGCGAATCTACAGAATTATCAATCCGTTTAATCTCTCGCTTGTTATTTAAAGCTTCATCTTCTTTAACGCGTTCTTTATTTAGCGTATTTTCTTTTTTAGATAGCCCAAATAAACTTCGCACAGAATTTAATAGCCCTGTAATTCTAAAATCTTCACCCTCTTGTTCTTTCATATCTAACACGCTCCACTAATTTAATTATCAGAATTATATCAATAAAATCAACCCATTCACAACTAAATCTATCAATTAAATAGAATCCACGCTATTTGTTCCAATATCTAACCCAATCGTGTATTTTAAATCTTTCTTTACCATCCGTTACCCTCCCAGTGGATTTTTGTATTCAATTTAGCTTAATAGTTTTATTATAGCATTATGGGATTGGATAATTGTTATTTTTATATACATTGTTTTTATTTCAATTATAAATACATTATATCTATTTGTCCCTCTGTGATAAAAATTAGTTCCTAAAGGCACACTTCATATTCCAATTAAATAATTATTAATAAATCGTGGCTGTAAATTCAATCCAGTTTTACGTATTAAGAAAATAACAGATTAAAGCCTCAATATACAGAAAAACAGTTGTCTTACGACAACTGTAAAGATATATTTTACTATCAAGCAGTCAAAAAACTAAGCCATAGCTGATTGAATAAGAATATCTAGCCCTTTTCTACTTCAATTTCAGCTAAGATTTGTTTCATTTCATCTGAAAGTGAATAATTTTCCAATAAATCTGGTCTTCTTAGCTTCGTTTTTCTCAAGCTCTCCCTTAAGCGCCATTGACGGATTTTCTCATGATTACCTGATGTCAAAACCTCTGGTACACTCATACCTTTAAAGCTTGCTGGTCGTGTATACTGTGGATATTCTAGTAATCCACTTGAAAACGAGTCATTTTGATGCGAGGCTGCCTGCCCCAAAACCTCTGGAATCAAACGAACAGTCGCATCAATAACTGAAATTGCCGCCATCTCACCACCAGTTAAAACAAAATCGCCCAGCGAAATCTCGTCAGTAACCAAGGTCTTAATCCGCTCATCATAGCCTTCATAATGTCCACAAATAAAAACAAGCTGATCCTCTAAAGCAAATTCCTCAGCTTTTTTTTGGGTAAATTGTTCGCCAGCCGGATCCATTAAAATCACACGTTTCTTTGCACCGTCAATACTCTCAAAAGCATCAAAAATCGGCTGCGGTAATAATAGCATTCCCTCACCACCACCATATGGATAATCATCCACATGCTTTTGGTTATTTGTCGCAAATTGCCGAAAATTAACCGTTTCAAGCTCGACAAGACCTTTTTCCTGTGCCTTACCAATCATTGAATGATTCAGAACATCAAACATTTCTGGAAAAATGGTCAAAATATCAATTTTCATCGATTAACCCTTCCATCAACTCAATCGTAACCGTATTTTCATCCAAATCGATTGCCTTAACAACTGATTCAATATAGGGAATCAAGGCGTCCTTTTTACCAGAACGAGCAATTACCCATACATCATTTGCACCAGGTGACAAAATTTCCTTAATCCTGCCAATTGTTTCACCCGTTGTTGTAATTACTGCTAGGCCAATAATTTGATGATAATAATATTCATTTTCTGGTAGCTCACTGCCATCAGATTTTTCAACTTTCAAAATACCATCACGATATTTCTCAACATCATTAATCGAATAATGTCCTTCAAAACTCAATAAATCAAAATTTTTATGCTTTCTATGACTCTTAACTGTCAATTTTATAGGCTGTTTATCAGCTTGAAACAACGTTAAAGTATTTCCGGTTTGATAACGTAGCTCGGGAAAATCTGTTTGAGAAATTACACGTACTTCTCCTTTTATACCTTGCGTATTTACAATTTTACCTACATTTAAATATTCAGTCATATGCCGTCCTCTATGTTAATAATTGTCTTGACTTCATTATAACAAAAAATACATTAAAAATTGTAAATAGATAATAAATAAGCCTCGATCCATTTTAAATCTCTCTAGCTTCAGCAAACATCTTTATCAATAAGCACTTTTTAAAATTAATTATTTGTGCCGACTAATCAAGCACAAGACCGGTATTCATTATCACTTCTTAATTCTTGAAAAATCTTGACTTCGATATAAATGAGGATTAACATTATAGGGTATAGGGGTATTTTTATTATATTTTACACAATAAATATTCCTTTAGCAGAAAAATATGGAGGTAAAACATGAATAAACAAATACTTTTATCAAGAATTGATCCTAAGGATATATATCGTGTTATTTTTACAGCGCTAATTGCTGGTCTTGTATTGACAATCAGTATGACTCAGCCAAGTAATAAAATATTAATAATATTGTTAACAGCAATTGGTTTAATCGTTGGTTGTTGGCCAATTATCATGGAATCATGGGAGGATATCCAAGCGAAAAAAATGAGCATGGATTTATCAATGCTCATCGCTATCATTGCAGCTGCTTCGATTGGTCAGGGTACTACTTCATTGGTGATTACCCTGTTTGTATTAGTTGCTGAAATATTAGAAGATTTATGCATGGCACAGGGTGAAGCGTCTTTAAGTAATTTACTCGCTTTTTTACCGCAAAAAGTAAAGATTAAGCAAAAGGATACAGCTGAAATCACCACTGTTTCACTCGATGATGTTTCACTAAATGATATTGTTATTATTTCACCCGGTGACCGAATTCCTGTTGATGGAATCGTTTTGACCGGCTTTTCTACCGTCAATCAAGCTAGGATTACTGGAGAATCAATGCCTGTTGACGTAACCAAGGATGACTATATTTATGCTGGCTCTGTTAATGGAAATGGGATCTTAGAGGTGCGAGCTGATCGAATTGGTCCAAATTCTTCATATGGACAAATCATTTCTGCTGTCAGAGATGCGCAGGCTTCTAAGGCGCCCGTTCAGCGTTTAGCCGACAAATTTGCGGCCTATCTTGTCTATACTGCTGTTATTGGTGCGATTTTAACTTGGATCATAACAAGAAATTTACACAGCGCCATTGACGTAATTATCGTTGCTGGTGCTTGCGGTATCGCAGCGGGCACACCGTTGGCACTACTAGCTTCAATTGCTAGAGCAGCAAATAATGGCGCCTTTGTTAAAGGCGGAGAATCTATGGAGACGCTCGCTAAGATTGATACCGTTATTTTCGACAAAACTGGAACATTGACCAATGGTAATCCAAAAGTAGTGGCTATTGAAGGTACTGGCAAATTTACCGAAGATGAGCTACTTCAGCTTGCAGCAAGTGCTGAATGGCACTCTGAGCATCCCTTAGGAAAAGCCATTATTGCTTCGGCTCAGGCCCAAGGATTAGAATTAATTGAGCCAACTTATTTTGAAAATCAACCGGGCATCGGCTTAAGGTCCATTGTTAATGAACAACAAATTGAAATAGGCAATGCAACCTTAATTAATGGTGCTTCAATTGATACTGAGTCAAATCATCAGCACAGCATTGTCGTTTATATTGTAATCAACGATCAGTTTAGTGGAAAAATTTACTTGACCGATGAAATTCGCGAAACCTCAAAGGAAGGCATCAAAAGCTTAAAAAAGCTTGGATTAAGAGTAATTATGCTGACTGGTGATACTAAAAAAACTGCGCTGGAGATTGCCAAAGCGCTGGAGATTGACAAGGTATATGCACAATTAATGCCAGTCGATAAGCTCGCAATTATTGACAAAGAAAAAAAACAAGGACATCTGGTTGCAATGGTTGGTGATGGGGTTAATGATGCACCTGCCTTAGCTCAAGCAGATGTAGGCATTGCAATGGGAAGTGGTACTGCCATCGCCAGAGAGTCAGCCAAAATTATTCTCGTTAGTTCAAAAATAACCGATTTAACCAATCTTTTAGTGCTTTCAAAAAGGGTCAATCGAATTTTAGTGTTTAATTTTTTAGGAACATTAACCATAGATATCATCGGTATGTGCCTTGCAGCATTTGGCTTTTTAACACCAATATCGGCAGCATTAATTCATGTAATCAGTGAGTCAATTTTTATACTGAATTCTGCTCGGCTAATCCCTAAGCCAAATTGGCATCATAAATAATTCTATTTGCTTTAAATAATGCTCTTAAAGCACTATCAAGAATACTCAGAGCCTCAAATGCAATAATTTGAAACCCAACTGTTTGACCTGTGGGGTTGGGACAAAAGTCCTAACCCCTTTCGTATTATTTTTAAATTACGGGCTTTCTCTCTCAAAACGGTTCAAATAGATATGTCATTCGGTCAGACAGAAAACGTCTGACTGTATAAATGAATGACTTGTCTATTTTTCACAGTTTTAATCAGAGAGAGTCTGCACCTTTTTTCTACGTCGTTAAACGTCTTTTATCCGATCTTCTTTTTTCGATGTCATTGATATCATAATGACGCGCACTTTGCATGCGCCCTCAAAATCGTCGATTTAACATACAACTTTGCAAGTACAAAGCTGCGAATACACCAATAGAGCGACCAAAAATATTTTTAAATAACAGCTCGTCCAGCATGATATCGTCAAAGATACCATTATGACAAGTATTGTTAACAAATACCCTATCATCTAAGCAGACTTATGAATATTTTTCAATTATCAATAACTTCTTTTCTCCATCCTTCTTACCCAAAAAATCAAAATATAGAAAATCATCATTATTAATATTTCCGAAACAAAATTGCATTAAATTTCTAATAAATAATTTTTAAACTTAGTTTATCAAATATAAGGAGGTAACTTAAATGTAAATCAACTTAATTATAATCTATGCAATATCCTAATAGAAATATGTTGATTATTTATTAATTATCACAAGTAGGCTAGAAATATGTGATAAAAAGCAGAATTAAGAAAGGAAACTCAGATGAACAAAAACACTGAAAATTTATTAGAGGCTCAAATTAAAGATCGCTTGGAAACTGGTTTTAAAAACTGGAATGGCGGCTATGATAATTGGTTAGAATGGTGTAAAACCTTATATGAACCAGATGCTCATTACAATGTCTATGGGCAGCGCTTAGACATGGCTGGTTATCAAAAGCTGATGGGTGACTTCTTTAAAAATTATGATATCAGAATGGGTGAATTTCATAATATGATTATTAAAGATGATTGGTGTGCAATTCGTTATCGAACTTATATTTGGGACAAAAAGCAGGAGAAAGAATTTGAACAAGAATCATTTGAATTTGTTCATTTTAAGGCAAATCCGTCACCAATCGGTGTTCGTGTAATTGAGGGATGGGCGACTTCAACAAATCCGTTAGAAGCGTAATTTTTAACCTTAAATTTAGATGGTGATCAATTCGCCAATTAAAATTTTAACAGTCAAGTCAGCTAAATAATAATAACCTCCAAAAGTTAAATTTTAAAATTCAACTTTTGAGGTTTTTTAGGTTCAGCTATAATGCCAATAAAACTTATTCACCCGATAGCGCCGATGAATATCAGCTATATGAGAAGAACATGCTTTTACATTTCAAGCTATTTAACAATTTTGAAACAATTCCAAAACACAATATGAATATTTCCAAATTATACTTATAATAGTTATTAGATTTTAAATATAAATGATAAATTAAATAATGAAATGAATTGTAAACAAATGAATGATATGCATAGCTAGAAAGAATTGAGAGGATGTAATAATCATGGTTAATATATTAGTCGTTGAGGATGACTTGAAGCTAAATCAAACAGTATGTACTTATTTAAATGATAGCGGCTTCCAAGCAAAAGGCTGCTTAAGTGCCAATGATGCACTTGAAGAAATGTATAATAATCTTTATGAAATCATTATCTCTGATATTATGATGCCAGAGGTTGATGGTTTTCAGTTTGCAGAAAGTGTCAGGCGTGTTAATAAGCAAATCCCTATTTTATTCATGTCTGCAAAAGAAGATTTGACTTCAAAGCAAAAGGGGTTTCAGCTTGGTATAGATGATTATATGGTTAAACCAGTTGAGCTCGGGGAGCTACTTTTAAGAGTGCGCGCCTTACTGCGACGTGCAAACATCGAAATGGCACGTAAATTAATAGTTGGTAATCTTGAGCTGGATGCAGATGCAATGACCGCTGTTATCCAAGATGAGGAGCTACCGATTACAACTAGAGAATTCAATATTTTATATAAGCTATTATCCTATCCCAAGAAAACATTCTCAAGAGCACAGCTAATGGATGAATTCTGGGGAATAGAAAGTGATACAAGCTTGCGAGCAGTCGATGTTTATATTACTAAGCTAAGAGATAAATTTTCAGAGTGCGATGCCTTTGAAATCAAAACTGTTAGGGGCATTGGCTACAAGGCGGTACTGCTATGAAAAGGAAAAAAACAGATCAGCCTATCCAACACGGACATTCTCTATTTTCCCTTTCACTTTTTACAACCTTTTTTTTAGTACTGCTTCTCATGTCAGGTGTTCACATCGGCTTGATTGTCTTTATGAATAAATATAACATCAATAGTCTAATCCAAGTCTTTATACCAACAATCTATTGGGCAATCGTCGCATTATCTCTAACGCTTTATACAGGAAAACGGGTAAAATCTACCTATGAAAAGCCGATGCTTCAATTGGCAGAAGCAACTAATAAAGTAGCAACGGGCGATTTTTCGGTTTATGTATCCCCCTTACACACCGCTGACAAACACGATTATCTGGATATGATGATATTAGATTTTAATAAAATGGTTGAAGAGCTCGGCAGTGTAGAGGTTTTAAAAACTGATTTTTTTTCTGATGTTTCCCATGAGATTAAAACACCCTTAGCAGTTATTCAAAATACCACTGAGTTATTGAGAAATCAAAAAATTTCACAAACAGGGCATGAAATATATCTAAATAGCATCACACAAGCTACAAAGCGTCTTTCTGATTTAATTACAAATATGCTGAAATTAAATAAATTAGAAAAGCAAACCATTCAATCAATGCCTGATACTTTTGATCTGAACGCCCAGTTATGTGCTTGTGCCATACAATTTGAAGATGAATGGGAGAAAAAGGAAATCGAGTTTGAAGCAGATATTGAAGAAACAGTGAAAATTGCTTCTGATGAGGGGCTGCTTGCTCTGGTTTGGACTAATCTTTTATCCAATGCTGTCAAATTTACTGATAAAGGTGGCTCGATTAGATTAACACAGCATTCTAATGAAAAAGAAATTCAAGTATCAATCTCCGACACTGGTTGTGGTATGGATGAAAACACACGTAACCATGTTTTTGATAAATTTTATCAAGGTGATACCTCACGCTCAACTGAAGGGAATGGTCTTGGTCTCGCTCTAGTTAAACGGATTATTGAAATTGTGGGTGGCTCGATCAAAATTGATAGTATCTTAAATCAGGGAACGACATTTCATATTATTTTACCGAAAACAAATGATTATTATGCGAAAGAAGATGAAACAGATGAAAAAAAATCAACAGCTGAATGATTATATTTTCTATGATTACAAAGAAATTACCGTTGATAACAATCAGGTTTCTTTATATTTAGATGGCTATGAAAATTTTGGTTGGGAGATTGATCAAAACGTTCCATTTGATAAAAAAAACTCAGAAACAACTTTGAGACTTAAACGTAATCGAAAAATAATTAATAAAGTTGAGTTAACTAGACTTCAACGAAACTTTGAATCTAATTTAGAGGAAATTCAAAAATTAGAGAAATCTAAAAATAGTTTGGCAACCTCGATTGCATTATTCATTGCTGTATTGGGAACTGCTTTTATGGCAGGATCAGTTTTTGCCGTTACACATCAACCTCCTATTATATGGTTAAGTATTCTACTAGCAATCCCCGGATTTATTGGCTGGATTTCGCCATATTTTATTTATAAAATAATCTATACTAATAAGGCAAAAAAAATACAATCATACATCGATGAAAAATATGAAAATATCTATAGATTATGTGAAAAAGGGTATTCGTTACTTTAAGTGACACTACAGTCATAAATAGAGTGTAGGTGAAAAATATATGAATAGCTTATACTTTTATAGGAGTAACTGTGATTTTAGCTAAAAATCGTAGCGATTATTTCACTGATAATAGTTTTATTATTCCTTCAGAGAGTGGATTACTCTCAATTAATTTAATAGCTTTGTTATTTTATTTTGTCAGGAGCCGTCAGAGGCTTAAACATCAATTGCTACATTTTCTCAATAAGGCCGTTAGATATAAGCAAGTAATATGATTTAGTGACATCAATAATAACCGTCTCAAAAATAAGCAAGGAGGGTATATGCTAGACATAAAAAATCAAATCATCCGCTTAAAATGGTCCTCATTTGGAAGCTATAGCCTGGCTGCTGGTAAATTAATCCTAGCAATTTTTAGTTTATCATTTTTTTTATTAATCAACGCTTTATATACTGCGATTGTTGGTTATGGCAAGCATCAAAGCGTTATCGGATTAACCAGTCCCCAAAAGCATAATCAACTCTGGTACTATAAACGAATTGGTAGCTTGATTATGGGCGCCAGTCTAGTCTATATGCTTTATTCAACTCGACTTTTCATCAATCATCAAGAAATTTACTTTGAACAAACACCCGCGTTAGCAATTGCCGCTATAACATTTACTGAAATCGTCGTGAGCCTGCGGGGTATTATCAAAGCACATCAAAATAAGGATTTGATACTAAAGGCTGTCAAATTATTAAATTTTTCCGCCGCATTAATTGGTTTAGTCTTAACTCAAGCAGCCTTATTATCATTTTCAGAAAAGCAGGTATACGCTATTCCCAATGCCATTTTAGGTCTATTTCTAGGAACAATCACTCTAGCTATCGGTCTGAAAATGGCTACCAAAAGTAAAGTTGAGACAACAAAGCCTAAAACAGTAAAAATTGCACATTCACTATTAAGCAAAACAAGAAAAATTGGTAACAGGATTGGTGGACAATTTACTCGATTTATAAATAAACAATTTCACAAAGTATTATTAATTAAGAGCCCACACTTGAAAGCAAATCGGAAAAAAAATAAAGTCCGAAAATCGAAAAAATAGAAGCCTAATTACCAATTCAGAAAAATTTCGATAATATAAACATAGCACTAAAGATAATTACGCCATTTGTCTAAGTAGCTTATTAAATTTTCCACTGCACTATGGTTTCACAGCCATTAATTAAGACAACATATTTAAACCTAGCGCAATATGATTTTTTCTCTATATATTGGCAAACCAATTAAAATGTAATCGCAAGATATATAGCTGTCGAAAAACATTTATATTACTAAAAAAGGGTTCAATCTCAAGTCAGACTGATTTTACTAAAAGGATCAATATGACTGTTAAGCAGCCGTCTTCGGAGCACTGCCCTTGGTGTTAATCAAACTACATAGAAGATTGCAGCTTTAAAAATAATTCTAAATTAAGCGTCAGGTCATCATATTTCCCGAAAACAAAACCAAATTCACGCAGCTTAGGATATTGTGTCTTTCTTATCACTTCAAGATAAATAAATAAAAATTGAAGCGAAAGATTTAGCAGTCCAATATATTATAGAGTCAAAAAAAGTGAGCAGCTTAATTATAGCTCCTCACTTAATATTAGATTAACGGCCATCGTAAATTTATACTTAAGCCTCTTCTTTTTTGTCTAAGATATTTAAACGTATTTTTTTATCGCCTTCGATACGAACACTATAAACGATTGTCCGAATTGCTTTGACAATCCGACCTTGCTTACCAATCACACGCCCAATATCCTCTGGATTAACCGAAAGATTATATTCCAAAAAATCATCAGACTCACCAATTTCTAGTTGAATTTCATCTGGAAAATCAACCAATGGTTTAACAATTGTTAAAACTAAATCCTTAACGTCTTGCTTCATAAGACACCTTCTTATTTTTTAGCGTACTTAGCTTCGTGGAATTTCTTCATCACGCCTTCTTTAGATAAAATATTACGAACAGTGTCAGAAGGTTGCGCACCTTTGCCTAACCAATCAATAATCAAATCTTCTTTGATATTAACTTCAGCTGGATCTAACAATGGATTGTAAGTCCCTACTGTTTCAATAAAACGACCATCACGAGGTGAACGTGAATCTGCTACAACGATACGATAAAAAGGTTTTTTTCTTGAACCCATGCGTTTTAAACGAATTTTTACTGCCAATTTGGCACCTCCATAAATTATTTACTCTATTAGTATATCAAAAATAATTAGACTGTCAAGTTTTTTTCTTTACACTTAATTTAACATCATTATCTATTTTATAACCACTAATTATCAAGCGTCAGCCAGAGTGCAGGGCGGACATACCATTTATGGAAATTAGTCCAAACGCCACCGATACTGCCCCCATTGACCATCGCTACGAATAAAGCATCCTCACCTGGTGACCGAAGGTAGTAGGCATTGATATTAGAACCAGTAAAATTTAGTAAATTACTATATTGCCCGATTAGATTGATATTTGCAACTATATCTCCAACACTCAGTGCGAATGCTTGTGGCTTTAATTGATTGACACCACTAGGGTTATGAAAACTGTCATCATTAGACAACTCAGTCAGCGAAGCACTAAAGCGTGGATCTGTATAGCCAGTTACTTTATTTGTCCATTTCCAATTGATATAGGACATCGGTCTCTCATCTCTTGAATAACCTGTAAAGCCGTCTCCAACATACTCGTTATAAATCGGTAAATTCAAATCAATAGGTAGAACAGCAGCGCTTGCATTAGCAGTGATATAATTAGCATAATAGCTATCAATCAATGATTTTAAATAGGAATCGCCATATCCAGTTGCAGTGGCGTTATCGTATGACCATGTTGTAAAATAAACACTTTTTCCTGAAAACTCTGTTATATATCTGCCAGTAGTCTCTCCCAATCCAGTTGCTTCAGCTTCTGTTAAAGCATTGGCCTTAAGCACCAAACGATTCACACCACTTACTCCAATCACTCGCCAAACAGAATCATTCCAAACGAACTCCTCTTTCAAGGGTGCGGCTTCACTTGGCATTTCTGTTACGGGTAAAGTTTTAATATATACGGCATATAAGGTCGTATTTCCAGTGACAGTAAAGCTATTACCATCACCAGTACCACCCAGATATTTTTGATCAGGTATATTTAATGTTGACTTAATACTTTGCTGATAGTCATTATCCGTTGGAACATATAAATTGGGTGCTTCACCTCTTCCCATATTCACCACCGTTGACCACCCTAAAAAATACTGTCCAGCTAGCTCAGGGGCATCTGGAACTTCGTAATTACTATTTTTTGCAACAACTATCGAACTGACATCATCAATCAATATATCATTAGAACCATCATAAGTTTTATAATCAATAATCACAGGCTCTTCCCACTTGGCATAGAAGGTCCTATTTCCCGTTGAGCCTTTTAAAATCGAAGTCTCAATATTTTCAAAAGTAGAGTCAGTGTACCAGCCCGAAAAGACAAAGCCTGACCTAGTCGGTATGCCAAGTTTAATCGTTTCAGTTAACACTGTGTAGACTGAAGGTGCATTTTCATCAAGAGTACCTCCAGCTAAGCTATAACTAATATTATACTCAATTATCGTCCATCTGGCATAAAGCGTTCGATTACTTGTAATTACCGTTGAAAAATCAAAGCTGACTTCACTACCTGCTTCAAACCAGCCATCAAAGCAGTAGCCTTCGCGAGCTGGTACTTCCGGCTCTTTAGCCTTCTCACCCTTAACAACGCTCTGCGCATTTGGGGCACTAGCCTCGGTCTCGTAGTCCAGATCAAAGCTCACCTGATACTTGACAACAGGTGGAGTTGGCGGCTCCTCTGGTGTCACTGGTTCTTCTTCAGAGCTTGACGAAGTTGAGTTGCCAGTTGGACTTGATGGCAATGACGCATCAGTTGAGCTGGCTGAACTCTCTGATGAGCTACTTGATGTACTGTCACTAGCAGCTGCCAATTCAAAATCACCTCCTATGATGGTTTTAAATGCCAGCTTTTCACCAGCAACGACCGTTTGATGATGATGCACTGCCTCATGGGTATAGCTGCTCGCTGCGCTGACAATGGCTGTCCCAGCAAAACCTAGGACAAGAACGCTCAAAACAAAAAACTTCCGTTTGCAGAAAAGTAACACCGCCATTGCCAACAAGACAAAGCCAATAACCGCAATTATTTTGATGATTTGCTCACTGGTTGTTGGCAATACTTTGATTGATCCATCAGAAAGCCTGATTAAAAATTGACGACTGGCACCTGCTTTTAAAGTGCCGATGTTTTCAGTGACCGTTGCTTTACCGAGCCTTTTGGCAAATTTCTCTGGCAAAACAACCTTGGCGACCGTATTAGTTGCGGTCTGGTTGAAAATATTTTTGACTGTCACGCTGACTGCTTCGGCACCTGACCGACTATTTGACGTTTCAATAATGTCAACTGCGAAATGCGTATCGGTATCAGTCGTCTCAGCAATGACACTAGCTGGCAATAAGCCAAATGAAAATAGTGTCAAAGCACTTAAAAGTAGGTACCATTTTATTGTAATTGTCTTCATCTTCCTCATCTCTTTTCTCTTTTTAATGGCACGTTAATAAACCAACCGCTCTAAATTAATTCACAATTAATAATATATAATTGTGAATTAGTTGAAACGCTCAGTGAAGTCATCTATTCAGCTATCATCATAAAAGCTAATTTTCGTGTCGTGTCGTGTCGTGTCGTGTCGTGTCGTGTCGTGTCGTGTCGTGTCGTGTCGTGTCGTGTCGTGTCGTGTCGTGTCGTGTCGTGTCGTGTCGTGTCGTGTCGTGTCGTGTCGTGTCGTCCAAGTCTAAGCATCGGTAAACCTCCTGTCAAGCATTTTTACAATCGAACCTCATTATTTTATAATCTAATTATAATTTAAAACTCATTTAAATGCAATAGCATTAAAATAAAAGCCTAAGCGAATAGTCCAATCATTCCTAGAATGATTGGACTATTCGCTTAATTTCAAGTTATTTTACGTGAATTCGGGATTCCTTCTCAGAAAGATTGCGTTATTAGTATGAAAACAGCACCTAAAGCGTGAATAATATCATTATTATAAAGAATTTCCCTCAAGCTTAAACAAAAAAAGATGAGCATGCGCTCATCTCTTTCAATTATTCTGCTAGATAGCCTTTGACCTTATCAATTAACTCAGTAACCGCAATCTCTTCTTTTTCGCCGTCTAGCTTCAATTCAACGATACCATCCGCGGCACGTTTACCAATCGTTACTTTAACAGGGACACCGATTAAGTCAGCATCATTAAATTTAACACCCGCTCGCTCATTACGATCATCCATTAAAACTTCCAAGCCGGCAGCTTCAAAGCTAGCCTCCAGCTTAGCAGTCAAGTCAGCCTGATCAGACTGCTTCAAATTAACAGGAATTAAATGGACATCAAAGGGTGCAATTGCCTTAGGTAAGATTAAGCTGTTTTCAGTCGCAAATTGTTGAGCTAATGCTGAAAGTAAACGGCTGACACCGATACCGTAGCTACCCATAATCACAGGGATTTCACGCCCATTTTCATCTAACACATTCGCACCTAGGCTTTTTGAATAACGAGTGCCAAGCTTGAAAATATGACCAATTTCAATACCACGAGCAAATTTAAGTGCACCATCGCCATTAGGTGCCATATCACCCTCTGCAACATTTCGTAAATCGACATACTCCGCAACGTTAAAATCACGCTCAGGATTAACATTCACAAAGTGATAGTCATTTTCATTTGCACCAACGGCAACATTCTTGACATCAGCCACATAAAGATCACCAATCACTAAAATAGCCTCATCAATCCCAACTGGTCCTAATGAGCCAAAATTAGCACCTAAATAGCGTTCAGCATCAGCTTCACTTGCAGGCTCTAAGAAATCGGCACCCAAATAATTTTTCAGCTTAACGTCATTTAGTTCATGGTCACCACGAAGCAAGGCTACGACAGGTTTACCATCTGCAATAAAAAGCAAAGTTTTCACTGTTTGTTTTTTGTCAAGGTTTAATAGCTCCGCAATACCCTCAATCGTCTTGACACCGGGAGTTGATACTTTTTCAAGTGTTCGCAACGCTTCGTCATTTACTTCGCTGATAAATTGTGAGGTTGCCTTTTCCAAATTAGCAGCGTAGGTTCCATGCTCAGAATAAACAACTGTATCCTCACCAATCTCTGAAATTGCCATAAACTCCGTTGAAGCAGAGCCCCCCATTGAACCACTGTCTGCCTGAATGGCACGAAAATTCAACTGCAAGCGTTTAAAAATTGCGCTATAAGCAGCCTCATACTGATCAAAAACCGCATCTAAACTCGCCTCTGTCGCATGAAAGCTATAACCATCCTTCATAATAAATTCACGACAGCGCAATAAGCCATTACGTGGGCGCTTTTCGTCACGATATTTAGGCTGAATTTGATAAATATTTAAGGGTAGCTTCTTATAGGAACTAATTTCATCACGAATCAAAGCAGTAAAGGTTTCCTCATGCGTTGGTCCCAAAATAAAGTCAGTCAAATCACGATTTTTAAGCTTATATAAATCCTCACCATAGGTTTCATAACGCCCTGATTCTTTCCATAAATCTGCATTTAATAACGCAGGCATCAGCATTTCAACCGCATCAATCTTATCTAATTCTTCTCGAATAATTGTCTTTATCTTCTCAAGTACACGATTGGCAAGCGGCAAATAAGCATAAATTCCAGCAGAAATTTGTCTAATATAGCCTGCTCGTAATAAAATTTGATGGCTCAATACCTGTGCATCATTTGGAACTTCCCGTAAAGTAGGAATCAATAATCTGGATTGCTTCATTTTTTCAAAACTCCCTAATCATATACTTTTATCTTTTTTTAATAATAACTATTAGATTATTAAATCAATAAATAATTTGTCTAATTCATTATAAATAATAACCACTCACAATTAAACTAAATAACAATATTTATCGGTTAAATAATCTAGAAATGTCATTCCAGGTTACAAGCACCATTAAAATAACCATAAAAACCATGCCAATAACCGTGATAATACCCTCTTTTTCTTGCGATAGAGGCTTACCACGTATCGCTTCAATTAAATTCATTAAAATTTTACCACCATCCAAGGCTGGAATTGGTAATAAATTAAAAATACCTAAATTCATTGAAAGTGCCGCCATAAGCGCCAGAACAGATTGCCACCCTTGTTTTGAGACTGTCGAGCTAAGCTCAAAAATCATAACTGGACCACCAAGCTTATCCAAATCAGGCTGTGCAATTAAGTTTCCTAAGGCCTTAAAAATATTCATTGAAACCTGCCAAGCTCGTGTAAAGCCGCCTGTAAGCTTAGCCAAAAAAGAACGATCCAAAGGCTGAGTAATACCGATTAGATAACTCTTTTGCCCATCAGCCTCTTGCAATTTTGGTGTCACAACAGCTTCAAATGTTTTATTATTGCGTTTGACCTGCCACGTCATTGGCTGACCTTCAGAAGCATTGATGTCAGAAACTAGGTCATTCCAATTAGAAATCTTGCTATCGTTAATTGAAATAATCTGATCATCTTCTTTTAGACCTGCCTTTGCCGCAGCACCATCAGCTGCGACTTGACCAATCCGATTGGTTGATGACGTTTCAACACCACCCTGCGCGAAAATCAGAATGATAAAAATAACAATACCTAAAATGAAATTATTCATCGGTCCAGCAAAATTGGTCATTATCCGATGGGAAAGCTTCGCAGACTGAAACTGAACATCAATCGGTGCAATTCGTAGTATCGTACCATCCTTTTCAATCATGGTCGCATCATGATTGACTGGAAAACGTTGACTTTCCCCATTTACCAGACCAGTAATGGTTAAATCATAAACTAAGTCATAATCCGTCACCTGAATTGGTAAGCCTTCTGAAAGCTGTTTTTCAGAGAGATTAATCTGTGTAACCTCACCCTTTGGTGAAATTTCCAGGCTGGCTGGAGTCCCTGTTTTAATTTCTTGATCATCTTCGCCCCAGCCTGCCATACGAACATAGCCGCCTAGCGGCAAGATACGAATCGTATAGGTCGTACCATCCTTACCCTGATGACTAAAAATTTTAGGACCCATACCAATCGCAAATTCTCGTACTAAGATACCCGATTTTTTAGCAAAATAAAAATGTCCAAATTCATGAATCACCACGATAACACCAAAAATAATAATAAAAGTTAAAATTGTTTGCATATTTTCTACCTAATCTTTCGAGAGACGCGTAATCTAGTTTCCTCGTCTATCTTTATAATTTTATCTAAATCTAAGTGCTCCACCTCTTGATGCTCAGCTACTGCTTCACTAATCAACTGCTCAATTTCCAAAAAAGTAATTTTATCTTGCAAAAAAGCAGCAACCGCAATTTCATTGGCAGCATTATAAACGGTTGGATAGCTGCCACCTTTATTACCAACCCAATATGCTAGAGCAAGCATTGGAAAACGTTCGTAATCCATCGCTTCAAAATGAAGCTGACCAATTTCTGCCAAGTCAAATGGCTTTTTGTGATTCATTTTTAAGTGCTCCGGATAAGTCAATGCATATTGAATTGGCTGACGCATATCATTAGCACCTAATTCGGCAAAGCTAGCACCATCTTTCATCGTAATCAGGGAATGAACAACACTCTCGCGATGCAAAATCGTTTTGATTTGATTATAAGGTAAATCAAACAAGAAATGTGCTTCAATCACTTCAAGCCCCTTATTAACCATCGTTGCTGAATCAATCGTTATTTTCTGTCCCATTGACCAATTTGGATGATTTAAGGCATCAGCAACAGTGACGCCTTCAAGCTCAGCTCTTGTTCGATCTCTAAAGCTCCCACCACTGGCCGTAATTGTTATTGATGTAATATCTTCACGGCGCACCCCCTGCAAGCATTGAAAAATCGCCGAGTGCTCACTATCTACGGTTAATAAATCAACATTATTCTTTTTAGCTAGAGCCGTAATAAAATCGCCAGCCATTACTAGCGTCTCCTTATTCGCAATCGCAATTTGACGCTTCAATTCAATTGCGCGAATCGTCGCACGGAGCCCTACAGAGCCCATTACTGCTGTTAAAATTAAATCATAATCTGTTGAGGCTAATTCAACCAAGCCTTCAAGACCAGAAAAAACAGTTAGCTCTGAAAACTCACTTTGCAATTCTTGCGCTAATTGAACATTGCCAGCCGCTACAAATTTTGGCTTAAAATCACGAATAATCTCACATGCACGTTCAATATTTTGATTAAATGAAAAGCCAGCTAGCGAAAAGCTTTCTGGATGGCTCTGAATGACATCTAAGGTGTTACCCCCAACGGAGCCAGTTGCCCCGAGTAAACAAATTTTTTTCAAGCTAAACTCCTAAAAAATATTAAATAAATGCATAATTGGAAAAACAAAGATTAAGCTGTCAAAACGATCTAAAATACCACCATGTCCTGGTAAAATATTACCTGAATCCTTGACGCCAAAGTGACGCTTAATAGCACTCTCAACTAAATCACCAAATTGTGCAAAGGCGCTAAAAAGAATTGTTAAAATCAACATGATCCACAATGAGTAAGGGAAGATTGATGGCTTTAAGAAGGCAAAAATCAAGGTAACTATAATTGCTGAAAAAATACCACCAAGCGAGCCTTCAATTGTTTTATTTGGAGAGATAGCTGGGTAAAGCTTATGTTGACCAAATTTCATACCAAACATATAGGCACCAATATCGGTCGCCCAGACAATACAAAGTACAAATAGTAAAATTGCAAAGCTACTCTGACGTGCGGTCACTAAATTTTGAAAACCGACACCACAGTACAGGCTGACGATTAAAGGAAAGCCAGCTTCATCAATTGTATAAGCATTTTTAGAAAATACAGCGCCACCAAGCAAAACAAAGGCGACTAGAGTAAACAAAAGCCATGAAGCGTCTTTTGGCATAAAGGTCAAATAATTTTGCACCGGAAAAGCAAGCACTACTGCACCTATCATTGACAAAATGCCCTCAAAGGATAATAAATCTAAATTTCTCATTTTAAATAATTCATAAACGGCGATACCCGCTAAAACAGCAGCCAAAATTTGTAAAATAATACCACCAAAATAAATTACCGGGATAAAAACAGCTAACGCAATCACCGCTGTAATAACACGTGTTCTCATTTATTTGTGCCCTCCAAAAAAATTACCTTTATTTTTATTTAGTTAAACCGCCAAAACGACGATCCCTGTTTTGAAAATCATTAATTGCTAAATCTAAAGATTTTTCATCAAAATCTGGCCAATATTCTTGCGTAAAGTAGAATTCAGTGTATGCCACCTGCCAAAGCAAAAAGTTGGATAATCGATGCTCACCACTCGTCCGGATTAGCAAATCTGGATTACGATACTCAATTGGCAAGCGGTTGGTCATTAGCGAGGCCGAAACCAAGGCTTCATTAATATCACCAGGATTAATTTCACCCAGCACAACCCGTTCAGTAATATCTTGGATCGCATCGACAATTTCCACACGACCACCGTAATTCAAGGCAAAATTTAAAATCAGACCAGTATTAAAACGTGTTGCCTCCTCAGCTTTTAATGCATATTCCTTTGTTTTAACAGGTAAACCATCTAAATCACCCATCATCTGTACCTTCACATTATTTGCTTTAAGCTCAGGTACAAAATTCTCGTAAAAATCTATCGGAAGTCTCATTATAAATTCAACTTCACTCTCTGGTCTTGACCAATTTTCAGTTGAAAAAGCATAGACAGTTAAAACCTTAACACCAATTTCATTTGCACGTATTGTAACTTTTTTTAAGGCGTCCATACCAGCCTTGTGACCAAATACTCTCGGTTTTCGTTTATTTTTAGCCCAACGACCATTGCCATCCATTACAATCGCGATATGATTGGGGATTTTACCAGTTGGTTGTTGAGATATTGTTTTCGTGAAAAAATTTAGCACTTTTCAGCCCTCCCATGCCTTTAATCATATCATAAATCAAAGTAATTATTAGCAAGTTTTCATAAATTAAAGAAAAATCAAAAAAGTCTGGCTCTTTTTCTCGCCATTCAATAAACGAAGATTTTGAAAAATTTATAAATTGAAATTTCTCCACTTTTATTCAAAAAAACCTCGCTTCCACGAGGTTTAAAATATGGCTAAAAGCTTAAATTATTTCTCTTTAAGCTGCTTTTGTAAATTTGAAATTTCTTTTTGCGTTTCAGATTGCACATCTGCAACAATTTTTTTGACATCATTTCTTTTAATCGACCAGCCAGTAAAGATGCCTAGAAAAAAAACACCTAAGATTAAAAAAAGTAATGGTAATTTAACCGAAAAGAAAATAATCATTAGCTCGACTGAATTCATATTTTGAAATGCAAAAATAGTGATTAAAATTAAAATAATAAGCGCAATAACTCTTTTAGGTGTTGCAATTTTCTTTAAAGTATCCAACTTAGTACCTCCTTCAGCGTAAACTTTAGTTGACCTGTAACATCCAATAATTTTAATTCAAACTGTGATTATGCGCCGTTGTGAATCGATGCTATTAATTTGATTATAATTACAAATAGAGCTGATAGAATCATAATAAAAATCACAATTGTTACTACAATCACCACAATTTGAATAATGAACACGTAGCACCCACCACAGACAAAAATCCAAACAAGGTTAAAAAAGAAATTAAGCTTAATGAAGGCAATAGACCTTATTAACACTCTCCAATAAAATTGAGCGAAAATACACCCCAATTCCATTTTTCAACTCAGCTGGTGGCTCATTTAAAATCTCAACTTCTTTATAATAAGAACATTAAACAATTTAAATATACACTATTAATCATATTTAATAAAACAAAAAGCCATTTTATTGCAAGATGGCACATTTTATAATACTTTTTGCGCTGCTCAAGCCTGCTTTGAATGTTATATTTTTATTGTAAAAACAGAGTTTTTCTGAGAAATAAAACCAAATTAGACCAATAACGAATGGATCGAAATATTTATCAGCCCAATTTATTGTAGAGCCAAAAAGAAAAAGCATACTTTGAAAGTATACTTTGTCTACATTCTGTGACATCCTATTCAAAATGGCAGTTAAAAAATAATTAATTTAAATTTTTTAATAAAATCAGTTGAGTAATTCTCAAGCTCTAAATTGAGTCATCCCTTATCCTTAAGCTGTCTTAGACCTGAATAGGCGTATTCAACTTTGATGCAACGATTCATGACAATATTATGACGATGGTTTTTCTGCAAAATATCGGCCGCTTCAGCACTTTCTAAGCCCAACTGAGCCCAAAAAACATCTGCATCAGTCGCAATAAAATCTTTAGCAATTTCAGGCAAAAATTCACTTCGCCGAAAAATATCAACAATATCAATATGCTCTGGAATATCCTTCAAATTAGCATAAACCTGTTCACCTAAAATCTTCTCACCAGCTAACACAGGATTAACGGGGAAGATACGATAACCATCCTTTTGCAAGCCTTCTGCAATTAGATAGCTTGTTCGGTCTGTTCGATTACTTAGACCAACCACGGCGATATTTTTCGCCTTTTTCAAATAACCAAAGATTACCTCTTGGCTTGGATTTTCAATGCCCATCAAAATACCTCCTGACCATTAATAATTAATAATTACACTACTTTGTGCCAAACAATCTGTCACCGGCATCTCCGAGACCCGGCACAATATAACCATGCTCATTCAAGCGTTCGTCCAAGCTAGCAGTATAAATATCAACATCCGGATGCGCTTTTTGCAATGCCTTAACACCCTCTGGCGCCGAAACTAAGCAGACAAATTTAATATTACCCGCACCACGTTTTTTCAAGGAGTCAATCGCTAGAATCGCAGAACCACCCGTAGCGAGCATTGGATCAACTACAAAAATCTGGCGTTGATCAATGTCTTCTGGAAGCTTCACCAAATATTCAACTGGCTGTAAGGTTTCCTCATCACGATACATACCAATATGTCCTACCTTAGCAGCTGGAATTAAAGATACAATCCCATCTACCATCCCAATACCCGCACGTAAAATTGGTACAACCGCTAATTTTTTACCAGATAATGTTTTTTGAACAGACTTAGTAATCGGTGTTTCAATTTCGACATCTTCTAAAGGCAGATCACGACTGACTTCATAGGCCATTAGCATCGCAATTTCATTGACAACCTCACGAAATACTTTAGTTCCGACATCCTTTTGACGAATAATTGTTAATTTATGCTGAATTAATGGATGCTCAATTACTTGAAATTTTCCCATTTGCAAGCTCCTTTTCTATTGTAAAAACTTTGCTCAGATAATATTAAAACATTGCCTAGAGACTTTTTCAATCATAACGTTATAAAATTAAAAAATTAAAGCCTTTTATTTATCAAAAAATTCAGTTAAAATGGAGAATGACTATTATTCTAGGAGGTTAATAATGCAATCATTTTTCGAAGAATTACAAGCACGTGGCTTGATTTACCAAACCACTGATGATGAGGCACTAAAGGAAAAATTAAATAACGAGAAAATTAAGCTATATATTGGCTTCGATCCAACTGCTGACAGTTTGCATATCGGCTCATTGGTTCCCATATTAATGCTTAGACGTTTTCAAATAAATGGCCATACGCCTTATGCCTTAGTTGGTGGCGGAACAGGCATGATTGGCGATCCATCCTTTAAAGATACTGAACGCAGCTTAAATACAACTGAAACAGTTCAAAATTGGTCAAATGCAATCCGTGACCAGCTTGCGCAATTTATTGACTTTGAGGCAAAAGAAAATCCAGCATCTATTGTCAATAACTATGATTGGCTAGGCTCACTCTCACTCATTGACTTCTTGCGGGACACTGGCAAAAATTTCACAATCAACTATATGATGAGCAAGGAATCTGTTAAGCGAAGAATTGAAACAGGCATTTCCTATACTGAATTTGCCTACCAATTGCTGCAGGGCTATGATTTTCAAAAATTATTTGAAGATTACGGCATTGAGCTACAGGTTGGTGGTAGTGACCAATGGGGCAATATCACGACTGGTACAGAGCTAATTCGTAAGGAAACTGGCAAACAGGGCTTTGGCTTGACTTTGCCACTGATTACAACTGCTGATGGCAAAAAATTTGGAAAATCAGAGGGCAACGCCATTTGGTTGGATGCCCAAAAGACAACGCCTTATGAATTTTACCAATTTTGGTTAAATACGACTGATGAGGATGCGGTTCGCTTCCTAAAATACTTTACCTTCCTCACATTAGAAGAAATTGCACAAATTGAGATTGAATTTAACGAAAATCGTGGGTCACGGTCAGCTCAAAAAATCCTAGCACGTGAGGTAACAGCACTTGTTCACGGTCAAGATGCTTACGAACAGGCTGTTCATATTTCAGAAATTCTTTTTGGTGGCGGCGATTTAAAAACCTTGAATGTGAAAGACATCAAGGTTGGCTTAAAAGACGTTGCAACCTATAATGTGACTGCTGAAACACCTTTAAATCTGGTAGATTTCCTAGTCGAGTCAAAAATCTCGCCATCTAAGCGCCAAGCACGTGAGGATATCACAAATGGTGCCATTTATATTAACGGCGAACGACAACAAAAGCTTGATTATACGCTCTCTGATGCAGATAAAATCGAAAATGAGCTGACCGTCATCCGACGTGGTAAAAAGAAAAACTTTTTAGTCCAATATTAATTAAATAAAAACAACTGCCTTAATTTGATGCAGCTCCTAATGGATAGACTAAAAAAGCTATCTTAGGAACGTATCTCATTAGCTCAGTTGTTTTTTATTGGCTCAATATCAACCAAGCCGATTTGACTAAAATACTCAAGATGGATATTAGGGTTGGGACAAAAGTCCTAACCTTTTTTGGATTGTTTTTAATTTACGGAGGACAATGCGACAACGACTAAGCAAAAAATCCGCTAAGGTACGTTAGATAGGTCATCCGGTCAGATAGAAAGCGTCTGACTGAATAAACGAATGACTCGTCTATTCTTCACAGTTTTAATCAGAGAGAGAAAGCACCTTGTTTGACGATTTTTTCACAAGACAATTTAGCATATTTTCTAAGTCGCAAAACATCTTTTGTCCCATCTCCGTAGTGTTACTCAAGCTGAATAGAATACTGAAACTTGAGAGATATTTCTAAATTACGCTTCATCTGCATCCCCAACGGTTTGCCCAATTTTTCGTAGAGAGAATACCGAATTCACGTCTTAGACAATGCTTTATTGCGAAAATGGTATTGTTTCGCAGAAAGATTGGCTTACCCGCAAATATTGACTGCATTAATTATAGAAAGATAGGTCTTTTTATCATTTTGAGACAAATAAAAATTGGACTGAAATATTTATCAGTCCAACTTTTATAACGCTTTTTATTAATTCTTTCAATTCAACGTATGAAAATTAATAAGTAGCCTCGTCAGGATTTCGTGCTAATCCAGCCGTACCGTGCAAGCCATCAATTAATTCAATATCCTCAGCCGACAGCTTAAAATCAAAAATTTTAGTATTCTCAATGATTCTTGCCTTGTGAACAGATTTTGGTAAGGGTAAATAGCCCTTAGCTAAATGCCAGTTCAATACAAGCTGCGCCACTGTCTTACCATACTTCTCAGCCAAAGCAACTAATTCTGGTACTTCAAAAATTTTACCTGTACCTAAAGGTGAGTATGCCTCAGTTAAAATCGATTTTGACTGATTATACTTCACAACCTCTATTTGCTGATCACTTGGATTGACAAAAATTTGGTTCACCTGTGGTAGAATACTTGCGTTCTTTAAAAGACTATCAATATGATGCTTGTGAAAATTTGAAATACCAATGGCTCTGACTTTTCCTGCCTTAACAGCCTCCTCCATTGCACGCCAAGCCTCAGCATTTGCCTCCTGCCAATGATCGCGAACTGCAAGCGGATTAGGCCAATGGATTAAATACAGATCAACATAATCTAATCCTAAACGCTTTAAAGAATCATCTAGTGCCTGCTTGCCGCCTTGATAGCTATGCGCATCATTCCACAGCTTAGTTGTCACAAATAATTCATCTCTAGGTAAATCAAATTTTTTAATGGCACGCCCTACTGATTCTTCATTGCCATATATCGCCGCTGTATCAATATGACGGTATCCAGCCTCTAACGCATCCAACACCGACTGCTCAGCCACTTCGCCATCAGGTGTTTGCCATGTTCCAAAGCCAACTATCGGAATTTTTACACCATTACTTAATTCAAATGTATCAGTTAAACTCATCCTAAAACCACCCTTTCTTATTTACCTACATTATATTTTGAAACATGAAATTTTACCAACAATTCGTTTGAAACAGCTAAAATCATATTCTTATTCAGCTAAAAATTCTTTGGTTGATACAACTTTGGCAAAGGTTTCAAAAGAAGCTAAAAAGGCAGTTTGTACCTCTTTTGCACTTACAATTTGCGAGTCAAAGGCTAATTCTCTTGTGGTTACTGCATCTAAAATTACAATTGGCTGATAGCCTAGCTCAAAGCTGGCTCTCGTTGTTGAATCTATACACATATGGGTCATCATACCAGTTATGACCAACTGCTCAATCTCAAGCTTGTCAAGAAGCTGCTTCAAATTTGTTTTATAAAATGAATTTGGAAATTGTTTTGTTACAATAGTGCTTTCTGGATTTATAATCAGCCCTTGGTGTAGCTTGACCCCAGAAGTGCCAGCCATAAAAAATGGGGCAATTTTGTGACGGCTGATATGTTGAATGTAAATGATTGGTTGATTCATTCTAATAAATTTCTTTTCCAATTGATTAATTTTTCTTAGTACTGTTTCTGGATGCTCTAATGGCAGTCTTCCATTTTTAAAATAATCATTCTGAACATCAATTACCAATAGTGCACGTTTTTTTTTCATTAAATCACTCCTCTAACTTTGATATAATTATCATATAGAAAAAATAAATGAATACACAGCGCTTACTGAAAAACAAAAAAGCAAATTGATTTCATGATGAAAGTAGGTAAAATGGATAACATTGATCAAAAAATAATTCAGCTATTAAAGCAAAACAGTAAAATGACAAACAAAGCTATTGGAGAGCAAATTCATATGTCGGGTCAAGCAGTCGGCAACCGCATTATTAAGCTACAGGAATCTGGAGCCATTAAAAATTTCAGTATCAGCATCAATTACCCACAAACACAGTTCATTCGCATTTTTATGAATTCTAACCGATTTAAACAATTTGAAAAGCAAGTCAATCAATTTGAACCAATTTCCGAATTCTATAAAATTTCTGGTGGTGCCTGTTACCTAATAATTGCTCATTTTGAAACCAAGCAGCTTGTCGAATTTCTTGAAATTATTGATAAATGGTGTCGCTATAGCATTGAGACCGTTATTGAGCCTTTGAAATAAGCTTTTAAAGCTTCCTCCATTTATCGCTTCTAAAAACAAGTTAGTCGGCATGACAAAAAAAGAAGCTAAGTTGCCGGTGGAACTGACACTATAATTAGATACAATTAAAAAAGAGCACCTCAAATTTAGTAAAATAAATTTGGAGGTGTTTTTCTAATGGCAAAACATAATTATTATCCGGAGACATTAAAAATTCAGATCGTTGAGAGATTATTAGCAGGAGAATCGGCTTCATCCCTTCGGGAAGAA
>NZ_JABJXU010000007.1 GCF_013155265.1 Enterococcus sp. MMGLQ5-1 | reverse complement strand
GTAAAACAGAAAAACGTTATCCAAAGTATGTCCCGTAAGGGTACACCTTCAGATAACGCTCCAATAGAGTCGTTTCATGCCTCACTAAAGTCAGAAACGTTCTACATCTCAAAAGAGCCGATAGGCTCTAATACTAGAGTAATCGATATTGTAGAAAAATACATCTATTTTTGGAATCATAATAGAATTTTATCCAAATTAGGGTATCTTTCGCCCGTTGAATACCGATCAGCAAGATTAAATTGAGTCGCTCTTTTTATTTTGTATCAAAAAGTAGTTGCACTTCCGCAGAGTCTTAGCGCCTTTTTTTAATTATCAGCTAGATTTTTTCATCTGCTAAGTAATCTTCATGCAAACGGACATGTGCCTTACGTTCTTGACTTTCCGATAATAGTAAAAATAATAATTCAATCACATACATAGCAGCAATTCGGGAAAAGTAATATTCCTTGTGAAAAAAATGCTCATGACTCATTGTTGTCAGATGATAATCTGAAAGCTTGGCGATTGGTGATTTAGGGTGATTGGTGATTGCTAAAATCTTAATGCCTTTTTTTTGCGCAATTTCAATGTTTTTTAAAAGAACCTTGGCCTCACCCGAGTTTGAAATGACGACTAATAAATCATCAGTCTGCATATTCATCGTATAGGCAAGCTGTGTTTGCCAGCTTTCAAAAACGACAGCTGATAATCCGATTTGATTAAAGCGATAGGCCGCATCAATCGCAACAGGTGTTGTATTACCTGACGCGGTAAAATGAATGATGCGTGTCTGCTCAAGCTGACGTAGTACCTTTTTTAGCATACTGACATCTATATTTTGAGTTGTCGCTAATATTTCGGTTGATTTATTATGGGCAATTTGTTCAAGCCGCTGAGTCAATGTTGCCTTTTTAAAGGGAATTGTTTGGGCTTCTGGCTCATTTGCCAGCTTAGCCAGTTCGATTTTTAGCTGATGAAAACCAGTTAGGCTGAGCTTTTTGCAAAAGCGAGAAATTGTTGCTTCACTTACGTGGCTTTTTTCAGCTAAAACAGCAATTGGTAAGTCGAAAACCTCCTTGGCATTTGCCAAGATGTAGTCAGCAATTTTCTTTTCGGCATTGAAAAAAGAATGATAATTTTGTTGGATTTGGTCTAAAATGGTCAATTTTCTGCCGCCTTTCTGAGATACTCTCCAGTGAATTATACGAAAAAATAGCTTAAAAGTATAGCTTAAAAAAGTCTTGTGAAATTTAATTTCTTGAGTTATAATTTGTATGAAATTTAATTTCTTTAAAATAGTGGATATGAAAGAGGTGGCAGATGGAGATAAAAGAAAAAATTGCATATGAGGCCTTAACGCTGCTTAGAGAGGATATGGTTATTGGTTTAGGTGGTGGTTCGACGGTTGCATTATTAGCTAAAAAAATTGCGCAAGCTGATTTTCAAAATATTTCAGTTTTTACACTTTCTGATGAAACACGCAATGCTTGCCAAGCAGTAGGGCTTAAGATAATTGATATTGATTCCGTTAGTCAGTTAGATTTTAGCTTTGATGGCTGTGATTTGGTAGATTATGAGCTACGGGCATTAAAGACGTTAGGTGGCATTCAAACTCAGGAAAAAATAACTGCGGCCTTATCCAAGCGTTATATTTTATTGACTACAGCAGATAAATTTCAAGAAAAATTAGTGCTTGATTTACCGATTTGCTGTGAAGTGATTCCTGACGCCATGCCCGCGGTTAGACAATTTATGGCATCGCGAGATTTAACTGGGAAATTAAGGTTGATTAATCAGGAACCGGAAGTCACTAAATACGGCAATTATCTGCTTGATTTAAGCTGGCGCTCAGATGAAAAACCAGAAGTAATTTCTGAGCTATTAAATCAACAAATTGGGATTGTCTCACATAGTCTCTTTATCAATCAAGTAACTGATGCTTTAGTAGGGTATAATGAGACCGTTGAGCATTATGGTCGTTAGTAAATGAATTTAATAAATAAAATGAATGGAGTAAAAATTATGAGTACATTTAATTGGGGCATTATTGGCTCGGGCTGGATTGCTGGAGAAATGGCAGCTACTTTAAATCAAGTACATGGCGAAATTTATGCTATTACGAGTCAGCCATCTGAAGCATTAGATGAGTTTGTGGCAAAGCATCAGATTAAACATCTATATACTAATTTAGAAGAAATGCTTAAAGATGATGCGCTAGATATTGTCTATGTGGCTACACCACACCATTTACACGCAGAAATGATTGAAGCATCACTGAAGGCCGGCAAGCACGTATTATGTGAAAAAGCGATTACAATCAATAGCAGACAATTGGAGTATTTGCTTGAAATTGCTCGTGAAAAGAACTTAATTTTAATGGAAGCGATGACTGTTTTTCACATGCCAATCTTTAAAAAATTATCAGAGAAAGTTAATAATGGCTTACTTGGTGAGATTAAGCTTCTGCAAATCAATTTTGGTAGTCATAAAGAATATGATGTTAAAAATCGTTTCTTTAATCCTAATTTAGCAGGTGGTGCATTGCTTGATATTGGTGGTTATGCGACGAGTGTTGCGCGTCTATTTTTGAAATCACAGCCTGAGCTTTTAATGACCACGGTGAATTATTTTGAAACGGGTGTGGATGAAGAATCGGCAACTATTTTGAAAAATAAAGAAGGGCAAATGGCTGCGATTACCTTAACAATGCAGGCAAAACAACCTAAACGTGCTTTAATTGCTGGTGAAAAAGGGTATCTTGAGATATATGACTATCCGCGAGGCAATAAAGCCTATTTCACTGAAACCTTAACTGGTCAAACAGTTGAAATTGAAGCTGGTGAACAAGAAAAAGCACTTGCCTATGAGGTTTATGACTTTGAAGGATTTATCCAAAATGCTGATTTAGATGGTGCGATTGGGTTAACACTAGATGTGATGAAAATATTAGATAAAATTCGGGAAGAATGGGGATTTGTCTATCCGTTTGAAGTCAAATAAATATTTGAAGTATTAATTTTAAAATGTTAGGCTTACAATGCAAGACGACTCATAAACAGTTTTAAAAGGAGAAGCAAAAATGAAAATTATTATGGCGAGTGACCATGCTGGTGTTGATTTGAAATTAGAAATTAAAGCATTTTTAGAATCAAATGGTCATACAGTAGAAGACATGGGACCATATACTAAAGAACCTGCGGATTTGTCCGATTATGTTTATCCAGCTTCTTTAGCAGTAGCCAAGGGTGAGGCAGAGCGCGGCATTTTTGTTGATGGGGTTGGCTATGGCAGTGCGTTAATTGCCAATCGTATTTATGGCTTGGATGCAGTTGTTTGTCAGGATCCATTTTGCGCAAAGCTCGCACGTGAGCATACCGATAGTAATGTTCTCTGCTTAGGTGGTAAAATTATTGGCTCTGCGATTGCACTTGAGATTGTTAAAATATGGATGACGACAGATTTTCTAGCGGAAGAAAAGTATATTCGTCGCGTTGAAAAAGTAAAGGCAATCTCAGAAAAGCATCTGAAACCACTGTCAGAAATTTAACTAAGATACTAATGAAAAATAAGAGGCTAGGATTATTTATCGCAATTCCTTTAATTAGTATAAAAAACTAATTGATTGAATTAGCTAGATATTCCAAGCCTCTTTTTATTATACTCAAAGTAGTAATAAATATATATTAGCTTGGTCGTGTAATATTGAAAATATTGCCAAGTTCAGCATATTCATTACCCGCCAGCCGAGCGATTGGCTTTAATTGCTGAGTGGAGATATAAAATTGATTTAAATCAATTATTCTTTCATCAATTATAAAATTTTTAATCTCTAAAAGAAAAAAATCAGTCAAAACAAGTTCTTTTTCAATAATTGGAATATGTTGATATAAAACAGTCTCAAATCTGACGGAGCTATTTTTGATACTAGGCACTGATATAAGCTCGCTTGCTTGTGTTTCGATGCCAAAAGAAGCAAGCTCTGACACCGTACTTGGCAGATTTTTAGCGGTAAGATTCATTTCTTTAACATTATCTGGATTGATTAAATGTACAACGGCTTCTTTTGTCTGTAATAGATTATTTGCAGTGTCCTTTCGCATACCGCCATTCAATATTGCAACAGAGAGCAATGGTTTACCCACGGCAACAGCATTAAAAAAGCTAAATGGGGCAGCATTGACAATACCCGCAGTATTCTGAGTGGTAATCCAAGCAATTGGACGCGGTACAATTATACCAGTTAATAATTTATACTGAAGACTACTGCTTAATTGCTCGGGCTTAAAGTGCTTCATCTTTTTTCCTTTCGACTAGCTTTAACGAATAATATCAGTGATTTTCCATTCTACTGTCCTTTTACTTCTCGCATCTGCTGTATCAAGTGGTCGTAATTTTGCTGCTGCTTGCGCTTTTGTTGCCTCATCATCTGGGAATAGATGGGGTGGTAGGCTTAGCTGCAAACCAGCCTTCTCTTTAGCCTCATCCACCCAAAAGCCAGGGCCATCAGTAGCGATTTCAAATAAAATTTGTGGTGCGACTCTAAAGTATTCAGATTGAAAATAAAAACGATCAACTAGCCCAGATTGCGGTAAGCGGAAGCTTTTAAGTCGATTAATCCAATAATTGAGACCTTCTTGATCTTTAACACGAAGTGCCAAGTGATGAATGCTGCCGTAGCCTTCTATTGCAGGCGAACTATTGGTGTCTTCTTCAATAATAATGGAACCACCATTTCCACCTAATCCTACTTCGTATAGATGAAGGTTGCCCGCTTGTGCCGTTTTTCTAAAGCCTAAAACGGATTCTAAAGCTAATGTGATGAGCTCCAAATTATTAACAGCAACGAAAACAGGCCCCAAGCCGGTAATGGCGTGCTCTAAGGATACATTCGACTGCTTCCATGGTTGCCCGCTTGCAACACCGAGGTTATTTTCATCGGAAATCAATTGATATTGTTGCCCATCAAAATCTTCAAATTCAAGATACTGCTTGTCAAATCTCATTTGAATTGCTTGGTGCTTAATGCCAGCTTCATTAAAACGATTTTGCCAATAGACTAATGATTGATTAGAGGGTACTCTAAAGCTTGTTCTTTGAATACTATTTGTGCCCTTACTTCCCTTTGGGATATTAGGGAAATCAAAGAAGGTCATATCTGTTCCGGCTGCACCATTTTCATCAGTGAAATATAGATGATAGGTTTGATAATCATCTTGATTGACGGTTACCTTGGCTAGCTGTAGTCCTAAAATATTACTAAAAAATTCATAGATATGCTGAGCGCTAGAAGTGATTGCAGTGACATGATGAATGCCTTTTAATTGAAATTGTTCCTTGATGTATAATTCATTATTAGCCATATTTTCCTCCAATATTTAACTTACTAAAAGTAAGTATAAAGGTTTGCCACAAGATTGCAAAGATATTGCTTGGCAGACTAAAATTTTCTGAATGCTTGGTAGGTTGTTATAAATATCTTGTGATAGAATAGTATTTAGTTAATAACGTGTTAGCATCAAGATTAGCTGTATGTTGTCTTTACCTTAAAATATAAATTGATTGAGAAACGGGGGAAAGTATTGAGAAGAGTTGTTCATGTTAGTTTTTTTTCTAATAGTCTAAATGTAAATTATCATCAAAAAGTGGATGAAACTGAGCCGCTTGAGAATGTCAAACAGACTGCTCAAAATATTTATGCACATCACTTTGATGAACAGGCATACCCTAATGCTAGCATTAATCTTCAAATTTTAGAGCTAATGAATGCGGTTAATCAAACGGTTTTTTTTAAGGTTGAATTTTTAAGTGCGCGTTCAGTAATAGCAATTGAAAAATTAATTGAAATTATTAATCAGTTATTCTTAAATTTTGCGATTATCAATATCTATACGGAATATTCAAGTGGCTCAAGAATATATTATTTTGAAATATTGCCACTATACTTTGATGCAAGCGGTTCGAGACTAAATATTGATTTAAAGCAGGCGATTAGCCAACAAAACGCATCGGTTAAGCAAAATGCTTTAGCTTTCTATTTAGAAAAGGAATTAACTCGTTATATCTATCAATTTACAGGTGCCAAGGATAGTCTCGATGATGATGATTTCTCAAGCTCTGAGGTTGATGCGCTCAGAAGAGGTGACACGCAGGCGATCAGCCTTAATCTAGCCAAGAGTGAAGGCTTTGAAAAACTGGTGCTTGAAAATTACCATCTAAAGCTTGAATTGCAAACGGTTCGGACAACATTACTTGCCTACTCAGCTGACGATAAGCACGATGAGCGGTTAGACGTGATGGTTAAGCAGCCTATTTTGGAGTATCAAATGATTTTGCGTTCAGCTTTGACCTTGGAAGCAGCATGGAATTATTATTTGAAGATTCTAAAGAAATTGTCATTAGAGCTCAATCCAGAAATTAAACGACTTTTTTCGGGTCAATCTTTTGAAGCGATTGAATTTCAAAAAGAATATGAGCAAATTGATATCGCTATGCTACAAAAGGAAGTCGAATGGATTGATGCGCGAGTTAAATTAGTACGTAATGTTGGTCGCCAATTGATAGCAGTTAAAATCTTAGCTGCCGATTTAGAAAGAATGAAAGTGATTAGCCAGTATTCAGAGTTAATTAAACGAGAGAACATTCGCTTAAACGCTTTGCTGGAAACAAGATATTAGAATAATTGAAAGGAAGTATGGTGAATGTCAGTTCTACCAAATAGTCCACGAAATGAAATGATGAATCGACCAGTTGTCCAACCAGAAGTAGTTAAATATATGCGTCAAAAATTAAGACCACTGCATGGTGAATTGCGAGAGGTACAAAAGGAAGCACAGAAAAAAAATGTACCAATTATTCCGCAGGAAACGGTGGCGTTTATGCAATTTTTGCTTGGTCAAATAAAGCCGCAGAAAATTTTGGAAATTGGTGCTGCCGTGGGCTTTTCTGCAAGCTTGATGAGTGAGATTTTACCGCAGGCTGAGGTGACAACTATTGATCGTTATGATGTAATGATTAAACAGGCTAAAAATAATTTTAAACGCTTGGATTTAACAGAGAAAATTACGCTGCTTGAAGGCGAAGCGGCAGAAATATTAAAAACATTACCAAGTGATACGTATGATTTTATTTTTATGGATTCAGCCAAGTCTAAATATATCGTTTTTTTACCTGAAATACTAAGAATCATGAAAAAGGGTGCTGTTTTAATGGTTGATGATGTTCTGCAAGGTGGTACAATTGTTCAGGATTTTTCTGAAATTCCTAGAGGCAAACGGGCAATTCACAAAGGATTGACGAAGTTTTTAGATTCTGTACTAAATTGTGAGGGCCTAACAACTTCAATTGTCCCGCTCGGCGATGGTTTAGTATTAATAACGAAAGAAAATGATTATGTAAAAATATTGTCAAATAATTAAATTGTTTTCTAAAAAAAGGATAATTTTTACTTAAAATATATTGCTAAAAACCAGTTTTATGTTAGTATGAAAAAGATAAAGATTGAATGAGAAATTAGAAATGGGAAATAATTAGGATTACTAGGAGAGTAAATTTCAATGAAAAAAAGTAAAAAAGTTATCGCTGGTGTTGTATCCTTAGTGGCTGTTGCGACCTTAGCAGCATGTTCATCATCTAAAGATATTGTAACAATGAAGGGTGCTACGATTACAGTAGAGGATTTTTATGATAAGGCTAAAACACAAAGTACTAGTCAAAGTATTGTCCGTGATTTAACTATTTATAAGGTCTTCACTGATAAATACGGTGATAAGGTTTCTAAGGATGATGTTAACGATGCCTTTGATAAGCAAAAGGATAGCTATAACGAGCAAAATGCGACCGATGATGATAAAAATCCATTTGCAACAGCCTTATCTTCAGCTGGTTATACAGAAGCAACCTTTAAAGAATACTTAAAAAACAATTTATCTTTAGAGGCGGGCTTAAAGGCCAATATCGAGATTAAGGATGCAGATTTAAAAACTGCTTGGGAAAGCTTCCATCCAGAAGTAACTGCGTCAATCATTAAGGCAGATTCTGAGGATGATGCGAAAGCAATTTTAGCTTCTGTTCAAGCTGAAGGTGCTGATTTTGCTTCAATTGCTAAAGATAAATCTACTGATACCGAAACAAAAGCAGATGGTGGTCAAGTTAAGTTTGATTCAACCTCGACTACGGTTCCTGCTGAAGTACAAACAGCTGCATGGGATTTAGCAGATGGTGAGATTTATGGTTCGGTGATTTCATCTACTAATTCGTCAACCTATACGACTTCTTACTATGTGCTCAAAATGGATAAGAATTCTAAAAAAGGCAATGATATGTCTAAATATAAGAAAGAATTAAAGAAAATTGCTGAAGAAACGAAGCTGAATGATCAGACTTTTGTAACAGAAGTAATTGCTAAGGAATTAAAGGCAGCAAATGTTAAGGTGAAGGATTCAGCATTTGATTCGGCATTAAGTAGCTTTATCTCAACTGATTCATCATCTTCAAGCTCAAGCACGACTTCATCGAGCTCATCATCATCTTCTAAATAAAAATTAATTTGAGTACAAAGGCTTGCAAGCAATTTTAGCTTGCCCTTTGTGCTTTTTTATTAATATTATTATTATATATATATTTTTACATAAATTGGTATACTTCAGTGACAGCGTAAACAATCAAGGTTATAATAAAAGCTAAAGTAATTGAGCTGAAAGGCCAACTAATCGTTGAAGTGGGTAGTGAACGGGGGATAATGATGGATTCTGGTGAAAAGACGCCAATTTATATTCAAATACATGATGAATTGAAACGAAGAATTGAACAGGGCGTTTGGAAAATTGGTGAACGTTTACCAAGTGAGCGTGAGCTTTCAATTCAATTTGATGTCAGTCGAATGACATTAAGGCAAGCAGTGCTAAACTTAGCTGAGGAGGGGATTGTTGAACGAAGAATCGGTTCAGGTACCTATGTAGCGAGTAAGAAAGTACAAGAAAAATTAAGTGGCACAACCAGCTTCTCTGAACTGATGCTTGCTCAAGGTAAGGAGCCCTTTAGTGAGCTGATTTCTTATTTTGTGACTAAGCCGAGCATTGTTGAATGCGAGGCGTTAGAAATTACTGAGGATCAATGGGTTGTACGCATGGAGCGTGTGAGATATGGAGATTTGATTCCAATTTGTTATGAGGTTGCAACGATACCTCATTATTTAGTCAAAAACGTCAATAAGGATGAGGTTTCTAAACATTTCTACCAAACGATTGAAAAGCTCGGGCACGAAATTGGGGGTAACTCTCAAAAAATTTCGGCGAGTACCGCGAATGAAAAAACAGCTGATTTACTTGAATTAAAACGTGGTGATGCAATTTTAAGGCTAAGACAAATATCCTATCTAAAGGATCAAAGGCCCTTTGAGTATGTTCTGTCGCAATATGCTGGTAATCGATTTGAAATTTTACTCGAAAAATAGGTTATCATGTGGTAAGTCATGCTTGGAAAATAACCAAGATAATTTTGTAGATAGATAAATATTAGTTCTGAAATAATTGATAATAAAAAGAAGATTTGGCAAATGATGTTAAATGAACTGATAGAAAAGTGAGAAGCAGGCCTAGCTTGTTTCTCACTTTTCTATCGATTTAACCCATTATATAGCACTGTTTACTGATGCTAGAGGTTAGGACTTATTATGCCGCTCAAAAAAGCTAGTCCAGCCTCTTTTTGAGTTTAATTTAGCTTTGAATTAATTGAATAAAATTAGCTATCAATCAATTCATACTGATAGGTAACCCATGAGCTATATGCTGTGCCTACAACGTAGTATGGTGTATCAACCGGTACAGGCATTGGATAAATATTAGTTGGGATTATTTTTAATTTTAGCTGATAGCCCGGAATATCAATTGTCGGTGATTCAACAAGCTCACCAGGCTTTAATTGAACGCTTGTTGGTAAATTAGCTTTGCTTAGAGCGGCCTTAAAGGCATCGATTTCTGTTTGAGATTGACTATAAATGCCGTATGAAAGATTTACAGTCATCTCTTGTGGTGTAAAATAAAATTTTAATCCTTCAAAATTGCCATCTTTAAATGCTTCGTCGTAAATTCTATCGCCAATCTGGTAGGCTTGTCCCTTGTAGTAGGCATGGCTAAATTTATAGCCACTCCATACGTTAACAAATGCCGAATTAGTATCTAAATTTGGCACCTTAACATAGCCATCAATTGGATTGTAATCTAAATAAGGCGAGCTATAAAGAAAATCAGTGAAGCTATAAAGCTTTGTGTCATCGACTTCGTCCAATAAATAGCCTGAGCCACCCATAGAATCCAATCGGATACTTGGAATTAAATTTTGATCGGCATTATGATTATTAGCATTCCAAGTGCTGTCAGAAGCCGATGCTGACAGACTGCTAAGCGTGCTATTTTTTTTGTATTGACTGGTTGAAGCCGAATTTGAAGTGCTGTATAAGGTACTTGAATTATATGATTGGCTTGTTGATGCCGATGCTGAGAGACTCCCGATTTGACTGATACGCAATGAGCTACTTTCTGAGCTTGAATTAGCTAAACTTGCTAGATTACTGGAACGTATTGCTTGACTCGTTGAAGTCGAAGCAGCTAGACTGCTTACCTGACTGATACGCAATGCGCTACTTTCTGAGCTTGAATTAACTAGGCTTGTCAAGTTGCTAGAGCGTATTGCTTGACTCGCTGAGGCGGAAGCAGATTGGCTGCTTACCTGACTTGCACGCAATGAATTGCTTTCTGAGCTTAAGGCTGACTGATTTGATAGAGTATCGCTTGTGCTATGAGATTGGTTGATTGCTTCAGAATTTAAAGCGCTATCATTTTCGTAATTTGCTTCTGAAAAGGAGGTTGATAATGATAGGCTAGTATAATCAAAGCTTGTTTGTGATTGGCGAGCGTAGGCCACGGCATTCTCTTCAAAAGTAGCATTATTAATTGCTTCTTCTGAACTCACATTTTTTGAAGGTGCCTTTTCCTCATACGATGATTGTGCTTGCTCATTAGGTGGAATTGTTGCTATCTCTTGATTTGCCAAGGTATCTATCGTTGTAGTAGTGGCGGTCTGAATTTCTGCTGCATAAGCGCCCTCTGTTGTCGTTCCGAGTGCACCACCTAATGCTGTAATTCCTGCTAATACCCATTTTTTACTTTCTTTATTCACTTAATCACTCCTTAATCTGCCAAAATAATCAAATGCTGCTATCTCCAATCTGCGTTTCATTTAGAGGAGAGTAGCTAATTTGTATTTGCTTACTTTTTGATAATTTATTTTAAATTTAGCATAATTCAAAATATTTTATTTAAATGTTTTTTTTAAAAGAAAAAAATAAAAACAAATAAATTTAAAATTTCTTTTTCATTAATTTAATGGTTAGAAATTGGTCTACTCCATAAAGCGACTAATGTTCGTAATGAAAGCGCTAAATGTAATTTAACATAACATGACATGTGAGAATTGACAGATTTTTTAGAATTTTTAGAAAAAAACGCTTTTCAAATCGGTGTCGCTGTGTTAGATTTTATAACATAACAAAAATAAAAAGAAAAAGGAGTAAGTTATGGAAGCAGGAAATATTGCATTTATTATTACTTGTACTGCGTTGGTATTTCTAATGACACCAGGATTATCATTTTTCTATGGTGGCCTATCTAGAAGGAAGAATGTTCTTAACACAATGATGATGTCGATAATGGTTATGGGTATCGTATCATTGCTTTGGGCTGCGTTTGGCTATTCACTTGCCTTTAGTGGAGATGGCAGCTTTATTGGAAATTTGGATAAGGTATTTCTGAATGGTGTAGATACGCTAAAGGGTGATCCATATCCTGAGGGCTTGACAGTCGTCTTTCAAATGATGTTTGCATTGATTACGACAGCTATTTTAACGGGTGCTGTAGCTGGTAGAATGCGCTTTTCAGCGATTTTCGTCTTTATTGCTGTCTGGGTGTTAGCAGTCTATGCGCCATTGGCACACATGGTTTGGGGCGGTGGCTTCCTTGCCGAAATTGGTTCAATTGACTTTGCTGGTGGTAATGTTGTTCATATCAGCTCAGGTATCTCTGGATTAGTTGTAGCAATTGTACTTGGTAAACGTCGTGAATTTAATAAATTAGATTATCGACCACATAATATTCCCTTCGTTGTACTAGGTATGGGCTTATTATGGTTCGGCTGGATTGGTTTTAATGCTGGTAGTGCTGGTGTGGCTGATGGGATAGCTGTTCATGCTTTATTAACTACTTGTATTGCTGCTGCGTGTGCGATGCTATCATGGATGCTAATTGAAAAAGTCTTAATTGGCAAACCAACAGTTGTTGGTGCATGTACAGGTGCTGTCGTTGGCTTGGTAGCCATTACACCGGGTGCAGGATTTGTATCCTTATGGAGTTCTTTCATTATTGGTGCTTTAGTAAGCCCGTTCTGTTACTATTTTATTTCAGTCTTGAAGCACAAGCTTGGCTTAGATGATGCTTTAGATGCCTTTGGTTGTCATGGTGTTGGCGGTATCTTCGGCGGTATCGTAACAGGTATTTTTGCTCAACCTGAAATTAATGGTCAAACAGGTTTAATATACGGTGGTGTTGACTTATTTATTGCCCAAATTGAATCAATTATCTTTACTTTAATCTTTGCTTCAGTTATTTCATTTATAATCATCTCAGTTATTAAGTTATTCATGAAAATTCGAGTTAGCGATCGTGAAGAAGCAATCGGGATGGATGATACTGAGCATGAAGAAACTGCTTACCCAACATTTATGGGCTTAGATTCATAATTGCAAGTCTTTACTAGCAAAATTAAGTGGATTGGAAAGGGAAGAATATGAAAAAAATTGAAGCGATTATTCGTACGGAGAAGCTTGAGGATATTAAGGCTGCGTTAGATAGTGGTGATTTGGCAAAGGGCTTGACAGTTTCTCAGGTATTGGGTCATGGTACGCAAAAGGGCTTTGCTGAATATGTTCGTGGTCAGGAAATTTTGACAACCTTACTAGCAAAAGTCAAATTAGAAATTATTACAACGGATGAACGAGCTGAAAAGGTGGCAGAATTAATTGAGGCGACTGCAAAAACAGGAGAAGTCGGCGATGGTAAAATTTTCATTTATCCAGTAGATGAGGTTATCCGCATTCGTACAGGTGAACGCGGTGAGGCTGCCATTTAATAGCAGAAATGACTGTGGTAATGCGTTCATGAGTATTACTTATAATAGATAATGTCAAAAGCATTTTGGTCTCTACACTTTGTAGAAGCCAAAATGCTTTTTATAATTTTGATATGTCTGGTAGCGATTTAGACTATCAATCCATAAAATATCTTGATTATAGGGCTTTTCCTTTTTGGTCATAATAGTATTTTTTTGTTTTAAACGAATATTTAGAAGGATTTTTTTTGATTTCTAGTATTTATACTATTTTTCACAAACTATTTTTGCTATAATCAAAATTGTCAGAAAATTTAATAATGGAGGAAATAAATGGCAATTTATAACTTTTCAGCAGGACCAGCTGTCTTGCCAAAGCCTGTCTTAGAATTAGCACAACGCGAGCTACTTGATTACCAAGGAAGTGGTATGAGTGTGATGGAATTATCCCATCGTCAAAAAGAGTTCGATGATATTATTAAAGAAGCAGAAGCTTTATTGCGTGAATTGATGGCAATTCCCGATAATTATAAAGTAATGTTCCTACAAGGCGGCGCCTCCACACAGTTTACAATGATTCCATTGAATTTGGCCAAAGGGAAAACTGCTTGTTATGTTGAAGCGGGTTCTTGGGGTAAAAAAGCCTATGGTGAAGCGAAAAAGCTTTCTGAAGCGCTAGGGACATTCGATGTGAAATTAATCGCAAGCTCAGCTGACAAAAACTATTCTGAATTACCAGAGGTAGATCCTAATGCAATTCCAAAGGATGCTGCTTATTTACATATTACAACGAATAATACAATTGAAGGAACGACTTGGTATCAGTTACCAGATACAAATGGTGTGCCATTAGTAGCTGATATGTCTAGTAATATTATGTCTGTTAGATATAAGGTTGAAGATTTTGCATTGATTTATGCAGGGGCACAAAAAAATATTGGACCGGCTGGTGTTACAGTTGTGATTATTCGTGAGGATTATCTAAACGTGGAACCAACGCTTTCAGCGATGCTTGATTACAAGATTCAGGCTGATAATAATTCACTCTACAATACGCCACCAACCTTTGCAATTTATATTGCTAAGCTAGTTTTTGAATGGGTTAAATCAATGGGCGGTGTCGATGAGGTTGAAAGATTGAATCGTGAAAAGGCTGAGCTATTATATACGGCAATTGATGAATCCAATTTATTCAGCTCACCAGTTAAAAAAGCAGATCGCTCTTTAAACAACATTCCTTTTGTGACACCTTCTAAGGAATTAGATGCTTTATTTAATCGTCAGGCTGATGAAGCAGGTTTTAAAAACATCAAGGGACATCGTAGTGTCGGCGGTATGCGTGCATCAATTTATAATGCTTTTCCATTACAAGGTGTTTTAGATTTAATTGACTTTATGGAAAAATTTGAAAAAAATAACGGATAATAGGGGAAATTAGATGACTTTTGCAGTAAAAACGTTTAATAATATTAATCCTAAGGGTCTTGAATACCTTGGAAATGATTTTCAAGTTGATGGTGAAATCAGTCCAGAAGCTTTTATTTTACGGAGTGAAAATTTACATGAGTATGAATTCCCAGAAAGTCTATTAGCGATTGCGCGCGCAGGTGCAGGTACCAATAATATTCCAATCGCTGAGGCTTCAAAACAAGGAATTGTGGTCTTCAATACACCCGGTGCAAATGCTAATGCGGTGAAAGAAGCAGTGTTGGCTTCTTTACTGTTTTCAGCACGTGATTATATTAAAGCAAGTGCTTGGACTCAGGCTTTGACCGGTGAAAATATTCCAAAGCAGGTTGAGGCGGGTAAAAAACAATTTGCTGGTACTGAAATTCAAGGTAAAAAGCTTGGTGTTATTGGTTTGGGTGCCATTGGTGCCATGGTGGCTAATGATGCTTATCGCTTAGGTATGGAAGTGGTTGGTTATGATCCTTATGTTTCTGTTGAAACAGCTTGGAGTATTTCACGTCGTGTTGGTCGTGTCGATGACGTCAACGATATCTTTGAAACCTGTGATTATATTACAATTCATGTACCTTTAACGGATGAAACAAGAGGGATTATTGGTCGTGAGGCCTGTCAAAAAATGAAACGTGGAACGGTCGTTTTAAACTTTGCTCGTGGTGAATTGGTAGACAATGAAGCGATGTTTGGTGCACTTGAGGCTGGTGTGGTACGTAAATATATTACTGACTTTGGCACGGATCAGGTATTACATCATGAAAATATTACTGTCTTACCACACGTAGGCGGTTCGACTGAAGAGGCAGAATTTAACTGTGCTGTCATGGCTAGTCAAACAATTCGTCGTTTTCTTGAAACAGGAGAAATCATTAATTCTGTCAATTTCCCAAATGTGAAGCAGGTTTTAGCTGCACCAACTCGAATTACCTTAGTTCATGAAAATGTGCCTAATATGATTGGTCGTATTTCAAAAGCGGTTTCGGATTTTGAAATTAATATTGATAACTTAGTTAACCGTTCACGCGGTGATTATGCCTATACGTTACTTGATATTGAAGAAGAAGATGAAACTAAAATCCAAGGTATTTTAGCACGTTTTAATGCCGCAGAAAATGTATTGAGAGCAAGATTAATTAGAAAATAAATATTATTTTAAATCAAAGCAATTGTTCGAGATGAGCAATTGCTTTTTTATTGTCGATTTATCAAAGCAACTTTTTATCTTCAGCTATTATCAATTATAAATAATATGATTGAGGCTATTTTCATAGATAGTATGCTGGAGAAATAAATGGTAAAATAAAAAAAGAATTGGCTAGAGATAGTGCTAGAACAATCTGCTTTTTTTCTAATCAATTTTCTTTATTTTTTAATTAATAATAATTATTCTATATTTATAATTATTAAATAATCGACACGAGGTGTAAATATAAATGATAGACAAAGATGAAATTGAAGGCTTATTTAGTAGTTATACTTATTATCTAGATTATCCAATTAGCGAATATACTTATACTAAGGTAGGTGGCAAAGCCGACCTATTATTTTTTCCAAAAACAGTTTTGGAATTAGCAAAAATTCGTCAATATGCAACGAATCGTCAAATTCCGCTAATCGTACTTGGTAATTCAAGTAATTTGATTGTTAGAGATGGCGGTATTCGAGGCATTGTTGTAATGCTAGAGCAGATGAATCAGGTTCAGATTTCAGGAGCTCAGATGACAGCTTTTGCGGGTGCTAAATTAATTGAAGTCTCAGAGCTGGCAAGAGATGCTTCCTTAACTGGTTTGGAGTTTGCAGCAGGTATCCCCGGCTCAGTAGGTGGTGCTGTTTTTATGAATGCAGGTGCTTATGGCGGTGAAATTTCGGATGTTTTTATCAGCTGTCAAGTGATGCTGACTGATGGCCATGTAGAGACTTGGACAGCAGAACAAATGTCTTTTAGCTATCGAATGTCAGCAATTCAAAAAAAAGAAGTGATTTGTGTTTCGGCGACCTTTCAATTAGAGGTTGGGAATATTAGCGAAATTGCGTCTGAAATGGAAGCCTTAAATGCGCAACGGTGTGCTAAGCAGCCATTAGATTTGCCTTCCTGTGGTTCTGTTTTTAAAAGGCCGGCCGGCTATTTTACTGGTAAGCTAATTCAGGATGCAGGACTTCAAGGGAAAATACTAGGTGGTGCTCAAATTTCTGAAAAGCATGCTGGCTTTATTGTTAATCTTGGTACGGCAACAGCAAGTGATTATGAGAATCTGATTGAATTTATCATTAAAGCTGTTCAGGAAAAATTTGGTGTCACCTTACAGCCTGAGGTACGTATTATTGGTCAAAAATAATGATTACGCCCTGTGAAATCGGCGTATAAACGGAGGATGAATTGGCGAACTTAATTGAGTTAAAAGATATTGTAAAAACTTTTGATGATAGTGAGACTCCTATTTTGAAAAAGATTAGCTTAGAGATTGAATCTGGTAAATTTTATACTTTATTGGGTTCTTCAGGGAGTGGTAAATCGACCATTCTAAGCTTGATTTCAGGTCTGTTAGAGCCTGATAGTGGTGATGTTTTGCTCAATGGTGAGAGAATTAATCAAATTCCCGCTGAGAAGCGACCGATAAATACTGTATTTCAAGATTCGTCAGCATTATTTCCGCATATGAATGTTTTTGAGAATGTCGCATTTGGATTGGTTATTAAAAAGGTGCCGAAGCTGGAAATTCAAAGACGAGTTCGAGAGGCGCTCTCCTTGGTTCGCTTGTCCGAATTTGAAAATCGGTCAATTGATCGTCTTTCTGGTGGTCAAAGACAGCGTGTCGGTATTGCAAGAGCAATTGTTAATGAACCGGAGGTTCTGTTATTAGACGAACCGCTATCAGCACTGGATTTACGTTTAAGACGAGAAATGCAGATTGAATTACGTGAGCTACAAAAAAGGTTGGGTATTACGTTTATTTTTGTGACGCATGATCAAGAAGAAGCATTGACGATGAGTGATGAAATTTTTATCATGAATGATGGTGAAATTGTACAATCAGGTACGCCAAGTGATATTTATGACGAACCAATCAATCATTTTGTGGCAACCTTTATCGGTGATAGTAATATTATCGATGGTGTGATGCTTGAGGATTACTTAGTTGAGTTTGTTGGCAAGCGCTTTGAGAGTGTTGATGGGGGTATGCGACGTAATGAACCTGTCGAGGTAGTAATTCGTCCGGAGGATTTAGTAATCACAGCTGAAGAGCAAGGGAAAATTACGGTGACGGTGAAAACTCAGCTTTATCGTGGTAGTGATTACGAAATTAGAACTGAAGATGAGCTTGGCAATATTTGGTTGATTCATTCGACGCGTCAAGCAATCGTCGGTGAGGTGGTTGGCTTGGATTTTGAGCCTGAGGCAATCCATGTTATGCGGTTTAATGAGACAGAAGAAGATTTTGATGCTCGAATTGAAGAGTATGTTGAGGATGTTGAAGTAGAAATTGGTTTAATCAGTGAGGATGAGCAAAGTGAAGAATAGATCATTTTATTTAATGCCTTATTTATTCTGGATTGTCTTTTTTGTTTGCTTACCATTATTTTTGATTATTTATCAAGCATTTTTTATTAATAATCAATTTACGATGATTAATTTCGTAACCTTTTTTAAAAATGGTGTTTATTTAAGAATGACTCTTAACTCAATTTTTTATGCATTAATCATTACCTTAGTGACCTTTGTTATAAGCTATCCTACAGCCTATATATTGACAACCTTAAAGCATAAGCAGCTTTGGTTGATGCTAGTTGTCTTGCCGACTTGGATTAATTTGCTTTTAAAGGCTTATGCCTTTATCGGTCTTTTTGCAATTCACGGTAGTGTTAATGACTTCTTGGGATTTTTAGGTATTGCACCACAGCAGATTTTGTTTACAAATTTTAGTTTTATTTTTGTCGCAAGCTATATTGAGCTACCATTTATGATTTTACCAATTTTTAATGCATTGGAAGAAATTTCACCTTTACAGCTTAAAGCGAGCAGTGATTTAGGTGCAAATTTTTGGCAAAAATTTCGTTATGTTATCTTTCCACTATCAATAAATGGCGTTAAAAGCGGTTTTCAAGCGGTGTTTATTCCTTCGCTTAGTCTTTTTATGCTAACTAGATTGATTGGTGGTAATCGAGTTATTACTCTGGGGACAGCAATTGAGGAGCATTTTTTAGTCACTCAAAATTGGGGAATGGGCTCAATGATTGGTGTGATATTAATTTTTGCGATGCTTGTAACAATGTTTCTAACGCGTGAAGGAGGTAAGAGGCATGAAGCGATTAAGTAGATTGTATTTAGTCTTTGTATTTCTCCTACTTTATATACCAATTTTTTATTTAATGCTTTATGCTTTTAATAAAAATGGCACGATGAATGCTTTTACAGGTTTTACACTTGAGCATTTCGAAACTTTATTTTCTGACACTAGGTTATTAATTATTGTGCTCAATACCTTTCTCCTTGCTTTTTTAAGTGGTCTGATTGCAACAATTATTGGTACTTTTGGTAGTATTTTTTTGCATTTTAGCAAAAGAAAAACTAGAAATATATATTTATCGTTGAATAATATTTTATTAGTCTCTCCTGATGTAATGATTGGTGCCAGTTTTTTAATTTTATTTACCTATCTTGGTTTTAAATTAGGTTTTTTATCTGTTTTATTGAGCCATGTTGCCTTTAGTATCCCAATCGTAGTGCTGATGGTATTACCAAAGCTAAAGGAAATGAATTTATCAATGATTTCTGCAGCTAAGGATTTGGGTGCAAATGAGCTTCAAATTTTACGTCGTGTATTATTACCCTTTTTGACTAATAGTATTATTGCTGGCTTTTTTATGGCTTTTACTTATTCGCTAGATGATTTTGCGGTTACTTTTTTTGTTACAGGTAATGGCTTCTCAACGCTTTCAGTTGAAATTTATTCAAGAGCAAGACAAGGTATTAATTTAGAAATTAATGCATTAAGTTTAATTGTGTTCTTGTTTAGCTTACTTTTAGTAGTTGGTTATTATTTTATTTCAAAGGATGAGGGAGGGCGTCGTGAAAAAGTTAATTAGTTTTTTTCTAGGTATTTTGACGATAATCCTCTTGTTATTTATTGGTGCTAGGAGTTTTGATCAATCACAGGTGACATCAGCTGATAATGGTCTTACGATTTATAATTGGGGCGATTATATTGACCCCGATTTAATTAAGCAGTTTGAAAAAGAAACTGGCTATCATGTGACGTATGAAACATTTGATTCAAATGAGGCGATGTATACAAAGATAAAGCAAGGTGGAACCTCTTATGATCTAGCAATACCTAGTGAATATATGATTGAAAAAATGAAGGACGAGAAGCTACTCATCAAGCTAAATCATTCCAAAATTAAAGGTCTTGAGAATATTGATGAAAGATTTTTGAACCAGTCCTTTGATTCAGGTAATCAATACTCAATCCCATATTTTTGGGGTACTTTAGGCATCGTATACAACGATCAAATGATTAGTACGCCACCTGAGCATTGGAATGATTTGTGGGATAGTCAATATCGGAATGGTCTAATGCTAATCGATGGTGCGAGAGAAATCATGGGACTTAGCCTAAATTCATTAGGATATTCCTTGAATAGTAAAAATGATGCAGAGCTTATTGCAGCAAGCGACCACCTAAAGCAATTAATGCCGAATGTTAAAGCAATTGTTGCAGATGAAATCAAAATGTATATGATTCAAAATGAGGCGAAGGCAGCAGTAACCTTTTCTGGTGAGGCTTCAGAAATGTTAGCTGAAAATGAACATTTGCACTATGTTATACCAAGTGAGGGAAGCAATCTTTGGTTTGACAATATGGTGATTCCGAAAACGGTGAAAAATCAAGCTGGTGCTTATGCGTTTATTAATTTTATGCTCATACCGGAAAATTCGGCTAAAAATGCTGAATATATTGGTTATTCGACACCAAATAAAGAGGCGGAAAAGCTCTTGCCAAGGTCAATTGCCTCTGATGAGCAGTTTTATCCAAATGAAGCTGTTTTGAAAAATCTGGAGGTTTATCAAAATTTAGGCTCAAAATATTTAGAACGTTATAATGATTTATTTTTAGAGTTTAAGATGAGTTAAATGATTTGATGCATTGCATTTTTTTGATTTGAATTTTGTTTATCTGAAAAATAATCTTTACATTAATTGAGATTCGTGTTAAATTATAGAGCGTGAGTATTCACATATTACTGTAATCCGCTTAAATGAATATTTTAAAGATTGCAATGAATGGAGAAATGATAAAATGAGAAATCCGTTAATCGAAGCATTAACAGCAGAACAATTACGCACAGACATTCCTAAATTTCGTGCAGGTGATACGGTAAAAGTTCATGCAAAGGTTGTCGAAGGTACACGTGAACGTATTCAGATTTTTGAAGGTGTCGTTATTAAACGTCGTGGCGCTGGTATTTCTGAAACATACACAGTTCGTAAAGTTTCAAATGGTGTTGGTGTTGAGCGTACATTCCCTATCCATACACCACGTGTTGATAAGATTGAAGTTGTTCGCTACGGTAAAGTACGTCGTGCAAAACTTTATTACTTACGCGCATTACATGGTAAAGCAGCACGTATCAAAGAAATTCGTCGTTAATATTGATGATTTAAACCCTTGTCTATCAAGGGTTTTTTTTTTATGATTAGGATGGGCGAATAGAAATAGTGAGCATATGAAGCGACAAGTAAACTAAAATTTTAATTTAGTTTACTTGTCGCTTTTTTATTGAAGATTGTTGTCAATTAACTTAAGTAATAACTCATTAAATAACGATTTATCAAAATTTAAGGCACTGAAGAATTGAGTGTCTACTTCTTCTACCATTGGTAGCGCTTTATCTAAAATAATTTGTCCTGTATCAGTCAATTTAACCGTTTTTGCTCTGGAGTCTTCTTTTGATACAAGACGAATTACTAAGTGTGCTTTTTCCAAATTTCTAATAATCGTTGAAACCGTCATAACATCTATATCAGATTGTCGGGAAATTGCAATTTGTGTTACTTCGCCCTTGTTTTGACTTAAGTAACCTAGGGCTGCTAAAACAATAAACTGCGGATGCGTTAATTTTATCAAGGCCAGTTTATCTTTAATAGCTCTGTGCCATAGATTATAAGTTTTTATGAATGATAATCCAATAGATTGAGAAGCGTTGTCTTTAAACTCTGAATTAAACTGTTTCATTTGCAGCCTTGATTAACGAGAACACAGAAGCCGGTACATCTGCAAAGATTTGTGAAATAAAATCTAAATCTTCGATACTAGGTCTTCTATCAGCTGGAACAAATTCTACTGAATGCTTGATAGAATTTTGAGCATTTTCAGTAATAATTTCATGGCTAAAATAAATATCTCCAAGTTTTGGGATAGTAGTTTTATCTGTAAAGCTTTTGCCCGTAATTACCGAAACCAGTAGAAAATCCATTGGTGGCTGACCTTCTAGGGTCATACTACCAACAGTACCTTGTTTGAATTTATCCTTTAAGGAAATTTCTTCTAAATCATCTTCCCATTTAAACCACTTGTTAACATCTTCATAATGTTCCCATATTTTTTCAGCTGGTGCGTCTGTTTTTAATTCAAAGCTATATTTCATATTAACTCTCCTTTTAATAAGTGTAATTATAATATAAATGATTACTATATAGCTGTCAACAAAAATATTATGAATATGAATTTATTAATTAATCATAATGTTTTTTATTTTTTAGTCTAGAATACGGTGACGGAATGGTTACATAGCTTGATATTTTAAATTAAAATCGCAAAAGAAAATGAAAGCGCTTCCTAAAACGTGATATAATTAATCATTTTTGTAAAATTAGATTATAGAATGACAGAATTTAGATTGAGAGAAAATTATGAAAAATGATTTGAATTTATTGAATACAAAAATTGGACATTTACAAATAAAAAGCTTAATTCAGGTTAACGGAAGAAAAAAATATCTTTGTCAATGTGATTGTGGCAAAGAGACCGAGGTTTTCGCTCATAATTTAAAAGCTGGAAAAACTCGAAGCTGCGGATGTCAGATGCATCGTGCTAAAAAAAATAATTTTGTTGGTCAACGTTTTAATTATTTGGTTATAAAAAATGAGCTGAAAAAAAGAGATTCAAGTGGCTCTGTAATTTGGAATTGTCAATGTGATTGTGGCAAACAGGTTCATTTAAGCTCAAGACAATTACAAAAAAATAATATTATTTCTTGTGGGTGTCTTAAAAAAACAAGCTTAATTGGAAAGAAATTTGGTTTGCTGTCTGTTTTTGAATACAGTAATAATAAAAATGCTTCTAAGAGGTATTGGAAATGTCAATGTGAATGTGGCAATTTAACGGTTGTCTCACAGGGGAACTTACTTTCTGGTCACACTAAAAGCTGCGGCTGTCTGCAGAAAAAGGAGCAAAGACTATTCGCCGACGGGACTTGCATTGATGTGATTGCAAGTAAAATGGTACCTGTAAACAATCGAAGCGGTCACAAGGGTATTTCTAAAAGTGGTGATAAATGGCTTGCTTATATTACATTTAAGGGTAAAAGATATGCCTTAGGTGCTTTTGAAAATTTAAATGATGCAATTATAGCTAGAAAAAATGCAGAAAATAAATTATTTGAGCCTTTAATAAAAAAGTATTTAAAACAACCAGAATTTATTCAAAATAAATAGATATCACATTTCTTAGATATTAATAATTTTCAATAAATAATAGCTTATTATTTTTTAATTCAATTGATGATAATTTTATGTAGAAAATGGTTATATAAAAGGGGGGGATAAATGATAACCTGCAATTTATATTTGATTGAAGATGATTTTATGTTTAGAAAGACAATAAAAAAGTTTTTAAAGGCCGAAGTAACAAGTAATTTTTCAGTTTTTAATTTTAATATATTAGAAGTTAATGACGTGATTCCTTTTTATAATGGTCTCTCCAACATTACTATTGAAGATTTTGATATTTTTGTAATTGATATTGATTTAAAAATCTATGTGGATGGTTTGGATTTTGGTAAGAAAATTAGAAAGCAAAATCAAAATTGCAAAATTATTTATTTGACTTCAGTAGAGGATCGAGCAATACAAATTATTAATGAAAATATAATTCCAGAAGCCTATCTGATGAAAAGTAGTAATTTAGAGATCACGAAATTTAAATTACAGGACATACTTAAACAAATTGAATCAGATTTTATTCATCAGGAAATAGCAGAAAAGAGCATTATTTTTAATAGTCAAAATATCAATCATTTCGTCTTAATTGACGACATTTTATATCTCAAGGTGTTACCTGGTTTAAAAAATTCAATATTATTAAAAACAAGGGCTAAAGAAATAATAATAGAAGGCTTGATTAGCGAAATAAAAAAAATGTTACCTAGCTCAACGTTTATTTTGAATTTGAAGTCATATATCATACATAAAAATAATATAGATGCTTTTTCGTTAAAAGAGGGTATGATTACTTTTTATAATAATGAAAAACTATATTTAAGTCCCAAATTAATCAACAAAATAAAGAAGAATTATGAATAAATGGAAATGAGTATAAAACTATTATATTTTTCTGTATTTTTGAGCTTTATTAAGAAAAGATAAGTAATTAAAAGTGTAGATAAAAGCTGCAAATTCTAGCGTTGAAATCCAAAAATATACCTGTCTCTTAAGTTAGCACAAGGTCTAGCCTAAGGAGAGGTATATTTTAATATATTAATTGATGGACATAGTAAAAGTAATCCACCCATTTTCAATGTCAGCGGTATAAGTAACATTATTATACATTTTTATGATTTTTACAAAATTGTTTAAACCAATTCCTTGATGATTTTTTTTGCTGGAGTAGCCATTCATAAAAAAGTCACCAATGCCGCTTGACAGGTTTGTGGTATTTCTTACGGTCATCCTTAAGCCGTCATTAACACCAATGATAGCGACATAAATCTTACCTGTTGTACCATCAATTGCATTATTCAATAAAATAGAGGCACATCGAATAAAGTCAATTAAGCCCATATTAATCCTAATAGGCATTTTCTGAATATTAAGCGATAGGTCGATTTTTTTTTCTTGGCAGCTTGAGACAAATTTAAGCAGCAAGCCTTGAATTGCTGGTACTGGAATTGTTCTGATTTGTGAATAATAATTTTCATTAATTAATTCTTTGGAATAGCTTTCGATATTACTCAGGTATTCGCGTGCACCTTCAAGATCGTCAATTTCTAAATAGCCATTCATCGCAATGATTAGTGATTTAAAATCGTGTCTAAAATCATTTGATAATGAAATTTTTTTATCAATATTTTCTCTTTCCTGATAGAGTATCTGAAGCTCAATTCGATTTTTATAAAGCTGGATACTATAAAAAACAAAAAAAATAAAAATGAGTGAATATAATAAAATTAAAATTGTTACATAATAATAGGTAATTTTAAATTCCTTGTATGCGGCATTTTGCCTCATAAAAAATAAGAAAATATCAAAGACAATCAAATTAATTGAGACAAATATATATTTTTTTCTTATCTCACTTAGTGACAGCCATATCTTATAACGGTCATCTAATAATTTTACTAGAAAAATTGAAATTATTAAAAAAAACGCCTGTGTAACATATAATTGCCAAATTTGTAAGCTATCTAATGGATCATTTAATTTAAAATTATGATTTAGAAAATATCTAGGAAGATCATAGGTGGTAGTCCAAGTTAAGACTGCAAAGCCATTTTGAAGAATAATAAAAAGTGCAGGCGTTAGTAGATTTCTTAATTTACGATATGAAAATATAATCTCCATTAAAGTAAAGATGGCCAATGCGATAATTGAGAATGAGTAGCTGAATAATGAAAAACCAAATGCACTAAATAATAGGATAGATAGGATAATAGTGTGCAATTTAGTGAAAAGTCGTCGATAGCCAATCAGCCAAGTCACAATTAATAAGTTAGTGGTCAAAAGAGATATAAAAATGGAATATTCCATAATAAATTACCTTTCTAATCAGTTTTATTTTTTATTTTAGTAATTATTTTAGGGCTGAGATATAATTCATCATTATTCTTAAATTGCAGCAAGCCATCGTTAACCGATAGCATATTAATATTTGTACTATTTATAATATGTGATTTTAAATTTAAGATGAATGGTGGATCTGGTAGCTCTTTTTTGATTTTATTTAATGAGCCATTAACAATTAGCTCTTTGTTGATGGTTTTTAGTAAAAGTCCATTTCTAAGTCCAGGGATAACCGAAAAATAGAGTATTTGATTGAGCAATATTAGAAAGGTTCGATCATTATCGTTCAGCATAATTGTTTTATTAGAAATCTCGGCATCACGAATAAATTCTGCTTCAATATTACTAAATACCTCCATTAGTTTAAATGACATGATTTCGTGGTCAGCCTCTTTAACTAGATAGGCTTCTGGAAAAATACCTTTATTTATAATCTGAATTGCTTTATTTTCTAGGGAAGTTAAATAGATAATTTTACAAGCTTTATTGTTGGTTCGGATAAGGTTACCAAAATCCAATCCATCCATATAGCTTTGTAATTGAATATCAATTATAAAAATATCAAAATCTCGAATAACCATATTTTCAATATTTTTATAAAAATTGACGAGATTATTAACCTCGACAATATTAAGCTGTAAATATTTAAGATGATTTTGAACATTATTCAGTAATAATGCTTTGGTGGAGTTTCTGAAGGCAAAATCGTCTTCAATAAGATAGATACTAGAATTTATCATAGATATACCACACTCTCTGCTGATGGGAAGAAAATCGATTGTTAGTGCTCATTCCATATGTCTATTTAATAATATATTTAAATGATTAAATAAAAAAGTTATATTTAAAAATTTTTTATCGAATAAATGAAAAAAGAAACAAAAAAAGCTTAAAAGTAATTGATAGCGCTTCCAAATTAATGAAAAGTGCTGCTAGAGAAATTATAATATTCATATTGTATAAATAATGACTTAAAGAGTTATTTTTATCGCAGTTACGATTTACTAAAATTTAAAAAGGCAGGAATGAATGGACATGAAAAAAAAATTATTATCTTTATTTACAGCTACGTTCTTACTTTGTACTTCAACTTTGGATTCAATTTCAGTGATGGCTGAAACGAGTTTAGCTGAACCTGAAGTAAGTAAAGTAAAGGATTCTGATGGTGAAATCAAACAGTCAGAAGTGGCTGCAGCTGCAGCTGCAGCAACAGCAACTAATGAGGCAGGGGATGATGGAGCAAAAATATCGTTAGATAATAATCCAAGTCTCCTGGCGGAAACAGCTATTGACCCAGCTGACATTGTTTTTACTAACAATGTTCCAACAAAGGCAATTAATTCTAATACAGGAATTGACTTTAATTGGGCGATTTCGACAGTTAAAGGTGAAAAAGAGGTCCACACAGGTGATAAGATTGTTTTAAATATTTCCTCAGCGGGTCTAGATTATACTACGGTGAAGTTTTCAAATGGTTCAACTACTATGGAAAATTTCCAGCTGAGTACTGATTCAGACAATAACCAGATTATTTTAACGTATATTGGTAGTGGTATGACTTTTACCAGCTCAACACCGACAGTGATCACTCTTTCAGGCAGTCCAACAAAAACGGCGGAAAATACTGATAAAACCGTTACTTATCCATTTACTTCACAGTTTATTTCGCAAGCTGGTCAAACGGTTGACTATACTGCTGCTAATATGGTTTTGTCTGTTTTAAATAATAATACTGGGTATAATATATTAGGTGGCGGTAGTTTTGGTACTAACGTTTGGGGTGAGTTGCCTGCAATTAGTGATAAATATCAAGCGAATGATGCAAAAGCAAATTCAGCTGGAATTTTTGAATACTACTATACACAGGGAGCACAGATATGGACCTCTGGATTTTTTAATAGTATAGGCCATGATTATGAGGAAAGTGATGGACCGTATACCTTTACTGTTACAACGAATTATCCGATAGAAACAAGCTCAATCAAGCTTTCAAGAGGTAAGATTTCTGGTTTTATTGATGGGAGTGATCGGTATTCAGTAAATTGGTTGCCAGGGAATTATGGCTTTACGGTTACATTTCCAAAATTAATTAATGGTGCAGCCTTTGCTACAAATTATTATGTGATTACCGGTGATGATTCGAATGGTGCAAAGGTTGAAATTAGTACCACTTTAACAAATGGTGAGGGTACAGTCATTATGGATGGACAGAAGGGGACTGGTGTATATAAATACGTTCCTAACGGTGCATTTATTCCAGTAATTAATACAAGCGATGCAAAGGTTTATACGACTGATCCAGCTTTAGATCTTAAATCGTTAGCGACTGCCTCAGATCAAACTGACGGAGACATTACAAAATTTATTGAAATTCAAGATGATGGTGGTTTTAATCAAGCAGTTGCAGGGGAATATACCATTACTTACTATGTGGAAAATAAGGCGGGCAATACAGCTATAGAAACAGCTACAGTGACAGTACTGCAGGATCAACAAGCCATCAATGGTGAGGACTTCTCAATGTATGTTGGTGATTCAGAGCCGACTGCTGACAGCTTTAAAGCGAGTGCGACAGATAAGACAGGTGCTGTATCAGTGGTAAGTATTGATTTATCCAAGGCAGATTTGAGCACGGCTGGTGAATATGAGGTTGTCATTACGAGTGCTGATGGTCAAACGAAGACTGTTAAGCTAACGGTTAAGGCGAACGAACAAAGCATCAATGGTGAGGACTTCTCAATGTATGTTGGTGATTCAGAGCCGACTGCTGACAGCTTTAAAGCGAGTGCGACAGATAAGACAGGTGCTGTATCAGTGGTAAGTATTGATTTATCCAAGGCAGATTTGAGCACGGCTGGTGAATATGAGGTTGTCATTACGAGTGCCGATGGTCAAACGAAGACTGTTAAGCTAACGGTTAAGGCGAACGAACAAAGCATCAATGGTGAGGATTTCTCAATGTATGTTGGTGATTTAGAGCCGACTGCTGACAGCTTTAAAGCGAGTGCGACAGATAAGACAGGTGCTGTATCAGCGGTAAGTATTGATTTATCCAAGGCAGATTTGAGCACGGCTGGTGAATATGAGGTTGTCATTACGAGTGCCGATGGTCAAACGAAGACTGTTAAGCTAACGGTTAAGGAAAAACCACTTGATCCTAAGTCAAAGGATAGTACTTCAGCTTCAACTAGTAAAAAGGATTCAGAAAGTTTACCACAAACCAGTGAAGTTAAAACGAGTGTTAGCGTTATTGCGGGGATCTTAACAGTGCTTGCTTCATTTGTTTTATTTAGAAGAAAGAATAAACAATAATTTTAAACGAGAAATTTATCCGAGTATCCTTAGCTTGATATATAGTTAGGCATTGCTTTCTATATAAATATAAACGGGGGTGGGACTTTTGTCCCACCTCCTTTTTTTGCGTGAAGCTTTTTAAATTAACCAATCTTAGAAAGTTAAACTTAATTTATTTGAGAAAAATATTTAGATAAAATGCCATTTCAATCCGAAAACACCTGCTTGATTTTCAAGTGCTGCTGTGCTATTTTTAAATTAGTTGACATTTCAACTAATTTCGAGGCAAAGGAGCAATTAATTGGAACAATCGGCTTCAAATTTATTAAGATTTATCGGTACAATATCTAGGGCAATAAATTCTCAAGCGGACAAAAAATACAGACAGTTAAATTTACAAAAGGGTCAGTATCTATTTTTGACGAGAATTTGTGAAAACCCAGAGATTAATTTATCGGAATTATCCAATTTGTTAAAGGTGGATAAGACAACTACGACGAAGGCTGTTAATAAGCTAGAAGAAATTGGCTATATTTGGAAAAGAAAAAATAGTCATGATCAGAGGAAATTTCAATTATTTCCAACAAATGAAGGGTTATTAGTTTACGATATTATTCTTGCAGAAGAAAGGCTACAGCAGAAAATTATTGTGGCATCTTTGAGTGAAAATGAAATAGAAATGGTAACCAATTTGATAGAAAAAATGAGTGACAGTGTTGAAAACTATTGGTTAGCTAGCGATACTAGCTTAGCTAAAAAATAATTATTTAACCTTTCTGCTTTATTGATAAATTAAATTACTAAACAGTAGATTTTGATTAAATAATTAGTTTTAAAGGTCACTAAGAATATAATTAGACAAATTAGGAATATGGTTTAAACGTTTATTTAATTTTAAAAATTATAAGGAGGTCTACAATTATGTCTATAATTGTTGAGAGTGCTGGTAGGAAAGATTTGAGCGAGATATTATTAATTCTAAACAGAGCCAAAAGACTCTTAGAGGCGTCGGGTTCGCCACAATGGTCTGAGGATGATTCTCCAACTAAGGAATCAATTTCTAAAGCCTTGGATAAAAATAATATATATATATTAAAGATAAATGAAAAAATAGTTGGAACAGCTATATTAACTAATGAACCAGAGCCAGCCTATGAATTAATAAAATATGGTTCGTGGGATAAGCTTGAGCGTAATTATTATTCTATTCATCGATTTGCGATTGATCCTTTAGAGAGCGGTAAGGGCTATGCAAAGCTTTTTTTCAGCTTATTAACCGTTATCGCTAAAGAAAAAGGTGCTATTGATATTAGAGTAGATACTCATCCAATCAATAAGGCTATGCAAAAAGTAATATTAAATAATGGCTATTGTTTTAAAGGTATTATTAATTTACCAATAAAAAATGGTGAACGCTTTGCTTATGAAAAAGTATTAGGCGAATGATGCTTTTACTACTATAAAAATAATTATGGCCTTGTTTAAATTAGGTAAGTAATATCAGTATTAGTTATTTTTTATAGTCATTATTATTTTGGATGATTTATAATGAAATAATATGAAATGGAGATAATTTGAAATGCTATTAAAAAGAATATTTCACGACAGAATACTGATTATTACATTTATTATTGTTTTATTTTTAGGCTTTTTTAAATTGCCAAAAATGGCTGATATTGATTTAAAAACGATTATTTCTTTATTAAATCTACTTTTTTGTGTCAAAATAATGGAAAATAAAGGTTACCTAAATTTTTTAGCTTATAAGATTTCTAAAGGAATTCACAGCTCAAGGCAATTAACCTTTAAATTTGCCATATTAAGCTTTTTTTGTTCAATGCTTGTAACGAATGATATTGCAATTTTAACTCTGATACCGATTTTTTTAGTAATAGCAAATTTGCATCAGATGAAAAAAATTTATCCAATTACACTGATTACGATTGCTGCGAACTTGGGGAGCGCAGTCACACCCTTTGGCAATCCCCAAAATCTTTATCTTTATAATCATTTTGATGTAAGCCTGCGAGAATTTTTTGCTGCCTCGGCAATTTTAGGCAGCGTTAGTTTATTGCTTTTGCTACTATTTACCCTTTTTGCTGAAAAGCTTGAGCTTGGCTCAAAAGGCTTAGACGAGTATCGTGCAGATGAACGACATGCTGTTTTATTTTTGATTACTCTTTTAATTGCTATTTTAGGAATATTATCCATTATTCCAATTTGGCTTAGCTTGACTGCTACTATTTGTTTTATTTTATGTGATGATAAAAAAGTAATATTTCAAATTGACTATTCATTAATTTTTATTTTTATTGGCTTCTTTTTTGCCGTCAGCTCATTGAAGCAAATTCCATTTTTCACACAATTAATTAGTGCTATATGTAATGGTAACTATTCAACCTATTTTACTACTATTTTAGTGAGTCAGCTAATTAGTAATGTTCCAGCTGCGGTTTTGATGTCAAGCTATTCCTCTGCATTTTTGCCGGTTTTTTTGGGTGCTAACGTTGGTGGTTTAGGGACTATGATTGCTTCATTAGCTAATTTATTAGCCCTTAAGCAATATAATAAAGATGAGAATGCTGATATGAAGGAGTTTGTAGTTACATTTTCCAAAATTAATTTTTTATTATTAATCCTTTTAGGCGGCATAATGCTAATGTTTTTTTAATGGCTGAATGCTTGCTTACAATATTTTAAATCGAAATTATAATAGTTTTTAATGATATTATTTTTTATTTCTGATATGTGATATGATATGGAAAAGAGTAGCTCTTGATGATAAATTTTTTGAATACTATTGATTGTGAGGTGAGCTGCCATGAATCAGCAAAAATACGGTATTTTTTTTAATATTAATGCAGGAGATGGCAAGGCTGAACAGGCTGCAAATCAGCTGAAGGAAAAGTTAAGTGAAGCTGGAATCACTGGCTGTTTTATCACAGGAAAGAGTGAGACAGAATCAATTGCTAGGTTAGCTGAAATTTTAGATACTTTGGACGCATTGATTGCAATTGGTGGTGACGGCACGCTTAGCTTGGCGATTACAGCTTTATTAAAGGCTAATAAATCAATTCCCTTTGGCATTATTCCTGCAGGAACAGTCAATAATTTTGCTAAACGCTTTCAAATTCCTTTGGAGGTTGAGGCTGCCATTGCAGTGATTGTGGCTGGGTGTCAACAATCCGTAGGAATTGGCAAATGTGATAATGGGCAAGCCATAGTCAGCTCACTTGCATTAGGTAATCTAGCTGATTTATCCAATGAGGTCAGGCAGAAGGATAAGCAAAGATTTGGCAAGATTGTCTATTTTATTGAGGCGCTTCGTCGAATTGGCAAAAATAAGTCCTATCGAATTGAATATCAAATTGATGGTCAGGTGAGAAAAGAGTTAAAAACTTGGTTTGCCTTATTAACAACAACTTCATCAATTGGCGGGCATATTTATAGCGATCCTGCTCCGACAAAGCTTCATTTGAGTGTGCTAAATAATATTAGCTTTAGCCAGATAATTCCTTATATCTATTTTGGCTTAACGGGCAAACTAAATCATTCTAAGGCAATCACTTATCTTACAATGAATGAATTAAAATTGAGCTCTAAGGACGGTGCTGAAGTGATTGTTAGAATTGATGGTGATAAAGGCCCTGCTTTACCAATTCAAATTACCTATCTTGAAGCTTTTTTATCCTTATTTGTACCTTGAGTTTGAGCCTGAAATAAGTTTTGCGATTGCTGATGATTGAAAATTATATTTTAAAGCCTTTTTTTGATAATAATGTGGCTTAGGCGTAGAATTGAAATTAAAGGTGTGCTACATAAAAATGTAAGTGTTTTCAAAAACGATAAATCAGCTATTTGTTCTAAGTATGCTATTAAAGGAGATGATAATTGTGGCAAGTGAAGAAAATTCAGTAATCACACATAATAGCCGCATTCCTTTTAGGCTTTCGCCGAAGGTTGCAAGCTCTTGGGAGTTTTGCTTTAAGCATCAAGTTAATCCATTAGCCACTCGACCAGAAAAAATATTAGACTATAAAGAATTACAGGTAAAACAGCGAGCTAATAAGGAGCTAATCCGTTGTGTCAAAAATGAATTAGATCGTTTAGAGCAGAAGCTGAAGGTACGAAGACCACTTTTTGTCTTAACGGACAATGAGGGCAATATTTTGTGGCGAACTGGAAATTATCAAGCTAAAGATTATGCTAATGAAATTGCGTTTCAAGAAGGTAGCAACTGGTCAGAGTTACAGGTAGGTACGAATGCAATCGGGATGGCATTACGAACTAAGGAAGCCTCATTTTTATCGCTAGACGAACATTTTTCGAAAGCTTCGCAGCACTGGAGCTGTGCTGCGTCACCGATTTTAGATGAGAATGATCAAATTTTAGGTGTATTAGACATTTCAACCTATCAAAACCAATCTGCAAAGGATGCTCTGATTTTATTAACCGTTTTGACTGAGCGGGTTGCTAATCAAATGATGAAGTATCATTTTGCTCAAAGAAATACTTTATTAGAAATTGCAATGAATGATTTTGAGGAGGTCTATTATTGTGATTCGCATTACCGCCTTATCAAGCTACCACGCAATGCCGCCCTTGACTTTCATCTGGGTACAGATATTCGAGATAGTATTGATGATAAAACGATTTATAATCAAACCTCAATTTTAAGTAATCAAGAATTAATTGGCTATAAGTATAAAATATACTCTGGCACTCAGCCGCCTGTTCGTCAGACAAAAAGCTACTATTATCCGGGAGTAGCTAGTCAAAGTAAAAAATATCAAGCATTTCTTAGTGATGTCCTTAAGGTTTCTAATAGTGACTTACCAATCCATATTTTTGGTGAATCTGGTAGTGGTAAAGAAATTATTGCTAAAACGATTCATTATAATAGTGCGATGAGTAAGGGTGAATTAATTGCGATTAATTGTGGTGCCGTCAGTGAAAGCCTGCTGGAAAGTGAATTATTTGGTTATGCAGCGGGTGCTTTTACTGGAGCGAATGCCAAGGGCTTCAAGGGTAAGCTAGAGCAGGCAAATGGTGGTACATTATTTTTAGATGAAATTGATAGTATGCCTGAAAAAATGCAGCAGGTTTTATTAAGGGTTCTTGAGGACAAGCTAGTGACACCAATCAGCGGTAAGCCAGTGGTAACTAATTTTCGCTTGGTCACGGCCAGTAATAAGGACCTGAAAGCACTTGTCAAGGCTGGTAAATTTCGAGAAGATTTGTTCTATCGCATCTATGTCTGCAGCCTAGATATACCACCATTAAGAGCGCATATTGAGGATTTACGACCACTCGTCGAGCAATATGCAATTCAACATGGGTGGTTGATTGATTGGCAAGAAAAATTAATCAAGGTTGCTGAAACTTATCCTTGGTACGGTAATATTCGAGAATTTAATAATTTTCTAGCGCGCGCCTCCATCTTTTATCGGAATGCTGAGCCCTCCGTTGTTGAGTTGAGTCAATTGATTCAATCAGGCATCGTCTATCAAGCCATAGACCAAGAAGCACCAGCCTCATCTGAAACAGTTGATCAGAAGGTGAAAATTCAACGAGCGCTTGAAAAGAATTTCTTTAATATGACAAAAACGGCTAAATATCTTGAGATTTCTCGTGCAACCCTTTATCGTTGGCTGAAGAAATATGAAATCGTGATTGAGTCCTAAGCCTAAAATTGAGCAGATAACTGATAATCTGCTCAATTTTTTTAGTGAATTTGCGATAAATTGTATCACTGCGACACTTTGTTTCAGCCTAAGTGTCTCGTGATTTACAAATATTTGGTAGCGCTTACAATAATATGGTTTTCAATTAATTATATAAAAAATATTTTTAATTATACTGAGTTGGGAAATACTGATTATATCAGTGTTTCCCATTTTTTATTTAACTAGGTTTGAATTTTTGAAAAGTTGGCTTGGTTTTTGCTAAGAGAATGATGAAAGCAATTATTCTGACCAAGGAGGGATAGAAATGGCAAATTATGACTTAATTGTCATTGGTGCTGGACCTGGTGGCTATGTCGCCGCAATTCGGGCAGCGCAATTTGGAAAAAAAGTAGCAGTGATTGAAAAGAATAAAATTGGTGGCACCTGCTTAAATGTCGGTTGTATTCCATCAAAAAGCTATATTCAACACGCTCATTGGTTACTTTCAATAGCGGAAGCCAATCAATTTGGGATTGAATCTACAATTACAGATATTGCGTTTCCAAAATTAGTTGAACGTAAAAATCAGGTTGTGCAAACCTTACAATCAGGAATCCATCACCTATTTCAATCTAACCATATTGATTATATTGAGGGTGAGGCGGAATTGATATCAAATCACCAGGTTAAAGTTGGTAATCAAAAATTGGCAACAAAAAAATTATTGATTGCAACAGGAGGGAGACCCTTTGTCCCACCAATTAATGGCATTGATGAGACACCACATGAGACAACTGATACATTTTTCTCAATGACAGAATTACCAAAGAAACTTGTTGTTATTGGTGGTGGGATAATTGCAGTTGAATTGGCATTTGCGATGCAGCCCTTGCAGGTTGAGGTGACTTTGGTCGAAGTCGCAACAGATATTTTATTAACTGAAGATGAAGACGTTCGGAAAATCATTAAGAAAAAGTTAACAAAAATGGGTATTCATATAATCACTTCAGCTAAAATCCAAAAGGTAGCGGCAGGAAAAATTGTATTGGATACAGAAACGATTGATTTTGATAAATTGTTGGTAGCAGCAGGGAGAAAAGCCAATTTAAGCTTAGCTGGTCAATTATCCCTAAAATTAGATGAAGCAAGCCGTTTTGTAAAGGTTGATGAAAATTATCAAACAAGTTTAGCTGATGTCTATGCGATTGGCGACTTGATTGGTGGTTATCAGCTGGCTCATGTCGCTAGTCATGAAGGCATTCGTGCAGTTGAGGTTATGTTTGGCAACCCACAATTTCCAGTAGATTTAACAGCTGTGCCACGTTGCTTGTATACGAGTCCAGAAGTGGCAAGTTTTGGCTTATCTGAAGCACAGGCACGTGATGCCTATCCAGAAATTGTCGTTAAAACGATGCCGTTTGCTAGTAATGGTAAGGCGATTGCAGCTCTTGAAACAGAAGGCTTTGTCAAAATTATTAGTGAAACTAAATACCATCAAATCCTAGGTGCTGTGATTGTTGGTAGTCATGCAACAGAAATGATTCATACAATTTTAGCGGTTAAGGAAGCAGAAGGTACTGTAGACGAAATTAGTAAAGTTATTTTTGCTCACCCAACGATGTCAGAAGTGATTGGTGAAACAGCAAATGGTATATTTGGCAAAGCGATTCATGGTTAATTTATAAGGAGGAAATGAATAATGAAGAAATTGACAAAAGATCAAGCAAAATGGATTTTAAAAACAATGTACGATATTCGAAATTTTGAAAATGAAGTACATCGGATTTTTACAAGTGGTGAAATTCCAGGTTTTGTCCATCTATATGCAGGTGAAGAAGCTGTCGCAACAGGTGTTTGTGCCCATTTAACAAGTGATGATTATATCACGAGTACCCACAGAGGTCATGGTCACTGTATTGCCAAGGGCTGTGATTTAGATGGCATGATGGCAGAAATTTATGGTAAGGAAACAGGTCTTTGTAAAGGTAAAGGCGGTTCAATGCATATTGCCGATATTGATAAGGGAATGCTTGGTGCGAATGGTATGGTTGGTGGTGGCTTCCCAATCGCTGTTGGTGCTGGCTTAAGAAATAAATATTTAAAGACAAAGGATGTTGCGGTTTGCTTCTTTGGTGATGGTGCTGCTAATGAAGGTACTTTCCACGAAGGCATTAATATGGCATCGATTTGGGATTTACCAGTTGTCTTTGTCAATGAAAATAATTCTTTCGCAGAAGCAACACCTCAATGGTATTCTTCAGGCTCTAAAACGATTGCTGAAAGAGCTGCTGCCTATGGCATTCCAGGTGTAACAGTGGATGGTGATGATATTTTTGCCGTCTATGAAGCTGCAGGCGAAGCAATTGATCGTGCCCGTAATGGCGAAGGCCCTACCATTGTTGAATGTGTAACTTATCGAAATTATGGTCACTTTGAAGGTGATGAGCAAAAATATAAAGCAACAGAGGGTGATGAGTTAAAGCGTGCTGAACGTGATTGTATTACAGAATTTATTGATAAAGCAATTGAAAAGAAACTATTAACGAGAAAAGAAGTAGATGAAATTTCAGCACAGTCTACAGCCGATACTGAACATGCCATTCAGTTTGCTCATGAAAGCTCTGTACCACGTCCAGAAGCCTTATATGAAGATGTTTTTGCGAACTAATCGAGAAGGAGTGAATCTAAAATGACAAGAAAAGCTACATTTATGAAAGCAATCAATGAAGGTTTAGAACAAGCGATGGAAAAAGATGATCGTGTGATTTTACTTGGTGAAGATATAGCAGGTGGTGCTGACGTGCCTCATTTAGGTGATACAGATGCTTGGGGTGGTGTCTTCGGTGTCACTAAGGGGCTTGCCCCAAAATTTGGCCGTGAAAGAGTTATCGATACACCAATTTCTGAAATGGGCTATATGGGTGCTGCAGTCGGTGCTGCCGCAACTGGTCTCAGGCCTGTACCTGAGTTAATGTTTAATGATTTCATTGGTTTTTGTTTGGATACAATTTTGGCGCAGGGTTCAAAAATGCGCTATATGTTTGGTGGCAAAGCGAAAATTCCAATGACGATTCGGACTTGTCATGGTGCAGGTGCGAGTGCTGCTGCACAACACTCAGGCTCATACTATGGCATGCTTGGCTCAATTCCGGGTGTTAAGGTTGTTGTACCATCAAATCCTTATGATGCCAAAGGTCTATTATTGGCAGCGATTGAGGATGATAATATTGTTGTTTTCTCAGAGGATAAAACACTTTATGGTCTAAAAGGTGAAGTACCAGAAGAATATTACAAAGTAGAAATTGGTAAGGCAAAGGTTAAGCAAGAAGGTAGTGATTTAACAATTGTTACAATTGGTAAAATGCTATATGTTGCCTTAGAAGTTGCAGATAAGCTGGCAAAAGACGGTGTGTCAGTTGAAGTCATTGATTTAGTGACAGTTGCACCTTGGGATGAAGCAACAGTTCTTGAATCGGTTAAAAAGACTGGTCGTCTCATTGTTATTGATGAAGCTAATCCTCATAATAATGTCGCAACTGATATTGCATCAGTTGTTAGTGATAAAGCATTTGATTATTTAGATGGACCGGTGAAATGTGTTTGTGCTCCAAATACACCGGTACCCTTTGCGACTAATTTAGAACAATTGTATTTACCAAATGCTGATCGTGTTTTAGAAACAGCAAGTGAATTAATAGATGACTTAAAGAAATAAGGAGGTGTAAAATAAATGGCAACGGAAATTATTATGCCTAAACTTGGGCTCACCATGACAGAAGGTACTGTCGATGAATGGTTAAAAAATGAAGGCGATAGCATCTCAAAAGGCGATATTGTTTGTAGTATTAGTTCAGAAAAGCTAACACATGATGTTGAGGCACCAGTGGATGGTGTTTTGATAAAAATTGTTGTTCCAGCAGGGGATGAGGTAGAATGTCAAGCGCCAATTGGTTATATTGGTGAAGCAGGTGAAGCGATTGATGGTCAGGATACAAATTCGTCAGTAGTCAATGAAGCTGCTGAACCATTACCTGAAACAGTAGCTATAGCTGAAGCAGCGACTGCTGAATCGCTAGCATCAGCAGTTACTGCGCCTGTTACTAATCATTCAGAGGGGACACGAATTTTCATTACACCTTTGGCGCGTAAAATGGCAAAAGAAAATGGCTATGATATTTCGGCTATTTCAGGTACAGGTGGCAATGGTCGGATTACTAGACGTGATGTGGAAAGGTATCAACCAGTTGCAAATGCAACTCAGACCAGTGAAGTGTCATCTGTTCAAGCAGCAGCATCATTCGGTGCTGGTTTAAGTGGCATGCGCAAAACCATTGCAGAACGGATGATGACAAGTATTCAAACGACTGCACAAGTGACGATTCATCAAAAAGCCGACTTAACTAAGCTTTTGATTTTCAAAAAAGAGCTCAAAGCCAAAGCAGATTTACCATTAGCTGATGGTCAAACAAGTATTACAACTTTACTATCGCGAGCAGTTATTTTAGCACTTAAGGAAACGCCAGCAATGAATGCATGGTACAAAGATGGTAGCTATGAAAAAAAAGAGGCTGTTCATTTAGGAATGGCAGTTGCAGTTGCAGATGGTCTCGTTGTACCAGTTGTTGAAGATGCCGACCGTAAGACATTAACGAATTTAGCAAAATCATTAAATCAGCGTATTTCACAAGCGAGAGCAGGCACTTTGGCTGGCAAGCATTATACGGGTTCGACCTTTACGATTAGTAATCTCGGTAAAAGCGGGGTAGAGTATTTTACACCGATTATCAACTCACCTGAGATTGGCATTTTAGGTGTTGGCTCCTTACAAAAAGAGCTGGCCTTTGATGAAAATCGTGAAATCATTGAAATTTCAAAATTACCTTTAAGCTTGACCTTTGATCATCAAATTATTGATGGCTCACCAGCAGCAGAATTCCTAGGAAAAGTTATCTTCTATTTGGAGCATCCATATAGCTTAATTCTATGATTGAGTTAATATTAAAATGGCAAAGGAGGTGGGACAAAAGACGTTTAACGACGTAGAAAATTAGGAAATTGATGGCATTTGCTTGCAAATGTTCGGGAATTTGTCTATTTTCCTAGTCTTTGTCGCATTGTCCCCCGTAAATTACGAACAATATGAAAGGAGTTAGGACTTTTGTCCCAACCCCTTTTTTAGCATCAATATTGTCTCAAATGGATCCATTTTGTTGCAAAATGTATCATTAATTAGTGTAAAATATTATTAATATTGATGCTAATATTAACTTTTAGGCATGGCATGCTAATTGCTTATTCTTTCTTGTTTTAGTGAAATACTGAAATTAATTTAATTTTGTGGAGGAATTTAAGATGAAGGCAGCAGTTTGGCATGCAAAAAAGGATGTAAGAGTTGAAGCGGTTGATATAAAGCCATGTGGCGCAGATGAGGTACGTGTAAAGGTTGCATTCACTGGTATGTGTGGTTCTGATTTGCACGAATACTTAGAAGGTCCAATTTTTATTCCGACCGATGCGCCTAATCAATTTACTGGGAAGACTGCTCCAATTGTGATGGGACATGAGTTTTCTGGTGTCGTAGACCAAATTGGTGCAGAGGTCGAAAATGTGAAGCTTGGTGATCGAGTAGCTATTTATCCAACCTTATCCCATGAAAAAAAATCAGAAGATGTTGATATATACGATGGCTATAATTTTATTGGCTTCGCTCGAGATGGCGGCTTTGCTGAGTATTGTACTCTACCAGCGACATCAGTTTATCAAATTCCAGATAATATGAGCTTTGAACAAGGGGCACTTGTTGAGCCAACTGCGGTTGCTGTTCAAGCCTGCAAGGAAGGCTCTGTAAAGTTTGGTGATAAGGTGGCCATTTTTGGTGCGGGTCCGATTGGCTGTTTAATTACAGCAGCGGCGAAGGCGGCGGGTGCTGTTGAGATTATCGTCTGTGATTTATCAGAGGAACGACTTGCAAAGGCGAAAGAATTAGGTGCAACGACTGTTTTAAACTCGGCTAAAGTTAACGTTGTTGAAATGATTCGTGACCTTACGCATGGTGGTGTCGATGTTGCTTTTGAAGTAGCTGGTGTGGCAATTACCGTTCAACAATCGATTGCAGTGACTAAATCACGTGGTACGATGGTAATTGTTTCAATTTTTGCTCATGAAATTTCCTGGGATCCAATGCAGCTGGTTAATTCTGGTGTGAAGCTTACCTCTACAATTGCTTATAGTCGGACAACTTTTGAACAAACAATTGAAGCAATCGGCACTGGTCAGCTAAAAGTGAGCCCAGTAATTACCAAAAAAATAACACTTGACGAGATCGTTGAGGCTGGCTTTGAAAGCTTAACAATTGATAAAACACAGGCAAAAATTTTAGTTGATTTATCAATTAATTAATTTATTTATGTATTGTAAAAGTATTTTAAAATGTTAAGGCGGCTTGAGATTTATATCAAATGAGTCTTTAGCAATTATTTGATTATATTGAGTGGAGTAATCCACTCTTTTTGTTATCATAATTAGCTTTTGCATCACAATATCCATCATTTTGAATAAGAAAAACCATTTGCTTAATATCTAAATAGAGATACTCTAGAATATATCGTTTAGGAGGTTTAAGCATTATGAATAATTATCAATGGATTTGGCAGTATTCAAAAAAATACCGCTTTAAGATCATTCTTGCACTTATTTTTGTATTATTAAATGCACTTTTAATTATCATCAATCCATTAATTTCAGGAAAAATCATTGATGAGGTTATTGATAATCATCAAATGAATATATTAATTCCACTATTATTAATAATGATTGCTGTTACTTTAGCTAGAACAATCATTCGTTATAGCTACCAGATTTTATTTGAACGTATTAGCCAAAATTCACTTTTTGAATTGCGTAATGATCTGTACCAGAAATTGCAAGGATTAGATTTTAATTTTTTTAATCACACACGAGTTGGAGACATTATGGCAAGGATGACTGGTGATACAGATGCGATTCGTCATTTTATCGCATGGGTTACTTATAATTCTTTAGAGTGTATTCTTTGGTTTATATCAGCCGTCATCGTGATGAGTAGGATTAATCTGCCATTAACGATAGGTCTTTTAATTGTGACACCCTTTATTTTTCTTTTGACACAACGGATGTCAAAGCGCGCGCATCCTCTTTTCTTTGAAATACGTGAAAGCTTTGCCCGCTTAAATTCAATGGTTGAAGAAAATATCGGCGGCAATCGTGTTGTTAAAGCATTTGCACGAGAAGGCTTTGAAATTAATAAGTTTAATCAGCATAATGAAGATTATAAGCAACGTAATATGGCGGCAGCTAAGGTTTCGGGTACTTATTTACCTTTGTTGGACGGCTTAGCAGGTAGCTTAAACCTATTGACTCTCTTTTTTGGTGGGCTCTTGGTAATCAACCGTCAAATGACCTTAGGTGACTTAGTCGCCTTTAATGGCTATCTTTGGATGCTCAATCAGCCAATGCGCATGAGTGGTTGGTTAATTAATGATTTTCAGCGCTTTTCAGCGGCCTGTATTAAAATACGTGAAATGCTAAATGCTGAATCGACAATTCCAGTCATTGAGTCTACTAATTTACTTGAATTAAAAGGCGATATTGTTTTTAAAAATGTCAGCTTTCAATTTGCAGACGATCCAGAGACAAATGTCTTGGAGAATATTTCATTTGAAATCCATTCAGGTGAAACAATCGGTGTGCTAGGTGAAACGGGTTCAGGAAAAACAACCCTAATTAATTTGATTAGCCGTTTTTATGATGCAACAGCAGGTGAAATATTAATTGATGGTCGAAATATTCAAGATTATCCAGTCCGACAATTGCGTGAGCATATTGCAATTGTGATGCAGGATATATTTTTATTCTCTAATACCATCGAAGAAAACATTGCCTTTGGTAATCCTTATGCCGATGAGCATGTGATTCGACAAGTTGCAGAAATTGCCGATGCCCACCACTTTATTTCAAATATGCCAGACGGCTATGAAACGATTATTGGTGAACGTGGGGTAGGTTTATCGGGCGGGCAAAAGCAAAGAATTTCGTTAGCAAGAGCATTAGCAAAAAATCCTGCTATTTTAATTTTAGACGATACGACCTCGGCAGTTGATATGGCAACGGAGTCTAAGATTCAAAGAGATATCGCCAAATTGACTGAAAGTATGACGACCTTTATTATTGCTCATCGAATTTCCTCTGTCCGCAATGCAGATATGATATTAATGATGTCTAAAGGTCAGGTTGTGGAGCGCGGTACTCATACAGCGCTTTTGGCCAAGAAAGGCCTGTATTACGAAGTATATCAAAAACAGCTTGGCTTAAGCAGCGAAAAGGAGTAATAATGGCACGAAATAAATTTGATGTTGATGAAACGCTAGAACAGGAATTTAATTGGTCTTACTATAAAAGGCTAGCTGAATATATCAAACCGTATCGAGCCAGACTTTTTAAGGTTTTAACGATTATTTTGCTTGCAAATACCGCTGGCATGCTTGGACCATATTTTTCAAAAATTGCAATTGATAATGTGATTCCGAATCAAGATTTTTCATTATTAATAAAAATTAGCTTGATTTTTTTAGTATCATTATTTGTTATTGGTTGGTGTATGCGATATCGGATTATCGCTATTACAGAGCTAGGACAAGATGTTTTAAAGGATATGAGGGCATCTATTTTTGTCCATCTGCAGCATCTACCATTTTCTTATTTTGATAATCGACCACATGGAAAAATATTGATTCGAGTTGTAAACTACATTAATACGCTTAGTGATTTATTAAGTAATGGCTTAATTAACTTAATTTCTGATTTATTTAATGTTGTAATTACTTTTGCATTTATGATTTGGATTAATCCAAAACTAACGCTATACAGCTTGGCCTTGCTACCCATTTTATTTTTAATCGTAATGATAATTAAGAAGGAGCAACGGAAGGCATTCCAGCGTTTAAGTAATAAGCAATCCAATTTGAATGCATATATTCACGAGAGCATCTCAGGTATTAAAGTTACCCAGTCATTTGCAAGAGAGCAAGAAAATTTAACCATTTTTAATGATGTGAGTGATGAATATCGTCGCTCATGGATGAGTGCGGCTAAAATTCAATTTTTACTCTGGCCGGGTGTCCAAAATATTTCGGTCATTACAACTGCTTTAATTTATTTTGTGGCAATTCGTCAAGTTGGTGTTGAGGTTTCGACAGGAACCTTAATCGCCTTTCTCAGTTATATAAATAATTTTTGGGATCCAGTGATTAATATTGGAAATTTTTACAATTCTTTAATCACAGCAACGGCATATTTAGAACGGATATTTGAAACAATTGATGAAAAGCCGGATATTGTCGATGCGCCAGAAGCTATTGAATTACCGCTTATTCAAGGAAAAGTTGACTTTAAATCTGTTTCATTTCGCTATGAAGCTGGAAAGAATATTTTAAATGATGTTAGCTTTCATATTGAAGCAGGGGAAAGTGTCGCCTTAGTTGGCCCAACAGGTGCTGGGAAAACAACAATTATTAATCTGTTAAGCCGTTTTTATGATGTTAATGAAGGTGCTGTCTTAATCGATGATTATGATGTTCGAGATGTGACCTTAAATTCGCTTCGCTCTCAGATGGGTGTGATGCTGCAGGATACCTTTATTTTTTCAGGTACGATTATCGATAATATTTTATATGGTAAATTGGATGCGACGGAAGCAGAAGTAATTGCAGCAGCAAAGGTTGTCCATGCACACGATTTTATCATAAATTTAAAGGACGGCTATCACACACAGGTTGAAGAGCGAGGGAGTACGCTATCTTCTGGTCAACGCCAGCTTATTTCATTTGCACGTGCATTGCTTGCTGATCCTAAGATTCTAATTTTAGATGAAGCAACTTCAAGTATTGATACTAAAACGGAAGCATATCTTCAAAAAGGCTTACAAGAATTGCTAAAGGGACGAACATCATTTATTATTGCGCACCGCCTGTCAACCATTGTGAATAGCGATAAAATTTTCTATATTGATAATGGTCAAATTATTGAAGCAGGTAATCATCAAACATTGCTTAATAAAAAAGGTAAGTATTATCAGCTCTATCAATCACAATATAATTTATTGCAAGCTTAATTAAAAAAGTGGTTCGATGAATAATCGAACTGCTTTGACAAAAAAGATTAATTGTCATGAGGCAGCACTTTTCATGTGCCCTCTAAATCTTTGAATTCGTAGGACTTGATCTGATTTAACAAGGGCCATCGTGAACGTATGCAACTTTGTTCGTACAAAGCTGCGAACCTTCTCATAGGGCTACTAATAATATTGTTAAATATTAGCCCGTCCAGCATGATACACTAGAGCACCAGCTTTGAGCTTAATAGCTGGTGCTTATTGTGAAAATGGTATTGTTTCTCTGAAACAATACCATTTTCACGCGTTATCGGAAATATTGGCTTATGCGCCAATATTAGTGTGATTTCACTGTAGGATGCTCTGTCCTTTTTAACATTTTAAGACAAATAAAAATTGGATAGAAATATCAATCCGGCCAATTTAGAGCCGAAAAAGCGAACCTTGAACAGAGGTTCGCTTTTTTTTAGATTGTGGCGGCATTTTTACCTGCTACAAAGCCTGTGCTAAAGGCAGCAGTGATATTATAGCCACCAGTATAGCCGTTTATATCTAGAATTTCACCACAGAAATAAAGTCCATCAATCAGCTTACTCTCCATCGTTTTCGGATTGATTTCTTTGAGAGAAATTCCGCCTCCTGTCACAAACGCTTTGTCTAATGGCCAAGTACCGTTAATCGACATTTTGAAGGCCTTGACAAGCTGGGCAAGCTGCTGCCATTGCTTTTGAGTAACCTGTTGAATAGGCTGCTCAATTGAGAGTGAGCTTTGATTTAAGAGATAGGCTAATAAGCGCTCCGGTAGCCAGAGGCGTAAGCCATTTTTAATTGACTTTGGTGCTTGATCTAGTGCATTTTGGACTAAAAATGCTTCGATTTCACTTGGCGCTTGGTCTGGAAAAATATCTAGTGAAACGGTTACTAAGTCTTGTTTTTCAAGTAATTTTACAACGGTACTACTGCAGCGCAGAGTAGCTGGTCCTGAAAGGCCAAAGTGGGTAAATAATAAATCTAAGCGTTGAGTTGTCAATTTTTTTTGTTTATTATTTAAAACTGAAAGCGCCACATCCTGCAAACTTAAGCCTTGCAAGGCATTTTTTTTGATAAAGCCATCCTCAGATAATAAAGGGACCTCAGTTGGATATAATTTTGTAATCGTATGGCCAAGTCGTTTTGCAAGCTCATAGCCATCTCCCGTACTACCAGTGTAACGATAAGTTTTCCCACCCGTTGCAATCACAACAGCACGTCCATAAATTTCTTGCTGGTCAGTTAGTTTAACTCCGCCTACTTGATTTGCTTGGTTGACTAAAATTTTACTGACGCTCGCTTCATAGAAGATATTGACCTTGGCTTGTGTTAAAAGCCTTTCCAGTGTTTCAACAATTGTTTTTGAACGATTGGTAGTTGGAAAGAGTCTACCGTGATCTTCCTCTTTTAGCTCAACACCATTTTCGGTGAATAGCTGAATAATATCGTAATTATTGAATTGCGAAAAAGCACTATATAGGAATTTGCCATTTCCAGGAATATGCTGTAAGACTTCCTCCGGTGATTTGGCATTCGTCACATTACAGCGTCCGCCACCAGTTAAGCGTAATTTTTTACCGAGACGTTTATTTTTTTCTAATAATAAAACGGAAGCCCCATTTTGAGCGGCACTATAGGCAGCAAGCATTCCGCTTGTACCACCGCCAATTACAATGACATCATATAATTTTGAATTCATTTATTTTCCTTTATTGTTTAGCGATTCGCTTATTAATAAGATATTTATAAGCGAAAACGATTATAACTGATGGACGGCATAGCGAAAGATATTTAAATCTTCTTTTCGGACAGAGTACATAAAATCTGGATGCCATTGAACACCTAAAAAATGAATTTCTGGATCACTAGATTCAACCGCCTCAATAATGCCATCCTCCGAGCTTGCCACAATCTTTAATTGATTGGCGACCTGCTTAACTGCCTGACGATGAAAGGAATTAACAGATACCTTTTTACCATATATTTTTTCCAGCACACTGTCGCTTTCAATATTAATTGGATGGACTGGCAATTGGAAATTTTCAGTTTGCCAATGCCCCTTAATCTTCTGTTTAATTGTACCGCCTAGAGCTACGTTAACGAGCTGCATTCCTCTGCAGACGCCGAGAATCGGTTTGCCCTGTCTAATCGCTTCATTGACTAACGCCAGCTCAAAGGCATCTCTTTCTCGATTATAATCGGCATATTCTATTAATTCAACCTCACCATAAAATTCAGGTGCCACATTTTGACCGCCTGCTAAAATCAGCTTATCAATCATGGATACATAAGTTTTTACTGTGTTCGGATCGCCAATTGGAATCATAATCGGTAATCCTCCGACAAGCTGAACCGCCTTTATATAGCCTGAAGGATTATAGCTAATTGGCATATGTCCCATTTCCTGTCCAGAATCTTTCCGTTCATTTGCAGCGACTCCGATGATAATTTGTGCCAATTAATTGCCTCCTTTTGCTTAATTAATAAAAGTCCTCCTCTATTTTAGCATAGAAAAGGACTGGCACGATATGAATTTGTAAAATGTGATGCAGACCTTTATCATTGATTAAGCTGTTTTTTTGAAATTATTCAACAGATAAACTCTTGATTGGGTCCATTTTTGCTGCACGTCTTGCTGGCAATAATGCGGCAAGGAAAGCGATAACTAAGGCAATAATACAGGCAAATATAACATTATTCACGGTAATTTGCACTAAATTAAATTTGACAATTGAGTAAAGAACCTTATTTAGTAAGAAACTGGCGGCATATGCTAAAGCTAAGGCAATTACTGCGGAAAATGCACCAATCAGCAATGATTCACTTGTAAACAATCGTCGGATGTCTGCCTTACCTTCACCTAATGCGCGTAAGACACCGATTTCTTTTGTTCTTTCTGAAACAGACATATACATTGAAACAATAATCATTAATGCTGAGACAACTAATGAGATACCAGCAATAGCAGCCAAGGCTATGGCAGCAACCTCAACATATTGATTGACTGTATCGAGAATATTACCTACCGTAATACCATAAAGCTGATATTGACCATCAACTTTAATTTCATTAATTTTTTTAGCAACATTTTCAACATTATCAAGGTTTTCTACATTAACTGAAACGTAATTTGCCTGTGAAAGTGCTTGATTATTTTTCAAAATGGACTGCATTGTATCAAAATTAGTGACGGTAATTGCGCCGGTTTGTCCGCCATCGGCAATACCACTAATTTTTAAATCAGCTTTGATTTGAGTAGGTAGGCCTTCAGCTGTAATTGAATTAAGTGTCAGTGTGACCGTTTGTCCAATCATTGCTTTATAATCATCAGGATTAAATTTCAGAGCCTGTGTTTTATCAATGATAATTTCATTGTCGCCAAGCGTTTTACTGCCTGCTTTAATGCTGTTTTCTTTGAAAGCCCTTGTCCATGTCTGAAAGCTTTGCCCATTCACATTTTGCCCATCGTAGCTTAAGATAAAGCTCGAAAATTGATAGCCGGGCTCAACTTGATTGACACCTTTAATTGCTTTGATTTTTTGAATTAAACTATCATCAATTACCATTTTACTAGGATCATTTTGAAACTCAGCTACGGCTTCTTGATAGTCTTGGCTACTCCCAATTTTTGTTCCCTTTGGATTTTTGACGACCGTAACTGAATGTGGATTAATTAGAGAATTAATTTGCGCTTGGATGAAGCGATTAATACCATTGCCAAGTCCTAAGAAAACAAGAACGGCAAAAATGCCAATACCTGTCCCTAGCATGATTAAAAAATTACGCCAAAAATTATGCATTAGATGCTTATATGCGTTCTTATAGCTTGAAAATCTCGATAAGGGTTTAGAAACTAAGACCTCTCTTTTTTCTGGAACAGGATAGCTTGCTTTTTGAATGATATCTTCATCAATTTTGCCATCTGAGATATGAACTGTTCTTGTTCCGAATTTTGCGACCTCCTGAGAATGTGTTACAGCAATCACTAATTTTCCGGCTTCAGCGATTTCCTGCATAATATCTAATATTTCAAGTGTTGTCTTGGCATCTAATGCACCTGTTGGTTCATCAGCAATAATAATGTCTGGATCACTTGAAAGGGCACGGGCAATCGCAACTCTTTGTTTTTGTCCGCCAGATAATTGATTGGGGTGTTTTTTGGCATGATCTTCTAAACCAACCTGTTTGAGTAAAGCAAGTGCTCTTTTTTGGCGTTCCTCATGACTGAGTGTCGTCATCTCTAAGCTAATTAATACGTTATCCAAAACGGTTAAATGATTAATAAGGTTAAAGGATTGAAAGATAAACCCAATTGTTTGACGGCGATAACCATCCATTTGTTTTTCATTAAAGTCTTTTGTTGAAACGCCATCTAAGATAACATCTCCGGTATAATCATGGTCTAAACCAGCGATAATGTTCATTAATGTTGATTTTCCAGCACCTGATTCTCCAAGAATAGAGACAAACTCGCCCCGATTAAGTGATAAATCAATGCCTTTTAATACTTGAAATTCAGCCTTTTCCAGTTGATATTTTTTTTCAACATTTTTTAATTCTAAGTAGCTCATTTTTTCTCCTTGATTTATCAATTAATTATAGAAATAGTTACTAAAATTATACTTCATTTATTTACAAAATAGATATTATTTTTAATAAATTGTGCTAAAATCTTAGAAAAGGCTTTCATTTTTTTAATTAATCGTTTTAATTTGTACTTCATTTAAAATATTTAGGGGTGGCTATTTTTATTAGTTCGTTCATTATTTTGACAAAAATTGTAGCATTTTACATTTTAATGAAAATATAAGGAAAATTTTAAGAAAATTTCAAAAAATACGTTTACAATACCTGCAAAAATTGATAGAATTTCATATTGCAAGCACTTATTGCAAATGGTAATTATAATAATATTTTATTTATTTAGGAGGAAAAAAGTGGACTATTCTTGGACAGTCAAGTACATTACAGAATTTCTGGGCACGGCAATTTTATTAATTTTAGGTAATGGTGCCGTAGCTAATGTTGACTTAAAAGGAACAAAGGGTTTTGCATCAGGTTGGATGACAATTGCATGGGGATATGGCTGTGGGGTTATGATTCCTGCTTTAATGTTTGGTAATGTTTCAGGTAATCATATTAATCCAGCGTTTACGCTTGGTTTAGCGATTTCAGGTTTATTCCCATGGGCACATGTTTTGCCATATATTATTGCGCAGCTTTTAGGAGCAATGGCGGGTCAATTAGTCGTTGTTGCAATTTACCGCCCATATTACTTGAAAACAGATAATAAAAATCATATTTTGGGTACTTTTGCAACGATTGATAATGCAGGGACTCGCTTAAATGGTTTTTTAAATGAATTTTTTGGTTCATTTGTGCTTTTCTTTGGTGCGGTCGCCATTACTAAAAATTTCTTTGGTGCACAAGCGAGCAGTGAAGCTTTAGCGGGGATTAATGGGATTACTGAGCATGGCTTAGCAGCAATTCATGGTGGTGCCTTAGAGGTTGGTCATCTAGCACTAGGCTTCTTGGTGATGACTTTGGTTGCCTCTGTTGGTGGTCCGACAGGTCCAGCCTTAAATCCAGCTCGTGACTTTGGTCCACGTTTACTACACCAATTCTTACCGAAATCTATTCTAGGTGAGCATAAGGGTGATTCTCAATGGTGGTATGCTTGGGTACCAATTTTAGCACCAATTTTGGGTGCAACTGCAGGTGTGGCATTATTTAAATTAATTTATTTATAAATCGAGTATTTGAAAAGGGGTTGGGACAAAAGTCCTAGCCCCTTTTGTATTGTTTGTAACTTACGAAGGACAATGCGACAACGACTAGTCAATACCTAAGCAGAAAATCTGCTAAGGCACGTTGTCACTAGCTTTTACGTAAGTCGCTGAAATACTCGTTTAGCGTGAATGGGTTAAATCAACTAGAAAAGTATCGATACAAATACGTCCTGCACTTTGGCACAAATTGCCAAAGTGAATGAATGCAAGCCTAGCTGGTCCACACTTTTCTGAGAGAGTTGATTTAACACCTTATTGTTGTAGAAATTTAGAAAGAAGGCGTAAACGAGCTTATCTAAGATGCTGAAATGCCTTGCTCAGAAAGTTGAAACATAAGCTAAATTTACTCAGGCAGACTTTGCCCGAGCGCAGAGTGTACTTATGTGAAACTTTCTAGACATTGAAGCTAGATTGCCTAAAAAGCGTAAACGGCTTGTTTTGAAAGTTGAGCATAAGACTGAAAAATAGTAAAAGGCGCTCTTTGCCTATCTATTTTTTCAGTTTATGCCGATACTTTCAAGCCGTTGAAGCTAGATTGTCTAAAAAGCGTAAACGACTCGTTTTGGCAGGCTCTCTCTCAAAACTGTTCAAATAGATACGTCATCCGGTCAGACAGAAAGCGTCTGACTGAATAAACGAATGACTTGTCTATTTTTCACAGTTTTAATCGGAGAGAGAAAGCAACATTTTTACGTCGTTAAACATCTTTTGTCCCACTTCCTTTTTTTGTCCAGTAATTCGTTTATCATTTTTTTTGATTAATCAAAAAAGTGTGTCTTAATTTATTATTTCAGATATTTATACTTAAATTGTAGCAAGGATAAGTTTTAAGCAGTTAAAAAATTTTTGCTAACTAAATAATAAATTAGGAGTGATTAAAATGTCAGACTGGTTAAAAATTAGTGGTAAGGTTGTTGTTGTGACGGGAGGTGCTTCTGGAATCGGGCACGCAATTGTTAAATCATTATTGACACAAAATGTAAACGTTATCAATTTAGATATTCGAGAGGGTAGCCTGACTGATGACAAGCTATTATTTATTCAAACGGATGTTACAAATCGAGCAGAGGTTGAAAATGCAGTCAGACAGGGTGTTGAAAAATTTGGTACCATAGACGGTGTTGTCAACAACGCTGGGATTAATATTCCTCGACTTTTAATAGATCCTAAAAAACCACATGGTGAATATGAATTGTCAGATAGTATTTTTGATAAGATGGTGGCAATTAATCAAAAAGGATTATTTTTAGTCGCTCAGACCGTAGGTCGAGTTTTAGTTGAAAAAAAGGCTGGTGTTATCATTAATATGTCATCTGAATGTGGACTAGAAGGTTCAGAGGGACAAAGCTGCTATGCGGCAACCAAGGCAGCTGTCAACGGCTTTACACGTTCTTGGGCAAAGGAGCTTGGAAAATATAATGTCAGAGTGGTGGGCATTGCGCCAGGTATCATGGAGGAAACAGGCTTGAGAACGCTTGCTTACGAAACGGCCTTATCTTATACTCGGGGTATTACAGTGGAACAGCTTAGAAAAGGATATACTAATACGAGTGCGACGCCAATGGGAAGAAGTGGTAAATTGACCGAGGTAGCAGATTTGGTGAGCTATTACTTATCGGACCGTTCGAGTTATATTACGGGAGTTACTACCAACGTTGCTGGTGGAAAAACAAGAGGATAGCTTGAGAGAGGGGGAAGTTTTTAAGGTGTTAGTTAATCGTTGGTATCAAATTTTAAATACACTCATACTTTCTCAATCAATTTCTATTCAAGAGCTTTGTCAAAAAACGGGTTTTAGTCGACATAATATCAAAACTGGAATTCAAATGTTAAATGATCAATTGAAAGGTATTGCTCGCATTCAAGCTGATTTAAATAATTATCAAATTGTGATATTAAATCAAAATAAATTTGATCAGATAATGGATGGCTCGTTAAAGGGGCAAAGTGATTTTAATTCCTCAACTAAGCGCATTGCTTATGTTATTAAGTCATTGCTTGAAAAGGATTATGTTTTAATCGATGACTTGGCTGAGCGCACAGATGTTAGTCGTGGCACAATGAATAAGGACTTGAGAGGCTTACGTAGTCTTCTTAAGGAATATGGTATCAATTTGCAGGGCACACCGAATAAAGGCTTACAGCTTCAGGGTGAGGAATTTGATTTAAGATTGTTGATGATTCAACACGTTATTGATTATTTTCCAGAGCAATTTGAATTATCCGATGAAATTGAACAGACTTTAATAAATTTATGTAATGATTTACATATTGAAAAGGCCAATTATTCATTATTAAGAAAAAGCTTATTAGTATCCATGCATCGTATTAAGCATAATGCTGCAATTCAATCGGCAATTCACTACTACTATAATCGGATTATTGATGAATCTCGCCTAGAGCATTTCTTTTATGAAGTCGAAACAGAGTTTGCCTTTTCATTAAGCCAATATGAACGTGAATTCATTCAATTTCCAATATACATCAATCATTTTTCACAAATTGAAATTACTGAGCTGGATGAGCAGCGCTTAGCGAATATTTTTAATCAGATGATGGCTGAAATTCAGAAGGAATACTATGTAGAAATTGACCAGTCACGATTATTTCAAGAGCTAAAATACCACTTAATGATGATGATGAATCGCTTATTATTTCATATTCAGACAACAGATATTTTTATTGATGAAATTGTTAATTCCTATCCTTTCGCCTATAAGATGGCAAAGGTTGCTTTAGAGGCATTAGGAAATATTGTGGGTCGTGTGCCACCAGAAACAGAAATTAGTTATCTTGCTATTTATTTTGAATTGTTTTTACAAAAGAATTTACAAATTTCGAAACGTCATGTTGCAATTGTTTCCAGTGCAAGTGTTGGCATTAGAACATTAATTAAGCAGCAGGTTAGAGACATCATTGGCTCAGATGCTATGATTGTGCATTTTACTGAAGAGGAGGCTAGAAGAGCTAATTTTGATGAATATTATGTTGTTTTTTCAACAATCCCTTTGGAGCATAATGTTAAGCATACGGTTGTGATTCGTGTAACAAACCTGTTTAGTGGTAATTTTTTGAAAAGTGAGTGGATGAAGCTTTCTAAGAGTAGCTCAGTTAATTTTTCAAATCAATTATTCTATTTTAGGATAATCAATGATTCGTTAACCTACAAGCAGATACTAGAGCAGATGGTTCAGCAGCTAGCGCTAAATGGGCTTGTTGATCCAGACTTTGAGCAGCGAATGGCTGAGCGGGAGATGTTAACTAATAGTTTTTATCAAAATGGCGTTGCCTTTCCACATACGGTCAATCTTAATTCTGATAAAATTATTGTTTCTGTGGCTACTAGTCAGGAACCGATTAGCTTAGGGAATGAGAAAATTCAAGTTATTATTTTGTTAGCAATACCAGAGGCAATGTCTGATGAAGTTGAGACAGAACTATTAGCACTTTATGATTTTATTTTTAGAATAATGGGGAAATCATTAATTAAACAGAAGCTATTACAAATCAAGAATGAACAGGAATTATCGCGTTATTTTCAATTAGGAGGCGTATTTTAATGAATCCATATATCTTACTAGGAATTATAGTGGTTACTGCTTATATTTTGCAAACCATTTTTAGTTTAAAACAGCTTAAAAATTTTAATCTTGCTTATGGTCGACTTAGAGGCAAAGGTAAGGTGGCAATTGGTCGGCGCTCAGGGAAAATTCAATCAGGAACCATCTTTATGTTTGCGATTAACTCGCAAGATGAAATACAGGATGCAATGGTAATGCAAGGCGTAACGGTTTTTGCAAAGTTTAAAGAAAAACCTGCTTATATCGGTGAGAAACTGACTAATCTTACTTTGGAACATGCCTTAGTTGTCAAGGAAAATAAACTGGTGCAGCAGGCGATTATTGATGCCAAGACATTATTGGTCAAAGTGAGAGCACAAGACTACCAAGAAAAAGTACCGGTATCACCATTTGCAATGCTTAAAATTCAGCTCCTTGGCTACGGTCAACAAATTAAAGGCTTCGTCAAGAAGTAAGGAATAGGTCTCATTTTTGTAAGCGCTATTATTATCAACTTAAAAATAAAGGAGAAACATAATGGATATTATTGTTAAATTTGCTGAAGGCTTTATTGGACTGTTTCAGACAGGGGCAGATACATTTATTAGCTGGATGACAGGGATTGTACCAGTTGTTTTAATTCTTTTAACCGCAATGAATGCTTTGATTGCCTTAATTGGCGAGGATAAGATTACGGCGGTCGCACAAAAATCAACTAAAAATCCAATCGCCCGTTATATGATTTTACCTTTTCTTTCGGCATTTATGCTAGGTAATCCAATGAGTATGACACCAGGTCGTTTTTTACCCGAATTTTATAAGCCTGGCTATAGCGCTGCCGTGATGCAGTTTTGTCATACAAGTAACGGTATTTTTCCTCATATTAATCCTGGAGAGCTTTTTGTCTGGATGGGAATTGCACAGGGTATCAAAACACTCGGATTAAATCAGACAGAGCTTGCCATTCGCTATTTGTTAGTTGGTTTAGTAATGAACTTTATCGGTGGTTGGGTAACAGATTTGATGACTGCTTATGTTAGCAAGCAGCAAGGTATCACCTTGAGCAAGCAAATCAAAATTGAAGAATAGCTAAATGGAGGGTATAGAAATGACAGATTATCAAAGTATTATTATTACAAAAGGTCAGGGCGGTTTTGGTGGCCCATTAGTGATTACACCAACAGAGACTAAAAACAAATTTATTTATATTACTGGTGGTGGCGAACGTCCAGAAATTGTTGACTTGATTGAGCAATTAACAGGGATGACCTCTGTTAATGCTTTCAAAACATCAATTCCTGATGATGAGGTTGCATTAGCGATTGTTGACTGTGGCGGCACTTTACGCTGTGGCATTTATCCTAAAAAAGGAATACCAACAATCAATATTGTAGCAACTGGAAAAAGCGGCCCATTAGCGCAATATATTACGGAAGATATTTATGTATCAGCTGTTGGTAAAAATCAGATTAAGCTGTATGATGGTGTTGTACTGGATAACACTAAAGAATCGTTAGTTCAAAATTCACCAGCGCAAGCTAGTCCAAGCTATGATACAACGCAGAAAATTACTGAACAGCGTGCAGCAAAGGGCAGCTTTATTGCCAAAATTGGAATGGGCGCAGGAAAAGTAGTTGCCATTTTCAATCAAGCTGCTAGAGAAAGTGTTCAAACAATGCTCAACACGGTCATTCCATTTATGGCGTTTGTTTCTCTTCTAATTGGGATTATCCAAGGCAGTGGCATTGGTGATTTAATTGCAAATGCCTTGGCACCCTTGGCTGGAAATATCTTTGGATTGTTGATTATTGGTTTTGTTTGTTCATTACCTTTTTTATCACCTCTACTTGGTCCAGGTGCAGTCATTTCACAAATTGTTGGTACCTTGATTGGTGTTGAGATTGGCAAGGGCAATATTCCACCGCAGCTTGCACTGCCAGCTCTATTTGCCATTAATACGCAAAACGGCTGTGACTTTATTCCAGTCAGTCTAGGCTTAATGGATGCGGATGCCGAGACAGTTGAGGTTGGTGTGCCAGCTGTTTTATACTCTCGCTTTCTAAATGGGTTACCTCGGGTGATTGTTGCTTGGTTAGCTAGTTTTGGTTTATATAGCTAATTATAAAAATGAAGCTGCTTGATTTATAAGGCTGAGTCAAGCTGATAGGAGAAAAAGATGTTAAAAGCAATTATTTTTGATATGGATGGTGTTTTAGTTGATTCAGAATATACTTTTTTAGAATCTAAAACGCAAATTTTGAAAGAGGCTGGTTTTCCGATGCCAATCAGCTATCAATATCAATTTATGGGCACGACCTTTGAGTTCATGTGGCAGCAAATGAAGCAGGAATTAGGACTGCCATTACCAGTTCAGTCGTATATTGATAAGATGGAGCTTCTAAGAAAAAAAATGATTGCTAGAGACGGTATTAAGGCAATAAAAAATTCACCAGCGCTCGTTAAACGATTAGCGAAAAGTGATATTAAGCTGGCGGTTGCTTCATCTTCGCCAAGGAATGAAATAGAAGCGGTTTTAAAAGCTTTGAATCTTCAACAATATTTTTCAGCTATTGTTAGTGCAGAGGAAGTTGAACATTCAAAACCAGCACCTGATGTTTTTCTCAGAGCAGCTGAAAAATTAGCTGTACAACCGAATGCATGCCTAGCCTTTGAGGATACTAAAAATGGTAGCTTATCCGCCAGTCAAGCTGCGATGTATGTAATCGGTTTTGAAAATCCCGATTATCCTGCTCAGGACCTCTCAGCAGCCAATTTTATCGTCAGAGAATACGATGGTTTAACAATTGAAAGATTAAATGCTTTATTTAATCAGCATTAAAAAATAATGATTATTGATTATGTAATAGAGGAGTGAATTTAGATGACAATTTTTAAAACAAAAATTAAGGGGATTGGGGCTGAAGCTGCCCTATTTAAAGAAGAGAAAATGATTATACTATTTGGTGAGGCTGCTCCAGACGGTTTGGCTGAATATTGTTATAATATTGAAATTAACCAGACGACAGAGCCGATTGAAGAGGGCATGCAATTACTGGTAGCTGGCAGTGAATTTGAAATAACAGCGGTTGGTTCAGTCGTTAATCAAAATTTAAATACGCTTGGTCATATTACAATCAAATTTGATGGCTCCAAGGTGGCTGAGCTACCGGGTACCTTATATGTTGAGGCTAAAAGCCTCCCTGACATCAAGATTGATGCAATTGTTGAAATTATTGCATCATAAAAGCAAAAACTGTTATTAATAATTAAATTAATAACAGTTTTTTATTATAATCCGAGCAAGAGCTTATCATCTGCAAGCTCATTACCACTATTTTTTTGGAAAAGCTCCAGTAAATCAGGAACTGTTAATTTGGCTTTGGACTCACCAGCGATATCAACTGCGATTTTACCTTGGTGCAACATGATTAAGCGATTACCATAGCGAATCGCATCCTCCATATTATGAGTTACCATGAAGGCAGTTAGGTGATGCTCAGCAATTAATTTTTCAGTTAAATTCATCACGACGGCAGAAGTTTTGGGATCTAAGGCAGCTGTGTGTTCATCTAAAAGAATAAGCTGTGGCTTAATCAGGGTTGCCATTAAAAGAGTGATTGCCTGCCGTTGCCCACCAGATAGTAGTCCAATTTCGGCAGAGAGTCGTTCCTCTAAGCCAAGTCCGAGCGTCGCCAGCTGTGCTTTAAAGAAATCTTTATTTTTAGCCTTAACGCCAGCAGATAATCCACGCTTTTCCCCACGCTTCAATGCTAGGGCAAGGTTCTCTTCAACTGTTAGCCGCACAGCAGTACCCATTTTGGGATCTTGGAAAACGCGACTGATATTTTTGGCGCGCTGCTGAACTTTTTGCTGGGTAATATTTTGTCCATTTAGATAAATTTCACCCTCGCGAACTGGCAATGTACCTGCAATGCTATTGAGTAGTGTAGATTTCCCCGCACCGTTACCACCAATGACTGTTACGAAATCACCATCATTTAATGTTAAATTAATACCACGTAAAACATGATTTTCATTGACGGTGCCTCGTTCAAAATATTGATGTAGCTCTTTAATTTCTAGAATATTTTTCATGATTTACGACCGCCCTTCGCTTTTTTAAACCCAAATTTGTCCTTTAATAACGGTGTTGTCAAGCAAATAATTAAGATTAATGCTGAAAATAGCTTAACATCTTGGGCTTGAATTGGGAATTCTAAAATTACCGATAAAAGGAACCGATAAATAATAGAACCAATTGCGACAGTGACTAATCGAAAGGCTAGTGGTTTATTTGGGAATAATACTTCCGCAATAATGACTGAGGCAAGGCCAACAACAATTGTTCCAACGCCTGAGTTTAAATCAGAGAAGCCAACATTTTGGGCAACTAAGGCACCGGATAATGCGATACAGCCATTTGAAACCATGTAGCCAATAATTTTCATGCGGTCAGTATTGACCCCATTAGCAGCACTCATTTCAAGATTATCACCTGTTGCACGCATCGCTAGACCGATTTCAGTTTTAAAGAAAATGATTAACAGAATAATAATGAGTGCGGCAAATATTAATCCGCCAATAATGACTGCATAAACCTTGTCAATGCCTAAATCTAATAAAAATGAAAAGAATAATTTTTGTCCAAGTAGATTAACCTGAGGTGAATTACTCATGACTCTCGAAGTGATCGAGTAGAGGCCCGTCATGGTGATAATACCGGCAAGTAATGCGGGGATTTTTAATTTGGTATGCAATAAGCCAGAAACTAAGCCTGCGACTGCACCACCAATAAAAGCAAATAGAACGCCAATAAATGGTGATAATCCGCCAACAATTGCGACAGCGGCAATTGCTCCTCCGAATGGGAAGGTGCCTTCAGTTGTTAAATCTGCAATATCAAGAATTCTAAAAGTGATAAATACCCCAATTGATAGTAAGGCCCATAAAAGACCCTGTGAAATTGATGAGATAAAAATATCTGGTAAAGAGCTAATTAATTGTCCAATATCCATAATTTCCGCCTTGTATAATTTTTTTCCAATAAGGCTTATTATAACATTTAGTAATCGTGGTTTGTAGCATGAGTGATGGAAAATATTAGAAAGGTGCTAAATTAGCATCTATAAGCTAACTTAGCACCCTTTTCTTGTATTTGTCTTAATTATTATTCAGGTGCCTTGATGTCATCAGGATTAATGCCCAATGCAGACGCCATATCCTTGTTAACAATTAATTCTAAGTCATTTGCACTTTCAATTGGCAATGATTCAGGCTTAGCCTCGCCCTTAAGAATTTTAGCCGCCATGACCCCAGTTTGTTTGCCTAAGGAAGTATAATTAATACCAAATGTTGCTAGACCTCCGGCTTCAACTTGTTCAGCTGATCCAGCGACAACTGGAATTTTATATTCCTTCGCAACTTCTCCAACGACAGGAGCGGCAGTTGCAAAGGTATTATCGGTAGGAATATAAATGGCATCTGTATTTTTAGCCAAGCTAGTCATTACAGATTGAACATCGTTAGTAGAATTGGCAGTTAGAACTTTTGTTTCAACGCCTTCTTTTTTCAGGGCCTCAATCGCTAAATCCGCTTGAATTTTTGAATTACCCTCTCCTGCATTATAGGCAATCCCAACGGTTTTAATGTTGTCTTTAATTGATAATAGCAGCTTAACCTGTTTTTCAATCGGAACCATATCAGTTGTTCCTGTTACATTGCCTCCAGGCTTCTTTTCGCTAGCGACAAGCTTGGATTCAACAGGATCAGTCACAGCGGTGATTACGATTGGAATATCGGTTGTCTCATTTAACAGTGATATTGCTGCAGGTGTGGCGATTCCTAATAATAAATCGGGGTCCTTTTTAACTAAGGTTTCGCTCATACTTTTTAGACTGTCTTGAGCACCGGTACCAACTTGGTAATTGATGGTTAAATTTTTTCCTTCTTCATAGCCTTCTTCTTTAAGCCCCTCTTTAAAGCCCTCATAAGCGGCGTCTAATGAAGCGTGCTTCATCATTTGTAGAACACCTATTGTTGCCTCTTTTGAAGTGTCCTTTGCCTCGTTATTGCTTGAACTACAAGCAGCGAGTAATAGAAGGCTTGCTAAAGCCAACCCAATAATTCCCTTTTTCATGTCTAGCTCCATTCTATGTTGCATTTTTATCTTAGTATAGTTGAAAAAAAAGTCAAAAGTCAATCTTTAATAGCAAAAAATGATGATAATCAGCTTTCAATTAATATAAGTGAGGTACTGATAATTTTGCTTTTTTTAATGTTCGTATTTTACTTATTATTGTCTAATTTTGTAGTGATGGGTAGATATTTATTCTAAAAAAGATTGACAATTTCCAGAAACTAGGTAAAATATATTTAAATTGATATTTGAAGATTTGAAAGAGTAGTAGCTAATTTTTATTTTTTCAGGAAGCTGTCGGATGATGCGAGACAGTATTTAATGATTAGTGAATGGACTTTCTAAGATATTTCGAACGGTGAAAAACCTATTAAGGAATAACGGGGGCTCCCACTATAGAGCAAGCTGTTTTTTGACAGTGATTGAGAGAAACATTATACGAGGTGGTACCGTGTTCGACACCCTCAGGCTAACGCGCTTAGTCTGAGGTTTTTTTATTGCTTGAATTTTGGTACGACTGAAATAGATGTTTAATAGAGGTGGTACCGTGCTTCAGCGCCCTCAGACTAGCTATTAGTCTGAGGTTTTTTGTATTTATAGAAGGAATTAAGGAAAAGAGGGAAAAATGAGAAAGTTGAAAGTTATCAGTGCAGATTTTTTAACACCGACAAGTATTTTTTTTAGATTAGAGGGAAAAAATAAAACAATTTTGGAAAGTATTCCACGAGATAAGGAGCAGGCGCGTTTTTCAATTATTGCAGTTAACCCGGTTCATGAATGTGATTATCAGGATGGTTACTTCTCAATTGATGGTCAGAAAGAAAAAACAGACGATCCTTTAAGGGCACTCCAAGAAATTGTGGTTAAATCAGATGATATTTTAGAAGCCTTACCCTTTCAGGGTGGTGCAATTGGTTATGTTGGTTATGATATTTTTGCTTGTTATGAAGCCATTGGTAAAATTCCCAGGGATGAAATTGGCATCCCAGATTTACGTTTTTTATTATTTGAATCCTTTGTTATTTTTGATCATATGACTGAAAAAATAACGATTGTTGAAGAAAACACTTATTCTAATCGTACAGAAGCAGCGATTGATCAGGCAATTGAACAGAAGATAAAACAATTACAAACACTTCAAAGCTCAGAATTTGAAGATTTACGAATTGAAAATCTAAACTATACCAGTAATCTACAAAAATCGGAGTATGAAGCAATTGTTGAGCAGGCCAAAGAATATATTCGACAGGGTGATATGTTTCAAATGGTGCCAAGCCAGCGTTTAACCGCTGATTTTCCTTATGACCCTTTTGCGTATTATCGTAAGCTTCGAATTAGTAATCCATCAAGCTATCTCTATTTTATTGACTTTGGTGATTCACAAATTATTGGTTCGTCGCCAGAAAGCTTGGTGTCAGTCAGAGGTGATGTTGTAACAACGAATCCGATTGCCGGAACAAGAAAACGTGGTAGTAATGAAGCTGAAGATATTGCCTTAGCAGAGGATTTACTATCAGATCCTAAGGAGTTAGCAGAGCATAAGATGCTAGTCGATTTAGGTCGAAATGATATTGGGCGAATTTCAGAAATTGGTAGTGTCACAGTACCAGTCTATTTGACCTTAGAAAAATATCGTTACGTGATGCATATCGTTTCGCTGGTACAGGGAAAATTGCAGAAGACTTTGACTTCAATGGATGCCTTGCGAGCTTTATTACCTGCGGGAACAGTTTCAGGTGCACCGAAAATTCGTGCGATGCAACGAATCTATGAGTTTGAAAAGGTCAAAAGGGGGGTCTATGCAGGCGCAGTTGGCTATTTATCTCAGGACGATAATTGTGATTTTGCCATTGCGATTCGAACAATGGTTGTCAAAAATCAGAAAGCCTATGTTCAAGCAGGAGCAGGCATTGTCTTTGATTCAGTTGCTGAAAATGAATATTATGAAACATTGCAAAAAGCGAAGGCTTTACTTGAAGTTGGGGGGAAATAGATGATTATATTAGTCGATAATTACGATTCATTTACCTATAATTTAGCACAATATATCGGTACCTTTACTGATTTAAAGGTAATCCGTAATGATGTTGAAAATTTAGCCGCAGAAATTGATAAAGCGGATGGAGTCGTTTTCTCACCGGGACCTGGTTGGCCGAAAGATGCCGGCAAGCTGGAAGCTTTAATTGGTCAGTTTTATCAAACGAAGCCAATGTTAGGCATTTGTTTGGGTCATCAGGCAATTGCTGAGGTATTTGGTGGGCAGCTGACATTAGCCCATGAAACGAGGCATGGTAAAGAAAGCTTCGCCGAAAAAATAACTGAAACAGCTATACTTGACGGTGTTGAACAGGCTTTCACGGTCATGCGTTATCACTCAATTGTTGTTGAAGGTACGCATATTCCTGAACAATTTGTCGTAACTAGTAGGGCGCTTGATGATAGTGAAATTATGTCAATTGAACATGAAAGCTTACCAATATATGGCTTGCAGTTTCATCCAGAATCAATTGGGACCCCCGATGGCCTGAAAATGATTGAAAATTTCGTAAAAATTGTTGAAAAGAATAAGGTTGGATTAAACTAGAACGTTAATAATAAGCTTAAAAGAATGGAAGGGTGTTAGAATGAAGGGTTTACTAGAAAAAGTAGTTGCATTTGAAGATTTGAATCGTAATGAAATACTGCAGGTTGGTAATTCAATTTTCCAAGGCGAATTAACTGATGCTCAGATTGCTTCATTTTTAATTGCTTTAAAAATGAAGGGTGAGACGGCGACTGAAATGGCTGGATTAGCTGAAGTTATTCATACAAATGCAATTAAAATTCCAACGCAAGTTACGGATGCGATGGATAACTGTGGTACAGGTGGCGACCGAAGCTTCAGCTTTAATATCTCTACCACCGCTTCATTTGTTTTGGCAGCTGGTGGTGTTAATATGGCTAAGCATGGTAATCGATCAATTAGCTCTAAGTCTGGTAGCGCGGATGTTTTAGAAAGCTTGGGTATTAATTTGTATCTAGGTGCCGAAGTGCTTGGCGAGGTGTTAGATCAAGTCGGTCTAGTATTCCTATTTGCTCAAAATTTGCATCCAAATATGCGGTTTATTACTGGTGTGCGCCGAGAGTTAGAAATTCCGACGATTATGAATTTAATTGGACCTTTAACTAATCCAGTCAATTTAAAGTATCAACTAATGGGAACCTCAAGACGTGATTTAATTGGTCAAACGGCTGAGACCCTAAAACAGTTAGGGCGTAAAAGAGCAGTTGTCATCAGTGGTCCAGAAAATATGGATGAGGCTAGCCTATCAGGTGAGAACCAATATGCGCTTTTGGCGGATGGTAAAGTTACAATTCATACCTTTACTGCAGAAACCTTGGGCATAGAGCCGATTCCGATTAAAGCAATTCGTGGTGGTGAGGCTGCTGAAAATGCAGAGATATTAAAGGATGTTCTGCGTGGTGTGGAATCACCATTTAAAACAACAACAATTTTAAATGCAGGCTTGGGGTTATATACTGCAGAGAAGACTAATAGTTTAGAGGCGGGAATGACTTTAGCACGCGATATTATAGATAGTGGTGCAGCTTATGATAAATTAGAAGCATTACAAAAAGCACAGCGAGGATAAAGAATGAATTTTTTAGAGCAAATATTATCAGAAAAGGCAAAAGAAGTAGCAGAAATGCCCCTTGAAATGCCCGGTAAAGTCAGAAAAACGACTGGATTTGTAAGAAGATTACAAGAGCATCCAGAGTATTTACAGGTAATTGGGGAGGTTAAGCGTGCTTCACCGTCGCTTGGTGCGATTAATATGGCAGTTGATGTTTTACAGCAGGCTAAAAGCTATGAAATAGCAGGCGTATCAGCTATATCTGTTTTGACAGATCCTGTATTTTTTAAGGGCAATATTGAAGATTTGAAGCTGGTTGCTAAAAATGTCGATTTACCAGTCTTAAACAAGGATTTTATTATTGATAAAAAGCAAATCAATCGAGCAGTGAATGCTGGTGCAACAATTATTCTATTAATCGTGGCAGCACTTGAGCCTGAACAATTACGAGAATTGTTTAATTATGCGACGGCTTGTGGCTTAGAGGTATTAGTTGAGGTCCATAATCAAGCGGAGCTAGCAATTGCCCATGAAATTAAGGCGAATTTGATTGGCATTAATAATCGTAATTTAAAAACCTTTGAGGTTAGTTTGCAAACCAGTCTTGATTTAGTGCCAAATCAGCTTGCTGATTGCTTTTATATTTCAGAATCAGGGATTAAATCGGCAACTGAAGCCGCATTGGTAGCAAAACATTATCGGGCAGTTTTGGTTGGGGAGGCTTTAATGAAGGATGGTAATCCAAAAAAAGCAGCCAAGGCATTACAGGTTTTACGCGATGTGGATTAAAATATGTGGACTATCTACCAAAGCGGCTGTTGAGGCAGCAGTAAAAGCAGGAGCGACCCATGTTGGCTTTGTCTTTGCTCCAAGTAAGCGACAGGTCACAATTGATGAGGCAACTCAATTAGCAAATTTGGTTCCATCATCTATTAAAAAGGTTGGTTTATTTGTTAATGCACCTTTATCGGAAGTAGAAAAAACTGTTCGACAAGTTGGCTTAGATTTAGTTCAGCTGCATGGTGATGAAACCAGAGCGTATATTCAACAGCTCTCGGTGCCAGTAATTAAGGCAATTCCAATAAAAAATGGTAAGCTTCCTGAAAACCTTCGGGATTATCTCGGAAATATTATTTTGTTGGACGCGCCGGCAACTCAATTTGCAGGCGGTAATGGGCAAAGCTTTGATTGGCAAAGCATTGATTTATTAAGGCTAAACGATTTTCAATATTTTGTGGCAGGTGGTTTAACGCCTGAAAATGTTACCTTAGCAATTGAAATGCTATCACCAACAGGGGTTGATGTCTCAAGTGGTGTCGAAACAGAAAATAAAAAAGACTTAAATAAAATTCAAGAATTTATCAGAAAAGCGAGGGAGACAAATGTATAACGAACCAAATCAAGCAGGCTTTTTTGGGACATATGGTGGTCAATTTGTACCAGAAACCTTGATGAATGCCGTTAAAGAGTTGAAAGTTGCCTATGATGCGTCTAAAACGGACGAAGGATTTCAAAAAGAATTAGCGTATCTATTAAAAGACTATGTTGGTCGTGAAAATCCATTGTATTTTGCGAAAAATTTAACTGAAAAATTAGGCGGCGCCAAAATCTATTTTAAGCGTGAGGATTTAAATCATACAGGTGCGCATAAAATTAATAATGCGCTAGCTCAAGTTATGCTTGCTAAAAAAATGGGTAAGAAAAAAATTATTGCTGAAACAGGTGCAGGTCAGCACGGGGTGGCAACTGCAACTGCAGCTGCACTCTTTGATATGGAATGTAAAATTTATATGGGCGCTGAGGATGTGAAACGGCAAGCGCTGAATGTTTTTAGAATGGAGCTTTTAGGGGCTCAGGTAATTTCTGTTACGACTGGCTCATCTGTTTTAAAAGATGCTGTCAATGAAGCTTTACGAGCTTGGGTTGCTGAATTTGAGGATACGCACTATGTATTAGGAACGGCAGCCGGTCCCCATCCGTTTCCTGAGATGGTTCGTGATTTTCAAAGTATAATTGGTAAAGAAGCTAAAAAGCAGATACTAGAAAAAGAAGGTCGATTGCCAGACGCGGTCGTTGCCTGCTGTGGTGGTGGCTCAAATGCGGCTGGTTTATTCTATCCATTTGTCAACGATGAAAATGTGCAATTAATCGGTGTTGAAGCGGCTGGCAAGGGCTTGGACTCTGGCGAAACGGCAGCCAGTATTAATCGTGGCTCGGACGGTGTTTTACATGGTAATTTAATGCGATTACTACAAGATGAAAATGGTCAGATTGAAGAGGCATATTCTATTTCGGCTGGCTTAGATTACCCTGGATTAGGACCTGAGCATTGTCATTGGAATGAAACGGGGCGTGCCAAATATATAGCAGCAACGGATGCCGAGGCTTTGGAGGGCTTCAAAATGCTATGTCAAACAGAGGGCATCATTCCAGCGCTAGAAAGTGCCCATGCAATTAGTAAGCTGCCAGAACTAGCTAAGGAATTTGGTAAAGATAAAATTATCATCGTTTGTCTATCTGGTCGTGGTGATAAGGATGTTGCTCAATTGAAAGAACGCTTTGAAAAGGAGGTAAAATAAGATGAGGAGCTTGACAAAGCATTTAACAGCAATTAAAAACTCGGGTAGGGGTCTCTTCGTACCTTATATTATGGCTGGTGATCACCCAGAGGGCTTAGCGGGACTAGAGGCAACATTATTAAATCTTGAACGTTCAGGTGTTTCGACGATTGAAATTGGTATTCCCTTTTCTGATCCGGTGGCAGATGGTCCAGTTATTCAGGCTGCTGGAATTAGGTCATTGAAAAATCAAACGACGCTTAGTGCGATAATCAAGATACTGCAAAAGAGTCAAGTCAAAATACCTTTGGTAATTATGAGTTATTTTAATCCAATCTATAAATATGGTGTTGAGAATTTTATTGATGCCTTAAAAGAAACGCCTGTAAAAGGTTTGATTATTCCAGATCTGCCTTATGAGCATCGTAATTTTATTGAACCATATTTGGAAAAAGCAGATATCAGTTTAATCCCATTAGTATCATTAGCTACCAGTCGTGAACGAATGAAGCTATTGGCTGAGCAGGGCTCAGGTTTTGTTTATGGTGTGGCTATTAATGGTGTGACAGGAACGGATGCGAAATATTCAGAGGCATTATTTGAGCATTTAGCCTATTTGGCAAAGGTTAGTCCCATTCCAGTCTTGGCTGGCTTCGGTGTTTCAACTTTTGAACAGGCAGAAAAATTTAATCAGGTTTGTGACGGTGTAATTGTCGGTAGCCATATTGTTCAAGCACTAAATAAGGGCAAACAAGATGAGTTGAATCATTTTATTGATGCAGTTGTGAATATTAATAAATAGTTGTCATAAATTTCAAAAAATAGGGTTGGGCCAAAAGGCCTTACCCTTTTCGTATTGTTCGTAATTTATCTAGCACGTGTGATTTACCGAAACTCTCCCGAAACAATAAAATTTTTTCAACAATTCAACTAGAACGCTAAAGCGTTAAGTTTCATTTGTCTTAAATTTATTGTTTACCGTTCGAGTTTGGTAGGCAATCACACTTAGCTTTTATGTTTACGGGGGACAATGCGACAACGACTAGTCAACGCCTAAGCGGAAAATCCGCTAAGGCACGTTGCCACTAGCTTTTCCGTAAGTCCTGATGCGACACTTCAATGCTATAGGAAAATAGACAAATTGCCGAATATTATCTAAAAAGCTGAAATGACCGTTTAGCGTTGTAGAAATTTAGGAAAAAGGCGTAAACAAGCTTTAGCTTGTGCGTACTTTTTCTCTAATTTCCTAAACGCTGGTCGCTGAAGCCGGATTATCTAAAAAGCTGAAATGACCGTTTAGCGTGAATGGGTTAAATCAACTAGAAAAGTAGTGATACAAGTCCGTCATGCACTTTGGCACAAATCGCCAAAGTGCATGAATGCAAGACTAGCTTGTCCACACTTTTCTGAGAGAGTTGATTTAACACCCTGTTGTTGTAGAAATTTAGGAAAATGGCGTAAACAAGCTTTAGCTTGTGCGTACTTTTTCTCTAATTTCCTAAACGCTGGTTGTTGAAGCCGGATTGTCTAAAAAGCTGAAATGACCGTTTAGCGTGAATGGGTTAAATCAACTAGAAAAGTAGCGATACAAGTACGTCACGCACTTTGGCACAAATCGCCAAAGTGCATGAATGCAAGACTAGCTTGTCCACACTTTTCTGAGAGAGTTGATTTAACACCCTGTTGTTGTAGAAATTTAGGAAAAAGGCGTAAACGGCTTGTTTTGATGGGCTTTCTCTCTCAAAGCTGTTCAAATAGATATGCCATCCGGTCAGACAGAAAGCGTCTGACTACATAAAATGACTCGTCTATTTTTCACAGTTTTAATCAGAGAGAGAAAGCACCTTGTTTTACTAGGCAATTTAGTACCTTTTTCTACGTCGTTAAACGTCTTTTGTCCCACCTCTATTCTTTGACTCTACAATAAATTGAAACGGTAAATATTTTGGACTATTTTTTATAGTATAATTTGAGGGAGGTAAGCGGCAATGGCAAAAAGCAGCACAAAACGTGCTGCTATTTTTTTATTTAATTTTAATTTTTTGACCCGGTGTGGCGTACCATTCACTTTGTGAGCTAAAGCCATTTAATTCTAGTAGTTTATCAATTGATACACCAGTATTTTGACTAATTTGAGCAATACCCTCACCACTTTTTACGGTATAAGTCGTACCGTCAGTTGATGTTTGATTGACGGCATTAATATTGAGATAAAGCTCATTGCCTCGTTTGGATATACCATTGGGCATTTCCCAGTCACCACCATCATCATTAGCTGATAGATATGTCATCATCTCGCGATAGACATCACTGGCTAATATTAAATCATCAGTATACAGTGGTGTTAATTTATTTTGATAGCCGGTCCAGACAGAAACAGCGTAGGTGCGAGAATAACCGACAAAAGTTTCGTCAGGAACAATTGATTCACTGCCCGAATACCCCATTGCTGCTAGTTCCTCTTCTGTATAGTTAGAAGTTCCCGTTTTCCCAGCCTGCTCTAAACCAGAAATTTGTGCGTTAGTACCTGTATTCATACCTTGAGAAATAACATCCTTGAGAATATCTGTAATGATATAGGCTGTAGTTTCTTTAAAAACTCGGTTTCCAGTTGAACTAAAGTCTTGAGAAGTGCCATCACTATAGGTCACCTTATTGACATAGTATGGTTGATAATAAGTCCCGCCGTTAGAGAACGTCGCATAGGCAGCAGCCATTTTTAATGAAGACGCCCCATAGGTCTGATCTGCGGCAGGTGCACTATTACTAGATGAAATTGCGTTGGCATAGACTAATTCTGGGAAATTAAGATTTAGCTTATCCAAATAGCTTTTGCTGACATCCAACCCGACAGCTTCTAGGGTTTTGATTGCCGGCACATTTCTGGATAGGACAAGTGCATTTCGGACAGTCATATTACCCATATATTTTAAATCCCAATTATAAATTTGAGTATTAGTATTTGGATAATAGGCAAGTGAATCACTAACAATTTGACCAGTAGAGGTATACGTTCCAGAATCAAAGGCAGGTCCATAATCGACTAAAGGCTTCATCGTAGAGCCAAAATCACGATCCGTCAAAACTGCTTGATTATTACCGAAGGTTGTATTTTCAGGCACCTTTCTAGCACCAATCTGGGCAACGACCTTACCGGTATTTACATCAACAACAGTCGAAGCGACCTGCATATCATCATTTGGCCAAGCAACATAGTCAGTTGTATTAGCAATTTGATAAAGCTGTGTTTGAGCATCCATATCTAAGTTTGTATAGATTTTCATTCCAGAAGTTTCAACATCTTTACCAGTTTTTTCCTCAACCTCCTCTATGACTTGCTTGAGATAGTTATCAACAATTTTTTGCTTAGAGTTATCCTGAGAAAAGCTGACTAGCCCGTCATTGATTGGTGTATTTAAAGCAGCCTGATACTCTGCTTTTGAAATTTTATCGTTTTCGTACATTGTTAATAAAACAGTATCACGCCGTTTTTTTGCTTCCTCTGGTTGCGTATATGGATCATACTGGCTGGGGGCCTGTGGAATGCCAGCGAGCAACGCAAGCTGAGGGAGACTAAGCTGTGTTAACTCTTTTCCGTAATAATTTTTAGCAGCTGTTTGCATGCCATAAAAGCGATTGCCCATATACACTTTGTTAATATAATAGCTTAGAATTTCAACCTTACTGTTGCGTCTTTCTAGCTGTATGGCCAACCAAGCCTCCTGTGCTTTTCGCTTTAGAGTCTGATCACTTGTGTTAGTTGTAAAATAGGAAAGCTTGATTAATTGCTGTGTTAGTGTACTACCACCCTGCGTGCTTGAATGGGTTAGATTGTGAATAACAGAGCCGACAATTCGGATTGGATCAATTCCGATATGCTTGTAAAAGCGTTTATCCTCGACAGATACAATTGCATCGACCAAGGTTTGTGGAATTTCCTGTGGTGTAACTAATTCTCGGTTTTCAGAGCCTAAATCAGCGAATAATTCATTATTTTTATCATAAAAGGTACTTGAAGCAGTACTACTTAATTTTGCTTCAGACAGCTTTGGTGCATCTTTAGCATAGTAGAAAAAAAGACAACCGCCAGCAATAAGACTAAGAACGACAAGAGAAGAGAAAATTGCCAAAATTTTAATGATAATACCACTTTTTTTCTTTTTGTGTTGCTCTCTCATCTGTTTTAATTGGCTCGATTTAGCTATTTTCTTTTCCTCCTTTAATTAATCCATCGACAACCTTTAAAAAAGGAATCCTAGGATTGATTTCAAATTGAATTTGAAAGCCAAATTCAATAATAAAGCTTAGTGGGATAGATTTTCTGGTTTCCTGATTTGAATTAAAATAAGGAATTAAATGCTTTGCTTCCAGTAGATAGCAATCATCCAAGCTTGCAAAATATAATAGAACAAAACAGATACCATCCTGCTCTATCACCCTTGCCATATGTTCAATTTGGTGTGGGTGAAAATTTTTAAGCGGAAAGGATTTTTTTTGCTTGGTTTCCTTTGCTTCAAAATCAATATAGTAACCTTGGTAAACGCCAGAATAATCAGTAGTCGATGCATGTCGATAATAAGCCTCTGTTATTTTTGCGCGACTTCTCTTAGGATAGTCAACCTTGACAACCTGAACTGGGGTTGGTTTTTTGTGAATTACAGCAATTCGTCGTGAAAGATAGTAATCGTTACTATCGTTAATTGCGTTCTCGAAACTCATACCTCGATTTGCAAAATTTGTTTTTTTCGCCAGCTGATGACTGCTTATTTCTCGCTTTATGCCATTTGGATACTGTATCACTCCACTCACCTCAGTAATAGTATAACATTTGTAAAAACTATTGTATTAATAAATCCGCAATATTAAAACAGTTATGCATTATAATAGGCTGCTTATTTATATTTTAGAAGCTTTCTTACATTATTTTAAAATAATTTTTAAAAAATGATTGTACTAAAGCTTAAAATATGTTAATATTCTGTTATTGAATTTCACTTGTTTTTATCAGTTCCTGTTTTGATAAAAGTTAGTGAACTTCTGTCACTAGCTAGAATGCTTGCAGAGATTGACTCCGAGCGTTTTGGCTTTTTTTTTACATCAAACCCATGTAAAATAGACTTAATTGAAGAACGATACTAAAAAAATATATAAAAAGAAGAAGGAAAAGATGAATCACATTGTTTTATTTGAACCATTAATTCCCCAAAATACTGGAAATATCGCCCGAACCTGTGCGGCGACGAATACGCCGCTACATTTAATTGAGCCGTTAGGTTTTTCAACAGATGACAAATATCTAAAACGTGCAGGACTAGATTATTGGCATGAGGTTGATATTTGTTATCATGCGGATTTGAATAGCTTCTTGAGTATTTTAGATGATGAGGCTCACCTTTACCTAGTTTCAAAATTTGCTAATAAGATCTATTCAGAAGCTGATTATCAAGAAAAGGGCGACCATTATTTTATCTTTGGTAAAGAAACGACAGGGCTACCAGAAGCTTTTATGCGAGATAATGCAGAAAAAGCAATTCGTATTCCAATGAATGACCAACACGTACGTAGTTTAAATTTATCTAATACGGCGGCTTTAATTATTTATGAGGCATTGCGCCAACAAGGCTTCCCGAATTTAGAATTAACGCATCATTATACGAATGATAAAATAGATTGAGGCGAATATGGAACTATTTTTTACTAGGCATGGCAAAACAGAATGGAATCTTGAAAAAAGGCTACAGGGTAAAACTGGCGATTCTCCTTTACTACCTGAAAGCCTGCAAGAAATCGAACGACTTGGTGCTTACTTAAAGCAGTTTAATTTCAAGCGCATTTATACCTCACCTAGCCTTCGTGCGCGACGGACAGCAGAAATAATCAATCACAAAAGAACTGATGAATGCCCGATTATTTTAAGTGAGGGCTTGCGAGAATGGGGTCTAGGAGATTTAGAAGGCGTTTTAATTGAACAAGCTAAATCTGAATTTCCTAATGAAATGCGTTTTTTTAGAGAAGACTTATCCAAATTTGACCCATCGGCTTTTCGTGGTGAAACCGTTACTCAGGTGCTTGATCGAATGTCACGCACAGTTCAGACTGCGATGCTTGAAACTAAAGGAAACATTTTGTTTGTTTCGCATGGCGCGGCCCTGACCGCAACTATTAATTATTTGACGGGCGCTTCTTTGAGTCAATTAAGAGCACGCGGTGGCTTAAATAACAACACACTCTCAATATTGACTGCTACTAAGCCTGAATTACCATTTGAATTAAAGCGATGGAATGATGATCATTTTCTTAAGCAGCAGAGCCAATCAACAAAGGATATTATTTAAATGAATGATGTTTATATTGTCGGCACAGTTGAGGCTATTTTTTTTCAAAATTCAGCAAATTTTTATAAGGTTATTTTAGTTAGTGTTGAAGAAACTGATTCAGAGTATGATGACACTGAAATTGTGGTAACCGGTACAATTGGTGATATTACTGAGGGAGAAAGCTATCGCTTTAATGGTTTTCTTAAGCAGCATCCGAAATATGGTGAGCAGCTGCAGCTAACCGCTTATGAGAAGGTGTCACCCGCCTCGGAGGAAGGCTTGATTAAATATCTTTCGAGTGATAAATTTCCGGGGATTGGCTTGAAAACAGCGACTCGTATCATTGAAATTTTTGGAGAGGATGCTATTGATGAAATTTTAGCGCATCCTAATCGGCTTAATGAAATTGCTGGCTTAAATCAGACAAAGCGTGAAACGATCTTGAATAGTTTAAGGGCGAATTATGGTATGGAAAAAGCCCTCTTAGGGTTGGCAAAATACGGTTTGGGTAATCACCTTAATTTTCAAATTTATCAATTGTATAAAGATGAAGCAATTCAGATTATTGAAGAAAATCCCTATCAGCTTGTTGAAACAATCAAGGGGATTGGCTTTAAGCGGGCGGATAACATCGCTGAGCAGCTTGGCATTGATCACAATGCTAATGAGCGCTTTAGAGCCGCTGTCATTCATGAGGTGTTACAATCTGCGGTTACAACAGGTGATACATATATTGAAGCTAAGGATTTATTAGTGCTTGCTGTTACAACCTTAGAAGAATCACGCCCTTACCCAATAGAACCCAAAAAAGTTGCTCAGGCATTGTTAGAGCTGGTCGAAGAGGGAAAAGTCCAGCAGGATGGGACTAAAATTTTTGAAAATTCACTTTTTTTTGCTGAAAGTGGCATTGTCACAGAAATTAAACGCCTTTTAAAGCGGAAGGTGCATATTCAATACGATGATCAATCAATCGAAGCTGCGATCGCTAAAGTTGAGAAATCTAATAAAATTACCTATGGCTCAATGCAGCGTAAGGCGATTACTGAAGCGATTCAATCACCTTTTTTTATTCTGACTGGTGGTCCAGGAACGGGTAAGACAACGATTATTAACGGTATTCTTCAAGTTTTCGCACAATTAAATAATCTTTCTTTGTTAGAAAGCGACTATCATGATCAGGTTTATCCATTTTTACTTGCTGCGCCTACTGGGCGTGCTGCCAAACGGATGAATGAAACAACTGGTTTACCCGCTAGTACCATCCATCGAAAGCTGGGCTTAACAGCTGATGATGATAATGAGGCAGAGACTAATGACTTGTCAGGTGATTTATTGATTGTCGATGAATTTTCAATGGTTGATACTTGGCTCGCCAATCAACTTTTTCAAGCAATTCCACAAAATATACAAATTATTTTTGTCGGTGATAAGGATCAGCTACCTTCTGTTGGACCAGGTCAAGTTTTTGCGGATTTATTACAAATATCTGAAATTCCCAAAATAGAACTAGAACAGATTTATCGTCAAGGTGCCAACTCAAGTGTTATTAGCTTGGCGCATTCAATAAAAAACGGTGAATTACCTAGTGATTTTACAGCAAATCAGGCGGACAAATCCTTTTTCTCTGCGAATAGTCAAATGGTGGTTCCTTTAATTGAAAAAATATTAATCAAAGCCAAGGCTAAAGGGATTTCGATTAATGAAATACAAATATTAGCACCAATGTATCGTGGTAATGCTGGCATTAATCGTTTAAATCAAGCGGTACAAAATATTTTTAATCCCTTGCAGGAGGGGATGCTGGAAGTCGCTTTTAATGATCTGAGCTTTCGTCGAAATGATAAAATATTGCATCTAGTTAATGAGCCTGAGCAGAATGTTTTTAATGGTGATATTGGCTATATTTCAAGTATAATTCCTGCTAAGCATGCAGAAAGTAAAATGGATGAATTGGTTTTGGATTTTGATGGCAATGAAGTTATTTATCCGCGCAACCAATGGCATAAAATCACGCTAAGCTATGCGATGAGTATTCATAAGGCTCAAGGCTCGGAATTTGAACTAATTGTGCTACCACTTGTAAGTGCTTATCATCGGATGCTCCAAAGGAATTTACTTTATACAGCGATTACGAGAAGTCGTTCTAAATTGATTTTAATTGGAGAAGTCACTGCCTTTGAACAAGCAATTCATCACCAAGGTAATACAAGAAAAACAAATCTACTAGCTTATTTTGGTACAAATAAAATAAGTGAAGTATCGAATGCCAGTAATGAAGTAGCAGCAGCCAATAATTCATTTGAAGATTATATTTTAACGGTGGAACGTATTAATAATGGTCAAATTCCCCCAAGCATTGGTTTAGAGGGCTTAACACCGTATAGCTTTATAGAAAAATAATAAAAAGCAACACATCCTATTTAAATCAATCTCAAAAGTTAGAGCTGAGCTTGAAGTGAATAAGATGTGCTGTTTTTTTAATTAAAAATAATTCTTAATTTATTGAGTGGCCAAAATGCGACCTTTGGTTCACCAGTAATAGAAGATTTTGAAACCGTACCAATCATTCGACTATCCTTAGAGACAATTCGATCATCTCCCATTAAATAGTATTGTCCTTCAGGTACTTCAACTTTGAAGTTGGCGTTGCCAGTTGAGTCTGTTGTAAAGGCGCTAGAATTTTCAGCTAATTGTTGAAAATATTCATTATAGCTATAGGTTTTTTGAAGTCGATCTTTTTTGAAAAGTGCTTGATATTCTTTTAAATAGGGTTCATCTGTTTTTTTACCGTTAACATAAAGGACATCGTTTTGATATTCAATGGTATCACCCGGCATACCAATGACTCGCTTGATAATCATTTTATTACTTTTTTGTCCATCAGCAGCTTCGGTAATTTCATTACTGACGACCATATCAAATCGACTGATTTTAGTTGTTTTAATAATAATCATACGTTCGCCATCTTCTAAGGTTGGATCCATAGAATGTCCATCAACAATGATTGGTGCAAAAATAAAGACACGAGCAATGATCATTATGATAAGGACAGCAAAGACTGACCACCAATCCCTAATAAATTTTTTCATGTTTACCTCTTTCATGCTTGATTAGAAAAATATGATATTTTACTTAGCAAATTTTATTTTACTATATGGTGCAAATAAAGTCATTTTTTTTAGTCATTTATTAAATATTTTTACGTAATAGTTAGTAGGGGGGAATTAAATGATTAATCGTATATTATTAACAGGTAGATTAACAAAGGATCCAGAAATAAGACGAGTTGCCAATGGTAAAAATGTTGCACATTGTAGAGTGGCGGTGGAAAGGCGATATAAAAATGCTGAGGGTGAGCGTCAGGCTGATTTCTTAGACTTTTCCATTTGGGGAAAGCCAGCAGAAACTTTGGTTAGCTATGCGGGTAAAGGTAGCCTGCTGGCGATTGAGGGTGAAATGCGCAGTCGAAATTATGATGATCAAAATGGGAAGCGTCATTTTCTGACTGAAATTATCTGTACTTCATTTTCATTTCTAGAAAGTAAAGCAATGCGTGGTAGGAGTAATGAGCAGTTTAAAGCTGACATTGAATTAGAACAGGAGGATTTGCCCTTTTAAGCATACAGTCGATAGGAGGTGGGACAAAAGATGTTTGTCGACGTAGAAAAAGGTGCTAAATTGCTTCTTAAAAAAACGTAAACCAAAATGCTTACTCTCTGATTAAAACTGTGAAAAATAGAGGAGTCATTCGTTTATTCAGTCAGGCGCTTTCTGTCTGACCGAATGGCATATCTATTTGAACAGTTTTGAGAGAGATAGCCCGTAATTTACAAATATTACGAAAGGGGTTAGGACTTTTGTCCCAACCCCTATCAATTGTATTTAGATTTAATTATTGATTTTTTTTAGACACTTTGGACATTTGCCATATATTTCAAATTTATGACCTTCAATTTCGCAATCATCAAGATCAGCAGTCATTTCGCTAATTGGACAAATCTCAATTTCTTTAGTATTACCACAGATTGTGCAGATAAAATGGTGATGGTGCGCTTGATGAACACGCTTAGGATGGAATAGGAAGCGTTTTTCATTTCCAAATTCAGTTGCTTCTACAATGCTTAACGAAACTAGCGTGTCAAGATTTCGATAAATGGTGTCGTAGCTTATGCCATTGAAGTCTATTTTCAGCTTATTAAATAGCTCCTTGGCACTAACATATCGACCTTTTTCAGCTAAAATGCTAAGAATACGCTGTCTTTTGGTTGTATACTTATAGCCATTTGCTTTTAATTGTTCCATTGCTTGCTCAACTGATGCTTCAAATAAGGTCATGATACGCACTCTCCTCAAATTCATAATCATTACGATTTACGTTACGATTTATTATAGCAGAAATTTGAAGAAAAAGCATCCCTAGACAATTTTTCGTTCAAAAGCGTCCTCGCTGATTCCTTTTTCTAAAATTAATTTTAACCACTCCTTAGCAGAAAATAAGGAATGATCTTTATAGTTGCCACATGACTTTATATCAGTAGCAGGCACATCCTCCCAAGTGATTTCATTAATAATTGTTTCGAAGGTTTTTTTCAATGCAATCGCGACTGAATGTGCAGATGGTTCGCCCCAGACAATCAAATGAAAGCCAGTCCGGCAGCCAAAGGGGCTAATGTCAATGACCCCATCAAGATGGTCTCTTAATATACCGGCTATTAAGTGTTCGATTGTGTGCAGGCCAGCGGTTGGGATTTCTTGGACATTTGGTTGGACTAAACGAACATCAAAGTTACTAATTTTGTCTCCCTTAGGCCCTTTTTCGACGGTAATGAAACGAACGTATGGTGCCAATACCTTTGTATGATCTAATGTAAAGCTTTCAACTTCTGCCATATTTTGCCTCCTAGAATGAAATGGATGAAAAGCTATTAAACGTTTTAGAGTAATGATATCCTAAACGCAAATGCTTCTCAATCCTAGATTTAATTAATTATTTTGATTTTAGCACATTCAAGCCGATTATTAATGAATAAATTTGGAATTCTCCATCCTTTGACTGATTTTTCCATAAAACTAAAATTATTGACTAAAGTTATGATACGATAGGCATATACATTGTAGATGAGGTGAAAATGATGACAATATTACAATGGATTTTAGTAGGGCTTATCGTTTTAGTTATTTTTGGTGTTTTTATTCCAGATATCCTTATGATTATTTTAGCACCGTTTATGTGGATTTATAATATTTTTACGGATCGCAAGCAAACTGATTCAGAGCAGGACTTTGTTACTGGTATTTTAACACTAGGTATAAAAGATGGTTCAAGCTTTGGTGAGGTAATGATTGATGGGACTGGTTTTGGTAGAACCAATAAGCCAGCGAAAATCTATCAAGGTAAGCCTGATGATTCGATTAAACAAGGTGAGCAAGTTTTAATCATAGAGGTTAAAAATGGTATTGCTTATGTCGTTAAAAACAAACAATAAGTTATTTTTTTATCCACTAAATAATTGCTAGTTTTTTACTAATTCGTTATGATAAATAATAACAACTAAACATATTAAAAGGAGTATATTTTATGGAGACATTATTAAATTTGGGTAGTACGGTGATCACGGTTGCCTTAGTGATTGTTTTACTCATTGTTTTGATTGGTTTTATTCGCTGGTGCTATCGCACTGCCTTACCAGATGAAGCACTGATTGTTTCAGGGAGCTTACTTGGAAAGAGTAATGTGAATACAGACCAATATGGTAATAAGGTAAAAATTGTACGTGGTGGTGGTACCTTCATTTTACCAATTGTGCAGCAGGCTAAAAAATTAAGCTTACTCTCTAGCAAATTGGAGGTTGCAACTGAGGAGGTCTATACTAAGGCTGGTGTACCAGTTATTGTAAATGGTACGGTCATGGTTAAGGTAGGCTCATCGATTGAAGAGATTGCGACTGCCGCTGAGCAGTATTTAGGTAAGCCAAGGGCTGATCTAGAAATTGAATCTCGTGAAGTATTAGAAGGTCATCTTCGAGCGATTATCGGTTCAATGACGGTTGAGGATTTGTATCAAAATCGTGATGAATTCTCAGAAAAAGTTCAGGATATGGCTGCAAGTGATTTGGCTAAAATGGGACTCACCATTGTCTCGTTTACAGTTAAAGAAATTAGAGATACGAATGGCTATTTAGATTCACTCGGACGACCACAAATTGCGAAGGTTCGTCGTGATGCTGACATTGCAGAGGCTGAGGCGGCAAAGGAAACGCGAATCAAGCGTGCGGATGCGGAACAATTAGCACAGCAATCAGAAATCCAGCGTCAAACAGAGATTGCGGAATCTGCCAAAAATAAAGAGCTACGCCTAGCCGAGTTTAAAAAGGAACAGGATGTGGCAAAAGCGGATGCTGACCAGGCCTATGCAATTCAATCGGCGAAGGCAAAACAGCAAACGACAGAAGAAGAGATGCAGGTTCAAATTATCCAGCGTCAAAAAGATATTGAGCTTGAAGAAAAGGAAATTGTTCGTAAAGAGCGTGAATATGATGCAACTGTGAGAAAGCAAGCAGATGCAGATCGTTATGCCGCTGAGCAAAAAGCGTTAGCGGATAAGGCAGTTCAGGTTGCACTCGCTGAAGCAAGTGCCAAGCAGCTTGAATTACACGCTAAGGCTGAGGCTGAGGCAAATCGAATTAAAGCCGAAGCGAATGCTGAAGCGATTAAAATTCAAGGTCTGTCTGAAGCAGAGGCATTGAAAGCCAAAGGCTTGGCCGAGGCTGAAGCGATTGAAAAGAAAGCCGAAGCGATGACTAAATTAAATGAAGCTGGTAAATTAAGTATGATTTTAGATGTCTTACCACAGATTGCCAGTGCAACAGCAGATAACTTAGGTAAGGTTGACTCAATTAATCTTTACGGTGGTGATGGGGCAAATAAAATTCTAGGAATTTCAGAGGATAATTTGAAGCGTTCGCTTGATATTTTAAATTCAATGGGTATTGATGTACCTGAAATTGTTGATAATTTTAGTCAGAGAAAAATAATTAATAATTCTGTTGAACTAAAAGAAGAAAAGGAATAGCTTGAAATAGACCACTAAACGTCGATACGATATTTGGTGGTTTTTTAATTTGCTGCTATTTTACTTAATATTGGAAGTCTGATTTTGTAATTACTTAATTATCTATTTTAAAGGATGTATAAATTGATTTAAAATCTGAGGTATTGCTTCAGTTTTTTGAGCTGGTAAAAAAAATATTTTGCTCTGTAAATGCTTTTTTACAGTTTATTTCGTAATAAATATTAGCTGTTAAATTGAATGTGTGTAGCAAAAGGGGAAAGTCATTGTACCAAATTATAGGCAATCATTTACCAATGAAACCGAGAGAGCGGCTTTACTTATTAGGTCCAGAGCAATTATCACATGTTGAGCTTTTAGCAATTTTATTGCGAACAGGGACTTCAAAAAGCTCTGCAACGCAATTAGCTGACAAATTATTGGGAAAATATGAAAATCTCTCAAGGTTTGAGGAAGCAAGCATTGAAGATTTACTAAATCAATCAGGCATTGGTTTAGTGAAGGCAATTGAGATTAAAGCAATGGTTGAACTTGGGAAAAGAATTTATCAATCAGCTAATCCGAAGCCATATCAAGTATTGGGCAGTGAAAGCTTTGCAAAAACATTAATGCCTGAGTTAGGCAGATTAAAACAGGAGCATTTGATTGCCTTTTTTTTAGATGCTAAAAATCAAATTATTCGGAGGCGAACTATTTTTATTGGTTCCTTAAATCAGTCCATTGCCCATCCGCGTGAAATACTACATTATAGTGTAAAATATATGGCGGCAGCAATTATTTTAGCCCATAATCATCCTTCTGGAATAGTAAATCCGAGTTATGCAGACCAAAAATTCACACAAAAAATGAAAGAAAGCTGCCAAATTATTGGTATTGAACTGATTGATCATTTGATAATTGGTCGTTCTGATTATTATAGCTTTAAGGCACAGCAAAAAATCTAAAATTTGAAATAATAATCATTTTTATTTAAAATGAAGTTGTTGTCAGAACTTCAGTTATTATGAAACGAAAGGAAGTAGACTGTGAAATTAACGATTTTAGGCTGTTTAGGTGCGTATCCGCATCATGATGAGGGTACAACAAGTTACTTATTGCAGGCAAAGGGCTATAATTTACTAATTGATTGCGGTTCAATGGCGGTCTCAAAGCTTGAGCATTTTATCAGTCCATTATTTGTCGATAGTGTCATTTTATCCCATTATCATCACGATCATATAGCTGATTTGGGTGTATTACAGTATTATCGGCAGCTATGGCCTAAGGATGATCCTGAGTGGGATGGTAAAATATTAAAAATTTGGGGACATCAAGAGGATAAGTTTCATTTTAATGATTTGACATTATCAGGGGTTTCAGCAGGTAAACCATATCAAGTCGGAGATGAGAAGCATATCGGCCCATGGCATGTGACCTTTATGCGAACGATTCATCCAGTACCGTGCTTTGCGATGCGCTTTGAGGAAAAAGCGACGGGGAAGGTTTTTGTATTTACAGGTGATTCAGGCTATTTAGAATCCTTTAATTCATTCGCTAAGGACGCAGATTTATTTTTGGCGGACACCTATTTATTTAAGGGGAATGAAAATCATAAGGCTCATTTGACAAGCTATGAAGCAGGTAAAATAGCTAAGCTAGCAAATGCCAAGTCGCTTGTCCTGACGCATTTGCCTCAGCATGGTGATTTAGAGCAGTTACGACAGGAGGCAAAGGCTGCTGCAGGGAGCGGAGTTTCAGTTGAGCTTGCGATACCAGGCCGACAGTTTGAAATATAAAGTATTACTGAGGTTGAATATCGGCTATTTAATTAATTATTAAAAAGAATCGCTTGAAATCTATGTTTTATCAAACGGATTTCAAGCGATATTTTTATAATTTTTTTAAGATTGTTAATAAATCCTCAAAGGCTTCTGTTGCATAATTATACCTAGGTACAATTTCTGAGGGGAGCTTTCGATGGCGATGATTTAACCAGATGCTCTGCCAGCCAGCGTCGTTTGCGCCAACGATATCATTGTCGTAATTATCACCAATATAGAGTGTTTCTTCTGGCAGAAAATTAAAGCGCTTTTCAGCAATTTTAAAAATTGCTACCTCTGGTTTAGAATAACCAGCCTCCTGAGATACTACAATGCGATTTTTTACCCATTGACCGACACTTAAATTCTTAATCTTTTTTAGCTGATGAGCGGTCGGTCCATTTGTAATAATACCTAATTCATATTTTTCATGAGTTAAGTATTGGAGTGTTTGATAAATTGCAGGATGTAAGGTAATAGCTTCCATTGCCTGCTCATAAATTGCTTGAAAATCCATTGCTGTTGGTTCATCAATTGCGCTATGACCATAATCTTTAAGTGTTTCATTTAATCGATAGAATCGCATATAGTCCCAAGTCCACTCCTTAGTAACCACCTTTGGAAAGGTCAGGTCACTGTAATAGCGAAAGCGGATATAGGCATTGCTCAATTTTTCTATTGGAAATTTTGGAAACAGCTGGGTAATGGCAGTATAGAATGGCTGATCCATTTCATAAAGGGTATCATCAACATCAAAAACAATATTCTTAATCAAGTTTCGACTCCTTAAAATAAATTGCTGGTCACTTAATGCGACAAAAACAAGGCTGGAATATCAACCCCAGCCTTAGCTTATTTTGTATTTTTTTCACGTTTGGCTAATTCCTTTAAGGCAGCCTTATGGGCTTCTTTTTGCCAATCGGTACGATAATCCACGTTAAAACCTCCATTGAAGCTGAAAATTTGCTGTATGATGATGCTTTTTTTCAAAAACATTTAATATTCTAGCAAAAAATAAGCTATTATGCAAATTTTGCGGCTGATTATCATTTAAATATAACTATTTTTTATGTTTAAAAAGATTTTGTAAACTAATCGGCGCTTTATTTCTTACAAGCTTTTCACTGCCAATAAAATCTCGCATTGCTTTTAAAGCCTTTCCAGCATCCTTTACGACAAAATTAAACGTTCCAGCATCTCTTGTATCAATAAAAAAACCACGAATATAACGATTGCCAAAATAAATTTGTGCTCGAACCTTTGTTACTTCCTGCCAAGGAATTTGAATGAAGTCTTCGGGATTTCGGTCGTTGTAAAATTCAAATGCCCGATTACCAATTAGAATATTGCCGTGCTTATTACCAATGCCGCTATTAAAGGAATTGGCTTTTGTTGTAAAGAGCACCTTTTGATTAAGTGAAATCGCCATAATTTACCTCTATTCTAATAATCTATGCATACTTATTCTAACATAAAAGAAAGACTGAGACGATTTGTCCCAGCCTCCTAATCGGTTTTTTTATAAAATATTGAAATAGTGTCCAACGATACCAACGGCAAATAAACCGAAAATAATGATAATTGGATTAACCTTTTTCTTAAGTAACCACATACATAAGAAAGTTAGCAGTAATGCCGCAAAGCCCGGAATTAATTGATCTAGGTTATTTTGAAGTGTAGTGATTTTATCTTTACTTAATGCAAGACCATCTGCTTGTTGGCTTAATATTTCTTGTAGCTTATTACCTGAAATTTCGCCCTTAGGAAAATTAATATATGCGCCATCTGCAAGCTCAACCTTTGAAATTTGAATAGGGAAATTAATTGAAGTCCAACGAGGTACTAATACCCCCATTACGAACATCCCAAGTATCGATGCGCCCTTTGTAACTGTTTGTAAGAGCCCGCCAGAAAGGTCTTTGGTAATTTCTGAGCCTTGCTTATAACCGAATTCCTGTGTAAACCATAGGAAGCCAATCCGAATCACATTCCAAACAATAAAGAAGAATAGTGGTGCAATGATTGAGCCACTGGTTGCTAATGAGGCAGCAATGGCACCAAGAATCGGACGAATTGTGAACCAGAATACTGGATCACCAACACCTGCCAAAGGTCCCATCATCCCAACCTTAACTCCTTGGATGGCAGCATCATCAATTGGTGCACCATTTGCACGCTCTTCTTCAAGTGCTAATGTTACCCCCATAATCGGTGCGGCAATGTATGGGTGAGTATTGAAGAATTCTAGGTGACGCTTTAAGGCGGCAGTCGCTTCTTCTTTACCTGGATAAAGTTTTTTGAGCGCTGGAATCATTGAATAGACCCAGCCACCGTTTTGCATCCGTTCGTAGTTCCATGAACCTTGAAGGAACTGAGAGCGAAGCATGACACTACGGCGATCAGCTTTTGTTAGTGTTACTTTTTTATCAGCCATGTCTAGTTCCTCCTCTTAATAATCATCTAAAATATCGCCGAGTGGATCACCAGAATTAGAGGCTTCACTCTTATCAGAACCTTTATTTTTACTAAGGTTAAGATAAACGATTGCAATAGAAAGTCCAAGCGTACCCATTGCGATTAAGGTTAAATCGGAAACAGCAGCAAGTGCAAAACCAATGAAGAAGAAAGGCCAAACCTCTTTGGTTGCCATCATATTGATTACCATTGCATAACCTACAGCAACAACAAAGCCACCACCGATGGCCATACCTGAAGTAAACCATTCTGGTAAAGCACCTAAGGCATTTTGTACAGTTTCAGTTGGTACGGCAAGTAGCATTCCAGCAGGAATGGCAATCCGCAAGCCTTGACATGCAAGGGCAACTAGGTGCCAAAATTCAACACCGCGATAGCTCCCCTTTTCGGCAGCAGCATCAGCTTGGTGAATGATGATTACTGATAGTGTCCGAACAACCATTGTTAATACTAAACCAACTGTTGCAAGTGTGACAGCAGCAGCAATCGCCACTTTTTGCCCACCATCTGAAAAATCCCCAGCTTTAACAAAAATAATTGCAGAAGCAACTGAGGCAAGTGCAGCATCAGGGGCAACAGCCGCTCCGATATTCGCCCATCCCATTGCGATTAATTGCAAGGCACCACCTAAGATAATACATTCTTTCAAATGTCCTGTTGCTAGTCCTACCAAGGAACAAGCGATAATAGGTTGGTGGAATTGGAATTGGTCTAGGATTCCTTCCATACCGGCTACGAAGGCAACGATAAGGATCAGAATCACTGATAAAATATTAAAATCCATGATTTCCTCCTAAATTATAAAGTGTATTCGGCTTTTTAAGAAAACGTCTGAGCAGTGCATTGCCGATGTTCATTAACTTTAAACGAAGTTTAAAGCATTGGCAGTCACAGCGAAGCCTTTTCTAGCCGAAAAAGCTAGATTGATATAAAGTGTATTCGGCTTTTTAGAAATGCCGACTTAAGCATTTAATCCTTGAGTTTGTTTGATTAATGAGAATAGATCCTTTTTAGAATCATTTGGTACTTTTCTAACATCAAAGGTAATTCCTGAGCTTGCCAGCTCTTTATATGCGTCAACATCTCTTTGATCCATAGAAAGTACGTTATTAACCATAAATTTCCCCGTTGAATGCGCCATTGAACCAACGTTAATTTCTTTGATATCAACACCCTCTTTAACAACTGTTAATGCATCTTCGGGATTTTCAAATAAGAGCATTGCTTTAGTAGCGCCAAAACGAGGATCCTTAGAAATTTCAACTAGCTTTTTTAATGGAATAACGTGAGCGTTAACACCTGGTGGTGCTGCTTGGGTAATCAAGTTTCGACGTAAGTCATCCTTAGCAACGGCATCAGAAACAACAATAATACGGTCTGGTCGAACTTCCTTTGTCCAAGCGGTTGCAACTTGACCATGGAGTAGTCGAGAGTCAACTCGAGCTAAAACAAATTTAATGTGACCATCACCTAAAACGGTACCCTCTGGAATGCTACCTTTAGGGGCATTACCAGTGTTCGCTTGAGTAGTAACTGGTTCTAAATCTTCAGGGCGAACCTTAACCCCTTCCTTTGCCGTGCCAATAATTGCTTTTGCGACCTCATGAGAAGTTTGAGCTGAAAGTCGACTTGCATAAGCTTCAATTAGCATTGGTAAATTTAACCCAGCTACAATTGCTCGTTTTTCAGTATCCGCTTCAAACAGGATATTCGCCTGATTGAACGGACTGCCTCCCCATAAATCTACGAGGAAAAGAATTTCTTCTGTGTCGACCTTTTCGATAGCGGCACGAAGTTTTGCTTGCAAATCATCTGGACCTTCACTAGGCATAAATGTGACTGATTCAACCTTTTCCTGCTCACCGAAAATCATTGAACCAGACTGTTTAATGCCATCTGCGAAATTGCCATGACTTGCAATGATAATTCCTACCATTGTAAGACCTCCTTTTTCTTTTTGTTACAGACAATAAAAAATTATAATTAAGCTTTAGAAAACTAAAACCTGTAACCGAATACATTATTTTGATTATCAAATAACCAAAATTGTAATTGCTGCGCAACTAAATCATCTTCTCCTTTTGAAGAAGCTGTACTAAGTCATTTTTGCGATCAGCGGGCACCTTTCGTGTTTCCAGCTCGATGCCGTAGCTTGCTAGCTGGAGGAAGCATTGAATATCGGCTTGATCAACCGAAATAAAATTAGTAACCATTTTTTTGCCACCTGAGTACCTCATGCCGCCGATATTTATAGATGTTAATTCAACACCTGCATCAACGATCTCAAGTACGTCTTGAGGAATAGAGAACAATAGCATGACCTTCATTTGGTCAAAAAGTGGATCGTGATAAACCTCTATGAGCTTTTGTTTAGTGATAACGTGTGATTTAACACTAGGTGGTGCTGCCTGCTTCAATAGAAATTTTTGTAAATCATCTTTAGCAACCTCATCGCTGACAACTAGGATACGTTCGATTCCTGTTGATTTTGACCAAGCAGTTGCAACCTGACCGTGAATTAACCGATCATCAATTCTCGCTAACTGGATGTCCATGACCATTTCTTACGCTCCCTTTTAAAACTAATTTTTTTCAAAAATGCTTTCAATTGTCTAATTTTTAAAAATTAGTATGAATTGAGTACACACGGACTCATTGATAAACAAGCAATAATCATGCCAAGATACACTAGCAGATTTCGTTTAAAATATAGAAAAATACAGATACACTAATTTCCTTAGTGTATCTGTATTGTTTTTAGTGTATTATTACTGACCTACTGTATCGATAGGATTGATTATTTTATAAATGTAATAACGCTCAGCCTCGTTTAGAGTCAGATTGAGCTCTGACTCCAGTGCATTAAGCTTTTCATCAAAGTTATCTTGTGCTTTAAAAGCTTTAAAATGATCTAGTGTTTGAGCGTCGAGTAGAAGTGGCTGCTTTAATGCTGCACGCTCAACTGCACCAGCCAAGTGCATTGTTAAATTCATCATTTTAGCATAAGTGTCTGCTTTTTGATCATCAACGACCAGCTGATTAACAGTTGTCCATAATGGTTCAATCAATTTTTGAGAATTGATAAAGGTGAAATTTTTTTCCATAAAATCAATACAAAGTGACCTTGCTTTATCAAGGGTTAGTTCAACACTTAATTGATTATCCAGATTACCATTTAAGAGAAGCTGATCAATGATTTCATTAGGATTCTGGTTGATAAATTTATCAATTGGAATATACGGAACACCTATTTTAGGGTCGATGATCCCTGTCGTTGCAATAATTTGATATTCCAGCTTTAATGATGGTATTTTTTCTTTAATTTCAGTTACTGAGAGTGTAATGACTTCGATATTTTTGATTGCTTTTCTTTTTAAGGGACGTTCGATAATTTCTTTGAGGCGCATCGCAGTTCCCTCACCAGAAGCACATATTGCGAGAATAGCTTGCTTCTCTAATTGAGGCGCTAGTCTTTCTTTAGTTTCTTGTCTATTGCTGTATCCTTTAAAGGTTTGTAAAAGCTCATACAGCTCGTCGATATTTGAGCCTAGGAGAGTTGATTTTCTTGCTGCTTCTAATAATAAAGACGTAGTCACCATATCCAAGGTTCTCACCTTAACCTGTGTTTCCTTTTCAAGCTCATTATTGAAGGTAGCTAAGGATCCCATATCTACCATTAATAAGACACCACTGCCCTCATCAGCCTGCAGAACAGCCTCCTTTAGCTTGCCATAGGCAATCTTGGGATGCATATCTAAGGGCATATCAATCGCTTTAATATTTTGAATATCTAGCAAATCACGCACAACCTGAGCCATCGAGCTTGCTGTACTATTACCGTGTGCTGAAACAACGATCCCAATTTTACCCATTGGCGTTTCTTCTCTTAATGATACGAGTAAAACGGTGAGATAGTATGCTTCACTTTCAGAGATATCGACTTCAAATTCATTAGCAGCAAGTGTTCTAATTTTTTGAGCTACAGCAAATTCTTTAGGATAGTTGGTTGCCATTTCTCGAATATTATCATTGGTTTGTCTGATTTCACCTATCTGAATTTTCTTTAGGAGTGAGGAGAGGTGTAAGCTCATTGCATAAATAAAATTTGGCTGAAAAATACTAGACAGTTCCTTTTCAGCAATTTCCATAATTTGATTGCTAATTTCAATGATATGCTTATCAACAAGCTCTGCCAAGCGCGTTTCGGTATTGAAGGAAAAGCCATGATCCTTGTAAAATGATTTTAAATGGACATTAATATCGGTTGAAATATAGTGGTTGATTGCTTCTTGATCGAGTCCTTCTTTTTTTAGAATGGTTGCCTTATCACCAATAATATCATAAAGATTGTAAGGCAGCTCATAGGTATCTGTTTGGATTAGCTGATCCATTACGTTTGGTGTAATAGTCATAATTGGTTCTAAATACGGTGAGATATCAGTCGATTTAAGCCGATCTGCTGACAGCTGAACAAGTCCAGATTTAATACCATCTGAAAGGTCATTTAGGGTAATATTAATTTCCCTTTTATTCATATGATTCATAAAGCCGCGTGCACAGATGAGCTGAACATTAGACTTTAATTGCCCAATATTGCCGTAGGAAACGCTACCAAGAAGTGCCTTGACAACATCCTCAGTCAAGGTTATTTTGCGTTGAATACGATTGGACTCAATTGCCACCATAACACGGACTAAATCAATTTGCTCAGAGGGGGGGCGATTGGCAAAGGGTGGCATTTGAATATTGATTGGAATTCTTCTCAGAAAAGTATCCAATAAAAAAGAATGTAAATCTTCAGTAGTTGCCCCAACAATTCTGACGTCTGCAAAGTGATTCTTACCTGTTTCACCTAATCGATTGTAGCTACCGTAATCCATGAAGTAAAAAATCATTTCTTGACCTTCTGGCGGGAGCCGATGGATTTCATCAAGAAAGAGCATGCCACCGTCTGCTTTTTGAATTAAGCCCTCTGTGTCTGCCTCTGCTCCTGTGAATGCCCCCTTGATATAACCAAAAAGATGGCTCATTAATAATTCGGAGTTATTCGCATAGTCAGCACAATTAAATGTAATTAGCTCCTGATCATCCGCAATAATGCCTTGAGATTGCGCAAATTGAAACATGGCATGCGCAAAGAAGGTTTTCCCAGAACCTGTTGGACCGGTGATTAGACAATTCAAGCCGTGTGGGGGATATAAAATGGCAGCCTTAGCTTGCTCTACGGCATTTCTCATACTACCAGATGCACCAATTACTCTTGAAAAAACGTCAACGCGCTCACTTGGCTTTTGGACTTCGTGCGCTTTAGCATCTTGGTAATCGGGATTGACATAATACTGGACGGGTCTGTTAGTCGTTTTGTTTAGCCTGCCTGCTTTAACAAGCTCGTTTAGATCCTTACTGGCATTAGAACGCTGAATTTCTAAAGCTTCTGCGACATTTAGCGTGGTTGCAAATTCCTTGCTTTGAACATACTGATATATTTTTTCAATTCTCTGCATTCAAATCACCTCACTTAGTGTATATTCAGTTTTAAACAGCTGTATCTAATTTGATAATACACTAAACCTTTTTTTTATTCAAAATAATCTCGTTGTGAGGTTGATACCAATCACTAATAGTGGCATCAATTTTAACAAAATAAAACAGTATTGCTTAATTTATTATTATTTAATATACTAAAGTTTATAAATAACAATATTTGTTATTATTTTTGTAAGTGAACAATTTAACTCTATAAGCATATTGTTATATTGTTTTTTGGAAAGGGAATAAATTCCACTTGACATTTTTTAAGAATATTGTTGTTTAAAAACTTTTTAAGCTAATCGTTTTTTAATGCTTTAGTTTAATTAGCTATTTGGGGTGTCTAATATTTTGTTATTAAAAGTAATTGCTTTTTTAGAAATTATTTTTTAAATAACTGAATATTTGATTAAAAGAATATTATGGAGGAATTTATGAAAAAATTATTTTTGGGATTAGTTACATGTTTTGCGGTGCTGCAGCTAGCTGCCTGCGGTGGTTCAAGTTCAAAAACGAAAGAAGAGAGCGCTTCAGCTGATGCAAGTATTAAGGTTAATTCAGGTACATATGTTGTGACTGAGGATAGTAGCTCCAGTGATGATGAGGGGATGCTGGCACTCAATGTTTCAATTACTAATAAAACTAAGAAATCGATGAATTTTTTAGGAACAAGTGATATTGCACTCTATGATTCAAAAGATAATAAAATAGATGCAGAGAATATTTATACTGATGATAGTAAGTTTAAATTATTTAATACTTCAAAAATCGCTGCTAATAAGAGTGCGAGTGGTTATGTCGTTTTTGAAGTTAATAAAAATGAAAAGTATGAATTGCGCTTCGCACCATATAGCGTTGACGGCGATGATGAAAAGGAAATTGTTTTAAAAATTGATTCATCAAAGTATAAGGATGAAAGCGATAATTTAAAGGCGGCTTCACAACAATATATTGATGCTGTATTTTTGGGTAAAGCTAGTGATGATGCATCAAAAAATAAAGTAGAATTATCAAATGATTTAGAAGGTGAAAAAACAACCTTTAAAGAACAATTCTCCAAGGCTGTAAAAAAAGATTTTGATTATTATGAGCCTTCTACGGCAGAGCTAGGCACATTAGTTGATTCATTCATTGCTGCCAATCAGAAAAAAGCGAAGGTCGAGTATAATGTTAGCGAATTGACCCCAAATCGTGCGGTTATTTATGTTAAACCTGAAACAATCAACATTTCTGATATAGATACTGAAAGTATTATGGATAAATTTGTAGATGAAAATCAAGATAAATATGATGGCTCTGACTATGATAAAATTTATCAAGATGCCGAAAAATATCTTTTACAGCAAATTCCAACTAAAATTGAGGAAACTAATATCAGTACGCCAGATTACATGGATGGCGAAGGCTATAAAATGATTTTAACTAAGGATGATAAGAAGTGGTCAGTTGATTCTTCTGATTCAAGTAAAAATTATGAATTCGACTATATTAAGTCTGCTTTTATGGGGCATTTGAATGATTAATTTTTTTCAGAAAAACAGGCTGAAGCTACTGGCTGGTCTAATTGTGGCAGCCTGCATTGTTTTTTTGGGATTATTCGCATACCAGCGTTCTTCTAAGGTAGCTATTAATGAGTTAACGATAGCTATTCAGAAAAAGGATTCTAAAAGGTTTCAGGCAATTTGTCCAACTTTTTCTGATGGAACGAAAATATCTAACGCTACGATTGATTTATTTTTTAATGAATTTTCAAAGGCGCCCTCTCGGCAAAAGGTGGCAAAAATATTTTTAAATGAGTCTGCTTTTCAATTTAAAAATAAGAATAGCTATTTTAAAGAAAAGTATTTTTTACCTCATAAAAGATTTTTAACGCTTGATAATGCTGAAAATACTAAAGTAACAATTGAAAATCAGGGAAATTTCTTTGATAATTTAAATCAAACGAATTTAGGCCCATTTATTCCATATTTATATCAGTTTCACTTACTGCTTGATAACCCAACATATGGTATTATCAATAAAAAGCAGAAGGTAGATGTGACAAATAAAACACAGATGTTTGATGTGGACAGTCAAAAAATTTATCTTTCGGAAAAACAATTTCATCAAAAATTATTATCAATTGTAAGTGATTATTATTTAACGATGAATCAAGCAATTAATAATAATTTAAACTTCGATAAATTATCTTCGGTTTCTACGGATAGAAGAAAAATGATTCAAGCACAGTTCGATGAAATCAAACCCTATTTGAAGCGATATAGCCAATCCTTTCAAACAATGTACTTGAATGTTGATTCAATAAAGGTAAAAGGTCTGAGTGAACCACAGGCAACTTTTGATATTTATATTGATTTAACTACCAGTATGGAGTTGGTAGAGGAGATTGGCCTGGATGAGATTTTGATGGATGACAGTAAAAATGCGGTCGTCTCCCTTCAGTTTGATAGCCAAAATAAAAAATGGTTTGTTAAAGATATTGATTTTACGACATTTAACCAAAACCCAGAAGACTGGCAGCATAGTGTGACAAATTCTTTAAAGGAAGTGAACTCGGCTAGCTGGTCCTCTGATCAGGCAAATGCTAAAAGCTTAACATAAGCAAAGTATTAGCGTTATCTTTAATACCTTGACTTTAATATTACTCTAGCGGTATGAAACGTTTTTTAATTTAAAATGTTTCATACGCTTTTTTATTGAAACTTGCAAATAATAACAGGATAGTATTTAGACATGTTATAATAAATAAAGTTTAATGTAATTTGAAGAATTTAGAGAGAAACGAGAAAGAAATGTCAAATAAGATAACGGATTATGATTTTAATTTACCAGAGTCGCTTATTGCACAGACGCCATTAAAAAATCGGGAAGCGTCACGATTATTGATCATTAATCATAAAACTCAGCAAATGAAGGATGCCCATTTTTATAATATAATTGATGAATTACAAGCAGGGGATGCCTTGGTGCTAAATAACACTCGTGTTCTGCCTGCGAGGCTACATGGTGAAAAAGTTGCAACAGGTGGACATATTGAAGTTTTATTATTAAAGAATACTTCTAAGGACCAATGGGAAACCTTGGTTAAACCAGCTAAGCGCGTTCATATTGGTACAGAAATTACTTTTGGTGATGGTCGCTTAAAAGCAACTGTAATTGAAGAATTGGAGCACGGTGGCAGGATAATTGAATTTAGCTACCAAGGGATTTTTCTAGAGGTGCTTGAGAGTTTGGGAGAAATGCCTTTACCGCCTTATATTCATGAAAAACTTAAGGACCAAGAGCGCTATCAAACAGTTTATGCTAAGGAGAATGGCTCGGCTGCGGCACCAACAGCGGGATTACATTTCACGCCAGAGCTATTAGATAAGATTGCCGATAAAGGCGTTCATATTGTTTATTTAACGCTTCATGTTGGCTTAGGTACCTTTAGGCCTGTTAGCGTGGATGATGTTTCAAACCACCATATGCATTCTGAGTTTTATGCCTTGTCAAAGGCAGGTGCCGATACAATTAATCAGGTCAAGGCGAGTGGTGCTCGAGTGGTAGCGGTTGGTACAACGACCATTAGAACCTTAGAAACAATCGGTCATAAGTTTGATGGGAAGGTGGCTGCAGATTCAGGCTGGACGGATATTTTTATTAAACCTGGCTTTGAGTTTAAAATTGTTGATGCCTTTTCAACCAATTTTCATTTACCAAAATCAACTTTAGTCATGCTGGTCTCTGCCTTTGCTGGCCGAAGTTTTGTATTAGAAGCTTACCAGCATGCAATTGATGAGCAATATCGATTTTTCAGCTTTGGTGATGCCATGTTTGTCAAATAAGAGAATTAGCAATTAATAATTAACAATTAGTAATTAATTAACGACTGTATTTATACAAATAAAAGGGTAGTTGTTCACTGATTTGTGTTGGCAGCACGAGGTAGCGCGATTGCGCTAAATCACTAGCAATCTCGCTATGTAGATAGACGGCAGCGCAAGCAGTAGAAAAGCAATTGGTTGAAAACTGTGCGAGCAGGCCGGTAAGGATGCCTGCAAGTGTATCACCAGTCCCACCGGTTGCCATGGCAGGTGTACCAATATCAATATAATGAGGTGCCCTACCAGCCGAGTAAATGGTCGTCTTTTCGGATTTGGCGATGATGATTGTATTAGTGTCCTCAGCAAATGCTTGGATTTTCGATGGCTTTTGCTTAGCGATTGGTATTTTTGTTAATCGCTCAAGCTCCTTTTGCTGAGGTGTAAAAATTGTGTTTTCGGGAAGCAGCTTGAACAAGTATCGGTTTGCCGCAATTAGATTAATTGCCGAAGCATCTATGATAAGGCGCTGTTGTTTAATTTGCTTTAGGACAAATTCAAGTAAGCTTAAGGCAAATTGATCTTCAGCCAGTCCTGGACCGATTAAAATAACCGTTGCTTTTTGAAGCGCTAGAGTCAGGCTGTCTTGAGATGTCCAATCAATTACCATAGCTTCAGGTGAGCGAGATAGTAATGGCAATCGAGTTTCAGCTGAGGTAGCAACCGTTGTCAAGCCTGCACCACTGTATAGACAGGCAGTTGCTGCCATGATGATTGCACCAGAATATTGCGGTGCGCCACCAATGAGCAATGCATGCCCAAAGGTCCCCTTATGTGAATGCAACGGTCTTTTTTGGATTAATTGGTATAAGATTTCTTTAGTTATTCTCATGTCTACCCCCATAACGTTTATAAAAGTATTATAATATTTTTCAGGAAAATTGCCAAAATGATAAAAATCAGCTAAAATGATTAAGAATACTAGAAAAAGAGGTGTCAATAATGGCAGAGTTGAACTACACGCCCCAAGATATTTTGCAGCAGCAATTCAAAACAAAGATGCGTGGTTACGATCCAGAGCAAGTTGATGAATATTTAGATAATATTATTAGAGATTATGAATCATATCAAAAAGAATTAATTGATTTACAAGAAGAAAATGATTATTTAAGAGCTCAGGTTGACAAGCTAGCCAAGCAATCAGTTTCTGTTAAACCAGTTGAGCCACCAAAGAGCACAACAGTTACTAATTTTGATATTTTGAAACGACTGTCTAATCTAGAGCGTGAAGTATTTGGTAAAAAGATTAATGAGGCAAAACCAGAAGTAACAGAAGCACCAAAAAATACCGTCCGTTTTGAAGAGCTTCCTGTTGATGATGAAGCAACAAGATTGAGATAATTGATAATTGTGGTTTTTGAGTAATCGCGGTAGATTTTTTTCTACTGAGGAAAGTCCATGCTCGCACAAGCTGAGATGCTTGTAGTGTTCGTGCTAGATGAAACAATAAGTCTAGGCGCAGAAGCGACGGCAGATAAAAGAGCTAAGGTTTCGACTATGCTTGAGTAGTCTTGAAAGTGCCACAGTGACGAAGTATTTTTTGAAAAAAAAATAGTGGAACGCGGTAAACCCCTCGAGCGAGCAACCCAAACTTATGGTAGGGGCACTGAATGAATGGAAATGAACGGCAATTCAGGCTGAAAAGCAGATAGATGATTACTGATTTGTATACAGGACCTAATGTATACATTGAACAGAACATGGCTTATAGAAAATCACATATAGGTTTTAAGGCTGGAACAGAATTGTTTCAGCCTTAATTATTAGTTGTTATTATTAATCTAATAAATATATTATAATGGAATTAAGTGAATGTAAAATTGTTGTGACAGTGTGAGAATAAGATTAACGGAGAAAAAATGAAGGATAAATTCAAATTAATTGCTACAGCAGCTGCGGGCATTGAAGCTTTAGTTGGCAAGGAACTCAGAAATTTAGGAATTGATTGTCAGGTTGAAAATGGTCGCGCTTATTTTTCGGGAGATCAAAGGACAATTGCTCAGACCAATCTTTGGTTACGTACAGCAGATCGCGTTAAGATTATTGTTGGAGAATTTCAGGCAAAAACCTTTGAAGAATTATTTCAAGGTATTTATGCATTGGATTGGGCGGACTATTTACCGATTGATGCTAATTTTCCGGTTGCAGGTAAATCGGTTAGGTCAACCCTTTATGCTGTATCTGATGTTCAGGCAATTACGAAAAAGGCGATTGCCAAAAAGCTGCAAGCCATTTATCATCGTCCTGAGAGCGTACCCTTACCAGAGACAGGTGCCTTATATCAATTAGAGGTTTCTATTTTAAAGGACAAGGTAACAATTACGCTTGATACAACGGGTGATAGCCTATTTAAACGTGGTTATCGAATTAGTAAGGGTGGCGCACCAATTAAAGAAAATATGGCGGCAGCGATTATTATGCTAACTAATTGGTTTCCAGATAAGCCCTTTTATGATCCAACCTGTGGTTCTGGCACGTTTTGCATTGAAGCAGCCTTAATTGGTATGAATATTGCGCCTGGCTTTAATCGTGATTTTGCTTGTGAAAGGTGGGATTGGTTTGAGCAGGAGGTATTTGAAAAAGTACGTGATGAAGCAGATGCTCAAGCTAATTATGATGTTGAATTAGATATTTTGGGTTGTGATGTTGATGGCCGGATGATTGAGGCGGCTAAAGCAAATGCAACTGAAGCAGGCTTGCCAGATGTAATTCAATTTAAACAAATGCGACTTCAGGATTTTAAAACAGAAAAAGAGTTTGGTGTACTGGTTTCTAATCCACCTTATGGTGATCGCTTGCTGACTGAGGCTGAGGTGACAAGGCTTTATCAGGATATGGGTGAAGTTTATCGACCGTTGACGACATGGAGCAAATATATTTTAACAAGTGACTTAGATTTTGAAAAAAAATATGGTGCACGGGCAACTAAAAAACGGAAATTGTATAATGGCGCATTACGTGTCGATCTTTATCAATATTGGGGGCAACGACCTAAACGATAGCTTCAAGATTGATAAATTTGTTTAGTCAACAATAATTATGTAAAATATGCTATAATATCAAGAAAGTCAATTTGATTATGGTGAGGATTATGAGCAGAAAAAAGAGAATTAACAAAAAAAATAAGCAAAAGCAACCTGAAAATAATGATAGTCAAGCTGATAAAAATCAGGCATTAGGCTTTGAAAAAGCGAAAACAATGACAATCGGTGAGCTAAACGAACAAAAAGATAATTATGAAAAAACGACCTCAACCGAGGAAGCTGAAAATTCTGACGATGGGACAAAAATTGATTCAAATATTTTGTCAGACTACATCAAAAATCATCAATCTACTCCAGAAAAAACGGCTAAAGCTAAGGCTCTAGAAACTCAATCACAAAGTAGACCGTATATTCCGGCGCTAGAGGAAAAATCTGTGGCCGATGATATCAGCGAAGAAAAAGTAAGTAATAAGAATAATAAGCTTTATAAATGGCTGAGTCTAGGCTTAATCCTAATCGCTTTGATTGCGGGAATTGTTTATGCTTGGAATTTTTCACACAGCAATGGCACAACTCAGACGACCAAGACAGCTTCATTAACTGAAAATGTTAAGAAATTTAATGCAAAAATCCAAGCCTTTTATATTGATCAGGAGAATGGACAGCTAAAAAATTCAGCATTTGCGAATTTAGATAGTATTAAATCGGAATTAAAGAGCTATACGGACTATCAGGATTATGCTAGCATAGAAAAAAAGGTTAATACGCTATCACAAGAAGTGCAAGCGATTGAACAGGTTAATCAGTATTTTAATCAGCCAGCAATTGTTGATGGTAAGCTGATTAACACGGTTACTGTAAAAGAAAACCAGAATTTACAAATGCCAGAGGTTGATAATGAAAAATTAAAAGCCTTATTAAATCATGCAGTTGCTTTAGGTAAGGCTCAGCAATCAGAGATAAGTGCGCTTTCTAATCAGCTTGATCAGCTTGATCAAACAGGAATCGATCAGGCCAGTCTAAGCGATCTGCAGACAGCACAGACACTTTACAGTCATACTTCAGCGCCAATTCAAGGTCAATATCAAGCAGCCTTTAATCAGATTACAGCTCAAATTCAAGCATTAACTGATGCGCAAAAGGCAGCAGAGGCAAGCGCTAATAATCAAGCATCAGGTGCATCGCCAAGCACTTCAGCTGCATCAAGCACTGGTAATGCTGCTAGCTCAGCTAATACAAATAGTGCGGTTTCTGAGAGTGAACGACAAAAATCACGTGTGCCATACGATCAATCGAAAATTAACGATGCGAATAATTCAGCATGGACGTGGGGCGATGGGATTAAAGAGAAGGTAATTGCGCTTTGTCAAAGTCGTGGCTACATCGGTAATGATTATATCTTGGAAAAGGTTAACATTATTAATGGTAATGGCTACTACAATTTATTTTCAGCTGACGGTCGCTATCTCGTTTCTATTAATTGTAAAACTGGCTATTTTGTTGGTAATGGTGCCGGACATAGTGATGACTTGGACTATTAGACATATTGAAGGTGGGACAAAAGACGTTTGACGACGTAGAAAAAGGTGCTAAATTGCCCCGTAAACATAAAAGCTAAGTGTGATTGCCTACCAAACTCGAACGGTAAACAATAAATTTAAGACAAATGAAACTTAACGCTTTAGCGTTCTAGTTGAATTGTTGAAAAAATTTTATTGTTTCGGGAGAGTTTCGGTAAATCACACGTGCTAGATAAACAAGGTGCTTTCTCTCTCTGATTAAAACTGTGAGAAATAGACGAGTCATTCGTTTATTCAGTCAGACGTTTTCTGTCTGACCGGATGACGTATCTATTTGAACAGTTTTGAGAGAGAAAGCCCGTAAATTACGAACAATATAAAGAGAGTTAGGATTTTTGTCCCAACCCCAATGATTAATGCTTGCGCTTGGCTAAGCTTTGCACTCAACTCCTTAAACAAGTAAATATTAGTAGAGGTATTATGGAAGAATTATTTGGTCAGATTGTTACTGCTTTGGTAATTGATGAAAACGATAAACAGGTCTTTGCTCAGAAATCAGGAATTACCTTTGGCTTGGATAAAAGTGAAGGCTCGTTTAAAATTGGTGAAACCGTAACTGGTTTTGCATATATTGATAAAGGACACAAGAATCGACTTACAACTGAGCTACCATTAATTTCGGAAACTGAATATGTATGGGGCACAGTGACTGGTGTCAGAAGAGATATTGGTGTTTTTGTAGATGTCGGTATTAAGGACAAGGATATTGTTGTTTCAATTGATGAATTGTCTGAATTAAGAGCGCTTTGGCCTAAAGCCGGAGATCGATTATATGTTAACCTAGAAGTAGATGACAAGCATCGCTTTTGGGGACATTTAGCGCCAGAAGCCGTCTTTCGTTCAATTGGTCATTTTGCCAAGGGTGATGTTAAAAATAAGCAAGTCAAAGCAACAGTGTATCGATTAAAATTAGTTGGTACCTTTGTCATTACTGAGGATAATTATTTAGGCTTTATTCATCCAAGCGAACGGTTTTCAGAGCCAAGGCTTGGACAGGTGATTGAAGGTCGGGTGATTGGTATTGGCAGCCATGGTTTGCTCAATCTTTCATTAAAGCCTTTAGCACATCAAATGATTGATAATGATGCTGAAATGATTTTGGCATTTTTAAAGCGTCAGCCAGAAGGGCAGATGACCTTGAATGATAAAAGTAGTCCTGAATTAATTAAAGCACAATTTGGAATTAGCAAAGCACAGTTTAAACGAGCGCTAGGTACATTGTTGAAGGATAAAAAAATTATTCAAAATGAGCTTGGCACAAAATTAATTGAACAAGGTGAATCAATATGACTGATTTAATGGAGATACAAGAAAAATTACAAAAGTCAGGTTATAAGCTTACGCCACAAAGAAGAAGTGTCGTTTCGGTAATATTAAATGGCAATGGTAAGGTACTTTCAGCTGAAGAGATTTTTGTTGAAGTAAAGCAAGGTAGTCCTGAAATTGGTTTGGCGACAGTTTACCGAACTTTAGAAATATTAGCCAATCTTTCTATTTTAGAGAAGGTTTTTATTGCTGATGATGGTATTGCGAGATACAGCATCAATACTGGAAGCCGTGGCATCCAAGTTGAGTTTATCTGCTTATCATGTGGTAAATGGATTGAGTTACCAAGTAACCTGTTAGATGATTTTGCAGAAAAAGTCATTGCATCCTATCCGTATGCCATTAAAAATATTCATACACATATTGAGGGATTATGTGAGGATTGCCAAAAGCAGGGTGAAAATGTTAATAATTATTAATCAATTTTTAGAGAGTAAATCATTGTCCAAAAATTCCTATGATAATTATCGTTATGATTTAATTCAGTTTGCTTCATCACTTCAAAATAGGCTTGATTTGATTAATCAACAAAATGTTGAGCTATTTCAGCTGAAGCTTCAGAAATTAAATTTAAGTAATCGGACAATTCACCGTAAAACATCGATTATTAATCAATTTTTATTTTATTTATATCAGCATCAAATGATTAAAGTGCTGATTCAAATTAAGGGTAGTCCTCTAAATATTGAAACGACTAAGCCGGCTGCCTTGATTGATTTTAAAGCCTTCTATCACTCAGATTTATCACTTTCTCAACTGCTCGTTGTCTTTATTTTAGAGACAGGCTTAAACATTCAAGATATTTTAAAAATCAAGAGTAGCGACGTTAATTTGGATTACGGCTTTTTACAGGTTGAGATAAAGGGACAAAACCGAGTGATTGAGCTCGTGCCATTTTTGATTGAAGCCTTGCGTAATTATCATTTTGGTCAGGTATTTTTATTTGAAAATCATGGGCATGCTTTTACGCGACAATGGGGCTATTTAACGATTAAAAAGACACTTTTTGAACAGGGCTTTCAGGATTTGTCGCCAGCAAAATTACGAGAGCAATATATACTAAGACAGGTTAAGCTTGGAAAAACGATTCATCAAATCAAAGAGCAGTTAGGCTTGGCAACAATGATTACTTTAGAGCCATATTTTAGAGGTAAGCATGATTAATATAAAAATTGAAGGCTTCGAGGGCCCATTAGATTTATTACTGCACTTAGTCTCAAAATTTGAAGTGGATATCTATGATGTGCCCTTACTAGAGGTGATTGAGCAATATCTAGATTACATTCATAGTATGCAAACCTTAGAATTAGAGGTTGCTGGTGAGTATTTAGTGATGGCGAGTCATCTTTTATTGATTAAAAGTCGAATGCTATTACCTGCTGTTGAAGTCGAAGCTTATGAAGAGGAGACGCCAGAGCGTGATTTACTGGATAAAATAGAAGAATATCGACGTTATAAAGAGGCGTCAGAGATTTTAGTTGAGAAGCATTTTGAGCGCGCTCAGTTTTTATCACGTCCTAAAGAAGAGCTGATGATTGAAGAGACGCTAGAATTAATTAATCCTTATGAAAAAATTGATTTATTTATTGCCTTTAATCAGCTTTTACTTAAACAGAAAACAACCTTGCGTGAAAAGACAACAATTGATGAAGAACTTTTTTCAGTTGAGGATAAGATTGCGAGCTTAAAAGCAAGCTTTAATCAGCATCAGAGGCTCTTATTTAGTCAATTATTCCAAGCTGATGTTACGATGTCTGAACTTGTCACAACGTTTCTTGCACTATTAGAGCTAGTTAAGGAAAGCTATTTGAGCTTTAGCCAAACTGAAAATTTTGAAGAAATTGAGATAGAAAGAGTGATTCTATGACAGCGATTGGGAAAATAGAGCTCTTATTATTCGTAGCTGGTGAAGAAGGCTTAACAATAAAGGAAATCGCTAAAATACTTGGGGTTGATTTATCTACAGTCAATGAGACGATTCAGTGCTTAAAAGAGAAATATCTTTCGGATCAGGATTCTGCCTTAACGATATTAGAGGTGGCTGGTCGTTTAATTCTATCGACAAAAAGTGAGTATTATGAAGTAATTAAGGTTTATGCGAAGACACCCGAAAATCAGAAGCTGTCTAAGGCATTGATGGAAACCTTATCGATTATTGCTTATAAACAGCCAATCACACGCGCTGAGATTGATGAAATCAGAAGTGTTCAGTCAACAGGTAGTATTAGCAAGCTTTTACTTTATGGCTTAATCAAGGATGCCGGCTATAAAAATGCACCGGGACGTCCTAAGCTATATCAAACAACCGATTTCTTCTTGAATTTTTTCGGTTTACAGGATTTAAATGAGTTACCGACGATTGCATCATTAGAGTTTGCAGAGGATGAAACCAATCTATTTAATTAGCAAATTGCTTGTAAGTATTGAAATAGCTTTGGTTATAAAAAAAGGATTAGTGAAAGAAAATATGGAAAGAATAAATAAACACATTGCCCATGCAGGAGTTGCATCGCGACGGAAGGCAGATGAGCTCATAAAAGCCGGTAAGGTAACGGTCAATGGTGAGGTAATGACTGATTTATCGTATCAGGTCTCAAAAAAAGACATTGTTGAAGTTGATAGTGTTCGACTTTATCAAGAAGAACCGGTCTACTTTGTATTTAACAAGCCCCGTGGGGTGATTAGTAGTGTTTCTGATGAAAAGGGACGTCAGACTGTCCTGGATTTTTTTCCAGCAGTTAAGGAACGGATTTATCCTGTTGGTCGTTTGGATTGGGATACGTCTGGTTTATTAATATTGACTAATGATGGTGAGTTTGCCAATTTATTAACCCATCCCAAGCATGAAATTGATAAGGTTTATGTTGCTAAGGTTAAAGGCATCGCAAATAGAGAAAATTTAAAACCCTTTGTTCATGGTATGAAAATAGATGGCTATAAAATTTCGCCAGCTCAATATCAGATTTTGAAGATTGATCCTGCTAAACAAACGAGCATTGTTGAATTAACAATTCATGAAGGTAAGAATCATCAGGTTAAAAAAATGTTTGAGCGTTGCAAATTGCCAGTTCAAAAATTATCTCGGATTCGAGTAGGCAATTTAGATTTATCTGGTGTCCCTTCGGGGCAATATCGACCACTTTCTAAAAAAGAGGTTAGCCAGCTTTGGACAATTGCGACTAAATAAGCTTTAAAGACGTTTTAGCTCTTTACAATTGTAAAAACTAAAACGTCTTTTTTTTGTTATGCTAATTTAATTGGCTATGAATAAATTCAATCGTCTGATTTAGGCAATTTAAAGCTTCTTTTGTGTCGTAGTTAAATTGATATTCATGATTGATTTCCTTTTTTTCTTGATTATAAAAGAGTGTGGTCACTGGTACATTTAGCTTTTCTAACTGATTTGCAAAGTCGATACCCTGTTCTTGAAAAGAGAAGTTATTACCATCCGTGATATATGTTGGTGGAAATGCTGCAGTTACTTTATCAACGAGTGATATTTCTTCGATTTTGGGGCTGTCCTGCCAATTTTTGGTCCCTGTTAATGACCAAGCAACTGTCCGAATAAATAGCTTCATCATGAATTGGTCTGTTTGCTTTTGAGTGACCTGTTTTAAATCGAGCGGTCCACAATAGGAAATAAAGCCTTTTAGATACTCACTTTTAATTTCGGGTTGAAAATTCATTGCCTTTGCATAGTCTGGATTAGTTTGAATTGCGACATACTGCCCAGCAATTTGTGCCCCCGCGGAATCTCCGCCCCAAAAGATGCGTTTTAAGTCTAGCATTGGGTACTTGTTAGTAGATTTTTCGATAAATTGATAGAGCTCATTCATCTGTTCAACCTGCCCAGGATACTTTAATTCTGGTGCAACTTGATAATTCATGGCGATAACAGCAACATTGGTTTCGCTGACTAAATAATTGGCAAATTCTTCAATTGAAGCCTTGTCTCCTCCGATATAACCGCCACCATGCGCCCAAAAAACCACTGGCACCTTTTCAGTTGTATTTTTAGGATAATAAATATCAAAAGTATTGCTTTGGTATTTTGAAGAATATTTTAGATTTTTGATTGCAGTTACCGATTGATTTGCTTTTTCAAATTTATTTTTATTTTGAATTTCAACTTCACCGTTAAAAACTGAGCTAAAAATATAAAGTCCTGGCTTGACAGATACTTGAAAGGCAATAACAATGATAAGAACAATTGCTAAAATAATACCGAATAGCCAAATAAAAAATTTTTTCATTATAAACTCCTTTAAAATGCTTTATCATATTATTATATAATAATAATTAGGAAAGTTAAGGAAAAGTTATTTTATAATTAATATAAAATATTTATTAATAATATTAGTTGAGGAGGACAAAGTGAGTATTACAATTCTTTTAGTTGAAGACGAATTAAGCTTATCTAATTTCATAGCAAAAGAGTTAGAATTTGAAAATTATCAGGTTATATTAGCAAAGGATGGTCAGGAAGCACTCCAATTATTTAAACAAAATCAAACAGCTATTACTATAATTTTATTAGATTGGATGCTGCCAGTATATGATGGTATTACGGTCGCTAGAAGGATTCGTCAATTGAGTGATGTCCCGATAATTATGATGACTGCTAAAAACCAGCTTTATGATAAGATTACAGGATTAGATTCGGGTGTAGATGATTACATTACTAAACCCTTTGAAATTGAAGAATTATTAGCAAGAATTCGTGTTGCTATCCGCCGTGAAGCACGTTTGACACAGAAAAGTGAAAGAGCGCCATTTTATCAATACCAAGATTTAAAATTAGATATTGCCAAGCACCTTGTTGAACGATTTGACAAAGAAATTGCCTTGACGCAAAAGGAGTTTCAACTTTTATTAGCATTGTTAAAAAGACCCGAGAAGGTTTTAACGCGTGATCAGTTGCTAAACGAAGTTTGGGGTTCTGACTATTTTGGTCAAACCAATAATGTTGATGTCTATATCCGAAGCCTTAGAAATAAAATGGATTATCAACCAGAGCATTATTTGATTCAAACAGTGCGAGGTGTTGGGTATACATTGAGGGCTGATGATGACAATTAAAAAAAAATCCAAAAAGCTTGAGTCAATATTGACAGTCCGATTTACAATTATTCTTAGCTCGATGATTATTTTATTGAGTACTTCAATTATTGCGGTGGTTATTTTTCAATTTTATCAATCAGCAAGGGCGCAGTCCAGTTACGTCAAGGAAATGCTTGAAACAACAGAAACTGCCGATCAGGCCCAGTGGGTAGAAACAATCACAACCTATGCCTCGGGTAATAATTCGCCATATTATATCCGTGTAGTCTTGGATTCTAATGAAGTGATTTATTCTCGAGCGGCAAAGTCGATTTATAATAATTTTTCAGATTATCAGCAATTCATTTTTAATCAAAATTTACTTTGGTTATCTGATCAAGGGCCGGCGTATTATCAAGCGTTTGAAAAAAATGGTGCTCAAATTAGTATTCTGATGGAGCTGAGCGATACCTATCAAGTCATCAGGCAAATTATTTGGATTAGCTTGCTTATGATTATTATTCTGATTGTCATGGGGATATTTGTTATTAGGAAATTTTCACGCCGACTAAGTGCACCTTTAGTAAAAATGAGTCAAGATATTATTCAAATTGGTCATCATGCTGCCTCTGATATGTATTTAGAAGAGCAGGTGGGCATTACTGAAATTGCCTCAGTTTCTAAGGCTTTTAATTATCAGCTAGGTTTACAAAGGAATGCTCTGAAAAGAGAACAGCAATTTGTTTCTGATGCCTCCCATGAATTGCGAACACCACTTGCAGCAATTCGTGGTCATGTTAATTTGATTAAAAGAAGAGGTGAAAAGCACCCTGAGGTCATACCAAAATCAATTCGCTTTATCGATTCAGAATCTAAGCGGATGTCAGAGCTAGTAGAACAGCTATTATCATTAGAAATTAAACTGCAAGAAATGGCAGAATGCGATTTAAATTTGATTCTATCAGAAGTGATTTCCGAAATGGCAGTCGTCTATTCACAGCCCTTAATATTTAAGCATCAGCAAACGATTTATCTAAATGGCGTTTCAGCCCATTTTTATCAAATTTTCCGAAATTTAATTGAAAATGCCTGCAAATATTCAAAAAGTAATAGCGAGGTCAAAATTCAACTTGTTAGTCAGGGAAACAATATCAGCTTTTCAGTAGAGGATCAAGGTATTGGAATACCTGATGCACTTAAAGCGAATATATTTGATCGATTTTACCGTGTGGATCCGGCTCGATCGAGCGCAGTTTCTGGCTCGGGTATTGGCTTGTCAATTGTCAAGAGATTAGTAGCTTATTATGGTGGTCAAATTGAAGTCAAGGATAGCTTTACAGGCGGTAGTATTTTTACGGTTCATCTACCAAAATAGTTTTAAATGAAAAAATTTTCATTTAATTTTTATCCTTTTTTGGTTATTAAAACAATTAAACTTGCTATGATTATTTTGTTGGAACGTTGATACGACGTCGCCTTAGTAAATTAATTTGAGAGGAAGATTTAGATGAAAAAAATTTGGTTTGGTACTTTAATTTTATTTGGTATTCTGTTAGTGGGGTGTACTTCAAATCAGAATACCTTGCCAAGTACGAGTAGCAACTTGAAAAGTGAAGCGTCAGTGGCTAATAGCTCTAGTAATGGGGAGTCCGACTCAACTTTAGCATCAACCTCATTGCCTGAAAAAGCAATTACTTTGGCTGAAGCATTGGCAATATTTGAAAAAGAATATCCTGATTTAACTATTACTTCAATTGATCTGGACACATCTTATGGTAGCTATCGGTATAAATTTAATGGTGTCAGCGATAATGAGGAATTTGAAGTGAAAATTGATGCGCAATCAGGTAAGATTACACAATCTGAACGAGAAAATTTGGATTCTGATGAAACGAACGGTATTGCTAAGGCAAAAGATGGTTTAGATTTAACTAATTTATTAAGCATTGGGGCTGTGAGTGAGATAGCTGTAAAAGCAGCCGGTGCAGGAGAAGCAGTTGAATGGTCTTTAGATAAGGATAACGGCGTTATGCTATGGGAGGTTAGCGTGAAAAACGGTCGTTCAGAAACGTCAGTAAAAATTAATAATCAGACGAGTGAGGTATTAGAAATAGAGTTAGATGATTAATCAGAGCGCTCATTAAATTTTAGTTTGACAGATAAATATTTTTAGTATAATCTAGCATATATACCGATGGTATGTATAAAAGAGGTGAATAAATTGGCACGTGGTACAAATCCAGAGCAAACTCGCCAGAAGATTCTTGATGTTGCGGGAGAGCTATTCTGGGAAAAGGGCTATGATAATACCTCAATACAAGATATTATTGATGGGCTTGGCGGGTTAACTAAAGGGGTAATCTATCATCATTTTAAATCCAAATTTGAAATTTTACAGACAGTGATTGAATCTTCTTATGAACCAACGAGTTTAGCTAATTGGCGTGGTCAAAATGGACTTGAAAAATTGCAGAATTCATTAATGGATGCCATTAACAATTTTCCACTACAGAAAATAGGGTATTCTGCCGGTATTACCTTGAGAAGCCCGCGTCTTTTAGGTGAACAGTATTTAGACATGTTTCAGTATGCCGTTCCTGAATTAAAAAAGGTTATTGAGGAAGGTATTACTGATGGATCAATTGAAACGGAGTATCCAGAGGAGGTTGCTGATTTAATTGTTTTAACTTTCAATACATGGCTTGGTTTCCAGATTTCTGTTTTGACAGAGCAGCAATTACGTCGTAAAATTTGTTTTATAAAACAAACCTTTGACGGTATAGGTGTGCCATTGATTACTGATGAGCTTCTTGAGGTTTCATTTAAGCTCTTTACTTATTTAAAAAAATAGCAGGGTCTGCTATTTTTTTTAAGGTAATACATACTATCGGTATGTATTGGGACTGGGACAAAAGTCCTAACTCCCTTTATATTTTTCGTAATTTACGGGCTTTCTCTCTCAAAACTGTTCAAATAGATACGTCATCCGGTCAGACAGAAAACGTCTGACTGAATAAACGAATGACTCGTCTATTTTTCACAGTTTTAATCAGAGAGAGAAAGCACCTTGTTTATCTAGCACGTGTGATTTACCGAAACTCTCCCGAAACAATAAATTTTTTTCAACAATTCAACGAGAACGCTAAAGCGTTAAGTTTCATTTGTCTTAAATTTATTGTTTATCGTTCGAGTTTGGTAGGTAATCACACTTAGCTTTTATGTTTACGGGGGACAATGCGACAACGACTAGTCAACGCCTAAGCGGAAAATCCGCTAAGGCACGTTGCCACTAGCTTTTCCGTAAGTCGCTGAAGCGACAACTTCAATGCCATAGGAAAATAGACAAATTTTTGAACATTATCTAAAAAGCGTAAACGGCTCGTTCTGAAAGTTGAGCATAAGACTGAAAAATAGTAAAAGGCGCTCTTTGCCTATCTATTTTTTCAGCTTATGCCGATACTTTCAAGCCGTTGAAGCTAGATTATGCCATCAATTTGTCATGATGGCACGCACGTCAGTGCGTAGGGCTACTGATAATATTTTAAGATAGTAGCCCATCCAGCATGATACACTTGAGCGCTAGCTCACAGTGTCACTTCACGGGCTAAATTGCCTAAAAAATCTCAAACAAGTACATTTCCCGCTCGGGCGAAGTACACCCGAGTAAATAAACGCGAAATTAGCTTGTTTTGACGGGCTTTCTCTCTCAAACCTGTTCAAATAGATACGTCATCCGGTCAGACAGAAAACGTCTGACTAAATAAACGAATGACTCGTCTATTTTTCACAGTTTTAATCAGAGAGAGAAAGCACCTTGTTTTACGATTTTTTTACGAGGCAATTTAGCACCTTTTTCTACGTCGTTAAACGTTTTTTGCCCTACCTCCTTGTGAGTGTTACCTAATTAATCATATGCTTAAATTCTTTGCGCAGGAAAACTTAATTGCAAAATAACTATGCTTGAGAGCTAAGACTTAGAATTTTATATTGGACGAGAAGGAGGACGAAATGATTTTAGGAGAACAAATTAAATTAAAGCGTGCAGAATTTAATTATACCCAACAGGAATTAGCTGAAAAATTATATGTATCTAGACAAACAATTTCCAATTGGGAGCTGGCTAGAAGCTATCCAGACATTGAAAATTTGATTTTGTTAAGTGAGTTATTTTCAGTTTCGATTGATTCATTATTAAAGGAGGATGTTAAAGTGGTTGAAAGCTTAAAGAAAAAAGAAAGTTATCATATATTATATGGTATAGCCTTATTTGTGATTGGTATTGCTGTTGTCATATGCTTAGGAATTGATTTTATTATGAATCATGCGTTGAGCTGGTCTTTGATTGTCGCAGTAGCTGCCTTTATGGCAATTAGTATTCTGATTATTGCCAAGAACACTCATAGATTTAAAATCATAAAATGTAGTCTTGCACTTAGCGGTTTATTATTTTTGTTATTTGCTGCGATTTCGTTTGCTCAGTCAATGAGCTTCATTAATTTATGCTTAATTGGTACTTTTTGGTTAATTTATTATTGGGTTATTTTGTTAATATTCACCTTTACAAAATTACCTTTTTGGTACTGGTTAGCTGTGGTTAGCGGACTTAGTATTTTAGTTGAAGGACTAACCGTGATTACTTTGCAGCACTCGATTATAGCGTTTGAATTTATAGTGAGTAATTTGATTGAGGTGATTGTTATTTTTATTTTTATTTTTTGCGGTATAAGGTCAGTCGATAATGGTCGAATAGACAAGTGGTTTAGCAAAATTAAACTGAGAAATGAGGGTTTAAATTGATTAAAAGTAAGGATTTCTACTTACTAATTGGCAGCCAATTATTTTCGGTAATAGGGACGACCGTGATTCAATTTGCAGTTGCGCTCTATATTTTAGACTTAACTCATTCGGGCGTTACGTTTAGTATCATTATGGCGCTTTCAGTTATTGGCCGTTTGATTAGCCTACCCTTTTGTGGTATCTTGGCAGACCGTCTACCGAAGCGTTCATTGATGCTAGCGATGGATTCTTCATATATGCTCCTATCCCTAGGTCTGTTATTTGGCAGTTTTTCAAGCTTGCCAGTAGTTTTGACAGGTATCTTGACTGTAATTATAGGGATCGTGTCGGCGTTTGAAACGCCCGTGGTGCAGTCTACGATTCCTTTGATATGTAATCAAGATGCTTTGCCAAGAGCAAATGGCATTATTAGTTCAGTTGGCATGCTTGGTAATATTATTGGGCCTGTCTTTGCAGGGCTTGTTTATCGTTTTGATAGCATTTATTGGGTGTTTATAATTTGTAGCTGCTTATTTTTAATAGCGATTTGCTGTGAGATATTTATTAATATTCCAATAATTAATAAAAAAAAGCTTAGTAATAAATTATGGCAGGTAGTAACAGCGGATTTTAGAGAATTATTTGCCTATTTGAAGCATCATATCATGATTGTTAAAATTTGTTTAGTTGCATTTTTAATTAATTTTTTGTTGGCAGCTTTTATCCAAGTTGTCATACCATTTATTAGTCGGATTCAATTTGAAATAAGTGATACTCAATATGGTTTGATGAATACTTGCTTTGCTTTAGGTAGTTTATTTGGCACGATATTTTATGGTTTATTTTCAAAAAGATTAAGTGAAAAAAATATTGGTGAAATTTTAGTAATAACCAGCTTAATATTTAGCTTATTGGTGATTCCTTTTGGAATGATTCAAAATCAGCAACTGGCATTTTGGGTGATGACTGCTATTATTGCAATTATGATGAGTTTGGTGACGCTTATCTCGGTACAGCTGATTGTGTATGTTCAATTAATTTCAGACCAACTACTTTTAGGTAGAATTATGTCCTTTGTAATGATTGTTGCAACGCTTGCAATGCCTTTAGGACAGGTATTATTTGGCTTTTTAATAGATTATCTTCCGCAAAATATGCTTATCGTTTTAGTGATTTTAGTAGCGTTGATTACGCTATCAATTTCTGTATTTTCTATGAAAATTTTTAAAAATATTCGTAAGTCATGATAATCAACAATTTATTTTATTTATTATTAAATTGAAGGATTGATAATTGATGACTTGACTTCTAAATAAAATGTTGCTATTATCAATTACGGAAAATTAAATAGGATTTGTTAGGTGAGGCTCCTATACAAACACAGGCTACTGCCCAAAAATATCGAGAGATGCCAATGGGTAGAACAGGGATTGTCGAAAACAAGGCTTTCCATAAGGTAGCTAAATGATTAATTGCTTAATCATTTTACGTTGTATAGTGTCAAAACTCAACGATTAGATCGGAAACTTGCTTTTTTACTTTGCATTTTAACGCCTTTCGTTGAGCTAACGGAGGGTGTTTTTTGCCATTGCCACTAACCATCTCAAATTGCTTAGCAATTTGAGATGGTTAGTGGCAAAGGTATGCATTTGAACTTGTTTTTACAAGCAACCAAAGGGCGCTTTAAAAACCTAGTTCAAAGGCTCAAAGAACACTTACTCTCCGACATTTTTTGTGATTTTCAAAAAATGGAGGCAGTTGTTTCAAAAGCTGAAAGGCAAGCCTTTCGACTTCGCTTAGTGTTTTAGCTTGGACTAACAAATTGGTAGAATAGCAAAAGTTGCTATTAATATTAGAAAAGAGGTGAGGTAAATGGACGACAGTCATCCGAAACAGGAAAGAGAGATTGAAATAGTGAAAAGAATTGGCTATTGCCTGTTTATCTCGCGCATTAATAGGTTATAGTTTCTAATTTCATATTATTTTTATCTCTTATCCTGCAAATAATTAGATAGATTGACCAGCAATCACAAAAAGGGTTGTCCTTCAATCAATTGTTTATTCAATGGCTCAAGCAGCATCAATTCCTTTGTAATAATTCTGATAACAAGGTGTTAATTTATTATAGTTTAAAATTGATGCTTCCTTGTAGTCTTTGTTAGCTCTAGCTCATTCAGGTTTAAAAGGAGATAGAAAAATGAAAAATATGAAAAATAAAAAAGTAGATTATACAAGCTTTGCAAAATTATCAATTCAAGCAATTATAGAAAAATTTAATGGTGATCTGAATGGTGTCAGGACAAAAAATGTCGAAAGCGCTAGGGAAAGCTTTGGTGAAAATGTTATTTCACATGGTAAAAAAACACCGTTTATTGTTGAGGTTTTAAAAGCATATATTACACCGTTTACCTTAGTTTTAATTGCGCTTGGTCTTATTTCCTTTATCACTGATTATGTGATTGCCAAGCCAGCAGATCGTGATTTATTTGGAGTTATTATTATTTTTACAATGGTTATTGTTAGTGGCACAATGACCTTAATTCAATCGGTGCGGTCGAATCAAGCAGCTGATAAATTAAAATCTTTAGTTAAGGTGACTGCCAATGTGAAACGAGATGGTCTTTATAATGAAATTCCGATGACAGAAATTGTTTGTGGCGATATTGTTCAATTGTCAGCGGGTGATATGATTCCAGCTGATTTACGCGTTATCAGCGCGAAAGATTTATTTATTTCGCAAGCAGCATTGACTGGCGAAAGCTATCCAGTTGAAAAAAGGAGTATGCTTTCCTCTGAAGCTGAGACCAATGCAACAAACTATGAAAATTTAGTTTTTATGGGCAGTAATGTTATTAGTGGTAGTGCTGAAGCAGTTGTTATCGCTGTTGGTAACGAAACACTTTTCGGCGATGTGGCTAACGATTTATCAGAAGCACCAGCTCAAACCAGCTTTGAATTAGGTATACATAAGACATCAATTCTATTAATAAAATTCATGGCTATTATGACACCGACAGTGATTGTAATTAATGGTTTTGCCAAGGGTGATTGGATGGAGGCTTTCCTTTTCGGCTTATCAGTTGCAGTTGGTTTGACCCCAGAAATGCTACCTATGATTGTGACGACAAATTTAGTTAAGGGTGCTACTAAAATGTCTAAAGAGGGCACAATCATTAAAAATTTGAATGCCATTCAAAATTTTGGAGCGATTGATGTTCTATGCACAGATAAAACAGGTACTCTGACACAGGATAAAATCATTTTAGAATATCACTTAGATTGCAATGGTAATGAAGATAACCGCGTTTTAAAGCATGGTTTTTTAAATAGTCATTATCAAACCGGTTTAAAAAATTTATTAGATGTTGCAATTATTGAAGCCGCTAATCGTGAGCTTGCTGAGGTGCCAGATAACTATCAAAAAATCGATGAAATTCCATTTGATTTTGAAAGAAGACGAATGAGTGTTGTCGTTCAAGATGGTGATGGTAAAACGCAAATGATTACGAAGGGTGCAATTGAAGAAATGCTTGCAATTTCTAGTTATGTTGATTATCAAGGTGTGGTAATCGAGCTTGATAACACGGAGAGAGCAAAGGTTTTGGCGAAGGTTGAAGAATTAAATGAAGATGGTTTGAGAGTAATTGGTGTCGCACAAAAAACGAATCCGAGTGTCGTAGGAGAGTTTTCGGTTAAGGATGAGTCGGAGATGGTTTTAATTGGCTATCTAGCCTTTCTTGATCCTCCAAAGGAAACAACCAAGCAAGCATTAAATGCTTTAAAGGCAAGTGGAGTAGACGTTAAGGTTCTAACAGGTGATAATGAGCTAGTGACACGTTCAGTATGTAAGCAGGTTGGCTTGGAGAATGAGGCCTTGATTTCTGGTGAAATGATTGAGCGCGCCTCTGAGTCGGCATTTCAAGAGCTGATTGAAAATAATCATATTTTTGTAAAATTGAGTCCAAAGCAAAAGGCTCAAATTGTTAAAGGCTTAAAGGCGAATGGTCACTCTGTTGGCTTTATGGGAGATGGTATTAATGATGCCCCAGCAATGAAGGATGCAGACGTTGGGATTTCTGTAGATACAGCAGTTGATATTGCCAAGGAATCTGCAGATGTCATTTTATTAAAAAAGGATTTAATGGTTCTTGAAAAAGGGATTATTTCTGGTCGGGAAACTTTTGGTAATATTATGAAGTATATCAAGTCGACTGCAAGCTCCAATTTTGGCAATATGTTCTCTGTTTTAATTGCAAGTACATTTTTACCATTTTTACCAATGCTGCCTCTACAAATTTTATTCTTAAATTTAATTTATGATATTTCTTGTGTCTCTATTCCTTGGGATAAGATGGATAAGAACTATCTTGAAAAGCCTAAAAAGTGGGATGCCTCTAGCTTAGGTAAATTCATGATTTGGTTTGGTCCAACAAGCTCTATTTTTGATATTACAACCTATTTATTGATGTATTTTGTTATTTGTCCAGCAGTTGTTGGAGGCCCCTTTCATTCCTTAAATGCAGGTGCGCAAGTATTGTTTATCGCCTTATTCCATGCTGGTTGGTTTGTTGAGTCTCTTTGGTCTCAAACGATTGTGCTTCATGCGCTTAGAACAGAAAAGCTACCATTTATTCAAAGTAATGCTTCATTTGTGATGACGACGATTACCTTAGTTGGTATTATTTTTGGTACGATTTTACCCTTTACTGATTTCGGATATGAACTTGGCTTAATTGGCTTACCAACAGATTATTGGTTATGGCTAGCTCTAACTATTTTAGCTTATCTTTTACTTGTGACACTGGTTAAGCATTTTTATGTCAAACGGTATCAAGAATTATTATAACTTTTTAATCGAAGTCATGGTATGATAAAATAGTCTAAGCAAAGTAACCTAGCTATTGCTTTAAGCTTATTTAATTTTTAGAAAGGGATGTCTGTTGCTAAGTGAAATCTTGGTGACACAAGTTGGTATTTTGATGAGTAGTTATCTTGAATTACCAGAATTTGAAGGCCCATTGAAATTTCGTGCCTTTTTAAATGATGGCTTAACGATTGTCAATCCACATTTTCACAAGGAAATTGAAATTATTTATGCGAAGCGAGGGATGGTCCGTATTGGTCTAGGAGATGAGCTGGTCGAGCTGGCAGAGGGAGAAATTATTTACTTTGCGAGTGGTGTGATTCACTATTTTCTAGCCTCACCAGAAAGCGAACGCTATGTTTATCAATTTGATTTATCTATCTTTGATGAGGCAGACTTAGGTGATTCTAAAAAGGGCTTGATGAGTCTATTTGATCAGGGAGAGCCCTATAGTCGAAATTGGTCAGATAAATTATATCGGGAAGTCAAGGCTATTCTAGAAGCGCTTTATCAAACTGTTTATAGTAGCTTGCCGGGGACAAATTATTTAATTCTATCAAGCCTTTATCGCTTGATTGGTCAGTTTTATCAAGAGCTACCAATGACCAATTCTAGAAAAAAGCATGCTGATTATCCGATTACGCATTATCAGGAAACGCTCAAGCAAATTAATCAAATCTTTGATTATATTGAAATGCATTATCAGGATATCATTACGCTTGATGATGTGGCAAAGGCCGTAGGGTTCAGTCCATATTACTTTACCCGATTATTTAAAAAAAATACTGGTAAAACATTTACCCAGTTTTTGACCGAGTATCGAATTAATCGAGCAAAATTTATCCTAGGCAATGAAAAAATTCCAATGGTAGAGGTTGCTGAAAAATCAGGATTCGCCAGTGTGAAAACCTTTCATCATGTCTTTAAAGATGCAGTCGGTATCCCCCCTTTACAATATCAAAAAAAATTGAATTTAAAATAAAAAAATCTATTGATGTGCCGAGTGCCTTCAATAGATTTTTTTGCTTATCATTAAATATTAAATTCTAGAAATTTTTAATAAATTTTATCAGGTCAATTTTCGGGAATTTTTAGAAATGAAATAGGGAAGAAAGCGATATCAAAAATGCTTATAATAAAGTCATAATAAAAATAAAGCGTTTTCAGGAGGCGTAAATGACATTTAAAGTTGCTGTAATTGGTTGTGGTGGTATTGCGAATGGCAAACATTTGCCTGCATTAGCTCAGGTTGAAGAGGTTGAATTAGTTGGTTTTTGTGATTTGATAATCGAACGTGCTGAAAAAGCGAAAGCTGATTTTGGTACAAGCGATGCACAGGTCTTTTCAGATTACAAGGAAATGTTAGCAAGTGTTGATTTGGATGTTGTCCATGTCTGCACACCAAATGCTTCTCATGCGGAGCTAACAATTGCTGCTCTAGAAGCAGATAATCATGTCATGTGTGAAAAGCCGATGGCGAAAACATCAGAGGAAGCAAAAGCAATGATTGCTGCGGCGAAGAAAACAGGAAAGAAATTAACGATTGGCTATCAAAATCGTTTCCGTACGGATTCTAATTATTTACATCAGGTTTGCGAGGCAGGTGATCTAGGAGAGATTTATTTTGCGAAGGCGCATGCGATTCGTCGCCGTGCGGTCCCAACATGGGGTGTTTTCCTTGATGAAGAGGCGCAGGGTGGTGGGCCACTAATTGATATTGGTACGCACGCTTTGGATTTAACACTTTGGATGATGGATAACTACAAACCAAAATATGTGGTTGGAAATACCTACCATAAACTATCTCAAACGAAAAATGCAGCGAATGCATGGGGACCTTGGGAGCCATCGAAGTTTACTGTTGAAGATTCAGCCTTTGGCTTTGTTGTGATGGAAAATGGGGCAACAATTTTCTTGGAATCTAGCTGGGCATTAAATAGCCTAGATGTCAAAGAGGCTAAAACAAGCCTCTGCGGTACTAAGGCAGGCGCTGATATGAATAATGGTCTTTCTATTAATGGTGAAGATCATAGCTTGCTTTACGATAAACAGATCGAATTAGAAACAGGTGGTGTTGATTTTTATGATGGTGCTGCTGATGATCCTGCATTATTAGAGGCTAAATCATGGTATCGAGCAATTGCAGATGATACAGAGCCTGTAGTCAAGCCAGAGCAGGCATTGGTAGTGACACAAATTTTGGAAGGTATTTATCAATCAGCTAAAACAGGTGAACCAGTATTTTTATAAAATAAATCAAATATTTGTTGATTATAGGAGAATGAAATGAAACCAAGAATAGCGCTCCAGCTGTGGAGTGTTCGTGAGGCCTGTGAGGCTGATTTTATTGAGACATTAGTCAATATTAAAGTGCAGGGCTATGATGGTGTTGAATTTGCAGGTTATTATGGGTATTCAGCTGAAAAAATTAAACGTACCTTAGAACAGCTAGATTTAGCAGTAGCAGCATCACACATTCCTTATGAAAAATTACTTGAAAAGCCGACTGAGATTTTCTTATTTGAAAAAACAATAGGTAACCAACGTATTGTAGTGCCATATGCTTCGTTTAAAACGCAGGCCGAATGGCTAGATTTCATGAGAAAAATTAATACGCTTGCAGTTGAAGCTGCTAAATATGACTTGGAGATATATTACCATAATCATGCCCACGAATTTGTTGAAATACCTGACATTGATGTGTTAGATTTATGGACTGAAGTTGCCCCAGAGGTCAAATTAGAGGTTGATTTGTACTGGTTGGCCTTTGCGGGTAAGGAGGTACTGTCTTGGCTTAAAATACATCAGGCAGCAATTGGTCTATTGCATATCAAGGATATGCAGGCTGATCCTAAGGAAAGTACAGAGCTTGGTAATGGGATTTTGCCAATCAAGGATTATGTCACTTGGGCACAAGAAATGGCTTTACCATGGCTAATTGTTGAGCAAGAAGCCTTTCAAGCATATCAGCCGATAGAGGCTTCTGCTAAGAATTATCAAGCAGTAGTGAAAATCATGGATTAGATTAATCCAGTGAAAGATTAATAAAGGAGAATCGAATGAAATTAGGCGTATTTACACCATTATTTAATAACTTAAGTTTTGAAGAGATGATTGATGCGGTTTCAAAAAAGGGGCTGCAAGCGGTAGAAATTGGAACTGGGGGTTCACCGGGTAACGCGCATTTAGATATTGATAAATTATTGGCAAGCAGTGATGAAAGAAGAGAGTATCTTGCCAAATTAGATGATAAGGGCTTAGAAATATCAGCATTAAGCTGCCATCATAATCCGATTTCACCAATACCTGCGGTTGAAAAGGAAGCAGACGAATTATTGCGTAAAACAATTAAATTGGCAAGTCTAATGAATGTACCAGTTGTTAATGGCTTTTCAGGTGTTTCAGGTGGTAATCCAACTGATACCCAAGTCAACTGGCCAGTATTGCCGTGGCCGACTGAGTATGAGGATAACTATAAATATCAATGGGAGAAAAAGCTAATTCCTTATTGGAAGGGTATTAATCAGGAAGCAGAAGCGGCAGGAATTAAAATTGGTATCGAATTGCATGGTGGATTCTTAGCGCATACCCCATATACAATGTTGAAGCTGAGAGAAGCAACGGGTAAAGCAATTGGTTGTAATCTAGATCCGAGTCATTTATGGTGGCAAGGGATTGATCCGGTAGCGGCTGTTAAAATTTTAGGTGATGCAGGGGCAATTCATCATTTCCATGCCAAAGATACGTACTTAGATCAGGATAATATTAATATGCATGGTTTGACAGATATGCAGCCATATGGCGATGTTAAGACACGCTCATGGACATTCCGTTCAGTTGGCTGTGGTCATAGCTTACAGGTATGGTCGGACATTATTTCGGCGCTAAGAATTCATGGCTATGATTATGTTTTGAGTATTGAGCATGAGGATCCGATTATGAGTACTGATGAAGGTCTAAACAGAGCAATCACTAATTTACGCAGTATTATGATTGAAGAACAGCCTGCATCGATGTGGTGGGTTTAGTAAAAATACCAAGCGGAATCGGAAAGTTTACTTTCCAGTGGAGCGTGTTTTTTGCGACATGATTTGAGGTTTGCGAAGCATTCGTTAGGCGCAGCCAGAACTCGAAACGTGTCGCAATTTACAGTTAACAAGTAGGAGAAATAATATGGAAGCAATTAACTTTGTTATTGTAGGCTATGGTGGCATGGGTTCTTATCATGCAAACGGCATTATGCCAACTGAAGGTGAGCGAATTAACTTAGTTGGGATTTATGATGTTTCTGAAAAGAGGCAGACTGTAGCTGTTGAGGCTGGTTTAAAAAGCTACGATAGCTTAGCAGCAGTGTTGGCGGATCAGACGATTGAAGCCATTTTAATTGCCACACCGAATGATTATCATAAAGCAATCGCAATTCAAGCACTAGAAGCGGGTAAGCAAGTAGTTTGTGAAAAACCTGTTGCAATGAATACTGCTGAACTAGATGAGATTCTAGCTGTTGCCAAATCAACTGGAAATGTTTTCATGGTGCATCAAAATCGACGCTGGGATCCTGATTTTCTGGTTATTCGAGATATTTATCAAAAGCAAAAGATTGGCGATGTTTTCCAGATTGAATCACGTGTTCAAGGTGCGAACGGTATTCCAGGTGATTGGCGACATCTAAAGGCACATGGCGGTGGTATGCTACTAGATTGGGGCGTTCATTTATTAGATCAGTTATTGTGGCTTGTAAATAGTCCAATCAAAAAGGTATCCGTTGATTTTAGCTATATTTTAGGTGATGAAGTGGATGATGGCTTTATCAGCTATTTTACTTTTGAAAATGGGATTCGAGCGATTGTCGAGGTTGGTACAACTAATTATACAAAATTGCCAAGATGGTATGTGAAAGGGACTACAGGCACTGCGAAGATTGATGATTGGGATTTATCTGGCGAAGTTGTGATAGCGACTGGTCGAACGGATGTCCTTTCACCTAAACCGATTCAAGCTGGTGTTGGCTTGACGAAAACGATGGCACCGCCTTCTGAGGATGCAACGGAAAAGCTAGCAATTAAGCCCGTAGAAGCCAATTTTGTACCGTTTTATCAAAATTTTTATGAGGTTGTTCGAAAGGGTGCCACACCGATTATAAAAAATGATGAGGTGAGAGCTGTGCTTGCTTTGATTGACCAATTATTTCAAGAGGCAGGTATTCACTAACTAATTTTAATAAAAAAATAGTCCTAGTTGATTAGCTGGGATTATTTTTTTATAAACATTTATAGCGACATTTCTAAATTTGAATAATTAAAGTATAATTAGTGTATAGAATTTTTAAATAAGTATAATTATTATACGCAAAATCCGATTAATAAACTAATGCATGGAAGGCGGTTCTAATCATGATTACAATTAAGGATTTAGCTAAAATTGCTGGCGTTAGTCCAACGACGGTTTCTAATGTATTAAATGGTCGATTTCAAAAGGTGTCCGATGAGACATTAACAAGGGTTCAAGCCGTAATTGAAGAAACCAACTATGTTTCCAATATGGGTGGCCGCTTACTTGCCAATCATGGTTCGAGAATTATTGGTGTGATTATTAATTATAATCGTAGTCGATTAGAATTAAGTATCGCTCAAACACCTTTTCACAGTGAATTAATTGGTTTTCTTGAGGAAAGTATTCGTAATAATAATTATTACATGATGCTCCATACATCGATGAATTATGAAGAAAGTGTTCGTATGGCTTGTGCATGGAATGTAGAGGGGCTAATTGTCTTAGGTGGCAATGCTAACGAAATAGAAGCGTTTCTACAGGCAACTGATATTCCAGTTGTTTTTATTGACAGCTATGCCAATCCTAAATTGCCAAATTATTATAATGTTGGCTTAGCAGATTTTGAAGGTGCTAGATTAATGACAAGCTATTTAATCGATGCAGGCTTTAAAAGAATTGGCTTTTTGGCAGATATGGTGGTTCCAGATGGGGTTGATGCTGAGCGCTTGAAGGGCTTTAAACGGGCCTATCAAGAGCATAAGCTGACTTGTCAACCGAACTATTTTATTCCAATTGATTATCGAAAAACAATTCGTCATCAAATGCTTGAGCAATTTATCAATAATGATTTAAGCAAATACGACGCCTTATTTTTTGCATCAGATTACTATGCGGTTGATACAATGAATTTGTTTTTAGATGCAGGCATTAAAGTGCCAGAGCAGATTTCAATTACAGGCTTTGATAATAATATCTTATCAGAGCAATCCCGTCCACGATTAACAACGGTGTCTCAAAATATTTTAGAAAAAGGACAAACTGCTGTTGAAATGCTACTTAAAATTATTAGAGCCGAAAAAATAGCTAAGAGTAATATTGCGTTACCTGTAAAGCTGATTGAACGGCAGTCGGTAGCTACGGCAGAGCGTAAGTCAGACAATTGATATTAAATAGCTTTATTGGTTACTGACTGCTTTTTCTAATTTTATTGCGTTCAGTACAATGCAATCATATGGTAGCGCTTTAATTATCATATGATTTTTTCATTATTGCATCCAATTTGTATATTTTAATATTTTTCGCTATAATTAGTAATTGAGAATGATTCTCAATAAAAACAGGACTCTGAGGAGGGCAAATGGTTAATAGCGAAGTATATGATGTTACAATAATCGGCGGCGGACCAGCGGGCTTGTATAGCGCTTTTTATAGTGGCTTACGAGAAATGAAAACCAAGCTGATTGAATATAATCCATTTTTAGGTGGTAAATTAAATGTCTATTCAGAGAAGGTAATTTGGGATATTGGCGGGCTGCCTCCTACCAAAGGTAGTCAGGTAATTACTCAGTTAGTAAATCAAGCGAAAACCTTTGATCCAGCAATCGTTTTAGGCGAAAAAATTGTCTCTATTCAAAAGGCAAATAATATTTTTAAATTAATAGCTGAGAGTGGCAATATTCACTTGTCTAAAGCGATTATTATTGCTGTCGGTTCAGGTATTTTAAAGCCAACCAAGCTGGAAGTAGCTGATTTTGAAGACTATGAGTCAACAAATTTATGCTATAAAGTTGAAAATCTGGAACAATTTCATGGCAAGCATGTTGTTATTTCGGGTGGTAGTAATTCAGCAATTGATTGGGCAAATACGCTTGAATCAATTGCATCAAAAGTAACTTTGGTTTATCGTGGTCAGGCACTAAGAGGGCACGAGGCAGAAGTAACTAAATTACTAAATAGTAGTATTGAATGCTATTTTAATCATACAATTGACCAATTAGTACCGACGAGTGACTCAGCAAGGATTAAAACCCTTATTTTAAAAAATCATGAATTGAACGCAGTAACAGAGCTGGATATGGATATTTTAATCGTCAATCATGGCTATGATCGAGAAAATGTTTTAATTGAAGAACCAATTTCAGGTATTGAAATAATTGATAACCACTATTTTAAGACGGATGCGGGCTGTGCTACAAATATTTCAGGCATTTATGCTGCCGGTGATATTTCATTGCATGACGGGAAAATCAATTTAATCAGCGGGGCTTTACACGATGCGCTTGTGGCGGTGAATACGGCAAAAACCTATATTGATCCGCAAGCAGAGTCTCATGGTATGGTGTCAAGCCATCATGATGCGTTGCAGGCAAGATCAAAATAAATATCATTTTTAAATTAAATAATTAATTTTACTTGTTAATAAATATTATCAGTTATAATGAAAAGAGTGAGTAAATAATTTTATATTTTATTATTAAATAAGAGAAGGGATCATTTTATGACAGCAGCTGAGCAATTCGTAGTTCAATTAAAAGAAAAAATCCATAGTAAGGACGGTAATCAGCCGGAATTTTTACAGGCTATTGATGAGTTCTTACCAACAATTATACCATTTTTAGAAAAGCATCCTGAGTATATTGAAAAAAATATAGTAGATTTGATTACTGAACCAGAACGCATTATTCAGTTCCGTGTGCCTTGGCAAGATGATGAAGGAAATTGGCAGGTAAACCGTGGTTTTCGTGTGCAATACAATTCTGTGCTAGGTCCTTATAAAGGTGGGTTACGCTTTCACCCGACAGTCAACCTGAGTGTTTTGAAATTTTTAGGCTTCGAACAGATTTTTAAAAATAGCTTGACTAATCAAGGTATCGGTGGTGGTAAGGGTGGCAGCGATTTTAATCCGAAAGGCAAAACCGATGGTGAAATTATGCGTTTTTGTCAGAGCTTTATGACAGAGCTTTATCGCCACATCGGACCTTCTTTAGACGTTCCTGCAGGAGATATTGGTGTTGGTGGTCGTGAAATTGGTTATTTATATGGCATGTATCGGCGTCTAGCTGGTTCTAAGCAAGGTGTTCTAACAGGAAAAGGCCTTGATTTTGGTGGCAGCTTGGCACGAACAGAAGCGACTGGTTATGGCTTGGTTTATTTTGTCAAGCATTTGCTGAATGATTTAGAGGATTCTTTTGAAAATAAAACAGTTCTTGTTTCTGGTAGTGGTAATGTGGCCATTTATGCAATTGAAAAGGCACAGGCTTTGGGGGCGAAGGTTATCACTTGCTCTGACTCGTCAGGTTATATTTATGATGCTGACGGTATTGATGTTGAATTATTACGTGAAATCAAGGAGCAAAAACGTTTACGCTTAACTGCCTATCGCGATGCACGACCATCTTCAGTTTATATTGCTGGCGAGAGTGTCTGGAGCTATAAAGGACAAGCGGATATTGCCTTGCCTTGTGCGACACAAAATGAAATTGAAGTTGAGCACGCGAAGCAATTAATTGAAAATGGTGTTAAAATTGTTGGTGAGGGTGCCAATATGCCGACGACCTTGGCCGCTGTTGCTATTTTAAAAGAGGCGCAGGTTGCCTATTGTCCTGGTAAAGCAGCTAATGCAGGTGGCGTGGCTGTATCGGCTCTTGAAATGAGTCAGAATAGTCAACGATTAAGTTGGGATTTTGAAACCGTTGATCAGCAATTGGATGATATCATGCATGCGATTTATCGTAATTGTCGTGATACAGCGCTTGAATATGGTCAAGGTGCTGATTTACTTGCGGGTGCCAATATTGCCGGCTTTAGCAAGGTGGCTAGCGCAATGCTTGCCCAAGGTTTAGTATAAATTATCAAGTCAGAATGATATGACTGAAAAAGAGAGTTAGCATCTCGCCTATCTCTGTTCAGTCATACTTTCTGCCTTTTTATTTTGCCAAAAATAATCGATTTTCTTTGAGAAAATCAACTCAAGTAGTATAATGAATGTTGGTTATTTATTATATACATTTGTTATTTTAATTCAGAGGAATAGCAGGATATTTTTTTGTTATTATAACTTTTGTAATTTGAGTTGGAGGAATTATTATGGATATTGTAACACTTGGTAGAATCCAGTTTGCAATGACAACAATTTTTCATTATTTCTTTGTACCGTTTTCAATTGGAACCGCTTTATCTGTTGCCGTCATGGAGACGATTTATGTTGTGAAAAAAGATGAAAAATTTAAAAAAATGGCAAAATTTTGGGGGAATATCTTCTTACTTAGTTTTGCAGTTGGTGTCGTTACAGGTATTATTCAGGAATTTCAATTTGGGATGAACTGGTCGGATTATTCTCGCTTTGTCGGGGATATTTTTGGTGCACCCTTAGCAATTGAAGCCTTATTGGCTTTCTTTTTAGAGTCAACCTTTTTAGGCCTGTGGATGTTTACTTGGGATCGTGTTAAGCCTGTAACGCACGTTATTTTTATTTGGCTAGTAACCTTTGCTTCTGTCATGTCTGCTTTTTGGATTTTAGTGGCAAATAGCTTTATGCAGCATCCCTCAGGCTACCGTTTAAATAATGGTCGAGCAGAGATGATTGATTTTGGTGCTTTATTAGCCAATCCTCAGGTCTGGTATGAATTTACTCATGTAATCGCTGGTGCGGTAACCTTAGGCGGCATGGTAGTCGCTGGCTTATCTGCATTTCAATTACTGAAAAAGGATGTTAATCGTGAAATCTTCAAATCTTCTATTCGGATAGGCTTGGTAATTACACTTTTAGGCTCAATTACAGTATTAGGTGCCGGCGATGCTCAGATGAAGGCTTTGATTGAAGATCAACCGATGAAGTTTGCTGCGATGGAGGGTGCCTATGAGGATAGCGGTGATCCTGCAGCATGGACCTTGATTGCTTGGGCGAATGAGCGAGAACACAAGCAGGTTTTTGGCATTGAAATTCCTTATATGCTAAGTATCCTATCCTATAATAAGCTATCTGGTTCGGTCGAAGGTATGGATACCGTTAATCAGAAGCTGATTGAACAATATGGTGATGATAAAAACTATTATCCACCTGTTAATACGTTATTTTATAGCTTTAGGATTATGGCGGCCTTTGGGATGCTAATGCTACTGGTCGCAATTTTAGGCTTGTTTTTCACTCGTAAGAAGCATCCAATTTTGTATGAAAAACGATGGATGCTATGGATTTTAGGCTTATGTACATTTGTACCGTTTATTGCCAATACGGCAGGCTGGCTTAACACCGAGCTGGGTCGCTATCCTTGGACTGTTTATGGTTTATTTACAATCGAAGATAGTATCTCACCTAATGTTTCTGCGACATCATTATTAATAACGAATATTGTTTATTTCTTGCTATTCTCTGGTCTAGGAGGCACGATGATTTATTTGGTACGTCGGGAGCTACAAAAGGGACCAGATTATGAGGAATTACAGCTGGCGCACGAAGGAACAGGTTCAGGTGACCCATTTGATAAGGGGGCGTATTAATAATGAGTGGTTTACAATTACTTTGGTTCACGTTGATTGGCGTTCTGTTTTCAGGCTTCTTCTTTTTAGAAGGCTTTGACTTTGGGGTTGGTATGTCCGTTCAGACATTAGCTAAAAATGAGGATGAAAAAGATCAGATTGTCCAAACAATTGGACCAGTTTGGGATGGCAATGAGGTTTGGCTATTAACAGCTGGGGGTGCGATGTTTGCTTCGTTTCCAGCTTGGTATGCGTCCTTATTTAGTGGCTATTACCTCATTTTATTTGCAATTTTATTTGGTCTAATTATTAGAGGTGTATCGTTTGAGTTTCGCCATAAGGTACCAAAGTCGCAAAAGCAGCTTTGGAACTGGACTTTAACGATTGGTAGTTTTATTGTACCGTTTTTCTTCGGTCTCTTATTTACGAGTATGGTCCATGGTATGCCGATTGATGCAAATGGTAATATGAGTGCCAGCTTTGGTGACTATTTTAATCTATTTTCAATCGTTGGTGGTGTAGCCTTGACGCTACTATGCTACCTGCATGGTCTAAATTATATTTCATTGAAAACTGAAGGTGTGATTCGATATCGTGCCAATCAGTATGCTAAAAGAGCCTATCTGGTCTTATATGCCGGTCTTGCAGTCTTCGCTTTACTTTTATTAATGCAGACTGATTTCTTTAGCAAGCATTTAATTGTATCCTTGGTCTTGACTGCCTTGATTGTTTTACTAACTGTTTTTGCTAATATTTCTGTGCTTAAACGCCATGAATTTAGGGCTTTTATTTTAAGTGGCTTAACCTTGGTGTCACTTGTAGCATTACTATTCACAGGCCTGTTTCCAAGGGTTTTAGTTAGCTCAATTAATCCAGATTTTGATTTATTGATAAAAAATGCTTCTTCTAGTCCGTATACTTTGAAGATAATGTCGATTATTTCACTTACTATTTTACCATTTGTTTTAATCTATACTGGCTGGACTTATTTTATCTTTAGCAAAAGAATTAAGCAGCCAGGATTAGCAGAAGGTGTAAATCATGTTTGATAAGAATATTTTCAAGCTGAATGGTATCAAACGAGTTTTTGTTTTGCTTGTGGGATTAGCTATCTCACAAGCCTTCTTTATTCTAGGACAAGCTTATTTTCTTGCATTGGTCATTTCAAGATTATGGTCAGGTCAAGTATTTAAAAATCAAATTAATTATATCTTGTTGTTTTTTTTATGCTATTTATGCCGACATTTGTTAACTTTTTTTCGGGACCGTTATTTAGATGCCTATGCGCGTCAACAGGCTAAGCTATTAAGGACAGAGCTTCTTGAAAAAATATTCCGGATGGGTCCTACCTTGATTCAAAAGCACGGTACTGGTAATGTGACAACAATGCTGATCGAGGGTATTCATCAGGTTGAAAACTATTTGCAGCTAATCCTTGTAAAAATTATTAATATGACTGTCATTCCGATTGTCCTGTTAGTTGGTATTTTTATTTTAGACTGGGAATCAGGTGTTGTTTTATTTTTAGTTTTTCCTTTAATTATTATTTTTATGATTATTTTAGGCTATGCGGCACAAAGTAAGGCGGATCGACAATATCGTACCTTTCAGATTTTATCGAATCATTTTATTGATTCTTTACGAGGCATCGATACTCTGCAAGTATTTGGCATTAGTAAAAAATATGAAAAAAGTATTTATCAGACGAGTGAAAATTTCCGAAAAGCAACGATTAGTACACTGAAAGTAGCTATTTTATCGACCTTTGCTTTAGATTTTTTTACAACCCTATCGGTAGCGATTGTAGCTGTTTTACTAGGCTTACGCTTGCTAGATGGCAATATTTTGTTATTTCCAGCTTTAACGACTTTAATTTTGGCGCCTGAGTATTTTTTACCGATTCGTGATTTTGCAAGCGACTATCATGCAACACTTGATGGTAAAAATGCGATGGCTGAGATGGGGACAATTATTTCAGAACAAGAAGCTGAAATTAAACAAATGCCTTTGCAAAAGTGGTCAGCCCAAGGTCATGCACAATTTAACCAATTGAGCTATCGCTATGAGCAAAAGCTGGCTTTAAGTGACGTCTCCTTTTCGGTTTCCGGTTTTCAAAAAATTGGGATCGTTGGTATGAGCGGCTCTGGTAAGTCGACTCTAATCAATTTAATCAGTGGTTTTTTTCAGCCAACTCAGGGTGAATTTAAAATCGACCAAGTAGCGTTAAAAAACTTATCACAAAAGGATTGGCAACGGCAATTGGCCTATATTCCACAAAATCCATATATTTTTCATAAAACCTTACGAGAAAATTTAGCCTTTTATCATCCAGAAGCGACTGATGAGCAGCTAATGGCTGTGATTAATCAGCTTGATTTGCAAGGCTTGCTTGATGAATTGCCCGCTGGATTAGATACAGTGATTGGTGATGGAAAAAGAAGTTTAAGTGGTGGTCAAGCACAAAGAGTTGCGTTAGCTAGAGCATTATTAGATTCAGAGCGCAAAATTTTATTATTTGATGAACCAACTGCACATTTAGATATTGAAACTGAGCTTGCTTTGAAGGAAAAGATGCTACCGCTAATGGCCAATAAGCTAGTATTTTTTGCAACTCACCGGTTACATTGGATGCATGAGATGGATTATATTTTAGTGCTGGCACAGGGTCGATTGGTCGAAGCAGGCACTTATGATGAATTGCGAGCTAAGCAAGGAGCATTTACGCAATTAATACAGGAAATGCGAGGACATCAGCATGCAAAAAATTAAACTATTCAGGGCTTTAGAGAGTGATTCTTGGATTAAGCCTTTTCTTAAACAGTATAGAAAAACACTATTATTGGCAATTTTCCTAGGCTTCTTAACGTTTTTTAGTGCTGGGGCTTTGATGTTTAATTCAGGCTATTTGATTAGTAGGGCAGCCTCTCTACCAGAAAACATTTTGATGATTTATATTCCGATTGTTTTAACTCGTGCTTTTGGTATTTCTCGCCCCGTTTTTCGTTATATCGAAAGATTAGTCAGTCATAATTGGGTTTTAAAGATGACTTCAAAATTGCGTTTAAAATTGTATCAAGTTGTGGAGCAGGATGCGATTTTTTTTCAACGGCATTATCGGATGGGCGATATTTTGGGCTTATTAGCTGAAGATATTAATCATATCCAAAATTTATATTTAAGAACAATTTTCCCAACGATTATCGCATGGCTGCTTTATGTGTTTATTATTATCGGCCTGGGCTTCTTTTCAGTTTGGTTTGCCTTAGTAATGCTGTTATTATTAGGGATTGTAGTTATTTTATTACCAATGGTTAGCGTGCTGATTAATGGCGCCCGACAAAGTCAACTCAAGCAATTAAAAAATCAATTATATCCTCAATTAACAGATAATGTTTTAGGGATTGGGGACTGGATTTTTAGTCAACGTACTGCAAGCTATCTAGAAATGCATGAGCGCTTAGAGACTGAGCTTCGTCAAACAAATAAAGCAATTCAGTCGTTTAATCGTTTTCGTGATTTTATTATTCAATTGATTTTTGGTTTGATTACAATTTCGCTGCTTTATTGGACGAGTAGTCAATTTATTGGTGTACGAGGTGGAAAAGCAAATTGGATTGCTGCGTTTGTTTTAACTGTATTTCCTTTGATTGATGCCTTTGCCCCCTTATCTAATGCAGCGCAGGAGACCAATAGCTATTCTGATTCGATTCGACGTTTTAATGATTTGCCCGAGATTTCAGCTCGAAAATTGGAGCAATTTAAATTAAAAGCACCGTTTAAGTTAGCTGTTGATCAGGTTAATTTTAAATATACGGTAAATAGTAAGCTAGTGCTTAATCAATTTTCCTTAACGATTAACCAAGGTGAAAAAATCGGTGTTTTGGGCAAGAGTGGTGCAGGTAAGAGTACATTAGCAACTCTTTTACGAGGCGATTTACAACCAACTGCTGGTCAAATTAGTTTAAATGGCGTGCCAACAACCCAGTTTGGAGAAGCGATTGCTGATTATATTGGTGTTATCCAACAAAAGCCATATCTTTTCCATACAACAATTGCGAATAATATCCGCATTGGTCAAGAGACGGCCTCGGATGAAGCAATTATTGCGGCACTTCAACGCGTAGGTCTAGGCTCATTAATTGATTCATTACCAGACGGGATTGAAACCATGGTTGATGAAGCGGGCTTGAGATTTTCAGGTGGGGAACGTCATCGCTTGGCTTTAGCTCGGATTTTATTAAAGGATGTTCCAATTATTATTTTAGATGAACCGACGGTTGGTCTTGATCCGATTACTGAACAAGCGCTATTGGCTACTTTTTTTGAGGTCCTGCGGGATAAAACGATAATTTGGATTACGCATCACTTACAAGGGATTGAATTGATGGATCGTGTCATTTTTATCGAGGCTGGTCGTTTAGTAATGAATGATTCGCCTCAGGCATTAGAAAAATCTAACCCTAAATTTCAACAGCTTAGAGCAATTGATCTAGGATTAGATTAATTAATTGGAAGTTAGGTTAGTAAGGCCTAATTAATAAATCATTAATTAGCTGCTTGAGGTCTGATTTAGCACTTGATTCTGGGAATTTCTCTAGCAGTCTCAGTGCATTATCGGTCAGTGCGCGGGCAATTTGTTTTGCATTGTCAATTCCCCCAAATTCAATGACGGATTGTGCAATTTTTTCAGCATCCTGAGTTGTTAGTCGATGCCCCTTATTTAGTAATGGACTAACAGCTTCGGGATGTGTTTTTAAAACGACGAGCAAGGGCAGCGTGTAGATTCCCTGTGCTAAATCCTCTAGAATCGGTTTTTTGATAATTTTTGTATTACCGACATAGTCGAGAATATCATCATAAATCTGAAAAGCCATGCCAACATTTCTGCCGATACGCTGTGCTGTAAATTGAGCTTCAGCATCCATTTTTGCAAATGCACAGCCTTCAAGACAGGCAAGCGAAAATAACTCAGCTGTTTTACCTTTTATACTTCTAAAATAGGCATTGATATCGGCTTTTTGGTTAAAGCGAAAATGCATTTGATTCAGTTCACCTAAAAGTAGTGCTTTCATCGTTTTAGCATTTAATTCTAAAAATCGTTTTTCAGTCATTGTTTCAATTAATAAATTAAAAAATTCAGTAAATAATAAATCACCAGTATAAACGGCAATATCCTTGCCAAACTGCGCTTGAACTGTAATTGTATTTCTTCTTAAGGGGGAGTCATCAATAATATCATCATGGATCAGTGAAGCCATGTGCAGGATTTCCAAAGAGCTAGCCATTTTTATTCGTCTTTGGTGTTCAAGGTTTTCTTGAGTACCAAGGTAGCTAAATAATAAAAAGAATGCTGGTCGTAAAAGCTTGCCACCGGATTCACTAAAACGAATTAAGGCCTCACGAATGGGTTGATTTTGGATTTTTAATTGTTGATTGATACATTGTTTAACTTCGCTTAAATTTTCTTGAATTTGAGGGTATTTGTCCCAATAAGTAACCATTTGTAAATTCCTTTCAAGTACATATTTATTATTGTACCCTATTATTGAAAAATCTTACTAATTATTTGTATATAATATAAATATAAAGAAATGAGTTGATTAATTGAGTCTTTCAGTGTTTTTAGAACTAGTTGAATTTAAAGCAAAAACGGCAAGTGTGTTGCCATTCTTTATCGGTCTTGTCTTTAGTTGGTATCATTATCAAGCTGTTCATTTGGGTTATGTTTTTATTTATTTTGTCGCCATGTTTATTTTTAATATGGCGGTGGATATGCTGGATAATTATAATGATTATCATCATGCGACTGACTTACATGATTATCGGGAGAAAACGAATATTATTGGTCGGGAAAATATCTCATTGAAATTAGTAAAAAACTTGATTATCGCCATGATTACGATCTCAGCATTATTGGGAATTGGTTTGGCTACAATCGTCGGTTGGCCGTTATTATTTATGGGTATTTATTGTTATTTAGTCGGTATTTTTTATTCGAGTGGGCCTAAACCATTGTCGAGTTTACCTTTAGGTGAGTTTTTTTCAGGCATTACGATGGGGTTTATGATTTCCTTGATTTGTGTCTATATTAATACTTATTCATCTTTTACTTGGGATTTCGGGACGATTTCAGGCATTTTTTTAATTTCTTTACCAAATACTGTTTGGATTGCTAATTTAATGTTAGCTAATAATATTTGTGATTTAAAGGAGGATGAACTGAATCAGCGTTATACCCTTGTGCATTATATCGGGCTTAAAAATAGTTTGAGATTATTTATTGCCTTCAATGTCCTCGCCTTCTTAGCGATTTTAGCTAGCCCCCTGCTTGAGCTTGCGCCATTGACTGTTTTACTGACCTTTTTGATTTTACCAATTATTATTAAACAAATTAATCTATTTATAAAAAAACAAGTCAAAAGGGAAACCTTTATCTGCGCAGTCAAAATTTTAGCACTTGGTTCAGTAGCTCAGGCTTTAACTTATTTTATTGGTATTTTTTTATAATGCTATACTACTATTTTGGTTATTGATTCTTGTATCTCATTTTATAAAATAACATAACAGACATATTTAAGAAGAATGATTATTGCCAGATAGTCGTTTTTTTTTCTAGAAAATTATGATTTAGGCAGCTCCTTTTGATTTTGATAATCATTATCATTTAAGCTTTTGTGGTTGTTTAGTGCAAGAAATTAAAGTATACTTAAAAAAATAGAAAAGGTGGCCTTATGAATCATTCTTTAAAATTTAAAATAACACTAATCGCAGGTGTGTTAGCGTTGATTACAGAATTTATTATGAAACAAAATCGCTTGGCATTTTTGATTATTGCAATAATTGCTTTATTAGTAACCATTTCGATGCTAATAGAAATGGTTAAAACAATTCGAGCCGGTCGATACGGTGTTGATATCCTAGCAGTAACAGCCATTATAGCAACGCTCGTCTTGAAAGAGTATTGGGCAAGCTTAATGATTTTAATTATGCTAACAGGTGGTGATTCTTTGGAGGATTATGCCACTAGGAAGGCTAGCACTGAGTTAAAGTCACTGCTGGATAATTCACCACAGAATGCCAACCAGTTAATCGCTGGTAAAATGGTGACTGTCAAGGTAACAGAACTGACTGTCGGTGATCAGATGGTTGTTAGACCAGGTGAAGTGATACCAGTCGATGGTCATTTGATAAAGGGACAGTCAACTGTTGACGAATCATCTCTAACCGGAGAGTCTAAGCCGATTGAAAAGCAGGTAGGCGATGAGGTGCTATCAGGGTCGGTAAATGGCGAGTCATCGATTACGATGGTTGCTGATAAGAGTGCAGCAGACAGCCAGTATCAAACTATTATTAATTTGGTTCGGGCATCTGAAAATCAACCTGCACATTTTGTCAGAATGGCGGATCGTTATGCTGTCCCCTTTACTATCACAGCCTATTTAATTGCCTTTTTTGCTTGGTTTATTTCAAAAGAACCAATTCGATTTGCTGAGGTTTTAGTCGTTGCTTCACCCTGTCCTTTAATTTTAGCGGCACCAATTGCATTAATTTCTGGTATGAGTCGCTCGAGCCGTAATGGTATTATCGTAAAGACGGGAACAACCTTAGAAAAGCTTTCAGTAGCTAAGACTGTTGCGTTTGATAAGACTGGTACGATTACTAAGGGAATGCTCGCAGTGGAGGCAGTTGTGCCAGTTAGTGGGATTAGCAGAGAAAAGCTTTTAGCGCTGGCGGCGAGCATCGAGCAGGAATCCACTCATATTCTTGCGAAGTCCTTAGTTAGCTATGCGGAAAAATATATTGATTTGAAGCCGGCAGACAATATTGAGGAAATTGTTGGACATGGTGTGACTGGTAGAATAAATCAAAAATGGGTGAGTGCAGGAAAGGCCTCTTATGTAAGTCCAGATGAGAAGGTTAAACCGATGCAGCAGACAACGATTTATGTGTCAGAAGACCAAAAATTAATAGGCTATATTACCTTTTCTGACCAAATACGTGACGAAGCAAAAATGACGATTGCGCAAATTAAGCGCTTAGGAATTGACGAGATTATGATGCTGACGGGTGATCATCAAAGTGTTGCTGACGAGGTTGGTAAAGCAGTTGGTATTCAAACAATCTATGCCGGTTGTTTACCGCAGGATAAGACGAAAATCATTGAAGATGTTCCAAAGGCAAAACGACCAGTTATTATGATTGGTGATGGTGTAAATGACAGTCCATCATTAGTTCGTGCAGAGGTTGGTATCGCCATGGGTGCACATGGAGCGACTGCTGCCAGTGAGTCGGCCGATGCAGTTATTTTAAAGGATAATCTTCAGAAGGTTAGTCAAGTGATTTCGATTTCTAAAGATACGATGCGTATTGCTAAACAATCTGTCTTAATAGGTATTTTTATTTGTGTTATTCTAATGCTAATTGCGAGTACTGGCTTAATTCCGGCTTTATTAGGAGCAGTTTTACAGGAAGTAATAGACCTAGTCTCAATACTTTCTTCCTTACGAGCACGTAAAGATTATTGAACTCCAAAGCAGCTTTTTAATTTGATTAGGATAATTGTTTAAAGCTAGAATATAAAAAAATAACCTGCTTCCTGTAAGTATATGCTTTATCGGGCGTGGACTTTGGTAAGGCGGTTGACTGTAGTTTCAGGTTTGCTGATTAGAAAATCAGCTTTAGTTTTGTAGCAGCACATCTTGTGCTGCTTTTTTTGTTGCTCAAGTTTGCTGTGAATATGGTCGTTTTTTTGTGAATTTGGCATTTTTTCCGGAAAACAATGCCAAATTCTCCTTAATATTTATCAGTCCAATTTATTGTAGAATCCAAAAGATAAAGTATGCGTTGTCTATATTCTGAAACGATTTTAAATAGGAGTCGTTTTTTTTTGATGTTGATAATAATTGAGCGTGATAGCTTAGTTGGTATTTTTTTATTTTTATTTTATAAATAAGGAAATAATAATTAAAAATAATTGTTTATAAGTTGATATAATAGCTCAGGGAATTATATTCTATTTCGGAAGGAGACTTGAAAGTTAATTGAAAAAGATTTTGAATATTGTCTTCACGCTAATCATGTTTTCTATGATTTTTTCTGGCTCCCTAGAAGTAGGTGGAGAATCATCAGTAACTGATGAAAAGCAAATTTCTAGCAATTCTGAAATAATAAGCAGCATCAATATGAACGCAAAAGGGTCAATTGCAGATGTGATTAGCAATGCAAATCAAAGTAAAGTCATTGTTGTACCAAGTCCTTCAGAGGATGGGGGGCCCTATCAAGAGTATGATGCAAATGAAGCGGGCTTTAAAATGGCACTTTTTGATTTATATCAAAATGGTAAGAATGCGGATTTTGTGATTTATATTGGGACAAATATCTCACTTTCAGCAGCGACAACAGCAAAGTCAATTCCAATGGCGCCCTCCGCAACAGATATTACGCTTTATGCACTACAGGGAAAAGCTAGGAGTATTACATTTACGGGTGCAGCATCAGACACTATTTCTGATAGTACGGTCTTACCAGGTGGTGCCAAAGCATTAAACTTTGGGACTAATACTTATTTTGGCAGTAATATTAGTCTTAGAAATCTGGCTTATAGTGCTTCAAATTTTTATATGTATGGGCACGATTTAAATCTAAATGGTGGCTCTGTTGGGAATGGTGTTTCAATATATGGTGGCGCTGAATCAGAGGATATCTCTGGTAGTCCAACAATCAATGTAAATGCAACAGGCTCTGGGACATGGAATATTTATGGTGGTAATCGAAATGGTGGCACATTAACCGGTAATACTTCAATTAATATTACCAAAACCGTAGGCGCAATTGCTAACTTAGTAGGCGGCTGTAATATTGGAACGGTAAATGGCAGCACTCAAATTAATATTTCTGATACGAATGGATCGATTAATAATATTTATGGTGGTGGTGTTGGCTCTAATGCATCAAGCAGGGCTAGTGTTACTGGTGATGTTACGACAGTAATTAATATTACAAATCCTAGCTCAGCATTTCAATTAGGTAATTTTTATGGTGGGACCAACTACGGTGATATTAGCGGTCATATTACGACTAATATTTCAGGCTATGGTCGTTTTAATACTAATCGATTTGTTGGTGGCTCAATGGTGGGTAATATCGGTTCTGATCGTAATAAGGATGCAATTACAACCAATTTGGATACCAGTCTATATAAAGGGGGCTATGCAGATTTTGAGGGTGGTAACCGAAGCTCAGGAATAATTACAGGTAATATTGTGAACACAGTGAAAGCGGGCACAAGCTCATCTAGTGGTGGTATTGGCGATTTCAATGGTGGTGGTGGCAATAATATCAGTAAATTATCTCAATCCAGCATGGGCGCATCAAATCAAACAGTATATGATGCCTATACCTCTGATCAGCGTAGTGAAATTGCGAGAAATTCGGCGGCTTTTAAAGTTTTTGGCAATATTACCTCTAAATTAATTAGTGGTTCCTTTTCGAATGGTGCCAATTATACGACTGCGGCAGGACGTGGCGGCTATATTGAAGGTAATACAACAATTGAGGTGGGCACGTCAACTACTGATGGTAGTCCTGGTGGAGCGGGTTTGGCTTTTCGAGGAAGTAAGCCAGTTGACCTTGCTTATTCTACAACCAGTAAAAGTCGAGGCTTAGATAGTGATTGGGATATTGTTGGCGGTGGCGGTTCTCCTGGAACGGCATGGGATATCTATATTAAAGGCAATACTAAAACAATCCTAAATAATACAGTGGCTCGCTGGACCTATGGTGGCTCTTTCTCTGGTGTGGTCGAGGGTAATACTGCCAATACGCTAAATTCAGGTATTGTCGATACACTCGAGGGCACAGGCTATACAAGCAGACGCGTTTATGGTAACGGTCAAAGCACTGTAAACGACGGTCAGGTCGACTGGTTTTTATCAGGCGGCGGCTGGGATGACGTTAAAATTATTGGTGATGTTGGCGTTATTGTCAATGATGGCGTAATTAATGCCTCATTGGGCGCTTCTTACGGTGTGTCAGACGCTCATACTGTGACTGGAAATTCGGACAATAGAATTTACGGCGGTAATTTTTCTGGGACACCAAGAACTGGCTCTAACGGTTTTTCAGGTGGCATTACTAATAATGGCTCATTACTGGGTGATGCAAGTCTGACAATAGATTTAAGAAATTATGACGGTGAATTTAAATTACCAGCTGGGACTTATATTTCAGGTGGGAATCCATATGGTAGCGCTAATATAGTTGGTACGAATAGCTCCAATAAGATTACGCTAAATATTTTTACCAAGCCCGGTTCAGATGTATTAAATGGTGCAGATATTTATGGCGATGGTGGTTATTTTGCAAATAGTACTAAAAGCGGTGCAATAAATGTCAATATCCAAGCGACTGGCTCTAAAATTGGTAATCTTTATGCAACAAATTATTCAAATATTTCGTCTGATAATAAAATTTTAAGAAATGTTACGATGAATATCCAGGGCGCTCAAAGTATTAATGGTCTTTCAGGTGGCTCAGCCAAGGATGATTTCAATAATGCTATTGTAAGCAGCAGTAGTAATCAAGTTATTTTTAATTTTGGTCAGAATGTTGATGGTACAGGTAATTATCAAACCGATGATTTAAGTGCAACTGGCTTAGGTATTGTAAATTTTACTCAGCTCAATATCACCAATGGTATCAAGCTACTGGCTAATGGTGGCAATATCAATAACGGTCGTTTAGCGACTGCGGTCACTCATGCATCAGCCTATAATCAATTTGGTAATATTCATCTTTCAAAGGGGAGTGGTATCGGTATTTTGTCTCCTGCTAATCTAATTTCAGGTGCTAAATTAATCGTTGAGGATGCAGCAACGATAGAATCGCCACCTGGAGCAGGAAAAATAAATATTTCAGATTATGAGGCACCCGATGATTCAAAGGATCACCTGACTTGGATTAAAAATACAGCTGAAGATACGGAGCTTCAAGCTGATAGTCAAGGAACTTGGTTTGGCAATGTTAAGGCATATCAAGTATTTACCATTAATCCAACCGTTAGTAATGCTACTCATATTACGCCGATTAATTTTTCAGGAATTGAAAAAGCCACTGGAAAAACCTTTATTGGCGATAATGATATTAAAAGTCACAGTGCTAATGGTTACGGTATAGCAATTCCAGGTTCAATTATTGATTATGAAGTGGAAACACCCGGTGTTGCAGCAGGCACCGGAGATATTACGCATAATTTATCACAGATTAAGGTTAATAATCTGCCACTGACAATAGAGGCGTGGGGAACTGATGCTGCCGGCTTAAAGGTTAAGAAGGGGCGACTATTGATTCCAGCTTCAAAAGGTATTACACCCACTCTTAGCTTTGTGCCTGAAACAGAGCAGACTGGCTCGTGGCTATATAGTGGTGAAATTTCCTCAACAAAGGCTGGGGCTTCTAAAACAGTGATTGAGGAAAAACCAAATTCTGATCAGGTGGATTGGACTTCTCCAGATAATAATTACAGCTATCAAGTAAAGGTCAAATATTCAAATCAAGTTGAATTATCAGCTAAAAATGTCATTATTAATGAAGCTGAGGCTGCAAAGCTAAAAAATAAGTCTGATATTATTGATTTAACAGCTGGTGAAGGACGTCCATTTTTTGATGATTCAGCAATTACGTCGGAGCTGATTACAGCAATTAATCAGCCGCTTGCTACTGACGAGCTTTATCATAAGTATTCTATTGTTTACCAAGCTGGCACGACAGCTGCTAATAAAAAACAATTAAAGGTCAATATTGTTGTCGTTAAAGATGACGCGGCTATTTCGGATAATCGTGATTTTGCCATTTATGCCAAATCTGTGCGCTTAACTTTAGCACAGGCTCAAGCGATGATCGAGTCCTCAGATTTAAGTGCGTACACACAGGCAACGACTGTTTTTGCCAATGATGATCAGTCGACTAGCCCATCCTTGTCGGCTGAAGCCTTTAATAGTATTAAAAATGCACAGGAATCCGAGCTATTAAAAAACGTTTCGTCAACCTATTCATACTCCTATCAGGGTATTTCCTTGAGCAAAACAATAAATGTTGCTATCTCTGGAGAACTGAAGCTTTCAGAGGTACCAGATAGCTTTAATTTTGGGACTCAAAAAATTAGCAGCAAGACGCAGACCTATTGGCCGACAATTAGCGGTAATTTAATAGTAAAGGATACAAGAGGCTCAGAAAGGAGCCCGTGGAGACTTAGTGTTAAAGAGGCCGAACCATTAACTGCTGGAAAACGCGTACTAAATGGTTGTTTATCTTATGTTTTAGACGGAACAGAAATCGTTCTAGGAGAAAGCTCAGTTGTAATTGACCAGCGTGAGCTGACTGAAAATGGTGAATATATTGTCAATAAAGATTGGGGCGCAGCTAATCAAAAGGGTATTAAATTGACTGTTCCAGTTGAGAAGCAGTTGATAGGCAATTATCAAGGTACTCTTTCGTGGACGTTGGTATCAGCCCCAGATAATCCATGATTTTTAATCAATTAAAGGTTAATAGATGGCAAGATTGCTAAAAGTTTTTACGATGGATTTGTTATCAATGCTCGATTTTACAAGTGGCATTGATTATTAAATCAGGCTGGCATATTCTGATGAAATCAAAAACACGCTCTAATTTTTTGTTTAACCGGTCCAAGCAAGTGATTGATTAAAAAATGCTTAACGAAAGTAGCTCTGATTGTTTAAAATGATAAATTTTTGAAGGCTCTAACTTTCTAGCTTGCTTATCTTAAAAATAAATATTATTTATTAACAACAGATTTATTTCTACTACGCATTCTTGCTTTTGTGAGTCTAATGACTGCCGAGAGTATTTCTCAAAATAATACTTTAAAAGGCTCGATTATTTTCGAAATAGATAATACAAAAAACGAACCAGTTGATCTAACGAAGCCAGAAAAAACCGGTGAAACCAACTGAACCATCAGAAGCTAAAGCCTATACAACAACCTTGACTTGAACTTTGAAATTTGTACCGACTGAATAAATGGGAAGGAACAGTAATGAAAAAGATAAGCTATATATTTTTAGCCACATTATTTTTGAGTGCTATTGGTACTCAAACTTCAGCAGCAGAAGTAAAAACTTATGATTCAAATGGCGCAATCACCTTTGTCCCTAGTACAGATCCAATTGATCCAGTTGATCCATTAGAGCCATCGAATCCAATTACGCCAATTGATCCAACGAACCCAGATGGCCCTGAGCCTGGTACAAGTGGTCCATTATCAATTGATTATGCATCTAGCTTATCTTTTGGTGAACAAAAAATTTCTTCTAAAACGGAGACTTACTATGCAAATGCACAAAAGTATAAGAATGCTGCTGCAAATATCCTAGAGGGTCCAAATTTTGTTCAAGTATCTGATAATCGCGGAACTGAATCTGGCTGGACATTAAAGGTAAAACAAAATGGACAATTTCAAACCTCTGTTGGTCAAGTATTAACGGGGGCAAAAATAACATTTTATAATGGTAATATTGTTACAGCTTCACAATCGGCTAAGCCATCAAATTTTTCTAAAACATTAACCTTAGATCCAAGCGGCGCTGAAGCACTGGTGATGTCAGCTAGAGTAAGTGAAGGAGCAGGTACTTATTTAATGGATTGGGGCAATTCAGTGGATACAGCGAAAAAAAGTATTGCGCTTGAGGTACCTGGCTCAACAACTAAATTTGCTAAAAGTTATTCAACCACATTTACATGGGTATTAACTGATGCACCGGGGAATTAAAATAATCGATTAGATTTTACTATTGATGATTTTGTAAGTCAGTCTCAGCTTGAGTGCTATTAATAGCTTGATTTTAAGTAAAAGGAGAAATTTTTAAAATGAAGTACCGGAAACCAATTTTATTGAGTCTTGTACTCTTTTTCAGTTTATTAATTGGACTAACTAAGGTTAAAGCTTCCGAATTTAATTATTCTGTTACGCCTGTCATTCCCGATAATCAAATTGATAAGTCAAAAACCTATTATGATTTATTGATGTCGCCAGGGCAAAGTCAAACAGTTGAAGTTCAATTGCGGAATGATACTGAAAATGATTTAGTCATTGAAAACTCAATAAATAGTGCAACCACCAATTTAAATGGTGTTGTCGAATATAGTGATAATAATATTAAGACCGATTCTAGTTTAAAGTATAATCTTAAGGATTTAGCAACCGTTGAATCAGAGGTCACAATTCCTAAGAAATCAAGCATTATATTACCTATTAAGCTAATGATGCCAAATGAAAAGTTTGATGGTATTATCGCAGGAGGAATTACTTTTAAGGAGAAACCATCCGATGAAACAACTACAGCCTCCTCGGATGGACGGGGTGTAGCAATAAAAAATGAATATTCTTATGCTGTCGCTGTTTTATTGCGTCAAAATGAAAAGCAGCTTGCTCCAGAGCTAAAGCTACTCGATGCTTCAGCAGGTCAGGTTAATTCAAGAAACGTGATTAATGCCAAATTTCAAAATTCTAAGGCTGCCTATCTAAATCAGCTTAAATTAGAAAATAAGATTACGAAAAAAGGCAGCCGTAAAGTATTATTTTCATCGGAGGCTGAGCAGCTACAGATGGCCCCCAACTCAAATTTTTCTTACCCAATTTCGTTGAATGGAGAAAAATTAGAGGCTGGTGTTTATACATTAAATACTGTTGCCTATAGTGGTAAAAGTGACACAGGTCAATACGAGGTCAAAAACAGCGAAGGCGATATTGAAAAATATCAATATAAATGGGAATTTACGAAAGATTTTAAAATTGAAGCTAGCGAAGCAAAAGAACTAAATAGTAACGATGTTTCAATAGAGAGAGATTTTACTTGGCTGTATCTTTTAATTATTATTTTGATTGCACTGGTGATTGTGATAATATTTTTATTTTTCCGTAATAAAAAGAAAAAATCAAAGGCAGAAATAAATGAATAAAGAGAAAATAATACTGGAAACTGATTTATTAATTGTTTTTGACATAATTTCGATGATTAATCAGAGGTGAAGACAACTAAAATAATACTGAATTAAATTTTAGACAGCTATAATAATCAATAATGAGATTCTTTATTTCTAAATGATTATGTTTAATAAAATAAACGATAATTAATAACTTTTTTGATTAATTAAGAGTTTAAATTTGAATAATTATTGCAATAGATTTAACATTGGGACATAGTCTATCGTATTTATAATTTTTTTTGATTTTAAGCTTTATTAAACAAAGTGATTCCTAAGGTCTCTCCATTGATTAAAAAGTTGAGAAACAATTTAATTCATTGAGGAGAATCAATGTCTAAAAGATATAAATATGTAATACTATACGCTACATTTTTATCAAGTTTTTTTTTAATAAAAGAGTACTTAGCCAGTGCGGAAACAGTAATTTATAATCCTTTGAATCCTGCTGAACCAATTCAGCCTGAGGAGTCGGTCGTTGCTTTAATTCCAGAAAATTCAACGGCAACTAATCAAGAAGCTAGTGCAGTTGTTGAATTTCCAGTAACTAAAGTTGAAAAAAAAGTAAGCGTTAAGCAAAAAGCAGAGTTTGATAATTATATTTTACAAAGTCCAGTAGATGCCTTTCAGCCAGATGAAAAGTTTAGGCTACGGAGTATAAAATATAACAAACGCTATGCTTTAAATGAACATCTTTTTGAAGATGAAAAAATAACTATTGCTAACTCAGCCTCTCAAAATGGCGTTACGGGCGGAGGAGCCAACTCGAAATCTTTTTATCTCTCAGATGTTTGTTATTTATTATCCGGAGTTATTTTATTTGGAAAAAAGGAAAGAAGTGGGGACAGAATTTATGTTCACGATATTCTTAGATAAGGTAAGTAAAAGAAAGCTTTCATTATTAAGATATTTAGAAAATCAACCGCAATTTTTGGAAAGTAAAGAAAAATTAGTTGAAGCTTTGGAATTATCCGATTTTTTATTAAATAAAACAATTGATGAATTGAATCAAGATTTTATTGAAAGTGAATTAATAAATGATATTCAGGTTTTTTGTGATAAAAATAATGTTTGGCTCATTGAAAAACGAATCTTTTTTTCAAATGTAATAGAAACAATTTATATCCGGAATTCTATTTCGTTTTTATTAATTGAAAGCTTTTTTTGGGGAAATTGTGTCTCCATTTCCGAGTTTTCAGATCAGAAATTTATCAGTCATACAATTGTCTATAAGGAGTTTCGTCAATTAAAAAAGCTATTGTCAAAAATAGGGATTCAGGTAAATAAGAATTTGCAATTAGTTGGTAATGAAACTGCAATTCGAGATTTAATGTCTTTTTTGTTTTTATCAATTTATGAGCGAGATACAACTATTTATCCCATAGAAATTATGCAAACAATTGAAAAATCATTAGCAGTAATTGAGAACAATTACCCTGATAATAGCTTTACTGAATATGAATGGAGCCGCTTTATTCATTTTACCGCAGTTAATATCATTAGGGTTTCCTCGGGAAATATGATTAAGCAGGATTTGGCGTTAAGGGATTTTAAATTAACGCCTGAGATTGAAAAGCATATTGAAAAATTGACAACGATATTATCCCCGTTAGCGACTGAAAAAATTTTTGAAAAGCATTATAATGCTAAGTATTTACCAAATGAAATTTTAAGAATCGTCATATTTTTTGTCAGCATTAATTTATTAGGATTATCTCCCAAAACGATTGAGAAAAATTCAGAAACGGTTCAAAAAATGAATTTGGATTTTCAAAAAGCTGCTGCTGCTAACTTTAGTTTAAGTCCCGAAATAATTGATTCGCTAGGATCGGAATTAACTCGAATTCATTTTAATAGTATTTATGTTGAAATTGAGTCTTTGGATTATAAAAGGGACTTTGACATCACTTACTTTGCTGAAAATTATCCTGAGTATTTTTCTTTTTGCTTAGAGTATATTAAGTTAAATAAACAGAATAAATATATTAATCGTGCTAAAAGCTTTTTATTTCTTGAATATGTTTTAGTTTTAGTTAATACTGTGCCACTAAAAGACATTTTGAAGCCAATTAAAATATGTGTTGATTTCTCCTTAGGCAAAAATTATAACGAAATGATTAGGCGTAATATTGATAAAATCAGCGAATTAAATATTGAGTATCATTCAAAAATTGATGATCAAATGGATATGATATTGACTGATGTTTTATTTGATGAAACGATCAAGAGTACCTTTATTGTTTGGGCTAGTCCACCTAGACCAGTTGATTGGGGGAATTTTATGGAGGAGCTAATATTAATTAGGCGCTCCAAATCATTATAGCTAGAAATTGAAAATCAATTTCTGGCTTTTTTATTTAAAAAATATTATTTTTAAGAGCCGATTGCCAATAATCTGGGCTTTTTGAAGCGAATTATATTTAAAAAGTGCTTTTTTTGCTGTTCTCGTTTATAATTTATAATAAGGTGTCAAAACAAATAGGCTCGTTATTAGACTGAAAGAGTTGACTAGAAACAGCATTGCTAATATGTAAAAGAATAGGAGTTATTTTGACAGAAAGTTTAGAAGCAAAATTGGATTTTATGGTTGAAAATCCAGAGGAACTAATTGAGATTTTTGGCAGCCAAGATAAGAATTTAAAGCTAATTGAAAATGAGCTTAAGGTTCGTGTTTTAAATCGTGGCGAAAAAATCCAAATCATTGGACACCAAGCTAAGATTGAAGAAGCTCGTCAAATCATCGAAGCACTTTTAATTTTGGTGCGTCGTGGGCAAAAGGTTAATATTCCTGATATAGTGACTGCCATTGAAATGGCGGCTAATGATGAGCTAAGTCAATTTATTGGCTTATACGAAAAAGAAATAATTCGTGATAACCAAGGCAAGCCAATTCGAGCAAAAAATCTTGGTCAGGCCAAATATATTGAAACCGTAAGCAAATCTGCAATCACGTTTGGGATTGGGCCAGCTGGGACAGGAAAAACCTTTTTAGCAGTGGTGCTCGCAGTTGAGGCACTAAGAACTGGTCGGGTTAAACGAATTATCTTGACAAGGCCTGCGGTCGAGGCAGGCGAAAGCTTGGGCTTTTTACCCGGAGATTTAAAGGAAAAGGTTGATCCTTATTTAAGACCTGTCTATGATGCTTTATTTCAAATTTTTGGCACAGAGCATACTAATCGGTTGATGGATCGTGGTGTGATTGAAATCGCACCATTGGCTTACATGCGTGGGCGAACACTAGATGATGCCTTTGTCATTTTAGATGAGGCGCAAAATACGACTGTGCCACAGATGAAAATGTTTTTGACTCGTTTAGGCTTCAATTCTAAGATGATTGTCAATGGTGATATTTCGCAAATTGATCTTGGGAAAAATGTCAAAAGTGGTTTAATTGATGCCAAAGAAAAACTAACAAATATTAATGAAATCAATTTTGTGACTTTCAGCTCTAAGGATGTCGTTCGCCACCCAGTTGTTGCTAAAATAATTAATGCGTATGAAAGGTCAGAAGCTCATGGAAATTGAATTAATTGACGAAACGGGTAAGGTTTCGGCTACGGATCAGAAATCGATTAATAATTTATTGCAGTATGCAGCAAATTATTTGAAGCTAGCACCATCCAAGGAAATGCGTGTCACCTTTGTCGACAACACTACAATTCAAAAAATTAATTTTGAATATCGTGCAAAAGATGCGCCAACGGATGTCGTTAGTTTAGAATACCAACCAGAAGCTTTTGATTTTTCAGACCTTGAAATTGAAGCAGCAGAGCTTTCAGCATTAGATGACGAGCTAAACAGTTATTTAGGAGAGCTTTTCATTTCAGTGGATAAGGCGCATGAGCAAGCGGAAAGCTATGGCCATAGCTATGAGCGTGAGCTTGGTTTTTTAGCGCTACATGGCTTTTTACATATTAATGGCTATGATCATATGAATCAATCGGATGAAGAGGTAATGTTTGGACTACAGAAAGAGATATTAAATCATTATGGGCTTAAAAGAGAATAAGAAATATAAAAATAGAAATTTTATATCTTCCTTTGAGTTTGCTAAATCAGGTTTAATTACTGCTTTTAAGGAAGAAAGGAATATGAAAAAGCACGCCATTTCCGCTCTTTTAGTTTTTATTGGAGGGCTCGTGTTTCAAATTACACGAGTAGAATGGCTCTTTGTGCTGTTTTCTGTTTTTTTAGTGATTATCTTAGAAGTTGTCAATACAGCAATTGAAAATACAGTCGATTTGATTACGAATTATCATTTTCATACCTTGGCTAAAAGTGCAAAAGATATGGCAGCGGGGGCCGTGTTACTTGCTTCAATTCTTGCCGCAATAATTGGTATGATTATTTTTGTACCACATATTTGGCATTGGCTGGTTCAGTTGATTAATTAATTTTTTTAAAAGAATGGAGAAAAAATGACCTTTAAATCAGGCTTTGTTTCAATTATTGGACGTCCTAATGTTGGTAAATCAACTTTTTTAAATCATGTGTTAGGACAAAAGATTACAATTATGAGTGATAAGGCGCAAACCACTCGTAATAAAATTCAAGGTATTTATACGACAGAAAGTGAACAGATTGTCTTTATTGATACGCCTGGAATTCATAAACCGCATAATGCACTAGGTGATTACATGGTACAGGCGGCTTATTCGACTTTACATGAGGTTGATATCGTCTTATTTATGGTTGCGGCTGATGAAAAAAGAGGCAAAGGCGAGGATATGATTTTAGAGCGTCTTAAAAATAGTGAGGCTAATATTTTTTTAGTGATCAATAAAATAGATAAGGTGCATCCAGAGCGTCTCTTAGATATTATTTCAGATTATCAATCAGTTTTTGATTTTAAGGAGGTTATACCAATTTCCTCTTTACAGGGTAATAATACTGAGAAGCTATTGTCACTCTTACCGCTATATCTTGCAGAGGGTCCACAATATTTTCCAGAGGATATGGTAACTGACCATCCAGAGCGTTTTATTGTTTCGGAAATGATTCGTGAAAAGATTTTGATTTTAACACGAGAGGAAATTCCGCATTCGGTTGCTGTTGTGATTGATAAGATGAGCCGTGACTCAAATACGGATAAGATTTTGATTCAGGCGACGGTAATCGTTGAACGTCCTTCACAAAAGGGGATAATTATTGGCAAGCAAGGCTCAATGATGAAAAAAATTGGAACGATGGCACGGCGGGATATCGAGTTAATGCTGGGCGATAAGGTTTTTCTCGAGCTTTGGGTAAAGGTCAAGAAAGACTGGCGTGATAAAAAAATTGATTTGCAAGATTTCGGATATCGAAAAGATGATTATTAATCAAAATTTTGACTTTTTGATAATTTTGCTTGATTTTTAAAAATACGTTATAATTATGGGATAAATCCTTAAAGGAGTTGAGTCTACTGAAAAGACAGCGGAAGGATCAGGTTTCAGTTAAGAGTATTATTTTTCGTATTATGAAGTCAGTTATTTATTTTGGCTTTATTATCTTATTTTTTATCGTTGTTTTTGGAGCTGGCATTGGTATTGGCTACTTTAATTCTTTAGTCAGTAAGACGGATTCACTTTCAAAAACCGAGCTATATGATAAAATTAATGATATTTCTGAAATTTCACAGCTTAATTATAGTAATAATCAAGCGGTATCAAAGATTTCTAGTGATTTAATTCGGACCAAAGTATCAAGTGATCAGATTTCGGATAATCTTAAAAATGCGGTGATTTCAACCGAGGACGAGTATTTTAAAGTCCATAAAGGCTATGTGCCCAAGGCAGTTCTTCGTGCAGTTTTGGCAGAAGCATTTGGTGTTGGCAGCTCTTCTGGGGGTTCAACCTTGACCCAGCAATTAGTTAAGCAGCAGATTATAGGTGATTTGCCAACCTTTAAGCGTAAGGCAGAAGAGATTGTTTTGGCAATGCAAATTGAAAAATATTTTACAAAAGATGAAATATTAACCACTTATTTAAATGTTTCACCGTTCGGCAGGAATAATAAGGGTGAAAATATTGCAGGAGTTCAAGAGGCCGCAATCGGTATTTTTGGCGTTTCTGCTAAGGATTTATCGGTTGCGCAGGCTGCATTTATTGCTGGTTTGCCACAAAGTCCTATTTCCTATTCGCCTTATGATGGTAATGGTGCCCTTAAATCCGATGAAGATTTGGCTTTAGGCTTAAAAAGAAAAGATGCAGTCCTTTTTAATATGTATCGAGAAAAGCTACTTACAGAGGCGGAATACCAAGAGGCCAAGTCTGTTGATTTAAAGTCTCAATTCTTAACTCATGAGGCACAATCCTCAGATACTAAGGGTTATCTCTATTATGCTGCTTTAGATGAAGCAACAAAAATTGTTTTGAAACAAATTACAACTGAAGAAAAGGTATCTGATAGTCAGCTTGAAGATCAGACGCTTTATGAACATTATTATTCACTTGCTTCACAACGAATTCGTCAAAGTGGCTATCAAATTACGACAACAGTTGACCAAGGGATTTATGAAGCGATGCAAAATGCCGTCTCTGATTATGGTTATTTAGTTGGTGATGGGATTGAGGTTGGGAATGTTTTACTCAACAATCAAACGGGTGCGATTCTTGGCTTTGTTGGTGGTCGTAATTTTGAGACGAGTCAAGTTAATCATTCAGAAACACAAAGAAATCCCGGCTCTTCAATTAAACCACTGTTAGTATATGGACCAGCAATTGATCAGGGTCTGATTGGCTCAGCATCACTGCTATCCAATTACCCTACAAATTTTAAGAGTAGTGGTGAACCGATTTATCATGACGGTAATAAAGGTACCAATGAGATGATGACACTCCAAACAGCTCTAAATTGGTCTTGGAATATACCTGCCTATTGGACTTACCAAATAATGCAGGAAAAAGGTATGGATGCTTCAAGCTACATGAAGAAAATGAATTTTTCAATTTCTGACTATTCAATTGAGTCCATACCAATGGGTGGTGGTGTAGAAGTTTCTGTCCGTCAGCAAACGAATGGTTTTCAGACCTTTGCTAACTATGGTATTTATAATGAAAATTATATGATTGAAAAGATTACTGACAAGTCTGGTAATGTTATTTATCAGCATCAGTCAAATCCAGTTCAGGTTTTTTCAAAGGCTACTGCTTCAATTATGAATAATCTTTTAAAGGGTGTTTTAAATTCTAATATTACAACACATTTTAAATCTAATCTGCAGTCTATTAATTCAACCTTAGGAAACGCAAATTGGTCTGGTAAAACAGGAACCTCCAATGATTTTAAGGACAGCTGGCTGGTTGTATCAACAAGAGGGGTAACGCTAGGTGGTTGGTCAGGCTATGATGATAACACGGCGATGTCAAGTGCAAGTGGTGAAAATAATTCACTTTATATGTCTTATCTTACCAACGCAATTTATCAGGCAAATCCAGATATTTTTAATATTGCAGATCCAATGGATTATGATTCTAGCGTCGTAAAAAGTACAGTTCTAACATCAACGGGAGAAAAAAATAATGATAAAGGCGTTGATTTGTCAAAAATTGGACGGGGTACAGTAAAGCTTTCCGGTGAAACAACTACTTCCTACTATGCTGTTTCTGGTGGAGCACCTATGACGACCTTCCGTTTTGGCATCGGCGGTTCGGATTCAGATTATCAAAGCGCTTGGACTAAAATAATTGGTGGTAGCTCGTCTTCGAGTAGCACCACTACAAGCTCAAGCAGTGACTAAATATTAGCTTATAATTCTAGCTACAATTTAATTTAATGGAGGCAGCACTTTGACAATCAATGTTACATTTGCAATAACTGAAAAATTACGCAAAGAGCTGAAAATTAGCCCACTGCCTAAAGCTGAATCAAGTGAGCTTCTAGATACGCAGCAAATATTTTTTGCAGTCAATTTTGAATTTATCGAGGCACTTTCACTTTATGTTTTTTCAATTATGAATGAAAGGACAGGTGAATTTCTGATGCTGCCATTTGAATCAATTTCAATTAGTGAAATTCAGAGTGAGCAGGATTTTGGAACTTTATTAATGGATTTGCTATATGATGCTTATGAAAATGGCGGGATTGCCTTCAATCAGAGCTGGTCTGAAGAACTGATGAAGTTTTTTGATAAGAGTCCAGAAAATTTTAGATTTGTTAAGCTACAAAATTATCCAGCCTCATCTCAAATACCAGATCAATATCATTATCCGATTCAACGGTTGACCGGTCTGCATAAATCCTTTAAAGAAAAATTTTTAAAACAGCATCATGAAAATATTAGAACAGACGTCACTAATTTTGTATTTTCGCGTAAGCTCTTACGTTATTTTAAACAGCAGGAGGCTCTGCCACTCCTACCTAGAGATATTCCTGTTCAAACGCTTTTCCAAATAACTTATAAGATTATTCAGGATCGTGTGCATATTTACATTATTAATCCCTTAGATCAGATTATGATTCATTTTGAATTTTCAAAATTTCATAAGCCGTCATTTAATCAGCTTATAGAAATGATTAACGATGCAATAAAAGATGCTATGGCAGGTCACTTGGAGCATGACCATAGCTCTTTTAAAAGCTATCTAAATCATCAAGCAATCCGTTATTTAGATGGCTCAAAATTAGATTTTACAAGCTTTGAAAAGCTAATTCATGATCAAACCTTCTAGGAGGTGGGACAAAAGCGTTTAACGATGAAGAAAATTAGGAAATTTGTCTATTTTCCTGTGGTATTGAAATTGTCGCATTGTCCCTCGTAAATATAAAAGCTTAGTGTGATTGCCTACCAAAATCGAACGGTAAACAATAAATTTTAAGACATATGAAGCTTAACGCTTTAGTGTTCTAGTTGAGTTGTTAAAAAAATTTTATTGTTTCGGTAAATCACACGTGCTAGACAAACAAGGTGCTGAACACGCTTGTTTAGGAAAATGAGCATAGGTCTGAAAAATAACAAAGGTTTGCTTTGCCATTGTCACTTACTCTACGAAAATTTTTGCGATTTTCAAAAAATTGAGGCAGTTAGTGACAAAGGTATGCATTTGAACTTGTTTTTATAAGCGACCAAAGGAAGCTATAAAAACTTAGTTTAATTGTTGCCTGTTTGTTTTTTCAGCTTATGCCGAAATTTCCTAACGTGCGAAGCCTGTAAATTGCGAACAATATGAAAGGGATTAGGACTTTTGTCCCAATCTCTTTTTAGTTGAATCATGTAAAATAGAATAAAAGGAGGCAATGATGAAATTATTTAATCGGCTTAATTTGACTGGTGAGGTGTTGGGCTTTGCAAAACGCTCATTAGTCCTTAAACAAACTAAAAATATCCCTGAAGCATTAAGAAAGCGTTCGGCAAAAATTATTCATACAGCCAGTGCTGCCACAGGAAGTGTTGGTGCAGGATTGGCTCAGCTTCCCGGGACAGATGCTACGGTAATTGTTCCAATTCAGGTTGCTATGGTTTTATCACTCGCTAAAATTTACCAAATTCCTTTAAAAGAGAGCGTTGCTAAGCTTATCGTGACTGAAACCACGGCAACCTTGCTGGGTAGAACGGCCAGTCAATTTTTGGTGGGCTGGATTCCGGGCATTGGTAATGTGGTTAATGCTAGTACGGCTGTCGCGCTGACTGAAACCTTGGGCTGGATTGTGGCGACTGAGTTTGCACAAAAAGCAGATGAAATATGGTAAGGTTAACGTAAGATATTTAACTAATTAGGTAAGAACGAAGGTGAAAAATTGGTCAGAAAAATCCCAGCTTCTGTTAGAAGTAAAGGCCAGCAGATTGTTGATCAAAAAGATAGTATTACAATTGAATCAATTAATCCAAGAAGTAAGTCAGTGATTGCTAAGGTTATAGCAGCTTCACCATATACAGTTGAATTGAGTGAAATTGATCCCTCTTATGATGATTGTAGTTGCGATTTATTTAATCGTTTTGGCTATTGTGAGCATATTGCCGCAGTTGAAATCTTTTTTCGGACATTAAAACTACCGCTCAATCAGCTTTTTGATGTTTCAGAGTATAGTGCTGATACAGAATTAGATTTTGCTTTATTGTCAAAGGAGATAAGAGCAATTGTAGCACTTTATCCACCAGCGATTAAGCTACTCTCAGCAAATTATAGCAGCAGTCAGCATAAGGGCAGCTCGGTCTTTCAGCTAGCGAAACCAGCCTCATCGTCTGATGGGGAACAGTTTTACCAGCAGCTTGGTTTTTTTGAATTAGAATCATTTTTCTATGAAAGCGAGAAGGTTGCTGCTAGCTTTGAGCTGGTAATTCAAAGCGCCCCCTATCAATCATGGGAAAATTCCGAAAGTAATCTGTATATTTCTATGAAAATTGGAAAAGCTGCAGAAAAGAAAAGATATTTAGTGAAGAATTTTCAAAACCTTTTCATAGCAATCGAGCAGCGGCAAACATATAGGGTAACACCTAAAATCAGTTTGAATTTGGGTTGGGATTCCTTTGATTCAATTACCCAAGAGGTGTTGCGTACTTTATTAAATTTTAATACTTATTCATCGTTAGCTAGTCATTCAAATGTTCAAAATAACTTAGAGCGTTATATTTTAGTACCCCCAGCGAATGTTGGAGCTGTTTTAAAGCTATTGCTAAAGCAAGGACACTATAATTTTTCGGAGTCTAGTGCTTTTGATTTCAGAAAAACAGACCAGCATCGTTTAACTTATGAGCATTTATCTACTAAAAACTCACCGATTAAAATGGTATTAACTGAAAATCCAGAGAGCTTTTCTTTATCAATTGAAAATGAGGTAACAGAAACATTATTGGCTTCCAATATTTTGATTTCAGGGCATCATTTTTTTCAGTTATCTGAGGCACAGTCTTTTAGCTATCGACAGCTAAAAAAGGGACTTGACCAATTGAAGAAAAACAAATCCGAAAAACGCTATCAGCTTAATGTTGAATTTCCTATTGATAATTCTATCGTAATTGAATTTTACAAAGATGAGCGGGCAGAGCTATTGGCCATTTTTGAAAACTTTAAAGCGCTTTGTCAATTGACTTTACCAGCTTCTTTGACAATGGCGGATTTTAAACCTTACTTTGAAATTAGTAGAGCAAATCAGCGGCTCATAATTGATTTTGCTTTTATTTATGATGAGCAACGATTTCAAAGCTATCAGTCGCTAGAAAAGGTGAAATTTTTAAGACAACTCAAGGCTGAAAATTTTGTGATTAAGGTGCTTCACCAGCTTGACTACGAAATTACTGGCTTTCAGGGCTTTAAGTCATATCCAAAAAACCAAGCATTACTTGACTTCTTTCAAAAAGAAATTCCTAAGCTTAGGCAATTAGGTCAAGTGATACTATCAGACGAACTGGAGGCCGCCTTTAGCTCTATTTCAAATTTCAAGCATGATATTTTGATTAAACAATCTGATGGCTTGTTTTCGGTTAATTTTGAAATTGATGGTATTGATGAATCAGAGATAGATAGTCTATTATATCAACTAGAGGCTCAGGAAAAATATTTTGAAACACAAGATGGCAGAATTATTTCGTTGGATGACGATGAAATGAATCGTGTTGCAAGTGTACTTAAGAGCTTACGCCAAAAGGCGAAATTAAAAAATGGCTCTTTTGAATTAGCTCGTCACCAGACTGTCTTGGCTCAGGCGCTGCTAAATGAATTTGATGCTGTTCGTTTTGATCGTCAAATTGCTGAAATGGCTTATGATTTAACGCATCCTGAAAGCTTCAAAATGGAATTATCCCCCCAATTAAATGCTGAGCTCAGACCCTATCAAATCAAGGGTATTCAGTTTTTAAGTATGCTAGATTATTATCATTTTGGTGGTATTTTGGCAGATGAGATGGGACTAGGAAAAACCTTACAAACAATCGCCTTTCTGATGACTAGGGTCAGTCTTGATCAGCCTACAGTCATTGTTTGTCCAGCTAGTCTTGTTTATAATTGGCTAGAGGAGTTTAAGCGCTTTGCACCAGGTGTTGAAGTACTTGTCGTTGAAGGTAGTAAAGATGAACGCTTTTTAGCAATTTCAGATACGGCAGAGGTATATATTACAAGCTATCAATCAATGCGGCTAGATATTGAAAGCTATCATTTAAAGACAATAAACTATTTAATATTAGATGAGGCTCAATTTGTTAAAAATAGTCAAACAAAAATTAACCAGTCATTAAGGGCCTTAAAGCCCAATAATGTTTTCGCGTTATCCGGCACACCGATTGAAAATCGCTTGGATGAATTATGGTCAATTATGTCAATTGTCATGCCCGGCTTATTTCCATCCAAGCGTGAATTTAATAAGCTGTCGGCGTTGACAGTTAGTCAGATGGTCTCTCCTTTTATTTTAAGACGAGAAAAGGCAAAGGTGCTTGCTGAATTGCCTGAAAAAATTGAAAAAAACCTATATAGTGAGCTTTCTGAGGCACAAAAGGTTGTTTATTTGGCACAGCTTAAACAGATGCAGATCAAGGTAGAAGGAATGACCTCAGCAACCTTTGTAAAAAATAAGCTTGAGATATTAACCGGTCTGACCCGTTTACGTCAAATTTGTGACTCACCAAAACTGTATTTAGATGATTTTTCGGGCGAAAGTGGTAAAATAGAGCAGCTTAAGGAGCTACTATTGAGAATTAAAGCGAATGGCTCCCGACCACTCATCTTCTCTCAATTTACAACAATGCTTGATTTGGTGGAGTCAGAGCTGAAGCAGCTAAATATCAGCTCGTTTAAGCTTAATGGCAGTGTACCTTCAAAACAACGCTTAGAAATGGTTGATGCTTTTAATGCTGGCGCGCGTGATGTATTCTTGATTTCCCTGAAGGCTGGAGGGACTGGTCTAAATTTAACTGGTGCAGATACGGTTATTTTGCTTGATTTATGGTGGAATCCTGCTGTTGAAGATCAAGCAACTGCCAGAGCGCATCGATTTGGTCAGAAGAATAATGTTGAGGTTTTGCGTTTAATTACCAGAGGAACCATTGAGGAGGAAATTTATCGGCTTCAGGCGCAAAAGCGTGATTTGATTGATCAAGTTTTAAGTGGTACTGCTGAAAAATCGACATTAACCGAAGCAGAAATTCGGGAAATATTAGGCATTAGCTAATATAAATAATAGATCAAAAAGTGAGAGTAAAATGCGAGCAGACCAATTATTGCTTCAATTAAATATCATAAAATACAAAAAAGAGCTGAAAGCGTTAATTCGAGAAAAGAGAATTCAGGTTGATGGTGAAGCCTTGATGAGCATTGGTCAAAATTTGGATCCTAATATTCAAGAAATTTTTTTTGACAATCAGCAGCTAACGGCTGAAATACATCGCTATATCATGCTGAATAAGCCTCTGAGAATCCTTTGTGCGAATCGGGATAATCAATACCCTGTTGTAATGGATTTGCTGAAAGAATATTTAGATACGACTAAGCTTTACACAATTGGTCGGCTAGATTTTTTAACGAGCGGTCTATTATTAATTACCGATAATGGTCCGCTAGGGATTTCAATGTTTCATCCTAAATTTCATGTTAAAAAAAGTTATTTAGTCACAACTAGAGAAAAATTAGAGCTTGAAGATATCGTCCGATTCCGCAGCGGTGTATTGATTGATCACAATACCCCAACACAGCCTGCACGATTAGAATTGCTCGGCTCACACTTGGCAAAGGTGACGATTTCGGAAGGCAAATATCGACAAATACGGAAAATGTTTTTGTCAGTTGGTAAGCAGGTGATTAAGCTAGAACGCATTCAATTTGGTCCATTAACCTTGGATCCATCACTAAGTGCTGGCGAATTTAGACAGTTAAATCAGTTGGAATGCGCCCAGCTAAAACCGTATTTTAAGCCTAGAGCTAAAATTTAACATAAAACATTCGCAATATTATTTTTAGTCTTATATAATGTTAAAAATGGCAGAAACTTTTTGATGAGCATATTATTCATTAAAAAGCGATAGAGGAGTAAATGTATTGAAGAAAATTTTTATAGATATCGATGACACGATTTTAGATTTTAAAAAGGATTCAATTGAAGGCTTAGGCAAGGTTTATCGTCAATATCATATTCCTGTGACAAATGAAACAATTGATGTTTTTAAAGCGGTAAATCAAAGGCTTTGGAAATCCTATGAGCTTGGAGAGCTAGACTCAGAAGCAATTTTTAATCAAAGATTTGGTTTAATTTTTGAACAGTTGGGCTTTGAAATTGATGATATTCGGGAGGTTGATGATTTTTATCGACAAACCCATATTGATGCATATAGTGTTTTACCAAACGCAGAGGCCTTGCTTCAAGCACTCTTTTCAGATTATAAAATTTATGGAGTGAGCAACGGTAAAACCGGTCGCCGTCGACTACATCAAGCACAGCTAAGTCATTTTTTTGATGGTATTTTTTTATCAGAGGACATGGGCTATCAGAAACCACAGCCACAATTTTTTGAATACATTGCGAGTAAAATTCCAAATTACCAAAAGGAGCAAGTGATCATGATAGGTGATACACTGACAAGTGATATTCTTGGTGGTAATCAATACGGCATCCCAACAATATGGTATAATCCTGAAGAATTGGAAAATCATACGGAAATTGTGCCAACACGAGAAGTAAAGCAACTGATGGAAATCCCAGCTGTTTTGATGCAATTGTTTAATTAAAAAATAAAACGCCTAACTTGGCTGGGGTTGAGACAAAAGTCCTACCCCTATCCAAGTTAGGCATTTTTTATTTCTTAATTTCAGTTAAGCTTAAGTTGATTGACGGCTCATCACTGATAAATAAAGGAATTGTTTCGTAAGTTGTATCGCTGTATTCTAAACCAAACCATTTATCTGGTGTTGTTGCAAAGCGTTTGATAAAGAGCTTTGCCTGCATAATTTGACGATTAAATTTAGAAATATTTTGATGATTAGCCAGCTCCTCTTGGATTAAAATATAGCGGAAATCACCGATTTCTCGACCAGGCTTGATTGAATATTTTTGATGCTGAGCCTTTAGACGACCATCAGCAATCAAGGTTTTAACGACGCTTGATAAACAAATTTTAATATCCTGTTTAACCCTAAAGCCGAGAAATAGCTTTACCTTAACAATATAGTCTGTATTCATTGTATCAATCGTATATGCTTTGGTATAAGGCTCATCTGTTACCTCAATGTTAACAAACCAATAGACAACAGCTTTTTTAGGCTGCTTATCTAAAATGGAATAAACGATTCCCTCTTCAACCTCATCACCTTGCATATGCGTGGTTAAGTAAACTAAATTTGTTTGATATAAATCAAAGCTTGGATCGTTACTTAAGCTATTGATTTGTCCTAAATAATCCCTTAAATTGACTGTATTAAGCATATTTTCTTGAATTAGATTCCCTTTTTCCCAGATAGACATAATTGCTAAAATGACAACTGCGATTAAGACTGCTACATAGCCGCCATGGAAAAATTTAGCAAGACTCGAGATAAAGAATATCGTTTCAATGGATAAAAAGAACAGGATAGTCATTATTGAGATCAGCTTAGACCAGCCACGCATTATTAAGAAATAATATAGGAGGATGGTCGTCATCAGCATTGTTACGGTAATTGCTAAACCATAGGCAGATTCCATTTTATGACTTGTTCTAAAGCCGATAACAATCCCGATTGTTAATATCCAGAGTAAGCCGTTAACCATCGGTAAGTACATTTGACCTCTTGAGTTACCAGGATACATAATTTTAAGTCTTGGTAATAAGCGAAGCTTCATCGCTTCTGAGACCAGTGTAAAGGCACCAGTGATTAACGCTTGAGAGGCAATAATGGCTGCGACACTAGCAAAGATAACGCCAAAAAGCATTAAGGCATCTGGAATCATATTAAAAAATGGATTAAATGAATTAATTTCTTGATACTGCGGTAGCTCCTTTGCTCTCAGCAGAAAGGCAGCTTGTCCAAAATAACTTAATAGTAATGTTATTTTTATATAAGGCCAGCTCATGTAAATATTATATTTTCCCACATGACCTAAATCAGAATATAATGCTTCTGCACCAGTTGTCGCTAGAAAGACGCTACCTAAAATCATTAGACCAGCTTTGTTCTCTGGGCTAAATAGCAATTCAATTGCATAGTATGGATTAATTGCGCGCAGAACACTTAAATCTGATAGCATATTTGAAAAGCCAATGACACCAATAAAGGTGAACCAGCCCAGCATAATCGGCCCAAAGGCCTTACCAATTTTTTCGGTTCCAAAGCGTTGAATGACAAAGAGAACTGTAATAATCATCAACGTCAATACAATAATCACGTCTTGGCTTGTCCCAAAAACAGAGGTAAAGGCTGGTATATCCTTGAGCCCTTCCATTGCAGTTGTCACAGTCATTGCCGGTGTTAGTACCCCGTCGGCCAGCAAAGCTGAACCGCCTATCATTGCAGGAATAATTAACCATTTTGCATTTTTTCTAACTAAAGTGAATAGTGAAAAAATGCCACCTTCACCATGATTATCGGCTTTTAAAGCAATTAGAACATACTTAAAAGTCGTCAGTAAAGTCATGGTCCACAGCACCAAGGAGACAGCACCAATTAAAAATGCTTCTGAAATATGATTGATGCCACCTTGACCTTCCAAAATGGATTTCATAACATAAAGTGGACTTGTACCAATATCACCATAAACGATACCAGTTGCAACAAGCATACCGCCAAGCGTTGCTTTTGATTGCAGTGTTTCTTTTGACATTTTTTCCTCCAAATGATTATTGCTAACAAAAAGACCAAGAAAATAGTTAGCAATAAACTTATTTTCTTGGTCTGGCAATTCAAGAATGAACCAGTGATAATTCACGGGTTAATGTTGATTCATTCCAGTCGATTGACTGTTGCTACTCCCCAAAGTGAAATGATTATATCAAATGATAGGTAGTTAATCAATCAATTTGGTAATTAATGTTTTATTGTTTGATTTTAAATAATGATATAATTATTTTTATTGATTATTTTAAGTGGTCAAATGAATAATTGATAAGCAAATCTCTTTGATTGGTCACTTATGGTAACAATGCCACAATAAACAAAGCCAGTTGTTTTAATTAGATGTTGCATGATGAGATTATTTGGATGCGTATCGATTCGTATTTCCTTAAAGCCGAGCTGTTTCGCCTGCTCAATTAGACTGGCAAAGGTAGCCTTTGCAACTCCCTTGCCTGTATGCTCGGGATTGGTTGCAATTCGGTGAATTGTTGCATAAGGCTGTTCACTCAGCCAGTGCCCGTCTTTAATTGTATTATAATTTGGGTCTGGTTTGGTATCAAGGACAGCAACACTTAATATTTGGTCCTGGTCGTTGACTAAGATATAGCTAATACCGTCATTAATATCATTTTCAACAATTATTTGATTCGGATAATTATTTTGCCATTGATTAATGCCTTGTTCTGCTAAAAATTTTGAAGCAGCCTGTAAAATCTCTAGGATTTTATCGCTATCCTTGGGTAATGCCTGTATTAATTTCAATTATCTTCTCCTGAATTTTATGACTATATTTTTTATTATTTTATTATTATAGATTAAGATATCACAAAATAGTAGTTGGAATATTTGTCTTTTATGTTTTAATTGATTATACTGGATAAGTAAGAAAGACTGAAAAGGGGGCGACAAGATGTCATTTACAGATGAAACAGTCAGATTTGAATTTGACGATAATAACAAAAAACAAATTAGTGAAACCTTATCCACAGTTTACTTTGCTCTAAATGAAAAAGGCTATAACCCAATCAATCAAATTGTTGGTTATATTCTTTCTGGTGATCCAGCATATATTCCTCGTTATCAAGATGCCCGAAACTTGATTCGCCGTCATGAACGAGATGAGATTGTTGAAGAGCTGGTTAAATTTTATTTAAAAAACCATGGAATTGATGCCTGATGCGTATCATGGGCTTAGATGTCGGCAGTAAGACGGTTGGTGTTGCAGTTAGTGATTTATTAGGCTATACGGCACAGGGTATTGAAATCATTCAAATTGATGAACAAAATGGGAACTTTGGCATGAAGCGTCTAACTCAATTGGTTGAAGAGTATCAGGTGGAACGCTTTGTCTTAGGTCTGCCTAAAAATATGAATAATACGCTTGGACCTCGAGCAGAGGCTTCAAAAGCTTATGGTGAGCGAATTAATCGAAAATTTGGGATTCCAGTTGAGTATCAAGATGAACGCTTGACAACAGTCGAAGCAGAAAGAATGCTGATTGAAGAGGGTAATGTTAGACGTGATAAGCGAAAAAAGGTCATTGATAAGCTTGCAGCCGTCATGATATTACAGAACTATTTGGACAGACAAGGTCGGACAACCCTTTAGTTGTTAATATGAAAATAAGTATTTAAGTGAAAGGATGACAATAATGACTGAACACAATCATGACCATGAAAATGAAGAACGTGAATTTATCACTCTAGTCGATGATGAGGGCAATGAATCGTTATTTGAAATTTTATTAACCATTGATGGTATTGAGGAGTATGGTAAAAAGTATGTTTTATTAGTACCGACTGATGTCAGTGATGACGAAGAGGTCGAAATTCAAGCCTATTCGTATACTGAAAATGAGGATGGCACCGAAGGGGACCTACAGCCAATTCCAGAGGAAAGCACTGTTGAATGGGATATGATTGAAGAAGTATTCAATGCCTTTATTGATGAGGAAGCAGAATAAATTGGATTGAAATCCTTCAATTAATAATTATTAATTAACAACTAACAATTATAAAACAGTAGTGACATGTAAAAAGCACTTTGAGGTTAATTGCTCAGAGTGCTTTTTTGTCATGCTGACAGCATTTATGCTGTGATTTTGGTATTGTTTCTCGGAAACAATTCCAAATTCGCACATTAGGTATTGTTTTATTGCTAAAACGGTGTTGTTTCTCGGAAACAATTCCAAATTCGCACATTAGGTATTGTTTTATTGCTAAAACGGTATTGTTTCTCGGAAACAATTCCGAATTCGCACATTATGTGCTGTTTTATTGCTAAAACGGTATTGTTTCTCGGAAACAATACCAAATTCGCACATTATGTGCTGTTTTATTGCTAAAACGGTATTGTTTCTCGGAAACAATACCAAATTCGCACATTATGTGCTGTTTTATTGCTAACACGGTATTGTTTCTCGGAAACAATTCCAAATTCGCACATTATGTGCTGTTTTATTGCTAAAACGGTATTGTTTCTCGGAAACAATACCGAATTCGCACATTATGTGCTGTTTTATTGCTAAAACGGTATTGTTTCTCGGAAACAATACCAAAATCACGCATTTAGTGCTGCTAGCCTGCTAAAAAATCATAATTTCATACTTCAGTCGTATTATAATTATAAGCTAATATTGTATGATTAAGATATTAACGTCAAATAAATTGAGGTATAAAAAATGACGGCAAAAGCTGAATCAAAAATAATGCAATACTTAATAGAGCAATGTAAAAATCCTAGCGGGTTTATTGGTAATTCAATGCTAGATATCTGGAATCGTACCTTTATGACAATGGCTAGATGGGGGCTTAATAACACCAGCTTAAATCGAAGTGATACGATCTTAGAAATAGGCTGTGGTGGCGGTGCATTTATCCACTATCTCATTAAAGAAAGGCTAGTGAATCAGGTATATGGTATTGATATTTCAGAAAGTGCAATTGAAAAAACAAAAAAGCTAAATGAAAAATTTTTAACAAGAGAAATAGCTGAACTGTCGTGTATTTCTGCTGAAAGTATGCAATTTGAGTCAAATAAATTTAATCATATTTTTGCCATACAAACACATATTTATTGGGAAAATATTGAAAAAGTGCTTTTAAATGTCTATCCTTCACTGGTTGAGGGTGGCGAGCTTAATTTGATTTGTGAAAAAGATAAGATTAAGTATCATTTGACAAAATTTAGTGAAAGTGAAGCAATGGAGAGGCTGCTTCGAAATGCCGGATTTGCTAAAGTAGACATTTACGAAACATCCAAGTGGATTCAATATAGGGGCTTGAAGAATTGATATCAGCTTGATTTCAAAAATTATATTGAGTCGTGTTATTAATTAACAATTCTAAAACAGTAGTGACATATAAAAAGCACTTTGAGCTTAACGGCTAAAAGTGCTTTTTGGCATTGCTGATAAATAAGCTACTAGTCCTTATTTCTAACAATTAAGACATCACAAGGTGCATGACGGATGACATATTCAGAAACAGAGCCGATTAGTAAGCGTTCGATGGTATTTAAACCAGTTGCGCCAAGCATAATCAAACCAATATTTTCCTTTTCAGGAATTTTTGTAGCAATTAAAGATTTTGGTGAACCAAATTCAATAATTTTTTTGACATTGGTCACACCAAAGCTTTTAGCACGATCAATATGCTCGTCAAGAATCTTATTAGCCGCTTGAGTCGCTTCATCTGCTAAAGTACCGTCAAAGGAGCTAACAGATTGAAAGGCACGTGTATCTACGATATGAGCGATGATTAAAGCAGTATTATTACGTTTTGCAACATTCATTGCTTTGTTAAAGGCGACATCACTTTCATCAGAACCATCAATTGCGATTAAAATATTTTGATACTCTTGATTTTTGATTGTGGTCATTTTAATCCCTTCTTTCTTTGTTGACTACACCCTTAGTGTAATATTTTTTATCTGAAATAACAACTGATAAGGGCATCTCTCGTTTGAATTAGGTCAATCCAGAGGTGATAAGCAATAACTATCATACTGATAAAATACGATTAATTATCAAAATTTTAGCTATCAAAAATTGACAGCATTAATAATTATCTAAGCTTTAAATAGTTTATCTTTATCAATCAATAGTTTTTCTATAATTTACGTGCTAGTCAAACATTTATATAATCACCTTTATCAGCTAACTTTGAATTTCATAATCAATTGTTCATCGAAAGATAAGTTTGTTAGATACGTAGTAAAAATTGGGTAAGGAGGGTACAATTTTGTCAGAAAAAAGAAGAATTGTTAGAAGTGTTTTAGAGGGGAAAAAACCGGAGCGAGTACCAGTTGGTTTTTGGTTTCATTTTTTTGAGGATGAGTTAGTAGAAGCTACCAGTAATGAAGCTTTGATTGCAAGGAATGTTGAGGGACACCGGGCATTTATTGAGGCTTTCAATCCTGATTTTATTAAATTGATGAGTGATGGCTATTTTAATTATCCCAATCCAATTATTTCATTAACGGCAACAGAAGATGAATTAGGTGCGATTCAATCAATTGGAGCAAATCACCCTTGGATTGAAGAACAGATTACGCTGGTGAAACGTCAAAGGGCTCAATTTAAAGAGGATATTTACTCATTTTATAATATTTTTTCACCAGTAACCTATTTGAAATTTCTCTTAGGTGGTGATGCGCAGTTTGTTGAATTTGTGAATTCATATTCAGCAGCAACAATTAATCATGTTCTAGCGATTGTTGCGAATGATATTGCCGTGCTTTCAGCTAGAGTTATTCAAGAGGCAGGGGCTGATGGTATTTATTTCAGTACCCAAAATATTAGAAGCATTATAGAAACCGAGATTTTTGAAAATATTGTTAAGCCTAATGATTTAATTGTCTTAAATGCTGCTAATGAGGCAGGTGGTATTAATATCTTGCATATTTGTGGCTACGAAGGTGCAAAGAATCGCTTGGCAGATTTTGTTGCCTATCCAGCTCAGATTGTCAATTGGGCGACGGCTGTTGAAAAGGTTTCTCTGGTTGAGGGACATCAATTATTTCCCGACAAGGTTGTTTTAGGTGGCTTTGGTAATACGACTGAAGATTTGATTTTTGCTGGTACTCAGGCGGCAATTCAAAATGAGACGGAAAAAATAATCGATTCATTTAGTGCTAGTCCTTCGTTATTAATTGGAGCGGATTGTACTGTACCTAGAGAAACGCCGCTAGAGCATTTGGAGTGGGTAAGACAAGCTGCAATTAATCAATCTGCTATTGTTGAGTAAAAGCTAGAAACTGGAGCGTTATATGAGTCAAAAGAAAAGAATTATTATTGGGGGAACGATTGCTATCATTGCAATTGGTGGGATTATTGCGATTCGTTCATTACAAGCCTCAAAAAATGCCACTGCAGCTAGCTCTGAAAAAGTGACTGTTTTACAGGTTGCGCATACGCAAAATTATAAGCCGTATGATTACGTGGACGTGAATGGTAAATCAAGTGGCTTTGAGGTAGACGTTTTAAAAGCAGTAGATAAAAAACTGAAAAATTATAAATTTGAATATCATCCAACTAGTGATGAGGATTTATTGGTTGGTTTAGAATCAGGTAAGTATGATATTGGTACAAAGGGTGCATGGAAAACGCCGGAACGTGAAGAAAAATTCATTATTCCAGAGGAAAAAATTTCAGCTTCAGTGATTGGTATTACAATAAGAGCTGAGGATAAGACCAAATATAGTAGCTTGGCATCATTTGCCAAGGCAGGCGGTAAGCTAATTCCAATTAGTCCGCAAAGCGCACAGTATCAGGTGATTGAGGATTTTAATACGGCACATCCTGACACACCAATCGCACTTGAAGCAGCAGAGCAATTTACGATTAGTGATGCTTATGCTTGGGTTTTAGAAAAACGCTATGATGCTTTTTTTGATATTAAACTGAGCTTTGACGATTCGGTCTTAGCTAAAGACGGTCCATACCATCAATATGTTGATCAATTAAGCTATATACCGTATAAAGGGATTCCAACGTATCCTTTGATTCATAAAGATAAAACGAATGAAAAATTTGCCAAGGCGTATAATCAGGCAGTTAAAGCACTAGAAGATGATGGTACTTTAGAAAAGCTGTCAAATAAATATTTTGGCGAAAATGTTTTTTCATATATTTCAGAGTAGATTATTAATAAAAATGTTAAAAAAAAAGGAGTAATTATAATGGGGAAAAATTATAAAATTATTGGTGGTGCTATCGCTGCTGTCGTAATCATTGGCGGTGTGGTTTTGATTCGTGGCTTGCAGCAGGATAAAAAGGCCGATGCAGAAACAACAAATAAGGTAACGATTTTGCAGGTTGCCCATACACAAAATTACAAACCGTATGATTATGTGAATGAGGCTGGAGAATCTGATGGCTTTGAGGTCCAAGTTTTAAAGGCAGTTGATAAAAAACTGAAAAATTATAAATTTGAATACAATCCAACCAGCGATGAGGATTTATTGGTTGGTTTAGAGTCAGGAAAGTATGATATCGGTACGAAAGGCGCATGGAAAACGGCGGAGCGTGAAGAAAAATTCATTATTCCTGAAGAAAAAATAGCGGCTTCTGTCATTGGTTTAACCTTCCGAAAGGCCGATGCGGCAAAATATACCAGCTTAGAGGCTTTTGCTAAGGCAGGCGGTCGTTTAGTGCCAATTAGCCCGCAAAATGCACAATATCAGGTCATTGAAGAATTTAATCAGAAAAATCCAGCAACACCAATTAATTTGGCGGCCTCAGAACAATTTACGATCAGTGATGCTTATGCTTGGGTACTTGAGAATCGCTATGATGGCTTTTTCGATATTAAATTAAGCTTTGATAATTCAGTTTTAGCTGAAGCTGGTCCATATCATCAATATGTTAATGACTTGAGTTATATACCTTACAAAGGTATTCCAACTTATCCGATTATTCATAAAGATGAAGCGAATGAGGAATTTGCTAAGGCATATGATCAGGCAGTTAAAGAGTTAGCTGAAGATGGCACCTTGAAAAAGCTCTCAATTAAATACTTTGGTGAAGATGTCTTCTCATATATTCAAGAATAATAATTAAAAGAGGTGTTGAATAAATATGATTCCATTCAATTCGCAAAAAGTCATAGAAGCTTTGCCGAATATTATATCAAAACTACCTCAAACGGTCGAAATTGTTTTTTTCACTTTTTTATTGGGCTCTGCACTTGGCTTTTTATTAGCCCGCTGGAGTCTGGCGGAAGATACTTTACGCCAGTTAATTGCTGATAAGTATATTCAAATCATGCGGTGCACACCGCCAATTGTTCTGATTTTCTTAGTTTTTTATACGTTGCCAAAAGTGATAGAAATATTACTTTTGGTAAATATTAATGGCTGGTATAAAGGTATTTTTGTGATTGCCGCTTTAACCTTATTATTTTCTGCCAATATTGCGGTCACCTTCAAAGCCGCTTATCTAGCAGTACCAAAGGGGCAGACAGAAGCAGGCCTAGCAAGTGGGCTCACAGAAACCAGAACTTTTATTAGAATTATTTTACCACAGGCAACGACGATCGCATTGCCAAACATTGCGAATAACCTTTTAGTATTGTTAAAAGAAGGTACCTTAGCATACATGATTGGTTATGTTGATATTATGGGTGAAGCACAAAATATTATTTCAAGAAATTTAGGTAATTACGGCTTAGAAACCTATGTCGCCGTGACTCTCGTTTATTGGGGAGTTGCCTTGGTAATTGAAGGTGGCAGTTTTCAAATTGAACGCATTTTAAGTAAGCATCAGGCTCGAAGATTGGGGGCGTAATCTTGTGAATTTTCAATATATTTTAGCAACCTTTATTGAAGCATTAAAGGGCGTGCCAACCACGCTACTGATTAGTTTTTTTGCATTACTCGCTTCTTTGCCACTTGGTTTATTGTTAGCAATATTTCGTCTTAAAAAAATTCCGATATTAAGTCAATTTGCGAGGCTATATACCTTAATCATTCGTGGAACGCCGTTAATCTTATTGATATTAATGTTTTACAGCTTTTTTCCAAGCTTTCTAAATGCCTTTTTCAAAGAAAATGGTATCGGCATTGATATTTTTAAGGTAAATCCTTTATTTTACGCCTGTATCGTATTTCTTTTGGTTAGCACGGCTTCTGCGGCAGAAATTTTTCGCTCAGGCTTATCTGCAATTGATAGCGGTCAGTTTGAGGCAGGCTATGCCGTAGGGCTATCTAGCTTTCATATCTATCGACGGATTATTCTGCCACAGGTATTTGTAAGTGCTTTGCCTAATATTTGTAATCTGGCGATTACCTTGGTTAAGGGTACTTCTTTAGTTTTTGTCATGACTGTAAAGGATATTACGGCAATTGCTAAAATTCAAGCAAGCTATGGTTATAATTATGCGGAAAGCTATCTTGTTATTTTTGTGATTTATATTATAATCTGCAGTTTAATTCAATTTATCTTTAAGAAAATTGAGCAGCATTTAGCAATTAATCGTCAGACTATTAAAGTGGCTTCAATCGAGGAGGGTCAGCTTGCAGCTCAATCAGTTTCAGGAAAAGGGAAGGGATGGCTAAATGTTAAATATCCGTAAACTCCATAAGCAATTCGGTGATTTAGAGGTTTTAAAGGGTGTTGATTTATCAGTTAAGCAGGGCGATGTCGTGGTTATTTTAGGGCCTAGTGGCTCTGGCAAGACAACCCTGCTCCGAAGCATTAATTTTCTGGAGCATGCCGATCAAGGTGAAATTGAATTATCTGGTCAACAGCTTGATGTGGCTAAGGCAACTAAAAATCAAATTCATCAAATTCGCCAAGCGACAGGCTTTGTTTTTCAAAATTACAATCTTTTTGCTAATAAAACGGCACGGGAAAATATTACGGAAGGCTTAATTTATGGTCAAAAGCTATCTAAAACTGAAGCAAATCAAATTGCCGATGAGGTTTTAGATAAGGTTGGTCTATCACAGTTTAAGGACTACTATCCGAGCCAGCTATCCGGTGGTCAGCAGCAGCGTGTTGGGATTGCTCGAGCAATTGCAGCCAAGCCAAAGGTCTTGTTATTTGATGAGCCAACCTCGGCCTTAGATCCGGAATTGGTTGGTGATGTTTTAAATATTATGAAGGAGCTTGCCTTAGAAGGAAAAACGATGGTTGTTGTAACCCATGAAATGAGCTTTGCCAAGGAGGTGGCCAGTGAGGTTGTCTTTATGGATGGTGGTGTAGTGGTCGAAAAAGGGACGCCAGAGCAGATTTTTGAACAGCCTAATGAAGAACGAACTCAGCAATTTTTGGCACGAATTATTTAATTTAGTTAGATTAAAGGGCAGTTGAGGTAACTTTTTTAACAGGAAAAAGGTTATACTGACTGCTCATCTTTTATTGTTTTCAATAAATATGTCATACTATGACTATTGCTTGAGTTGAGCTGCTTTATGATAAGCTAAAGGAGGAATTAAAGGATGGCAGATAAGCGATTTGAAGGTAGAAATGTACTGGTAACAGGTGGTTCGAGAGGCATTGGCTTAGCAATTACTAAGTTGCTATTGAAATCTGGTGCAAATGTTGTTTTTACGGCGACCAATGAAAATAGCTTGGCAAAAGCAGAAAGCGCCATAGCTGAGGCTGGCTTGCCAAAGGCCTTTGGCATAATATTAGATTTGAATGAGCTGAAGACTGGTGAAGCGCTATTTGAAACTGCATCTGTTATATTAGCTGGACAATCTATTGATATTTTGATTAATAATGCAGGCATTGGTGCGAACCACTCGTTAGCAGAAATTGAACTGAGTGAAATTCAGCGCATCTTTCAAGTGAATTTAACAGCACCAATCTTATTGTCTCAGGCATTTGCTAAACAGTATCAAGCTCGGACTAATGAGCTGGGCAGTATCATTAATATCAGTTCGATTGCTTCACGTTATGATGATGCGACCAATTTAGTTTACGGCATTAGTAAATCCGGCGTCAATAAATTGACTAAAAATTTAGCAAAAAATCTAGGAAAAAGCGGTATTCGGGTTAATGCAATTCTACCTGGTAGTATTGAAACAGATATGACGCGTGAAAAGTATAGTAATCCAGCCGTTTATCAGGCCTTGGTTGAGAGATTGCCGTTGTCGCGCCGTGGTAAAGGTCAGGACATTGCGAAGCTTGTCTGTTTTCTCGCGAGTGACGATGCGAGCTATATCACAGGTCAATTAATTGCCGTTGACGGTGGCTGGCTGCTGCAATAAATCATTTTAAAAAAACAATCAGGTAATTTTAATTACCTGATTGTTTCAGAATGTAGACAAAGCATACTCTAAAAGTATACTTTGTCTATTTTTTGCGTTGGTCAAGACTGCTTTGGATGTTGTAGTTTTATTATGAATTTGGTATTGTTTCCGAGAAACAATTCCAAATTCACCATTTAGATGCTAATTTATTGCGAAACCGGTATTGTTTCCGAGAAACAATACCAAATTCACCATTTAGGTGTCGATTTATTGTGAAACCGGTATTGTTTCCGAGAAACAATTCCAAATTCACCATTTAGATGCTGATTTATTGCGAAACCGGTATTGTTTCCGAGAAACAATGCCAAATTCACCATCTAGGTGTCGATTTATTGTGAAACCGGTATTGTTTCCGAGAAACAATACCAAATTCACCATTTAGGTGTCGATTTATTGTGAAACCGGTATTGTTTCCGAGAAACAATACCAAATTCACCATTTAGGTGTCGATTTATTGTGAAACCGGTATTGTTTCCGAGAAACAATTCCAAATTCACCATTTAGATGCTAATTTATTGCGAAACCGGTATTGTTTCCGAGAAACAATACCAAATTCACCATTTAGATGCTGATTTATTGCGAAACCGGTATTGTTTCCGGGAAACAATACCAAATTCACGTGAAAGGTGCTATTTTTAAGCGAATAACCCAATCTTTCTCGGAAAGCACGGGCAAACCGTCAAAATATCTTAGAATTGCTGCAGATAATCTAATCTTTCTCGGACAGAATGCAAAATTCACGTCCGATTTCATCTTAATATTTGTTGCTTTCTGATGAGTTTTATATTAAAATTTAATTAGTTTATTAAAATTAATTTTAATTTAATTTCTAAAAAGACTTGACAGGAGGGGTGACGATGCTTAGACTTGGACGACACGACACGACACGACACGACACGACACGACACGACACGACACGACACGACACGACACGACACGACACGACACGACACGACACGACACGACACGACACGACACG
>NZ_JABJXU010000006.1 GCF_013155265.1 Enterococcus sp. MMGLQ5-1 | reverse complement strand
ACGACACGACACGACACGACACGACACGACACGACACGACACGACACGACACGACACGACACGACACGACACGACACGACACGACACGACACGACACGACACGACACGACACGACACGACACGACACGACACAGCGCTAAGCATCACGCCACCTTTTTTTACAACGATAGCTAATTATTAATTATCAATTATCGATTAATTTAAAATGAAAAAAGGGGCGTTAAAATGAAAAAACGACAGTTAAAACAGGGCGTGTGCTTCGGGCTAGCAGTCAGTGTGCTGGCATTGGTTTTGGTGCTAATCAAGCCTGAGCTTGCCAGTGCATACGATGTGGTCGATGACATCGTAACCGTCACAGAAGCGGACGGCACAGATTTCAATGCAATCTATAAAGAATACAAGGAACACAGCATTATTGAGCTACCTGCTGGCACCTATACACTCAGTGACACGCTGGTGATTGATCAGCCAGTGATTATCCGAGCTGCCGATGGCTTATCAGCAGATGATGTCATCATCGACGGTGGGGCGAAAAAAGAAACAGAGGCAACCACAGATGAGGTTTGGCAGGCGCATCTCAAGCTGATTCGCCAAGCGTTCACTGGTGTCGCAGATGGTGATGTCAGTAGTATTTCTGATGATGATTACCGATTATTATATCAGCTATTGCCAATGGCGTTAGTTAAATACCCAGATAGTGAAGCGGAAAAGGATCGCGGTCAGCGCTTATGGGCTTGGGTGAGAGCGGAATTATTAGACTTAGACCCGACATATCCGACTCCAAGTGCTACGAATATGGGAACGACATGGGAAAATATGATTGCCTTAGGGACGACATCAACCCATGTTAGAGCCTCACTAAAATTTAAAATTAATAAAGAATATCTGACGACCAATAAAGATAGCTTAAGCTCAAGCTATGATGCTCTATTTTCACAGGAAATGGGGGAAAATGCCTTTAAGCATCAGCTGCATATGGATAATGCCTATGCAATGCTTGAGGGCGTGACCTTACAGCACTTTATGGGCTTTCAGTTTGTGACACGTGCGCAGGAAATTATTACTGGTGCAGTAGATTTTGACTACCATGCCAAGCTAGCGGACAAGCTTGCCTCAGCGATTTCGATTAATGGCTCACTCAATCGTGTCAAGGTTGTCAATAACTTTATGGGCGATATTTTACCAATTCAGGGCGAAACTGTGACGGATAATAGTAGTCGTGAGGCAAGTCAAGCGCAAAAAGAAAAATATGGTTTCCCTTCGAATATACCATCTTTTTATGGGGTGACTTATGGTCAAGCGCTGAGCTCTGAAGGTCGGGGTGACCTAACACATTTAAATTTCTATGAGCTACCCAGTCCGATTTTACTGGTCAATGGTGGGGCGGTTTCCAATTCCTTAGTTGCCTATAATGGTTACAGCTATTCCAACACGGAGACGATTTCAGCAAACCTTGAATATAGTGACGCTCAATTTAAAGATCATCAGCTGAAATACAAGGTGGGTGACTTTGCAACCATTGTCGCCTTAGGCTACAGTCGTTGGACTAATAATACCATCGCAAATAATAATAGCTACTATAACTTCGCTGGCTTGGATGGGGATTTGGTTTTTCAAAATAATATTTTAATGGCACCAGAGTTTGGGGCAGCGACTGAAAGTACGTCTAGCTATTCACCCTATTCGGTTTTAATCCACCCACAAAATACGGGTGGCGCGACAGGTGCAGGCTATAAGCGTCCTAACCGCTACAGTGATGGCGTAGGGGGGTGGGTTAGTGATAACGGTTGGCGCCCGTCAGATTATCGTGATCCCATTCCAGTTACCATTACAGGTGCTGGTATTGCCAACTACCAGCCGAAGGCTGAGAGCGATGCTAATGCGCTATTTACCAATGTCCCAAGCGGGACGACCGGCTATCGCAATCCCGACGGCAGCTATAATGACAGCTTTGACTTCACACCAAAGAGCGATTCGTCAGCCATAGTTGGCCAAGCCGTTGACTGCTATTATCCACAGGTTGGCAAGGATGTGAAAGGCAATTCCCGAATCTTAGGAACAAAGCCCGACCTCGGTGCCTATGAGGCGGCAGGTGCTGAACCAAGCTGGGCGCGAGCAGGTGTTGACAAGGATTTTTATATCACGTTAGAGGGTTCGGGTGATTATAGTGGTAAGGATTGGGACAACGCCTATGCGGGTGGTAGCGATATTCAGTATGGCATTATCCTCGCTCACAGGGCAGGTGCTGAAAATATTTATCTGGGCGAAGGTACTTTTAGTGTCTACGGCAAGCCCTACCTTTACACCGGCTACGCCAATGACTATACGACAACGATTTGGGATGGGATTATATTAGCACCAACGCTTAATAGCTTAAGAGAGGATACAACCAAGGGCATGAGCCTTTATGGTCTAGCTGAAAAGACTGAAACGGGTGAACCAAAGACACGATTGGTAGGGCAAAAACAGACGACTTACTATTCTGATAATGCGCACGTTTTTCAAGGCTATATTTCTGGCTCGTCATTTGGCGCGCCTCCAAGTATTGCAAATAATCCTAGCTATAGTGATTATTACAACAGTAATCCAGCTAAGCTTAAATATGCCTGGTCAAGCTATCCGTCACATGCGGCCCGCACCACCTATGGTGCCAGAATCGTCTCTCAAGTAGAGCCTGTTAAAGGAATTGTTGACAGTGTCCTAATCGAAAAAGGCTATGTGGCGACCTCACAAACCACCCAGCAGTCGGTCAAATGGACAATTTCAGAAGAAATTGCCAATCACAATCTCGCCAAAGGCGGCGGCGGTATCTACCTGTGGAATGGTACCCTGCGCAATAGCTTGGTCAAGGGCAACTATGAAGCCAGAGCCTTTATCAATCAATTTTTAGGCTGTGGCGGCGGTGTTTTCCTAAATGATAGCTCGACGATGGAAAATACGACAGTCTCAGGTAATATCTCAGAAACCAATGGCGGTGGTGTCTTAGCTGCCGGTGCCAATACGACGGTTAAAAATTCCTTGATTACTGGTAATATTGCCTTTGAAAATGGTGGTGGGATTGCGACAGGCGTACAGGCTGCGACCGCTCAGTCAGATAGTAGTCCAACGAAAATCATTAATACAGTGGTTAGTGGTAATTATGCGCTTGGTGTAAGCTGGCAAACCAATAATACCGATTGGACCAATTGGGCGATTGAACCAAATGAAACAGTCGGAAAAGGTGGCGGTGTTGTCCTCTACGCACTTGCCGAGGTCAAGGGGACAACGATTGTCGATAACTATGCACCAAAGGGCGATAATCTTTATATGGCGGGTGGCAAAATCAAAAATACTGCGATTTATTCAACCAATAAAACAACGCTGATGAGTGATTTAGAAGACTTAATGTACGGAAAGGTTTCAGGAAGTGAAGGAAGTTGGCCATACTATAATCTTTCCTCAAATGGTTCGGCATTGGATACCATTTTTAGTCCGTTTTTACCAAGCTTACCGAGAGCAGGGACAAACGCATGGGATGCTGCAAGCAATGGATCTGATAAGGCAAGAATCTTCAAGTTTTTCATCATTCCGAACATTTCAAACAGAGGGGCATTGACCGAGTTTGTCGATTTGGCGATTGATGACACAAATGCAGCGATGATTAAAGCCAATATCCAAAACAGTGCCTTTAAGACCGTTGCGATTCATGGCGAAATGGGGCTAACGAAATTAGATAATGCTAGCGATATCGGTAGTGCTAATCTTGTTTATTCAGATATTAAAACACTGCTAGGACTTGGAGAGGGGGCTGCTGCACCAGAGGAGAGTATCCATGCACTTTCGACCTATGCCCTACCGATGTATGCAGAAAATCTATCGAGTGAAGCCGGAGTTGCGCTCTTGGCAGATTCGCAGCTAGCAAATACAGGCGTCGCAGATGCAGAGATGCTGAGAGATTACTTTGGCTATGGTAGAACAACGGCTGATATTGGTGCCTTTGCAAGTACGGGATCTGTGCCACCGGTCAACTATGAGCTAACCTACCATGCTGGTACAACCGATGCCGTTTCTGATTTACCAATCGGACAGGTGGTTAAAAAAGGAGCAGACAGCACTGTTTCCAATCAGCTACCTCAACGAACTGGCTATCGATTCTTATATTGGCGTGATGAGGAGGAGAAGACCTATCATGCAGGCAACACAATCTCAAATATACAAGTGAATCTTCGTTTGACTGCTCAGTGGCAGGCGGAATATTCAGTGACCTATTTACCAGGTGCCGATAATGTCACTAATTTACCAACGCCAAATCCTGTTACTGGTTTAATTTCAGGTAAAGAACCTTATACGATTTCTGAAACTGTACCTGAACGCTCTGGTTATCGTTTTATTGGTTGGTCAGATGGTGTGAAAATTTATCAATCTCAAGCTGATATTGAGATTGAGGGTAATATTATTTTTACTGCACAATGGCAAAAAGTAGGAACACCAGTGACTACCTTTAAGGTTCTCTATCAAGCGGGGACTGATGAGCGAGTTGAGGCAATGCCAGAAAATGCCGAGGTCAAACAGGGTGAAGATTACGTGATTAGCAGTCAGCTACCAGCACGAGCGGGTTATTTGTTTATTGGCTGGCAGGCCGATGATCAAGCAGGTACGGTGTATCAAGCAAATACGCTGCTTCAAAAGCTTCAAGGTGACCTGACTTTAACTGCCAAATGGCAAGCGATTACCGGTCTGCAGGTGCTTTATCTGGCGGGGACAGCTGAGGCTGTTCAAAATCTTCCTGCCCCAGCCGAGATTGAGGTGGGTAGTGCTTATATAATTTCAGATTTGATACCAGCTCGTGAGGGCTATACGTTTAGCGGCTGGCTAGCAGACGATGAAGCGGGTACGCTTTACCAGCCAAGTGATAGGCTGACCAAGGTCCAAAGCAAGCTTGTGTTGACTGCACAGTGGGAAGAGCTAAAGGCAGAGGATCATCAAGTCGCTGACCCTGAAATGCCAAGTCAAGGTGAGCCACCGACATCAGTAAAGGCTAAAGAAAAAATGAAAACACTACGCTTATTGCCAATGACAGGCGAAGTATATCAAGTACCTGTATTATTAATTATTATTTTAGGTGGCATTAGTGTAGGCGTATGGGGCTGGAGGAAGAAGCGTAATCCTTAAGACTGAAGCTAGAAATGCGAGTTAATTAGACGTTGCAGAATGCTGTTAATCAATAGTGAACCTTAGCCATACTGAATGCTATTAATTAGCAGTGAACCTTAGCGAACATTATTAATAAAGAAATAGTTGTATTAAAAATAAATTAATCCTCAAAAGTTGGCGTGATACCAATTTTTGAGGATTATTTTGTGCGTAGCTAGGGATTTTACCGCGAATCAGGAATTGTTTCCGAGAAACAATTCCAAATTCACGTTATAATTGCTGATTTCTTGCGAAAATGGTATTGTTTCCCAGAAAGAATCCCAAATTCACGTCAAGGGGACTCTTTTTTGGATAGAATCTATTATTCTTAGATTTGATAGCTTTGCTGTTTGATTATTAGCTAGTCCTTAAAAAAAGGGTTAAACCATTTTTCTTCTCTGATGGTGGTTGGCTGACCATGTCCGGGTAAAACCGTCAAGGTTTCTGGCAGGGTTAGTAATTCTGTTTTAATCCCATTGATCAATTGCTCTTGATTGCCAGTAAATAAATCAGTTCGCCCAATTGTTCCCTTAAATAAGGCGTCGCCTGTTATTACAAATTCATCAAAAAGAAAGCTGATACCACCGGCTGAATGACCGGGTGTGGGTAATACCTTAAAGCTCATTTCACCCAAGCTGTAATTTTCGTAATCAACAAATTCAAATTCAGCTGGCTGAACGATGACATCTGACATGTCGTTATGTCGATCTAAGCCTGATAAATTTAGCTCAGGCGTGTAAAGCCATTCTGCCTCCTTTGGTGAAACATAAACAGGTACGTCAATATATTTAGCACGAATCGCCTCCACGCTCATAATATGATCATAGTGAGTATGTGTTAAAATAATTGCTGCAATTGGTAGATTGATTGTGTCAATTGTTGCCAGTATTTGCTCGGTTTCGCTTCCTGGATCAACGATTAATAAAAACTTATCGTTATAAATAAAATATGTATTCTCATTTGCAACTCGATTGGTTAGCTTTTGGACACTGAGCATAGAATCCTCCTTTATTAGTTAAGTGGTTTAAGCCAATTGTACAACATTTTATCAAAAATTAGCGACTGAATGCCTTTACAATTTTAAAGTTAATTTTTTTCCATTACGACTGAATCGCCTTATGATACAATGGGAATAGATTGTGAGGGATGTAATGAGCGAGAAATATGCAGTTGTTGATTTGGAGACGACAGGTCCTAATCCTCAACGTGATAAAATCATTCAAATTGGTATTGTACTGATTGATGATGGACAAATTACAGATCAGTTTGCTCAGGATATCAATCCGGAATGCATACTGCCCGTTCATATTGCGAATTTGACAGGCATTACTGACAGTCAATTGAGGTCGGCACCGCTGTTTGAAGAGGTTGCACCCTTGATTTATGCCCTAATTCAAAATCGAACCTTTATTGCCCATAATATCAACTTTGATTATCAATTTTTAAAGTATCACTTTGCCCAATCAAAAATTGATTTTAATGAAAAGGGCATGGATACTGTTGAACTAACGCAGATATTATACCCAACTTTGGAAAGCTATCGCTTGGAGGATATTGCGAAAGTATTTGAGCTAGAGCATTCAAATTCACATCAGGCCGATAGTGACGCCTATGCAACAGCGGCACTTTATCTTAAATTGACTGAAAAGGTGCAGCAGCTGCCCAAATATTTATTAGGTCAATTAAGTGATTTATCAGGTGAGCTGTCTTATCAAACTGGTGCTTTTTTTCAAAAAGCCTATTTGCGTTCAAATTTGAGCCAACATTCATATGTGGCAGTAAATGGCTTATTATTAAAGAAAATGGTTGTTAGTCAAGCTAAAATTAAAAGGAGTCCCTTGATTTTAGCTGAGGTATTGAAGCGGTTTGGGATGACGAAGCGCCCAATTCAAGTCGAAATGATTGAATACTTAACTGAAAAGAAAGGCTTACCTAATTTTATTGAAGCACCCTCAGGAATCGGAAAAACCTTTGCTTATTTATTTGGTATTTTAAATCGGATTGGGAAAAATCAACGCCTTGTTGTCTCAACTGAAACTAAATTATTACAAAGTCAGCTAGTAGATGAAGAACTGCCAAAGATTGCTGAAATATTCGGTATTCAAGGCACCCTTTTAAAAAGCAAGCGAAATTATTTAGATTTAACTGCCCTTAAAAAAAATCTAAAAACGGCGACAGGTAAAAGAACCTCAATTTATCAAATGGGGGTTCTAATTTGGCTTTTAGAAACTGAAACTGGGGACTTAGATGAGCTTAATAATCTGGACTTAACGCATGCTTTTTTTGAAGCGGTTAGATACGCTAATCACTCATTAGCTAATCAATTTGGCGAGTATGATTTCTATCAACGTATTACGGAACAGGTTAGGCAATCAACAGTTTTAATTACGAATCATGCATACTTACTAGAACGTCTCAAGCAAGAGCCTACGCTATTTTCAAATGATATTTTATTGATAGATGAAGCACATCAATGGCTTAAGACAATCGAACAAATTCAAGAAAAGAAAATTAATTTAACAGGTCTAATCAAGCGGCTTGAGCAGGAGGCTTTCGAGAAGGATAGCGAGCTTCAGTTTCGGATTATTGATATATTGAAAGCGACAGTTGATGAGCTGATGGGGAATGAAGCAACCTATTTTGATGACGATTGGTTTATTGAAAATAGTGAGCTAGTTGAAGCCTTGACCATCTATTTAAATGATTTATTGAGTGTTGGTACGGAGTATATCGAAGAAATAGAGCTATTATTAGCTTATTTCCAGCCCAATCAAATAGAAAAGGTTAAATGGGTTGCTGATACTGCGCCTTTTGTGCTTGCTGAAAATAGCTTAAATGTTTCCAAGGTAAATGAGTATCTGGCTGTTTTTTCGGAACAAATTTTTATTTCGGCAACCTTATCGTTTAATGGCACGACAGATTTTTTCCCTAAATTACTTGGTATCCAGCAATATGAGTTTGTGCGGTTTGACAGTACGATTTACCGAAATCAACAGCTTTGGGTAGCTGAGGATAGTCCCGATATATTAAATTTAAGCACCAAGGAGTATAGTCGTTATATCTGTCAGGTGATTGATAAATTAATTGATTTAAAAAGACCGATTTTAGTTTTATTTACCTCACAAGAACTACTAAAACAAACCTATTATCATTTAGAAAATCAATTAAAGAATACTATCTTTGCCCAAGGTATTACAGGAAGTAATTCACGGATTTTAAAACGTTTTCGCTATGCTGATGAAGCAATTTTATTAGCGACCTCTTCGTTTTGGGAGGGGGTAGATTTTCCCGAATTTGAAAAAAGTATTTTGGTGATCACTCGCCTTCCCTTTGAGCAGCCGGAAAATCCCTTTGTCAAGCGAATGACTTTAGTTCAGGAGCAATTATTTAAAAATGCCTTTAGGGATTATACGTTACCTTTGGCAACCTTAAAGCTCCGTCAAGCATTTGGTAGAAATTTAAGACATCAAGCGCAAAAGTCGGCAATTGTGATGTTAGATAAGCGTTTAATAACTAAAAGCTATGGTAAGCGAATTATCAATAATTTACCTACAGATTTAACGATTGAACAGGCTGACTTAGAAAAAATTCCTAGTCAGATTACAGCTTTTTTTAAAGAATCATGATAAAATAAACATTTATAAAAGGCGTTTTTTAAAATTAATGAAATAGATAAACGAGGCATTTAATGGAAAATCAACAAACACGTATTAATAAATTTTTGTATGGCGTAATTGGCTTACTTATTTTGGTTTTGGGTTTTACTCTAGTGACCTATCTAATTAGCACCTATCCTTATCGCTCTGGGCGAGCAGAAGCGATTAAAGCAGCGGAAAAATATGCTAATATTGAAGAGGTTACGGATTTTGACCTGTTTACCAGAGATACGACCTATTATACAGTTTATGGGCGGACCAAAAATGATGAATCTTTGATTGTTGTCGTACCTAAAAAGGGAAAGCAAATTTTAACCTATGAAACAAAAGAAGGTATCAATCCTGAAAAGGCGATTTCATTGTCGGGTTTTTCTGGAGAGCATATATCGGTTAATTTTGGAGTTGTGAACGACACACCAGTATGGGAAGTGAAGCAAGTATTAGATCAGCAAGTTAAATATGCTTTAGTTGGCTTTAAAGACGGCAAGGTAGAGGAAGGATAAGGAGAAAAAATGATATTATCGGAGCGCGCCAAAAAATTAAAATCATCAGTAACGTTAGCAGCCTCAGCGAAAGCAAACGCCTTAAAGGCAGCGGGAGAGGACATTTTGACCTTGACGGTCGGTGAGCCAGATTTTGCAACACCAAAGAATATTCAAGACGCGGCAATCACTGCGATTCAATCTGGAAAGGCGAGCTATTATACGCCAACTGCAGGTATTCCAGCCTTGAAGGAAGCCATCATTGCGGCAACTGAGAAGGATTATGGCTTTAAACCAGAAAGCCAAAACATCATTGTGACTGATGGTGCTAAATTTGCACTCTATACCTTATTTCAAGTGATTTTAAATCCAGCCGATGAGATAATTATCCCAACGCCTTATTGGGTGAGCTATGGTGAACAGGTAAGTATGGCAGAGGGTGTACCAGTTTTTGTGAAGGCGACTCGTTCAAATCATTTTAAGGTCAGCGTTGCTCAGCTAGAGGCAGCAAGAACAGAAAAAACGAAGGCTGTTATTATCAATTCACCATCCAATCCAACAGGTGCCATTTATTCAAAAGAAGAATTAACACAAATTGGCAATTGGGCTGTTGAAAATAATGTATTAATCATTTCAGATGATATTTACGGTAAGCTCGTTTATAATGGGGCAGTGTTTACACCACTAGCATCAATTAGTGAAGCAATTCAAAAGCAGACTGTCATTATAAATGGTGTTTCTAAGGCTTATGCAATGACTGGCTGGCGGATTGGTTATGCGATTGCTGATGAAAAAATTATCTCGGCGATGACCAAAATTGCGTCACAATCCACCAGTAATCCGACTGCAGTTTCGCAATACGCAGCGGTTGAAGCCTTAAACGGCTCACAAGAAATGGTTGAAACGATGCGTCAAGCATTTGAGGCGCGACTCAATGAAGTTTATCCTTTGGTCGCCGCGATTCCAGGCTTTAAAATTGATAAGCCACAGGGTGCATTTTATCTTTTCCCTGACGTGACAGAAGCTATGAAATTGAAGGGCTTTAGTGATATTAATGAATTTACTAATGCCATCTTAACTGAAGCGAAGGTTGCTTTAGTGACTGGTGCTGGTTTTGGCGCACCCGAAAATATCAGAATGAGCTATGCGACGGATTTGGAAACCTTGAAAGAAGCCGTTAAGCGAATTAAAGCGTTTATGGAAAAATAGGAAAATATTTTTTGTTAAGTGCTGTGATTTAATCCCTGCCTCTTTACCTGATATTTACGATTGATAGGCTTCACACGCTAGAAAATCTCGGCATAGGTCAAAATAATTCATGACCCAGCTGTCCTTATAATTATTTAAAGCCTATGCTCGCTTTTCTATCAACCGTGCTCAGCATCTTATATTTAGAACTCTTAATGGAGGAAGAAATGCTATATCCCACACCCCTAGCAACTTTAATTGATAGTTTTATGAAATTACCAGGTATTGGTGAAAAAACGGCTACTAGGCTGGCTTTTTATGTTATTGAAATGCAAGATGAGGACGTTAATCAATTTGCTAAATCCTTACTTTCGGCCAAGCGGGATTTGACCTTTTGTTCAATTTGCGGTGATTTGACTGATGAAGATCCCTGTCGCATTTGCTCGGATACTAAGCGCGATCAAACTACAATTTTAGTAGTTGAGGAAGCTAAGGATGTTGTGGCCATGGAAAACATGAGGGAATATCATGGCCTTTATCATGTCTTGCATGGCACAATCAGCCCGATGGAGGGCACTGGACCAGATGATATCAACGCAGCAAGTCTAATCCAGCGTTTGCAAAATTCCGAGGTTTCAGAGGTAATTATTGGTACCAATGCTACTGTTGAGGGAGAAGCGACGGCGATGTTTTTATCAAGGCTGATTAAGCCGGCGGGTATCAAGGTAACTCGTTTAGCACATGGCCTATCTGTTGGTAGTAATTTGGAATATGCGGATGAAATTACTCTTTTAAAGGCTGTCGAAGGTCGCCGTGAAATTTAGTTATATTTATAATTTACTGGTTGACAGCGCTTTCAAAAGGTGGTATGATGATTTTGTTGAAATGGATGGTTATTATTTAGTTAAGCTAAACCTAATCAACACCTGAGATAATGGGTGTTGATTAGGTTTTTTTGTTCAAAAAATAGGGTTGGAGGTGGCGGAAGTATTGAGAATTGAAAAAATATTAAATAATAATGTCGTCATAATTTTAGATAAAAATGATCAAGAGGTCATTTTGATGGGAAGGGGATTAGGTTTTAAGAGAAAAATCGGAGATACAATTTCGGAAAATGAAGTAGAAAAAATTTATGAATTAAAAAGTGTGAAAGAAACTGAAAAAATTGAGGAATTATTTGCTGAAATTAGTGATGATGAAATTTATCTTGCAGATAAAATATTAACGACTGCAAGAGTGGCATTAGATAAAACCTTGAATGATGTTGCCTTTATTGCGATTGTTGATCATTTACACGCAGCAGTTGAACGGTTTAAACAAGGCATAGCAATGAAAAACTTCTTACTATGGGATATTAAGCGCTTTTTTCCTAAGGAGTTTGCGGTTGGTAAGCAGGCACTTGATATTATCGAAGATAGATTATCTATTCGCTTGCCAGAGGATGAAGCAGGTTTTTTAACCTTACATCTTGTAAATGCAGAAATGGATATCGGCAATGAGGATCAAAGTGCAGTTGATTTAACACGATTAATTGAAGAAATCTTAACGGTTGTTAAGTATACTTTAAAAATTAATTTTGATGAGGAAACGATTTATTTCCAACGTTTCATGACACACTTAAAGTTTTTTTCTGAAAGAGTACTCCAGGGTAGAACACAGCAAATTGAAGAAAATGTTGATGACGATTTGTATTTTTTAATTATCAAGAAATACCCTGAAGCTTTTGAGGCAACTAAAAAAGTAACATCCTTTTTAGAAAAACAATGGCATTATTCTACCTCACCAGATGAGCAGGTCTATTTAACGATTCATTTGGCGAGAATTATTGATAAAAATAATCATAAATAAATATTCTGAGGCTATAAAATACTCAGATAAATATAGCAAGCTTTTCAAGCTTGTAATCCTGAAGAAAGGAGAGGCTTTCATTTTTTGATAGCTGAAAAATGATTGAATTAATGGTCTTTGGAAAGACAAGGGTTGTTCGGATCGTGACATTAAGTTGGCGAAACCTCCAGTAAAAATTAATTAAATTTTATTAAATGGAGGCATAAAATGGGTAAATACGAGGATTTAGCAAAAAAAATTGTTAAAGAGGTTGGTGGCAAAGAAAATGTCAACGACTTAACAAACTGTATTACAAGATTACGTTTTAAATTGAAGGATGAATCGAAGGCCAATACAGAAGCATTGAAAAATACAGACGGTGTTGTAACGGTCATGCAGGCAGGTGGTCAATATCAAGTTGTTATCGGCAATCATGTGCCAGATGTCAGAAAAGATGTTGATGCGGTGTTGGGTGTTTTGGAGCCAGAGGTTGCTACTGGACCGAAGGGTAATTTATTTGACCGATTTGTTGATATGATTTCGGGTATTTTCCAACCAATCTTAGCACCCTTATCAGCAGCCGGTATGTTAAAGGGTGTTGCAGCTATTTTAAGCTTTGCGCTTGGTTCTGAGTTTGCGGCAGGCTCTACCTACGCTGTTTTAAATGCAATGGGTGATGGTTTATTTCTTTTCTTACCAATTTTCTTAGGCTATACAGCGATGAAAAAATTTGGTGGCTCACCATTTCTAGGTATGATGATTGCTTCAGCACTTGTTTATACGGGCTTTATTGATGGCTCTGCTACGGCTACCTTTGCTGAGAGCGGCGGGTTGAATTTCTTTGGTATTCCTTTTTCAATTCCAGCAGCAGGATATGGTTCAACAGTAATGCCGATTATCGCATCAGCAGCGTTTGCAGCCTTTATTGAAAAGCAATTAAGAAAAGTTATCCCTGATGTTGTTAAACTATTTTTGGTACCTTTCTTTACAGCACTAATTACAATTCCATTGACCTTCTTAGCAATTGGACCAGTGATGAATGTTGCTTCAGATGCTTTAGGGGCAGCTTTACTTGCAGTTCAAAATTTCAATCCTATAATATTTGGTGCGATTTTAGGCTTTTCTTGGCAGGTTCTGGTTATGTTCGGTTTACATTGGGCATTGGTACCATTTGCAATTATTGCCTTATCTCAGGGTGATCCGACAGCACTTCTTTCACCAAGCGGTAGCGTCAGCTTTGCGCAAACAGGCGCAGTGCTTGCTGTCTTGCTAAAAACTAAAAATGCAAAATTAAAAGAGCTTTCCATACCAGCCTTTATTTCAGGAATTTTTGGTGTGACCGAGCCTGCGATTTACGGTATTACCTTACCGAAAAAGAAACCTTTCTGGGCTTCTTGTGCGGTTGGTGGTGTCTTTGGTGCAATTACCATGGGCTTAGGTATCCAAGCTTATAGTATGGGTGGTTTAGGCATTTTTAGATATACAACCTTAATTTCACCAGATGGTTCAATGAAATACTTGATTTATAGCGTTATCCTAGACGCCTTAGCACTTGTTGCAGGCTTTGCAGTTGCTTACGCTATTGGCTTTGACGATGATGCGCCGACAATCGCACTTTCAAAGGATGAAGCAAAGGCAGCAGCGACAGGACATAATAGAAAATTAACTAAAGCAGAGATTGCTGCGCCAATCGAAGGAGAGGTTTTACCTTTGAGTCAATCAGCGGATGCCGCTTTTTCTGAAGGTATCATGGGTAAAGGTGTAGTAATTATCCCAAGTAAGGGCGAAGTTTATGCACCGGCAGCTGGTACGATTATGACACTTTTTCCAACGAAGCATGCAATTGGCTTGATTACTGATACTGGTGCAGAAATTTTGATTCATGTTGGTAACAATACGGTGCAATTGAATGGTCAATATTTTGAAACGCATGTTACACAGGGTCAAACGGTAAAAAAAGGTGATAAATTGGTATCCTTTGATATTCCTGCAATTGAAGCAGCTGGCTTTAGTGTTCAAACGCCAATTATTGTTACTAATACAACGGACTATGTCGATGTACTTGAAACAGAAAAAACGAGTGTTAAGGTCGGTGATTCATTACTGACTTTAGTTGCGGATTAGCTTAAATATTAGGGAGTGTTTTTACTCCCTTTTTCTATCAGTCGATTTATTATTAATAATTAAAAAAGTTAAGTTTGGTTTAAATTGACTGGTAAATAGATGAGTTATGGTAAATCCAATATTAGAATTAGTAATTTGAACAAAGAGAGGAGCTATCATGGTATTTCCTAAGGGATTTCTATGGGGTGGTGCAACAGCCGCCAATCAATTTGAAGGTGGCTATAATGAAGGTGGCAGAGGTCTTTCTGTTCCCGATTTAAAGACGGCAGGTAATGTCGATACACCACGACGGTTTACGCCGACAATTGAAGAAGGTACTTACTATCCAAGTCACCGAGCAATTGATTTTTATCATCAATATAAAACTGATATTCAGCTTTTTAGTGAAATGAATTTCAATGTTTTCAGAATGAGTATTGCTTGGTCACGTATTTTCCCAAATGGTGACGAATCAGAGCCGAATGAAGCTGGTCTACAATTTTATGATGCTGTCATTGACGAATTAATTGCCAATGGTATGACACCGTTGATTACGCTTTCGCATTTTGAGCTACCAATGGGGATTGTTGAAAAATACAATGGTTTTGCGGATAGACGTGTGATTGATTTATTTGTTCGCTATGCTGAAACGGTCATGACACGTTATCGGTCGAAAGTAAAATATTGGCTGACCTTCAATGAAATGAATTTTGGTGCAATGGATCATGGAGAAATGACTGTATTAGGAATTAATCCAAGTGATCAAACAGTTTATCCTGATGGCGCTAAGGTTAATGAGAAGGTGCGTTTTCAAGCATTACACAACGCCTTGGTTGCAAGTGCAAAGGTTGTTAAGCTTGGTCATGAAATTAATCCAGAATTTATGATTGGCTGTATGATTTGCCATATTACCAGCTATCCATTGACACCCAAGCCAGAGGATATTTTAAAACGAAAAGAATTTGATTTGTCCTTTACCAAGTTTGTGGGCGATGTTCAAGTAAGAGGTGTCTATCCTAAATATATGACCACCTATCTGAAAAATAAAGGAATATTTCCAATATTTGAAGCAGGTGATATTGAAATACTAAAAGCTGGAACAGTCGATATGTATACTTTTTCTTACTACATGACCGTTTGTATTACAACGGATGAAAAGGCTGACGAAACCTCAGGTAACTTAATGGGTGGCAAAGCAAATCCATATCTTAAGGCTAATGATTGGGGCTGGCAGGTTGATCCAATCGGCTTGGAATATACGCTAATTGATTTACAGGATCGTTATAATCTACCGATGATGGTCGTGGAAAATGGTTTAGGTTTTGCGGACGAATTAAAAGCTAACGGTACGATTGAGGATGACTATCGAATCGAATATATGCGTGATCATATTAAGGCAATGGACTCGGCAATTGAAAAGGGCGTTGATTTGATTGGCTATACCATGTGGGGTCCGATTGACTTGATTTCGGCTGGAACAGGTGAAATGAAAAAACGCTATGGCTTTATTTATGTCGATATGAATGATGACGGTAGTGGCACTATGAAACGTTACAGGAAAAAATCATTTAACTGGTATAAAAGGGTGATTGAAACGAATGGTTTAGAAATTTAATTTCATCAATCATTTCAAAACTGTATTAATCATTTATTTTGGCTATAAGTAGTGAATATAAGGAGGTAAATTAATGGCTTTTCCAAAGAATTTTTTATGGGGCGGTGCAACAGCTGCCAATCAATTAGAGGGTGCATGGCAAGAAGCGGGTAAAGGTATTTCAGATTCAGATATTTGTACTGGCGGTTCGCATACTCAAAGTAAACGAATCACACCAGTGATTGAACCAGATACTTTTTATCCATCGCATGAGGCGATTGATCATTACCATCGTTATCAAGAGGATATTGCGCTTTTTGCAGAGATGGGCTTTAAGGTTTATCGTTTTTCAATTGCTTGGACAAGAATTTTTCCAACAGGTGAAGAAAAGCTGCCAAATGAAGCTGGATTAGCATTTTATGAAAAACTAATTGATGAATGTCTAAAATATAATATTGAACCATTAATTACAATTTCCCATTATGAAATGCCCTTTGCACTGACTGAAAAGTATAATGGCTGGGCAGATCGCCGAGTGATTGAGCTCTATGTTAAATATGCTGAAACATTAATCACACGCTTTAAAGGTAAGGTGAAGTATTGGTTGACCTTTAATGAAATTAACTGTGGTGCAATGCCGTTAGGTAATTTATTGTCGCTAGGTATTTTAAATGAAGGCACCACTGATTTTATGAATCAGGCTGATAAACCACAATTGCGTTTTCAAGCATTACATCACCAATTTGTTGCTAGTGCGAAAACGGTGGCACTCGGTCATCAAATTGACCCAGATTGTCAGATTGGCTGTATGATTGCCTATAGCTTAAGCTATCCTTTGACTTGTAATCCCAAAGATGTTCTAGTCAATCAAAAATCAATGCAAATTTCAAATTATCTTTGTGGCGATGTTCAGGTCAGAGGTGCTTATCCAAGCTTTGCTAAGCGTTATTTCAAAGAAAATCAAATTGAAATCGAATTTGCTGATGAAGACGAAGCGATTTTAAAGGCAGGAACAGTTGATTTTTATACCTTTAGTTATTATATGACCTTCTGTCAGACTGCTGATCCTTCTGAATTAACGAAGGGGAATTTATTTGGTGGTGCTAAAAATCCTTATCTCAAGGCAAGTGATTGGGGCTGGCAAATTGATCCTACAGGATTGCGAATTGCCTTAAATGAAATTTATGATCGTTACCAAGTGCCATTAATGGTCGTTGAAAATGGTTTAGGTGCCTATGACAAGCTAGAGGCAGACGGCACAATTCAAGATGGCTATCGAATTGATTATTTAAAACAGCATATCGCAGCAATGTCAGAAGCGGTTGAGGATGGTGTTGATCTGATTGGTTATACCCCATGGGGCTGTATTGATTTAGTTTCAGCGTCAACCGGTGAGATGGCAAAACGCTATGGTTTTATTTTTGTTGAACGCTATGATGATGGGACTGGTGATTTTTCCAGACGTAGAAAAGCATCATTTGATTGGTATCAGCAGGTAATTGCCAGCAATGGCAGTGATTTAAGTGTTAATAACTAGATATTTATTATAAATTTTAATTAAGGAGGCTGTCAGTAATGGGATTTCCAAAAAACTTTTTATGGGGTGGTGCAACAGCTGCCAATCAATGTGAGGGTGGCTATGATGAAGGTGGACGCGGTTTAGCAAATGTCGATGTTGTACCGTGGGGACCTGATCGTTATCCAATTATCACAGGTGAAATGAAGCATTTAGCATTTGATGATGCGCATTTTTATCCTGCAAAGGTAGCGATTGATATGTATCATCGTTATAAAGAGGATATCGCTCTATTTGCTGAAATGGGCTTTAAGACTTATCGACTTTCAATTGCATGGACACGTATTTTTCCAAAGGGTGATGAGCTTGAGCCTAATGAAGCTGGTTTACAGTTTTATGAAGATTTATTTAAGGAATGCCGTAAGTATGGTATTGAGCCATTAGTGACGATTACTCATTTTGACTGTCCAATTCATTTAATTGAAGCTTATGGTGGCTGGAAAAATCGTAAATTGGTCGATTTTTATGAAAATTTGGTTCGTGTCCTATTTACTCGATACAAGGGGCTAGTTAAATATTGGTTGACCTTTAACGAAATTAATATGATTTTACACGCACCATTTATGGGAGCGGGCTTAGTTTTTGAGCCCGGTGAAGATAAAAAAGCAGCTCAATTTCAAGCAGCACACCACGAATTATTGGCTTCAGCAATTGCGACTAAAATCGGTCACGAGATTGACGCTGAAAATCAAATTGGCTGTATGATGGCAGCAGGAATGTATTATCCGTATTCTTGTCGTCCAGGCGATGTTTGGGCAGCCTATGAAGAAATGCGTGATGAGGCTTATTTAATCGATGTTCAGGCACGTGGTGAATATCCGCGTCACTTTATAAAAAAATTAGAGCGCGACGGTATTGAATTACCAATTCAAGCTGGTGATTTGGAATTACTTAAAGAAAATACGGTTGACTTTATTTCATTCTCTTATTACTCAACTCGAGTTGCTGTTGGTGCGGACAATGATGAGGTTGAAAAAACAAGTGGTAATATCTTTGACTCCATTAAAAATCCATACCTAGAGGCTAGCGAATGGGGCTGGCAGATTGATCCTCAGGGCTTTAGAACAACAATCAATAACCTCTATGATCGTTATCAAAAGCCATTATTTGTGGTTGAAAATGGCTTAGGTGCCGTTGATGTGCCTGATGAAAATGGTTATGTCGCAGATGATTATCGAATTGACTATATGGCGAAGCATATCGCTGCTATGCGTGATGCGATTGACTTGGATGGCGTTGAAATGCTCGGCTATACCTCTTGGGGCTGTATTGATTTGGTTTCTGCTGGTACAGGAGAGATGAAAAAACGTTATGGCTTTATCTATGTTGATCGAGATAATCAAGGTAATGGGACGCTCAAACGAACACCAAAGAAATCATTTAATTGGTATAAGCAAGTGATTGCAAGTAATGGGGAAAATTTAGATAATAATAATTAATACTTGGTATGCTGTATTTGTGCCTAATTCATTCTTGTTTCTGAGAATGAATTAGGCTTTTTGCTTTGAATGAAGAGAGATTGGAATTACCGATTTAACGTTATAGGTATTGTTTTTAGGCATCTGGCATTGTTCCACAGAAACAATGCCCAATTCACGGGAAAGGTGCTGCTTTCGCGCGAATAATCCAATGCCTTCGAGACAGAATGCTGTATTCGATTTCATTTTAATAGTTATTGCTTTATAATGAGTTTTAAATTAAAATTAAATTAGTTTTATTGAAATGTTCTAATTTTAATTATAAAAAGCTTGACAGGAGGAATAACGATGCTTAGACTTGGACGACACGACACGACACGACACGACACGACACGACACGACACGACACGACACGACACGACACGACACGACACGACACGACACGACACGACACGACACGACACGACACGACACGACACGACACGAAAATTAGCTTTTATGATGATAGCTGAATAGATGACTTCACTGAGCGTTTCAACTAATTCACAATTATATATTATTAATTGTGAATTAATTTAGAGCGGTTGGTTTATTAACGTGCCATTAAAAAGAGAAAAGAGATGAGGAAGATGAAGACAATTACAATAAAATGGTACCTATTTTTAAGTGCTTTGACACTATTTTCATTTGGCTTATTGCCAGCGAGTGTCATTGCTGAGACGACTGATACCGATACGCATTTCGCAGTTGACATTATTGAAGCGTCAAATAGTCGGTCAGGTGCCGAAGCAGTCAGCGTGACAGTCAAAAATATTTTCAACCAGCCCGCAACTAATACGGTCGCCAAGGTTGTTTTGCCAGAAAAATTTGCCAAAAGGCTCGGTAAAGCAACGGTCACTGAAAACATCGGCACTTTAAAAGCAGGTGCCAGTCGTCAATTTTTAATCAGGCTTTCTGATGGGTCAATCAAAGTATTGCCAACAACCAGTGAGCAAATCGTTAAAATACTTGCGAGTGTTGGTTTTGTCCTGTTGGCAATGGTGGGACTACTTTTTTACCAACGAAAATTCGCCGCTTTTGGTGTTCTCGCCATTATTTTTGCTGGGACAGCCGTTGTCAGCGCAGCGAGCAGCTATACCCATGAAGCAGTGCATCATCATCAAACGGTCGTTGCTGGTGAAAAGCCGGCATTTAAAACCATCATAGGAGGTGATTTTGAATTGGCAGCCGCTAGTGACAGTACATCAAGTAGCTCATCAGAGAGTTCAGCCAGCTCAACTGATGCGTCATTGCCATCAAATCCAGATAGTTCAACCGATACGATTACTTCATCAAGTCCAGCTGGCAACTCAACTTCGTCAAGCTCTGAAGAAGAACCAGTGCCATCAGAGGAGCAGCCAACCCGACCTGCTGTTAAGTATAAAGTCAGCTTTGACTTGAGCTATGAAACAGAAGCTAGTGCACCGATTGAGCAGAGCGTTGTTAAGGGGAGAAAAGCAAAGGCGCCAATAGCACCAATACGTGAAGGTTATCGCTTTGATGGCTGGTTTGAAGCAGATAGTGAGGTCAGCTTTGACTTTTCAACGGCAATTACAGGTGATAAAACGCTTTATGCCAAGTGGACGGTGGTCTATTCAATTGTTTATCATTTAGATGGGGGAATCAATGCAGAGGATAATCCAACAGGCTACACAAGTGAGAGTGCTGATATTTCCTTGCTTGAGCCAACAAAAGCAGGTGATTTTGCCTTTGTGGGCTGGTATACCGCTGCTGATTTTTCGGAAGCAAGCAAAGTATCTGATGTAGCAATTGCGAGTGGCTCGACTGGTGAGCAGCATTTTTATGCTAAGTTTGAGGCGGCTTATACGGTGCTTTTGAAGAGCTATGACGGCACAGAAACCTTGGAAACGGTCAAGGTGCCTCAAGCAAATCCTGTTTTTTCGATACCAGATCAAGCAAAAGCAAATCATTACTTTTTGGGCTGGGCAACTAGCGCATCTGCTACAAAAGCGGAATCGCTGTACGTACCAGAAGATTATGCTGATGTCAGAACAACACTGAATGTACCAGATCAAAAGTATCTCGGCTATGGTTTGCATGAAGCGCATCAGCTAACGCTTAGTGATAGCTCGACCGTTTTATATGCGGTACATTATCAGAATTTGAATGCGACTGAGACGCCTGATGAGGCAGCACCCACGGCTCAAGAATTTATTTGGGGGAATGCCATTTGGCGCGTCTTGAAGGCAACGGCAAACAATCGGTTAGTGTTGAAGGTCAGTGCCTTGACAAGGTTGGAAACACCAAGTTTGTCGATAAACTATTTTTCTTTTGGCTGGAGTCAGCTGACAGTGGCAAATAGTTCTTCTGATACCTGGTTTAAAGATGGCGTAAATGGTTATGATTATGCTCCAACGGGTTATGCACGAGGTGCAATTGAGGCTTATTACCAAGATGTGATTCCTGAGGTGGCAAAGGCAAATGTTCTATATGTTAATTTGCAAAATCCTACGTACACTCAATATACGACGGGATTAACCATAGATCAAGCTGCTTTTCAGGATCCTCGGTTTACAACTTTATATGATACACGTTTTCAAGCCTTATATTCTAGTGAACCAACTGACGGCTATACCAAGCAGGCATTTGCCCTAAGCTTTGGTGACTTGAATACCGTAATGGATACCGCGAACGTGACCTATACCTGTTCAATAGCTAGTAATCAGCCAGGCCCTTATTTTATCGGTCAACCTGCTGCCCTCTTAGATTTTCCCGATGTCAACGATGGATCGTTTAATAGAGAAAATGCTTTTTGGTTACACTCACCAAGCTTATACACTGGCAATGCCTGTTATGTTAATAATGGAGTTATTCGTGATAGCTATATGAAAGATCCATGGGGGTACACTAGCTATTGTGCGATTCGCCCCGCCTTATGGCTTCAACTGACCAGTGACGCGTTCATCGAATAAAAAAAGTGTGCCAAAAGGTGTCTAGTAATGTAGGCAAAGTCTAAGCTTGCGTTGATTAACTTTATCTATTTTTCTATGTCGCTGTGTATTGTTAATGCATTACGAGAATTATAAAAAGAGGCAGGAACTTGTGTTCCTACCTCTTTATGCTTTACTATGTAAGCGCCATAAATGAGCTTAAAACGATTGCACCAATCATCACGATTAGCATTACCCAGACGACAATATTAGTAATTACTTGAAAGGTTGATTTTTTCTTTTTATTCATTTTGTCCTCCTACTTATCATATCCATTATGGCAAAAGATAGTTGATTTGCCTAGCCTATTTATGAAATATTATGACTATGAAATTTAATTTTTTGCTGATATAATTTGAGTAAAGGCTAACAGCTTCATTGAAGCGGATTGTGGGGGATGGTATGAAAGGCAATAAAATCAATCAACGATTGGTAACTGAAGCTTTATTATTAGCTTCAGGCTATCGCAAATACACGGGTGAAAAGCTGGACATCTATTATTCATCAGAAATTTGTGCACACATTGGAAATTGCGTTCGTGGCAATCCCGTGGCTTTTCAGGTTGGACGTCGACCATGGATTATGTCAGATAAGGGTGAGTGTGAAGCAACAATGGCTGTGGTTAATTCTTGTCCAACGGGTGCGCTTAAATACATAGTAAAAGAGTAGTGGAGGTTATAATGACAAATCATTTAGATCTAGAATTTCGCCAAACGCCGAATCGTTTAGTTCTATGGGCAAATCAGACACTTGCACTAGGTGAAATTACTTGGGAGCTAGCAGCTGATGTGATGACAATTAATCATACCTTTGTTCAGCCAGAATATCGAGGTCAGGGCATTGCGGAAGAGCTGGTGGCTGAAGCGGTTGAAATTGCTCGGGAAAATAATTATCGAGTAGTGCCACTTTGTCCCTTCGCCAAAAAAGAGTTTGAACGAAAAATAGAATATCAAGATTTGCTGTAAATAGTGTCAATATGATTAAGCAAAGAGTAAATTATCGTTTTATTTATTCGTAAAATATGATATAGTTAAAAAAGCGAATTTTTAAGTGGAGGAAAAAAGTGATTAATTTCTTAGTAGGCGTATTGGTCGTCCTTTCAATAATTATAGTGATTTCAATTTTAATGCAACCTAGTAAACAAAATTCTGCAGCAAGTGCTTTCACTGGTGGTGCAGATCAGTTATTCGGTAAACAAAAAGCGCGTGGCTTTGAAGCAGTCATGCAAAGGACAACAGCAGTATTAACTGGTGTTTGGTTATTAATTGCTTTTGTTGTTGTATTTTTATCATCAAATTAGTTGAAGGTTGGGCTTTTTGCTCAACTTTTTTATTTATAGGAAAAGAGAGTTATGAAAATCAATCAAACAATTATTAAATATTTAAAGAGCCAGAGCAAGCAGAGCGTTTCAATGGAAAAGCTAGCAATTGATTTAAAGCTAAATAAGGCTAATGATTTTAAGCAGCTTGTACAGGCGGTTGCTAATTTAGAGCGAGATGGCAAGGTAGAATTTAAAGCAAATGGTAAAGTCGCACTTGTTCAAAAAAGAATTCATTTGACAGGTACCTTTAGGGCTAACCAAAAGGGCTTTGGATTTATTTCAGTTGATCCAGAGGAGCCTGAAATATATGTTGCCAAGGAGCACACGATGTTTGCTATGGATGGTGACCAAGTTGCGTTTGTGATTATTGGACCCGCGAACACCTTATTAAATCGTGGTGCAGAGGGCGAAATCACAAGTATTATCGAGCGTAAGGTCACTAAGATTATTGGTATTTTTTCTAAATACCCACAAGAAAAGGTTAAGGCAACAGATTTAGCTGGCACGATTAAATCAAGAAATCGTAAGCTGCCGTATCTTGCTTATGTTGAAAATGAAGGTCTAATACCAGAGGATCAAAGCTTGGTTAGTGCAGTAATTACCTACTATCCGGATAAAGCATTTCCGAATAGCTTGCAAGTGAAGGTGACGGAGGTACTGGCGGCAAAGGATACTAAAGGTATCGATGTTTTAGAAATCTTAGAATCAATGTCAATTCCGATTCAGTTTCAGCAGTCAACGATGTCAGCGGCTGAAAAGGTACCTGAAGCTCCCGATGAGGCTGAATATAAAAATCGTTTGGACCTTAGAGCCTCACAAATCGTGACAATAGATGGTGCTGATGCTAAGGATTTGGATGATGCAGTTCAGGTTAGTCGTTTAGAAAATGGCAATTTTGAGCTTGGTGTTCATATTGCGGACGTTTCTTATTATGTTAAAGAGAACGAAGCACTTGATAAGGAAGCCTTTGAGCGCGGGACAAGTGTATATGTAACGGATCGTGTTGTACCGATGCTCCCTGAACGTTTATCGAATGGCATCTGTTCGCTTAATCCGAGAGTGCCAAGATTAACAATGACCTGTTTAATGGAAATTGACCGACAGGGACAGGTTGTACGTTATCGCATTGATGAATCGGTGATTGAAACAAATGAACGCATGACCTATGATGATGTCAATGCGATATTTGAGGGCAATAGTGAGCAGCTTGAACGCTATCAAGAGCTTGTGCCAATGTTTAACGAAATGAAAACTTTGCATCATATTTTAGAAAAAAAGCGTCAAAATCGTGGTGCCTTAAATTTTGATACTTCTGAAGCTAAAATTATTGTGGATGCTGATGGCACGCCCGTAGATATTAAATTACGTGAGCGTGGCACGGCTGAGCGGATGATTGAATCATTCATGCTAGCTGCTAATGAGACGGTTGCAGAGCATTTTTCCAAAAAACAGCTCCCCTTTATTTATCGTATTCATGAGCATCCTAAAATGGAAAAATTAACTCGATTTTTCAATTTTGCCAGTATGATGGGTGAGACGGTCAAAGGGACTATTTCTAAGGTCGATCAACACGAGCTACAAAGCTTTTTAGAAAATATCAAAGGTAGTGAAAGTGAAGTTGTTTTAAGCACGATGCTATTAAGAAGTATGCAACAGGCGAAATACGCCGAGCACAATGAAGGACACTTTGGCTTGGCTGCTGAATTTTATACACACTTTACTTCACCAATTCGCCGTTATCCAGATTTAATTGTCCATCGAATGATTCGATATTATAAAACACACCAGAAATCGACAATAGATATGGAAAAGCTGACCGAAAAATTGACAGCAATTGCGCTTCAATCAAGTCAGCGCGAGCGTCGATCGGTCGATGCGGAGCGCGAGGTCGAAAAGATTAAAAAAGCTGAGTATATGGCGAATCGCATTGGTGAGGCCTTTATCGGAGTTGTTTCAAGTGTGACTCGCTTTGGCTTCTTTGTCGAATTGCCCAATACTGTTGAGGGTATGGTTCATATTAGTAATTTAAATGAATATTATAATTATCAAGAGCAGGCGCTGAGCTTAGTTGGTGAAAAAACAGGTCGAGTGATTAAGATTGGTCAAAAAGTTAAAATAGAACTTATCAAGTCTGATGCTGAAACAGGTGAAATTGATTTTAAATTCATTGAGCAAGAGGTGCCACTTTTCATTAAGCCTGATTTAAAAGCTAAAAAGAGTCAGCGTAAAGCTGATAGTAAGACTAAGGAAAAAAGAAAAACAAGTCAAAAAACAGCACAGCCTTTCTATAAGAAGGCAATGAAAAAGAAAAAAGGGCGTGGCAAAAAATGAAGGTTGCTGTGATACAACATGTTTCATTTGAAGGTCTCGGTTATCTAGAGGAATGGCTTATTAATAATAATCATGAATTATTATTAATAAAAATATTTGAGGAGCCTACCCTGCCTAATCCAAGCGATTTTGATTACCTGATTATTTTAGGTGGTCCGATGAGTGTTAATGATCAGGAGGCTTGGCTATCTGAAGAGCGTCAGTTAATTAAAAGGGCGCTTGAATTGAATCTACCAATATTTGGTATTTGCCTAGGTGCACAGCAGCTTGCTAAGGTTTTGGGTGCTGAAATAATACCGACTCCAAAGGAGGTCGGTTGGGGACAAATTAATATTTCGGCGACTTTGACTCTAAGTACAGCTAAATCCTATCAGGTTTTACATTGGCACAGCGAAGGCTTTACTTTGCCAGAGCAAGCGGAATTAATTGCCCAAAGTCAGAGCTGGAGGAATCAGGGCTTTCGTTATGACAGAGCCATTGGTTTGCAGTTTCATTTGGAAACCAACGCTGAAACACGTCAAGAATTATTGAAGCATGATGCGCAGTTTATTAAGGACAATGTTTTAAATCAAACAGAAGAAAAAATATTAAAGCATTCAATAGAGGCTGCCAATAAAGAGCTGCTTTTTGACTTATTAAATTCAATTGTATAGAAATGGGGTAGTGAATTGCCTAAAGGAGAAGGGCGCTTATTAGCGCAAAATAAAAAGGCGAGGCATGATTATGAAATTCTAGATACGCTTGAAGCGGGTATCGTTTTGCAGGGTACTGAAATAAAATCAATTCGTCAAGCAAAAATCAATTTAAAGGATGGCTTTGCGCGTATTAGAAATGGTGAAGTATGGCTTTCCAATGTGCATATTTCACCCTATGAACAGGGTAATATTTATAATCATGATCCCGTTCGTGCTAGGAAGCTTTTATTACATCGAAAGCAGATTGATAAGCTAGCAAATGAAATGAAAACAGCTGGGACAACGCTTGTTCCTTTAAAAGTCTATATTAAGGATGGCTATGCTAAGGTGTTGATTGGTTTAGCACGAGGAAAAAAACAATACGATAAGCGAGAAACGCTTAAGCGTAAAGAGCAAACACGTGAAATTGCTCGCGCAATGAAAGCCAAAAATAGATAAAAGCTAGCTTAATACTGAACCAATTCGGCTCAATATTAAGCTAGCTTTTTTTATAATAAAATTAATTAATGCGATTTAAGAGCTGCTTGGTGATATCTGTAAGTGTTTCCTTTGTTTTTTCATCGTTTTCAGGTAATTTTTTGATAATATTCAAAGCATTTTCAGTGTATTTATTTGCCGTTGCTTTTGTTTGCGCTAAAGCATCTGTTTCATGAATAATTTTTTCAATTACAGTAACATCATAGTCAGTCATTGCTTCTTTTTTTCTAAGGATAGCTGCCAGCTCTGTTTTTTTGGATTGGAGTGCGAGTAACAATGGCAGGCTGTATACACCCTGCTTCATGTCTTCTAAAACAGGCTTGCCAATCACTTTTTCAGTCTGGGTGTAATCTAAATAATCATCAATAATTTGGAAAGCGATTCCAATATTTTTGCCAATTACTCGTGCTTGGTTGGCTAGCTTCTCTGAAGCGCCACTCTCAATGGCACCAATCGCTGAGCTTAAAGAAAAAAGCTCAGCAGTTTTGCCCGAAATATTTTCTAAATAATCCTCAGGCGTTTGCTCTAGCTGGTAACGAAAATCCATTTGACCAAGCTCACCATCAAGGATTTTTTCCATGGATTGGGAATGTAATTGTAGTGATTTTAAATTATCAGAATAATTCGCCATTAGCTTGAAGGTTGTTACAAATAAATAATCACCAGCGTAAACGGCCACCTCTTCGCCAAATTGATGGGCAATTGATGGTAAACCGCGACGCGTTTTGGATTTGTCGATAATGTCATCATGAATCAAGGTTGCTGTATGGAGCATTTCGACTGCGGCAGCAAGGGCAATTTTTTTGTCCTCATCTGGTGTACCAAATTGTGAAAATAGCAGCTGGTAGGCAGGACGTAGCATCTTGCCACCTTGATTTAACATTTCTAAAATTGCTGATTCCACAGATTTATTCTTAATATTTAAGTTTTTTTCCATGAGTTTCTTTGTTTGATTTAATTCATTTTTTAATTTTGGGTAGGGTTTCCAAATCGGATGCAAGATTATCTCCTTTTACTTTAGCCAAGAACTATTGGCATGAAAGATTAGATTCATTTTTTTGAGTTGTTTAATGCGGGTCAAAAGAAAATTGCCAGCAATACCATTTAAAATGCCAGCCATAATACCTAGAATTGATAAAACTGGTAAGTAAAGCATGACCGACCACGTTTGGGCAATTAGGCTGGCGACTGCCAACTGGCCGACATTATGAAAGAAGCCGCCAATTGAGGAAATACCAATGACACTGACTCTTTTAGGACCAAGCTGCTTGACGAGTAGCATCGCAAGATAGCTCAAGGTAGTACCAGCAAAGCTGTATAAAAAGGTTGAAGCGCCACCGAGTAAAAGCGTTGAGACTAAAAGCCGGGTGATTAGGAGTAAGACTGTATTTCTTTTTGGGAGGCTAAATAAACAGACAACGGTCACTAAATTGGCAAGTCCAAGCTTTGCACCAGGTGCAAAAGCGAAGATTGGTGGGAACATGCCTTCAATAACGCTAATCACGGTAGCAATTGCTGCCAAAATGGCAGTGTATAATAAAATTTTTAAACGATCCATCAGTAGACAACCTCGCCATCGTTTGTTTCCGCATTATTTTTGATTTCGATCACCAGCTTATGTGGCAAACAGACAATTGTCTCACCAGATTTTTTGATCCAGCCCCGTTTGATGCAAATCTGATCACCGCAGTTTGCTTCCTTAATTCTGATTTGCTGATTTTTTACTTCAATCAGATTGTAGTCGCCATCATCCGCGACATAACGATAGTTTGAGGCTTCGTTTTGACTCAAATCAAATTTTTTTATTAATTTACCATCAACCCTTAATTCAGCCCAAACCTCATTGCCAGCAGAATTTGTATTTCTTAATATGAAAAGGGGTAAAAAAGAACCAATAACAAGTATTGAGACAATTAAAAAATCGAATGGTTTTAAATTTAAGTATTTTGAGATTTTTTTCATAAATGCTCTATTTCTACACTGACACCAAAGTGATCACTAACAATTGGTGTTCTGTGATTATCAAAAACAACTTCATACGATTTAGCTGTTAGCAGGCTATTATAAAAAACAAAGTCGATTCTGCGTGCCTGTGTATTATTTACCCAGCCAGCGATTGATTCTGTAATTGTATTACGACCTATTTTTTCCCTTGCTTCATGAAAGCTATCCTGAAAATGATTTGAAATTAAATGGTAGCTTTCATCCTTAATATCATCAGGTGCATTAAAGTCACCCATGAGAATAATCGGTCCACTTTGCGACTCAATGTCAGTAATAAGCCTGTGCCATTCATCTGGAAAACCATTTGCCCACCAAGACGCATGGCAATTGTAAAAAGTATAGCTTTGCCCAGCTATTTTAGTTTTTAAGCGAATTGCCTTTCTGGTTAAAAATTCAAAATCATTGAAAGGTGTGGTAATAATCTCCGCTAATTCAATAATTGGGGTCTTAACTAAAAAGGATAGCCCCTCTTGATATTTATTAAAGCCTCGATGTGCGATGTGATAGGTGAAATAGTATTTTTGGCCTAACCCTTCGATTTCTCGTTGCAAAAGCAAGGCAAAATTATCCTCATGTAAAGTCGACTGACCCCCATATGCTGTGATTTGCTCAAGCTCAGCCGATTGGATTAGCTGATTGACCTCCTGTAAAGCGATTAGGTCATATTCATTATTAATAATTTCTTTTGCAATCGCTTTTATTTTATCACGTTGATTAGCTTCTAGCCAACTATGCGTGTTTAAGGTTAAAATTTTCATGAATTACTATCTCCAATACTTATAAAAAATTTCATTTAAATGCTAGTTATTTTACTATTTTGTCTGTTTGCCTGAACAATCATTAATTATAAGGTGCTTTCAGTTAAACATTAGTCTGTTTATTGGATTAAATTAAGAATTGATGGGGTTGGAACAAAAGTCTTAAACCCTGTTGTAATATCTGTAATTTACGGAGACAATGCGACAATGACTAGTCAACGCCTAAGCGAGCTTCAGCTTTTGCGTATTTTTTCTCTAATTTCCTAAACGCTGGTCATTGAAGCTAGATTGCCTAAAAAGCGTAAACGGCTTGCTTTGAAAGTTGAGCATAAGACTGAAAATCAGACAGAAAACGTCTGACTGAATAAACGAATGACTCGTCTATTTTTCACAGTTTTAATCAGAGATAGAAAGCACCTTGCTTGACGTGCTTTCTCTCTTAAAACTGTTTAAATAGATACGTCATCCGGTCAGACAGAAAACGTCTGACTGAATAAACGAATGACTCATCTATTTTTCATAGTTTTAATCAGAGATAGAAGGCACCTTGCTTTACGCTTTTTTTATGAGGCAATTTAGCACCTATTTCTATGCCGCTAAACGTCTTTTGTTCCACCTCCGTTTGATTTTATCCAACCTAAGCAATTATAACATTTTTTTTTTATGAAATAAAAAGCACTTTTACTTTTCTTGTCATCAAAAAACAAGTAAAATGATAAGACAATGTCTAAAAATAGAGATTGTCATTTTACTTCTGAAAAAGTAGCTTTAGGGAAAGAGGGGAAAAAGTGATTAAGAAATATATTGGTCGATACAAGGGCTACGTGATTGGCTCTTTGTTATTTACGATTTTAATGGTCGTAACGACGCTTTGGCAACCCAAGTTATTACAAAAGGTGTTGGAAGAGGTTTTAAAAAATAATTCCTCTAAAATTACTGAAATTGGTATTCAACTGCTAATCATTGCTGCCATCGGGCTGGTCGCGGGTGTACTGAATACGATTTTTGCAGCTAAAATTGCCCAGGGCATAACAGCAGACTTAAGAGAAGATACCTTCCGCCAAATTCAAAAATTTAGTTATGCCAATATTGAAACCTTTAATGCTGGAAATCTAGTTGTCCGTCTGACAAATGATATGACACAGGTTCAAAATTTGATTATGATTGTCTTTCAAATCTTAATTCGTATTCCATTATTATTTATTTTATCTTTTATTTTAGCTGTCCAAACGCTACCAAAGCTATGGTGGATTATTGTTTTACTTGTCATTTTAATACTCATAATTACGGCAATTACTTCAGGCATGATGGGGCGCCATTTTCAAGCCTTTCAAATTTTGATGGATAAAATTAATCGTATCGCCAAAGAAAATTTAGCAGGTATGCGCGTTGTAAAAAGCTTTGTTCAGGAAAAAAATCAGTACGGTAAATTTAAAACAACCTCACATGAATTGTTAGGTCACAATTTATCAATTGGTTATATTTTTTCAGTAATGATTCCGTCATTTATGATGGTAGCAAACTTAGCTATTTTCATGGCAATCTATATGGTATCAACCTTTGTTCAGGACGATCCGGCTGCTATTGGTGCACTTGCCTCATTTATGAGCTATATGATGCAAATCATGTTTGCGATTATCATGGGGGGAATGATGACAATGATGTCCTCACGTGCCTTTATTTCTATTGGTCGAATTAGAGAAATATTGAATACTAGCCCTGCAATGACCTTTGAGGATGGTCCGAAGGAAGTATTGGAAGGCTCAGTTAAGTTTAAGCAGGTGAGCTTTACTTATCCAGGAGATGATGAGCCAACCTTAAAGGATATTTCATTTGAGATTGAAGCTGGTGAAATGGTTGGAATTGTCGGAGCAACTGGTTCAGGGAAGTCAACTCTCGCTCAGTTAATTCCACGCTTATTTGATCCAACCTCAGGTGAAATCGAAATTGGCAATAAAGATCTGCGTAAAATCAATCAAGCAACGCTAAGAGACACTGTTTCAATTGTTCTGCAGCGTGCAATCCTATTCTCAGGTACAATTGCTCAAAATCTACGTCAAGGTAAATCGGATGCTACTGAAGCTGAATTAGAAAAAGCCTCTTCAATTGCTCAAGCCAAAGAATTTATTGAAAAGATGGCTGAACGCTATGATGCACCGGTTGCCGAGCGTTCTAACAACTTTTCTGGCGGTCAAAAGCAACGGATGAGCATTGCTAGAGGTGTAATTAGTAATCCTAAGATATTAATTTTGGATGATTCAACATCAGCACTGGATGCCAAATCTGAAGCCTTAGTTCGTGAGGCCTTAAATGATGAGCTACCCAATACAACAAAAATTATTATTGCTCAGAAAATATCTTCGGTAGTACGAGCAGATAAAATTTTAGTATTAGATCAGGGTCATCTTATCGGAATTGGCAAGCATAAAGAATTGGTTGAAAATAATGCGGTCTATCGAGAAATATATGAAACGCAAAAAGGAAAGGATGAAGCCTAATGTCAGAATATATTAAAGCAGGTAAATTCTTTTATCACTATCTTAAAAAATATAAATGGTCCTTTCTTATTGCTTTAATTGCGGTGGTATTTGGAACCTATCTTCAAGTTAAAGCACCTGAGTATCTGGGGCAAGCGATTGGGGAGCTTGGTAATTATGCTTCGGAGTATCTAAAAGCACAAGCTATTGCGGCAAAAACAGGCACAGCAATGGCAACCGTTTCAAAAGCTGCCTTCTTTGATGTTTTATGGAAGCTACTTATCTTTTATTTACTAACCAGTGCAGCTCAATTTATCTATACGATTCTATTTAGTCGAATTGTCGGCTATGGTACGAATAAAATGAGAACAGGTCTTTTTGGTAAGCTTGAACGAATGACAATTGCTTTCTTTGATAAGCATCAGGATGGTGAAATTCTTTCTCGCTTTACTTCAGATTTAGATAATATCCAAAATACTTTAAATCAATCTTTAGTTCAGGTGTTTCAAAACGTTGCCCTCTTCATCGGCTTAATTATCATTATGTTTCAACAAAATGTTAAATTAGCATGGGTAACAGTTGCATCAACGCCAGTTGCAATCCTATTTGCAGTCTTTATTATTCGGCAAGCTAAAAAATATGTTGATATTCAACAAGACGAAGTCGGTCATCTCAATGGTTATATGGATGAAAAAATTTCTGGTCAAAAAGCGATTATTGTTAACGGACTTCAAGAAGAAACTATTACTGACTTTTTAAAGCATAATGATGCAGTGCGTGAAGCAACATTCAAAGGACAAGCATATTCAGGGATGCTTTGGCCATTAATGCAGGGTATGAGCTTATTTAATACAGCAATCGTTATTTTCTTTGGCTCATGGCTCGTTGTTAACGATGGCATGGCATTAGGTGTTGGCTTGGCGTTAGTAGTGACTTTTGTTCAGTATTCACAGCAATACTATCAGCCCTTAATGCAAATTTCTTCTAACTTTACCCAACTACAAACAGCAATCACTGGCGCACGCCGGTTGGATGAAATATTTGATCAGCCGGATGAAATCAGACCTACGAATGGCATTATACTTAATGCCTTAGAACGCGGTGTTGCTTTAGAGCATGTTGATTTTTCTTACAATCCGGATAAGCCAATTCTAAAAGATGTTAGCTTGACGGTTGATAAGGGGCAAATGGTTGCCCTAGTGGGTCCAACAGGTTCTGGTAAAACGACCATTATGAATTTGCTTAATCGATTTTATGATGTCAATGATGGCTCAATCAAAATTGATGGACAAGATATTCGTGAATATGATTTAGACTCCTTAAGAAGCCATGTTGGAATCGTGTTGCAGGATTCGGTTTTGTTTACGGGCACAATTAAAGAGAACATTGCTTTTGGTAAGCCTGATGCAACACAAGATGAAATAGAGGCAGCTGCCAAACAAGCGAATATCCATGAATTTATTATAAAGCTAGACGATGGCTACGATACACAGATTGATGATGAAAATAATATTTTCTCAACAGGTCAAAAGCAGCTCATTTCAATTGCGCGGACGATTATTACCAATCCATCGTTACTAATCCTTGATGAAGCGACCTCAAACGTTGATACGGTAACGGAGGCTAAAATTCAAAGAGCGATGGAAATGGCAATTTCTGGTCGAACGAGCTTTGTTATCGCTCACCGTCTAAAAACCATTCTTAATGCAGATAAAATTGTGGTTTTAAAGGATGGTGAGATTATCGAAGAAGGTAATCATCATGAACTTTTAAAGCAGCAGGGATTTTATTCAGAGCTTTATCATAATCAATTTGTTTTTGAATAATTATCTTAGCCTTTTATCATTTTTGATGATAAAAGGCTATTTTTAGCATTTGAATAGACCATGAAATTATTATGTCTTTAAATTAAAAAAATGTTAATTTAATTAGATTAAAATATGTATATACCAATATAACGGTTTTTCTAAGCTCATTATGAGCGACACTGTCTTTATTCTAATATTTTTTTAAAATTTGAAAAGGATTTTGTTTGAATTATTATTTTTTAATGATAAAATGACCTTAGACTGTAAATAAGGAGGAGACATGAGACGTAAAGTTTACACTAAAGATTATATTTTAAAACAGACTAAATTATTAGTTGAAAAAGAAGGCTTTGAAAACTTAACGGCTAGAAATATTGCTGAGAAATTATCGATTTCTACTCAACCACTTTATCTTGAGTTTAAAAATATGGATGATTTGAAGCATCAGGTTTTAGAAAGCATTCTTGAACAGCTTTTTAATAACACGCTTAACGGTGAAATTACCGGAGATTCATTGATTGATGTTGGCTTAAATTTTATTACATTTACTCAGAAGAAAAAAACCTTATTTCAAACCCTGTTTGTAGAAAATCATAAAATTGGCTTTCGGGTATACGAAAGCAGCTTGGTTAATTATAAAAGGTTGATTCAAAAAACCGATAAATATGCTCATTTAGATGATAAGGCAATTGAAATATTGCATAGAGAGACGTTAGTGACTGTAATTGGCGTTGCGACACTCTCAACGTCAGGAATCATCACATATGAACAGGAATATTTAGTGAATATTCTAAAAAACATTCTTGAGGATATCTTGGAGAAGCCGGAAAAATACTATTAAATCAAAAAAATAAATCAAAAAGAGTGTTCGTGTTATGTTTTGTTACATGTACGCTCTTTTTTGATTGACATTCGCTTTTAAAAAACTTATAGTTAAAGACATTACTGGTATTTAATAGTTTTTTATTTTAGGAGGCGTGTGTTATGCACAAAAGATTAAGATTTGGCGTGATGGCATTAATTTCTACATTTATTCTGGGGGCCTGCTCGGCACCCGGCGGTTCAAGCAGCTCATCGAGCAATGGTACAGAAATCGGGGATAAGTTCCTAATTGGCTATGATTTAGAAATGTCTGGAGCGGTTGCAGCCTATGGCACTGCAGAAAAACAGGGCGCTGATTTAGCCGTTGAAGAAATCAATGCTGCCGGTGGAATAGACGGTAAGCAGATTGAAGTAATTGCGAAAGATAATAAATCGGATAACGCCGAGGCGGCGACAATTGCCTCTAATTTGACAGTTAATAATAAGGTAAATGCGATAATTGGAACAGCAACCAGCGGTGCAGCGAAGTCAATTATTCCAAATATTACCAAAGCGAAGGTACCGATGGTAACACCTTCAGGAACGGATGATACACTCACAGTTCAAAATGGAAAAGTACAAAAATATGTATTTCGTTCTATTTTTCCAGATAGTTATCAAGGGACAGTTATCTCAGATTTTGTGACAGATGAATTAGCAGCTAAGAAAATTGTTTTATTCACAGATAATTCTTCAGATTATGCAAAGGGAATTACGAAAACATTCAAAGCAAATTATAAAGGTGAGATTGTTAGTGAACAAACCTTTGTGTCGGGTGATAAGGATTTCCAAGCCCAGTTGACTAAAATTAAATCGGAAACCTTTGATGCCATCGTAATGCCTGGCTATTATAATGAAACTGGTCTAATTACTAAACAGGCGCGTGACATGGGAATTACAGCACCAATTGTCGGTGGTGACGGCTACTCTGATCCAAAATATGTTGAAACTGCTGGTGCAGCAGGTGCTACAAATGTTTATTATGTTTCAGGCTATTCAGAGAAAGCGCCTGCTACTGATAAGGTTGCACCATTTGTTGAGGCTTTTAATGCTAAATATGGTGAAAATCCATCAGCCTTCTCTGCTTTAGCCTATGATGCAGTTTATATGATTAAAGAGGCTGCGGAGAATGGTAAGGTCAAAAATTCAGATGAGCTAGCAGAGTCGCTTGCAAAGCTTGAAGATTTTGTCGGCGTGACAGGTGAGATTACAATAGACGATGAGCATAATCCAATCAAATCAGCGGTTATTGTTGGTCTGAAGGATGGTAAGGAGGATACGGCTAAGATTATTGCGCCAAGTAAGTAATTTAATCCCTTTATGTTTTAGAGGTTGGTATATTATTTTAACGATGTTTATAAAGTTATTACTAATAGAAAATTAATTAAATGTTTCTATTTATTATCTTGACAATTTTCTGACAATTCTTTATATTAAGAAAATGGTAATAAAGATAGTTTGACTATCAATATATAGATAAGGGAGTCTTTTAATTGTTTAAGAAAAAATTAAGTATCGTTGGGATGACATTATTTGCAGGTGTGCTACTAGCAGCATGCTCATCACCTAAGGGTACAGAGGATAGCTCGGTCAAGGGTGCTGGTACAGAAATTGGAAAAACTTTTAAGCTAGGCGCAAACTTAGAATTATCTGGTGCAGTTGCGGCTTATGGTAATTCTGAGCTGCAGGGAATTAATTTAGCGGTCGAAGAAATTAACGCTGCTGGTGGGATTAATGGTAAACAGATTGAATTAATTTCTAAAGATAATAAATCTGATAATGCTGAGGCTGCAACCGTTGCTTCAAATTTAACTGTTAATGATAAGATTAATGCGATGGTTGGACCTGCAACCTCAGGTGCATCAAAATCAGTTATTCCTAATATCACCTCGGCTAAGGTACCATTTTTGACACCATCAGGAACGGACGATTCTATTACTGTTCAAAATAATAAAACACAGCAATTTGTATTCCGTTCATGCTTCCAAGATAGCTATCAAGGTACAGTGCTTGCCAATTATGCTGATGATAGCTTGAGCGCTAAAAAGGTCGTTTTATTCTATGATAATTCATCGGATTATGCTAAAGGGATTGCGAAAGCCTTTAAGAAGGCTTATAAAGGTGAAATTGTTAATGAACAGACCTTTGTTTCAGGTGATAAGGATTTCCAAGCGCAGTTAACAAAAATTAAAGATAAAGATTTTGACGCCATCGTCATGCCTGGTTATTATACAGAAACAGGCTTGATTACTAAGCAAGCACGCGATATGGGCATTACTAAGCCAATTCTAGGTGGAGATGGCTTCTCAGATCCAAAATATGTTGAAACAGCTGGCACAGCTGGTGCAACTAATGTTTATTATGTCGGTCATTACTCAGAAAATGCACCCGCAACTGATAAAGTAGCTGCATTTATTACTGCCTTTAACAAAAAATATGGTGAAAATCCTTCTACATTTGCTGCGTTGGCATATGATGCTGTTTACATGATTAAACAAGCAGCTGAGGATACGGATGCAAAAACCTCAGGTGATGTGACAGAGGGGCTAGCTAGCCTTAAGGATTTCACGGGTGTAACTGGTGAAATGACAATTGATAAAGAGCATAATCCAGTTAAATCGGCTGTTGTGGTTGGTTTAACCGATGGTAAGGAAGTCTCAGCAGAGTCGATAGCACCTGCGAAATAAAAATGTGTGAAGATGGGCTAGAGATGATGTATCTCTAGCTCATTTAGTTTATAATAGAAATTATCTATATTAGATTAACGACAATTTGTCTGATATTGATATCAGCAATCTGTTCAGATAGCCAGATTGTTTAAAAAATTATTGGTAGGAAGTGAATTTTATGGAATGGCTCCAACAATTAGTTAATGGTCTTTTTCTTGGAGGAATATATGCCTTGTTAGCTTTGGGCTATACAATGGTATACGGTATTATTAAATTAATCAATTTTGCCCACGGTGATGTTTATATGATGGGTGCATTTTTAGGGTATTTTTTCATCAAGCATCTACACATGAATTTATGGGTTGCTTTGATTGCAACAATGGCTACAACAGCACTTTTAGGCGTTATTATAGAAATTCTAGCCTATCGACCACTTAGAAAATCGACACGTATTGCAGCATTAATTACAGCAATTGGTGTCTCCTTCTTGCTTGAGAACACGATGACCTATTTCTTTGGCTCATCACCTCGCAGCTTCCCTCAAGTAATGCATATCCAAAAATATGATTTAGGACCAATTTCGGTTTCTAATATTCAATTATTAATTCTTGCTGTCTCAATTATTTTGATGGTTTTACTCCAATTGATCGTTAAGAAAACGAAAATGGGGAAGGCAATGCGAGCAGTTAGTGTGGATAGCGACGCAGCTCAATTGATGGGGATTAATGTCAATCGGACAATCAGCTATACATTTGCTTTAGGCTCTGCGTGGGCAGGTGCAGCTGGTGTTTTAATTGGTCTGTATTACAATTCAATCGACCCCTTAATGGGAATGACACCGGGTATTAAAGCCTTTGTAGCAGCCGTTTTAGGTGGTATTGGTATTATTCCTGGGGCCGCTCTCGGAGGCTTTGTTATCGGTATGCTAGAAACGATTTCGACAGCGATCGGCCTGTCAGATTATCGTGATGCAGTCGTTTATGCGGTTTTAATTATTATTTTACTTGTTAGACCAGCTGGTATTTTAGGTAAAAATGTGAAAGAGAAGGTGTAAAGAGATGAAGAAAAATTTAACAACTAATCTTTTATGGCTTCTTATTGGTATTTTTGGCTTTGCTCTAATCTATGCTTTACAAATGGTAGGCGTTTTTAATGATTTTGCAGTCAAAATTATTACGCAAATCGGGATTAACTTAATCTTAGCGGTTGGCCTGAATTTAATCATTGGCTTTAGTGGTCAATTTTCTCTTGGACATGCAGGCTTTATGGCAATTGGTGCCTATTGTGGTGCGATTATTGGTATTCAAAATCCGACCTATGCAGGTTTTGCAATTTCAATTGTAGTCGGTATGGTGATTTCTGGCGTGATTGCTTTAGTGGTTGGTATTCCAACACTGAGGCTGAAGGGTGACTACCTAGCGATTGCAACCTTGGGTGTCTCTGAAATTATTAGGATTATGATTGTTAATGGTGGGGATTTGACTAACGGACCTGCAGGATTATTTGGTATTCCACCTTTTACCTCTTGGCAAATGGTTTATGTCATTGCCTTTGTGACAACTGTGCTCACTTTGAATATTATCCGTTCTGCGACAGGACGTGCTATTTTATCCGTTCGTGAAGATGAAATTGCAGCTGAAAGCATGGGTGTTTGGACAACTAAATATAAGGTTTTAGCCTTTGTACTTGGTGCAATGACTGCTAGTATTGCTGGCTCTTTATATGCTGGCTTCATCCAAACGGTTACACCAAAGGATTTTACCTTCATGAAATCAATTGATATTTTAATTATCGCTGTTTTTGGTGGTTTAGGTAGTATTACAGGGACAGTAATTGCAGCGGTTGTTTTGGGTGTTTTAAATATGTATTTACAAAATTTTGGCGATTTACGAATGATTATTTATTCGTTGGCTTTAATTATTGTGATGATTTTCCGTCCAGGTGGCTTGCTTGGTACTTGGGAATTCTCGCTTGGTAAATTATTAAAGAAAAAGGAGGCTAAATAATGGCTCTTCTTGAAGTTAAAGATTTAACAAAAAATTTCGGTGGACTAACCGCTGTTGGTGATGTGAATATCACAGCTGAGGCAAATGAATTAATTGGTTTAATTGGGCCAAATGGTGCGGGTAAAACAACTCTGTTTAATCTTTTAACAGGTGTTTATGTGCCAACTGAGGGTACTATTAAATTAGAAGGTAAGCTTCTAAACGGTCTTGCACCTTATAAAATTGCCGATTTAGGCTTGTCACGTACCTTCCAAAATATTCGTCTTTTCAGAGATTTATCAGTGATGGATAATGTTTTGATTGCGATGAATACAAAGCAAAAGGATCGTTTTTTCAGTTCCTTATTACGCTTGCCGGGCTTTTATAAAAAAGAAGCGGAGATGCAGGCTAAGGTTGTTGAATTATTAACGATTTTCGGTCTCCAAAATAACCTTGATACACTGGCAAAAAATCTGCCTTATGGTCAACAACGTCGCTTAGAAATCGTTAGAGCATTAGCAACACAGCCTAAAATTCTTTTCTTAGATGAGCCAGCTGCTGGTATGAATCCACAAGAGACGGCGGAATTAACGGCATTAATTAAACAAATTCAAAAGCAATTTGGGATTACGATTATTCTAATTGAGCATGATATGAGCTTGGTAATGGAGGTTACTGAGAGGATTTATGTTTTGGAGTATGGACGTGTGATTGCAAGTGGTAGTCCAGAGGAAGTTAAGAATAATCCTCGCGTAATTGAAGCATATCTTGGAGGTGAAGCCTAATGTTAAAAGTTGAAAATTTAAGCGTACATTATGGTGTCATCCAAGCAGTCAAAGACGTTAGCTTTGAGGTAAATGAAGGCGAGATTGTTTCCCTAATTGGTGCTAATGGTGCCGGTAAAACGACAATTTTAAGAACAATTTCTGGATTGGTTAGTGCGAGTGAAGGTAGTATTCGTTATCGTGATGCAGAAATTACCAAAATCCAAGCTCAAAAAATTGTCGCGGATGGTATTTCACAAGTACCTGAGGGACGACATGTCTTTACAGGCTTAACTGTTTTAGAAAATTTGGAAATGGGCGCCTTCTTACGTAGTGATCGTGCGGGGATTCAAGATGATTTACGGGCTGTTTTCAAACGCTTTCCACGGCTAGAGGAGCGCAAAAATCAGGATGCTGCGACCTTATCTGGTGGTGAGCAGCAAATGCTGGCAATGGGGCGTGCCTTGATGAGTAAGCCTAAATTATTGTTGCTTGATGAGCCCTCTATGGGCTTAGCACCAATTTTTATTCAAGAAATTTTTGAAATTATTAAGGAAATTCAGCAGCAGGGTACTACTGTTTTACTCATTGAACAAAATGCGAATATGGCATTGTCTATTGCCAATCGTGGCTACGTTCTTGAAACAGGTAATATTGTATTAAGCGGTACAGGCCAAGAGCTATTAGCGAGTGAGGAAGTTAAAAAGGCATACTTAGGTGGCTAGTTTGACTAAATTAGACGATTAAAAGTGTCGAGTTAGATCAAATCGGGGCGCTTAAAGTTCGGAAATTCAGTGCTTTTTAACTTGTATTTTGCCATATTTTTATGATAATACGAACAAAGTAAGGTCGGGTTTTTTTAACCCAACCTTTTTTATTATTTACTTCATTTTCAAAGCATATTATGAGAGAATTTAACTAGGATGACGTATAATTTTATTTGTAGATAGATAGCATCGTTTCTATATGATATTTTTATAAATCATCATTATCGATTATAAATACCGAAGTAATTGTTTATTTTAATTAATTTGAAGGGTGATGATTTGAGTGGCAGTAAAAGATTTTATGTCAAAAAAAGTGGTCTATGTTTCACCGGATACTAAGATTGCTAAAGCAAGTGAATTAATGAAGGCGCACGGTATCCATCGGTTACCAGTAATTGAAAATGATCAGTTAGTTGGTTTAGTGACTGAAGGCAGTATTAAAGATGCAACACCGAGTAAAGCAACAAGCTTATCTATTTATGAAATGAATTATTTATTAAATAAAACAACTGTCAAGGAAGTGATGATTAAAGACGTCATTACAGTTTCACGCTTTGCCTTACTTGAGGAGGCAATTGCGTCAATGCGTCAGAATAATATTGGTGTTTTACCTGTTGTAGATGAAGGACAAATCTATGGCATTATCACGGATAAGGATATTTTTGATGCTTTTCTTGAATTATCAGGATACGGTCATCCAGGTGTTCATCTGGTATTGGCGATTACAGAAGATGCACCTGGGGAGCTTGCGGACGTTGCGAAAACCTTGGCGGCTCATCATTTATCAATTGATACGATTATGGTGAATCGTCGGGATAGGGTAAGTCTTGAAATTCAAATAAAGGATGCCACGGCTAGTCAAGTTACAGCTGCCTTTGAAAGTTCAAAATATCCAATTGTGAGTGTGACCGCTAATTAAATCTTTTGACTAAAGGCTAATTGGCATATTTGTATTAAGAATTATTGCATCGTTTGTGAGGAGGAAAATTGAGATGAAAATTAGTTTACATGGTGAGTATGCTTTCGATTTAGCACCAATTTCTGTTGGTGAGACTGCACCAAATTTTAAATTACTTGATCAGAATGATCAAACGGTTGAGCTAGAAAAACGACGTGATTTACCTGTTATACTAAGTGTTTTTCCAGATATTAATACAAGCGTTTGTGATTTACAAACGCGGGCATTTAATCGACTTGCGAGTGAAAATAAAGCAATTCACTTTTTATCAATTTCTAATAATACAAAAGAGGAACAAGCAAATTGGTGTGCTGCTAAGGGTGTTGATATGACTGTTTTGCATGATGATGCTAATCAGTTTGGTGCTGCCTATGGGCTTTTTGCACCAGAGCTTAACCATTTAAGTCGAGCAGTATTTGTTGTTGATAGAGCGGGCAAAATTGCTTATGCTGAGGTCTTAAGTGAAATTACCGATGAGCCAAATTATCAAGCTGCATTAGCCGCTGCAATTGCCCTTTCCTAATACAATTATTTGATTAAATTTAAGAGACAAACAATTCCTATTGAAATGACTAATCGAATTTTATTGATTGGCGTGAGATATTGAGTTGGATAGTCTCTTTTTTTGAGTCAATGTCAAGCGGGGTGATTTGATTAAACAGCTCAATCTGGATATCTTTCAGTTTACTTCGGCGGACTGTTTTTGTCATGGTGGCACACCCTAAAGTGTGCAGGGCTAGCGATAATGTTTTTAGCTATTAGCACCTCCAACATAAAAGACTTGAGTGCGAGCCACAGTGTTACTTTATGTCATGATGCCCTGAATGCTGTAGCTTTAGAAACTCTTCTAAATTATGCCTCATGTGATGCGGATTGCCCGATGTTTCATGGAAAGATTGGCCTATTCACAAATATACGGGCAATTTTATTGTAGGACAATTTTTTTGGATTATTTTAAGGCTCATAAAAATATTTATCAGTCCAATTTATGATAGAGCCGCTATTTTTATTTTCTATAATTGAATGCAATATTTTCGATAATTTCCATAAACTTTTCAGAAAAATAGTGATATTATATTGAAAGGAGATGATGAGTTTGAGATTTTACAAACAATTGATGTTTATTTTATTATTTTCATTTATTGGCGAGATGATTTCAGATATTTTTAGTTTGCCAATACCAGGTAGTATTATCGGCATGATTTTACTATTTTTAGCCCTGCAATTTCATGTTATTCGACTGAGACAAATTCATGATCTAGGTCAGTTTCTCTTAGGGAATATGACAATTCTTTTTTTACCAGCTGGGGTTGGGATTATGGCTCACTTTAATGATATTATTCAGTTTTGGTGGCAAATTACTTTGATTATTTTGATTGCCCTCTTTGTTAATATTTTGATTATTGGGAAGGTTGTCGGCTGGATTAAAAAGCGTTATGAAGGCGACTATGTTGATATGGCTAAAAGGGAGGCGTTAGAGAATGATTCATCAGTTGGCGAGTAATCCTCTTTTCGGTCTGCTTTTATCAATTTCAGTTTATTTTCTTGCCTCACGTTTTCATTATAGGTATACAACTGCATTGACTAATCCGTTGTTAATTTCTACGGTCATAATTATTTTATTTTTGAAAATAACGGGTATTTCCTATGCAGATTATTATAAGGGTGGTGTCTATTTAAACACATTAATTATTCCTTCGACAGTTGCCTTGGGGATTCCGCTTTATTTAACTTTTCATTTGATGAAGCACCATGCACGTTCAATTATTATTGGTAGTGCGATTGGTAGTATTGTTAATATTAGCTTAACAGCAATTTTTGCTAAAATTTTTGGTATGAAGCCATTACTTGCGATTTCTATTTTTCCTAAATCAGTAACGACTGCAATGGCGGTTGGTATTACGGAAAAAATGAATGGTTTGGCAACGATTACTCTGGTAGTTGTCGTCGCAACAGGTATTTTGACTTCGGTTTTAGGACCGGGCATTTTAAAATTATTGAAAATAGATGATCCAGTAGCGGTTGGTGTTGCGCTAGGTGGTACGGGTCATGCAATCGGTACTGGCAAGGCGATGGAGTACGGTAAGGTTGAGGGTGCGATGGCTGGGCTATCAATCGGAGTTACCGGCATTATGTATGTTATCTTTTCACCGATTATTGCAAGCTTAATATTGAATTAATAATAAAAAAAATAAATAATTATTTTAAAAAAAGAGAGATTGTATTGAATCTTTCTTTTTTTATGATGAAATTTCGATTATACTGAAAATAACTTTGCTTTTGGGAGATTTTTATTGAAATGAATTTGGAGTAGATTATGTGGATTATTCAGAGTATTTTGAGTTTTATAATGCAAAATATATACATTTTATTGTTGATTGCTAACTTATTTTTAAGTTTAATTATTATTTTTCGAGAGCGTAAGCAGACCTCTAGCACCTGGGCTTGGCTGTTGATTTTAGTATTTATTCCTATCGTTGGTTTTATTCTTTATATTTTCTTAGGAAGAGGGATTAGCAGTACGCGACTCTTTGATTTGAGAATTCAAAAGAAAATTGGTGGGTTAGAGGAATTATCTAAACAACAATCAGACATTCGTAAAATTACAGAAATCAAAAAGGAATCGGAAATATTGGATGAATTGTCATTAATTTATATGTTATCCATTCATGAGCAATCATATTTTTCTGAGGATAATGAGCTGATTCTTTATACAGATGGCAAAGAAAAATTTGCGGCCTTGTTGAAGGACATTGATGAAGCTCAGGATACAATTAATTTTGAGTATTATATTTTTCGGATGGATAACCTTGGTAAAAGGGTTTATCAGGCACTGCTTGAAGCGCAAAAGCGAGGTGTAGCAGTCCGTTTATTACTGGATGCTTGGGGTAGCAATGGTGTTAAGCGTAAGGACTTTCAAAGCTTAATTGACTTAGGTGGCGAGGTTGTCTTCTTCTTCCCATTATTTTTACCTTGGATTAATCCACGCCTCAATTATCGAAATCATCGGAAGATTGTGGTGATTGACGGGAAAATTGCTTATACGGGTGGCTTTAATGTAGGCGATGAGTATCTGGGTGAGGTTAAGAAATTTGGTTACTGGCGTGATAATCATTTGAGAATTGTTGGACGGGCAGTTATTTCTTACCAGAATAGATTTATTATGGATTGGAATTCACAAGAGGTTGCCAAAATTAAGGATATCAAACGCTTTTTTCCAGAGGTAATTGAAACTACTGGGCATATGCGTGTTCAGATGGTAACAAGTGGTCCAGATTCAATGCAGCAGCAGATTAAGATGACTTATTTGAAAATGATAAATCTTGCTAAAAAAGAGATCCTAGTCCAGACGCCCTATTATATTCCAGATGATGCGATTCATGATGCCCTAAAGCTCGCTTTAATGAGTGGTGTTAAGGTTCGTCTAATGATTCCAAACAAGCCCGATCACATTTTTGTTTATTGGGCTACCTATTCCTTTGCCGCAGAGCTAATTGAATATGGTGCAATTGTTGAAACCTATGAGCCAGGCTTTATCCACGCTAAAACAATGATTGTTGATGGACAGCTGGCATCAATTGGTTCGGCAAACATTGATAATCGATCCTTTATGTTGGATTTTGAGGTCAATACAATTATTTATAATGATGAGTTTGCAGAGATTGTTCAAGAACAGTTTTACAGAGATGAAAAGGTATCAACAGTTTTGACGGCAGAAATGTATGCTCAGCGTTCATTTATTATTAAAGTGAAAGAAGGGCTTGCCCGATTGATTTCACCATTACTGTAAGCAATTTATTAATCAGCTTACTTTAGAAAATTTTGAATCATATTTAATTTTTGAAATATGTCAATTGAATTATTTTTAAAAATTTACAAAAAATTTACAATTGCTTCATAAAAAATTTGTATTACAAGTTTAAACTGATAATATTTGAACGAGCTGAATATATCAGTTTTTTTTATGAAATAATTGCTAAGCTTACTGTTTTTTAGACGATTTTAACCTATTTTTTTATCAATTTGGCAGGATTTATTGTTATTACCTGACGAGAGGACGTATTATTTTTATGAAGAAATTATTAATTTGTGTAGGTTTATTAAGCTGCTTATTGCTTTCAGGCTGTGCAAAGTGGATTGATAAGGGTGAATCAATCACTGCGGTTGGCTCTACTGCACTCCAGCCGCTTGTCGAAACTGCTGGCGAGAGTTATTCTAATGAAAATCCCGGAAGATTTATTAATGTCCAAGGTGGCGGCTCAGGGACAGGGCTTTCTCAAGTTCAGGCGGGTGCTGTACAGATTGGAAATTCAGATGTTTTTGCTGAGGAAAAAGACGGCATCAAGGCTGATGAGCTCGTTGATCATCAGGTCGCAGTAGTCGGTATTACACCGATTGTCAATAAAAATGTTGGTGTTGACGGTATAACGACTGAGCAGCTTAGAAAAATTTTTACAGGAGAGATTACCAATTGGCAAGAGGTTGGTGGTAAAAATCTAAAAATCGTTATTTTAAATCGAGCGAATGGCTCTGGTACTAGAGCAACATTTGAAAAATGGGTTATGGATGGTAAGGCTGCTAAAAAATCACAGGAACAGGATTCCTCTGGCACGGTGCGTTCAATTGTTGCGGAAACACCCGGAGCGATTAGTTATGTTGCGTTTAGCTATGTTGATAAAACAGTAAAAACACTAACGCTCGATGGGGTTAAGCCAACAGAGGCTAATGTGCAGATAAATGATTGGAAAATTTGGGCATATGAACATATGTATACTAAAGGTGAGCCAACTGAGTTAGCCAAAGATTTCTTGACCTATATGTTAAGTGAAGAGGTGCAAAATAATTTGGTAACAAAATTAGGATACATTTCTGTCCATTCGATGCAGGTTAAACGTGATGCTGCAGGTGAGCTAATTGCCAATTAATTGATAAATAATAATTATGGAGAGTAATCTAGCTTTACGATCAGCACTTTGTCAATGCTTAAGGAGAAAATTTAATAAGATGCATTGTCTGCCGTGGATTAGCAACATTAAATAAATAGTAAGTAAGTCGCTTTGGCAGCTTTAATGTTATAGTAATCTAAAAACGGTATACTGCTAAACGGTCGTTTCAGCTTTTGAGATAAGGAGAACAGTTTGGAAATTAATCAAGAATTACTTAAAAAGTCTAAACGTACTAGATTAGAACGATTTGGTAAAACCATTACATTTTGCTGTATTAGTTTAATTGTAATCGTGGTAGCAATGATTTTCCTTTTCGTTGCTCAAAAGGGTCTGTCAACCTTTTTTGTTGATAAGGTTAATATCTTTAAATTTTTATTCGGTACACAATGGGATCCAAGCCAGCTAGGTAGTGATGGTAAACCAATGGTTGGTGCATTACCGATGTTTCTTGGCTCATTGATTGTGACTTTATTATCGGCCTTAGTTGCAACGCCTTTTGCAATCGGTGCCGCAATTTTTATGACTGAAATTTCACCAAAACGTGGTGCAAAAATATTACAACCAGTTATTGAATTATTGGTGGGTATTCCTTCAGTTGTCTATGGCTTCATTGGTTTAACAGTCATTGTTCCTTTTGTGCGCAATGTTTTTGGTGGCACTGGATTTGGTATTCTATCAGGCACATTTGTTTTGTTTGTGATGATTTTACCAACAGTTACTTCAATGACGGTTGATGCTTTAAGGGCTGTACCAAGGTTTTATAAAGAGGCTTCCTTAGGCCTTGGGGCAACAAGATGGCAAACAATTTGGCGAGTTTTACTTCGTGCTGCAACGCCTGGAATTTTAACAGCGGTTGTTTTTGGTATGGCGAGAGCGTTCGGCGAGGCGTTAGCAATTCAAATGGTTGTTGGTAATTCTGCAGTTATGCCAACCAGTCTTATTACACCTGCCTCGACCTTAACCTCCGTTTTAACAATGGGTATCGGTAATACAATTATGGGAACCTTAGAAAATAACGTTTTATGGTCACTTGCGTTATTACTATTAGTAATGTCATTAATTTTTAATATTACGATGCGCATGATTGCTAAGAAGGGAGCGCTAAAATGATGAATGCCAAAAAAGTAGATAAAATTGCAACAGGTATTTTATATTTAATCTCAGCTCTAATCGTTTTAATTCTGGCTTCCTTATTATTTTATATTCTGATAAAGGGCTTACCTCATGTTTCTTGGCATTTTTTGACGAGTCCAGCCAAATCCTATGAAGCCGGGGGTGGCATCGGTATTCAATTATTTAATTCCTTTTTCTTATTATTAATTACCATGCTGATTAGTTTTCCTATTTCTCTCGGAGCTGGTATTTTTCTATCAGAGTATGCGAAGGACAACTGGCTTACACGTTTAATCAGAACAGCAATTGAAATATTAAGCTCTTTACCCTCGGTAGTCGTTGGTTTATTTGGCTTTTTAATATTTGTAATTCAAATTGGTTACGGCTTTTCAATTCTTTCAGGCGCCTTGGCACTCACTGTCTTTAATTTGCCCTTGATGACGAGAAATGTTGAAGAGAGCTTAAAGGCCATTTCTTTCACGCAGCGTGAGGCTGGCTTAGCACTTGGCTTATCAAGATGGGAAACTGTTTTACACGTTATTATTCCAGAAGCTTTACCGGGAATTGTGACAGGTATTGTTTTGAGCAGCGGTCGTATTTTCGGTGAGGCAGCAGCCTTGATTTACACTGCAGGACAGTCGGCGCCAGCTTTAGATTGGTCAAACTGGAATCCGCTTTCGGTGTCAAGTCCGATTAGTATTTTTAGACAAGCGGAAACACTCGCTGTTCATATTTGGAAAGTAAATAGTGAAGGCAATATTCCCGATGCTGCGCAGGTTTCAGCAGGCGCTTCGGCTGTGTTAATTTTGGTGGTCTTACTATTTAATTTAGTGGCAAGATTTATCGGTAAAAAATTGCATGCCAAATTAACATCGGCATAAGGAGGAAAGAATTTGGCTTATGATTTTAGTCAGCGTCATATTATTACGCTGGAGGATAAAGAAATTGCGCTTTCAACCAAAAATTTACATGTTTATTATGGTAATAATGAATCGATTAAGGGTGTTGATATGCGCTTTGAAAGGAATAAAATTACTGCATTAATAGGACCGTCAGGGTCTGGTAAATCTACCTATCTTCGTTCTTTAAATCGAATGAATGATACGATTGCGAGTGCGAAAGTGACAGGTGAAATTGATTACAAGGGCATTGATATTAATCAATCTGCAGTTAATGTTTATGAAATGCGTAAGCATATTGGTATGGTGTTTCAACGACCCAATCCATTTGCAAAATCAATTTATAAAAATATTACTTTTGCTTTGGAGCGTCATGGTATTACAGACAAAGCGAAGCTTGATGAGGCGGTTGAAACAAGCTTGAAGCAGGCGGCGCTTTGGGATCAGGTCAAAGATGAGCTTAATAAATCAGCCTTGGCCTTATCTGGTGGACAGCAGCAACGTTTATGTATCGCGCGTGCGATTGCCCTTAAGCCAGATATATTATTACTAGACGAGCCCGCAAGTGCCCTTGATCCGATTTCTACATCAGTCGTAGAGGAAACTTTAATTCAATTAAAAAATGATTATTCTATTATTATTGTTACTCATAATATGCAGCAGGCAGCTCGGATTAGTGATTATACTGCTTTTTTCTATGCAGGTGATTTGATTGAATATGATCATACTAAGAAAATTTTTACGAGACCGAAATTAAAACCAACCGAAGATTATGTTTCTGGTCATTTTGGTTAGTTTTAAAGCAGATATAGCAGTGAATAACGTTTTTAGATGAAGAGGAGTAGGTATGTCAGAAACTATTATTAGTGTTAATGATTTATCGTTATATTATGGAAAGAAAAAAAGTCTTAATAATATTACAATGGATTATTATAAAGGTGAAATTACAGCTCTGATTGGTCCATCGGGCTCTGGTAAGTCAACCTTATTGCGCTCAATCAATCGGATGAATGATTTAGTGCCAGGGGTTACTATTACAGGAACAATTAATTATCAACAGCAAAATATTTATGGTGCAAAGATGGATACTGTTAAATTAAGAAAAGAAATTGGCATGGTTTTTCAGCAGCCCAATCCCTTTCCCTTCTCAATTTACGAAAATGTTGTCTATGGATTGCGTTTAAATGGCGTAAAGGATAAGCTAATCTTAGATGAAGCGGTAGAGAAAAGCTTAAAGGATGCTTCAATTTGGGAGGAAGTAAAAGATAAGCTACATCAATCAGCACTTGGCTTGTCAGGTGGACAGCAGCAGCGGGTTTGCATCGCGCGAGTTTTAGCAGTGAACCCAGATGTTATTTTATTAGATGAGCCAACAAGTGCCTTAGATCCGATTTCATCAGGTAAAATTGAGGCAATGCTTTTAGAATTAAAGCAGAAGTATACAATGATTATTGTTACCCACAATATGCAACAGGCCTCTCGAATTTCAGATCGAACAGCATTCTTTTTAGACGGTAGCTTAATTGAATATGATCGGACCAAAAATATTTTCTTAAATCCTAAGGAGCAGCAAACGGAGGATTATATTACAGGTAAATTTGGATAATAAGGGTAAATTAAAGGAGAAAAGCTATGTTAAGGACACAATTTGAAGAGCAGCTTAATAAGCTACACAATCAATTTTATTCGATGGGAACACAGGTATCTGCGCAATTAAATAAGGCAGTTCGAGCCTTTGTCTCACATGATAAGGATTTAGCAAAGGAAGTAATTGAAGATGATGAAGAAATCAATGAGCTGGAAATTAAGCTTGAAAAGAAATCATTTGAAATTATCGCATTGCAGCAGCCAGTTTCAACTGATTTGAGAACTGTAATAACTGTTCTAAAAGCTTCAAGTGATCTTGAAAGAATGGGCGATCATGCGGTCTCGATTTGTAAGAGCACCATTCATATGAAAGGGGAAGAGCGTTTACCAGAGATTGAAAAGGAAATTTCAATTATGGGTGAGGAAGTAAAAAAAATGCTGGATGCAGCACTTAATGCTTATATTCAATCTGATGCCGATCGTGCTCGTGAGGTCGCGACATGGGACAATAAAATAAATAAAATGTTTAATGAAATTAGAAGCCACGCAATTTCAGCAATCAAAGAAAATCCAGAGACAATAGTGGCGGGTAATGACTATTTACATGTTTGTACCTACCTAGAACGTATTGGTGATTATTCAACTAATTTATGTGAATGGATTGTTTATTTAAAGACAGGTAAAATTACTGAATTATCAAATAATAATACAATTGAATAAGCTATAATAAAAAATAAATATCTCTTTATTTCGTAGTAAATAAGGGATATTTTTTTGTCTAGTTTTAAAATTAAAGCTAGTGCTTTAAGTGTCAGTCAGTAAATGAGGATTTATAAATGGTTTGCTCATTTAGCTCATGTAGAAATGACAGAAGCTGAAGATTTAGTACCTGCCAAAATCCTTTTAGAAGGATTTTACTTACAGCGAAAAAAGCCGAATGGTATTTCAATTGATTACTTCGGAGGATTTTGATTTCGTAGTTGATTTACCGCAATGGCGTCAATATTTTTTGAGAATTGTCGTCTAACTGAATATTATCAATTAAAATATGGTTTAATAGCATTAGAGAAATTGCAAAATCTTTCTTCCAGCAAGTAAAGGAGTACGTTGAAAATGAAAAAGGTTAATTATGGTATTGTTTCTACTGCCCAAGTTGTGCCAAGATTTATCACAGGCGTTCGTGAGAGCCAATTTGGTCATGTGGCAGCAATTTGTTCAAGACGGCTTGAAAATGCTCAGGCATATGCTGAAAAGTATCAAATACCAGCGTATTATGGCAGTGAAGCTGAATTATTTGATAATCCAGACATTGATGTGATTTATATTGCAAATTATAATGCGGGGCATTTTCACACCGCCAAAAATGCCATTTTAGCTGGCAAGCACGTTTTATTGGAAAAGCCATTTACGCTTGAATATCAACAAGCCAAAATGCTTTTTAAGCTTGCTAAAGAACAGCAGGTGTTTTTGATGGAAGCGCAGAAATCCTTATTTTTACCAATGACTCAAAAAATTAAAGCAATTATTGAAGAAAAACGGATTGGTGAGATTATTTCTGTCTTTTCGGTCACCGCCTATGCCTCGGTTGACCATATCAAATGGTTTCAGGATTTATCAGCAGGTGGTGGCACGGTTCATTTTATGGCACCATATGCATTTAGCTATTTACCATTTATTTTAGATAAAAAGGTTAAAGATTTTAATGGTATTGCCCAGCTACCTTCTGGGAGCTCTGATATTCAAAGTATGATTCATCTTGGTTTTGAAACGGGGATATTGGCTAATATTTATTTGACCACTCGAAAAGGCTTAAAAAAGCAATTAAAAATTATTGGCAGTAAAGGTGAGATTGTCATACCAGAGTTTTGGCGTGCTCAAAAAGCAAAAATCAACTATGATAATGGTTCAAGTGAAGTTATCGAAGCTTCTTTTACTAGTGATTTTAAGTTTGAGGTTGATCATGTCAATCAAAAAATTCTAGCTGGTGAGTTGATTTCAGATATGATGACGCCTGAATTAACCTTACTAGGTGTTAAGATGATGGCTAGTTTATATCAAGAATGGTCTAGTCAAGGTAAATAAATTATGCTAATATAGATTTATGCGATGAGTCGAATGCATCTGGATGTGTCATGAACGCGAAGCGTTCAACTGACGGATTTCAGGACACATTGATGAGCGAGTGGACGCGCGAGTCACATGAAAATGCCAGAAAATAAGCGTTGAGTTAGATTAATCTAGCCCAATGCTTATTTTATTTTTATTTAATTATTTTTTGATTATTTGATCGGACATCATCAATTGCTTCGCTTTTGATAAAGTCGCTTGCATCCTTTTCGATATCAATTGCCTCAGTTTGAATAATTGATTCAGTAGCCTGACGTAGCTCAACCTCTTCTTTAGCTTTAGGATCGACTGCAAAGCTTTCAAATAGTTTATCTAAATCATCATTTCTATCAATTTTAATTGCCATTAGAGCCCCTTTCTCTGAATTTCCTTGAATTGAACAAGTTGACTTATGGCTATTATTCTAACACAATTATTGAAATGTGTTAAACTTAACGATGAGGTGAATTTATGAACAGTGAAATTTTTATGGCAACGCAAAGACAGCTGGATTTTAAAAAAAGCCAGATTGAGAAAGTTTTATCCTTAACGGAGGAGGGGAATACAATTCCCTTCATTGCACGCTATCGTAAGGAAATGACAGGTAATTTAGATGAAATCGAAATCAAAAAAATTATTGATACCTTTGAAAAGCAAAGGTCACTTTATGAGCGTAAGCAAACAATTATTAACGCGATTGAGGCTCAAGAAAAACTAACACCTGAATTAAGAAAACAGATTGAACAGGCTGAAAAATTACAGGATGTTGAAGATTTGTATTTACCATACAAGCGCAAGAAGAAAACGAAGGCAAGTATTGCTAAGGAAAATGGTTTATTACCCTTAGCGGTTTATATTTTGAAACAAAATAATCAAGTGCTAGATTATGCTAAGTCATTTGTTAACGAAAATATCAATTCAGTAGAAAAGGTACTTGATGGCGCGATTGATATTCTTGCAGAGTCATTTGCAGAAGATGTGAAGCTTCGTCGATGGACTAGGCACGAGGCTGAGAATCATTCCTTATTCGAGTCAGAATTGAAGAAGGCTGATCATGATGAAAAACGTGTTTTTGAAATGTATTATCAATTTTCAGAGCTGGCTTCAAAGCTACCTAATCACCGAATTTTAGCACTTAATCGTGGTGAAAAATTAGGCGTGCTTAAGGTTAAATTGGTTCACGATATGAATAAAATCCAACGCTTTTATCAAGCACGTTTTATTACAAAAGCAAGTGATGCAACCTCATATCTTGAAAAAGCAATCGAACATGCATTAAAAAAATCGATTCTGCCAGCAATTGATCGCGAAATCAGAGCGATGCTAACGGAAAGGGCAGAAATAAGTGCGATTGATGTTTTTGCTGATAATTTAAAGCACTTATTATTACAATCACCATTACGTGGTCAAGTTGTTTTGGGCTTCGATCCAGCCTATCGAACGGGCGCTAAATTAGCGATTGTCGATGAGACGGGCAAGCTTTTGAAGGTTGAGGTCATCTATCCAGTCAAGCCTGCTAAGTCACATGAAATTGAGCAGGCTGGTGAGCGACTAATCTCGTTGATTGAAAAATATCAAGTGACCATGATTTCAATTGGTAATGGTACAGCCAGCCGTGAATCCGAGCACTTTGTGGCTGCTCAGCTAAAAAAAATTAAACGAAAAGTTTATTACGTAATTACTAATGAGGCAGGCGCTTCGGTTTATTCGGCTAGTGAAAATGCACGTCGAGAGTTCCCACAATTGACAGTCGAAAAAAGAAGTGCCATCTCTATTGCTAGGCGTATCCAAGATCCACTTGCAGAATTAGTAAAAATTGATCCAAAATCAATCGGTGTTGGTCAATATCAGCATGATGTTGCACAAAAAAAATTAACGGAGAGTCTTGATTTTACTGTTGAAACAGTGGTTAATCAGGTGGGGGTCAATTTAAATACTGCTTCGGCTGAGCTGCTTGAGCATGTTGCTGGACTGAATAAAGTTATTGCTGAGAATATAGTGGCATATCGTGAAGCAAATGGCTTAATTCAATCACGGACAGAGGTGAAAAAGGTACCAAGATTAGGACCAAAGGCCTTTGAGCAATCTGCGGGCTTCCTACGTGTTTTAGAGAGTCGGAATCCATTTGATAATACAGCAATTCATCCTGAAAGCTATGAGGTGGCAAATCGACTTTTAGCTCGAATAGGAATTGAAAAGGCTGCTCTAGGTGAGAAACGGGTTATCGAACAGCTTGAAACAGTTAATATAGCTGAAATGGCTACTGAACTATCAATCGGTGAGACGACACTACGTGATATTGTTGATAACTTACAAAAGCCGGGCCGAGATATACGAGAAAATCTCTCACGTCCAGTCTTAAAATCAGATGTTTTGTCAATTGAAGATTTAGTTGTCGGTCAAGCATTGGAGGGAACTGTTAGAAATGTAACAGATTTTGGTGCTTTTGTTGATATCGGCGTTAAGCATGACGGTTTAGTTCATATTTCAAAGCTTGCCAATAAATTCATTAAGCATCCAAGTGAGGTAGTTTCAGTTGGAGATGTCATCAAGGTTTGGGTAATCAATGTTGATCATGATAAGGAAAAGGTTGGATTATCAATGATTGGAAGTGCTTGATTTGGAGCTTCAAACTTTGGTTGAACAGGTTTCACTTGAAGATTTTGGCTTAGCCTTTGAACATCAAGCAGTCTGGAATAATCGTCTACGAACAACGGGTGGTCTTTTTTACCCAATGGATTGTCATCTGGCCTTTAATCCGCTAATGTATCAACGATTGACAAGTATTCAATTTCGACAGATTATTCGTCATGAACTTTGTCATTACCATTTATTTCGCCAGAAAAAAGGCTATCAGCATCGCGATCGAGATTTCAAAAATTTACTTGCTAAGGTGGATGGGCTAAGGTATAGTCCAAAAGTCATGTCAAAAAAATATCGAATTTATCAATGTCAAAAATGCGGGCAGGAATTTAAGCGGGTTCGTCAAATTGATACCAAGCGTTTTCGCTGTGGCCGTTGCTCAGGAAAATTGATTTATCAAACGACTCGTTATATGTGATCATTTTTATTTGAGGTAGCTAAAAAAAAGTGAGCTTATCATTTTACTTACATAAGGTAAGTTGGTAAACTTCTAAATGTAGACAAAACATTTTAAAAAAGGTAGGTAAAAATTATGTCAAACTATTTAGAAACTTTAGAAAAGCGTCGTTCGATTTATGCATTAGGTAAAAACGTTAATGTGGAAGCTTCTCAGATTGAAGGTACAATTAAAGAGGCTGTTCGCTTGTCACCCTCTGCATTTAATTCTCAAACCTCTCGCGTTGTTATTTTAACAGGAGAGTCACAAACACAATTGTGGGATTTAGTGGCTGAAGATTTAAAAATTGAAATGAAGCGTCAAGGTGTACCTGATGAAGCCTTTGAAGGCACAAAGCAAAAACTAGAAGGCTTTAAGGCAGCATTTGGGACAGCACTATTTTTTGAAGATACAGCAATTGTTAAAAATCTTCAAGAGCAGTTTGCTTTATACGCTGATAAATTTCCTGACTGGTCTGAACAATCGACAGGCATTGCAGCAATTAATGCTTGGACTGCTTTAGCCGAGTTAGAGATTGGTGCTAATTTACAACATTATAATCCAGTGATTAATGACTCAGTTGCCAAGGTCTGGGCGATTCCAGAAAATTGGGAATTAAAAAGTCAGCTTGTTTTTGGTTCAATTGAGGCGCCCGCTTCAGAAAAAGAATTTACTAGCGATGATGAACGTTTTAAGGTGTTCCATTAAGAAAATAAAGCATCTTCCATTAAATGGGAGATGTTTTTTGCGTTATACAACTAGGATTGGTATAAAGAGCATAGGAATATTTTTTTATTAAATTTTCTTAACGTAGAGTGTGGCAAGGGTTTTCGAAATTATGAGTATTAATAGTAATCGTTTACATAAAAAAAGAATTTTTTTTATTCAGTTTTTACTTGTTTAAATCAGACCTAAGTCGTAGAATGTATTTATCATTTTGCTTAAATGTAGATATTTTTTTCTTGTTTTTCTGCGAAATGAAAGTGGTTAGTTTAATAGAAAAGAGGTGAATGATGTGAGTGAAAAATCCTGGATTTTTCCAATAGGACCGCTTTATTTTGATGGTACTGTTTTAATTATGGTCGTCTTGACATGCGCGATTGTTTTTGGTTTGATTTACTGGGCTAGTCGTAATATGCAGCTTAGGCCAAAGGGTAAGCAAAATGTTTTAGAGTATTTAGTTGAGTTTGTAGGTGGAACAATTAAAGATAACTTACCTGCGAAGGAATTAAATAACTTTCATTTGCTCGGCTTTGTCTTATTTGCCTTTTTATTAGTTGCAAATAATATTGGCTTAGTGACGCATATTGTGGTTGGAGATGATATTACACTTTGGAAGTCACCAACTGCTGATCCAATTGTCACAATGACTTTAGCTGGACTGGTTCTATTGATGGGGCATTTTTTGAGTGTTCAACGCTTTGGTTTTAAAACGTATTTGGTAAATTCGTTTGCAAAACCGTTACCTTTTTTATTACCGATTAAGATTTTAGAAGAATTTACAAATCTTCTAACGCTTAGTCTACGGTTATATGGTAATATTTATGCTGGTGAGGTTTTATTATCTTTAGTAGCAAATTTAGGTGTTAGTCATGGTCTTTTAGTAACGCCTATTGCCATCTTACTTGAAATGGTTTGGATAGGTTTTTCAATTTTTATCTCATGTATTCAAGCTTATATTTTTGTCACATTAACAATGGTTTATACAAGTCATAAAGTTGTACTCGAAGAAGAGTAAAAATTTAGGAGGAAATTTAAAATGGATTTAGCATTACTTGGAGCAGCAATCGTAGCAGGGTGCGCAGCAATCGGCGCTAGTATTGGTAATGGTTTAGTTGTAAGCAAAACAATTGATGGCATGGCGCGTCAGCCTGAAATGAGCGGTCAATTACGTGTGACTATGTTTATTGGTGTCGCGTTGATTGAAGCACTACCAATTTTAGCAATCGTTATTGCATTCATTCTTTTAGGTAAATAATCGAGTCAAATACTCTTTAGAAAGGATGTGTTAGACTCATGATTTTATTAGAAGTAGCCCCTAAAACAACTTTGGGGAATATAATTGTTGTTTCTGGTGCTTTAATTATTTTATTATTGTTGGTCAAAAAATTTGCTTGGAAAAATATTACTGGCATTTTAGAGCAACGGGCAGCTAAAATTTCTCAAGACATCACTGATGCTGAACAGGCTAAAGTGAAGGCTGAGCAGTTGGCCAAGGAACGTGAAGTTAAACTAAATGATAGTCATAATGAAGCGACAGAAATTTTAAAAAAGGCCAAAGAAAGCGGCAATGTTTCAAGAGAAAATATTATTAACGAAGCCACTTCAGAAGCAAAACAAATAAAGGTAAAAGCTCAAGAAGAAATCGCATATGAACGTAGTGAAGCGATTCATTCAATTAAAGACGATGTTGCGGATATCTCTGTGCTCTTAGCTTCAAAAATTTTGGGCAAGGAATTATCGCCTGAAGCACACCAAGAATTAATCAATCAATATATTGATAAGCTAGGTGATCAACATGACCGATAATCATGAAATTATTAACAAATATGCTGAAGCATTGGTAAGTGTCGCAAAAACACATAATGAGCTTTCGGCGATTAGTGCTGAAATAGATGCACTGATTAACATTATTTCAAATAATTCTGATGTGTTTACAATTTTTGAATTGGCTACTTTTTCGGCTCAAAGAGATGTTGTAGATGCGTTAAAATCACAGGCGATGCCTCATGTTCAAAATTTTTTAGAAGTGCTGTATCAAAACAGACGATTACCTTTGATTTTAGATATTTTTGAACAGTATAAGGCTGAATATCGAAAAGAAACTGGAACAGGTCAAGTAACGATTACCTCAGCTGTTGAATTGAGTAATCAGCAGATGACTCGGCTAGTTGAACAGCTTAAAGTTAAATTTGATTATCAGGCAATAGAGGTCGAACAACGAGTTGCACCAGAAATATTAGGCGGGATTATCGTTGAGGTTGACCATAAAATTATTGATGGCAGCCTGAAAACTCAGTTGGATCAAATTGCTGAGCAAATCAGATGATAACAGTTAATTGTTAATTGTTAATTGTTAATTGTTAATTGTTAATTGAATTAGGGAGTGTGGAGTGAATGGCAATCAAAGCTGAGGAAATCAGTGCCGTAATTAGACAACAGATTGAAAATTACCAACAGGTCATCACTGTAACTGAAACAGGGACAGTAACTTATGTTGGGGATGGTATTGCACGCGCACACGGTCTTACGAATGTAATGAGCGGAGAATTGTTGGAATTTAACAATGGTTCTTACGGTATGGCGCAAAATTTAGAAACAAACGATGTTGGTATTATTATTTTAGGTGATTTTGAAGATATTCGTGAAGGTGATAGCGTTAAAAGAACTGGTAAAATTATGGAAGTGCCAGTAGGTGTTGCCTTAATTGGTCGTGTTGTTGATGCACTGGGACAGCCTGTTGACGGCTTAGGTGAAATTAAGACGGATAAAGTCCGTCCAGTTGAATTTCAAGCACCGGGTGTGATGCAACGTCAATCAGTCTCAGAGCCATTACAAACTGGTTTGAAGGCGATTGATGCATTAGTGCCGATTGGTAGAGGCCAACGTGAATTGGTGATTGGCGATAGGAAAACTGGTAAAACATCTATTGCGATTGATACAATTATTAACCAAAAGGGTAAGGATATGATTTGTATCTATGTTGCAATTGGACAAAAGGACTCAACCGTCAGAACACAGGTTGAAACTTTAAGAAAGCATGGCGCATTAGATTATACAATTGTCGTTACGGCAGGCTCATCACAACCTGCACCATTGCTTTATTTAGCGCCTTATTCTGGTGCCGCAATGGGCGAAGAATTTATGTATAATGGCAAACATGTTTTAATCGTTTATGATGATTTATCGAAACAAGCAGTTGCTTATCGCGAGTTGTCACTATTATTACGTCGTCCACCGGGCCGTGAAGCTTATCCGGGTGATGTATTTTACTTACATTCTCGTTTATTAGAGCGTGCGGCTAAGCTTTCAGATGAGCTAGGCGGCGGTTCGATGACGGCCTTACCATTTATTGAAACACAGGCTGGTGATATTTCGGCTTATATTGCAACGAATGTCATTTCAATTACGGACGGACAAATTTTCTTAGAATCAGATTTATTCTATTCAGGTATTAGACCGGCGATTGATGCTGGATCATCTGTATCTCGGGTTGGTGGTGCCGCACAAATCAAAGCAATGAAAAAGGTTGCTGGGACGCTACGCTTGGATCTTGCTAGTTATCGTGAATTAGAAGCCTTTACACAATTTGGTTCAGATTTGGATGCCTCGACGCAAGCGAAATTAAATCGTGGTCGCCGAACCGTTGAAATTTTGAAGCAAAAGCTACATGCGCCATTAGCGGTTGAAAAACAGGTAGTTATTTTATATGCGTTGACGCACGGTTACTTGGATTCAATTCCAGTAAATCAAATTTTGAAGTTTGAAAGTGATTTGTTTGATTTCATTGAATCTCAGCATCCAGAAATTTTTGAAGTAATCGTTAAGACGCATGATTTACCAGAAGCTGATCAATTGAACGCTGTGATTGCATCATTTAAATCAACGACATCATACAATGCTCAACCAGATGGTGCCAAGGCGTAAGGGGGAAAACAATGGGAGCCTCTTTAAACGAAATAAAAACAAGAATAGCCTCAACCAGAAAAACAAGTCAGATTACTAATGCGATGCAGATGGTTTCTGGTGCCAAGCTTAACAAATCAGAAAGCTTATCAAAGGATTTTCAAGTTTATGCAAGTAAGGTTAGAGAAGTCACAAGACACTTGGTTGCTTCAAGTAGTGGTAGCTCTAAAAATTCAATGCTGATTAAACGACCAGTTAAAAAGACCGGCTATATCATTATTTCAAGTGATAAGGGTTTAGTTGGTGGTTATAACTCAACGATTTTAAAGCAAACGATGCAAATGTTTGAACAGGATCATCAAGATCATCAAGAGATTGTTGTTTTGGCAATTGGCGGCGTTGGTTCTGATTTCTTTAAAAATCGTGGTTTAGATATTGCTTATGAAATGCGTGGTGTTTCTGATCATCCAACATTTGATGAAGTGCGAAAAATTGTTCAGAATGCAACAAATATGTATCAAGAGGGCATATTTGATGAATTATATGTTTGTTATAATCACCATGTCAATTCATTAACAAGTCGATTTCGTGTTGAACGAATGCTACCAATTTGTGATCTTGATACTGAGGATGTAGATGTTCAAACAATCAGCCAGACCTTTGAGTTTGAGCCGTCTGAAGAAGCAATTTTGGATGTCCTATTACCGCAATATGCAGAAAGCCTGATTTTTGGCGCAATATTGGATGCTAAAACTGCTGAACATGCTGCTGGTATGACTGCAATGAAGACTGCAACGGATAACGCCAAAAAGATTATTGATGAATTAACAATTTCGTATAATCGAGCAAGACAAACGACAATTACACAGGAAATTACTGAAATTGTCGGCGGAGCGGCAGCGCTAGAGTAATTATCAAGATGGGAGGATTTAAATTTGAGTTCTGGAAAAATCGTACAGGTCATTGGACCCGTCGTCGATATTGAATTTCCGCAAGATGCAACTTTACCAGATATTAATAACGCACTTGTCGTATATAAGAATGATGAAAAGAAACAAAAGGTTATTTTAGAAGTAACCCTCGAATTAGGCGAAGGCATCATTCGTTCCATTGCAATGGAATCAACTGATGGCCTACAACGTGGGATGGAGGTGCTGGATACAGGGAAACCAATTTCTGTACCAGTAGGTAAGGAAACATTAGGGCGTGTCTTTAATGTTTTAGGAGATACAATTGATTTAGAAGCACCATTCCCAGAAACTGCTGAGCGTCATTCAATTCATAAATCTGCACCAAGGTTTGATGAATTGAATACAAGTAGCGAAATTTTAGAAACTGGTATTAAGGTTATCGATTTATTAGCCCCATATTTAAAGGGTGGTAAAATTGGACTTTTCGGTGGTGCCGGTGTTGGTAAGACTGTATTAATTCAAGAATTGATTCACAATATTGCGCAAGAGCATGGTGGTATTTCCGTCTTTACTGGTGTTGGTGAACGAACTCGTGAAGGGAATGACCTTTACCATGAGATGAAGGAATCGGGTGTTATCGAAAAAACAGCGATGGTTTTCGGACAAATGAATGAGCCACCTGGTGCACGGATGCGTGTTGCCTTAACTGGTTTAACGATTGCTGAGTATTTCCGTGATGTTGAAGGACAGGATGTTTTGTTATTTATTGATAACATTTTCCGCTTTACCCAAGCCGGTTCAGAGGTTTCGGCCTTATTAGGTCGGATGCCGTCTGCGGTTGGTTATCAACCGACACTTGCGACAGAAATGGGACAATTACAGGAGCGTATCACTTCGACCAAGAAGGGCTCTGTAACCTCAATTCAAGCAATTTATGTACCAGCCGATGATTATACTGACCCAGCGCCAGCCACAGCATTTGCGCATTTGGATGCGACAACTAACTTGGAACGTCGCTTAACGCAGCAAGGGATTTATCCTGCCGTTGATCCATTGGCCTCCTCTTCAAGTGCCCTAGCACCTGAAATTGTTGGTGAGGAGCATTATGAGGTTGCGACTGAGGTACAACGCGTTTTACAGCGTTATCGTGAATTACAGGATATTATTGCGATTTTAGGGATGGATGAATTATCAGATCAAGAAAAAACCTTGGTTGGTCGTGCGCGCCGTATTCAATTTTTCTTATCGCAAAACTTTAATGTCGCTGAAACCTTTACGGGTCAGCCTGGTTCTTATGTACCAGTGGCTGAAACAATCAAAGGCTTTAGAGATATCTTGGATGGTAAATACGATGATTTACCTGAGGAAGCCTTTAGAAGTGTAGGCCCAATCGAAGACGTGATTGAAAAAGCGAAAAGCTTAGAAAGCTAAGGTGATTGAATGGCAGTGATGACGGTTAATGTAGTTACGCCAAACGGTTTAGTCTATGATCACCATGCTTCCTTAGTTGTTGCTAAGACCCTGGCAGGTGAAATTGGTATCTTGGCTAGCCATATTCCAATTGTTGCACCTTTGACGATTGATGAGGTTAAAATTCGCCGGACAGATTCTGACACGCACGTTGATTGGGTAGCTGTAAATGGTGGCATTATTGAGGTTAAGGATAATCTAGTGACAATTCTTGCCGATTCTGCTGAAAGAGAACGCGATATCGATGTTTCTCGTGCAGAGCGTGCTAAGATTCGTGCTGAAAAATTAATTGAAGAGGCTAATAAGGTTCACAATATCGATCAGCTAAAGCGTGCTGAGGTATCCCTTCATCGTGCGCTAAATCGGATTAATGTAGCGAAGCATTTATAATGCGTATTGAGTCTATTTTATTATTTTTTTGAATGTAGCAAATGTAGGCAAATTATATTAATTCGCCTATCGAAAATTATTTAAAAGTATTTTGAGAGCCTTGCTTTCAGAATACTTTTTTTAAAGGAGGTAAAAAATGCAGGTCTATGGAATAGATGCCGTTGTTAGAATTTTATCACATTTTATTTTTATATTTTTAGCTTTCAGAGCAGTGAATGCAATTAATTTAGAAACTTGGTTTAAAAAAGAATTCCAAAATTCTTCTGCGATTCGATTATTTTTAACATTTTTATCGATTGCAATCGGCTTTTCTGTTAGTTCATTTTTTTTAGAGTTTTTAAATTTGACACGAAATTTATTAATCTCATTTCAATAATTAATCATTTAAAAAAGTCTGAAAAATCTGATAATATTAAGAAATTGCTCTAAGCTTGTTTTTTAGAGTGCTAAAGCTTATAATGATGAATAGATTTTGGCAAAATTAATTTTATAATTAAATATTAAATTATATTCGAGCTGGCCGGAAGCTCAATACTTGGTATGAGTCTAAACGGTAGACAAGATAGGAGTGTTTTTGTGGAGCAAATCGTTGTTCATGGTGGTAATAACGTATTAAAAGGGACTGTCAAAATTGAGGGTGCAAAAAATGCTGTATTACCCATTCTAGCAGCAGGCATCTTAGCAGAGGAAGGGACAATGCATCTACGTAATGTTCCGATATTGTCCGACGTATTTTCAATGAATCAAGTGATTCGTCATTTAAATGCAACTGTCGATTTCGACCAAAGCGCTCATGAGGTATTAATAGACGCCTCTGCCGATTTAGGCTTTGATGCACCATATGAATATGTTAGTAAAATGAGGGCTTCAACAGTTGTTATGGGACCTCTGTTAGCACGCTGTGGTCGTGCAAGAGTATCGATGCCTGGTGGCTGTTCAATCGGTAAACGTCCAATTGATTTGCATCTAAAAGGATTTGAAGCTTTAGGTGCGACGATTACTCAGAATTCTGGCTATATTGAAGCAGTAGCTGATGAATTAATTGGTGCTAAAATATATTTGGATTTTCCTTCAGTTGGTGCAACTCAAAATATTATGATGGCTGCGGTTAAGGCTAAGGGCGTTACAATATTAGAAAATGTGGCCAGAGAACCAGAAATTATTGATTTAGCAAATGTTTTGAATAAAATGGGCGCTAAAATTAAAGGTGCGGGTACTGAAACCATGCAGATTACTGGCGTTGATAAGCTTCATGGTGCTGAGCATGCCATTGTTCAAGACCGAATTGAGGCAGGAACCTTTATGGTCGCAGCAGCAGTAACTGGTGGCGATATTGAAATCCTAGATGCCATTGCCGAGCATAATCGACCATTAATTTCTAAGCTACAGGAAATGGGTACTCGATTTATAGTGACAGATGAGAGTATTCGCGTGATTGGACCGAAGTATTTAAAGCCAACAAATGTTAAGACCTTACCACATCCGGGCTTTCCAACTGATATGCAAGCACAAATGACGATTGCACAAGCAGTAGCGCGTGGGCAAAATATGATGACCGAAACGATTTTTGAAAGTCGTTTTCAACATTTGAATGAGCTACGCCGAATGAATCTTGATTTTGAGATCGAAGGCAATTCAGCAGTTATCTATGGCGGTAAAAAATTACAGGGTGCTATTGTTAGATCAACTGACCTTAGAGCAGCGGCAGCATTGATTATTGCTGGTTTGGTTGCGAATGGTGAAACGATTGTAACTGATTTACATCATTTAGATCGTGGCTACTATAAATTTCACGAAAAGCTGCAGGCTTTAGGTGCAAGTGTGGCGCGTATTGATGTGCCAGATGCAGTAGTAGCTGAAGCAGAAGTGATTTAAGCTAATGATTGAAATAATAGAATCTTTTAAAGATTAGCTATTGCTATTTATGACGCATCAGGCTCTAGCATTATTACTTTGTATTATGGTAAGATATGTAAAAAGGTTTTTTCTCATACAACGAAGGGAGTGATAGAATTGAATATAGACATGCTTAAGCATATCGGCTTTAGTTTAGTTCGTTTAATCACTGTGCTGGTGATTGCAGCCGTTGTCTTTTATTTTGGTATCGTGATTGGCTATAGTGTAATTGGAAGTGGCAAGGCTTCTGAAATAATGAATGCTGCCGCTTGGAAAAACTTTTTTAGTCTTTTTGGTTAGTTTTTTTGTTTCAATTTGACTAAGATGTGATTATTTTGTAACATTTTAACTTTTTTGTTCAAAATGATTTGAATATCTAAAATCTTTTTGTTATTCTAATAAAGGACAGTTTTTATATGATTTTATTAAAAATTAGTTACGATTAGCTCGGAGGGAGGGATAATTATGTCAAAAACTGTAGTACGTAAAAATGAATCTCTTGATGATGCTCTTCGTCGTTTCAAACGTTCGGTTTCTAAAGCAGGTACTTTGCAAGAATCACGTAAACGTGAATTTTATGAAAAGCCTTCTGTTAAACGTAAAAAGAAATCAGAAGCAGCACGCAAACGTAAGAAATTCTAGTCAATTATTTTGACATTAATATGAAAGGTCCGCATACTGCGGTCCTTTTTTTACGTTTTTCTCGAAATATATAATAAAAAATGTATTTGGGGGAAACGGATTGATGTTTACTGCTATTAACAGTCTAGGTCAAAAAATCTGTTTGATGAGTTATGACTACAATGAAATAAAGGGATTTAAGGATTTAAAGTGGTTTTGTCCCGCTTGCCATGCTCGGCTGATTTTAAAAAATGGTATTATTAAGCAACCACATTTTGCGCATACTACCTTGGAAACCTGTCAGGCATATAGCGAGAATGAATCTGAATTACATCATGACTTGAAATGTCAATTAGCTAAATGGTTTCAACAGCAAAATTATAATTGTCAAATAGAATATTATTTAATAGAATTAAAGCAAATTCCTGATTTACTTATTAATCATCATTTAGCAATTGAAATTCAATGCAGCCCACTATCAATTCAGCGTTTCAATACGCGGACGAAAAATTATTTAGATCATGGTTATCAAGTGATTTGGCTGCTTGGCGAAAAAATGCAGATTAAGTCAAGGCTGACCAGCCTACAATTGGCAATGTGTGCTTTTTCGATAAATTCTGGTGTCTTTCTTTGGCAAATTAATCAAAAACAGCTGGAATTAATAGAAATGATTCATGTAGATCTGGAGCGAAGCATCAGCTATCAAAAGAAGACGTTCGCATTTTTTCAAGGGAATATTATTAATCACCTTAGGTTGCCATATCGGATTCACTCAAATAGTCTATCTGGCAATGTAGATTGGACTATGACCAGCTTGATTGTGCGCAAAGGCTTATATTACGCAAACCAGCAGTGGATGTGCCTACATCCTTTTGCTATCAAAAGGGGCTAGTGCTTCAAAATTTACCTGATTATTTTTATTATCCGAGCATTTTCCCATTGTTTTATCAGCCATTACGCTTTAGAATTGAACTTATAGAATTTCTGAAACAATCAAGAACATTTTCAGAATTAATGGCTAATTTTGCAGATAGGGTTCAACTACCTATCTTGATTAAATCTCAATTATTTATTAAAGCAATACTTGCTTTTGAAATTCAATGCTTGGCAGCTCAACGATTGTTAGTGATTACTAATAATAAATTTAAAATTATAGACAAACAAAATGTGCAAGTATCTGCTTTTAAAATTCAGTCACCCTTGCAGATTAATCAATGGCTAAGTGCGCAGCTTAGGGATGGGAAAAGAAATGAAAAAAGAAAGATCATTGATTCGTAATTTACTTGTTGTTACTCTCGGAATTGCGATTTATAGTTTTGGCTTTACAAAATTTAATATGGAAAATCATTTGGCAGAAGGTGGCATTGCTGGGATTACGCTGATTGGTAAGGCATTATTTGATATTAATCCGGCATATAGTAATTTCATTTTAAATGTGCCGTTAGTGCTTATCTCAATGAAGGTCCTAGGCAAAAAAAGTCTCTTTTTTACAGCCTATGGTATTTCCTGTTTATCAATCTTCATGTATATTTGGCAAAAAGTTCCAATTTATGTTGATGTGAGCCATGATATGCTGATTGCAGCCATCTTAGCTGGAGTCAGCGCGGGTGTCGGTGGCGGCTTGGTTTTTCGTGGTGGTGGTATCGTCGGTGGCGGTGATATTATTGCCCGACTAGCGCAGCATTGGTTTGGTATTTCCCTAGGTAAAATTTTATTATGCATCGATGCGGTTGTTCTTTGTCTTTCGCTGCTTTATATTGATATTCAACATATGATGTATACTCTAATTGCTTCCTTTGTCTTTTCTCGGGTGGTTGAGTTTGTTCAATCTGGCGGTTACACAGTTCGTGGTATGCTGATTATTTCAAGCAAGTATGAACAGATTGCCAACGAAGTAATGTATACGATTGAACGTGGTGTGACCTATTTAAATGGTGAGGGTGCCTATTCAAAGCAGGATAAAAAAATTATTTATGTTGTGCTGAACCCACGTGAAATCCACGAGGTTAAACGTAAGATTGAAAAAATTGACCCAAAGGCTTTTGTCTCAATCATTAATGTCCATGAGGTATTGGGAGAAGGCTTTAGCTTTGAAGCCTTTCAAAAAAATAAGCAAAAGGTTAAACGTAAAATAAAACAATCAAGAATTGAAGAAATGCAGCAGGCAGAAATCAAACAAAAGTAATTTATAAATAATAAGGGCTGAAGATAAATACAAGTCGACTAAAGTGATAATACCGCTTTTTGAGGCATTATAATAAATTGGACTGATAAATATTTCGGTCCAATTTATTTGTTTAAGGCTGATAAGCAAGACATATTGTCCAAAAATGAAATCGCACTTATGCTTGCGAATAATCCAATCTTTTCGAGAAATAATAACGTTTTCGCACTAAAGCTGCACCTGTGCCGTCAATTTGGAATTGTTTCCTAGACAGAATTCCAAGTTAACGATAATACGGAACCTTCAAAGCATACTTCTATAATCAGCGGTCACTAATCTAGCTTCAATGGCTTGAAAAAGTGCTCCTGAGTTAAAATTTGCCGTGTCAAAAACTGACACTTTGAATTTTCGACTAACATTCGCAGTTGTCAGACCAAGTCGTTTCAGCATTTTAAATAACCGTCTTAAATTGCTCCGTAATTTAAGGGAGGTAAGCGGCAATGGCAAAAGGCAGCAGCTTATGCTGACAAAACATCTATCTCGAGCATTTTAGCCAAACCACATCAATTTGATATTGAGCCCTTTTTAGTCGACTTTTTGTTATAATGAGAACATAATTGACTATTTTTTGAAATTAAGATAACTAGGTGAATTACTATGAATGAAAGAATCCATGAAAAATTAAAGCTATTACCCAACTCACCGGGCTGCTATATTATGAAAAATAAAAATAACGAAATTATCTATGTTGGTAAAGCAAAGATATTGAGAAATCGTGTTAGAAGTTATTTTCGGGGTTCACATGATACTAAAACAGAACGTTTAGTATCAGAAATTGAAGATTTTGAATATATCGTTACCGAATCAAATATTGAAGCCTTGCTTTTAGAAATTAATCTTATTAAGCAAAATTCCCCCCGCTTTAATATCATGCTAAAGGATGATAAAACATATCCATTTATTAAAATTACTAACGAAAAATATCCTCGATTATTAATTACTCGTAAGGTTTTAAAGGATAAGGCTGAATACTTTGGTCCTTACCCTGATGTCGGGGCCGCTAATGAAACTAAAAAGCTTTTAGACCGCCTTTTTCCATTAAGAAAATGTAAAACACTACCTAATGAGGTTTGTCTTTATTATCATATCAATCAATGCTTGGCACCCTGTGTTTTCAAAATTGATAAGCACATCTATCCTGAAATGGTAAATGAAATCCGCCTTTTTTTAAATGGTGGCGCAGATAAAATTACAAAGCGTCTACAAGAAAAGATGAAACAGGCTTCAAAAGAGCTGGCCTTTGAAAAAGCAGCTGAATTTCGTGATCAGATAAAAGCGATTGAAACCTTGCAGACGAAGCAAAAAATGACCTATGTTGATTTACAGGATCGCGATGTGTTCGGCTATTATGCGGATAAAGGCTATCTATGTGTTCAGGTTTTCTTTATTCGTCAAGGTAAACTGATTGAACGTGATGTCTCTATTTTTCCATTTTATAACGAGGTTGAGGCGGATTTTCTGACCTTCATTGGTCAATTTTATGGTGAAGCAGAGCATTTGATACCGAAAGAAATCTTCATTCCTAGCGACATCAGTCAGGAGTCAGTGGCTGCAATTGTATCCACAAAGGTTACTCAGCCTATGCGCGGTGAAAAAAAGAAGCTAGTTAATCTAGCGATTAAAAACGCCAAGGTTCAGCTAGACCTGAAATTTAATTTGATTGAAAGACAAATCGAAAGAACCTATGGGGCAATTGATAAATTAGGTGAAAGGTTAAATATTCCTAGACCTACCAGAATTGAAGCCTTTGATAATTCAAATATTTCGGGTACAAGCCCAGTTTCAGCGATGATTGTTTTTGTTGATGGTAAACCAAGTAAAAAGGATTACCGTAAATATAAAATTAAGACTGTGAGCGGTCCAGACGACTATGCTTCGATGAGAGAGGTAGTTTACCGGCGTTATGCACGGGTGATAAAGGATAATCTACCCCTGCCAGATTTGATTGTGATTGATGGTGGGAAGGGGCAAATTGACATTGCCAAGGATGTTTTAAATAATCAGCTTGGCTTAGATGTACCAATTGCTGGTCTTGCTAAGGATGAGAAGCATCAAACTCACGATTTATTATTTGGTGAGCCTCTTGAAATTATACCCATGTCAAGAAATTCTGAAGAGTTTTTCTTATTGCAGCGCGTGCAAGACGAGGTCCATCGCTTCGCAATCAGCTTTCACAGGCAAGTACGAAGTAAAAATTCTTTTGCCTCTTTACTTGATGGGATTGAAGGCTTGGGTCCTAAGCGAAAACAAAAATTATTGAAAGCCTTTAAATCAATGCCTAAAATAAAGGCAGCTAATTTAGATGAAATAGTTGAAATTGGCATACCAAAAAATGTCGCGATTGCAGTTCAAGATAAATTAAGGGCGGGTGATGAGAATGCAGACAGCTGAGGAAATGTATTATTATGCGAGAAGGCATAAGCTAGGGTTTAACTGGACACCTTTGATTGGTGGCTGGCTACAAAAACGTCATTTTAAATTAATTGAAGAAAGTTTATTAGACAAGGAACGAGTTCTAGTTAGCTTTATTGGTCGACATCGTGCATGGGATAGCCAACGAAAAGGCGAATACGGTAATACGACACAGTCATTTGAAAATGAAAAAATTCGTTATCGCGATACTCAAGGCTTTTATGCATACGCCATTACAACGGAGCAGCGTTTAATTTATGCCCATTGGCGTCCCTTGCATCATGATGCAACTAATATTCCATTATCCAATATTAATAATGTTAATCCTGAAACCTATCTGATTTTTGGAAGTGTTAAGATAGAAACCTTTGGTGATTATTTTAGTGTTTTTTGGACCAAAAATGTCATCAGAAAAATTACTAAAATGATTCAACAGGGCATTAGTGATAGTAAGGATGGCATAATGGATGGTAGGGGCGCAAGCGACCAGCCATTGAACAAAAGTATAAGGAAAGATGTGCGTTATGATACGAGAGCGCTGTATCAAAGCTTAAGAGAAGCCAAGCAGGCCTTGGACGAAGGCTTAATTACAGAAGCGGAGTATGAAACCTACAAGCAAAAATTATTAAGTTGAGGTTAAAGGATGAAGCAAATAAGATGTGCTTGGGCAATGTCAAGCGAAAAAATGCAAGCCTACCATGATACAGTTTGGGGTAGGAAAGAAACTGATGATACAGCCCTGTTTCGTAAATTGTCGTTAGATTTAATGCAGGCAGGTCTTTCTTGGCAAACCATTTTAAATAAGTTTGATGCTTTTGATCAGGCATTCGATCATTTTAATCTAGAGGCAGTTAGTAAGTATTCGGCATCGGATGTTGAACGATTAATGCAGAATCGTGGGATTGTGCGTAATCGCCTAAAAATCAATGCAATTATTAACAATGCTCAAATTATTAATAAAATGCAGTCAAAGGGTGAATCATTTTATCATTATTTAGCTTTTCAGATACCTGATGGCCATATTAAGAATCATTGGCAAAATATGATAGATGTCCCTGCTCATACACAATTGTCGGATCAAATATCGAAACAAATGAAGAGGGATGGCTTTAAATTTGTCGGTACGACAATTATTTATTCTTTTTTACAAGCGACTGGTTTTGTAAATGATCATTTGGTAGATTGTGTTTGCTACCAAAAAGTCTAAGATTACACCTTGATGTCAGTTTAGATTCGTCTAATTGATTTCATCTGGTGTATAATGATAAGGAATCATTTTTTAAATAAAAATAGATATTTATATCTAAAATCTTGGTTAGGAGTTAAGATGGCTACAAATTATTCAGATGATAGCTTGGTCTTACATACCGATCTCTATCAAATCAATATGATGCAAACTTATTGGGAAAAAGGACGTGCAGAAAAGCATGCTGTATTTGAGGTTTATTTTAGAGCAATGCCTTTTGAGAATGGTTACGCAATATTTGCTGGCTTGGAGCGCGTTGTTAATTATTTAAAAAGCTTGACTTTTTCAAAGACAGATATTGAATATTTGCAAACTTTGAATTATCCAGAACCCTTTTTAAGGTATTTAGCAGATTTGAAATTTTCTTGCACGGTTCGTTCAGCAAGAGAGGGTGATTTAGTTTTTGCCAATGAGCCAATCATCCAAGTTGAAGGCCCTTTAGCGCAATGTCAATTGGTTGAAACGGCAATTTTGAATATCGTCAATTTTCAAACCTTAATTGCGACAAAGGCGGCTCGAATTCGCTCTGTTATTGGTGATGATCCTTTACTTGAATTTGGTACTCGTCGTGCGCAAGAATTTGATGCAGCACTTTGGGGAACACGAGCGGCTGTTGTTGGTGGCGCTGATGCAACGAGTAATGTGCGTGCAGGCAAGCTTTTCGGCATTCCTGTTAGTGGGACTCATGCCCATGCCTTAGTTCAAAGCTACGGTAATGATTATGATGCCTTTGTAGCCTATGCTGAAACACATCGGGACTGTGTTTTTTTGGTTGATACTTATGACACACTAAGAGTTGGCGTTCCAACAGCCATTAGAGTCGCTAAAGAATTTGGCAATCGAATTAATTTTCTTGGTGTCAGAATTGATAGTGGCGATATGGCGTATATTTCTAAAAAAGTTCGTGAACAGCTTGATGAGGCAGGATTCCCTGATGCAAAAATTTATGCCTCGAATGACTTGGATGAAAATACAATTTTAAGTCTAAAGATGCAAAAAGCTAAAATCGATGTTTGGGGTGTTGGTACCAAGCTGATCACTGCTTATGATCAGCCTGCCTTGGGCGCAGTGTATAAATTAGTATCGATTGAGGACGATAATGGTCAGATGGTTGATACAATTAAATTATCTAATAATGCTGAAAAGGTATCAACCCCCGGCAAAAAGCAGGTCTGGCGCATCACCCGTAATTCAGACGGCAAATCAGAGGGCGATTACATTACCTTTAGCACTGATGATCCAAGAGAGCATCAAGAAATTTTCATGTTTCATCCAGTGCATACCTTTATCAATAAAACCGTCAAGGATTTCACAGCAATCCCTTTACTGACAACTATTTTCCATCGTGGTGAGTTAGTCTATGATTTGCCAGATTTAGAGACTATTAAGCAGTATGCCAGAGCAGAATTAGATAAGCTGTGGGATGAATACAAGCGTGATTTAAATCCACAAAATTATCCAGTTGATTTATCCAAAGAGGTTTGGGATCATAAAATGAAGCTAATTGAGAAAATTCGTAAAGAAGTTTCTCAGTTCAAAGTATAATTAACAGGAGGGGAATCAATGACTTTACAAGAAGAAATTATCAAAGAATTGGGTGTTAAGCCATTAATTAATCCAGAGGAAGAAATCAGAAGGTCGGTTGATTTTTTAAAAGCCTATTTGAAAAAAAATGACTTTCTAAAGACTTTAGTCCTTGGTATTTCTGGTGGACAGGATTCGTCACTCAGTGGACGCTTAGCACAGCTAGCAATTGAAGAGATGCGTCAAGAAACTGGTGATAGTCGCTATCAATTTATTGCAATTCGTTTACCATATGGCGTTCAAGCGGATGAAGTGGATGCTCAGCGCGCACTGGCATTTATCCAGCCTGATGTCAGCCTAACTGTTAATATTAAAGCAGCTGTAGATGGTCAAGTTGAAGCCTTAGAGTCAGCTGGGGTATCGGTTTCTGATTTTGTTAAGGGTAATATTAAAGCACGCCAAAGAATGATTACGCAGTATGCTATTGCAGGTGAAAAGTCAGGCGCAGTGCTAGGCACTGATCATGCTGCTGAAAATATCACTGGCTTCTATACTAAATATGGTGATGGTGGTGCTGATATTTTACCAATTTTCCGTCTTAATAAACGTCAAGGTAAACAGCTATTGCGTGCCTTGAATGCTGATGAACGTATTTATTTGAAAGTACCGACTGCAGATTTGGAAGATGGCAAGCCCGGCTTAGCTGATGAAGTTGCCTTAGGTGTTACTTATGATGATATTGATGATTATACAGAAGGTAAGGCTGTTTCTGAGGATGCTAAGGCTAAGATTGAAAATTGGTATTTGAAAACTCAGCACAAACGTCATATGCCAATCACAATTTTTGATGATTTTTGGCAGTAGCAATCCACTTAGATTTGATAATTGAATACATGCTCAAGGGGTTGGGACTTTTGTCCCAACCCCTTTCGTATTGTTCATAATTACGAGGTGATTTTGCCACTTTTTTACGTCGCTAAACATTTTCTATCCCATTTCAGATACTTTTGATTCGCCTTGCATAACGCGGCTGTAATAAATATAAATCAATTGTCATTTTAGTTTTGCTTGGCTGAAAAGGGGATTTGTTGATTGTGTTGCTTTAAAAAGGACACGCCAGCTATCGCTTGGTAAAGGCCGATTAAAAAGAAAATAAGATGTAGTGGATTGGCACCGAATAGCATTAGGATTTGAATTAAAATAAATCCCATTTGGATGATACCCAGTAAAATCAGTGAAGCAGCAGCATACTGATGATTTATTATGAGCAGATAGGTAACGCTAAAATTACCAAGACCGATAATTAAAATGAGCACCAAGGCTGGAATTAAGAAAGTTTTAAAGGGGGCATTTTTTAATAACGACTGTGAGACGCCCATAATTGTCTGATTATTTACAGAAAGGGCTAAGATGCCACCAAATAAGGCACCAATACCACAAAATAAATTAATGATCATAATTGATATTCTCATCAGCACTCCCTTAAAATAAATGACTTGCATAAATCGAGCTACCGCTAATTATTTTAAATAGTAGCCTGTTTAGCATGATACACTTGAGCGCTAGCTCACAGTGTCCTTTCATAGGCTAAATTGCCTAAAAAGCGTAAACGGGTCGTTTTGACAGGCTTTCTCTCTCAAAACTGTTCAAATAGATACGTCATCCGGTCAGATAGAAAGGTCTGACTAAATAAATGATTTGTCTATTTTCACAGTTTTAATCAGAGAGAGTAAGCACCTTGGTTTACGATTTTTTGTGAGGTAATTTAGCACCTTTTTCTAGGTCCTCAAACGTCTCTTGTCCCACTGCTATCCAATTATTTAATTTTTAAAATAGAAGTCACAATTGCTTGCATTTCATCCTCAGCAACAACAGTTTGATGTCTAATTTTAGCAGCAAATAAATCCTTAACTGCTAAAGGAATTTCAATATCGCTGATCTGATTTAGAATTTTAACAAGCTCAAAATCGTCTACCTCAGCTGGGCCATTGATAGCTTCTACAACAACTCTTGGAAATTTATAGGCGCTGGCAGTTGAAACGATAACACTAGGTGTCTGGTCTCCTGTTTTTGCGAGATATTTTTGGTAAACTGCTTCAGCAACTGCGGTGTGAGGATCCTCAATATAGTTTTCATTTTTAAAGGTTTGTGCAATTTGTGCTGCTGTTTGAGCCTCAGTTGCATAGCTGGCAAAGAAATCTTTTAATTGACCCTGCATCTCTTCTGTAATAAGGTATTCACCTTTAGTCTCAAGCTCAGACATAAACTGTGCCGTCGCTTGGTCATCATTCCCTGTCAGATGGAAAATAAGTCTCTCTAAATTACTTGAAACTAAAATATCCATAGATGGACTTGTCGTGACAAAGAAATCACGATTTTTATCATACGCACCTGAGTTAAAGAAATCAGTTAAAACGTGATTTTCATTGGAGGCACAAATTAGTTTATTTATTGGCAAGCCAATCGCCTTAGCGTAATAAGCTGCTAAAATATTACCAAAGTTCCCAGTTGGTACAGAAAAATTGATTGCATCACCAGCCTTAATCGCACCATTTTTTATCAGTTTTGCATAAGCATAAACATAATAAACAACTTGAGGGAAGAGGCGCCCAATATTCATTGAATTAGCGGATGAAAATTGCTTACCATTTGCTAATAATTTTTCACGTAGTGCTTGATTATTAAACATTTTTTTAACATTGGTTTGTGCAGCATCAAAATTGCCATCAATTGCTACTACATGGGTATTATCTCCCTTTTGCGTCACCATTTGGCGTTCTTGAATCTGTGAAACACCGTCCTTTGGATAAAAAACAATGATTGAGGTGCCAGGAACATCAGCAAAGCCTGCCATGGCTGCCTTACCAGTATCTCCTGAGGTGGCAGTTAGAATTACAATTTCATTTTCAACTTGATTTTTTTTAGCCGCTGTTGTCATCAAGTACGGTAAAATTGAAAGTGCCATATCCTTAAAGGCGATTGTTGAACCATGAAATAATTCCAGAAAGAATTCATTGCCAACTTGCTTTAATGGTGCAATTTCAGGTGTATCAAACTTATGATCATAAGCTGAGTTGACACAAAAGGCAAGCTCATCACTTGTATAGTCATCGAAAAATGGTTGTAGTATTTGGAGTGCTAGTTCTTGATAGCTTAATTTTGACAATTCATTAAAATTCAAATTAAATTTAGGCAATTCGGATGGTACATAGAGTCCGCCATCAACTGCTAAGCCTTGTAGGACAGCTTGAGATGCGGTTACTTTGTTATTTTTATTACGTGTACTTTGAAAGTATAGGGTCATTTTTTCTTCCTTTTCTATATTTTAACTAATTTTAGCTGGCCATGCTGATAGGTAGCTAATTCATTGATGCCTTTGCTCTTGATTAAAGCAAGTAATTCATCAAAATGCAACCTAAAATGTTCAATTTTGTGTCCATCAGAGCCTAATGATATGAGTTTACCGCCTAAGGCTAAGTATAAATCTAAAGCATAATCATAAAGTGCTAAGTTATGATAGAGATGAGTGCTCTTTGCATTGACTTCAAAAGCAAGTTGATGTTGAATTGCATTATTAAAGATTTGGATTAGCTGTGGCTCAAAAGCTTTGAGCTGATCTACAGACAAATCAAATAAACGAATCCCATAATCAAAATGCGCGAGGACATTGGCAGGAATTTCATTGATTGCTTCATTCATTGCTTTAAGATACTCATCTAAAATTTGACGATAATCCATATCAGCAACAAAGTCATCTAAATAGTCAAATTTACCATTATGGTGAATACTTAGTAGCTTTAAATCAAAATCCTTGTGCCTTAAATAAGCCTTGATTCTGTCCTTTTCAGAGGCAATATAACCAATTTCAATCCCCTTTAAAACACGATTTTGGTATTTTTGATTTAATTCGGCTATTTTTTCTTGATAGGCAGCATAATCAGGGACATCATCTTGATGCGTAACTGGATTAGCAAGATCAAAGTGTTCTGTGGTGACTACAAAGCCATCAAAATTTTCAAGATAGCTCTCAAATTTTTCCTGTGCATCATATGAAAAATAAGTATGTAAATGCTGATCGTAATATTCCATTGTTTTCTCCATTTAGTATATAATTTAAAATAATCAATTTGAGTTATTCTCTATATTTATTTTATTTATAAATATTGCTATGAAATTATTTTTCTAATAGTGGGCCTTCTTAAGACTAAAAAATAATTTAGGTAATCATTTTAGACCAATTTTAGCAATTTTTTAATGATACTACTAACACATTTTACCAAATTTTCAGAAAAATCTAAACAATGCTTGCAATTTTTGTTTAAAAAAATTATGATTAGAGCATATAGTACAAAATGAAGAGAGAAAGAAGCGTCTGGTTTGCTGAAGAAAGCTCTTGGTTGATGAAAAAGAGTGCATTAAGGACGTCTACACATTCTTGAGTGTTTATCTGAATATGATGATTTTAGTAGGATAGGCCGTTGGTTACGTTATAGCCAGAGTTATAGACTCACAGAGGTCAATGCTGTAAGGTGTTGATGAATCTGAGGTGGGAACACGTTAATACGTCCTCTAGCAATTTTGCTAGGGGCTTTTTTGCCATTGCCACTTATCTTCCGAAAATTGCTAAGCAATTTGAGTCGGTTAGTGGCAAAGGTATGCATTTGAACTTGTTTTTACAAGCAACCAAAGGGCGCTTTAAAAACTTAGTTCAAAGGCTCAAACAGCACTTATCTTCCGAAAATTGCTAAGCAATTTGAGTCGGTTAGTGGCAAAGGTATGCATTTGAACTTGTTTTTACAAGCAACCAAAGGGCGCTTTAAAAACTTAGTTCAAAGGCTCAAACAGCACTTATCTTCCGAAAATTGCTAAGCAATTTGAGTCGGTTAGTGGCAAAGGTATGCATTTGAACTTGTTTTTACAAGCAACCAAAGGGCGCTTTAAAAACTTAGTTCAAAGGCTCAAACAGCACTTATCTTCCGAAAATTGCTAAGCAATTTGAGTCGGTTAGTGGCAAAGGTATGTGTTTTACGAGCACAATCAAAGGGTGCTTTAAAAGCTTATTGCTAAGGCTTAATACGCGCATACTCTTTGAAAGCTACGTTATAAATTGAGCCGGTTTTAAAGCTTATTAAATTTTTATTTATAGAAGAGAATTGAGATGTTTCATTTGCTTATAGCAAAATATATTTAATTCCTTAATCAAATCATAAAATGAAAGATAATTAGAAAGAGGTAGCTTATGCGTGGATTACGAAAAATTGAGCCTTATATTCCAGGAGATCAACCTAAATTTTCAAAAATGATTAAAATAAATACCAATGAAAATGCTTATCCGCCTTCTCCAAAGGTGAGTTCAGCGCTTGCTAATTTTGATACAAATCAATTACGTTTGTATTCTTCATTAGATAATCATCATTTAACCTCTGCTCTTAGCAAAAGATTAAACATTAATGCCGATTGGATAACAACAGCTAATGGCAGTGATGATGTATTGGCTTTGGCATTTCAAAGCTTCTTTAATTCATCTGATCCAATTATTTTTCCTGATTTGACATATGGCTTTTATTCGGTCTGGTGTGAACTTTTTGGGATTCCATATCAAGAAGTGTTGCTAGATGAAAATTTTGATTTTGACTTTAATAAGATACCTGATAAAATTGGTGGCATTGTTTTGGCTAACCCTAATGCACCAACAGGACGTTATAAAGCATTAGAACAAATTGAAAAAATTCTAAAGAAATATCATGATATTGTCGTTATTGTTGATGAGGCTTATATTGAATTTGGCGGAGAAAGTGTGCTGGCATTATTAAAAAAATATGAAAATTTATACATTACCCGTACTTTTTCCAAAGATGCTGCATTAGCTGGATTAAGGGTTGGTTATGGCATCGGTAATCCGAATCTAACAGGTGTGATTCAGGCGGTTAAAAATTCTTATAATCCATACGCAGTAGATAGCATCTCGGAGACCTTGGCAGTTGCAGCAACCGAGGATTATCAATATTATCAAGAGATTAATGGTGAAATTGCAAAAACTCGTGATTGGTTTATCGCTGAGCTAGATAAAATCGGCTTTAATACTGTGCCAAGCTTAACTAATTTTGTTTTAACGACACATCCACAGCAGTCAGCGGCAGTAATTTTTAATGCTTTGAAAAAAAATCAAGTATTTGTTCGTTTTTTTCCAACTAAAGAAAGAATTAATAATTATTTGAGAATATCGATTGGTACTAAAAATGAAATGATTACGGTGATTGATTTATTAAAAAATGTTTTAGCAGAAAATGACGGAGGCAGTAAATGAGAAAGAAACAATTGCCGGCTGGCACGCACGATAAGCTGTTCAGACGTGGACTTGGGGTATATCAATTAGAGGTTAAGGTCAATGAATTTTTAAATACACGGGGCTTTCAGCGTATCGAGACCCCAACGATTGAGTTTGCTGAGGTTTTTGAAGATGAACGTAATCAGGATGATCTATATCGCTTTTTCGATCATCAAGGCAGATTATTAACCTTGCGACCAGATATGACCCTGCCGGTCGGAAGGGTGGTTGCTTCGACCAAGGTCGAGCTGCCTTTAAAATTAATGTATAGTGGTAAGGTTTTTCGTTATCATGATGAAATGAAGGGACTGCAAAATGAGTTTACTCAGGCAGGTGTTGAGATTATCGGCTTTCCCTCAATTAAAGCAGAGGTTGAGGCTATTTTATCAGCTGAATCAGTCCTGCGTAAATTGGAAGTGCCTGAATTTAATATTGAAATTGGTCATGCCGCAATTTTTACAAAAATTATTGATGAATTAGCACTTTCAGAGCAAGCAGCTGAGAAGCTAAAGCTACATTTTTTAAATAAAAGTATTACCGGTTTATATGCTTTTACCAAACAATTTCCGAGTGTCCTAGATAATTTTATTGCTGAAATTCCAAAATTATTTGGTGATGTGACACATGTATTGACAAAGGCAAGAACTTTATTACCCGAGGGACATCCAATTTTAAAGGACATTGCTGAGATAAACACCTTATATCAGCTATTTTCATCAGAAACGCAAAAAATCCTTCGTGTTGATCTTGGTATGGTTGGTGTCATGGATTATTATACAGGTATTATGTTTTCAAGCTTTAGCGAGGGTATTCCTGAGAATTTTCTAAGTGGCGGTCGCTACGACTACCTCTTTAAACGGTTTAATATGGAGTCTACTAGCTCTGTTGGCTGGGCAATCAATCTCGAATCAGTTTTCGATTCGCTGTATAAATCTAATACAAGACGTTTGAAAAATAAGGTTCTTTTACATTTTAATATTGATGAAGCTAAAAATGTTGCTGATTTAGTTAGTGAAACTGTTGAACTGTCTTTATTTACGGAGCTTGAAGAAACTATGAGCTTTGCAAAAAAATGGCATTATGAGGAAGTATGGTATTTTAATAATAACCAGCTAGTTAAAAGGGAGGTTCAAATTGACTAAGCCAATTACAATTGCTTTGACTAAGGGACGTTTAGAAAAAGATACGGTAAAATTGCTAGAAAAAGCTGGTTTTGATATGACCTTTATTAAGGATAAAAAAAGAAAATTGATTTTTGAAAGCCCCGATGGCCGATTACGTTTCTTATTAGTAAAGGCGCCTGACGTTACCACTTATGTTCGTCATGGCGTGGCTGATTTAGGTGTGGTTGGTAAGGATGTATTAATCGAGCATCCTTATGGTTATTATGAAATGCTAGATTTAAATATCGGCATCTGTAAGTTTTCGGTTGCTTCAACACCTAAATATGATGCAAAAGATCATAAGCGCAAGCGAATAGCTTCTAAGTATCCAACGGTTGCAAGTGATTATTTTAATTCGAGAAATGAAGATGTTGAAATTATAAAAATTGAGGGTTCAGTGGAAATTTCTCCAATTCTTCATTTAGCTGATGCAATTGTAGATATTGTTGAAACAGGTAATACCTTGAAGGAAAACGGGCTGGTTGTTTTTGAGGATATTTGTCGTATTTCTGCTCGTTTGATTGCGAATAAAGCGGCGATAAAAAGTAATCCTGCCGTGATGCCTTTTGTCAATCAATTAGAAGAAATTGTAGGGAAAGAAGAGGTGAGCTTTGATGAAGCAGTTAACAGGTAGTGTTGAAGAAATTGTTGAAATATTAAAGCAGGAGCAAATCGCGCTTAACCAAAAAAATGAACAGGTTGAAGCGTTGGTTTCTGAGATTATTGAAAATGTTAAAGTGAATGGTGATCAAGCACTATTGGCTTATACCGCTAAATTTGATGAGGTTCAGCTTAGTCAATTATTAGTTGCAGAAGATTTAATTGATGCCGCCTTTGAACAAATTGAGCCTGAGGTTTTAGAAGCCCTAAAGCTTGCTAAGGCAAATATTATTTCATATCATGAGCATCAAAAGGAACAAGGCTTTACGGATTTTCCCTCAGAAGGCGTCATACGTGGACAGCTTATCTTACCTTTAGAAAAAATTGCAGTTTATGTGCCTGGTGGAACTGCTGCCTACCCTTCAAGTGTTTTAATGAATACCCTGCCTGCTAAAATCGCAGGTGTTTCAGAAATTATTATGCTGACACCGCCGCCCAAAAATGGTCAATTTAATGCCGCAATACTCGTTGCAGCCAGATTGGCAGGTGTTGATAAAATTTATCAGGTCGGTGGTGCGCAGGGAATTGCTGCTGCGGCCTTTGGGACAGAGACGATACCACAGGTTGATAAGATTGTTGGTCCTGGTAATATTTTCGTTGCAACGGCTAAAAAGCAGGTCTTTGGACAAGTTGGCATAGATATGATTGCTGGACCGTCTGAGGTGGGAGTGATTGCAGATGAAAGTGCCAATCCTGCCTATGTTGCGGCAGATTTACTCTCTCAAGCTGAGCATGATAAGCTGGCACGTGCGATTTTAGTTACTAATTCACTGCCGTTTGCTAAGGCAGTAGATAAAGAAATCGAACGTCAATTAGCTAAGCTACCACGTGAGACGATTGCTCGACCGGCGATTGAAAATAATGGTCGTGTAATTGTTACAGATACGATTGATCATATGTTTGAGTTAATGAACAAGGTTGCGCCTGAGCATTTGGAGATTGAGCTTGAGGATCCAATTAAATATTTGGGTAAGATAAAAAATGCTGGTTCAATTTTCTTAGGTAAATATACAAGCGAGCCAGTCGGTGATTATTTTGCAGGTACGAATCATGTATTACCAACCAATGGTACCTCCCGTTTTTCATCAGCGCTTGGTGTTCACGATTTTATTAAACGAATGCAATATACCTATTATGATAAAGCGGCTTTGGTAAAGGCAGCACCGTATATTACTGCGTTAGCCTATAAGGAATCTTTGCAGGGGCATGCTAAGGCGATTGAGATTAGAGATTAATTTTTAGTTTTTTTGGGAAAGGGAGTATTAATGAAATTAGTTTTAAATAATGTAAGTAAGTCCTTCGATGATAAGCAATTATTTGATAAGCTTAATTTTACCTTTGAAACTGGTAAGATATATGGTTTATTGGGGCGCAATGGTGCTGGTAAAACAACATTATTTAACTGCATTGCACACAATTTAAAAATTGATAGTGGTCAAATTTCGATTATTGATCAGGATGACATTGAACATAGGGATTATGATAATACAGAAATCGGTTTTGTAACGACTAATACAAATTTACCTGATTTTATGACTGGCTTAGAATTTGTTAAATTCGTAATGGCTCTTAATCAGGAACGTTTAACTACAAAATTATCGGCCAGTGAAAATCTTTTAAAATATGGGATTAAAATCAGTGATCAAAACATTTTATTAAGAGATTACTCACATGGTATGAAAAACAAGGTCCAGATGCTAGTGACTGAAATTACTAATGCCCCAGTCTACTTATTAGATGAACCATTAACAAGCTTTGATCCGGTTGCCGCATTTGAAGTAAAAGAGAGAATAAGAGAGCTTAAAACGAATGCAATTGTTATTTTTTCAACTCATATTTTAGAATTGGCGCAGGAGCTTTGTGATGAAATTGTACTATTGCATGATAAACAGCTTGAGGTTTTAAACCGAGAAAAGCTACAATCGGCGGATTTTGAAAAAGATATTGTAGCAATTTTAAGTGAAGGTGAATAATCATGAGAGATTATTTGAACTTTTATATGAATTATGTGCAAATTCAAAGCACTGTTTTGCTTAATAGTCTCTGGTTTTGGCTTCGACGCTTGCCCTTGATTGGTAAAAAGATATCCCCAAAATTTTATCAAATGATTGATTTAAAAACAGCACTTTTGATTTTGCTGAAATGGCTTTATTTACCAATTACGATAATTAAAAAAGGGTTATTAATATTTTTAGCGTGGTTAATTGCCTTTTTAGCTCATTATATTGTGTCGCCAGGTGGTAATCAGCTATTGAACCCGTCAAATTTTACTGCACCTGAGGTGTTTAATTGGACAATCACAATTTTTCTTTTCTTTTGTCTTTTTGAACGTTTAAATTTCCTTGATGCTTCGGGCAAAACGTTATTTAATTTGGTCGATTTCGCAAAGATATATCAGCTTTCATATAGTGAAACCTTAAAAAAATATTATCGGATTAATTTGGTTATCAGTTCTCTAGCCTATCTCGTCCCGCTATTTTTATTTGGTTGGTTTTATCATCAAATATTGATTGCAATCATACTACCATTTGCCTGTCGCTTATTGTTTCTTAATATTTCGATGATAATTGCTGCCCAAGCCTTTTGGCTGAAAGTGATTGATTGGTTACATGGTGAAATAGTACGTTGGATTTATGGTTTTTCAATTTTAATTATCGGCGGCTTTGCGGTTATTTATTTTACCATCTTTCAAACGATTGTTTGGACGAATCTAGTAACCTTAACGATAGCTTTACTTGCTGTTTTTAGTTATTTTTGGGTTAATAGAATAGCCTTTAAGCAAGGCTTTATCCAGAGGATATTTATTAAACAGGCATATCGTGACGAGGCTTATGCTAAAGCTAAGACCAATCAAGGCTCAACAGGTATACTTGCTGCGCAAAGGGCAAGTCAGAAAATTGAAGCGACTGACGAGAGTGCTTTATTTAATCGTTATTCGGGTATTCAATTGCTTAATCACCTACTGTTTAAACGTTATCAAAAGGTTTTTAGCAAAAAGCTACTTTGGCGACTTGGCTTTTTGATTGGTTTGCTGTTAATTATTATTGGCTTTTATTTCTATCTCACCATGACTAATTCACAAAATATGTTGATCATGGACAGTAATCAAGTCGCTAAAGCTTTACCAAGCTTGTTTCCGATAGTTTATATTTTGAATTTATCTAAAGAAATTGTGGCGATTTATTACTTGAAATGTGATAAAGCGATGCTGAACTATCCATTTTATCGAACGAAATCAGCTATTTTAGGCAGCTTTTTAGATCGACTAAAGCAATCCTTTATTGTAAATACACCAATTATCATTGGTATTTTTCTTAATATTTTTGCGATAATTTTATTATTTGGTGAAAATATTTCACCTGCAATTTATGGTTTAATTATTTTTTATGGTATCGCGATGAATTTATTATTTTCATTTCATGAATTATTTTTATACTATATTTTACAGCCCTTTGACAGAGAGGGAAAAGCAAAAAATCCAGCTTTTCAATTTATTAATTGGATTTTTTATTTTTTCTGTATTTATAATTATAATGTTGAGGGCTTCTTCAACAGCACAATATTATATGTTCTAATTATTTCAATTGTCATTGTTTTATATGTTGGTCTCGGCTTAATGATGGTTAGATTAAAGGCGCCTAAGACATTTAGATTGAAATAGCGGATTTTGTATATTAAAAAGAATAATGTCTATTTTGTAGTTGTCAGGATGAACCATTTTGGCATTTTAGAATTTGGAGATGAAGATGGCTGAATTAAAAAAAGGGCTTCTAGTTATGGATGTTGATAGTACATTAATTAATCAAGAGGGTATTGATATCCTAGGTGAAATTGCTGGTGTCGGTGAACAGGTAGCAAGTATCACTTCTAGAGCGATGAATGGCGAGCTGAATTTTGAAGCTGCGCTTCGCGAACGTGTTGGTCTTTTAAAGGGCTTACCGGCTACTGTCTTTGATGAGGTAGCCAAACAGATTAGCTTTACAACTGGTGCTGTTGAATTAATTGCAAAATTAAAATTTGCTGGCTGGTCGGTTGGTGTTGTTTCAGGTGGCTTTCATGAAACGGTTGATCGATTGGCTCAACAGGCTAATATAGATTTTGTCAAGGCGAACCGATTAGAGATAATTGATGGTCAGCTATCTGGTCAGGTCGTTGGCGAAATTGTTACTAAAGACGTTAAATTAGCAAAATTAAAAGCGTGGTCAAAGCAACTAGCTTTACCCCTGTCGCAGACAGTAGCAGTTGGTGATGGGGCAAATGATTTGTTAATGATTCAGGCGGCAGGAATTGGTATCGCTTTTGATGCTAAGCCTGTTGTACAAAGTCAAGCACCCTATGTAATTGACGAACGTAATCTATTACAAGTATTAAAAATTATTGAAACAAATGATCATTTTATTGCTTAAGCGATTTGGATAAGAAGAAAGGCAAGGTGTAGATATGCGTCAAGCAAGAATAGAACGAAATACTTTTGAAACCAAAATTAAACTTTCACTTAATTTAGATGCACAAGAGCCGGTTCAAATTAATACTGGTGTTGGCTTTTTTGATCATATGCTGACTTTATTTGCACGGCATTCAAGAATTTCCCTCGTGGTAGATGCTGATGGCGATATTGATGTAGATAGTCACCATACAGTTGAAGATGTCGGCATTGTTCTTGGTCAAGCAATTAAAGAAGCACTTGGAAATAAGTCAGGTATTAATCGCTATGGCACCAGTTTTGTACCAATGGACGAAACATTAGGTATGGCGAGTCTTGATTTATCTGGCCGCAGCTTTTTAGTCTTTGATGCAACCTTTGATAATCCAAAGCTTGGCTTATTTGATACGGAACTGGCTGAAGAATTTTTCCAAGCGCTTGCATTTAATGTACAGATGAACCTTCATCTAAAAATTATACATGGAAAGAACACGCATCATAAAATTGAAAGCTTATTTAAAGCTACTGGTCGTGCTTTGCGTGAGGCGATTACAATTAATCCTGAAATTAAAGGCGTGAATTCTACAAAGGGTGTGTTGTAATGATTATTGTGATAGATTATGATGCAGGCAATACAAGAAATGTGATGAGAGCGTTAACTAAAATTGGTTTGGAATCCAAGCTGTCAAGTGATGCTGCTGAAATTAGAGCAGCGGATGGCTTAATCTTACCGGGAGTTGGTGCATTCCCTTTGGCGATGCAGGCGCTAGAAAAGCGGGGCTTAGTTGAGGTTATTAAAGCAGCTGTTGCAAAGGGAAAACCACTATTAGGCGTTTGTCTGGGTATGCAATTACTATTAGAGAGCAGTGAAGAGCATCATTACACTAAAGGATTTGGTTTTATACCGGGCAGCTGTAAATTAATTCCAAGTCAGTCTGGTTTTCCAGTACCTCATATGGGCTGGAATCAACTAAAAGTCCAACAGGAAAACGCTCTAACCAAAGGAATTAACGGCGAATACGTTTATTTTGTGCATAGTTATTATACCGACGTGCCAAATGCATACTTAGATGCAGTCAGTCAATATTCAATGACTGTTCCGGCAATTATTTCAAACGGGAATGTCTTCGGCGCACAGTTTCATCCTGAAAAGTCAGGCGAGACTGGCCAAGAAATACTATTAAATTTTAAGGAGTATGTCTATGCAAATTCTACCCGCAATTGATATTAAGAATGGGCGTGCCGTTCGCTTATATAAGGGTGATTTCAATCAAGAAACGGTGGTTAATGAAAGCCCCTTAGCACAAGCCAAAGTCTTTGCTCAGGCAGGAATTGATTTCATCCATGTCGTTGACCTAGATGGTGCTTTAGAGGGTCAAGCCACCAATGCCAAATTAATTGCTGAAATCAAGGCGACAACAGGCTTGAAAATTCAGGTTGGTGGTGGTATTCGGACGCTTGAACAAATCGAAGCCTATTTAAACGCCGGCATTGATCGGATCATCATCGGCTCAATGGCGGTTAAATCGCCTGACTTTGTCAAACAAGCGATTGCGCAGTTTGGCGCGACTAAAATTGTCGTCGGTATTGATGCCAAAGCTGGAATGGTGGCAACTGAGGGCTGGCTGGAAACCTCAGATGTTGATTTTATTAGCTTAGCCTTGGCGATGGAGAAAATTGGCGTTAACTTATTTGTCTATACCGATGTTGATCGGGATGGGACGTTGACCGGTCCTAATTTTGAGCATTATGAAAAATTGCAAGCGGCTTTAACAACGGCAGAGGTTATTGCCTCAGGTGGCATTGCCGAGCTAGCGGATTTAACTAAGCTAAGGGCGATTGGTGTAGCTGGCACAATTGTCGGCAAAGCCTATTACAGCGGTGCAATTAGCCTTGACAATCTGGGAGATTTTGATGGAAAATGACGAGCTGCTAAATTACGCCAAGCAATTGACCGCAAGTGAAGTTTATTGGTATCAGCAGTGGGAATGTTATCGTTTTGATATTGGTGGCAAGATTTTTGGTTACCTCAACGAGCGGTATTTAACACTTAAAAATACACCAGAAAAAAACGAACGGTTGCGTGAACAATTTTCAGCGATAATTGCTGGCTATTACATGAATAAAACACATTGGAATAGCGTTTTAATGCAAGAAAATACCGAGCTTGGCTTGCCTGAGCTAGAACAGTTGATTTTGGAAAGCTATCAGCTGGTTGTTTCAAAGTTATCGAAAAAAGAACGTCAACGATTGGGGGTATAAATGTTAGCTAAAAGAATCATTCCTTGCCTAGATGTGACAGAGGGTCGTGTTGTCAAAGGGATTAATTTTGTCAACTTAACAGATGTCGGCGATCCAGTTGAGATTGCTAAGGCCTATTATGAACAGGGTTGTGATGAACTGGTTTTCCTTGACATTACAGCAACGCATCAAAAGCGTGGTACGATGGTCGAAGTCGTGGAAAAAACGGCCGACCAGGTTTTTATTCCCTTCACCGTCGGTGGTGGGATTCGATCAGTTGAGGATATGAATAGAATGCTCAGAGCAGGGGCTGATAAGGTGGCAATTAATTCGTCAGCGATTAATAATCCAGACCTAATTTCTCAAGGGGCAGAAAAATTTGGTAATCAATGTATTGTCGTAGCTGTTGACGCTAAGCGTGTCGGTGATTCCTGGCATGTTTTTGTGACAGGCGGACGTGAGGATACAGGCATCGATGCGATTGAATGGGTTAAAAAAGCAGTAGCGTTAGGAGCTGGTGAAATTCTCTTGACCTCAATGGACAAGGATGGTACAAAATCAGGCTATGACTTAGCGCTTAATCAAGCCGTTTGTCAGGCCGTTTCGGTTCCTGTGATTGCTTCAGGTGGTGCTGGTAATCAAGCAGATATTTTAGAAGTGCTTGAGCAAACAGATGTCACTGCAGCCCTTGCCGCGAGTGTTTTTCATTACGGTGAAATTAGCATTCCAGAAACAAAGGCGAAATTAAAAGCAGCTGGTGTTGAGGTTAGGGGATAAGAGAGGTGCACGAATTGTCAAACCTAAAATTAGATTTTGAAAAGCAAGGTGGTCTAGTTCCTGTTATTGTGACTGAACACGATACAGGCGAGGTTTTGATGCTTGCCTATATGAATGAGGCGAGCTATCAAAAAACATTGGAAACTGGTCAGATGTGGTATTGGTCAAGAAGCCGCAATGCACTTTGGTTAAAAGGTGAAACGAGTGGGCATTTTCAAGCTGTGCGCACGATTAAAGCGGATTGTGATTTAGATACATTACTAATTTCAGTTGACCAAGTAGGTCCTGCCTGCCATACCGGTGCGCACAGTTGTTTTTTTAATGAGATAGATTTAGCAGAGGGCAGCTAATGCAAGCATTTTTCTTATTTATTGTGGCGGGTTTAGCTGAAATCGGTGGTGGATACTTGATTTGGCAGTGGCTTAGAGCAGATAAAACTGGGTTGCTGGGTTTTTTAGGTGGTATTTTGCTCATTTTATATGGCGTGATTGCGACTTATCAGAAATTTCCAGATTTTAGTCGTGTTTATGCAGCCTATGGTGGTATTTTTATTGTACTTTCGTTGTTGTGGGGCTGGTTATTTGATAAAAAAACACCCGACTTTTACGATTGTTTAGGTGCAATTTTTTGTTTGATTGGTGCTATAATTATTTTGTATGCACCAAGACAATAATGTTTACATAAAGAAGGGAAGTAACAAATGATTAACGAACTTTACCAAGAAATTTTAGACCGCCAAGCGAGCCCTAAAGAAGGTTCATACACCAACTACCTCTTTGATAAGGGCTTAGATAAGATTTTAAAAAAGGTTGGTGAGGAGGCTACTGAGGTAGTGATTGCTGCCAAAAACGATAATCAAGAATTAATTTCGGAGACCGGTGATTTAGTCTATCATATGCTTGTTTTATTAGCAGAAAAAGGGATTAGCTTAGAAGCTATTTCTGAAGAGTTGGGTAAAAGGGTCGGTAAGCAAAGCAATGTTCATGATCGAAAGGAAATTGATAAATATTAATTGCTGAGATAATCGACGCTTAAAAATTCAAATAAACTGTTAAAATAGCATATAGCATAATCAATGATTATTTTTAAAGATACTATTGCAGCAATTCTAACCAATCAGGGCTCTTTTATCAAGTCGACAGGCGGTAATGCTTTGTCGCTTTTTTAGTTGTATTAAATTACTTAAGTTTTATTCTCCTTACTTTACAAAGCCCGTTATCATTCTTTATAATTAACTTTACATAGTTTATAGAGCACTAGCAGCGCACTAAATATCGTCTAGTAGCAGATGTTTGGAATTGAGGGTTAATCATGGTAAGTAAAGATGAGTACGAAAAAACATTAAATCAATTTTTAGGTTATTTAATGCAAAACAATAAAGAAAAAGCAAGTGAGCTGAGACAGAAATTACGCGAATTAGGCGTGCAATTGATGGAAAATAATGAAAGGGTGGATCGTAAGTAAATGCAAATCATTTTAATTATTGTTTTACTAGGCTGTTATTTTTTATTTTTTAATCAAGATATCAAAGACACGGCAGGTATTTGCATTATAACTCTGCTTATCGCAGGTGCCTGCGGTCTGATTTTTGGAATAGCTAATGCCTCGGCCTTGGAAATAGCCCTTGTTGTGAGCTTAGGCTTTTTACTTCGGCAGGCCTATCAAGAAATTTAGAAGAGGTGGCAGATGAGAATTGGTGTTGACATGGAGGAGCTGAGTCGATTTACGGAATTGATTCAAAAGCCACGCTTTGTTTTGCGGGTGCTGACGGAGAATGAATACCAAGTTTTTAATCAATTAAATACTAAAAGGAAAATTGAGTATTTAGCAGGTCGTTGGGTGGCTAAAGAAGCGTTTGCCAAGGCGTATGGCACTGGGATTGGTAAGCTAAGCTTTCAGGAGATAGAGGTATTGAATGAGGACAACGGTGCGCCCTATTTTTCAAAATTTCCAAAAATAAATGGTCAGGCGGAAATATCACTAAGTCATACGAATACTGGTGCTATTGCTTTTGTTGTCATTGAAGGAAAGTGAGCAGGAAATGATTAATTCTAAACATCGTCCAACTGTTGCCTTAATAGATTTAGACGCGATATGCTGGAATATTAAGCAAGAACAGAGGCATAGTAATAATTCGGAAATTTTTGCAGTTGTCAAGGCTAATGGCTATGGTCATGGTGCTGTTGAGGTTGCTAAAGCAGCCTTGAGCTCGGGAGTGAGCGGACTTTGTGTTTCTAATTTAGATGAGGCCTTGGATTTAAGAAAAAATGGCATTTCAAGTCCAATTCTGGTTTTGAGTGAAATTCCAGTTGCTTATATTGATTTAGCAATTGCCAATCAAATTACGCTGACAGTTGCCAGCTTATATTTTTTAGAAGCACTAGCTTTTAATGCTGATTTAGCCAAGCTTAAGATTCATCTAAAGCTTGATACAGGTATGGGGCGGATTGGTCTGAGAAATGTTGAAGAGGTTAAAGCTGCGGAGCGATTAATCAATCGTTTAAATCTACAATTAGAAGGCGTATTCACTCATTTTGCGACTGCGGATGAAGCAACGACTGATTATTTTAATCGTCAGGTACAGCGTTTTAAAAAATTGAAATCGGCCTTAGCGGTGATCCCAAAATATGTTCATGTCAGCAATACAGCAACAGCTTTTTGGCATCAACAATGTGATGGCAATCTGATTCGCTATGGCATTGGTATGTATGGCTTAAATCCCTCTGGTAAGACCTTGGACTTACCCTTTGAATTAAAGCCAGCACTTGCTCTTATTAGTCAGCTTTCATACGTCAAGCAGGTTAAAAAGGATGAATTTATTAGCTATGGCGCAACCTACGAAACAAAAACAAACGAATGGATTGGCACTGTGCCAATCGGCTACGCTGATGGCTGGTTGAGACGCTTACAAGGCTTTAAGGTTTTAGTAGAAGGTGAGTATTGTGAGATTGTCGGTAGGATTTGTATGGATCAATTGATGCTACGCTTGCCAAGGTCGTTTTCAATCGGTACTAAAGTGACCTTGATTGGCAAAGACCGAGATGAAGAGGTGAGTGCGACTTCGGTCGCAGAGTTTAGTCAGACGATTAATTATGAGATTACCTGTGGCCTGTCAGATAGAATTCCCCGCATTTTCCAAATCAAAGATTAAGAATTAAATAGACTAGCTTGTCAAGCTAGAATTATTTGACTTTATTTGTTATACTCACTTTAAAGTCTATAAAAATAAGAAAGAATCGAGGTGTTTCATATGGAACTGGAGCACATTAATGATGGCAATGTTAGAATTACCATCACTAAAGAAGATTTAGCAGATCGAGGATTAACTTTAATTGATTTAATGAGTAATCAGCAAGCTGTTGAGGAATTTTTCTATACGATTTTAGACGAGGCTGGCATTGCTGATGAATTTCAAGATTCAAGCGTTTTAAGTTTTCAGGTAGTGCCAAAAGACAATAGTTTGGAAGTCTATGTATCAAGAGATGATGTGGCGATGGAAGACACTGTTGAGCGCATTCTTAAAAGTATGGAAAAACAGCCGAGCGGCGATGAAATACAAGATAAAGCTACTGATGGCAGTCAGAAGATAAATGATGATAAGCCTGAAGAGGTACAGGAGTTTGTTTATTTTTCAATTGAATTTAATAATTTTGAAGATATTATTACTTTAGCTAAGGATTTGTTTATAGAAGCGGATGCGACCGAGCTTTATAAATTAAATGGCAAGTTTTATCTTATTATTTTACTAAACCAATTAGAGCTGGGTCAGACGCAGGTTCAAGATATTCTTGGTAGAGTCATCGAATATGGTGACAAAACCAGTATCACGCGTGATGTGCTTGTTGAATATGGACAACCCATATTACAGTATGATGCAATTGAAGTGATTCGCAAGAATTTCTAATTTTTTTTAAAGTATTGAATATCATTGTCGAAAAGATAATGATATTTTTTTGTAAGAAAGGGTGTACTAATTTATTTGTGATTTAATTGGAATTGTAATTACAAATTAGTGGTAAGCTTAATCCTGTGTTAATATGATAACAGCTATTGTCGAATATTTTATAAGGGAGAAGGGAAATAGAATAAATGAAATTGTTTCAAAGACTTGGAATAAAAAATAAATATATATGTCTGGTTGCAAGTATTATTTTTGTAAACTTTTTTTACTCAACGAAAGTAAATGCTAATGCAGTAAATGATTATATCATTTCAAATGGTTATACGCCTGTCGCTGAAACTAATCAGCTGGGGGGGATTTATGTCTATGAAAAGTATAAAAATGAATATGATTTTTCATATGCTGATAATATACCTAAAATGGTCATTATTCATGAGGTTGGTGTGGAAGGCAGTACAGTGAGCGGAGAAATAAGCTATATGCTTCGTAATCAAGAAAATGCCTTTGTTCATTCATTTGTTTCTGATAGTCAATTGATAACCATAGCTGATACCTCTAAAAAGGCTTGGGGTTCAGGAGCTTATGGGAATAAATATGGTGTTCAAATCGAATCAATTAGAGTTAATAGCAAGGAGGCTTTTGCTAAGCAAATCAATAATCTAGCTAAGTATACTGCTGATTATTTGATGAAATATAATATGGGTGCACCGAAGCTAATGTCAAGTCCGAGTACGCCTCAAAGTAATAGTTTAAGTACACCATTAGATGGTAATTTGGCGAGCCATAAAATGCTATCCTATAAATTTAATCAAACAACAAATCATGTTGATCCTGATGCATATTGGAATGATCGAGCAAGTAGATTTTTCGGAACTACCTATACAATGGCTGATTTTAGAGAGCTCGTTCAAAGGTATTATGAGCCACAACCTCAAATTAATAGTGTTACTATTGAAGGTAATCCGATGATTACAGGGGTTTTTAAAGTAAGAGTTAAAACGAATAGTACAAGTACGATGAAGGTTAAGGTACGGATGTGGAATGGTACCGATGAAACTAATAATGATGACGTTTATTGGGCTACCAAGGTTGGAGATGGTGAGTACCTTGCCACACTTGATTTACGAAAGCACCAGTATGTACCAAATACAGTGACGAATTATTCAGTTCGAGTAGCCGCAACGAACCAATCTGGCGGAGCTGTTTATTCGTATGGTAAAGTCGCCACATTAGCGCCTTACTTCTGCGACCTCTATAACTCTGGTGAGGAAGCAGTTACCTCAATTAATTGGTTATACCAAAATGGCATTACAGTTGGGTATAGTAATGGAAATGATGATATTCATGTTAACTTTGGACCTAGTGATCATGTAACTCGGGGGCAAATGGTTACTTTCTTATATCGTTTAGCTGGAAGCCCTACTGTCACTGATACTAATAATTACCCAGATGTTTCCGGGCAAAGCGACGAAACAAGACGCGCTATTTCTTGGGCAACAAAGCTCGGAATTACAACGGGTTATGGGAATGGTTTTTTTGGACCAAATGATTTTGTAACCCGAGAACAAACAGCTGCCTTTTTATATCGGGGGGCGGGATCTCAACTAAATAACTCAACTAATAGTTTTATTGATGTTAACGTAAATAGTTCATTTTATGATGCGGTATCATGGTTAACTGCTAATGGTATTGCGAAGGGCTATACTAATATTATCTTTGGTAGCTCTGATTTTACAACGCGCGAACAAATGGCGATGTTTATTAAACGTTTTTCTGATAAAGGATTTACACTGGTAGGTACCCCTACTTCAGCAGAAGGAGCTGAAAAGGTTGACTTAGTTGATGCAAACCAAACGCAAAAAGATTGGTATCAATCAATTGAATCAATTGCAGTTTCGGTTGCCAATAATAATAATCTTTATCCTTCGGTCATGCTTTCTCAAGCAATTGCCGAAAGCGCTTGGGGACAAAGCGAGCTTGCTAAAAATGCTAATAATTACTTTGGTATTAAGGCAGATGATTCATGGGTAGCAGCAGGCAAGCCTTATTATTCAAAAAATACGCAGGAATATGTGAATGGACAGTATATTACTGTTGAAGCTAAATTTAGAAAATATGCAACACCACAAGAAGGCCTGCAGGGCTATGCCGATAAATTAAATACGACAATGAATGGCTCCCAGCTTAGATATCGTAATGTATATCGTGATCAAGCGCTAAGCTATCAACAGGCTTGCCAAAATCTGCAAAGTGATGGTTATGCAACCGCACCTGATTATGCAACAAATTTGATTAATCGAATTCAAAAATATAAGTTAAATACGCTAGATTAATAATTGGGGGAAAAATGAAAAAAATCGTGATTATTTGTGGCAGCTTAATTTTAGCAATTTTTATTATTTTTATTGGTTGGTTATTATTAGGTGATAGCGACACAGGCGCTAAAAAAGCTCAAAAGAGCTCAGAATCAGCGGTTTCATCAAGTATTATAAAGGATAATAGCAGCTCTAGCCAATCAAAAGCAGCTAGCTCTGAGCAGATTTCAGGCTCTACCAATGAATTCTCTGATGATCCAACTGAAGAATCTATTTATCAATCAAGAGCGACAGAGGATGCTCAGACAATTGAAGCTGCCGGTGGTGTGGATAAAATAGCTGAAGCGCGAAAGCTACTTGATCAGGCTGGAATGGATAGTAATGATTTCAGTAATCTAGATATTGCCAACTACATTAATGCGGCAAAAGAAAATAATATGGAATTAGTTGAATATTTAAAATCAATTGGTTTTTAAATTAATACTTTAAGGCTGGACTTTTGGTTCAGCCTTTTTAATTAATAAACCATATAAATAACAAAATTAATATTTTTTTAACGTTATTTTCACATAATTAATTTGATTTAAACCATTGCTATTAAACTAATTCTATTATAAATATCAATTTTATTTGAAGTTGAAAAGTAATTTGAATTTTAATTCAATATTTGATAGTATTAAGAGTATTGTATTAGGAAAATGAGAGGGAATAGAATGGCCAATATTCTTAAAAAAGTAATTGAAAATGATAAAAAAGAAATTAATCGTTTACGAAAAATAGCAGAACAGGTGGATAGTTATTCAGAGGCATATAGTCAACTGACAGATGATGCCCTGAAAGCTAAAACTGAAGAATTTAAAGAACGTTATCAAAACGGTGAAACCTTAGATGATTTATTACCAGAGGCATTTGCTGTTTGTCGTGAAGCATCAAAACGAACTCTAGGACTTTTCCCTTATTTAGAGCAAGTAATGGGGGCTGTTGTTTTACATAACGGTGATGTTTCTGAGATGAGAACCGGTGAGGGTAAAACATTAACTGCAACAATGCCTGTTTATCTTAATGCGATAAGTGGTCAAGGGGTTCATGTCGTGACGGTAAATGAATATTTATCAACGCGTGACGCAAGTGAGATGGGTGAATTATACAATTGGCTTGGCTTAACCGTCGGTCTTAATATTAATTCCAAGTCCTCTGATGAGAAGCGTGAGGCTTATGCTTGTGATATTACATACTCTACTAACTCAGAGCTGGGGTTTGATTATCTTCGTGATAATATGGTAGTCTATCAAAGTCAAATGGTTCAGCGTCCTTTAAATTATGCGATTGTCGATGAGGTCGATTCTATTTTGATTGACGAAGCGCGGACACCTTTAATTATTTCGGGTCAGGCAGAAAAATCGACCGCCTTATATATTCGTGCAGATAATTTTGTTAAGGGCTTAGTTGAGGATGATTATAAAATTGATGTACAATCGAAAACTATTGGTTTAACAGAGCAAGGGATTGATAAGGCAGAGGCTATTTTCGCCTTAGAAAATCTTTTTGACATTGAAAATACAGCTCTTACGCATCATATTGATCAAGCACTTCGTGCCAATTATATTATGCTGAAGGAAATTGATTATATCGTTGACGATGGAGAAGTTAAGATTGTCGACCAATTTACTGGTCGGGTAATGGAGGGACGTCGTTGGTCAGATGGGCTACATCAGGCAGTTGAAGCCAAAGAGCGTGTCGAAATCGAAGATGAATCTAAAACGATTGCAACAATTACTTATCAAAACTATTTTAGAATGTATCAAAAATTAGCTGGGATGACAGGTACTGCTAAAACAGAAGAGGAAGAATTTAGAGAAATCTATAATATGCAAGTAACAGCAATCCCAACGCATCGTCCAGTGATTCGGATTGACCAGTCTGATTTGCTATACCCTACACTTAAATCAAAATTTAAGGCAGTGGTTGAGGATATCAAGGAACGGCATGCTAAGGGGCAACCAATCCTAGTTGGTACGGTAGCTGTTGAAACGTCAGAATTGCTTTCAAATTTATTAACACAGGAAAAAATTCCGCATGAAGTATTGAATGCTAAAAATCACTTCAAGGAAGCTGAAATTATCTTAGATGCTGGTCAACGTGGCGCAGTTACAATCGCAACGAATATGGCTGGTCGTGGTACTGATATTAAACTCGGTGCTGGTGTAATTGAAGCAGGAGGCTTAGCTGTAATCGGTACTGAGCGTCATGAATCTCGCCGGATTGATAACCAATTGCGTGGTCGTTCTGGTCGACAAGGTGATCCAGGGGAGTCACAATTCTATTTATCATTAGAAGATGAATTGATGAAGCGTTTTGGTTCAGAAAGGATTAAAACTTTCTTAGAACGGATGAACATGGCTGAGGAGGATGTTGCAATTCAGTCTAAGATGTTGACGCGACAAGTAGAATCAGCTCAAAAGCGGGTAGAGGGTAATAACTACGATACTCGCAAGCAGGTATTGCAGTATGATGATGTCATGCGTGAGCAGCGTGAGGTAATCTATAAGCAGCGTTATGAGGTTATAACTGCTGAAAAAGATTTAAGGCAACAAATTCTTTCAATGGTTAAACGGACGATTAACCGCGTTGTTGAGACACATACGTCTGCAATTTCTGATAAATCAGAGGATTGGAATTTAGAAGCAATTGATGATTTCTCAAGTAATGCACTTGTGCACGAAAAAGATATTTCAGTTGATGATTTAAAGGGCAAGACACCAGCTGAAATTTCAGACTTTTTATACCAAAAGGCCTTGACAACCTATGAGCGTCAAGTATCTAGTCTGCAGGATGAAAAGCAGGTTTTAGAGTTTCAAAAAGTTGTTATTTTACGTGTGGTTGATGATAAATGGACTGATCACATTGATGCGATGGATCAATTACGTCAGTCTGTCGGTTTGCGGGCCTATGGTCAAAATAATCCATTAGTTGAATATCAAACTGAAGGCTATCGAATGTTTGAAGATGTGATTGGGGCAATTGAGTACGAGGTAACCCGTCTCTTCATGAAGGCTCAAATCAGACAAGATGTTCAGCGGGAGCAGACACCGATTGAAGAAGCACAGCCAAATTTGGAGGCTGGTCAAGGTGTGGTTAGTGAAAACCAGTCTAAAAAACCAATTACTAATCGTGATAAGCCATATGCTAATGTTGGACGCAATGATCCTTGTCCTTGTGGCTCAGGTAAAAAATTTAAGAATTGTCATGGTAGAAACGCCTAATCTTAGCTTTATGAGCAGCAGAATATGATGATGAGCTATAGATTTTATTGATTAAAAAATAATTAAAATAATTTTGAAAAGACTGGAAATTGTTCCAGTCTTTTCCCGCAAAAATTACTACCGTTTAAAAAAATTTAAATATAAAAAGAGGATTATTATGTCATTTACAGAGGTATCGCCAAAGCTTGATATTCAGCAGATTAAAGAAATATCAAAATTAACACCTGAGCAGTTTGTTAAAAAGCAGTCTCGTGATGAGGAGCTTAAAAACATTATTTCGGGAAAGGACAAACGTTTACTTTTAATTATTGGTCCTTGCTCTGCGCATGATGAAGCAGCAGTTTTAGACTATACTAAGCGCTTAGCCAAAATTCAAGAAAAGGTTAAGGACAAGATTTTTATGGTGCCGCGTATTTATACGGCAAAACCAAGAACGAATGGCGATGGCTATAAAGGATTAGTTCATCAACCAAAATCAAATGAAAAGCCAAGCCTAATTAATGGTATTAAAGCGGTACGTGATCTTCATGCTAAAGTAATTGCCGAAACAGGCTTGACAACGGCTGATGAAATGTTATATCCAGAAAATTTACCACTCGTTGATGATTTGGTAAGCTACATTGCAATTGGTGCTCGTTCTGTTGAAGATCAACAGCATCGCTTTGTTGCTAGTGGCTTTGACTGCCCAGCAGGTATGAAAAATCCAACAAGCGGTAATTTAAACGTAATGTTTAATGGTATCTATGCAGCGCAACAGCCGCAAAATTTCTTATTCAATAACGCCGAGGTGAACACCTCAGGTAATCCATATGCGCACGTCATTTTACGTGGTGCTTTGAATGAATATGGTGAAAATATTCCTAATTATTATTATGAAAATATTCTCAAGGCAATTGAGATTTATGAGCAAATGGGCTTAGTGAATCCGTTTATTATCATTGATACAAATCATGATAATTCAGGCAAACAGTATCTTGAACAAATGAGAATTGTAAAGCAAACCTTGGTAAATCGTAATTGGAATCAATCCATTAAAAACGCTGTTAGAGGCTTCATGATTGAAAGCTATATTGAAGATGGTCGTCAAAACGAAGCAGTTGAGTATGGTAAATCTATTACAGACCCGTGCTTAGGCTGGGATAAAACTGAGCAGCTAATCAATTATATTTATGAAAACTTAGATTAATAAATACCAATTGCAGATATTTTAGATCGTTTAAATTTTGAATTAGAAAAGGAACTTAGAAATGGCATTTATTGCGAAAAGCGAACCATTAGATTTAAATAAAGTACATGAAATCGCAGCATTATCAGAAGCTGCGATTGAACAAAAACGCATACGTGATCAAGAGCTAGAAGCGATTATTAAAGGTGATGATGATCGATTCTTATTAGTTATTGGTCCTTGTTCGGCGGACAATGAGCCTGCAGTTTTAGAGTATGCAAGGCGCTTGGCTAAGCTACAGGAAGCAGTTAAAGATAAAATTTTTATTGTGATGCGTGTTTATACAGCTAAACCGAGAACGAATGGTGATGGCTATAAAGGGCTAGTGCATCAGCCTGATACCGAGGGTAATCCGAGCTTAATTAACGGTATTCGAGCGGTTCGTGAATTACATGCGAAGGTGATTTCAGAAACTGGCCTAACAACAGCTGATGAAATGCTCTACCCAGAAAATTTACCAATTGTTGCTGACTTGGTATCTTATCATGCGATTGGCGCACGATCTGTTGAGGATCAGGAGCATCGATTTGCAGCTAGCGGTATTGATGCACCAACAGGGATGAAAAACCCTACAAGCGGTAATCTTAGTGTGATGTTTAATGCGATTCATGCGGCACAACAAAAGCAGAGCTTTTTATACAATAGTCAAGAGGTAGAAACGACCTCAAATCCATTGGCACACGTGATTCTTCGTGGTGCATTAAATGAGTATGGTGAAAATATTCCTAATTTTTACTATGAAAACTTAGTTAAAGTAATTGAAAAATATAAAAAATCAAATTTAAAAAATCCATTGATAATGGTGGATACAAATCATGATAATTCAGGTAAGAAATTCATAGAGCAAATTCGGATTGTGCGTCAGACCTTGATTAATCGTTCTTGGAATGATGAGGTTGCCAAATATGTTCGTGGCTTCATGATTGAAAGCTATCTTGAAGATGGTCGTCAGGATCATCCAGTTGAATTTGGTAAATCTATTACTGATCCTTGTCTAGGCTGGGATAAAACAGAGTCCTTAGTTAAAGAAATATTTGAAACACTTTAGTCGTCAGGAGATTTTAAGTGGAGGTGCGAGCTGTCTTTCTACTTAAAATCTTTTTTTATTCATACTTTGGACTGATTTAAAAAAATACTATTGAAATTTAATATTAGTTTGTTATTATAAGAATAAGCTGACTAAGGGAGGGATCACATGATTACTTTATTTATTTCACCAAGCTGCACATCCTGCAGAAAGGCAAAGCACTGGTTTGAAACACATGAAATCCCATATAAAGAACGAAATATTATTGGTCGTCCAATGACAAATAGTGAATTAAAGCAAATATTAGAGCTCTCCTTAGAGGGTACGGAGGAGATTATTTCTACACGCTCCAAGACCTTTCAAAAATTAAACATTAATTTGGATGATTTGTCTTTGTCCCAATTACTTGAATTAGTTGAAAAGTATCCAAATTTATTAAGAAGACCGATGATTATGGATGAAAAGCGTCTTCAAATTGGATTTAATGAGGACGAAATTAGAGCTTTTCTGCCTCGTCAGGTAAGGAGACTTGAAATGAGAGATGCACAAATGAGAGCCGGCTTTTAACAGTTTAATTAATTAACAGAAGAATACTTGAGTTGAGGGTTAGTTTTTAGAGCTAGCCTTTTTTATTCTAATTTTGCTAAACTATCCTTATTTCATACAGATTTTTTGTTATAATAATAACAAAATTACTGAGTGATTAGGAGGCATCATGAAAAATTATAGCTATCCGATTGACTTGGATTGGTCAACTGAGGAAATTGTAATTGTTACTGAATTTTTAGCTGCAGTTGAACAAGCGAATGAATCTCATATCGATAAACTAAAATTCATGACAAAATATCAATTATTTAAATCTGTGGTTAAGGGGATTGGAGCGGAGAAGCGTTTAGGTAAAGAATTTGAAAAATTAAGTGGCTTTTCAATCTATCGAACTGTGCAGGCGGCTGAAAAAAGTACAAGGAAAGTGTTTAGTGTATGAATCAAAATAAATTTAATTTAATGGAAAGCTGGCTAAGGGAAGTTCGGGAAAAAATTTTGGCTTGGCTTGATGAGGATTTTACAATTGAAGAAAAAACAGGTCGTTCGGATTTAGTAACGGCTGTTGATAAAGCCGTTCAAGATTTTTTAGTGGCAAAAATAAATACGCATTTTCCAGAGGATGCAATCTTAGCAGAAGAAAATGGTATGGATAAAACCTCAATTGTTTCAGGTGCAGTTTGGGTAATTGATCCAATTGATGGCACCTTAAACTTTGCTGTTCAGCATGATAATTTTGCGATTTTGGTTGCCTATTATCTTGATGGTACGGGGCAGTTTGGCTTTGTTTATGATGTGATGAAAAATAAACTATTTTCTGGTGGTAAAGCCTTTGGTGCTAAACTAAACGGAAAGCTGATTGAGCCAGTTAAAAAGAGAACGTTCTCTGAGGGGCTTATTGGGATTAATGCTGGAATGTATCGTAGAAATAGTCATCAGGTTGCTGATTTGGCCGATCAAACGCTTGGTGTACGGGTCAATGGTTCTGCGGGGCTTGAATTTTGTGCCTTATTTGAAGGGAAATTATTAGGGTATGTCAGTCGTCTTTGTCCTTGGGATTATGCGGCGGGTACAATTATTGCTGAACAATTAGGCTTTTCATACAGTGATTTAGATGGTCAGCCGTTAGACTATCAATCCTGGCAGCCCTTTATTATTTTTCAGTCGAGCTTGTATCCAGAGGCAATCACAATTTTAAATTCAAATTAAAAAAATTTATAAGATTGAAAGTAGCAGGTCTATTTTCAATCTTTTTTACGTAGTAAAAAGTGAGCAAAGAGGTCGATATTTAGCTTTAGCTGAAGTATGCACCTGTTACTCAATTTAAGATATTGGAGGTAAGAGCACAAATGGAAGTATTTGTTGGAACTTTAATCAAAAAAGCGAGTGAAAAAAAGTAAGTGATATTTATATTTTGCCAAATAATCAGCATTATCAAGTGATTTTTAGAGAAGGGGCGTCTACCAGGCTCTATCAATCAATTGATGAAAAGCTTGGTTATCGTCTGATTACGCACATAAAATATTTAGCCAACATGAATGTAGGTGAAAATCGTCGAATTCAGCTTGGTGGGTTAAATTATACTTATGAGCAGCAGCTATTTCGCCTTAGAATCTCAACGGTTGGTGATTATCAAAAGCGTGAATCCATGGTGGTTCGAATTCTACATGATTTTCAAGCAAGAGAACTACATTTTTTGCTAGCCGAGCAGCAGCAGCAGTCGATTCAATTGATTCAAGAAAGAGGCTTATATTTATTTTGTGGTCCAGTTGGCTCAGGAAAAACCACATTAATGCACTATTTGGTAAGTAAAAAATTTAAAGGACAGCAAATTATCTCAATAGAGGATCCTGTTGAAATTGAGAATACTGAAATACTGCAGCTACAGATTAATGAAGCAATTGGTTTGGATTATGAATCCTTAATCAAGCTCAGTCTAAGACATCGACCAGATTTATTAATGATTGGCGAAATTCGCGATTTAAAAACTGCCAAGGCGGTCTTCCAGGCTGCTTTAGCTGGTCACACTGTTTTTTCATCGATTCACGCCAAGAGTCCGGCTAGTATTTTAAGTCGACTGATTGAGCTTGGAATTCCTAAAAGTGACATAGAGCATGCCTTGAAAGGAACGATTTATCAAAGGCTTTTAGCAAGTAAAAATGAAATTGGCTTATGCTTACAAATTGATTCAAATATTATAGTCTCTAATCAGCAATGGAATCAAAATTTGGAAAAATTAGTTAAAATGGGGGTGATCAATGCCAGTCAGACTCAAAAAGAATACTTTAAATGCTAAGGAGCAGCAAAGATTTTTAATGCTGGTGATAGCTTTATTGGAATCTGGCTTTAGTTTGCGTCATATTTTGCAATTTTTAGAATTAACACAATTTTTTAAATTTAAGGTAATGACTAATATTGAGACTATTATCTCTGAGGGTGGTAGTTTACCCGAAGTATTTAATATTTTAGGCTTTAAATCACGTTATACTGCTCAAATTGAGCTTAGTACTACTCATGGTGATTTATTACGCTGTCTAAAGTCGATTGAAACAAGCTTGAGGTATCAATTTCAGCATCGCAGAAAATTACTCCAGGTGGCTTCGTATCCAATTATTTTGATCTGTTTTTTAATTTTTTTAATGCTCGGTCTGGGAAACTATTTGTTACCTCAGCTGGATACAAAAAATTGGGCAACGGACTTAATTATTACTTTACCTAATTTATTAATACTATGTACTGCAATCTCAATCAGTCTTGGCCTTATCATCACCTATTGGTTAAAACAAAAAAATCCAATTACTATTTTAGATGCCGTTACTTGTTTGCCAATTGTTGGTCAATTGATTAGAAATTATTATACAGCCTTTTTTGCAAAGGAGCTTAGCTTATTGATGGCCACAGGTGTTGATATGTTAACAATTACCGCCTTGTTAAAGGGAGTAACCTTCGGTAATTTTTTGTGTAGTGTCGGTCAGTTCATTGATAATCAACTATTGTTGGGAAAAAATTTTCACGAAACAATTCGTATGCTAAAATTTTTAAATCCAGAATTATCATTAATTATACAAACTGGTGAATTGAGAGATAATTTAGCAAAGGAGCTAGAGCTTTATTCTGATGAATGTGAAAAAAACTTTTTCTATCAAATTAATCAGATGCTACAGCTCATTCAACCACTTATCTTCTTGATTGTGGGAATTGTTATTTTATGTATTTATGCTGCCATGCTTTTACCGATTTATCAAAATATGGAGGATATGATTTGAAAAAAATTTTGAAATATCATTTTGAAGCCTTTACTTTAATTGAAATGCTAATCGTCATGGTAATAATCAGTATTCTCCTTCTCTTATTTGTGCCAAATTTGTCCAAACAAAAAGAAGAGGTGCAGGCAAAGGGTGAGACAGCGGTTGTAAGGGTTGTTGAGGCACAAGCCGATATATACGAAATTACGAATGAGAAACTACCATCAATTGCGCAATTGGTTTCTGAAAATTATATTACAGAAAAGCAGGCGAATACTTATCAAGCATATTATCAGAAGCATCCTGAGGACAAATCAAAGCTTAAAATTGATTAGTGCCTTTACTTTACTAGAGTCAATAATTGTAATGTCAGTAATTAGTTTAGTGAGTATTATTTCTATTAAAAATTATCAGGTGGTTCAGCGAACGATAGTTGAGACTTTATTTATTCAACAAATTGAATCTAAAATTAGAGCTACTCAGCGTTTAGCGACAGCTTATGAACAGGATTATTATTTTGGATTTGAAGCTAATAATTTTTATATCCGTTCGCAAGCTACTAACCAAAATGACTGGCAAGCTAAATTACCGACTCATATTAAAAGTTCAAGAGAAAATTTTGTAATTAAATATTTAGCCAATGGTAATTTATCGAAAATTGAAAAGATTGATTTTTACTTAGAGACAAAAATGGAAAGAGTAAGCTATCAATTTTTATTGGGAAGTGGTCAATATAAAAAAACGATATCAGACAATTAGAGGCTATGTTTTAATTGAATCACTACTTGCTTTAGGACTTTCTGCTTTAATTACTGTTTATTTTCTGGATGGACTCAATCAGTTTATTAGCAATAAACAGCTATTGATTAGCCAAGTGACTATACTCAGAGCACTTCAGGAAAGAAAAAATCAATTAGAAATTGCCAAAGATGATTTTGAAATTATTAATGATGAAAAACCTGAAATCAAAGTATCTGCTGATGATTGGCAGAAAATTAGAATATTAAGCATAGAAGGGGCTGAAACCATTACTTTTAAAATTTTGGAGTAAGGCATTTACGATACTGGAAGGTTTGGTTGCTTTAATCGCGATATCAGGTACTCTAATGCTTGTAATTGGGCTAACAAAATTAGAAGCAAAGGTAATATCAGAATTTAAAAATGTTAGTGCTGCAGATTGGGTAAGATTTAGCAATCTATTAGATATCGAGCTGCAGGATGCTCGGTTAATCAAGGTTGAAGAAAATCAGTTATTTGTAGTAAAAAATAGTGACAATAATCAACAAATTATTTCTTTTGGTAGCTCAAGGTCAGGAAATGGCACTGACTTTAGAAAAATGAATGCAGAGGGACTAGGCTATCAGCCAATGCTGATGAACGTTAAGCAGGTAATGATTACGCAAAATGCTGCTTTAATTAAAATTGAGGTGATACTAAAGGATGGCTTTAAAGGCAAGTATTATTGGTATGCTAAATAAGAAACAGGATGGTGGTATTTTATTAATTGTATTAATTTTGTTTAGTATTTTTTTTCTAACCTTTAATTTTTGTCTTGAGCTGCAACAGGACGAATTGCGATTTTTAAAATTACAGAGGCTGTCAACTCGGGTTGGTATCATGGAAGTCATGGCTAAACGTTATCTTATTGAGAAAAATTTAAGGGGTGAGGGCGCCATTCGTTTTGAAAACGGGTTGGTAGAATACTCCTTCATAAATCAGAACGAAGCCATGGTCGAATTTAGAATTTTCCCTGATAGAAATAATCGAATGTATTATTGGTCAAGGCAGGCTATACTAGATTAATAATGATTGCATTGTTCTGTCTGCTCTTGCTAAAATAGAAGCTAGGTAAGCAATTAAAATAATGTTTTAGAAGGTAGAGGTTATAATGCAAATCGAGAAAATTGAAATCGCAGTTGATAAAATAATTTATAATACGCAGCTCATCCAAAATGAATTAGGTGCTGATTTTTTTGATGCATTAGTTGAGCATAATATTCGCTACAAGCAATTTATTGAGTTGAGCAATTCTGAAGACTCGATTTCGGAGCTTGAAAAAAATTTTGAAGCAATTAAAGAACTTGAGCTTACTTCAGAAGCTTTAAGGAAGGCTTTTCAATTTGTAATTATTAAAGGCTATCAAACGACGCGTATTCAAGCTAATCATGCCTTGACGCCTGATAGTATTGGTTTTATTTTTACTTTTTTAATTAATCAGCTAATGGAAAAGGAAGCTCTAAACATACTTGATTTTGGTAGTGGAACGGCTAATTTAAGTCAAACCATTGAGTTTGGTTTACCTAGTAGCAAATTCGGCACTTTAACTGGCATTGAAAATGATCCATTACTAGTTGAGCTAGCAGCGAGTATTGCTGATTTAACAGCAAGCCAGCTCAAGCTAAAGCATATGGATGCAGTCCAATATCAAGACAAAGCAATGGACGTGGTTATTAGTGATTTGCCTGTCGGGTATTATCCACTTGATGGAATCTCTGAGCAGTATCAGGTATCTGCGAAAGAGGGGCATACCTATGCTCATCATTTATTAATTGAGAATGCGTTAAGAAATTTAAAAGCTGGTGGCTTTGCAATTTTTTTAGCGCCGCTTACCTTATTTGACTCCGAACAATCTGATCTATTAGTAAATTGGTTGAAAAAAAGCTGCTATTTACAAATGGTTATTAATTTGCCATCTGAAGCTTTTAGAGCTGAACAAGTTCAAAAGGCAATCTATCTTTTTGAAAAACCAAGCGATTCCAATCAACAAAATGAATTATTTATTTATCAATTAATGAGTTTAAAATCACCTGAAGCTATTAAGGATTTTATGAAAATGTTGAAAAGCTGGCAAGCAAAGCGGGCTTAATGCTTTTCTTCATTTCTTCAGAATATCATAAAAAAGCGTTTTCAAAATCCGTTTTTTTTGTTAAACTGGATATGTTAACCTAAATGAATGATAGAAGCTAAGAACAATTTTTTGCTACTCTTTGATAGAGCTTGTGTTAATTATAAAGAGTAGCAAGTTGTTTATGGCTAGATAAGGAAGAATGATTATGTCTAAAACAATCGCAATCAATGCAGGAAGTTCTAGTTTAAAATGGCAGCTTTACAAAATGCCTGAAGAAATCGTTATTGCCAAGGGTATTGTTGAAAGAATTGGTCTAAAAGATTCAATATTTACAATTAAATATGGTGATGGTCAAAAATTTGAAGAAATTGAAACCGTTCCCAATCATGAACAGGCGGTTGAAAAGCTTTTAGAAGAGTTAATTAATTTAAAAATTATTGAATCATTTGATGAAATTACTGGTGTAGGACATCGCGTTGTTGCTGGTGGGGAAACATTTAAAAAATCGGTTGTTGTGACAGATGAAGTTTTGAAAAAAATTGAATCGCTTGCAGAGCTTGCACCACTTCATAATCCGGCCAATGCTTCGGGAATTAGAGCATTTAAAAAAATCTTGCCAGATATTGTGTCGGTTGCAGTTTTTGATACGGCATTTCATTCAACAATGCCACCAGTTAATTATTTATATAGTTTGCCTAGAAGCTACTATGAGGATTTTAAAGTCAGAAAGTATGGTGCGCATGGTACAAGTCATGCCTATGTTAGTAAAAAGGCTGCAGAGATTTTAGGCAAACCGCTTGAAGAAACAAAGTTGATTACTGCTCATATTGGAAATGGTGCTTCTATCACTGCTGTAAGACATGGTCGCTCAGTCGATACTTCGATGGGATTCACACCATTAGCAGGGGTAACAATGGGTACGCGTTCAGGTGATATTGATCCGTCAGCTCTGCCATTTATTATGGAGAAGCTTGGTCTGACAAATATTAATGATATGATTGATATTTTAAATCGTCAGTCTGGGTTATTAGGTATTTCAGGGATTTCCTCTGATATGCGTGATATTATTGACGAACGTAAGGCTGGTAATCATGACGCTGAATTAGCCTTTGATATTTTTGTTAATCGAATTCAAAAATATATTGGCCAATATTTAGCAGTCCTACATGGCGCAGATGCGATTGTCTTTACTGCTGGAATTGGCGAAAATTCAACTTGGGTAAGAAGTGCCATTGTTGAAGATCTTGAATGGTTTGGCATTAAAATTGATGAGCGTAAAAATGTTTTTGGCGTTGAAGGGGATATTTCAACAGAGGATTCTAAGGTTAAAGTGCTTGTGATTCCGACAGATGAGGAATTAGTAATTGCACGTGATGTGGAAAAGTTAAGAAATAGATCATAAAAATAAAAAACTCAAAGTCTTCTTGTACTTTGGGTTTTTTTATATGATAAAATATAGTAATAATAATTATAGAGAAATATCAATCTATCAATAGATTATGGGAGGCAAATATGAAACAAACAATAGTGATGCTATATGGCGGTCGTAGCGCTGAACGTGAGGTATCTATCCTTTCAGCTTTTTCGGTATTGAGTGCGATCGATTATAATCGCTATTTTGTTAAAACTTACTTTATTACTCAGGCAGGGGACTTTATTCGTGGTAAGCATTTTGACATTAAGCCGAATACACAAGAAGAATTATTAACTAATCAAAGTATTACTCTAGCAGATAAAATTTCGCCAAGCGAAATTTATGAAGCAAAGGCAATTTGCTTTCCAGTTTTACATGGTCCAATGGGAGAGGATGGAACGATTCAGGGCTTTTTAGAAACAATTAAAATGCCTTATGTAGGTGTAGGTGTTCTGGCATCGGCGACTGGTATGGACAAGATTACGACGAAATTATTACTTGAGACAGCAGGTATCCCACAGGTTAAATTTATCGCACTTAATCGAAGTGAGTTTGCCGAAAATAGCCAGCAAATCATTGATCGCTGTGAAGAAAAATTGGATTATCCGATGTTTATTAAACCAGCTAATATGGGATCATCTGTTGGTATCTCTAAAGCAGATAATTCTTCAGAATTGGTTTCGGGTTTAGCCATAGCAGCCAAATATGATTCAAGAATTTTGGTTGAACAGGGTTTAGCTGCACGTGAAATAGAGGTAGCTGTTTTAGGTAATGAGCTAGTCGAAACAACAGAGCCTGGAGAAATTGTTAAGGATGTCGCTTTTTATGACTATAATTCTAAATATATTGATAACCGCATCGAGATGCAAATTCCAGCTCAGGTTAATGATGCTGTTAAGCATAAGGTACGTATTTATGCCAAAAGGGCCTATCAATTATTAGATTGTTCAGGTCTGGCACGCTGTGATTTTTTCTTAGATGAAAATAATGAAGTTTACCTAAATGAGCTAAATACAATGCCAGGCTTTACTGAATTTTCAATGTATCCATTATTATGGGAAAATATGGGCTTGACCTATGCGGATTTAATCGAAAAATTATTAACGTTAGCTGTTGAACGCTTTGAATTAAGACAGAGCTATTTTGAACAATAGTCTGTATTGTGAATCGTGGATTAAGAATATTTAGTAGTGAATAGAAAGCAGTGATTTATTAATGAAACTAACTTTACATCAAATCGGTGCAATTGTTTCGGCTGAAAATGATTACCAATCGTTCCCTGATTTAATAATTGGTGATTTTGAATTTGACTCTAGGAAAATTAAGGCAGGCGATTGCTTTCTACCACTTAGGGGCTCAAGAGATGGTCATGACTTTATCGATTTGGCAAAAGAAAAAGGTGCAATCGCAACCTTTTCAGAACGGGATATCAGCAATATGCCATATCTTAAAGTTAAAGATAATTTAGTTGCCTTTCAACAATTAGCAAGCTATGTCAGACAGCATTCGGATATTAAGGTAATAGCAATAACTGGTAGTAACGGTAAAACAACTACTAAAGATATGATTGCTGCTGTCATGTCAGAAGCATGCCATACATATAAAACACAGGGTAATTATAATAATGAAATTGGCTTACCCTATACAATTTTGCACATGCCAGAGGAAACGACTTATTTAGTATTGGAAATGGGTCAGGATCATTTTGGTGATATCCGTTTGCTTTCAGAAATTGCACGTCCTGATATTGCTGTTATTACGATGATTGGTGAAGCGCATCTTGAATTTTTTGGCAGTCGAGAAAAAATTGCTGAAGGCAAAATGCAAATTCAGGATGGTTTATCAGAGAATGGGTTATTAGTGATACCAGATGATGAAATATTAGACCCATATATTAAGGTGCAGCGAGTTAAACGTTTTGGAGAGAGTGGTGAAATTTTTATTACGAATTTTAAGGAAGGTAAAACTAAAAGTCTTTTTTCCGTAAATTTTGCTGAAGGTGAATTCGAAATACCGCTTAGTGGCCTTTATAATGCAAAAAATGCACTTTTGGCGATTTATGTCGGCCTAGCGACACACCAGCTGACAATCTCTAAAATTCACCATGCCTTAGTAAATTTAAAGCTAACGCGTAACCGAACAGAATGGTTGTATTCAAAATCTGGTATTGAAATTTTAAGTGATGTCTATAATGCTAATCCAACTGCTATGGGCTTAACCCTGGACTCCTTTTTAGAATTGCCAGGTCAATCTAAAATTGCTGTTTTAGCAGATATGAAAGAATTAGGAGCGGAATCGAAGGCCTTACATCAATCGATGATTTTACATCTTAATCCAGAAAAGCTTCAAAGGCTATTTTTGTACGGTGAAGAAATGTGGCCATTAGCAGAGCTGGCAGCAGAGATTTATCCACGAGGCGCAGTTCGGTTTTATCAAAAAAATGCAAATATAGATGAGAAATCCGAGCTGATTGAAGATTTATTAGACTGTGTTTCGGCTACAGATCAAGTACTTTTGAAGGGCTCAAATAGTATGCATTTAGATCAGGCTGTTGAAAAATTATTAGAAAAATAGGTGAGTTTAAAGTATATTTATATGTTAAGAGTTGTTAATTATTTATTGTTAATTACTTAACGTAAGATGAATTATATTAGCACATAGTGTATACTTAAATATGTTTTGTAGCCATTTTTAATTAAAGAAAAGTGATACTACAAATAATCATTAAAAAAATTGGTTATTAATTAAGGAGAAATCATGTTTTTGTTTTCAAAAAAAGATCGAATTTTACTTAAAGAATTAGTGAAAACAGATTTTAAATTACGTTATCAAGGAAGCTTGATTGGACACTTATGGTCCATTTTAAAGCCTATCATGCTATTTAGTGTGATGTATTTGGTGTTTATTCATTTTTTAAGATTAGGACAGGACATTCCACATTTTGCTGTGGCCTTACTTTTAGGTATGATTATGTGGAATTTTTTTCAAGAAACCACCTCAATGGGTTTAACCTCTATTGTTGCGCGCGGTGATTTATTGAGAAAGCTTGATTTTCCAAAAGAAATTGTCGTTATTTCTGTATCTATCAATGCGATGATTAATTTTTTGATTAATTTGCTTGTTGTTATTGCTTTCGCCTTGATTAATGGTGTTAGCTTGTCTCCATTTGCCTTACTAGCACCCTTATTATTTGTCGAGCTGTATATTTTTTCTTTAGGAATTGCATTTTTACTGGCAACCTTATTTGTTCGTTTTCGAGATATTGCACCGATATGGGAAGTGGTCATGCAAGCTGGAATGTACGCAACACCTATTATTTATCCAATTACAATGGTGATTAATACAAGTCCAACTATAGCGAAGGTAATGATGATGAATCCACTTGCGCAAATCATTCAAGATGCGCGACATTTATTAATTAGTGATCAAAATATTATAATCAGTCAAATGGTTTCAACAAAATTTATGTGGATTCCTTACTTTATACCTTTTGTTGTTTTATTAATCGGTTATTCAGTATTCAAACATAGCTCAAAAAAATTTGCGGAGATTCTTTAATATGGAAAAAAATATTGCAGTTAAAGTTGACCATGTTAGTAAATCTTTTCGTTTACCAACAGATGTGTCACAATCACTTAGAACAACCTTGGTTAACGTCTTTAAGGGCGTTAAAGGTTACACAGAACAAAAAGTTTTGGAAGATATTGATTTTGAGGTAAATAAAGGCGATTTTTTTGGAATTGTTGGTCGAAACGGTAGTGGTAAATCAACACTTTTAAAAATTATTTCACAAATCTATGTACCTGAAAAAGGAAATGTAGCAATTAATGGTAAGCTTGTTTCTTTTATTGAGCTGGGAGTTGGCTTCAATCCTGAATTAACTGGTCGTGAAAATGTCTATTTAAACGGTGCATTACTCGGCTTTTCAACTAAAGAAATTGATGGGATGTATGAAGAGATCGTTGAATTTGCTGAATTACGAGATTTTATGCATCAAAAATTAAAAAACTATTCCAGTGGAATGCAGGTTCGATTGGCGTTTTCAGTAGCTATTAAGGCCAAATCGGATGTTTTAATCTTGGATGAAGTTTTAGCGGTCGGAGATGAGGCATTTCAAAGGAAATGTTTTGATCATTTTGCGCAATTGAAAAAAGAAAATAAAACGGTTATTCTTGTTACTCATGACATGGGAGCTGTTCAAAATTTCTGTAATCGGGCGATTTTAATTAACGATGGACAACTAGAGATTGATGGTACGCCCCTTGAGGTTGCTAAGCGTTACCGCGAGCTTAATCGCCAAAATGAAATTGGAGAAGCAGTTGACGAACCTGAAGAAACTCGTGTAGAAGAAGCCGAAGCAGCACAAAGGGTTAAGCTTAATTCCAAGGTTGCTGTTTCAAACGAACAGGTTATTTTCGACTTAAATTTTGAATCTAAAGTTGATATTGATGATCCAGTAGTCACTTTTGTACTTATGGATCCAACTGGTCGATGGATTTATCGATATGTTACAGATGAAAAAATGGATGAAAAACAGACGATGATTGCTGGGCAATCTCGAAATTATCATATTGAATTAGAAAATATTTTTCCAGATGGTAAGTATACATCCTTGATTAGTGTGAAAAAGCGTGATCGTAGTGAAGAATATGCTAATTATGAAGAGGCAACACCTTTTGAAATTATTAGTTCGGGCAGCTTTCCAAATGATAAATATTGGAAAATTTCTGAGAGGATTACACTAAGCTGATGCTAAAAAAAAATTTTGATTTTAGGTACTTTAAAATTAAATACCTAAATTCTCCAATAAAATTATGGCAGTATCGTGAGCCGGGCTTTATTAACTTCGGTGATGAGCTAGGTGCTGATATTATCCAACGTTTATTTAGAAAAAAAGTAGAACTCTATGCCTCCAGTTCGATTGATAACCATATTAAGTATGATTTGATTTCAGTAGGTTCGATTTTAGATTTTTTTATGAAAGTTGATTATCCTTTAAACATCTGGGGCTCTGGTATGATGTTGGATTACCAAAAAACTGAGGATAATAATAATTTGACTTTTCATGCAGTCCGAGGTGAAATTACCAGAAAACAATTGGGGAGCAAGTGGCAAAATATTGCCTTAGGAGATCCAGGGTTATTATGTAGCTTAATTTATACTAATGAAGTGGAAAAATTAGATAAAATTGGGATAATACTCCATTTTTCCGATGAAAAGCAATCGTTAATGGATAAGGTTAACTCAGAGTCTGAAAAATATTTATTGATTTCTGTAAAACAAGAGCCCGAAAAAGTAGCCGATTTAATAAAACAATGTAAATTGATTTTATCTTCTTCTCTTCACGGCTTGATTGTTGCGGATAGCTTTGGTATACCAAATATTCATGTCCCATTGTCCAACCTAAATGGTAATGGCGGTAAATATGGTAATAAATTCTTAGATTATTATTCGGCGATTGGTAAAGATTATCAGTTTTTGGCGGCTGATTTGATTTTTGATGCTGCTGCACATGCGCAAGTTATTACTAATTATCAAAAAATAAGTACCTTGAAAGATATTCAAGAAAAATTGATTAACTCTTTTCCATATTAGTTATCAGATTGTTTAGTGTAATTTGTATTTACTTAAAGTTGAGGGAGATTGATATGAAAAATATTGAAAAATCGAGAAAACCTTTAGTAAGTGTAATCATAACTAATTATAATAAAAAATTATATATAAAAGAAGCTGTTGAAAGCGTCTTTAAACAAGACTACGAAAATTTTGAATTAATCATTGCTGATGATTGCTCTACGGATGGTAGCATTGAAATTTTAAAGCAGTTAGAAGAAAAATATCCAAAAATTAAATTAATTTTAAATTCTGAAAATCTTGGTATTGCAAAAAATTGGATTAATGTTTGCAAATTAGCAAAGGGTAAATACATTGCTCGTTTAGATGGCGATGATTATTGGCTTGATCCGGCAAAGCTTTCAAAACAGGTTGCTCTTTTAGAAGCTCATGTAGATTTCGGACAAGTATATACAGACTATGATATTCTGAATATTGATGGCACCATCGAGCGTGCTGTCAATAAAAATTTGGTTGCAGCCAATCCTGAGAATTTTGCGACACATCTGGTATTATTGACAATGACCATGTCTGGCTCTTGGCTGGTCAGGACAGAGTTAATGCAAAAGATTAATCAAGAAATTAATCAGGAAACGGCTGATGATACTTTTGACATTCAATTAGAACTATTTGCGCAATCAAAAGTTTATTATTTAGATGAGGCGACTGTTGTCTATAGACGTTTAGAAAATAGTGACAGTAGCATAACTGATGGTAAAAAGTATCTAAAACGTTTGAAGAAGCTTAATGAGACGCAATGGCAATATATTAACAAGTACCCAGATTTATTTTTTGAAAACATTGCGGCGAATGAATTAAATCGTTTTGGTTTGAAAGTTCAAAATCATAAATGGCATGAGCTTAGTAAAGAAAAGGATAAGCAAATTTTTCTTTTTAACAATGAGCTCTCTGAGTTGAAAAAACATTTGGCTATTCAGAATCAGCTATTAGCTTCTAAGGAAGCTGAGCTATTGCAAAAAAATCAAGAATTGAATGAAATAAAAAATTCATTTTGGTATAAAGTTTTCAAGGTTTTTTTGCATCGTGCTTCAAATGATAAGAAATAGTTTTATCTATATTGTGAGAGATTTGTGAGGGTGTTAAGGGATGAAACGGATAGCAATTTACTTTTTTTATGATTCAGCAGGCACAGTCCATGACTATGTTGATTATTTTTTAACAGATTTGAGTAAGAATACTCAAAAAATAATTACTGTAGTTAATGGTAGCCTTGATGAAGCCAATAAAAAGAAATTATTAAAGTTTGGCGAGGTAATTGAAAGAGAAAATCATGGTTTGGATGTAGGTGCTTATCAAGAGGGTATTAGGAAGCTTGGCTCTGATTTAAAGTCGTATGATGAGCTAATCTTGTTAAACAATACCATTATGGGACCACTTTATCCATTCAAAGAGACTTTTGATAAAATGGACCAAAACAAAGAAATTGATTTTTGGGGCTTAACTAAGGTTGGTGAAATGCAATTACCACCTCATCTTTTACCAACAGCATATTACGGATACTATCCTGATCACATTCAATCACATTGGATTGCAATTAGGTCCAGCTTATTTAATACAATGGATTGGGAAAAATATTGGTATGATATGCCAGAAATTACTTCCTATGACATGAGTGTTGGACACCATGAAACAGTTTTTACCAGATATTTTGCTGACTTAGGCTATAAATGGCAGGTTTCTGTGGATACTGATCATTTTTATCCGAACACGATTGCGCCAATTTACTATATTCCGCATTTAATGGTGAAAGAATTACGATGTCCAATTTTTAAAAAACGGGCGGCTTTTAATGATTTACAGCAATATGTGGAACAGGGAAGTGGTGAACAAAATCCTGAGTTATTTGACTTTATTAAAAATCAAACTGACTATCCGTTTGAATTAATTGGGCCAAGTATTTTGCCAAATTATCACTATTACGATATTTACAAAAACATGGCTAATGTCGAAATATTACCTTCTGAGTATTCAGTAGCACAGAAGAATCGTCTAAGAATTGCTTTTATTCTTCATCTTTATTTCGAGGATTTAATCGATGATTATTTAGCGTACGCTAAAAATATGCCAGCTAATGTTGACGTTTTTGTAACAACTAGCCAGCAGCATTTGATTAATCAAATTGAAGAGAAATTTTCAGCTTTGACAAATCAGGTCAAAGTTATTTTAGTAAATAACCGTGGAAGAGATGTTTCGGCGCTATTAGTTGGGGCTCGTGAGATTGTTTTAAACGGTGGTTATGATTTAATTTGTTATTCTCATGATAAGAAAACTACTCAATTAGGGAATCAGACCGTAGGCTATAGCTTTGCTCATAAATGTAATGTGAATATCTATGGCACTAAGCCGTATGTTGAAAATGTGATTCATTTATTTGAATCAGATAACCAATTAGGCTTAGCCGTTGCACCAGAGCCTAATCATGGTGATTTTTTTTGGACGGTTCAAAAAGAATGGACTCCGGATCCAAATAATGTTGAAAATACGAAATCATTATTGAAACGTTTAGGGGTTAATGTGCCAATTGATGGTGAGCATCAAGTAGTAGCACCATTAGGTTCGGTTTTTTGGTTTAGACCTAAGGCGATGGCTAAATTATTTCAGGTTGAATGGCAGTATGAGGATTTTCCAGAAGAGCCTTTACCAGTTGACGGTACAATTTCTCATGCCATTGAACGCTCGTATCCGTTTATTGCCCAGGATGCAAATTATTACATCAAAACAATTATGACGGATAAATATGCAGCAGTAGAATATTTAAATTTAAAATTTTATTTACGTCAGATTACAAAGAAAATTGCGGCATTTCCACCTTTTGATCAGCAGGGGACTCTTGCAGGTAAATTAGGTGCAATAGAGCTACTTACAGATATTGGTAATCAGAATAAGCAAGCTGTCAAATTTAATTCTGTTAAAACTTTTTTACGTCGAGTTAAAAATTATATTTTGAGAAAATTGAATAAAAGATAGTATTTGAGGATGTATAATGAAAAAAATTTTAAAGCGTCATTTATCTAAGTACCCGATTATTAAACGCCAGTATCAGAAGTTTAGAAGAGCTTATGCGATTAATCCGATGGAAAAATTACAGCAAACGATGCTGTCGGAAATGATGCCTTCAAATTCAGAATTAGCAGCGATGAGAAAAAAAGCGGAAGCATTTGTTTATCAGCCACTAATTTCTATTATTATGCCTACCTACAACACAGATTTAGGAATGCTAGTGGAGGCAATCGAATCTGTTCATGCACAGGCTTATGAAAATTGGGAGCTAGTTATTGTTGATGATTGTTCTCCAAATGCTGCTGTTCGTGATAAAATTAATGAATATGCGCGTAAAGATACAAGAATCGTTACAGAATTTTTATCTACCAATCATCATATTGCCGGGGCCACTAATCGCGGTTTTGAAGTGGCTACTGGTGACTATATCGCACTTTTTGACCACGATGATTATCTTTATCCAAATGCCCTTTTTGAAAATGTACTTGTAATTAATCAATATCCACAGCTATGCTTTATTTATTCAGATGAGGATAAAATTGATGAACATGGCAACCATCATTTTGATCCCTATCTTAAACCAGAGTTTAATCCGGATTTTTTAAGATGTATGAATATGATTACTCATTTTGTTGTTTTTAAAAAAGAATTACTTTCTGAGCTTGGTGGTGAAGATAAAGGCTATAATGGCGCTCAAGATTGGGAATTTGTGATGCGTTTAACGGATCATCTGGCACTTACAGAAATTTATCATATTAACAAAGTGATTTATTCATGGCGAGTGCATAGTAATTCGACTGCCATGTCAACAGGGACGAAGCCTTATGTGCCAGAAGCACAGAGAAATCTACTTCGTAAAGATTTAGCAAATAAAGATGCTAAAGGTGTTAAAATTTATGAAAATTATGAATCAATTGGTCAATGGTTATTTCAATATCCTATTCAAGATAATTTTCCATTAGTGAGCATTGTTATTAAAGATGAAGGAAATATAGCGAATTTAGAGCGACTATTGAATTCGATATTCATAAAAACTTCTTATTTTAATTATGAAATTATTTTAGATTCCAAACGAGAGGCCAGTCTTGAGATTTTGCGCGCCTTTACAGTAAAGCATGAAAATATTAGTGAGTCAATTAATGGTGAATATGTTTTGGTAGTGAGTAGTCAATTAGAAATTTTGACTTTTGATTGGATTGAAAAGCTACTGGGTCAAGCTCAACGTGAGGAAATCGCCTATGTAATGCCTAGATTAGTTGGTGAAGCCATTAATGAGGTTAAAAGTGTGGGGATTGTTGTAACAGATAAAGGTGAAATCTTGAATTTATTAAATGGATTTGATACCCTTGGACTTAGGACATTATCAGAACATATTTATTTAAGTACTCATCATTATATTAGTGGTGTTAATCCAAGCTGCTATATGGTGAGTAAGGCGCTATACCATAACCAGACTAATGCTTTAATTAATTCTTTGCAGATCAATCGTAAAGGCTTACATAATCTGTTTATTAGTGATGTCCAAATTAGAACCAATCAATTTGATTTGATTCCAAAATCATATGGTATTTATAAAGAGTTTGAAAATTTTCAAGACTTATATGTTAATGCCAATTTTCTAAAAATTGAGAGAAAATTTATACGAGGTGAATGATGAAAGTTGCAATTACAGGTGCAAATGGCTATATTGGTCGTCATGTTGTAAATGCCGCAATTAAGGCTGGACATGAAGTTTATGCAATTGATATAGACTTTAAAAATGTTCCAAATGAAGCTAAAAGAATAGAAATTGATATTTTTGATCATAAAAGCAATGTATTTCAATTAATGGCTAAACCCGATGTCTTAATTCATTTGGCATGGCGAGATGGATTTATTCATAATTCAGAGCAGCATATGAAAAATCTCTCTGACCATGTGCAATTTATTCGTAACTATGTTAAGCATGGCGGAAAAAATGTTGCTGTTATGGGAAGTATGCATGAAATTGGCTATCATGAAGGGGCAATTGACGAAAATACACCTTGTAATCCGCTCTCACAGTACGGTGTTGCTAAAAATGCGATGCGCCAATCCTTATTATTAGCGGCGAAGGAGCTAAATTTTAATTTATACTGGCTACGTGCCTATTATATATTTGGTGATGATCGAGTTGGTAGTTCTATTTTCGCTAAATTAACTTTAGCAGCTGATGAGGGTAAAAAGACCTTCCCGTTTACAACCGGCAAGAACAAGTTCGATTTTATTTCCGTGCAAGAATTAGGTAAAATGATTGTTGCAGCGTCTACACAAGATAAAATAACTGGAGTTATAAATGTCAGTACGGGTAATCCAAAATCCTTGGCAGAACAAATTGAATGGTATATTAAAGTACATCACTGGGATATCAAGCTTGAGTATGGGGCTTTCCCTGATCGTCCTTATGATAGTCCAGCAATCTGGGGCGATGCGACTAAGATTCAACAAATTATGGGTGAAGTAGATGGCAAGTAAACATCAGCGTATTTTTTATTTGGATTTAATCCGAGCAATCGCTGTATTGCTAATAGTGTTATGCCATTATAATGCTAATTTTATAGGTTATAATGGTCCAGCTCAACTAGAAAAAATTGTTTTTTTTGAATATCCTTTTGGTATTTATATAGGTGATTTAGGTGTTGGTCTGTTTATGCTGATTTCTGGTGCTGCAATGTGGCATGTTTATGGTGGACGAAAACTAAACTATTTTAAATTTATCAAGAAACGGTTATTGTCCATTTTACCGATGTTCTATATTGCTTACTTGTCCGCTTTTCTATTTCAATTTTGGCTAAATAGAGGTTTTACTGCTGCTGGCGTCTCGTTGAAATATTTTATTAGTACGATTCTAGGATTTGATTCTTTATTTGCCACGTTAGGGCTTCCGAATTTTATGCTTGTTGGCGAATGGTTTATTGGTATGATCATTGTAATTTATTTATTATTTCCAATAATCAAGTGGCTTGTGGCGAGTAGTAGTCTATTTTCATTAGCAATTGCTGTTATTATTGAAATTATTGTAAATATACCAGTACAAACTGTCAGTACAAATTGGCATTTTTTACAATTAACGATTGGTTATGTACCAATTTTTATTGCTGGTATGCTTATTCAAAAGCATATTGAGAATTTCAAACGATTATGGCTGTTAATACCTAGTTTAACCATATTAGTTCTAAATTCGTTTATTGATCAAACAATAATCAATAGTAAAATTCAAATGATATATATTAGTATTGCTTGTTTTTTTATTGCGATTTTAGTTGCAAAATATGTTAATCAGACTTTATGTCGTAATGTTGTGAATTTGATTTGTAAATATTCATATGCAATTTTTCTGACTCATCATTATATTACAAATCAATTAGTGAAACATTTTGATATTCAAATAATTAGTATTAAACAAAGCTATATCTTGTTTTTTATGATTTTACCAGTTATTTTTTTCTGTAGTTGGGCCTTATATAAACTTAATATTTCACTTTTTCAATTGTTTAAAAAACAAACAGGATAAATTTTTGCTGAGAATGAAAGGAATTACAATATAATGATATCGAAAAAAATAGCTCCATTTGGCTTAATAGTGATGTTTATTATTTGGTCAATAATTGCCAGTCAGAGTCCTTTTTACATTGATGATTGGAATTGGGCATATGGTGGTTCTGGAATTAGTTATGGTGGTCGTTTCATAGGTAACTTTTTTTCTGTTATTTTAAATGCAACACATAATCAAATTATAGTTGGAATTTTTAAGAGTTTTATTTTAACCTTGATTTGTTTTTTTGTTTGTATGTTGACTGGAAAAGTAAAATTATCAAGAATTATCGTTTTTAATGTATTGTTTTTATTAATGAATATGAAGATAGTATATGAATCATTTTTATGGACTTCAGGTTTTGTTAATTATTTACTACCCTTTGTATTTGTGTTACCAGTTGTAATTATTAATATAAAATTAAAAAATGATAATAACAATAAAAATAATAATTTGCAGTTAAAGGCCATTAGTTTAATCTGTATTTTTGCTTCTACCTTTTTTTTAGAAAATTTATCGATAACGATGATTATCTATTTATTTACAGAATTGATTTTAAATTTGTTTTCTAAAAAGAAAGAAATTCTATATGGGTTGATTGCGTTCTTAACTTCTATTATTTCATTTATGATTATGATATTGAATTCTGAAAGATTCAGTAATAATAATAGTGGTTATAGTGTATCAATATTTCACAATTTGGGTGAATTATTAGATAATGCGTATCAAGTTCACTTGAAAATTGTAAGTTTGTTTTTTCATGAAAATGTCTTTTTTTGGATATTGTTTTTTGTTATTTTAACTGCTTTTCTAGCAATCGTTTTACCTAAATATGATTTTGAAAAAAATAAGTGGTATTATATTTTATTAGCATTACAAGGCGTTGTAATTGTGTTGTGCCCAACGTATCAATTTATTGTTTTAAATATCAATTTAATAAATCCACGTGTTTTATTTCCAAGCTTTATGATATTAATAATTATTGCAATGTTATGTTTTGGAAAAATTGAAGATAATTTTGATAACGCTAAAATTATTAACGTATCACTAGTTGCCCTATTAATTATTAGCATGATTTTTCCAACGCTCTTTTTTGTAGACATGGCAGGTTGGAATAGGCGCATTAATCAAGCCAATCAGAATGCAATTACGAGTAAATCAGATATTAATTATTCTGGAATTAGACCACAATATGCACAGTATTATTATTGTACAGCAAATGGCCCGTTGATTGGTTCAAGTTGGTCAACAAGTTATAAAGACTATTATGGCATTCCACAAGATGTGGTTATAAAATGATTTGGAACGGAGCATTATTATGAAAAAACTTTCAGTTGTCATCCCTTGCTACAATGAAGAAGCAGCAATTGGGATTTATATCTCAGAAATGAAGAAAATTGAATCAGGAATGGATTTAGATTATGAGTATCTTTTTGTTAATGATGGTTCAAAAGACGACACTTTAAAAGTTCTTCGTGACATTGCTAAGAAGTATTCAAATGTTAAATATATCTCTTTTTCAAGAAATTTCGGTAAAGAAGCAGCGCTCTTAGCTGGAATAAAGCTTGCTAAGGGCGACTATGTGACTGTAATGGATGTTGATTTACAGGATCCACCTGAGCTATTGCCTGAGATGTATCAAAAAATTCAAGAAGGCTATGATATTGTTGGTACTAGACGTGCTGATCGGACAGGAGAGCCCAAAATTCGCTCTTTTTTTGCCAAAAAATTCTATCAGCTAATCAACCGGATTTCCGATACAGAGATGGTGGATGGGGCGCGCGATTTTAGACTGATGACACGTCAAGTTGTTGATGCAATTCTAGAATTGAATGAAGTCAATCGATTTTCAAAGGGAATCTTTAGCTGGGTTGGATTTGATACTTATTATATTTCTTTTAAAAATCGTGAGCGTTCGGCTGGAGAAACCTCTTGGAATTTCTGGTCATTGTTAAAATATTCAATTGAAGGCATTATTAATTTTTCTGAAGCCCCATTGACGATTGCTACTTTTGTTGGTATTACTAGCTGTGTTATTTCGGCTGTCGCAATGCTATATTTTTTTATTTCTAATTTAATTACTCAAAATCCGGTTCCCGGATGGCCTTCTTTGGTTTGTATCATCTTATTTTTAGGCGGTCTTCAGCTTTTCAGCTTAGGAATTGTAGGTAAATATATCGGAAAAATATTTTTAGAAGTAAAGAAGCGACCAAATTATATTATTAAAGAATCTAATATTGATAAATATTCAAAGAAAAACTAATTTAATCGTTTAGCTTTAAGTTGACGTACAGCTGCTGCCAGAGTAGCTGTATTTTTTTAGCTCATTTTTAAATTAGACTAAAATGTTCGAGATAAATGTTTGGGTTTGGAATCAAAATTCTAGCCCTTTTGTATTGTTCGCAATTTACGGGGGACAATGCGACAAAGACTAGTCAATGCCTAAGCAAAAAGTCTGCTAAGGTGCATTGCCACTAGCTTTTTTGTAAGTCGCTGAAGTGACAGCTTAAATGCTATAGGAAAATAGACAAATTTCCGAATATTGTCTAAAAAGCGTAAACGGCTCGTATTAACAGGCTATCTCTCTCAAAACTGTTCAAATAGATACGTCATCCGGTCAGACAGAAAACGTCGGACTGAATAAATGAATGACTCGTCTATTTTTCACAGCTTTAATCAGAGATAGAAAGCACCTTTTTTTACGCCGTTAAACGTCCTTTGTCCAATCTCCTTTTGCGTTGTTCAAGTCTGCTTCGTATGTTGCAGTTTTATTGTGAAAACGGTATTGTTTCTGAGAAAGAAGCCCAAAATCACGTGTCATATGTTGCTTTATTTGGAAAATGGAATTGTTTTGCGGAAATATTGGATGATTCACAAATAGAAGTGCGAATTCATTTTAGGATGATACGTCTTGCTTATCATTTTTAGACCAATAAAATTGAGCGAAATATTCATCAATCCAATTTATTGCAGAGTCTTTTTTAAAAAAAAATTAAGAAAATGTTAATTATTTGTTTTCATCATGTGAAATTTGTTATAATCTTCTTTGCAGGTATTTGATTTAGAAGAAATTGAATGGAGAAGTTGGAATGGTTTTATATCAAATGATTTTGACTACCGGTTTTATATTATCATTAATATTGTTTATTACCCGTCAATATAGACGTGAAATTTCTATTATTCATAATTTAGTAAGCGCTATCTACTTAAGCGTTTCAATTACGATTATAGCCTCTTTTTTATCAGTCTATTTGTACGGTTATTCTTTATCGTTAGAGGTTGCTTCGGCAAATGTAAACTATCTACTGACAGTGCTGATATTGCTGATGGTTATAAGCTTAATTAAGAGGCTAATACTATTCATGCCAGAATATAAGCATAGTATAAAGCGTAAACTGCCCTTTAAGAGCAAATTATTTATTTTCTTTTTTAATTTTATTATCTTTTTATCGTTAATTATCTATACAAGTGCAATTTGGGTTGGTGAAAAATTTGGGGATGTTTCAATTGAACAACTACTCTATAGCATTAGAAGCTTAGAGGGTACAGATACTCAGATGGTATTTAATTATTTAGATACAATCTTAATTCCGATTTGCTTTTTTACTTTATGCACAAGTATAGTTACCTATTCATTAGAAATATTTTTATCAAAATTTATAAAACCAAAGCGGTTACTCTATTATATGCAGGCCTTGTCCCCCTTGCTGTTATTAATAATTGCAACAACAGGCGCAGTTAGAGCTTTTGGAGTGGAGAAAATTACAAATTATTTTGCCACATCTACCTTCATTGAAGATAATTATGTTGATTCAAGGCAAGTCAATATTAGTTTTCCTGAGCAAAAAAGAAATTTGATTTATATTTTTGTTGAATCATTAGAAGGGACTTATACCAGTATCGAGAATGGCGGTATTGAGGACACTAACTTAATAGAACCACTTACTGACCTAACTAATAGTGGAGCGATAAATTTTTCCAATACAGATTTAATTGGTGGCGCACTTCAATTACCGGGTATGGATTATACAGCTTCGGCAATGGTTGCGCAGTCTTCTGGGATGCCGCTAAAATCTGTTATTTCTGGCATGAATAATCTGGAGGACAGTGAGCATATTCAAAATAATTTTTTGCCGGGGATTGTTTCGCTCGGCGATGTCTTGCAAGAGAATGGGTATAAAAATCAGTTTATCATGGGCTCTGATTCACGCTTTGGTGGTCGCAAGTCATATTTAACCTCACATGGTAATTATGAAATTATTGATTGGAATTTTGCATTAGTAAGTGGCATGTTACCAAAAGACTATGCTGAAAATTGGGGGTTTGAAGATCAAAAATTATTTGAGTTTGCCCAAGCATACTTAAATAGCTATGATTTTTCTGTCCAGCCGCTTAATTTAAATCTTTTGACCTCTGACACTCATTTTCCAGATGGCTATGTCTACCCAAATCAAACACCCGTTTCAGAAGATATGCAGTATAAAAATGTGATTGCATACTCTAGTACAATGATTGCTGAATTTATTGCCTGGTGCCAAACACAGCCATGGTATGAAAATACTACTATTGTTCTGTCTGGTGATCATTTAACCATGGATCAAAAATATAGCAAGTCAGTTCCTGATACCAGTACTAGAACCGTTTTTAATCTTTATATCAATTCTTCAATTCAAACAGATTATGCAAAAAATCGGCTTTACTCCAATTTAGATACTTTTCCAACTACTTTAGCAAGTCTAGGTGTTGAAATTGAAGGTAATCGACTTGGTTTAGGTACAAATTTATTTTCTGGTGAGCCAACATTGATTGAGCAAAATTCATTGAAAACAGTTACGGACGAATTGGAAAAAAGATCAGTTTTTTATAATAATAATATTCTAACAGCACCATAGCGATAAAAAATTTATATTAAAAATAGGATGTCCCCAAGATCAAATTCTGATCTTGTGACATCCTGTTTTTTTATTGATTCAATTCTTCCAAAATGGCTTTAACGGTTGTAATCTCATTAACTCGGTAAGCATTTGCCCCAGCAAATACTAAGCCATTCTCTGCATTACCTTCAACGGAATGAAGCAGAGCCTCTGAAATACAGTATGGAATTGTTTTACGGTCACAATGCTTGAAGCTAAGGCAAGCCCGACATTTTTCAATTGGAATATCTTCACGATTGATGCGCTCAATGAAGCTATTTTTAATGGCTCGACCAGGTAAACCGACTGGTGATTTAGTAATTTGAATATCTTCTTTTTTGGCATTCAAGTATTTGTTTTTAAAATCATCTGGTGCATCACATTCCACTGTTCCAACAAATCTTGTTGCCATCTGAACACCCTCACAGCCGAGTGCTAGGTAGTGATCGATATCTTCACGCGTAAAGACACCGCCAGCAAAGACAACGGGTACATGAACATTAAAATCTGAGCCATATTTTTTAACGATTTCGATAATTTCAGTGACTTCTTCATCCATTTTATCAATTGCAGCTTCAATTTGATCCTTCTTGAAGCCAAGATGACCACCTGCCTTAGGCCCTTCAATGACCACAAAATCGGCAGTGCGATTATATCTTTTTGCCCAAGTTCTTAAAATAACTTTTGCAGCTTTTGCACTGGAAACAATGGGTGCAATTTTAGTCTTGCTGTCACCGACAAATTTAGGTAAGTCAACTGGTAGCCCTGCTCCAGAAATAATCACATCTGCGCCGGCTTCAACACATTTTTTAATATATTTATCATAATGGAATTGAGCAACCATCACATTAAAGCCCACGATACCATCCTTGGCGATTGCTTTTGCCTTTTTGAACTGCTCTCCAATTGCTTCAAGATTAGTTCTGAGTGGACTTTTTTCAAATTTTTCTTTGTTTTGATAACCGATTTGTGCAACAGAAAGAATACCGATACCACCTTCCTTAGCGACATTACCTGCTAAATTGTGTAGTGAAATTCCGATACCCATACCACCTTGAATGACTGGAATTTTGGCAACCAAATCTCCAATTTTTAAAGGTTCTAACTTCATATTTTCTCCTTTACTTAAAGCAAAAAATTAAAAAAACACTTGCCTTATTAGTAATTTCATTTGCTAATGAAAATAGATTAATAATCAAATACTTTGATACTCAAAGTATTTTAGCGATTGAATTAATCTTTTTAAAGGATAGACTGAATTAAAATAATTGTCAATCAATAAATCTGAAAAACGGTTGGATAAAATCAAGCATCGACTCATGAATGTTTAGTTAGACGGCTTTACAATACTCTTTTCATTGCTTAAGGCTTTATATAAATTCAAGACATTAAAAAAATTTTAAGTTAAGCCTTGCTTTTTTTTGATAAATTGATATACTTTGATAGTCAAAATAAATGTTTTGAATATCAAATTATTTGTATATTAAAATAATTTTTGAATAAAAATAGATTAATTAAGAGGTGGCATTGTTGGAAGTTAACTTTTCAAAGGTAAATGAATATCTCGTCAAAATTTTCAATGATGTTTTAATTGTCGAAGAACGAGAGCTTAGAAAATCTCGTTTTAATGATTTAACGATTAAAGAAATGCATACGATTGATTGTATTGGCTTAAATCGTATGAAGACTTCATCGGAGGTTGCTAAAGAGCTTTCAATCACGATGGGAACTTTAACAGTTTCTGTTAATAATTTGGTTAAAAAGGGTTATGTTGAAAGAATACGTTCGGAGAGTGATCGCCGTGTTGTTCGACTTCATTTGACAAAGCAGGGGAAGCTTCTTTATCGGTTGCATGATAGATTTCATCGTGAAATGGTAAAAAATATTATGGATGGGTTAGATGAGGTTGAACAAGGGGCAATTACAAAGGGTTTAGAAAATTTACATCAATTTCTTGGGGAGTTAAAGTAAATGAATTTTGCAAAGATTACGCAAGTTGCACATTATGCGCCAGCACAAGTAGTTACAAATGATGATTTGGCGGCCATTATGGATACAAATGATGAATGGATTTCTTCTAGAACTGGTATAAAATCTCGCCATATTACCTATGATGAAAATACCTCTGATTTGTGCATTAATATTGTTCAATCGCTTTTAAAAAAATCGGGCGATTTACCAGAAGCAATTGATTTTTTAATCATTGCAACCATCTCACCAGACTCATTAATGCCAACCACAGCGACGATTACGCAGGGTAAAACAGGTCTAGTGAATGCTTTTGCTTTTGATATGCAAGCTGCTTGCTCAGGCTTTATCTACGCTTTGTCGCTAGGCGAAAAATTAATTGCAAGCGGGCGATATAAAAAAGGAATAGTTATCGGTGCTGAAACACATAGTAAAACACTAGATTGGGATGATCGTTCAACGGCGGTACTCTTTGGTGATGGTGCAGGTGGTGTGTTATTAGAAGCCGATAATCAGCAACATTTTTTGGCTGAAAAATTACAATCTGATGGAATTCGAGGCTTAGCATTAACTGCAAAAACATTTTATCCAAAATCACCTTATTCTAAAGAATTTAAAGCAAATGAAAAGCTAACAATGGATGGTCGTTCTGTTTTTGATTTTGCTGTGCGTGAGGTACCACAAAATATTCTGGCTACGCTAGAACTGGCGGGTATTGAAGCCGATGAGATAGATTATTATTTACCTCACCAAGCTAACGTGCGTATTATCGACAAGTGGCCAAGGAAATTGAAGGTCGATCCAGCAAAGTTTTTGGTTAATTTGGAGAATTACGGTAATACCTCAGCAGCCTCGATTCCAATCCTTTTATCAGAAGCGATTGATAAAGGCACATTGAGCTTTGGTAGCGGACAGAATGTTCTGTTGACTGGCTTTGGCGGGGGATTAACATGGGGTAGCTTGATTATTAAGTTATGATATTAGTTTAATTTAGGTCGTAAACCTAGTATACTAGGTTTAAATATTTACCTTATCGAGGTTTCATAATGAAATCGGGATTAATTTATATTTTTGGAGGACATATAAATGGCAGTTTTTGACAAGGTGCAAGATATTATCGTTGAAGAATTAGGTAAGGAAAAAGAAGAAGTAACTTTAAAAACTTCTTTTGAAGATTTAGAAGCAGATTCTTTGGATTTATTCCAAATTATTAATGAAATCGAAGATGAATTCGATGTTCAAATCGAGTCAGAAGAAGGCTTGAATACTGTTGAGGATTTAGTGAAGTTTGTTGAAGCTAAATTAGCCTAAGTCGTATATTGATGGCAGTGTTCTTCACTATCATCAAAACAATTTATGTGATTATGGAAATAGAATTGTTCTATTTCCATAATTTTTTAAAAACTCCAATTAATTTAAAAAAGGAATGTGAACTGAAAGATGAAAAATCGAGTAACGGAATTATTAGAGATTAAATACCCTATTTTTCAAGGTGCAATGGCCTGGATTGCCGATGCTGATTTAGCAGGTGCGGTCAGTAATGCAGGTGGATTAGGGATTATTGCGGGTGGTAATGCACCCAAAGAGGTCGTTGTTGAACAAATTAGAAAAGTAAAAAAAATTACTGATAAACCATTTGCGGTAAATATAATGCTACTTTCACCCTTCGCAGAGGATATTGTCGATGCAGTGATTGAAGAGGGTGTTAAGGTAATTACAACAGGTGCTGGTAATCCAACGAAGCATATGCCACGCTTTAAAGCAGCAGGCATTAAAGTGATCCCAGTCGTACCTTCAGTTGCTATCGCAAAAAAAATGGAGCGTATTGGTGCGGATGCTGTTGTTTTTGAAGGTATGGAGGCTGGTGGACATGTCGGAAAGACAACAACCATGGCTGGTCTACCACAAATTGTTGATGCATTAGAAATTCCTGTCATTGGTGCAGGTGGTGTCGGTGATGGTCGTGGCATGGCTGCTGCTTTCATGCTAGGCGCAGAAGGTGTGCAGGTGGGCACTCGTTTTGTAGTTGCTAAAGAAACGAATGTTCATCAAAATTATAAAGATAAGGTCATTAAAGCGCGTGATATTGATACGGTTATTTCAAGTGTTCATTTCGGTCATCCAGTACGTGCTTTAAAAAATAAATTAACGCGTGAATTTGAAAAAGCTGAAATCGCAGCGTTAAGGGTCGAAAATCCGGATTTAGAAATTTTTGAAGAATTGGGGAAGGGCGCATTGCGTGCTGCTGTTGTTGATGGTGATATGGACAACGGTTCTGTTATGTCAGGACAAATTGCCGGCTTAATTCATAAAGAAGAAACTGTCTCAGAAATTGTTGAAGATATTTATGCCGGCTTTCAAGCAACCTTGAAAACAGCACAGCGGTTTGAGGACTAAGTGAGATAATCCTATGGGAGGGACAATGAGTAAGACTGTTTTTATGTTTGCTGGCCAAGGTGCACAATATACTGGTATGGCAAAGGATTTATATGAGCAATTTCCAATTGTTCGTGAAACATTTGCCGAGGCAAATCAGGTGATAGGCTATGAACTTGAAGCCTTAATTTTTTCGGAAAATCCTAAATTAAATGAAACACAATATACACAGCCAGCTATTTTAACGGTAGATGTGGCAATTGCTCGTCTCTTAATTGAAAAGGGGATTCGACCTGAAGCAGCGCTTGGTTTATCTCTAGGTGAATATGCAGCTTTGGTGATTGGCGGCGCTATTGAATTTCAGGCTGCTGTTGCTTTAATTGCTAAGCGCGGACAATATATGTCTGAAGCAGCGCCGGCAGGTACAGGTAAGATGGTGGCAGTGATGAATACCCCGATTGATACAATTGAGACAATTTGTGAACAGGCGAGTGAAAGAGGAATTGTTGCACCAGCGAATTATAATACACCACAGCAGATTGTTATTGGTGGTGAGGTGTCAGCGGTAGATTATGCAGTTGAATTATTGAAAGCTGCAGGTAGCAAGCGTTTGATAGAACTAAATGTATCGGGTCCTTTTCATACAGCACTCTTAAAGCCAGCTTCAGAAAAATTAGCGAAGGCATTAACAGCAGTTGAATTTCAGGCTTTGCAGTTACCTGTTGTTAGTAATACAACTGCTCAGCTCTTTGAAACTAATGAAATTAGCTCCTTATTGACACGCCAAGTTATGGAACCTGTTCGCTTTTTCGAATCCATTAATACTTTGATAATCAAAGGATTTGATACCTTTATTGAAATCGGGCCAGGTAAGACCTTGACAGGTTTTATGAAGAAAATTGATAACTCACAGAACACTTATCGTGTCGAAAATATTGAAACGCTAAACACCTTATTGGACATAGGAGAAAAATAGATGGAATTAACTGGAAAGAATGTTTTTATTACTGGATCAACTCGCGGCATCGGAAAGGGCATTGCCTTGGCCTTCGCCAAGCGTGGTGCCAATGTAGTGCTTAATGGTCGTTCAGCAATTAGTCCTGAATTGGTTCAAGAATTTACTGACTTAGGTGTGAAAGCAATTTCTGTTTGTGGTGATATTTCAGATTTTGCTTCTTGTACAGCAATGATAGCAGAAGCGACTGAAGCGCTGGGATCAGTGGATATTTTAGTAAATAATGCAGGCGTCACTGCGGACAAATTGATGCTGAAAATGACTGCGGAAGATTTTGAAAAGGTTTTGAAAATTAATTTAACTGGTACTTTTAATATGACTCAGCAAGTGATAAAAGCAATGAGTAAGCAGCGTCAAGGTGCGATTATCAACTTAAGCTCAGTTGTTGGGCTAGTTGGTAATATTGGTCAAGCGAATTATGCAGCGAGTAAGGCTGGTGCGATTGGATTCACTAAATCTGTTGCCCGAGAGGTTGCTGGACGAAATATACGAGTAAATGCCATTGCGCCAGGCTTTATTGAAACTGAAATGACTGAAGTTTTATCAGAGAAGGTAAAGACAGCTTCTATTGCACAAATACCAATGAAGCGTTTTGGTACAGTTGAAGAGGTTGCAGATATCGCAATCTTTTTGGCAGAGCAAGAGTATTTAACAGGTCAAGTCATCGCCATTGATGGCGGTATGACAATGAATGGTTAATAATTAACAATTACCAATTAATAATAGTGGTTAATTTTGGATAACCTTTTTGAGTTAAGCCTATTTGCTTGGAATGGCTGCAGGTTAATTTTTGAATATTGATAAGAGATTGAAAGGAATTAAAATGACAAATCGTGTAGTAATTACGGGTTATGGTGTCACCTCACCAATTGGAAGTACAGCGGAAACATTTTGGAATGCATTAAAAGCTGGGAAATCAGGCATTGCTCAGATTACAAAATTTGATACAACAGAATTTGGTGTGCATAATGCAGCAGAAGTCAAGGATTTCCCCTTTGATAAGTATTTTCAAAAGAAAGATGCAAAGCGAATGGATTTATTCTCGTTATTTGGTATTTATGCAGCACTTGAGGCACTAGCGATGAGTGGAGTCGATACCGACAAGGTTAATAAGGAACGCTTTGGTGTCATCGTTGGTTCAGGTATTGGTGGGCTGCAAACGATTCAAGAGCAGGTTGGTCGCCTAGTTACTAAGGGACCTCGCCGTGTTCAACCGTTATTTGTACCGATGTCAATTGTCAACATGGCGGCAGGAAACATTGCGATGCGTGTCGGTGCAGAGGGTATTTGTACGTGTGTAACAACAGCTTGTGCTTCAGCTACTAATTCAATTGGCGAGGCCTTTAGAAATATTAAGCATGGGTATTCAGATATTATTTTAGCTGGTGGTGCAGAAGCTTCAATTACTGAAATCGGAATTGCAGGCTTTAATTCATTGACTGCCTTATCAACAACAGAAGATCCTGCGCGTGCTTCAATTCCATTTGACAAGGATAGGAATGGTTTCGTGATGGGTGAAGGTGCCGGTATTCTAGTTTTAGAAAGCTTAGCACATGCCCAAGCTCGAGGTGCAACAATCTTAGGTGAGGTTGTTGGCTATGGCTCAAACTGTGATGCCTACCACATGACCTCGCCTCGTCCTGATGGTAGTGGTGCGAAAAAGGCGATGGCCTTGGCGCTTGAGGAAGCAGGGATTGAACCAAATCAGGTTGGCTATGTTAATGCACATGGCACGAGCACACAAGCGAATGAGAAGGGTGAAAGCCAAGCTATCGTTGAATTATTTGGCAAGGATACGCCTGTTTCTTCTACAAAATCTATGACAGGACACCTGCTCGGTGGTGCTGGTGGTGTAGAAGCCATTGCCACCTTAGAAGCAATTCGTCAAGATTTTATTCCAGTTACTGCTGGTACTAAAGAATTAGGTGAAGACATTGAAGCAAATGTCATCTATGGTCAAGGACAAGCAGCTCACTTTGATTATGCGATTTCAAATACTTTTGGCTTCGGTGGACATAATGCTGTTATTGCATTAAAACGTTGGACTGCTAAAGACTAATCATAAAAATTAGAGGTGCTTAATAATGAATAACTACATTATTTATATGTTTAATTATTTATTAATAATGCAAAATATTTAGTGTTTTATGATGAATAATAGGGAGGCTTTATTCTTGAATTTTTCTGAAATAAATAAAATTATTGATAAAATTGATCAATCGTCAATTAAAGAAATCCATTTAAAGCAAGGGGATTTTGAATTGGTATTAAGTAAAAACGAATTTGTTAATACTAAAACACCCGATTCCAATAATCAAGTGGTTGCTAGTCAGTTGAATAAACAAAATGGTATTGAAGAGGCTGTATTGAATGATGTGACAGAGGTTTCTATTGAAGAAACAATTGTCGAATCAACAGTTGAGCCAGAGGGAGATTTAGTGTCTAGTCCTCTAGTTGGTGTGGTTTATCTTCAACCAGCACCAGACAAAGCAAAATTTGTCGAAGTTGGCAGTCAAGTAAATAAGGGTGATACGCTTTGTATTGTTGAAGCAATGAAAGTAATGAATGAAATTCCAGCTGACAAATCAGGTGTTATTTCTGAAGTTCTTATTGATGCGGAAACAGTTGTTGAATTTGGACAACCGCTATTTAGAATTAAATAATTAATTATTGGATTGAAGTGAGGCCGTAATGAATATTAATGAAATTAAAGCAATTATTCCACACCGTTACCCATTTTTATTATTAGATCGAGTTGAAAGTATTGAGCCCGGTCAAAAAGTAGTTGCTAGAAAGAATGTGACCGCTAACGAAGAGTTCTTTAATGGTCATTTTCCTGAAGAGCCTGTCATGCCGGGTGTTTTAATTATTGAAGCCCTTGCTCAGGCTGGGGCTGTCGCATTACTTTCACTAGATGAATTTAAAGGCAAAACGGCTTATTTTGGTGGTATTGATAAGGCGAAATTCAGACAAAAGGTTGTTCCTGGTGATACCCTCCAATTAGAAGTTGAAATTATTAAGGTGAAGAAGATTGCTGGTATCGGAAAAGGTATAGCTTATGTTGATGGTAAAAAGGTTGCTGAGGCTGAACTGACCTTTATGATAGGCTAAGCATTAGGCAGCTGTTAAGATAAGGACTTTTGACTTTAAGCAGTTTATCGCTTTAGTTAAGTTTATTTATCTTAAAAATCTTAGCTTCAGAGATAAGCTTTGAGGCTTATAGTTGAGTGAAATAAAAAACGCCAAAAATATTGAATACAGTTGTTTACTAGCATATCCCATTCAATTTCATTCAAATTAAAGGAGAAATTATGTTTCAAAAAATATTAATCGCTAATCGAGGGGAAATTGCTGTTCGTATTATCCGTGCAGCAAGAGAGCTTGGTATTCAGACGGTTGCTGTTTATTCTCAGGCGGATTCTGAAGCACTTCATGTTTATCTCGCTGATGAAGCGATTTGTATTGGAAGTGCTAAGGCGAGTGAATCATATTTGGATATGAAGCAAATATTAAGTGCAGCGATTGTGACTCATGCGGAAGCCATTCATCCGGGCTTTGGCTTTTTATCTGAAAACTCAAAATTCGCAAGAATGTGTGAGGAAATGAATATTACATTTATTGGTCCGAGTGCTGAAGTGATGGATTTGATGGGCGATAAAATTAACGCCCGTAAAGAGATGATTGAAGCTGGTGTTCCTGTAATTCCGGGCAGTGATGGCGAGGTTTATACAGCTGAGGACGCGATAGAGATTGCCAAAGCAATTGGTTATCCGGTAATGTTAAAGGCATCAGCAGGTGGTGGTGGGAAGGGTATCCGTAAGGTTGCCAGTCCAGAGGAGCTGCCTTCGCAATTTGAAAATGCTAGCGAGGAAGCCAAGGCAGCATTTGGTAATGGTGCCATGTATATCGAGAAGGTAGTTTATCCAGCTCGACATATTGAGGTGCAGATTCTTGGTGATTCTTTTGGGCATGTCATTCATCTTGGTGAACGTGATTGCTCATTACAGCGTAATAATCAAAAGGTTTTGGAAGAAGCACCAAGCATCGCCATTGGGCAAACATTACGCTCAAAAATTGGTGAAGCAGCAGTCCGAGCGGCTAAGCATGTTGGCTATCAAAATGCAGGTACAATTGAATTTCTACTGGATGAAGTAAGTGGAAAATTTTACTTTATGGAAATGAATACCCGTGTTCAGGTTGAGCATCCTGTGACAGAATTTGTGACAAATGTTGATATTGTTAAAGCTCAAATCAATATTGCAGCTGGTGAGCCACTAGAGCTGACTCAGTCAGATATACAAATTAATGGTCACGCAATTGAATGCAGAATTAATGCTGAAAATCCAGCCTTTAATTTCGCACCAAGCCCTGGTACGATTCAATCACTTTTTTTACCGAGTGGTGGTGTCGGTGTCAGAGTTGATTCAGCAATGTATGAAGGCTATACAATTCCCCCTTACTATGATTCGATGGTTGCCAAAGTAATCGTACATGGTAAAAATCGTTTTGAAGCATTGATGAAAATGCAACGTGCGCTTGGAGAATTTGAGGTTGAGGGTATTATTACGAATGTTGATTTTCAATTAGATTTAATTGCCAATCCAAACGTGATTGCGGGGGATTACGACACTGCTTTCTTGACCGAGCATTTTTTACCCAATTGGAATCAATGAGAAATTATTTAAAAATTGGGAGGCAATAAATGGCTTTATTTAGTAAAAAGAAAAAATATATCAGAATTAATCCAAATAAAACGTTAAATTCATCAGTCAATAAAGCGCCTGAAGTACCTGATCAAAGCTGGGCAAAATGTCCTAGCTGTAAAGCAATGATCTATACGAAAGACCTTGGCTGTCACATGATTTGTCCAAGCTGCCATTATAATTTTAGGATTACAGCGAAAGAGCGTCTTTCATTGATTGCAGATGAATTTGAAGAATTATTTACGGGTATTCAAACAGAAGATCCACTTGATTTTCCAAAATACAAGGAAAAATTGGCGACGGTCAAGGCAAAAACTGGTCTTGATGAAGCAGTTTTAACGGGTCATGCGACGATTAATCAATTTGAAGCTGCTCTTGGTATTATGGATTCTAATTTTATTATGGCATCAATGGGAACTGTCGTGGGTGAAAAAATAACACGTTTATTTGAATATGCGCTTGAAAATCAATTACCTGTTATTTTATTTACAGCCTCTGGCGGTGCTAGGATGCAGGAGGGGATTATGTCATTGATGCAAATGGCAAAAATTTCTGCTGCGGTAAAAAAGCATTCCAATGCTGGTTTGCTATATTTAACAGTCCTAACTGATCCGACAACGGGTGGTGTGACAGCGAGCTTTGCCATGGAGGGTGATATTATTTTAGCTGAGCCTCAGACCTTGGTTGGTTTTGCTGGAAGGCGAGTGATTGAGCAAACGATGCGAACTCAACTACCGGAGGATTTTCAAAAATCAGAATTTTTATTGACTCATGGCTTCGTTGATGCAATTGTTAAACGTGAAAAAATGAAAGAAATGATTTCACAAATTCTTTCCATTCATCTGGAGGTGACTCATGATTAAAAAAGCGGCTGACATCATAAAAATTGCAAGAAGTCAGGATCGTTTTTCAACGCTTGATATCATTCAAACAGTTTTTACAGATTTTATTGAATTTCATGGCGATCGAAATTTTGCAGATGATTTGGCAATTGTTGGTGGTATTGCTAAATTAGATAAAAGGCCTGTAACTGTTATCGGTATCCAAAAAGGAATTAATTTGCAGGATAATCTTGATCGCAATTTTGGACAGCCACACCCAGAGGGCTATCGTAAGGCTTTACGCTTAATGAAGCAAGCAGAAAAATTTAATCGGCCAGTTGTGACCTTCATCAATACAGCAGGTGCATTTTCTGGTATTGGTGCAGAAGAGCGTGGTCAGGGCGAAGCAATAGCTCATAACTTGATGGCTATGTCTGATTTGAGTGTGCCAATTATATCTGTCATTATCGGTGAAGGTGGTTCTGGTGGCGCCCTAGCTCTAGCGGTAGGAAATGAAGTATGGATGTTTGAACATGCGATGTATGCCATTCTTTCACCAGAAGGCTTTGCCTCAATCTTATGGAAAGACGGCTCAAGAGCTAATGAAGCAGCTGAATTGATGAAAATTACTGCCAATGACTTGCTTGAAATGCAAGTCATTGATAAAATAATCCCTGAGACATTCAAGGGGGAAAATTTGCCAGTCAGCAAAAGCTTAAATATCCTGCGCAAAAGCTTAATTGAAAAAATGAGTGAGCTGTCAACAATGTCGAAAGAAGCATTAAAGGCACAGCGGTATGAACGTTTCAGGAAATTTTAGTTAAATACTTTACGGATAAGCTATTAAATTAGAGAAGGGGGTCGGATTAAAAACGACCTTTTTTGCATAATTATAAGATTTTGGTTTGACTATATGAATATTTATGCTATAATTAAGCTGTTGAAATGAATAATAATCTTTTTTGATTATTGTTAAATGTTGGGTTAAGGAGTTTTTATAATGAAAAAAATAGTTTTTGGTGCATTGATGGTATTAACAATCTCAGTAGGACTTGCTGGATGTGGCAGCTCTAGCGATAAAAAAGCATCTAGTGATGATACGACTGTGCTTGATGCAGTAAAAAAAGATGGCAAATTGACGGTTGCAACCTCAGCTGATTTTCCACCCTTTGAATTTCAAATTTTAAAGGATGGTCAAAATCAAATAGTCGGCTCTGATATCGATTTAGCACAGAAGATTGCTGACAAGCTAGGCTTAACCTTGGAAATTCAAAATTCCGATTTTAATACTGTTTTGACTTCGCTGCAGGCGGGTAAGTCAGACATTGCGATTTCAGGAATTTCAGCACAGCCTGAACGTAAGAAAACCTTTGATTTTTCAACTACATATTATCAATCTGTTAATAAAGTTGTTGTTAAGAAATCGGAATTAGCTAATTATCAAAAAATTTCTGATCTTAAGGGCGAAAATGTGGGCGCGCAAAAGGGGTCAATTCAAGAAGGCGTGGTTACTGATCAAATTAAAGATGCGAATTTGATTTCAATCGCTAAAATCCCTGCATTGATTAATGAGTTGAAAAATGATAAAATTGCAGGTCTTGTTTTAGAAGAGCCGATTGCTAAGGCTTATGTGGCTAATAACCCTGATTTAGTAATTGCTGATATTGAGCTAAAATCCTCTGAGGATGATGCCTATGCAATTGCATTACCTAAAAATTCAGGTAAATTAAAAACTGAGGTCGATTCAGTCATTAAAGAGTTAAAAGAGTCTGGTGAAATCGATCAACTTATTCAAAAGAATTTTGAATTATCACAATCACAAAATGATTAATATATTTATAAGGCTGCTATTAATGGCAGCTTTTTTCTTTTGATTTCTAATGCTTCAAATTGTCTTTTTTATTTATTGAGAACTGAAATATGGTATACTAAAAGATATGAATTTTCAGATAGTGAGCAAAAGCATGGTGTGTTAGCTTTGCTCAAAACTATTTTATTTTAAGGAGAAGCTATGAATTTTGATTTTTTACCTAAGTATTTGCCATATTTTACTGATGGTCTTGTTTTTACGGTCATTATTTCAATTTTAGTTGTAAGCTTTGGCACAATTTTTGGCGTTATTCTTGCCTTGATGAAACTCTCAAAGAATGTTATTTTAAAAGCAATTGCCAATGTCTATATTGAATTTTTCCGTGGTACACCAATGGTAGTTCAAATCATGTTTGCCTTTGTTTTAACAAAGGTTTCCCTGCCTACGGTGCATTTTGGCATTTTAAGTGTCGGCTTAGATCGTTTGGTACCTGGTATTTTGGTGATGGCAATGAACAGTGGTGCCTATGTTGCTGAAATAATTCGTGGTGGGATTCTTTCAATTAATAAAGGGCAGACCGAGGCAGCCTATTCACTTGGTCTAAAGCCCAATCTAACTCTGCGCTATGTTATTTTGCCGCAGGCAATTCGTAATATTTTACCAGCGCTTGGTAATGAATTTGTGGTAATAATTAAGGATTCTTCATTACTGTCTACAATTGGTGTAATGGAGCTTTATAACGGTACCCAAACAGTGATGAATGCGTCGTATAATCAGATTGGACCTCTATTCTTTGTTTGTATCTTGTATTTTATTTTAACTTTTGTAACGACTCGATTGATTGGTTTAGGTGAGAAGCGTTTGGGACGGGGGTATCAGCGATAATGGCAGATGCGATTTATAAAATCGAAAATTTACACAAATATTTCGGTAAAAATGAAGTTTTAAAAGGCATTTCAACTGAAATTGAACGTGGAGAGGTTGTCGTAATGATTGGACCTTCCGGTAGCGGCAAAAGCACTTTTTTACGTTCTTTGAATTTACTAGAAAGCCCAACTAAGGGACATATCTTTTTTGAGACCACAGATATCACGAATCCGAAAAATGATATTTTTAAAATGCGTGAAAAAGTGGGCATGGTTTTTCAGCAATTTAACCTCTTCCCAAATATGAACGTTTTAGATAATATTACACTTTCGCCAATAAAGGTAAAGAAAATAGCAAAAAATCAGGCAGAATCCTTAGCCTATAGCTTGCTTGAAAAAGTTGGTTTAAAGGAAAAAGCGACTGCCTATCCTCAAAGTCTATCAGGTGGGCAACAGCAGCGAATCGCCATTGCTCGCGCGCTTGCGATGCAACCAGATGTGATGCTATTTGATGAGCCAACTTCGGCCTTGGATCCAGAAATGGTTGGTGAGGTGCTTCAGGTGATGAAGGATTTAGCTAAAGAAGGGATGACAATGGTTATTGTCACACATGAAATGGGATTTGCAAAGGAAGTAGCGGATCGAGTCTTATTCATCGATGGAGGTGTCGTTGTTGAAGAGGGGACGCCATTAGCAGTATTCGACCAAACTAAAGAGGCGAGAACTAAAGATTTCCTATCAAAGGTTCTATAAATAAATAAAAAATGAAACGTCTTTTTTAATAACACTGTATTGTTACTTTACAGCGATGATAGTCATGATAAGCTATACTTATTTTCAAAAAGGGATGTTTTTATGAAGAGGAATAAAAAATGACAGCGAGTATTGATTGGATACATAGTCGATTAAAATTTGGTTCACGACCTGGCTTAGAGCGGATTGAGTATTTATTAAAACGTTTGGGGAATCCAGAAAAAGAGCTTCAAATGGTTCACGTCGCTGGAACCAATGGTAAGGGCTCAACAGCTGTTTTTTTAAGAGAAATTTTAGTGGCTTATGGTTTAAAGGTCGGTACCTTTACCTCCCCTTACATTGAGTCGTTTAATGAACGAATTGCGATTAACGGGCAATTTATTTCAAATTCTAAACTAGATAATATCGTTGAAAAAGTGCGCCAAATTGTTGAAGCAATGGATCAGGATGAGCGATTAGCAGGTATTACGGAGTTTGAAATTTTAACGGCGATTGGTTTTTATTATTTTAAGGAAGAAGCGGTTGACCTTGCAATCATTGAAGTTGGTTTGGGTGGTCTTTTTGATTCGACCAATGTTATCACACCTGTAGCTTCTATCATTACTACAATTGGGCTGGATCATCAGGATATTCTTGGTCAATCGATTGAAGCAATTGCCTTTCAAAAGGCAGGCATTATCAAAACGCGGCGTCCGGTTGTCCTAGGGCGAATTAGTGAGGCTGCAAAGACTGTGATTAAAGCTGTAGCTCAGGAAAAGGAAAGTCCAGTTATCGAATTGCAGACCGATTATCGTTTTGAAATAAAGGCAAAGCAAGAGCTGTCATATTTCGGTTCTAAAATTAAGGCCGATTTTAAAATTAGCTTATCAGGAAAATATCAATTAGATAATGCTGCTGTGGCGCTAGCTACCTTTGAAATATTAGCAGCCAAGCTAAGCTTATTAATTGATAATCAATTAATTCAGCAAGGTCTGATAAATGCGCATTGGCCAGCTAGAATGGAAAAAATAGGCGATTTTATTTTAGATGGCGCTCACAATCCACACGCTATTAATCGTTTGGTTGATGAATTTATGAATGACAAGCGAACAGTTCATATTTTATTTTCAGCAATTCAAACTAAGGATTATCAACAAATGATTCAACAGCTTTTAACCATTCCTAATGTTGATCTAGCTGTCACCACCTTTGCTTATCCGAATGCAATTGAATTAACTGATATTGAGCTACCGATGGGGGTTGGCATTGTTCAGGCTTGGCAGGATTATATTAAGCAACCCCGAAAGTCAGAGGATTTATATTTAATAACGGGCTCTCTCTATTTTTTATCGCAGGTAAGAGCGGTATTGTTAGAATATTAAAATAAACGACTTGCCCCAAATGGACAGATGGCTTATAATTTGAGTATTAATTAAATGAAGAAGGAAAAAAAGAATGTTTTTAGGCGTAAAGGTTGACCGCATTACGATGCCAAGTGGCATGACAAAAGGTAAGGCTTATATGAGAGGCATCGATAATATGCATATTCGCTTTCAGCAAAATAACAATCAAATTATAATTGATGAATATTTTTATTATGATGATGGTTCTGAAAAAACTGACTTACCAAAGGATGCTGGGTTATATCAAGAAATACTAACGGAGTTGAGTCGGAATTATTTTGAAAAATGAGAAGGAAGGCTACGAAAATGGGTACTGAAATTCCTAGGAATGGTGGCGAGTTTTCACGATATATTGAAAAGCTCAAGGGACAGTATTTGGAAAAGAAGCATGAATCAGAAAATAGGCTTTCGAGAGAGGCACAAGAAAAATTGGCTAAGCGTAGACAATTATTTGATACAATGACCATTTCTGCTCGTGATAAGGAAAGAATGAAACGTGAAATGTGTCGCCTTGAGGCTAAGCGAATTCAATGTGATTTAGAAGGTAGAAATAACGAAGAGCATGTTTTATTAAGTAGAATTGAACAAAAGAAGGCAATTTTTAGGCAAAAGTATGGCAAGTAATTAGTGATTGGTTGATGTTAGTTCTATATTTGTGGATAAAATCATGGTATTCTCTAAAGTATTATTGAATTGCCATGATTTTTCTATTTATATAAATAATAATTGTTATTTTTTGGTTATGAGCTAGCAATCAAATATTTTTAAAGACATTGAAAAAAAGGGGGAATTTCATGGCACATTTAATCTTATATTTGATTATTTTTTTTATTACAATTCTTTTTTCAAATATTTTGAATAAAGTATTTCCCAAAATTCCTTTACCCTTAATCCAAATAATATTTGGTGTGATCTTAGGGATGTTAGGCGCTGGCGATGTTATCCATATGAATTCAGAGGTATTTTTAGCTTTGATTATTGCACCGCTATTATTTAGGGATGCTGAAATTGCTGACATCTCTTTTATCCTTAAACATTGGAAGATTGTTTTTTATTTAGTGATTCCTGTTGTCTTTATTTCGGTTTTTGTAATGGGAGGGATGATTCATCAATTGTTACCAGCAATTCCGTTTGCGGCCTGCTTTGCTGTTGGTGCTGCTCTTGGTCCTACTGATGCAGTTGCAGTAGAATCTGTTGGTTCAAGATTTGAATTTCCAAAACGTGTCAAAAATATTTTAAAAGGTGAAGGGCTGGTTAATGATGCCTCAGGAATCATTGCCTTTCAATTTGCAATCGCAACCTTAACCACAGGCTATTTTTCAATTTTTGATGCCACCTGGCAACTGTTGGTAACAGTTGCTGGCGGTGTGCTTATTGGTTTAGTTACCGCTTGGGTTTCTAAAAGTCTAACGACGCTTTTAGAGGAAATGGATGCTCATGATTCAACGGGCTACCTATTATTAGAGCTGCTATTACCCTTTGTTTCTTTTTTCATTGCTGAAGAATTTCATGTTTCAGGCATTATTGCAGCTGTAGTTGCAGGGGTTTCTCAAAGTTCTCGCTTTAAAAAAATTAGTCTTTTTGATGCGAAAGTTGATGTTATTACTAATTCTTTTTGGAATATGATTGCTTTTATTTTGAATGCCGTAGTGTTTGTATTATTTGGCTTAGAAATGTCAAGAATTGTTATTCCAACCCTTCAAAGTCCTGCTTATTCTAATTTATTTTTATTGTCAACGATTGTAATTGTTACAATTGTGCTATTTTGTACGAGATTTGTTTTGATTGGCTTATTTTATAAAATAATCAGTATGCGTCGTAAGCAGCCCTTTAGTCGATATATGAATGATATTTTACTACTGACCTTTAGTGGTGTTAAAGGAACAGTTAGTATTGCAACAATTTTATTGACACCAGCTACCTTTAATGAGGGACAATTTGTATTTTGGCATCGTTCAATTATGTTATTTATTGTATCAGGTGTTACTTTACTAAGCTTTTTAGTAGGCGTAATTGTCCTGCCATTATTGTCAGAGGCCAAAGAAACCAAGCGCAATCATATTATGGAAATTGCTTTGCTAGAAGAGGTTGCTCAGCTATTGGGAGAAGAAGCTAAGATGCGTAAGGATCCAAAGGCTATGTACGCAACAATTGATAATTATCGAGGTCGAATACAGGATTTAATTGTCGATCAAGAGGGCTCCATGATGAAAAGTGATTTTAATGAGCTACGTGTACTGATTTTGAGAATCGAGGTTGAGGGCTTAGAAGAAATATATAAGCAAAAGCAAATTGATGATGCCAGCTACAAAATTTATCAGCGTTATATCAAGGAAATGGAGCGCTTTATTGTCCATAAATTTGTTTCAACCGTCGCCTTTACGCTTGTCATTGTTAAGCGAGCGTTGCGTGCCTTTTTACATCAGTTGGTAACTTTAAAAATATCTGAGGGATATGATCAAAAACGTATTTATTTGAGTGAAGCACAAAAAAAATCATTACGCTTTGTTTATTTAAATAATACCGAATATGTTCTTGAGGCCTTGGAAAATCTGGAAGGTGTCTATGATCCAAAGCTAATTGATTATCTGCAGGCTGAAAGAATTCGCCAAGCCGAGCTATTACACGAGCGTTCTTTTATTGATCGGGTGATTCAGAGGTATCGACCAGTCAATATTGAAGAGATGATGCGCGGCTATTATCTTGAACGAAAACTAATTTTTGAATACGAGGCAAAAGGCTTGTTTACACATTTGCAGGCCAAGGAGCTACGACAAAATGTTAATGCGCTAGAAAATTATTCCCTAAAAGACAATTATAATAACCTGCCTTATGAATTTTTTGATTATCTAAGACATCATTCAGGCTGATACACCTTTCTGTGTATTAGAATTAGTCACCTTATGGTGATTTCAGAATCTAGACAGATGCCTGAAATATAACCGAACGTTTGTCTATATGCTGTGGCAGCACATTTTGTGCTGCTTTTTTGCGTTGCCAAAGACTGCCTTGAGTGTTGTTGTTTTAATGTGAAATCGTTCTTGTTTCCGGTGAACAATTCCACAAACAGGATTTAGGTGCCTTTTTTTGTAGGGTCAAAAAGATAAAGCATACCCTAAAAGTATACTTTGTCTATATTTTGTAATCACCATAGAGTGACTTGTATTTGCAGCCAACATCCTGTGTTTAAAAATTTCATTTTTTTATAAAATAATCAGTATAATCAGTTAGGTTAAAATTAAGTATAGTTTATTGTTTTTTTATTAAAAATAAATTAACAAAGGGCTGTCAAATTCAAAGAAATAATATAAATAAAACTAAGCAAAATCGTTGGGAATATGCTAATATTCTAATTGTAAAGCCAATTTATTAGGAGGTTATTATGCAATTATCGAAAGAACAATTCACTTCTGATTTTAAAAAGACGTTACATGAGACCTATGCAATTGAAACACGTGATGCTAATAATGAACAGCTTTTTATTGCGCTTGCTGAAACGGTCAAGGCTTATATCTCTGCTAGTTGGCGAGAAGAACGCGAAGCGAGAAGTTTAGAACGCTTCAAGATTGCCTATTATTTTTCAATTGAATTTTTACCTGGCAAAATGTTAAAAAGTAATTTATTAAATTTAGGTATTTTAGAAACAGTTAGAGACAGTATTCAATCACTTGATTTAGAATTTGACGATATTGCAAAAACGGAAAAAGATATGGCGCTCGGTAACGGCGGCTTAGGAAGATTAGCTTCTTGCTTTATGGATTCTTTAGCGAGTTGTGCGTTACCCGGATTTGGTAATGGCATTCGTTATCAATACGGTTTATTTAAACAAAAATTTGTCAATGGTTATCAAGTGGAATTACCTGATGCTTGGCTTGAATCAAATGATGCCTGGGAGGTTAAAAAACTCCACCAAGCAGTGAATGTCAATTTATTTGGTCATGTCTATCTTAAACCGGTCAAAGCAGGCTCTGAAGAACTAGTGCCTGTTTATGAAAATCCAACAGTTGTTCGAGCTGTACCCTACGACACGGCAATGGTTGGTTATCAGAATGATGTAATTAATAATTTACGTCTTTGGGATGTGGAAATTCCAGAAGAGGAGGAACAAAACTATCATTCAATTGAGGATCGGCGTAAAATTCAAGATATTACGAGTATTTTATATCCAGACGATTCGACTTATGAGGGTCGCAAGCTGCGTTTGGTACAGGAGTATTTCTTTGTTTCAGCAGGAATTCAATCCATTGTCAGAGATTATTTAACAAAGGATTTACCTTTAAAACGTTTTGCTGAAAAAGTGGCCATTCACATTAATGATACACACCCAGCGCTCTCAGTTGCTGAATTAATGCGTATTCTAGTTGATGAACAAAAAATGGCTTGGGATGCTGCATGGCAGGTGACAGTAGCAACGATGAGCTATACAAACCATACCATTATGCAGGAGGCTTTGGAAAAATGGCCGATGGATATGCTAATTACCGTAATACCGAGGATTTATCAGATTATTGCTGAAATTGATGCTCGATTTGTTAAAAATTGGCAGGGAAAAGTTGAGGATAGTTTAATTTGGCGGACAAAAATTATTCAAAACGATCAAGTTCATATGGCAAACCTAGCAATTATAGGTTCACACTCTACTAACGGTGTGGCCAAAATTCATTCAGATTTATTGACTAATGTCGTTTTGCATGATTTTTATCTCCTTTACCCTGAGCGTTTTAATAATAAAACGAATGGAATTGCTTTAAGACGCTGGCTTCAGCTAGCGAATGAGCCCTTGTCAAATTTATTAGACGAGACGATCGGTAATAGCTGGCGCTTTGATCATCATCAGCTCGCAAAATTAGCAGATTATCAGGCCGACCCAATCGTTTTAAGTGATTTAGCGGCAGTGAAATTAAAAAATAAAACAAAATTAGCACGATATATTTTCGAAATAACAGGCATCACTGTTAATCCTCACGCCATTTTTGATGTTCAGGTTAAAAGGCTTCATGCCTATAAGCGTCAATTATTGAATTTAATGCATATTGTAAAGCTATACCAAGATTTAAAGGCGAATCCAGATTTAAATATTGTACCCCGTGTCTTTATTTTTGGTGCTAAGGCCGCACCTAGCTATTACTTTGCTAAATCGGTGATTAAGGTGATTAATGAAGTTGCTAATTTAATCAATCAGGATGAAGGCATAAATGATAAGCTTAAGGTCATTTTTTTAGAAAATTATAATGTCAGCTTGGCAGAGCTCATTATCCCCGCGGCTGATATTAGCGAGCAAATTTCCTTAGCTTCTAAAGAGGCCTCTGGTACCTCTAATATGAAGCTGATGGCAAATGGAGCGATTACTGTTGCTACCCTAGATGGTGCGAATATTGAAATAAAAGATGCTGTCGGTGATGAAAATATTATTATCTTTGGCTTAGATAAAGATGAGGTTTATCGTCTATACGGTGAGAAAAATTACCATGCCTGGTCTGTTTACAATGATCACCCAGACGTAAAACGGGTTGTTGATGCTTTTATTGATGGGAGCATTCCAAATATTCACCGCGAGGGTCAGGAAATCTATGATTCACTAATTAAATATAATGATGAATACTTTGTTTTGCTTGATTTTCTTCCTTATGTTGAGGCGCAGGAAAAAATTAATGTGCTTTATCAAGATGAGCTTGCTTGGCAGAGGGCAAGCCTAATTAACATTGCGAGTGGTGGTAAATTTTCTAGTGATGACACGATTAAAAAGTATGCTGATGAAATTTGGCATATTAAGCCAACCAGTGATTAATAAACGTAAAGCATCCCCCTTGAAGCCTTTAACTGCTTCAAGGGGGATGCTTTTAGTATATCTGCTTTTAAATTAGCTTGATTTTTTTCTTTGCTTTCGACTAATAACACTAATTTTTTTAAAAACACCAACTAATAATAATATAAAGATAAAAATTAATGCGATACTGGCTCCAGGCGGCGTCTCTAAGTAATAAGAGGTGAAAAGACCGCTCATCATTCCGATAAGTCCTACAAGAATCCCTGCGACAATGACTACCTTAAAGCTGCGTCCGATACGCATCGCAATTGTTGCAGGTAATACCATGATAGCACTAACTAGTAGAGCACCTGCAATTGGAATCATGATAGCGATTGCTACCCCGGTTATGATATTAAAAATAATTGAGATTAATGTGGTTGGTAAACCGTCGACATAGGCTGTATCCTCATCAAAAGTCAGAACGTACATTGGACGTCTAAAGAAGAAGAATAGGATATAGACTAATAGCAATAGTCCAAATAAGATATAGACCTGTGGCCAAGATATTGTCACAATTGAGCCAAATAGGTACTGCTGGATACTGGTTGAGCTGGTACCCTTGCTTAAGTTCATTAAGACTAACGCACCAGCCAGCCCACCGCTCATCAGGATAGCTGTTGAGACCTCTGAATAGGTTCGATAGACCGTTCTTAGATACTCTAAGGCAACTGCAGCCAGAATCACAATTAAAATTGTAGAGATATCTGGGTTTATGCCTAAAAATAAGCCGAGTGCTACACCAAGTAAGGAAACATGAGAAAGCGTGTCGCTTAGGAGGCTTTGCCTTCTGAGCACTAAAAAGATACCAAGTAGTGGTGCGAAAAGCGAAATCGCAAATGAGGATAATAGGGCACGAATCATAAATTCATAATTAAAAATGGACATCATTTGCCTCCTCTGTATGCACCTGGAAGCATCGCCAAGGTGTATTTTGTTTGCGGACCAGATGGATATGACGATCAAAGTAGCCTTTTAAATCTTCGTGATCGTGAGTAATCATTAAGATTGCCTTATCATGCTGATGCGCATTATGCTGCATTAATTCGTAGAAGGCATGACGGCTTTTTTCGTCCATCCCAGTAGTGGGCTCATCTAAAATAAATAAATCTGGATCAGAGACAAAAACTCTGGCTAAGGAAACACGTTGCTTTTGTCCCCCAGACAACTCACCAATTTTTTTAAAACGCATTTCCCACATATCAACTGCCTTAAGTGCTTTTTCTACATGGTCTAAATCATGCTGAGTAAGGGGTTTAAACCAGCGTCCTCTTGGATAGCGTCCACTTTTGACGAGCTCTAATACAGTGCTAGGAAAACCAGCGTTAAAGGAAGCAACCTGTTGCGGAATGTAGCCGATGCGTAAAGGCTTTCCTTGACTATTTATTTTAGAAAGCGTGACTGTACCAGCTTCAGGCTTTAATAGTCCTAGGGTGGCTTTGATAAGTGTTGATTTTGCTGCACCATTTTCACCGGTTAATATGACAAATTCACCATTATCGATATGATAGGTAATATTTTCTAAGACAGGCTCATCATCATAATAAAAGCTTAGATTTTGAACATCAATATAATGCATAATTCACATCCCTTTATACTTTTTTAAATCAGAATCATTACAATTTAACTATATTATTTTAACACGACTAAAAAAGAATACAAGTAAAATGTATTCTTTTTTATAATGTTCTAACCAGATAAACCTCTTCACAGAATCCGTTGATGCTGTTGAAAACTCGTCGTGCTCTGGACTCTTGCCTGCAAAGTGCAAAAACCGTGGGGCCACTGCCACTCATCAGCACACCATCAGCACCATAGCAGCTTAATTTTGATTTAATTTTTTCAATAATTGGGTATTGAGAAATTGTAATTGCTTCAAGTGAATTTCCGATTAAGTTTGGTACCTCTTGATAATTATTTGTTTCAATTGCCAGCTTAATTGCTGAAATATCGGGGTGCTGGATGGTTGCTAGGTTGACCTGGTTGAAGATGCTTGGTGTTGAAACGCTCATTTGAGGTTTGACGAGCACTACCCAAAACCCTTGAAATTTTGGTAATAATTGAATATTTTCACCACGCCCAGTCACATAAGCTGTTTGCGAATAGACACAATACGGCACATCACTCCCCAGCTGCTCGCCAAGCTTCGCTAAGCTTTTAAAATCTAGCTTGAGCTGCCAGAGATTATTTAGACCACGAAGTGTTGCTGCGCAGTCACTAGAGCCACCAGCCAAGCCAGCGGCGACAGGGATAACTTTATCAATGTTAATATGAACGCCTTGCTTAATATTGAATTGTTTTTTTAATAATTCAGCTGCCTGAAAAACTAGATTTTTTTTACCTGTTGGCAAGAAAGGAACATTGGAGGTAATCGTAATTTGATCTGTATCATTAGTCGTGAAAGTTAGTGTATCTGAGAGATCAATGCTTGTCATAATCATTTCGAGCTCGTGAAAGCCGTCTTTTCGCTTGGCGACCACATCTAGTCCTAAATTAATTTTAGCTGGTGCTTTTTCAATCCATTCCATAGAAAATGTTACTCCAATTCCGAATTATATATGATTAGTTGAAAGATAATTTTGATTTGCTTAATTATACCTTACTTACTATAACAAATTATTTAATTTTTAAAAAGCTTATCTGATTTATTTGAGCTGGAATAATTAATTGAACATTAAAGTAAAAAATAAAGCCGAAATAGCGTATAATAACAATGAGGTGTATTTTATATGAAAATAAAACGTAGTGAACGAATGATTGATATGACCTATTATCTAATTAATCATCCACACGAATTGGTTTCACTTTCTTTTTTTGCTGAAAAATATGATTCTGCCAAATCAAGTATGTCTGAGGATTTAGCAATTATTAAAAAAAGATTTGATGCACAGGGTGTTGGTGACCTTTTAACAATACCTGGTGCAGCAGGTGGTGTAAAATTTGTCCCTAAATTAAGTCAGGCAGATGCACTTAGAAAAGTTAAGAGAATTGCAACGATGCTCTCCGAAAGTAATCGCCTTTTACCAGGCGGGTATGTTTATTTATCTGATCTACTGGGCAATCCATATATTTTAAAAGCGATTGGTCAAATTATTGCTTCAAAGTATGCGGATGAAAAAATTGATGCAGTAATGACCATTGCAACAAAGGGCGTTCCAATCGCCCAGTCGGTTGCCTCTTATTTAAATGTTCCTTTTGTAATTGTGAGGCGTGACTCCAAAATTACTGAAGGCCCAACTGTCTCGGTTAATTATGTTTCAGGCTCAAGTGAGCGCATTGAGAAAATGGCTCTTTCTAAGCGTAGCTTAAGACGCGGCAGTAGAGTCTTAGTTGTAGATGACTTTATGAAAGGGGGCGGTACACTGAATGGTATGAAATCGCTGGTTGAAGAATTTGAAGCTGAATTAGTTGGCATTACAGTCTTTGCCGAAGGGAAATTTAATGGCGAGCGTCAAATTTCTGATTATAATTCGTTGCTTTTTGTCAGTGATGTTGATTTAAAAACTAAAACGATTACAGTTGTACCGGGCAATTTATTCAATGAAAATTGAGCAATTTTTAACGATTTTTCCAACTGCTAGGGCAGGTGCCACTGGTCCTGAATATTTTTCAGTTGAATTAGAACAACAAATTTTTGGGATTAAGGCTGATGAGCTAACTATACGGGAAAAAGATATTTTATCCGTTTTTTTACCTGTTGGTGATGCTCAGCTGCCGACGAATCTATGGCTAAAAAAATTAAATGATCAGCATTTTAACAACCAATCCAAGTTTCGACTGATTCAGTTTGTTATTAATCAAGCAACGAATCAATCAGATTTTATAGCCAGTATTAAGCTGCTTGTCCCTAATGTCGATTCCGTTTTTTTTATTGATGAGTATCAAGGATTAATTGTTGAAACCTTTCAAGCCAATCATTTGACCTTAGAAGAGTTGGAGGATATTTTTCAAGCGATGGGCATTGACTTCGCTTTAGAAATTAGAGCCTATGCTGGTATATTTATCGACCAGCACCAATACCAGCCGATGTTTTATCAGGTGGAGGCTGAATATTTTTCTGATTTAAGAAGCCAACGTAAAAAGCGGAGCGTTGTAACCTTTGCGGATTATTTTTTGAGTCATTTGCAGCTGTTTGATTTTACCAGTCCAATTGCCGCTTATTTAGCGGGGAAATTAATTGCCGATGAAGACTTATCAGCATTAATTATCGCACTATGGGAAAGTGAAAATTCATTAAGCTTAACGAGTCAGAATTTGTTTATTCACCGTAATACCTTACAGTATAAATTAAAAAAGTTTCAAGAAGAATTTGGTTTTTCATTGAAAAGCTTGCGTGAATTGGCCATGACATATTTATTGATTATTAATCAATAAGATAATTAATTTATAAAATTTCATTGCTAATTTTACTCGTTAAAAAAAATAGAGATTGGGTATATTCCCAATCTCTATTTTTTTATTATTCAACAATTCTAACTTCTGTATCCTTATCGAAGAAATGTCCCTTGTTTGTATTAAAGACTAGCTCAACGACTTCGCCTGGCTGATGGAAGTCTCTTGCATCAACCTTAGAGATAAATTCAGTTTGACCAACGCGAGAATAAAGCATTGTTTCAGCACCTAAAAGCTCAGAAACAACAACCTCTGCTGTAACCTTGGCTTGAGGGAAGACATCTTTTACAATATTTTCTGCTGAAATATCTTCTGGGCGAATACCGAAGATTAAGTCTTTACCATTGTAGCCCTTATCGTTTAGTAATTTCTTTTGACCCTCTGGAATTTCAATGCGAAGGCCTTCGTTATTTGAGATGATACCATCCTTGTAGTTAACATTGAAGAAGTTCATAGCAGGGCTACCAATAAAGCCAGCAACAAATTTATTGACAGGCTCGTTATAAAGCTCTTTTGGCGTTCCGATTTGCTCAATACGACCAGTTGTACCTTCCTCGGTTTTAGTTGAGCTCATAATAACAATACGGTCTGCTAATGTCATAGCTTCAGTTTGGTCATGCGTTACATAAATTGTAGTTGCGCCAATTCGACGATGAATTTTAGCAATTTCGGCACGCATTGAAACACGAAGTTTGGCATCTAAGTTAGATAATGGTTCATCCATTAAGAAAACCTTAGCATCACGTACGATTGCACGACCCATTGCTACCCGTTGACGTTGACCACCGGACATATCTGCTGGTTTACGTTTTAATAATTCTGTTAGACCAAGAATTTTAGCAGCATCTTCAACACGTTGTTTAATTTCTTCTTTGGGATATTTACGTAATTTCAATCCAAATGCCATATTGTCAAAAACGGTCATATGTGGATAAAGTGCGTAGTTCTGGAAAACCATGGCAATGTCACGATCCTTTGGTGCAACATCATTCATTAATTTATCGCCAATATAAAATTCACCAGCTGTAATATCTTCTAAACCAGCAATCATGCGGAGTGTAGTTGATTTACCGCAACCTGAAGGGCCTACGAATACGATAAATTCTTTATCTTTAATATCAATTGTAAAATCGTCAACTGCTTTTAATTTTGCATTTGGATAAATTTTGTCAACGTGTGTTAATTTCATCTCTACCATTTAGATTTCCTCTTTTCATTTATTTAACATTTATAAGTATAAGCCTAGTGTAATGAAAACGGTTTCTAAAAGATAGGAAACGCTTGCACAAAATATTTTTAATTTTTTGTTCAACTTGACTAAAAATGATAATTATACAGCAATCAATTCTGTGATACAATAAAACGTAGAATATTATTTTAATTAGTATTATTAATTGATGAATAAAAGCTGGATAGGAGTGCTGAATAATTGAGGTATTATAATGTTTGACAATTATATCTGGGATTTTGATGGCACGTTATTCGATACCTACGGTGTTATGAGCGCAAGCCTGTTTGAGATAGTTAAGCAATACCAGCTACCTTTAACATTTGACCAAATGTACCAATGGATAAAAACGGAGTCAGTCAGAGACTTGGCAGCGCATTTTTTACCGATGGATGAGCGTTTAAGCTTTTTAGCCGCATATCATTATTTAGAGGCAAAACGGCAGGTAGCTCCTCAACCCTTCCCGCAGGCAAGTGCTGTAATCAAGCAAATTGCAAGCCAAGGTAAGCGCCAATTTATTTTAACGCATCGAGATAAAAAAACGATAGAGTTTTTAAGAGCACTTGACTTATTGCAGTATTTTGAAGAAGTGATTACATCTGATTATCAATTCAAGCGTAAGCCCAATCCTGAAGCAATTCAATACCTGATTGATAAGTATCATTTGTCTCCTGAGCAAACAGTTATGATTGGAGATCGCGCCTTGGATATTACTTCTGGTCAGCTTGCACGAGTTAAAACGATTTTATATGATATAGATTTTTTCTTAGAAGGCATTGAGGCAGATTATGTCGTTCATGATTTGAAGTCAATTTTAAAAATAGAATAAATGATGGGATACAGAGATAAAAGGAGAGAAAAATGAAAATAACACGCCAAAAGGAATTTGTTCAAGGCTATCATTACGATGCACGAAATACGGAATGGGAAAAAGAAAATGGTACACCTGAAACGGAATTAAATGTCAGCTTTCAGCTTCACGGCTTGGATGAAGAGAAATCAGAAACGACTATTGCTGCTACTTTGCAGTTTCAGCTAGTTTTTGATAATTATGTCATTACAGGTATTGTTTCACAGCTCAACCAAATTCATCAGCGTTTGGTCAAGGCGCAAGCAGATTTAAATCAGTCAGAGGTTGAAGAGCTGGCGGCACCATTATTTGATATTGTCAAACGCCTGACGTACGAGGTAACAGAAATTGCGATGGATGAACCTGGCCTTCAGCTTAATTTTGAAAAGAAATAATTGATGATTTTTAGTGTTGAAGTTTAGCAAATAGCAAGAAAAAGATTAAGGTGATTTATGAAATTAGCAGTATTAACAGATACAAGTGCGACTTTTACCAATATGCCGCACTTTGATAATTTATTTATTTTAGATATTCCAATTAATATTGATGGCACTGATTATGTCGAAAATAAAAATATTACAATAGATGATTTTTATATTAAAATGCGTCAAGCAGCGTATTTTCCAAAGACAAGCCAACCATCAATTGGTGCAACATTTGAATTAGTTGAGCGTCTGGTTAAAGAAGGGTACGATACCTTTATTGGTCTTTTTCTTTCTAGTGGTATTTCTGGTTATTTCCAGACAATTCAAATTTTGAAAACACAATTTCCAGAAGTTAGGTTTCATTTTATCGATTCAAAAATTACTAGTGCACCATTAGGTGAAATGGTGAAAACAGCTTTATTAATGAATCAGCAAAATAAATCGATTGAATCAATCGTTGCAACCCTTGGTAAGCTTATTGCAGAAACAGCTGCTTATATTATTGTCGATGATTTAAATCATTTAGTTAGAGGTGGGCGACTTAAGGCGAGTAATGCAATGATTGGCAATCTATTAAAGATAAAACCAATATTAATGTTTGATGATGGTGAGATTGTACCAGCAGAAAAGGTTAGGACTCAAAAGAAAGCAGTAAAACGCTTAATCCAACTCGTAAAGGAACGCACAGAAGCTGTGCCTTCAAAGATTTGGGTTATCCACGCCAATGCATTTGATAAGGCGGCTGACCTCAAGGCTGAGCTTAATACCTTATATGATTTATCGGTGGAAATCGTCCCGTTTAATGCAGTTATTGCGACACATTTAGGAGAAGGAGCGATTGGTGTGGGCTTCACACCGGTATTAGAAGATGAGTGATTTAACGGTAAAGCAGATGCAAGCAAAATTGGATCACTATGTTAGTCAATATAAGGTGGGTTATTTTCCCCCTTTGTCACAGGTTGCGAGGTTGACTGAGGAATTAGGGGAGCTAGCCCGTGAGGTAATGGACAAATACGGTGAAAAGCCTAAAAAGGAAACAGAAACAGCAGGCAGTGTTGCTGAGGAATTGACGGATTTAATGATTAGTCTCGTTATTTTTGCCAATAGCTTAGAGATTGACCTAGCTAAACAGTTTGAACAGAATATGGAAAAATTTGAAAGACGAGATAAGAATCGCTTTGAGCGAATGGACAAGTCAGAGGAATTATAGCTCAATCTTCTGATAATTATTAAGAACGGGACGTGACGAGATGACAAAAATAGTAATCGCAGGCTTTATGGGTAGAATGGGTCAGGCGGCCGTGAAAATGGTTAAGGAAACGCCGGAATTTGAATTGGTTGGCTTAATTGATCCAAATACGACCGAAACAGAAATTGATGGTGCTAAGGTATTCAACCAAAAAGAAGGTGTATTAACAATTGAGGCGGATGCGTGGATTGATTTTACGATACCGAAGGTGGCTTTTGAAAACACTAAATTTGCGCTTGAAAATGGTATCTCTCCGGTGGTCGGTACAACTGGTTTTACTGATGATCAGCTTATAGAGTTAAAAGCACTCGCTGCGGCTAAAAAAATAGGTGGGTTAATTGCACCAAATTTTGCAATTGGTGCGGTTTTGATGATGCAATTTGCCCAAAAAGCAGCTGCTTATTTACCGGATGTGGAAATTATTGAGTTACATCACGATAATAAGCTTGATGCACCAAGTGGCACTGCCTTAAAAACTGCTGAAATGATTGCCGAGGTTAGAAAGCCTAAGGTTCAAGGGAATCCGGCTGAAGAAGAGCTGATTGAAGGAGCACGTGGGGCTGACTATCAGGGCATGCGTATTCATAGTGTGCGTCTACCGGGTCTGATTGCGCATCAGCAGGTGCAATTTGGTGCGCTTGGTGAGGGCTTGACGATTCGTCATGATTCGTATGATCGTGTTTCATTTATGTCAGGTGTTAAGCTAGGGATTCAAAAAGTGATTGATTGTGATGAATTAGTTTACGGCTTAGAAAATTTGCTATGAAAATAGAGATATTACCGCAAGAGTTCCAAGCTGCTTTACCAGTTTTAAATCAAATTCAAGCTGCTGGCTATGAGGCGTACTTTGTTGGCGGTAGTGTGCGTGACTCACTTTTACATCGTCCAATCCATGATGTCGATATTGCGACTAGTGCGACACCGCTGGAAATTAAAAAAATTTTTAGTCGAACGGTGGATATCGGTATTGAGCACGGGACTATTTTAGTTTTGCATGGTGATATTGGTCTTGAGGTCACGACTTTTAGAACTGAATCTGATTATCAAGATTTCCGTCATCCAAGTGAAGTCACTTTTGTCCGCCAGCTTTCTGAGGATTTGAGACGGCGCGACTTCACTATTAATGCCTTGGCGATGACCAATGAGGGTGAAATTATTGATCATTTTGAGGGAATCTCCGACATAGAAAAGCGAATGATTAGAGCGGTTGGTAATCCCTACGAGCGTTTTTCAGAAGATGCCCTAAGAATTTTAAGGGCATTTAGATTTGCTAGTGTCCTAGGCTTTTCAATTGATTCAGAGACGATTGCTGGTATCAACGCTACCAAAAAATTGTTGGCTAACATTTCAATTGAGCGGATTGAAATGGAATTTTCAAAACTATTGGTTGGTGATTTCAGACAGGCTGCTTTAGCGCAATTGCTGAAGCTAGCGATTGAGAGGCAATTTCCTGTTGATTTGCATAAGGGCTTACTTGGATTAGAAAAAATATCAGCTAAGCTCGATTTAGAAGAGGCGTGGACGTTATTAGCCTACTTTAATCAGTTTGATGCTGAAAAGACTAAAGAGGTATTAAAATGCTTCAAGCATTCAAACCATTTTGTCAAGCAGATTGGTACACTTTTAATTGGATTGAATGAAAGATTGTTGGCGGATTGGAGCATAGATCGTATCTATACATATGGCTTAGAGGATAGTATAAAGATTGAGTCTATGTTTAAGATATTAGGCTTTGAAAATAATTATGAAATAATCTATGAAATTTACAATAAATTACCAATTTATAGTAAGCGTGATTTGAAAATTAATGGTAAGGATTTATTAGGGCTATCAGCTGATAGACAGGGGAAATGGATTGGTATCATTTTAAATCGAATTGAATATCAGGTTTTGCACGGCCAGCTAATAAATGATAAGACAGCTCTGCTAGCAGCTGCAAAAGCGCAATTAAAGAACGAATTTTTAGTAGATTGAATAGCTACAAGGAGGAGACATGAAGGAGTTAAAGGTTGAACATCTTAGAAAATCGGTGGGAGACAAGGTGCTTTTTTCAGATGTCTCTTTTTTATTGAAGGAAAATGATCGAATTGGTTTAATTGGTCAAAATGGTACTGGAAAAACAAGCTTACTTAGTATTATTGCAGATGAATACGGCTTTGATGGGGATATTAATCCGATTCAAAAATCCAATGATTTCCGTATTACGTATCTGTCTCAGTTACCAAATTTTAATGAGGATGCGACAGTGCTTGATGCTGTTTTAAATAGTGATGCGCCTAAGATAAAAATAATTAGAGATTATGAGAAAGCATTATCAAGCTTTGCAAAAGATGCGTCTGAAAATCAGCAAAATCTTTTGACAGAGGCCGAAGAACGAATGCATGCAGCAGAAGCATGGACCTTAGAAGCAGAATTAAAGTCAATTTTAACTCAGTTGAAAATTACCGATTTTCAACAAAAAATTAGCCAATTATCTGGTGGTCAAAAGCGCCGTGTCCAGCTGGCGAATGTTTTAATAACACCGACGGATTTATTATTATTAGATGAACCGACTAACCATCTGGATATTCCCGCAATTTTATGGTTACAAAATTATTTAGCTAAATTCAAGGGAATTTTATTATTTGTAACTCATGACCGTTATTTTTTAGATGCAGTTAGTAATAAGATTTTTGAGCTAAGAAATCAAAATATCTATGAATATCAAGGGAATTATGCAAGCTATCTTGCTCAAAGAGCTGAGCAAGAGCTGCTTGATGAAAATCAGGCGCATAAAGCAAAGCAGTTGTATAAACAAGAACTTGCGTGGATGCGAGCAGGCGCTCAAGCACGCTCAACCAAGCAGCAGGCGCGGATTAATCGTTTTAAAGCATTAGAGTCTTCAGTTAAACAGCAAACAACAACAGGTGCTTTAAATTTACAATTTGAGCAATCACGAATTGGTAAGAAGGTGCTTGAAATATCTGCGGGTACTTTTGAGTATAATAATCGGCCTATCTTTGAGGACTTTAGCCTTTTAGTGCAAAATACTGATCGTATTGGTATTATTGGTCCAAATGGTGCAGGTAAAACAACCTTATTAAAAATATTTACTGGAGAGCTGGCATTAACTTCTGGAACAATTGAGCTTGGTGAAACGGTTAATATTGGTTATTTTTCACAGGAAATAACAGGCTTACCAGCTGATAAACGATTGTTGCCCTTTTTACAGGAATTTGCCCAGGAATACAAGGGTGGTAATGGCATTGTCAGTATTACCAATCTCTTGGAACAATTTTTATTTCCAAAGGATAGCCACGGTAAATTGATTGGCAAGCTCTCAGGAGGCGAACGTAAGCGTCTTTACTTATTGACTTTATTAATCAAGCGTCCGAATTTCTTGATTATGGATGAACCAACTAATGATTTAGACATTGATACGCTGGTAGTGTTAGAGCATTTTATAGACCAATTTAATGGTCCAGTGGTAATTGTGTCACATGATCGCTATTTTATGGATAAAGTAGCTGAAAAATTATTAATAATCGAAAATCAACATATTTCTGAGTATTTTGGTATTTATTCGGATTACCTTCAAGAACAGCCTCAGGATAAGTCTAAAGCAGAAGTCTTAGCCAAGGCTAGTGAAAAGCCAAAGCCAAAGGTAAATCGCAATCGCCTTACATATTTTGAAAAAAAGGAATGGCTGACGATTGAGGATGAAATTGCTGAGCTTGAAGCGCGCATTGAAGCAATTAATAAAGAAATGAATGAGTGCGGTAGTGATTTCGCTAAGCTGAATGCTTTACAAAAGGAATTAGATGAAAAAGCCTTGCGATTGGAAGAAAAATACGAGCGTTGGGATTATTTGAGTGATAAGACAGAATAGGGGCGAGCCTTGGCTAAAATTTTTGAAATGAAATTTGGTAACATTTATTCTTTATATTTGAAAAAAGTACAGCGGAAAAATCGAACACAAAAAGAATTGGATGAAGTTTTAGCATGGCTGACTGGTTTAGATGCTGAAAAGCTACAGAAGCTGCGTGATTACACCTTGGTCGATTTTTTTCAAACAGTACAGTTAAATTCTAAGATTAAGCAAATTACTGGTGTTGTTTGTGGTATTCGTGTTGAATTAATAGAGGATGAATTGATGCAGAAAATTCGCTATATGGATAAGATTGTTGATGAGCTTGCTAAGGGCTGGTCAATTGATAGGATTAAACGTCAATCATGAATTTTGTCTAATAAAAAAACAAAAATTAAAGGAGAGTCCATGACCTACGCAGATAAACTATTTAAAGCTAATATTTTAAAAATCTTGTCAGAGGGTGTTTATAGTGAGAATGCGCGTCCTAAATATAAGGATGGGCAAGTCGCAAACAGTAAATATATCACGGGCAGCTTTGCTGAATATGATCTTTCAAAGGGGCAGTTCCCAATTACAACGCTACGACCAATTCCGATTAAATCGGCAATCAAGGAATTAATGTGGATTTATCAGGATGAATCTAATGAGCTGGCTGTTTTAAAGAATAAGTACCATGTTAATTATTGGGATGACTGGGATATTGGTGATGGAACGATTGGTGTGCGCTATGGTGCAACGGTTCGCAATCACCAAATCATTAAAAATCTGCTTGCTGGCTTGGCAAAAAATCCTTGGAATCGTCGAAATGTGATTAATCTGTGGCAATATGAAGATTTTAAGGAAAGTGAGGGCTTATTGCCCTGTGCTTTTCAGGTGATGTTTGATGTGCGACGTGTCAATGGCACAATTTATCTTGATGCAACCTTGACGCAACGCTCGAACGATATGCTAGTTGCGCACCATATTAATGCAATGCAATATGTTGCCCTCCAAATGATGATTGCGACGCATTTTGGCTGGGAGGTTGGTAAGTTTTTCTATTTTGTTAATAATTTACATATTTATGATAATCAATTTGAGCAGGCAGAGACGCTTTTAAGTCGAAAAGCCTCCGAAATTGAGCCACGGCTTGCCTTAAATTTGCCAAAAGGTACGAATTTTTATAATATAAAAGCAGAAGATTTTGAGTTACTGGATTATCAGCCAGTTAAACCACAGCTTAAATTTGATTTGGCTATCTAATTAATTTGAGAAAATGTCAATTTTTTATTAATAAATGAAAGTTTTTATTGTATGATGTTAATAATAGATTAATCTGAGAATGGAGGCGCGAGGAAATGATTTCAGCGATTTGGGCAGAAGACGAAAACCATTTAATTGGTAATCAAGGTACCTTACCTTGGCATCTTCCTGAGGATTTAAAGCATTTCAAGAATTTAACCTTAGGCAAGCCGATAGTAATGGGCCGTATTACCTATGAGGGCATGGGGAAACGAGCACTACCAGATCGTCAGACAATCGTCTTGACTCAAAATTCGGATTATAATCCAGAGAATCCTCAAGTCATCGTGATGCAGACGAAAGCAGAAGTGCTTAACTACGCTAAATCAGTAGATGAGTTAATGATTATTGGTGGTCGGCATATCTTTGATTTATTTATGGATGTCACAGATAGAGTCTATTTGACAATTATTCATCACAGTTTTGCTGGAGATACTTGGATGACGGATAGTCAGCTATCTGGCTTCAAACAGGTTTCTTTGGAGAAGCATCAAAAAGATGAGAAAAATCCATATGATTTTTCATTTATAGAATATCAGCGGTTGACTGAAGCAAATTAAAGTAAGCGAGGACTTAGGATGAACGAAACTAGACTGGATCGAAGAAAAGAATTATTAAGAAATAAGCAGGCAACGAATCGCCGATTGGCAAAGCGTTCTTTTATCACTTTTTGTAGTGCTGCAATTATTGGTGGCTCAACCGTCTTACCTAAATTTACAGAGGAGGCTAAGGCAGATGAATATGGTACCAATGACCTAACAAGCTTTATTAATACAATTGCACCCTCTGCAGCTCTTTTAGCCGACGCAAATGATTTATATGCCTCTGTTATGATTGCTCAGGCAATTTTGGAAACAGGCTATGGTCAGAGTGCCCTATCTCAAGCACCTTATTACAATCTTTTTGGTGTAAAGGGTGATGGTGTTGTTTTGGATACCTTAGAGCATTTAGATGGCTCTTACGTAACAATAAAAGATGGTTTTGCGGTTTATGATTCTTATTATTCTTCAATGGTTGATTATGTGGATGTTCTACTCTATACCTCTTTTGATGGTGAGAATCAGTATTACTCACAGGTTTTTAAACGTAATACCTCGACATATGTCGATGCAGTGAATGCCTTAACGGGTACCTATGCAACCGATCCTAATTATGGGAATGCCTTAATTTCAGTAATTCAAAATTATGGCCTAACAGCTTATGATACGCCAAGCTATTATGCACCAGATGCCTATACAGCGAATGCGGCGGCAGCGAGTACCTCACAAGAAGCAACCTATGTTGACCTAGCTGCTTCAGCAAATGCGACAACAGGTAATGCTTATACTGTTCAAGCAGGAGATACCTTATGGGATATCGCTCAAAAGTATGGCTTGAGCTTGGAGCAATTAATGGCTCAAAATAATCTAACGGATTATAATATTTTTGTTGGCGAGGTTTTATATATTTAGCTTAAAGAGAAGTCTGCGGACTTCTTTTTGCTATAATCGACGATTTATTTGAAAAATAGATTGATTTTTCAGTAGATGATGTTAGACTGATAAGGTTGACGTGATAATGATAATAAATACAGAGGTAGAAATGAAACAATCAATATATAGTTTAACGAGAAATGAATTAATTGAATGGTTTTTGGCACATGATGAAAAAAAATTTCGAGCAACTCAGGCTTGGGAATGGCTTTATCGCAAGAGAGTAAGCTCCTTTGCTGAAATGACCAACTTATCAAAGTCATTAATTGCCTTATTGACAGCACATTTTGAGTTTAATACCTTAGAGCAAAAGGTTGTGCAAGAGGCAAGCGATGGTACTGTTAAATATCTTTTTGAATTAGCGGATGGTATGCTGATTGAGACGGTTTTGATGCGTCAAAAGTACGGCTTATCTGTTTGTGTGACAACACAGGTCGGCTGTAATATCGGCTGTACCTTTTGTGCAAGTGGCTTATTGAAAAAACAGCGTGACTTAACGGCAGGAGAGATTGTTGCACAAGTCATGATGGTTCAAAAATACTTTGATCAACGTGGCTTAGATGAGCGTGTCAGCCACGTTGTTGTGATGGGGATTGGCGAGCCTTTTGATAATTACGATAATGTATTGAATTTCTTGCACGTGATTAACGATGATTTAGGCTTAGCAATTGGTGCTCGGCATATCACCGTTTCAACGAGTGGCCTTGCAAATAAAATTCGTGATTTTGCTCAAAATGATATGCAGGTTAATTTGGCGATTTCCTTGCATGCGCCTAATAATGAAGTAAGAACTTCAATTATGCGTATTAATCGAAGCTTCTCAATTGAAAAATTATTTGAGGCTATTGATTACTATATTGAAACTACCAATCGAAGAGTAACCTTTGAGTATATAATGCTCAAAGGTGTCAATGACCAACCAGAACATGCATACGAATTAGCTGAATTATTGAAGGATAAGAAGAAATTGGCTTATGTTAATTTGATTCCTTATAACCCTGTCTCTGAGCATGATCAGTATTCACGTTCACCCAAGGCGACAGTTTTAGCATTTTATGATATTTTAAAGAAGAATGGCATTAATTGTGTGATCAGACAGGAGCATGGCACAGATATTGATGCGGCCTGCGGGCAGTTGAGATCAAAAAATCTCGATAAAAAGAAGGCTTAGTAGCGAGTTTATAAAATAATTATAATGGTAGATAATGCTTATTTTTCGATAAAACTTTAAATATTGAATTAAACTGAGAAGATGGGCTCAGTTTTTTTCATATACCAAAATTGATTTAAACTTGCTTTTTTTTTGTAAATCTCTTTATTTTTTATGTGTTTTTTGGTATCATTAAAACAATGGCTTTATTATCTTAAAAAAATAGTTAGTAGGGTCGATGTTGCCAAGGAGGAAAGTATCTAAATGTCAGAATTTGAAGAACTATTAAACAGTGTTGAAGAAGTAAAAGTTGGTGATGTTGTTCAAGGTCAAGTGCTATCTATTGAGTCAGACCAAGCAACAGTTTCTATTGTTGGGACAGGTGTTGAAGGCGTCTTAACTTTAAGAGAACTAACTAACGATAAAGAAGCAGATATCAATGATTTTATTAAAGTTGGCGATGAATTAGAATTATTAGTGATTCGTCCAATCGTAGAAAAAGACAGTGGTTCTGCAGGCTTCCTACTTTCTAAAAAACGTCTTGAAGCGCGTAAAGCTTGGGATGAATTAGTGGGTAAAGAAGGCGAAGTAATTAAAGTTAAAGTAATTAAAGCTGTTAAGGGTGGCTTGTCTGTTCAATATGGCGAAGTTCGTGGCTTTATTCCTGCTTCATTAGTAGACGATCATTTTATTTCAGATTTTTCAACTTATGTTGGACAAGAATTTGATGCAAAAATTGTCGAAATTAATCCAGCGGACAATCGTTTCATCTTGAGCCGTCGTGCGATTGTTGAAACTGAAAAGGCTGCAGCTCGTGAAGCAGCTTATGAAACTTTGGAAGAAGGTACTGTCGTTGAAGGTACAGTTGCCCGTTTAACTAATTTCGGTGCATTTGTAAACTTGGGTAGTGTTGATGGTTTAATTCATATTTCTGAAATTTCTCATACACATATTAACCGTCCTCAAGAAGTTTTGAGTGTTGGTGATAAAGTAAATGTTCAAATTTTATCTATCAATAAAGAAGAAGGTCGTATTTCACTTTCATTAAAAGCGACTGTACCTGGTCCTTGGGATGATATTGAAGAAAAAGCACCAGTTGGTGCGGTTTTAGATGGTGTCGTGAAGCGTCTAACTACTTTTGGTGCGTTTGTTGAATTATTCCCAGGTGTTGAAGGGCTAGTTCATATCTCACAAATCTCGCACAACCATATCGGTACGCCACAAGAGGTATTATCTCCTGATCAAGAAGTTAAGGTTAAGGTTTTAGAGGTTAACCCAACTGATCGTCGAATTGCTTTATCAATTAAGGCTTTGGAAGAACGTCCTCAAGCTGAAAAAGAAAAAGCAGTTGAAGAAGAAAATACTTATGAATTGCCAGAAGAACAAACCGGTTTTTCAATCGGCGACTTAACTGGTGAAGAATAATTAATTATTAAATGAAAATAAAAGCACTTCGAAATTTTGGAGTGCTTTTTTATGGCTTAATATCAAATTGGACTGATTTTACTAAAATGATTAAGATGGCTGTAAGGTAGCTGCCTTTGAAAGACTACCCATTTTTGTGATTTTCGTGCGAATTTCCCGATGTTTCTCGGAAAGATTGGAAAATCTGTCAATATCAGAGTGATTTTATTGTAGGACGATTTGTTTTTTTAATTTAAGCTTTATTTAAGGTTGTCGCTATAGGATGAACTTATCCCAAATAATTAATCTTTTTCATAAACTCCTAGCACTGTCAGAGATGGCAGTGCTTTTTTTGCTTAATATGGGGATTCAGGCTGTGGCTATCTGCTTTGATGGCTTGAAATGCTAATAATATGCCATCCTTTCTCGGCGCTGATATCTGATTTAAGTTTCGTTTAAGCTAACGTTAAGGGATTCTTAAGGATTTAAAAATAAGATAATAACAGCTCAGTTAATGAATTGCTAATTGATGACAATTCAAATTGAAGGCAATTATTATTATTTTTAAATTAGAAAGGAATCTGATATGAAGCATTTAAAGGAATTGAATTATAAAATTGCAATTTTTAGTTTAATCTTTTTATGTCTAGGTTTTATCATTGGCTACCAAGTTTCATCAGGTATTTCAAGTATGAACAGCAATAATAATCTACAGGAACAGCCCTTTGGTCAAAGTAATAGCCAGCAGGGATCTAGTAATTCGCAAAGTGGCAGCTTTGGTTCATCATCAAATTATAATTAGGAGGAATTATTCATGGATTTTTTTAGACGTGCTTGGTTGTCTTTAAAAGCAAAAAAAGGCAGAACCACGTTATTAATTTTAGTTTTTTCAGCGATTTTAATTTTTGTTTTAGCAGGGTTGACAATTCGCTCTTCAGCTAATCAATCGATAGAAGCGGCCAAAAAGTCAACAGGAGCAACGGTTAGTCTTTCGATTAATCGCGACGCACTAATGAAAGCTAGGACAAATGAATCAAGCAGCGATAGTACATCGACAACAGAAACGCCTACTATGCCAACAATTTCTTTGGCAACGGCTGAAAAAATAGCAGCCTTGGATGGCGTCAAGTCTTATAACTATGCAACAAGTACAACGGCATTAGCGGTTTCCAATATCACTGCGATTGTGACAGAGGATAGCTCTGATGCGACTACCTCATCTAGTGAATCAGCTGAAAATAGTGGTGGACCACAAGGTGAAATGGGCGGTGGTAGCCAGATGATGGAAATGAATAGTGGCGATTTCCAAATTACTGGCACCAATTCAACAGAAACTTCGAGCGATTTTACTGATGGTACATCGAAAATTACTTCTGGTAGAGGAATCACCAGTGAAGATAAGGATACAAATAATGTTGTCATCTCTGAGGATTTAGCTGAGGATAATAGCTTAAGCGTTGGTGATAAATTTACGATTTCTGACACGGATAGTACAGCCTCAATTGAGGTCACAATTGTTGGTATTTATTCTACCTCTGCACAAGTAGATGATATGATGATGCGCAATGCAACAATGAATCCGGTTAACGAAATATATGGTTATTTAACGCTTGCTAATACGATAAAAGGTAGTGACGATACTGATACAATTAGCGCTGCAACTTATAATTTAGAAGATCCAAATGAGCTGGATAGCTTTGTTGAAAAAGCTAATAAACTGATAGATACAGATCAGCTACAATTACAAACGAATGATGAAATGTATCAGCAAATGCTTAAACCATTAAATAATGTTGCTTCATTTGCAACGAACATCGTTTGGCTTGTTTCAATTGCTGGTATTATTATTCTAAGTTTAATTGTCATTATGATTATTCGTGAACGTAGATATGAGATTGGTGTCCTATTGAGCTTAGGAGAGGGTAAATTTAAAGTAATTATGCAATTCTTCTCTGAATTAGTTGTGGTGATGGTTGTAGCAGTTGGTATTGCAGCGGTTTCAGGCAATTTTGTCGGTAATATCGTAGGGCAACAGCTATTAGATCAGCAAACAACTGCTCAAACGGAGTCTTCAACAACAGCAGATAATAGCCAACAAGGACCTGGTGGTCAAGGTGGTGGATTTGGTCAGCAGATTGGACAAGGGCTAGGTATAAATCAAACCTCCGCCCAAACGCAGGCCATTGATGAGTTGGATGTTAAGCTATCTCCAAAAGAGATAGGATTCCTTGGCTTGATTGCGCTTGCCATTTCAATTGTGGCAACATTACTGGCATCGCTTGGCATTTTAAGGATGCAGCCTAAAGATATTTTAAGTGTCTAGTCTAATTAATCTAAGAAAGGATTTAAACTAATGTTAGAAACTAAGGATTTGGGTTATTGGTATACCCAACAAAATGACTATCTGTTTAAAGATATTAACCTCAGCTTTGAAGCAGGCAAGGTATATGCAATTTTAGGTAGCTCAGGCAGTGGTAAGACAACATTTCTTTCACTGCTTGCAGGCTTAGATCAGCCCAAAAGCGGTTCAATTCTCTATAAGGGTGAGGATATTAAAAAGATTGGTATGACGAATTATCGAAAAAAGGATGTTTCAATCATCTTTCAAGCCTATAATTTATTTTCCTATATGACTGCCTATGAAAATGTGCAAACTGCTTTACGAATTTCAGGTGCTAAAAAAACTGATGAAAAGGATTATATTATTGAATCGTTAAAGAAGGTTGGTATCACAGAGGATTTAATCAATAAGCGAGTGACGCACTTATCTGGTGGTCAGCAGCAGCGGGTAGCTATTGTTCGTGCCTTTGTATCAGGACATGAATTAATTATTGCTGATGAGCCTACTGGAAATTTAGATGAAATAACAACAGGCGAGATTGTCGACATATTTAAGTCAATTGCTCATGAGCAGCATAAAACGGTAATAATCGTAACCCATGAGCCAGAAGTGGCTAAGCAGAGTGATTTAGTCTATGAATTAAAAAACAAGGAATTTTCACTTAAAACAACAGAAAAAATTGTGGTCGACTAATTTTTTATCAGATTGATTCTGTTGAAAACGAATACTAAATTTAGAGGTATGGACTGTGGTCTAACCTCTTTTTTTGTTTAAAATAACAATCTTACAATTTAATGTGATAAAACTTATCTATAAATGTTAGATATTATTGTGCTTTAGAACAATTTGATGTCTTTTTTTTTATACTTCGCTTACATATCTTTTCAGAAAATTTTATGATAATTTTAATTCATAGCTATTACTGATGTATTAGCCAAGGATTATTGAATTGCATATCTTTCTTTTTAAGATATATATTCAGAATATTCTGTTTATTTATACAAGCATGATATTATTTTTAATAATGAAGGAGTAAACTATGTTAAGAAGTGCACTACCTAAGATTAAAACAGAAGCACTGCCAGGACCTATTGCTACTAAGATGATTGCTGAGCGTTTAGAGATTATCCCTCAGGGTGTTCGATGCCAATACCCACTTGTCATTGAAAAAGGAGCAGGTGCGATGATAGAGGATCCAGATGGCAACCGATTTTTAGACTGGGTTGGTGGTGTCGGTGTCCTAAATGTCGGTTACTCTCACCCAAAGGTGATTGAGGCTGTTCAAGCACAATCGACCAAATATTTTCACGCCATGGTCAATATTGCAACTCATCCCGAATATCTGGCACTTGGTAAACGCTTAGCGGCTTTAGCACCAACGAAATATCAGGACAATAAGGTTTTTTTCACAAATAGTGGTGCAGAAACAATTGAAAATGCGGTTAAAATTGCCAAATCATATACCGGTAGACAGAATATTATTGTTTTTTCTGGTGGTTTTCATGGTCGTACCTACCTAACTATGACGATGACCTCTAAGAAGGCTTATGCGGCAGGGCAAGGTGCCCTCGCTAACGGTGTTTTTCGTGCTGAGTTTCCATATTACTATCGCAGTCCGGTCTCAGCAGATGAATGCTTAGCCTATTATCAATCAAAATTTGAAAAAATTTTTGAAGAATGTGCTGCGGCAACTGAGATTGCTGCCGTTGTGATTGAGCCTCTGCAGGGTGAAGGTGGATTTATTCCAGTACCGCTTGAGTATGTCAAGGTATTACGGCGGCTTTGTGATCAAAATGGTATTTTACTAATTGCAGATGAGGTCCAAACTGGCTTTGCCCGTACAGGTCGACTATTTGCGACTGAGTATTGGGCGGAAAGTGGTGTAAAGCCTGATATTTTAGCCTGTGCTAAATCAATTGCAGCAGGCCTACCCTTAGGTGCAGTAATTGGTAATCGTGAAATATTAGATTCAGTCCCAGCGGGAGTTGTCGGCGGCACCTATGGCGGTAATGCGGTTGCTTGCGCGGCAGGACTAGCTGTTTTAGAGGTGATTGAGTCTGAACGATTAGTTGAAAGAGCGCAAGAGATTGGTCAAAAATGTATGACGGTATTTCAACGTCTACAAAATGAATATGCTGAGATTGGCGATGTTCGTGGTCTGGGGGCAATGATTGGTATCGAGTTTGTAAAGGATAAGCAAACGAAGACACCATTTCCTGAGCTTGTCAGTCAATTAGTTGAAGGGTGTGCGAAAACAGGCTTAATTATTGAAAATGCAGGTATTTATGGTAATGTGATTCGTTTTTTAGCACCTCTTGTCATTACCGATAAGCAGCTTGAAGCCGGCTTTGAAATATTTGAGAAGAATTTAAAAGAATTGCTAGTAGCCTTATAAAAATATTTAAGTGAAAGGGTCGATTAAATGTTATCTATTAAACAGCTTTCAAAATCTTTCGGCGATAACGAAGTCTTAAGGGATGTTAATTTAGAGGTTAATTCCGGTGAGGTTGTCTGTATTATTGGCCCCTCTGGATCAGGTAAAAGCACACTCCTGCGCTGTGTAAACCTGCTAGAACAGCCAAGTGGTGGCAAAATTTCTTATCGTGGCCGCAGTATTACTGATAAATCAATGCGTCCAAATTATTATCGAAAATCAGTAGGAATGGTTTTTCAACGTTTTAATTTATTTCCTTTCAAAACGGTTCTTGATAATATCACAATGGCACCAAGAAGCTTGAAAAAAATGTCTAAAAAGGATGCTGAAAAGCAGGCAATTGAATTATTGAGAAAGGTTGGTTTGGAGGACAAGCAGGCAGTTTATCCAAATTCACTATCAGGTGGTCAGCAGCAGCGGGTGGCGATTGCTAGAGCCTTGGCAATGGCACCTGAAATGCTACTATTTGATGAGCCAACTTCAGCATTGGATCCTGAGCTGGTTGGCGATGTTTTAGATGTTATGAAGCGTCTTGCTGAGGATGGCATGACGATGATTGTTGTGACACATGAAATGGGATTTGCAAGGGAAGTTGCCGACCGTGTGATTTTTATGGAGGGTGGCTATATTGTCGAGGAGGGCAAGCCGAGTATTTTATTTACAAATCCGAAAAATCAGCGAACACGAGAATTTTTATCTCGTGTATTATAAGGGAGGACTACGATGGATTTAAAATGGAATCTTGTATTTGAACAGCTAGGTCCTTCATTATTGCAAGGGATTGCTGTTGTATGTCAGGTTACTTTTTTTAGTTTTTTATTGGCAATGGCATTTGGTCTTTTAATTGCAATTGGGCGAATTAGCCGATTTAAAATTTTGAAAGTAATTTTAGCAATTTTTGTGGAAATTATTCGCGGTACACCACTTTTAGTTCAATTATTTTATATTTATTATGTGGTGCCAATTTTATTAAATCTCTTCTTTAGTCTATTTGGTATGACAACTGATGTCCAATTTACTGCAATTGAAGCAGGGATTGCTGGGCTGACTATTAATTATGGTACTTATATGTCCGAAGTTTTCCGTTCAGCAATTATTTCAATTGATAAAGGACAGGAAGAAGCAGGCTTAGCTTTAGGCTTCACAGGTGTCGAAGTCCTATTTAAAATTGTTATTCCACAGGCGTTTAGAAATTCTGTACCAGTTTTTGGTAACTACCTAGTGATGATGATTAAGGATACCTCACTTTTGGCAATTATTTCAGTTAATGAATTATTGCTTCGGACCCAGACCTATGCATCGCAGACCTTTAGCACGATAGAATCATATACACTGCTTGCTCTGGTTTATCTCCTGTTGAGTATTCCATTGTCTCAGCTAATGAAATTACTGGAGCGGCGCTTAGCGACTCAATAAGTAAGATGAGAAACGTTTGCTTTTCAGCAGACGTTTTTTTTGGTGAATTCGGTCTTGCTTCCCAGAAAGCACGGGCAAACTGTCAGAATATCTTAGAATTGCTGCGAATATCCCAATCTTTCTCGGAAACAATTCCAAATTCACGTTGAAAGTGCTGTTTTTGTGAGAATCGGGTATTGTTTCGCAGAAAGAATGCCAAATTCACGTTGAAAGTGTTGTTTTTGTGCGAATCTGGTGTTGTTTCACGGAAACAATTCCAAATTCACGTTGAAAGTGTTGTTTTTGTGCGAATCTGGTATTGTTTCTCGGAAAGAATGCCAAATTCACGTTGAAAGTGCTGTTTTTGTGCGAATCTGGTGTTGTTTCTCGGAAATAATGCCAAATTCACGTTGAAAGTGCTGTTTTTGTGAGAATCGGGTATTGTTTCGCAGAAAGAATACCAAATTCATGTGAAAGGTGCTATTTTTAAGCGAATAACCAAATCTTTCTCAGAAACAATTCCAAATTCACGTTGAAAGTGTTGTTTTTGTGCGAATCTGGTATTGTTTCCCGGAAAGAATACCAAATTCACGTTGAAAGTGTTGTTTTCCTGCGAATCTGGTGTTGTTTCACGGAAACAATTCCAAATTCACGTTGAAAGTGTTGTTTTCCTGCGAATCTGGTATTGTTTCACGGAAAGAATGCCAAATTCACGTTGAAAGTGCTGTTTTTGTGCGAATCGGGTATTGTTTCGCAGAAAGAATGCCAAATTCACGTTGAAAGTGTTGTTTTACCGCGAAATTGGTATTGTTTCACGGAAAGAATGCCAAATTCACGTTGAAAGTGCTGTTTTTGTGAGAATCCGGTATTGTTTCGCAGAAAGAATGCCAAATTCACGTTGAAAGTGCTGTTTTTGTGCGAATCTGGTGTTGTTTCCCGGAAAGAATGCCAAATTCACGTTGAAAGTGTTGTTTTTGTGCGAATCTGGTATTGTTTCGCAGAAAGAATACCAAATTCACGTTAGGTGCGTTTTTTCCTGCGAATAACCCAATCTTTCCCAGAAAGCACGGGCAAACCGTCAAAATATCTTAGAATTGCTGCAAATAATCCAATCTTTCTTGGACAGAATGCAAAATTCACGTCCGATTTCATCTTAATATTTGTTGCTTTCTGGTGAGTTTTATATTAAAATTTAATTAGTTTATTAAAATTAATTTTAATTTAATTTCTAAAAAGACTTGACAGGAGGGGTGACGATGCTTAGACTTGGACGACACGACACGACACGACACGACACGACACGACACGACACGACACGACACGACACGACACGACACGACACGACACGACACGACACGACACGACACGACACGACACG
>NZ_JABJXU010000005.1 GCF_013155265.1 Enterococcus sp. MMGLQ5-1 | reverse complement strand
GACGCCCAGTGTGGCAGCGATAGCAAGAAGGACACACCTGTTCCCATGCCGAACACAGAAGTTAAGCTTCTTCACGCCGAATGTAGTTGGGGGTTTCTCCCTGCGAGACTAGGAAGTTGCCATGCGAAAAGAATATGTTATCCATCTTCATGATGGATATTTGGGGCCTTAGCTCAGCTGGGAGAGCGCCTGCTTTGCACGCAGGAGGTCAGCGGTTCGATCCCGCTAGGCTCCATAAGTGAATCGGAGGTTTAGCTCAGCTGGGAGAGCATCTGCCTTACAAGCAGAGGGTCGGCGGTTCGATCCCGTCAACCTCCATTGGCTTTGGTCCCGTAGTGTAGCGGTTATCACGTCGCCCTGTCACGGCGAAGATCGCGGGTTCGATTCCCGTCGGGACCGTTTAATTAAATAATTAATTTTCTAAGTTGGCTCGGTAGCTCAGTTGGTAGAGCAATGGATTGAAGCTCCATGTGTCGGCGGTTCGATTCCGTCTCGCGCCATTTTGGAAGGGTAGCGAAGAGGCTAAACGCGGCGGACTGTAAATCCGCTCCTTCGGGTTCGGGGGTTCGAATCCCTCCCCTTCCATTTTTTATCATAATAATGGTATTCCATTATGCTTACGGGCATAGTTTAAAGGTAGAACAAAGGTCTCCAAAACCTTTGGTGTGGGTTCGATTCCTGCTGCCCGTGTCGCTTTTATTTATTTAAGGGCTTTTATATTATGGCGGGTGTGGTGAAGTGGTTAACACACCAGATTGTGGCTCTGGCATTCGTGGGTTCGATTCCCATCACTCGCCCTTTGTTTTATTAATTATTATTATTGGGGTATAGCCAAGCGGTAAGGCAAGGGACTTTGACTCCCTCATGCGTTGGTTCGAATCCAGCTACCCCAGTTGACAGCAAAATCTTCTTGGTTTTGCTTTTCTTATATTTTTGCCGGCGTGGCGGAATTGGCAGACGCGCTGGACTCAAAATCCAGTGATCTCACGATCGTGCCGGTTCGACCCCGGCCGCCGGTATTATAGCTCAAACGCAGTTCAGCGTTTGAGCTTTTCTTTTTGTCTTTAGGCGTGTTTGTAGTATCACAAAAGTATGATGTTGAGGGGACCATAAATTTTAGAGGTTACTCGCTAAAGGAGAAGGCAGAGTGACTAGAAGAAAAGAAGTGACTCTTTTGAAGTGTACAGGTAAAAATCAGCTACTTCATAAATCGAAATGAACAAAACAATAATAATTTACTCCAAGTATAAAAAAACATTTTCATATGATATAATTAAACGAATATAAATATATCATAGGAGTTGAAGTTGCTTGGAAGATAAGTTGAAACAGTTGAAGGATATTTTGGATCAAAGTAGTGAAAATGAAGTAAGGACTGAAAGTATGGTAGTTTCGAAGAATGTTTTGAAACTGCCTCATACTACAATTCAATTGAGTAGCATATCTAAAATATATGTAGGTAAAATTGAAACAAAGGTAAAAATTCCTTTTGTTGCTATTGGAATTGCAATTATTTCGCTTTTTATTATTAAATTTAATATTGCTATAGGTATAGTTGCTTTATGTTTATCAAGTTGGTATATTTATACAGTATTCAAAAACGTACCTGATGATCAAATATTTCTTAATTTATTACTGAATTCTGGTACAACATGTAGTATATTCTTTTCAGATTATAATTTTGCTGAAAGAGTTAGAAGTGTAATCGAGGAAGCGTTTAATGGTGTTATTAATAACACTCAAAAAATAGATATGATTGAAAAAAATATCTATGATATTGCAGGTAATAATAATACTGTGAACTTCAATAATTTATCCGTTTCGAATGATAATTCAATAAATAATTCTGGTAATAACAATTCAGGGAATAGTTCTATTGGTCATCAACATAATTCATCAATAATACAAGTTTTAAATAATGAATTAGACTGGAATATGATTCAAACAGAATTAGCAAAGGTTGTATCAGCAATTCAAGATTCCTCTTCATCTGTGAAGTTAGCGAGTGAAGAAGCTTTGAAACTTGCTGAGCGTGGGGAAACTACATCGTTCATTACTTTTATAAAGGAGAACAAAAAAGACTTCTCTTCTTCTATATTTAAAGCAGTTGCAAGTGGAGTGTTAGTGGAGACTTTTGCCAAATTGATTAGTTAGCTAGAATTTATCAAGACTAGAATCTGGCTGATAACTTTTATGAGTTGCTTTTGCTACGGCAAAGAGCAGAAACTAGGTGGGGTTTCTACACGGATTTAAACGTTAGATACTCTATGATTGTTCTACTATCTATGTATAGTGAAAGACGTTTTGAACCATTCAATTGAAAAAAATAATAAATACATGGGATGCTGTGGATTTATTCCCAAGGGCAACAAAAGATGAATATGAATCAGAAATAAAATTGTTAATATATGTAAAATAAATGAAAATATTTTTATTAATGAATTGGCTAAGGAAATATCAATTATTTTTAAAATATCTTTTGGGGAAGAATTAATTTTTAAAAATAATGAAAGAAAAGTTGCTCATTGAATTATTGAACAATTATTTTAATAATACAATATAGTAAAAGCTCATAATTTTGAATTATGGGCTTATTTTCACTATTTAATTTCAATTATTTTTTTATTCAAAATAGAACAAATGAGTGAGTATATCCCAATATTCTGCATCACCAAAATTACCATTGCTGCGTATCACTCAAAATCCAGTGATTTTAAGGTTGCCAGTATCGTAGACTATCAAAGCTTCTGAGCTTTGATCTTTTTTTTGTTTTTTTCTATTATGCTAGTAAGAGGTTTATTTTAGCATTGAGCTGACAAGCCCTTTTTAATTTTCAGAGCAGATTTATCGTTATTTTTAAAAAGTATAATTAATTTTTATAAAAAAACAAAATATACATTTAAGAAATAAATATAATAACAAAATTTAATATTATTTATATTTTTAGTAGTATGATATAATCGAAAAATTAGTTATATATTGCAATATGATTCATTTTAGTTTAGTATTATAATTTGGGAATATAACAAATTTTTTTATGATGGAGGGGATTTTATGAAAAAAGATGATATTATTAAATTAGGGCTGGTACTGACAATATTTCTTATTGCTTTTAGTGCGTTTTGTAATTTAAAAAGTGTTAAAGCAGATGAGAATTCAAATTTGATAACTTATCATGGCACGATAAACGGTAAAACAGAGTCTTATCCACATGCAATTGTTGGTGGTGTTTTAGGTGGCATAGATTATGAAGGAAATGGACATTATCCAAACTGGGGTAATCCCACTGGCAGCTGGTTTGACTTTAATCGCTTTGGTAGCTGGAACACTAAAGAAGATGGTTCAGGAACCTACTTCAGGGGTGGTCAAGTCTTAAATGAAGAAGATGTCAGAATAATTCAAGAAAATGGTGGCAATTTATATCAACAGTGGGCCAATATGTTGAGCTTTTTAAATTTCTCCATAAATCCTAAAGTTTATTTAAACGGTAGTAGTGAACATGTGAATGAGAATACCGCCTTTATAACAGATAAGGGAGAGTATTTAAATTATAATGCGACTTTAGATTATGAATCTATCAGAAAAGAATTAAGTGTTCTTTGGGGAAGAATTGATAAAATAGAGAGTTCTTCTGGCTATTTGAATATGTATTTTGACGGACGGTTGCAATTCGATCAGGATGTTGAAGTTTTTTTTGCTAGCAACTGGCTTAAGCCCACTTCATTTGATAACGCCCGAGAAGATGTGGTTGAAGGTGTATCTGGTCATACATTTACTTTTAATACATCTAACCTTGAGAAAACTACCGTAAAAAATATTCAAGGAGAAAATGTTGATGCGTGGACTGCTAAGATACCAGTTTCTATGGCTGATAAGTCAGTTATCGGCACAATGAGCTTTGACAAATTTATGGAGCCAATGGTACTGACTGTAAAAGATAATTATGCAAATGGAGTAGCATCTTTAGTCAGTGAAACATCATTCAATGATATCGCTTTGTCTGAAAACCCCTTTATTGAGACTGGTGGCAGCATATCACTTACTATTAGTGGATCAATATACGGTAGTGGAAGTCAGCAAAGAACTTTAACTGGAAATGCTACACCACAGATCGCAAAAATTTATCCGACGGGTCATTATGAAATTGAATATAGAAATATAGATGATAACAGTGAGGTAAATGCAGTTACCTATCCTCAGACCACTGAGTATGGGAGATACAAGCACTCTAAATTAAGTGAGGCTGATGTTAATAATAAATCTGAAAATTATAATATTGAGATTCCTGGTTCAATAATTGATTCATCGAATAATGAGCAATATTTTGTTAAATATACAGTAAATACCGATGATAGTAGTGCGACTGGTTTTACTGAGTCTGAAATCAGTTCTGTCTTTACCGATACACCAATAAAATATATTGCATGGTATAGTAAACAAAATCTAAATGAGACATACTCTGTATCTGGAATAAAAACATGGAAAGATAATGATGATCAAGCCGGCAAACGACCAGATTCTATTACAGTTAATTTGTTAGCGGACGGTATTAAAGTTGCAAGTGAGACAGTGACTGCAGCAACTGACTGGAAATATGACTTTATCGACCTACCTAAGTATAAGGATGGTAAAGAAGTTATTTATACTGTAACAGAGGATGAGGTTGCAAATTACAAATCTACGATTGATGGCTTTAATATAACTAATACTTATACTTCAGATGTGCCAACCAGCTCAACTAATCCAAGTAAGGCTGATACTAATAGTACATCAGAAAAACAATTACCGCAGACTGGGGAAAAGCGAGCTGTTGAATTGTCTGGTTTGGGATTAATCGTCTTATTATTTTTAGGTGGTTACTTTTATTCTAAAAAAAATAAGTTTATCTAAAGTGAATTTTTTTAAACTTATAAATAAGTTTTGATAAGACAATTAAATAAATTTTATTAATAGGGGACTTCTGTAGTGTAGAGTCCCCTTTTTTTTTAGCTTTTATTTTTGAGTGTTCTAAATAATTTTATAAGTAATTATAAAGTACTAATTTCTTAGACTTATTGCCATTATTAGTGTGAATTTATTGAATGATAAAATCGACAATTATTTATAATAACATAGTTAATTGTGTTATTATAAATAATATTATGTTATTATAAATGGTAAGATAAACTTCTCTTATCGAACGATAAAAAGAGTTTATAAAATTGAAAATATTTATATTGCGAATTGCTGATTTAGTAAGTTTTTTATTTTACTAAAGCGGCTTTTTTTTGTCCTCTTTTTATCGTTCGTTATAACGAGTCCGTAAATCTTTGTTAGGTTGGAGGCGAAAAGTAGGTATTTATTTGGGTAGAGTGTGATATTAATATGAAAAAAATTTTAAATATTTCTGAAGAGCATAAAGAGTTATCAGTTTTAATCAAGTCAAATATAGATGATTCAGTCTATAAACGTTTTTTTATTGTGCCGTGTAGTTGGAGCAAGGCAACAATTAATTCTTATCTTGTCAAGTCGCTAAAGACATCCAGTAGATTAATAGTGTCTGATGAGAACCAAAAGGTCATGGTTTTCCAAAACAGTATTAGAGATTATCCAGTTAATAATATTAACTCTATCGATTATTATTGGCATGATGTCAAAGAGTTTATTGTTGAAATTAGAGACAATTATTTTGTATATCCTCTGTCAGTGATTACAGGATGTACTTTTGAAGAAAATGATATACAACATTTCTTAATGAATTATTTCCCTAATCAGCAGATTGTTATAAATTATTATAGGGATTTATGGCTAAATAAGCTTTCTATGGTCGATTTATAGCTAAAGCAGTTAGCTTAATTATTTCAAAAATGAATTACCTTTGAATATCTAAAGTGTATATCAGTGTTATAAAAAATTATTAAGAATTTAAAATGAATAATAAAAAAATGATGGATTATTACGTTTAATTTTTTTATTGAAAATTAATATGATAAAAAGTTAATTATGATTTGGGAGAGTAAAAAATGAAAAAGAAACTATCAACATATTTAAGTCTATTTATTTTATTAGCCTCTTTTTTAGTTGTGCCACTAGCGGCTTTGGCGGAAACGGTTACTGACAATCCTGCAATAGCAACAGAACAAACAGACACAACTGAGGCTGCACAAACAGCACAGCCTCCTGTGCAGCAGGAGGCGCAAACGCAGGATACTCAGACCTCAGAGGTAAAAGCTTCAGAGTTACCTATATCTGAGCCGGTTGAGGAAGAACAAAGCCAAGAAAATCAGACAGCTACACAGTATTCGGCTGATTCTAATGGTTCCTATATCGTTCAAATAACAGATGCAAATACACAAAAACCACCGTACTATGGTGGGGAAATTATCAATTTATATAATGGTGTTTCAGTCTCTGGTAGTACATTGTCGTTAGCTGAGGGCTCGTATACTGTTATTTCTTTACCAAAAGATTCATATGATAAGCCTTCTGCATCGGGTGTTTCGACTTCATTTGATACTTTTAAAGCTTTGGAAATTAAAGAAACAGATACTGATTGGCAAATTATTACTACTTACAAGACATTGGTAGGTGGTTATTCGGCTGATACACCTTTCAAAGTAAATTTAACTGGTCGAAAAGTGATTAATAACACAGAACACGTGATTAAGCAGGCATTTTATACGGCTGATAATCAACTTTTAGCAAATAGTGAATATTCGGTTGTAGCTAGAGCGACTATTGAAACGCCCTATTCAGCTAATTATAATGTCGAAAGATTAACTAAGGAAGTTGATAGTGACTATGTTGTCAAGGATGGTCAAACTTTTGTTTTTAGCACTAATAATTTGGGTTTCCCTTCGTACAATAATTCTGATCCAAGAGATAGACGAGTTATTGCAACGATTCCTGATGGTACAAAGATTAAGGAGGGTTCAGATTGGATTAAGGTGCCTGATACAGATAACCAATATTACAAAGATATTGCGAGAGATCAGCTCAACACTACTACTACATCAATAGAACTGGATTTGTCAGGGATGGATCTTTCATCTAATGACGCAACCAATAAGAGCAAAGCAGTCAGAGTGTCCTTCAGTATTCAGCCTGTTGTTGACGGCGTTGTTCAAACAGACATCCCAGCTAAGTCATGGTATGTTGCCCGAAATTTTTATATTTTGAAAAAAGAACCAGAACAACCAACCTATCCTGTGAGTTCTGGTATGTATACAAGTAATAGCTTTACCTTTATTGATGATGACTATGTAGCATTAAAAACTGGTTCATCATTGTATGTGCCAGTTGATGGTGAGGATTTAAAATCTAAGGGAAGACAGACACAACAAGTCGTTAATTATCATTGGATTAATTATAAAAAAAATGATACAGATCCAGAAAAATTTATAATAAAGACTTCACAAATGAATGTTTCTAATTATATTAATCCAACACAATTAAAAATAAATTTAATTGGACTTTCATCAGAAAATTTAGCGAAGATGAACAGTAAGCTAAGTGGTACCAAGGTATATGGAGTCAAGTCAGATGGAACGAAAGTCTTACTTTCAGATGATATCACAGCCCAAAGTAGCAGCGCGATTAATGATTCTTTCAATAAGAGTGGTTGGTTGACTTTTGCCTCTGGTAATTATCGTTCGATTATCTTTGAATATCCTAATGATGGTTTAGAATTTGATAAATCAGAGTATGATGCAGGTCTTTATAAATCAATTTATACCTCAGTTGTTGGAGACGTAAGCTCACAGGTTTCAGAAGATTTAAAAAAACAGCTTCCAAATGCACCAAGAATTAACCAATATGATTCTGCATCTACAGTTACTGAAACACAGGTTCATGCTAATGCTACTGATGATACCATGACTAAATTGACAAATAGTCATACTTCGGGTGCCTATGAATACTATTTTTTACAGTATGATTCGATTCAAAGATACTATGGGACATCAATTACTAATGGTAGTGCATTTTACACCGATGATACAATTTCGGTAAGTACATCATATAGTCATACTCGTAATGGTAATGCGATAAAGGGTGTTACACCTAAAAATTTAAATATTTATTATTTAGTACCGGACGGCTTGGATCCAATTATGGACTCTGATAATTTTGAAAGTATTAAAACCGTACCAGCTTATGCTCCAGGCTATAACCTAATCATCGCTAAGCCAAAGAAGATTGAAGTGCCAAGTAATCTAGACGTTATCACTCAAACAACGACTAATTATTATACATTAAGCTTTAAAGTTAATAGTCGTTTGCCAATTGGTAGCTATGTGATTAGATCAGCTATTGCAATTGATAATAATAAGTTTAATGCTAATTTAGGGACTTCCTCAGGTATTATTCAATACGATACACCATCAGGTGTTTGGGCTAATATTACGACAAATGCTGATAATCGTTCAGATAATACAGCCAGATATACCGATTTATCATATGCGAGCTTTAATATTTATCCCAATAAGGTGTTAGTAGCGTATAAATCAGTTAAACTTGCCAGTGAGTCAGATGATAATTATGCTTCTTCTCTAGGCTCAAAGGGGAAAATTGGCTCTGATATTAATTACCAATTAAAGCTGGTAAATAATTCAACGAGAGATATTGATAGCATCAGCTTGATTGATAAGCTACCTCAAAAGGGTGACACAGCTATTGCACCTAATGATAAAGGAGAGTATCCAGCAAGAAATTCTCTATTCTCAACACCTTTAACTGGTCCAGTGACCTCAGATAATTTTGATATTTATTATTCAACCGATGTACAAAAAGAGTCTATTGAGGATACTAAGAATATGAATTGGGTGAGCTCAGTATCTGATTATTCAAAAGTCACGGCAGTTAAGGCAGTTTTGAAGGCTGGTCAAGTAATCAAGGCTGGTGCAACAACCAGTATTACCCTAAGTAGTAAAATTGAAAATTCAGCTTCGATTTCTGATGGTGATTCGGCGTATAATAGCTTTGCGTATTCTCTAAATGATGGAAAGGTTTATATCGAAGCATTGAGCTCAGAGATTCCAGTAAATTATGATAAAAAGGATGTTTTGTTAAATAAAATTGATCAGAATCATCCTGAGACTAAACTAGCTCACGCCATCTTTGATCTTTATGAAAAAGATGGAGATAAAAAGGTTTTAGAGAACCTTGAAACTAATGCCGACGGTCAAGCCGTATTGAAGAGCTTAATCATTGGAAAAGATTATTATTTGAAAGAGGTAGCGGCTCCAGATGGCTATAATAAATTAGAAAGTCCAATTTATTTTACGGTCACTGAGGCTTTAGATTCAATTGATGTAACCAATGTGAAAGATGAAAATATTAATATTTCAGGGACTAAAACTTGGGATGACCACGATAACCAAGATGGTGATCGACCTGATAAGGTAACCGTTAATTTATTAGCTAATGGTGAACAGGTTGAATCTACAGAGGTATCGGAGGCAACTGAATGGCAATATGGATTTTCTAATTTACCAAAGTATTATGACGGTAAAGAAATTGTTTATACCATCACTGAAGATTCTGTTAAGGATTACAATACAACGATTGATGGTTTTAATGTTATAAATACTCATACACCAGGGGAAACATCTGTTACTGTTACAAAAAATTGGGTTGATGATCAAAATATAGATCAAATTCGTCCCGATAGTATCAAAGTTCAGTTGTTCGCTAATGGTCAAAAATATGGTGAACAAATCGAGTTAAATGATGCAAATCAATGGACGACGACATGGAATCACCTGCCTTTAAAATCAGACGGTAAAGAAATTGAGTATAAGGTTGAAGAAGAAAAAGTAGAGGGTTATCAGACTACAATCGACGATACCAATAAGGGTAATATTCTGATAACAAATACACGAGAAGCAAGTAAAAGAACGATTAATGGTACCAAAATTTGGGATGATTCAAATGATAAGGCTGGTAAGCGTCCAGATAGTATTGTCGTCAATCTATTAGCTAATGGTCAAAAGGTTACCCAGCAGACTGTTAAGGCAGATAAGAATGGCAAGTGGCAATTTGAATTTAAGGATTTACCTAAATTTGATAATGGAAAGCAAATAGAATATACAGTTACTGAGAAAACTGTGGAAAATTATCAGGCTACGGTTAATGGCTTTGAGATTACTAATAAATATACCGGTCAACCCGAAAAAGCTGGCTTGCCAACTACTAATGGTCAAGATAATGGTTTATTAACGATAGTTGGGCTTGGAATTATTGGTCTGTTTAGCGGCTTGGCTTATGTTAAACGACGTAAAAGCTAGTATTTTAAAATTTATAGTAATTCTTTTGTTATCAATAAAAATAGTATCTACAGCTTTCTTAGTGTAGATACTTTTTTGATTTATAGAATTACATGAAATTAAAATTGTTTTTTTAAGGGATTTCAGCAACTGAATTAGCTTATTTATTAATAGAGTATTTTCAAAAAATGGTTGACAAAAGCAACTTTAAAAAATATGATAAACAATAGTTGATCAATTAAACTAATTTGATGAAGGTGAAATTTTATGAACGTGCAAGAAATCAGAAAGTTCAATCGTTATTATTCAAGACTTTTGGGTGTATTTGATCAAAATGTTTTTGATTTAAATTATTCAATGGCAGAGATGCGTCTTCTTGGTGAAATATCTCGAAATCCTGGTGCTACTGCTAATGCGCTATCTAAATACTTAGCAATCAATAAGGGATATTTAAGCAGAATGGTTAGTAAATTAGAAAAAGCGCATCTTATTTATAAGATTAGAGATGATATAGATAATCGATTGTTTCATTTGTATTTGACTAAGAAGGGTCGAGATTTGAATGAATATGTTGATAAAGAATCAAATCAAAAGGTAGTAGCTCTTTTTGAGAGGTTAGAGCCTTCAGAAATAGATGAATTAATTATATCAATGAAAAAGATTGAAAGATTACTAGAAAAAATAATGGTAACTGAAATGGAGGATTTATAAATGATTTCTTTTGAGAATGATTATTCTGAGGGTGCTCATGAAAAATTACTAAAGGCGCTAGTAGAGACAAACATGATTCAAGAATCTGGCTATGGAGAGGATGAATTTTCTAAGAAGGCAATGGATCAAATAAGGGAAGTAATTCAATGTCCAACAGCCACAATTAGATTTCTCGTTGGAGGAACACAAACCAATCAGATTGTGATTAATACTATGCTGGATAATTATCAAGGTGTGATTGCAGCAGACAGTGGTCATGTTAGTACACATGAGGCTGGAGCCATTGAGTTTTCTGGGCATAAGGTGCTGACCCTTGAAGGTAAGGAAGGTAAATTAGATGGCTATCAGGTTAGTCAGTATCTTAACCATTTTTATCAGGATGTTAATCACGAGCATATGGTATTTCCAGGTATGGTTTACATTTCTTATCCGACTGAATATGGCACGCTATATACACGTGAAGAGCTAGAGCTGCTTTCTAGGGTTTGTCGAAAGCATGAGATACCACTTTACATAGATGGTGCACGCCTAGGCTATGGGCTTATGAGTGACTCCTCTGATTTAACGATTGCAGATATTGCAAAGCTATCTGATGTCTTTTATATTGGTGGTACGAAAATAGGGGCATTGTGTGGGGAAGCGGTCGTATTTACTAAAAATAACGAGCCCAAGCATTTTGTTACAAGGATTAAGCAGCAAGGTGCACTCTTAGCAAAGGGACGTTTATTAGGCATTCAGTTTTTAACTTTGTTTTCAGATAATTTATATTTTGAATTAAGTGCGCATGCGATTAAAATGGCTAATAAATTAAAACAATTATTTATTGATAAAGGGTATCAGTTATATATCGATTCTCCAACCAATCAGCAATTTTTCATTTTAAGTAACAAAAAGGTCGCCGAGCTCCAGCGTACAGTTAAGTTTTCAATTTGGGAGTCCTATGATGATGCCCATCAAATTGTTCGATTTGCGACTAGCTGGGCGACTAGAGAAACTCATATTCAAGAGTTATCGAAGATAATTTAGACCGTTTCTTGAATTGCTAAAAGGCTGGGCTTGGATTGTTATTTCTAGCTAACAAAAGTGTAAGTTTATAAATGGATTCGAGATGATAAAATAATGATATTGATATAGAAAGATGAGTTATTTTATGGAGGATAAAATCTTGAATTTAATAAAAAAAAGATTAACGACTTTTGATTTGAAAATGCTTGGTATTGTTTTAATGGTATTTGATCATATTCATCAGATGCTATATTTTGAAGGTGTGCCGATGTGGTTTAATATGCTTGGTCGGTTAGTAGCTCCAATTTTTCTTTTTTTAAGTGCCGAGGGCTTTCACTTTACGCATAATCGCAAGCGCTATATGCTTAATCTTTTGCTTGGCTATTGGGTCTGTCAATTTTTATTTTATGGGGTTTCAGCCTTATTTCCAAATGATAAGGTTCAATTAATAAATTCGATATTTGGAACCTTATTTTTAGGCTTATGTGCGATGTGGATTTATGATGGCTTTTTTGGTACAGAAAAATATGTTAAAAAAGCAGCTATTGGATTGATTGCTTTTATAAGTATTACGCCACTATCCCTTTTCTTAATGACCTTAGATTTTATACCTCAGCCGATTAGAACGGGTGTTTTAAAATATATACCGAATTTATTAATGGTTGAAGGAGGCTTACCTTATGTTTTATTAGCGCTTTTATTTTATATCTTTCGAGATATGCGTTGGGCCCAGTATCTTACCTTGTTTGCCTTAAGTCTCTTGGTATTTATTTCAGATCCAAAAGGCACTCAATGGTTGATGGTTTTTTCATTGGTTCCTATCTACTTATATAATGGTAAAAAAGGTAGAAGTGAAAAATGGTTTTTTTACATTTTTTATCCACTGCATATTATCATTTTATATTTAATTTCAACAATTTATTTTATTTAGCAATCCAGATTTATTAAACATCCCTTAAACTCTACCTTTTTGCTTTGGATATATTCAAATAGTTAGTATAATAAAAAGGCGTTATTTATTTATGTATTTAAAATAAAAAATAATGAGTATTTATTTGGAAGAGGTAGTTATGAAAAAAGGTATTTTATACCAAATTTTGAGCTTTTTGTTACCACTTGTCGTCTTAATTCCAATTATGATGATTTTAAATATTACACCATTCGGCAATTATAATTTAATGATGAGTGATCTAGGCGCGCAATATACGCCATTTTTCTCGTACTTAAAACAAATGTTGTTAGGTAAAGAAAGCTTAATCTATTCGTTCTCAACTGGTATGGGCGATGGTATTTTACCATTGGCAGCCTATTATTTAATGAGCCCGTTTAATTTTTTATTCTTGTTAGTGCCTAATTTTGCGTTGGATACCATGGTGACCTGTGTTATTTTATTGAAAATTTGCTGCTGCAGTGCGACCATGAATTATTATTTGCGAAAAACCTTTAAGCATAATAGCACAACACAAATATTTTTCAGCTTGGGTTACGCATTGTGCTCATATGTGGTCATTTATCAATTTAATATTATGTGGCTAGATGCTGTGATTTTATTTCCGTTAGTTGTTTTATATCTACAAAAATTAATTGATGAGCGTCGAACGCTCGCCTATACGCTTACTCTGGCAGCGACGATTATTGTTAATTATTATCTTGGCTATATGACCTGTCTATTTGCTCTTTTTTATTATTTTTATTGGACAATGAAGACAACTTCATTCACTTCGTTGAAATCATACTGGCAGCAAACTAAGTCGACATTCCTTTTATTTGTTCGCCAATCAGTGATTGGGGCAATGCTCAGTGCATTTATTTTGATTCCAGCAGTCATTGGTATGTTAAGCACAGGTAAAACAGAGGTTTCAGCATTAACATTTTTACCATATCCCCGCTTTTTCACAGATTTCTTTTTACAAATTGGCATGGATTCGACAAGCTATGCAAGCCGTTTATCGCATTTACCCAATATCTATTGTGGCACCTTGACGATTATTTTAGTTGTATTGTATTTCTTTGAAAAAAAGGTTTCAATAAAAGAAAAAAGATTAAAGCTAGGCATGATTGCCGTTTTATTTTTTAGCTTTATGATTCAAACCTTTAATGCGATTTGGCATATGTTTCAAATGACTGCAGGCTTCCCTTATCGGAATGCTTATATGCTTTCATTTTTCTTGATTGTGATTGCCTATGAATCTTGGTCAAATCTGAAGTGGTCAAATATTTCAAAGAATGTATTTATCATTCCGACAGTTACTGCACTTGCCATGGTAATTGGTTATTTTTCATTGAAATTTTTGAATGAAAATATGCCTAAGTTTTTCCCCGCATACATGACGAACTATACCTTAGAAGTGCCGGATTTTAAATTGCTAATTATTTCAATTGTTAGTTTTTATTTATTCGCGGTTCTTTTAAAAATAAAAAAGCGGCGGCGTGCCATGTTGCCATTAATATTATCAATTTTTGTCATTGAGCTAGGTGTTAATTATTATCAAATGATTTCTGATGCACCTTTTGGTCAATCATCTGAATTTTCACAGAAGGAATCAGAGGTTGGTCGATTAACTAAAGGATTGGTGCAGAAGATTCGTCAAACTGATCGTTCTCTTTTTAGGGTTCAAAATGATATTTGTGGGATTGATAATGGTTATAATCAGGCGATGATGAATAACTATTATGCCATTTCGTCTTATAGCTCAACCTTAAATAATGATTTAAGGCTAACACTACAAAATCTAGGTTTATTTTCTAAGAATCAGCGACGAATTTCTGATGTTGGTTCAACGGCGTTCACAAATTATCTGTTAAATGTTCAATACATCTTCTCAGAGCATCAAGAAGAAGGTGAAGTACCTGTTTATCAAAGTGGACGTGTTGCTGCATATAGTAGTAATCAAAGCAAGTCAAGTATCGGCTATGCAGTACCAGCAAACTTTAATCAGCTTAAGCTTAAAATAAACGCACCCTTTGATAACCAAAATCTTTTGGCACAAGCCATGCTCGGAAAAAATGATTTTATGCTTTTTAAGCCGTCCGAAAAAGCAATTAGGACGACCGACAATGACTGGCAGGTGATAACTGGTGCGACAGGGGAAGCTTATCTTGATGTTCACCCTGATAAGAATGCTAGCTATCAAATTAAGGTAAATGGTCAATTAATTTCAACAAAAATTGAATTAACTAGTCGTTGCTTAGTAAAGCTAGGCTATTTTGAAAAGGGGACTGTTTTACATATTCAGACCAGCGGTCTTAAGCGTAGTAAAAATCTAACCCAATCCTTACAGACATTAGATAAGCAAGCTTTAACTGAGGCGGTTCAAGCATACTCATCTGAAAATAATAAACAATATATTTCTACCTATGACGGTCAATCAAATAAGCTTGAGGGAACAATTGAAGCGAAGGCGGATGAAATCTTATTTTTATCAATTCCTTATGATGAAAATTGGCAAGTTCGGATTGATGGTCGTCCTGTCAAGAAAATTAAATTATTAAATGCTTTTATTGGTGTTAAGCTGCCTGAGGGACAGCATAAAGTCGTTCTTCAATATCGCTCAAAATCCTTTGAAATCGGTTTAATTATTTCAATTGTTGGTTTATTTCTGCTCGTATCCTGTCAGGTGTATGATTCTAAAAAAAGAATCGTAGTTTCCGATTAAATCGGAACTGCGATCCTTTTTTAATTATTCTAGCTTTAGATAATATGTTGGATCAATGTCGACACTTAAACGATTCAAATTTTGAATTAATAGTAAAATCCAGCTAAAAGCCAGAAAGAATGAAATTAATTCAAAGGCGGTTAATGATAAATAGCCAATGGTACTGAAAAGAATTCTGGCAATGACGATAACTGCAGCAATTAAATATGAAATGGTTAGAAATTCTTTGGTTACGTTTGGTAATAACCAACGAATGCCGATGATTAAAATAATAATAAGATAAACAAGTGACATTGCGGCATGATTATGTAATTCATGAAGTCTACCCAAACCGTTGTTAGGGAAAATACCTACTGCGCCTAAGCTAATTGCAATTAAATTCAATAAAATCCTTAAACTCCAAAGTCGCCAATAGTAATCTGATTTTTTATATTGAATAGCAACAAATAAATAATCTAATAGAGCAGACAATAAGAGTGCCGAAAGAACAAGCGTCAGATTAAACTGCCAACCATAGTTAGCGTGCTCAGTTCCGAGAAAGCTAAAGTTTTTCTGCCACCAAAGATGTTGACTATTGGTGGCCATTGAAATAACCACACCGCCAACGATTACTGAGATTAAAAGAGTAATTATTACAGTTGGTGAGATAGAAAGGGCGAATAAAATCATTAAATAGTTAACAACAGCTACAAATATGAAAAAAAGAATAGTTGCTGTAAATAAGTCGAAGCTTGCTCGTTCGAAAATAATGCCTAAAAACCAGAAAAGGCCAAGTAAAATAATGCCTAAAATGATTGCAAAGGAAAAGATAATCGTGGGGAAATTTCGCCAATAGATGTCCTTTAGATACCGTGTATTACGTTTTTTTCCACGAATAAAGAAAAATGCGAAGGTGCAGATACCACTAAATAATCCCAAAATAATGACCATTGTTGCAATTGAGTTGCTGCCTGTAAAGTTAATTTGATTGATATTATTAAATATAAAGTAGCTTATAAAGGCAATTGTTGCTAAAATTGATGGTATTAAAAACCATCTTAAGATAATTGTTTGATTAGCTGGTCGATGATTGGCGACTTGAATTGTTAATTTTTGGTTGTTAACCTGAAGCTCTAATTCGCTATCTTGATTAATGCCTAATGCTTGAATCACTTCATCAGGCAGCTTGATTTGATTTGTCATTTTTTAATCTCCTTACTCCTAAAAAAATCATCTCAAATTCAATATTTAAAAGCAAGCTATATTCATAAATATATTATTAATAATCAATATTTTTGTCTTATAATTAATATTTTGATAGTTATAACGTAAAATAATTATTAATATTATATAAATAAAATGTTATTTTATCTGTTCTGGAAATTTAAATTTCGGAATGTCTTTTCTTTTTAGTTTTTTATTCATAAACTAGAAGGGTGAGGATACTTTAATCAAGTGATGTATTTTGAAAGGAAGATGAAATGTTTAAGCGTGTACATTTAATTGTATTAGATTCAGTTGGAATTGGCGAGGCACCAGATGCAGCAGCTTTTAATGACTTGGGTAGTGACACAATAGGCCATATTGCAAAAGTAGCTGGTCTTAACGTACCGAATTTAGAAAAGCTGGGACTAGGCTTGATTCCACGTCCAGAGGCATTAGAAGGTATTCAACGAGTTGCAGCCCCTTTAGGCTACGTTACTAAGCTTGAGGAGGTTTCAGCGGGCAAAGATACGATGACTGGTCATTGGGAGATTATGGGGCTGAATATAAAAATACCATTTAGAGTTTTTCCAGAGGGCTTTCCAGAAGATTTATTAAAAAAAATTGAAATCTTTTCGGGTCGAAAAGTGATTAGAGCGGCTAATAAGCCATATTCAGGCACAGAGGTAATTGCTGATTTCGGAGCAGAGCAGCTTAAAAGCGGTGATTTGATTATCTATACCTCTGCTGATCCCGTATTGCAGATTGCAGCGCATGAGTCTGTTATTCCACTAGAGGAGCTTTATCAAATTTGTGAGTATGTTCGCTCAATTACCCTAGACGATCCATATATGATTGGTCGAATTATTGCACGTCCTTATATTGGAGAGCCTGGTCAATTTATTCGAACAAGTGGTCGTCATGATTATGCCTTAAATCCTTTTGGTGAAACAGTATTAGACCATTTGAAAGCGGCAGATAAAACAGTTTATGCTGTTGGTAAAATTAATGATATTTTTAATGGTAGAGGTATCACAGATGCTGTTCGGACTAAAAGTAATATGGATGGCGTGGATCAGTTATTAAAGGTGATGCGTAAATCATTTGAAGGCATCAGCTTTACCAATCTTGTTGATTTTGACGCTCTATATGGACATCGTCGTGATCCAGTTGGTTATGCAAGAGCGATTGAAGCTTTTGATGGACGTTTACCAGAAATATATGATGCAATGAATTCAGATGACTTATTGCTAATAACAGCTGATCATGGCAATGATCCAACCTATTCAGGTACAGATCATACACGGGAATATGTGCCATTACTAGCTTATAGTCCAAGCTTTAAAAAATCGGGCATTTTACCGATTGGACATTATGCGGATATATCGGCCACGATTGCGGAAAATTTTGGCATACGACCAACGGAAAACGGAAAAAGCTTTTTAAGTGCATTATGCTAAGTCAATATATTCTTAGCAAAGAGATAGAAGGGTGATTAGATGACAGAAATTAATCAGATTTTAATTGAAGAAACAGTGAGTTATTTAAAAGCACAAGGCGTGGGCAGTGTTGAATTTGGTTTAATTTTGGGCTCTGGGCTAGGGGATTTAGTCACTGAAATTGAGAACGTGCGTGAAATTCCATATCAAGAAATTCCAGGCTTTCCAGCCTCAACCGTAGTTGGTCATGCAGGTCAGCTTGTCTATGGTACTTTATCAGGGAAAACGGTATTGGCGATGCAAGGTCGATTTCATTATTATGAAGGGCACAGTATGCAAGTAGTTACCTATCCAGTACGTATTATGAAGGCACTTGGGGCGACAGGGTTGATAGTGACCAATGCGGCAGGTGGCGTGAATATAAATTTTGAAGCAGGTGATTTAATGGCAATTACAGACCATATTAATTTTATGGGCAATAATCCATTAATTGGTGACAATTTAGAAGCATTTGGGCCACGCTTTCCAGATATGTCACAGGCATATGATAGGCAATACCTTCAATTACTAGCAAAAGTAGCAAAAGATTTGAAAATACGGCTTCAATCAGGTATTTATATGGGATTTTCTGGTCCAAGCTATGAAACGCCAGCAGAAATCCATTTAGCTAGAACAGTTGGCGGCGATGCGGTTGGAATGTCAACTGTACCAGAAGTAATCGTTGCCAATCATAGCGGGATACGCGTACTCGGTATTTCAGCAATTACTAATAAGGCAGCAGGTATGCAAACAGAATTGAATCATGACGAAGTTGTGGCGGTAACCAATCAGCTTAAGACTAGATTTAAAGCATTAGTGAAACAATTTTTGGCTGAGGCCTAATTAAAATAATTAGAGCATTTCAACTTACCATAGTCTAAAAATTATAAACAATCATCCGTGCAATTTGGCGGATTTTTTAGTAGCTAGTCGTTATATTTTATAGAATTCTTTTTTTATGATACTTTTAAAAAAGAGATTAAATGAATTTTACATTACTTTAACAACTAGATATTTTTTTTAAGGTAAACTGTAAATGTTGACGCGAGAAAGGGAGCGTAATCAATGACTAAATTGGTAGTGATTTCATTGGATGCATTAGGTGCTGCAGACTTAAAGGGCGATTTAGCAGATTTACCAACAATTCAATCTGCAATAGCAGACGGCTGCCATGTTGAGCAGGTTGAGGCAATCTATCCATCATTAACTTATCCATCTCATACCACCATTATGACTGGCTTTTTTCCAAATATTCATGGTATTGTAAACAATACCAAATTGCAAAGTAAGCGAAAGTCGCCAGATTGGTTTTGGTATGCCGAGGATATTCAGGTACCAACTATTTTTGATTATGCCAAACGTCATCAATTAAAAACAGCAGCTTTTTTATGGCCTGTTTGTGCTAAGGCAGCTATTGATTTTAATATTGCGGAAATTTTTCCAAATCGTATCTGGACGAATCAGGTATTAACGTCATTTCAAGCGAGCTCATCTTTATTTTTAGTCAAAATGAATGCACGCTATGGCAAATTGCGTCAAGGGATTAATCAGCCTTACTTAGATCAATTTATTACTGCCTGCACGGTGGATACAATTATTCATGAACAGCCAGATTTGACGGCGGTTCACTTAGTTAATTTGGATAGTATGCGTCATGCACATGGCGTCAATAGCCCAGAGGCTGAAACAGCCAAAAAGCAGCTCGATGAAAATGTCGCAAAAATTATTGAGGCAACTAAAATAGCCGGTACCTATTCAGACACCGTTTTTGTCTTGCTGGGTGATCATTATCAAATTGATGTTCATTCGATGATTCGTATCAACGTACTATTTGCCAAAATGGGTTGGTTGACGGTGCGAAGTGATGGTACAGTTGCAGCAAATTGGGATGTTTATTGTAAAAGCTGTGATGGCTCAGCCTATGTTTATCTTAATCCAAAATCTGACATAACGGTGTCAGAAATTAGGGCGGAGCTCCATAACATCCATGAGATTGCGGCAATCTATAGTCACGACCGTGCGGAATCCTTTGGCGCAGACCCAAATTGTACCTTAATGTTGGAAGCTAAAAGAGGCTATTATTTTATTGATGAATCAGTAGGACAGCCGGTTGAAAAGGTTGATGCCAAGACAATCGGTCAATCTGAACGTTATCGAGCAGTTCATGGCTTTTCTCCTGAAAAAGAAAATTACCAAACAACCCTAGTCGCATTTGGACCAGGGATTGCCAAGGGTAAAAAAATTGCTCAGGCGAGACTGGTTGATGAGGCGCCTACTTTCGCCAAAATATTAAATTTGACTACTTTTCCAACAATTGTTGATGGTCAAGTAATCAATGAGCTTTTTGAATAATTAAGCTTGCTGAATAAGAGGTGGCTGCTTAAGCTGTATAGTTTTTTTACATAGATTGGGATTTATTATTTTTCGTAGTCAAAAAATTAAAGCATCATCAACTTTTGAAGACTTGTGAGGAGCACTAAATGAAATTAACCAAAACAGAAAAAAGCTGGATTATGTATGACTGGGCAAATTCAGCCTATTCTTTAGTCGTGGTTACAGCAATTTTACCGATTTATTTTAAGTATGTGAGTGGCAATGCAGGCGTTTCTTCAGTCGATAGCACTGCTATCTGGGGCTATACCTCTTCAATTGCAACCTTAATTATCTCGTTATTAGCCCCTTTTTTAGGAACAATTGCTGATTACGTTGGTTATAAGAAAAAAATATTTTCACTTTTCGCCATTTCGGGAATTATTACAACACTTGGCTTAGCATTAGTACCTAATCAAAGCTGGGTGACGCTATTAATTGTTTATGTGATTTCGCATATGGGCTTTCAGGGGGCAAATGTCTTTTACGATGGTTTTCTCGTTGATATTACTGATGATGAGCGCGCTGATAAGGTATCCTCCTATGGTTACGGTCTTGGTTATATTGGTAGTGCACTGCTATTTATTCTAGTAATGGTGTTACAGGTTACAGACGGCTTTGGTTTGCTAGGTGGTGAATTGGTTACGAAGCTTTGCTTTATCCTAACTGGTTTATGGTGGGGGTTATTCTCGATTCCGTTTTTTAAGAACGTCCAACAGGTTTATGGTGTGCCTAAGCAAAGCCATTCCATTCGTAATAGCTTTCGACGCTTGCTTACAACGATTCGTGATATTCGTCAGTATAAAGTCGTTGTGCTGTTTTTACTTGCCTATTTCTTTTATATTGATGGTGTTGATACAATTTTTACGATGGCAACGGCCTTTGGGGTTGACATGGGCGTTGATTCCAATATGCTGATTATTATTTTACTGGTCGTTAATATAATTGCCTTTCCTTTTACCATCCTTTACGGCTGGCTAGCGGAAAAATTTGGTACGAAGCCATTAATTGTCGTTGCAATTTTTGTGTATGCGATGATTTGCTTATATGCAATGTTCATGAAGACGACACTTGATTTTTGGATTCTTGGTATTTTAGTAGGGACTTCTCAGGGCGGTATTCAAGCGCTAAGCCGATCCTATTTTTCAAAAATTATTCCAAAGGATAAAGCAAATGAATTTTTCGGTTTTTACAATATTTTCGGAAAATTTTCAGCAATCCTTGGTCCAATTATTTTCTCTACGATGACTAAATTAACAGGAAAAAGTCAATTTGGGATTGCAAGCTTATTGGTATTGTTTATCATCGGCGGTGTGCTGCTTGCATTAACAGTTAAACGTCCAAATGAGCTTAAAGCATAGCTAATCTGCATTCGGTTTTTTATATAAATCATGGGGCTGACTTTTTCAGCCCCTTTTTATTTTATACTGCAATTGAAAAATTATTGAGTTTTTATTGCAATGATAAAGTTAATCAGCCAAAAGCTAGATTTTTCAGCATTTTCCGATTATAATAGGAAGTTGCAATTACGACCTTCAAATCGTAGATATGCAAGGTAGGTATCAATGGTTTTAGTTGTTATTAAAAGCCTACCATCAAAATCTAGTGAAAGATGGTGACAAAATGAGTGATAACTCAAAAACTCGTATTGTTGTTGGTATGAGTGGTGGGGTAGATAGTTCTGTGACTGCATTACTACTAAAAGAACAAGGATACGATGTGGTTGGAATTTTTATGAAAAATTGGGATGATACCGATGAAAATGGTGTCTGTACGGCAACGGAGGATTATAAGGATGTTGCAAAGGTAGCAGATCAGATTGGCATCCCCTATTATTCAGTTAATTTTGAAAAGGAATATTGGGACCGGGTATTTGAATATTTTTTAGCGGAGTATCGTGCAGGACGGACACCAAATCCTGATGTGATGTGTAATAAAGAAATTAAGTTTAAAGCTTTTTTAGATTACGCCGTTGAGCTGGGTGCAGATTATGTCGCAACAGGTCATTACGCGCAGATTAAGCGTGATATGGACGGTACTGTTCATTTATTGCGAGGCTATGATGGTAATAAGGATCAGACTTATTTCTTGAGTCAATTATCGCAAACGCAGCTGCAAAAAGTAATGTTTCCGCTGGGACATTTAGAAAAACCAGAAGTACGTGCAATTGCGGATCGAGCAGGACTAGCGACTGCCAAAAAGAAGGATTCAACCGGCGTTTGCTTTATTGGTGAAAAGAATTTCAAACAATTTTTGAGTCAATATTTGCCTGCGCAATCAGGTGAAATGCGAACAGTTGATGGTCAATTAATGGGAACTCATGATGGGTTAATGTATTATACGATTGGTCAAAGACAAGGCTTAGGTATTGGTGGTACTGGTCAAGGTAATGAGCCTTGGTTTGTGGTCGGTAAGGATTTAGCTAAAAATATCTTATATGTTGGTCAAGGCTTTAACCACCCAAGTCTATTTTCAACCAGCTTAGAAGCCCGAGAAATCAGCTTTACGGTACCTAGAGATTTAAGCCAACAGTTAGAATTTGACTGTACTGCTAAATTTCGTTATCGCCAAGCAGACGTTGCAGTTCATGTCATGGTTGATGGTGACAAGGCAATTGTCACTTTCAAAGAGCCTGTTCGAGCAGTGACCCCAGGTCAAGCGGTTGTCTTTTATGACGGTGATGAATGTCTTGGTGGCGGTTTAATCGATCATGTTTATCAAGCAGAAAAAGAATTACAGTATATTTAAGCTTATTTATCGCCAAATTCAATTATAATTATAAGTGCTATTTTGGAAAACTTAGAAAGTGAGCATTTTCATTGAAGGATATCTTAATTAAAGCAATCTCTAGGGATGGCAATTTTAGGGCATTTGCCTTTTTGGCGACAGAGACGGTTGCAAATGCAGCACAGCGCCATGATACATGGAGTACGTCAACTGTCGCACTTGGTCGTGCCTTAATGGCAGGTGCAATTTTAGGGGCAAATCAAAAGGGAAATGATAAAATAACTTTAAGGGTGTTAAGTGAGAATACAATTGGTCATATTACAGTTGATGCAGATGCACACGGTCACCTGAAAGGTTATGTCGGCAATCCTCATATTGACTTAAAGAAGACGGCGACCGGTGAAGTAATGGTCGGCTCTTCAGTTGCGCCAGGCTTCTTACTAGTCATGAGAGATATGGGCTTAAAGGAACCTTATACTGGTCAAGTACCATTGATTTCCGGTGAGATTGCCGAAGACCTAGCTTATTATTTTACTGAATCCGAACAAATTCCCTCAGCGGTCGGTCTATCTGTGCTTTTAGATCAAGAGGATAGAGTTAAGGTAGCAGGTGGTTTTTTAGTTCAGGCAATGCCTGATGCCTTGCCTGAGGATTTAGAAGCATTTGAAGCACGGTTACAAGCAATGCCCGCGATTTCTGAAATTCTCGAAAAATCATCAACGCAAGCAATCTTGGATGCTGTTTTTGGTGAGGTTGAGTATAAGGTTTTGAGTAAGGCACCATTACAATTTCAATGCGACTGCTCTAAGGAGAAATTTGCCAGAGGTCTGGCTGGACTTGGAGGCGTAGAGCTAGCTGCGATCATCGAGGAGGATGGTCAGGCTGAAGTTGTTTGCCATTTTTGTGAGGATAAGTATCAATTTTCAAAGAAGGAATTGGAAGATATATTGATTAATCTATAATCAAATTAGTTAACAGGAGGTAGCTGTGGCAAAAACATGGCATATTGGTGATGTTGCAATCCCAAACAGAGTAGTTGTAGCACCGATGGCGGGCATTTCAAATAAGGCATTTCGTGTAACAGCCAAAGAATTTGGAGCTGGACTTGTCGTAATGGAAATGATATCTGATAAGGGTATTCAGCATAGGAATAAAAAAACGTTGAGCATGCTAGACATTGCCTCTAATGAGCACCCTCTATCCCTGCAAATTTTTGGGGGAGAGAAGGCAACCTTAGTTGAAGCTGCTCAATTTGTGGAGGCTAATACACCAGCAGATATTATTGATATAAATATGGGCTGTCCAGTTAATAAGGTAATTAAAGCAGAAGCTGGCGCTAAGTGGTTGCTTGATCCAAATAAGGTTTATGAAATGGTCGAGGCTGTTGCTTCGGCGGTCAAGCTTCCTGTGACTGTTAAAATGCGTCTTGGCTGGGACGCTGAGCATTTATATGCAGTTGAAAATGCACTCGCTGCTGAAAAGGCTGGTGCTAAGGCGGTTGCTATGCACGGGAGAACTCGTGTTCAAATGTATGAGGGGCATGCGGATTGGGATATGCTTGCCAAGGTGGCTCAAAAATTAACAATTCCCTTTATTGGAAATGGCGATGTTAAAACACCTGAGGATGCTAAGCGAATGCTAGATGAGGTTGGTGTAGATGCGGTAATGATTGGACGTGCTGCCTTAGGTAATCCATGGATGCTAAAACGAACTGAGCATTATCTAGCTACTGGTGAGCTATTATCAGAGCCTTCGGTTGCAGAAAAAATTAATATTGCAAAGCTACACCTAGAGCGTTTAGTTGACTTAAAGGGTGAAAAAATCGGTACACGTGAATTTAGACAGCACGCAGCTTATTATCTAAAAGGCGCACCAAGAGCAGCCAAGGCCAAGTCTCTTGTTAATCAAGCGAATACACAGCAGGAAATGATTGAAATATTAGATGAATTTGCTTCAGCGGTTTATGAATTAGATGAAAAAAGACGTTTAGTAAAAGCAATTTAAACTCAAAACACTTAAATTGGATGGTTATAAAACATCCAATTGGGTGTTTTTTTATTTAGAATTTTCTGTAAACTAATGAAAAAACAGTATTAAAACTGCTTCATACTTTTTTTAAAACTGCTACTTATTACTTTATTAGCTAAAATATTCTCTATTTAATCGGTAAAAATAATTTTTCACTCTTCGCAAGAAAACATGCTGCTTATGCGCAAAATCATGCTTTACTGAGAATGATAAGCTAAATCATAAAAGGGATATTGCTTTAATTTCGTAGTATGTAGGTAAGTTCTTTTTGGATATATTTTTAATTTTTAGATGAGGAGCTATAACAATGCAGAAAAATACAAAAACGAGAAAAATTACATTAATTGCTTTAATTACCGCTTTAACAGTTGCCTTATCGCTAAATTTTATTATTCCTATACCGCAAACTAAAGGCTTCGTAACACTTTGTGAAGCTGGTATTTATCTTGCGGCACTCTTACTTGGTGGACCAGCAGGCTTAGCTGTTGGCGCGTTATCAGGCGGTTTGATTGATTTAATTTCAGGCTATCCGCAATGGTTATTTTTTTCTGTGGTGATTCATGGCCTGCAAGGCTTGGTTGCTGGTAAAATTGCTTTTGATCGTGGCAATAAGCTAATGATTGCTGGTTTAACTACTGCAAGTGTTTTAATGGTCATTGGTTATGGCTTAGCGGGCTGGCTATTAAATGGTTTCGGTTATGGTTTGGCAAGCATACCTGGTAATACCTTACAAAATATTTTCGGAATTGTGATTGCTTTGCCAGTTTATAAGGCACTATCAAGAACCAACCTTGTTCGGCCGATAGCAAAATATTAGATTGGAGCATAAATGATGAATTTAAAAGAACTAGCCACGCAAACAAAGGCTTTGACGCTGGAGCTGACAGAAAAAGCTAACCTCAGTGCTAATGATATTTTTGTCCTTGGACTTTCATCATCGGAGGTTGCGGGGGGAATGATTGGTAAAAATTCAAGTCAAGAAATTGGTGAAGTGATCGTCAGTGCGATTTTAGAAATATTGAGACCAAAGCAAATTCATTTAGCTGTTCAAGGCTGTGAACATTTAAATCGAGCATTAGCGGTTGAAGCGAGTGTCGCTCAAGAAAAGCATTTAGAGGTTGTTTCAGTTTTGCCCTCATTACACGCAGGTGGTAGTGGACAGCTTGCAGCCTTTAAATATTTTCATTCACCTGTAGAGGTTGAGTTTGTGGTTGCTAATGCTGGTATAGATATTGGTGATACTTCAATTGGTATGCATGTGAAGCACGTGCAAATCCCGATTCGCCTGCAATATCGTGAGCTGGGTGGTGCACACGTGACAGCACTTGCAAGTCGCCCAAAATTAATTGGCGGTATACGTGCACTTTATCCAGAGGATAACCTCAGAAAAAGCTAGTTTTTTAGTAGCTATTTTTAATTTAGACTTGACAAAATAATTTTAGTACATTTTACTTTAAAATAAAATATTTGGGTAAAAGAGGCTTAAAAATGATAAAAAAGTTTGAATCCAAGCAGGCAGAAATAAAGTATTATGAAGAAGAGGCTGAGGAAGCTGAGTTTTTAGTATGGTATCATCAACAAGATTTGGGAAAATACGCCAAACCATCCTTAACGATTGATAATATTATTTTTGCTTTTAATGCTAGCACAGAGAAGCTACAAGTCTTATTGATTGAACGCTTGAAAAATCCAGAGCGCCATAAGTATGCATTTCCCGGTGGATTTGTTAATAAAAATGAAGATGCTAAGCAAGCAGCGATTAGGGAAACCAAAGAAGAGGTTGGCATTTTGGTTGATGATAAAAATATTTGGCAGGTCGGTCTTTTCTCGACTCCAGATCGCGATCCAAGATATTGGGTGGTTTCCGTTGCTCATGTGACCTATCTACCACCTCGAGATATCGATAAGATTGTGGCAGGGGATGATGCTAAAGCAGCACATTGGGTTAATATTGAGCGTGCTGGTGATACGCTCTATTTTGAAGATGAGCAGGGTAAGCGAATCGATTTAGCTGAATTGGCGTTTGATCATAAGAAAATGTTTATGACAAGCTTTAATCGAATCAAGCAATATCTCGAGATTGAACCAGATATTGTACAAATTTTGGGGGATGAATTTACAATTAATGAAGTTTTAGCAATTTTCAAGATTTTTGATGAACGTTTTGCTAAAATGGACAATAGTAACTTTAAGAAAATTTTTATTCAGCGTCACAAAATTTTTCAAATTGTCTCAGGTCAGGACTTCAAACCTAAATTGCGCAGTACGGGTGTTGGCCGACCCAAGCTATTAATTCGCTATTTAAAAAGATAATTCAGTTATTAATTGAGTTATCCTCCTTAAATCGATTTTAATGATACGATATTGATTGCTTTAATAACGCTGCACATTGGAAAGGAATTTTAATGAAAAAGGCTTTTGTTTCTAAAGAACAGCTAAATGAGCTGACGAATCAATATCCAACGCCGTTTCATTTATATAATGAAGCAGGCATTCGCCAAGTTGCGCGTGATTTATACCAAGCGTTTTCTTGGAATAAGGGATTTAAGGAATATTTTGCCGTAAAGGCAACACCAACACCAGCAATCATCAATATTTTAAAGGAAGAAGGCTGTGGTGTCGATTGTGCCTCTTATGTTGAGCTATTAATGAGTCATAAATTAGGCTTTAAAGACAGTGGAATTATGTTTTCTTCTAATGATACGCCTGCTGAGGATTTTCAATTTGCTAGGCAGTTAAATGCGACAATTAACCTAGATGCTTATGAGCATATTGAGTTTTTGAAAAAAGTGGCTGATGTTCCGGAAACGATTTCCTGTCGTTATAATCCCGGTGGTGTTTTCTCATTAGGAACCGAGATAATGGATAGCCCTCAAGAATCAAAGTTTGGTATGACTAAAGAACAGTTAATTCAAGCTTTTATTGAATTAAAGGCGCTTGGTGTTAAAAAATTCGGCATACATTCATTTTTAGCGAGCAATACAGTTACAAATGATTACTACCCCACATTAGCGAAAGAATTATTTGAGTTAGCTGTTGAGGTCGTTCAGGCGACTGATGTTGATTTGGATTTTATTAACTTATCTGGTGGGATTGGCATTAATTATCTCCCTGAGGAAAAACCCAATGATATTTTTAAAATTGGTGAGGGTGTCAAAAATGCATATCAGTCAGTGCTTGAGCCAGCAGGACTTGGAGAAGTTAAAATATTTACCGAATTAGGACGCTTTATGTTAGCTGCAAATGGACATCTAATTACTAAGGTTTTACATAAAAAAGAAACCTATCGAACCTATATTGGTGTTGATGCTTCAGCGGTCAATCTATTACGTCCGGCAATGTACAAGGCCTATCATCATATCACCGCGGCTGGACGTGAGGGAGAGCCAGCGACAACCGTAGTTGATATCGTTGGTGGACTTTGCGAGAATAATGATAAGTTTGCAATTCAAAGACCAATGCCAGAATTATCAGAAGGTGAAACATTGGTGATTCATGATACTGGTGCACACGGTTTTTCGATGGGTTATCAGTATAATGCTAAGCTGAGAAGTGCAGAGGTGCTTTTTCAGGCTGACGGCCATTCAAGATTAATTCGCCGCGCTGAAAAGCCAGAGGATTATTTCGCAACGATTGATGGCTTTGAATTTCAAGCTTAAATTTTTTATTAGGTGATGGACTTATTAGTTCATCACTTTTTTTGATAACAATATAAAATCTTTACTATCAGATTTTTCCTAAATATTTATTTGAGTGATACAATAGAGGTATTAAGATAAAATGGAGGTTTATTAATAATGACTGTTGATTTTAAATCGGAAGTATTGAAACGAAAAGATGATTTGAAGGCGGATTTATTTACACTTTTAGCAATTCCTTCAGTTCGTGATGATGAAAAGGTAACGGAAGCAGCACCTTTTGGTCCTGGACCCTTGGCGGCAATGAAAAAATTCTTAGAAATTGCCGAACGTGACGGTTTTACAACAAGAAATGTTGATAATTATGTTGGCGTTCTTGAATATGGTGAGGGAGAACAAACATTAGGTATTTTCGCTCATATGGATGTTGTACCAGCTGGCAGTGGCTGGGAAAGTGACCCTTTTACCCCAGAAATTAGAGATGGCAAAATTTATGCACGCGGTGCAAGCGATGATAAGGGACCAACTGTGGCTGCCTATTATGCACTGAAAATATTAAAAGATTTACAGGTGCCGCTGTCTAAAAAAATCCGTTTTGTCATCGGAACTGATGAAGAATCTGGCTGGGGTGACATGGACTATTACTTTACCAAGGAGGCTAAGCCTGATTTTGGTTTTTCACCTGACGCTGAATTTCCAATTATCAATGGTGAAAAGGGTAATACTTCTGAAATTTTAATTTTTGATGGTGCAAATCAAGGGGAATTTACATTACATACCTTTAAAGGTGGCTTGCGTGAAAATATGGTGCCTGAATCAGCAAAGGCAAGCTTTAGCGGTAATCTGTCCTTTGCTGACTTAGAGGAAGATTTTGAAGCCTTTAAAATTGCGCATTCTGTCGGTGGTGCACTTGCTGAAATCAAGGCAGGGGAGTTTGAAATTGAAGTGGTTGGTAAATCGGCACATGGTGCTAGTCCGCAAACTGGTGTGAATGGTGCAACCTATTTAGCTCGCTTTTTACGCACCTATCACTTTGCTGGTAATGCTAAAAAATTCTTAGAGGTTGCGGGTCATTTTCTCTATCAAGACCATTATGCCAATAAAATTGGTGCTGCCTTTGAAGATGCTAAAATGGGTAAATTAACGATGAATGCAGGTATTTTTAATTTTGATGAGGCCGATGGTGGTGAAATTACATTGAATTTCCGTTTTCCTAAAGGAACAGATGCCTTGACGATCAAAGAAGGCTTAACAAAGACGCTATCAGCTTATATTGTTAAAGTTAAACAAGGTGAGCGAACGCAAGCACCACATTATGTGCCCGAAGATGATGAGCTTGTTGCTACGCTTTTACAGGTGTATGAAGATCATACGGGTGAAAAGGGCTATGAACAGATTATTGGTGGCGGTACCTTTGGACGCCTAATGGAACGTGGTGTTGCCTATGGTGCGATGTTCCCAGGCTATACTGATACGATGCACCAAGCCAACGAGTTCATTGTTGAGGCGGATTTATATCGTGCTGCAGTTATTTATGCAGATGCTATTTATCGCTTGGCACGTTAAGTAGATATTTTAGTGATTTTTAAAACAGTTTAAAATATATTAAACGTTGATTTAACAAGGATGTATCTATAAATTAAACCATAGAAAGTCATAGAAGTACAAAATTAGTCGGGGACAAAGTCAGAAAAAGCGATTTTTGTCCCCGACTAATTGCTTTTTAAATACCTTTATATACTGATATATCGAGTTATTTTAAAAATTTCATTGCTTTGATTATTATAGATATAGCGAAAGTTTACTGAATAATATCAACTATTAAAAGAACAATAAAAAATATAATAAATCAATTCCCCCCATTAAGTAATCATTCAGCCCTTGTATTTTATGAGGGCTTTTTTATTTTATAAAGGAAAATATCACTTAGCTTTTCAATCGTGGATTATTTGCGGATTTTTCACACGTGCTAAGGTGATATATTTAAAACATGAAAGGAGGAAATATATGACAACAAGAAATGAAGTTTTAAGCTGGTTGAATGCGAACCAAGGTCGAGCAATTGGTTTCAACAATGGTTCAAACATTCAGTGTGTTGATTTGGTCAATTATGTTTCACAGGCATTCTTTGGTGTAGCAGGTGGTGCATTTTCAGGCAGAGGTATAGTTGGTGCCAAGGATATTTGGACGGCGCAATTAGATCCGGGGTGGCAGAAAATACCAGTTTCACAAGGCTCAATGCCGGGAGATATATTTGTTACAGGACCAGAACCAACTAATCAATATGGTCATACGGGTATTATTGCTGAAGATAATTATCAAGTTTATGATGAAAATTATGCTGGTCGTAAATACATTAGTAAGCACCCATTAACGCATATACCCTACATTGGTTTTGTTAGACCACCGTATAGTGAGAATGACAATAATTCAGGAAAATTGGGAGGAAAAGAAAGCATGATTTTATTTAAAGAAAATGGTCGAGTATATCTTTGGGCTAGTAATAAATATACTTATGTCGGTAATCCTAGTGAGCTAGAAGCACTTAAGGGGATGATGCGGCAAGCAGGCTATGACACATGGGAACACGAAGATTCTAAACAGATTAAATATATTAAAAAATTGGCTCAAGAGAGCTAGGATTTTTTAGCTTTGTAAAAAAGGAAGTGAGAAATGATGACTCAACAACAGACGGCGCAGCAAATTTGGAATTATCTGACTAGTAAGGGCTGGAGCCAAGAAGCAGTTGCAGCAACACTTGGTAATATGCAATCAGAGAGTGGTATCATTGCCGATCGCTGGGAATCAGATAATATTGGTAATATGTCTGGTGGCTATGGTTTAGTTCAGTGGACACCTGCTACCAAGTATATCAACTGGGCGACAAGTAACGGTTTAGTATATCAGGATGTTATTAGCCAATGTAAAAGACTTGAATGGGAAGTGGTAAATAATCAACAATTTTATCATCCAAGTATGTCTTTTAAGCAGTTTACTCAGAGCACGCAATCACCTGAAGTATTAGCGGATATTTTTATACGTTACTATGAACGTCCGTATAATCCAAATCAGCCGGTAAGACAAGTACAAGCAAGGTATTGGTACAATTTACTTAAAAATACGAATCCAGTGAATCCAACCAAAAGAGGGAGAGAGAATATGATTATATTTGCAGAAAACAAAACAGCATTTTTATGGGTAGGCAATCGTTATACACCGATTTCAAGTCCAAGTGAATTAGCAGCAATTGAGACTATGATGAAACAGGCAGGCTATGACACTCATATGCATACAGATGAAAAACAAATTAAATATATTAAGAAATTAGCAACACAGGTTTAATGGCAACGGCCCATATCAGCCTTCACGTTTAGTGAGGGCATTTTTTGCTTTAAGCCTCGTTTAAGCTTCTCGTTATACTATTAACTCATCCCAAATAATTAATCTTTTTCATAAACTCCTACCACTGTCAGAGATGATGGTGGTTTTTGTTATTTAATACGTCTTTTTCTTAAAAAATGCTTTGACACCTTATTAAAAATCATTAGTGTAGCAAGAAGCTTTTTATGAAGTGAGCAAAACACTATGAACTTACTATAAGTAAGTATTATAATGTTAATAGTTAAGTCAGTCCATTATTCGACAGGAAGCGTTGGCTGCTTGATTTTATAGAAAATATTATGGAGATTTAAGTAGAAGGAGTGAATTATGAGTGTTGTAATTCCTAAATTTCAGATTTCAGCAGCAACTCAGTTAGGTCATTTATCATTGAAGGTTGCGGATTTGGAAGAGCAAACAAAATTTTATACTGAAGTCATTGGCTTAGAGCTATTAAATCAAACAAATTTGACAAGTATCTTAGGGGTAGACAAACAGATTTTATTGGTTTTAAAAAAAATAAGCAATCCACTACCAATCACAAAAAAAACAGGTCTTTTCCATGTTGCATTTTTATTACCTTCAAGAAATGATTTAGGGAATGCTCTAATTCATTATTTAACGAATAAAGCACCTCTAATTGGTGCAAGTGATCATGGCTATAGTGAAGCACTCTATCTCAATGATCCAGAAGGAAATGGTATTGAGATTTATTGCGATAAGGATAGAAAATTTTGGGATATTCGACCAGATGGCGAAATTGTAGGTATTACGGTTGAGCTGGATGGCGATAATTTGATTGAATCTGCTGACGGCAAATGGCAAGGATTTCCTAAAGGAAGTAAGATTGGTCATGTTCATTTAAAAGTTGCCGATTTACAAGAAACGGAGCTCTTTTATACGAGGGTTTTAGGACTTGATTTAAAAACTAATTATGGTGATCAGGCAAAATTTTTTGCAGCGGGAGATTATCATCATCACATCGGCTCAAATATTTGGCTTGGGAGACACACGCCAGCAATGGTAGCCAATGATTTGGGACTTGATTACTATACATTTAGTGTGGTAAATGCTCAAGAGCTAACGCGACTTGAGCAGCATTGGCAGGCAATTTCGGCAAATTATCTTAAAGAAACCTTTGATTCATTATCGATTCTTGATCCAAATGGCATAAAAATTAAAATTCAAATAGAAAAAAATGGTTTAGATGCTTAGTAGCATTCAATTTAAATCCATTGGTAATATTGATTATCAACCGATACTGATTATCATTGTCGTCATCATTATTTAATAATTTTTTCTTATTTTTGGTGCTATAATTAAGCTATCAAATAAGAGAGGCGGTTTTAATTATGGCAAAAGTAGTAAAGCATAACGTTGTTGCTGAAAGCTGTGGTAATTGTGCATATTGGGATGGTACTCACATCACTGATACCACTTCAGGTTTCACTTTTATCAATCCTAATGAGATTGCAAACTGTAGTAATTCTGAAAGTCCTGAGAGCGGCAAGGATGTTACCGCAAATCACAAATGTATTTTTTGGAAAGAACTTACATAATTTTTATTATTAAAATAATGACTGGAATCTTAACAGATTCTGGTTTTTTTTATTTTTTAAATAGATTTTTGATACAAGAACAGCGTAAGACCGTTTCGTTCATTGTTGAATAAAAAATGAACGATTTAGTCAATAAAACGGTTGCAAACGGTCAAATTTGATGTTATACTTTGATAGTCGACAGAAAAGAAAACGCTTACTGATATTTAGGAGGGAAGATTTGAAGAAATTTTTAGTGGCTGGTCATGGTAAATTGGCGGATGGGGTTAAGGCAACATTGGAATTGTTTTTAGGGGAAAACAAAGATTTCACCTATATTTCTGCTTATACAGATGATGTACCTGATTTGGATGATGCTTTAGCTCGCTTTATTGAATCAATTAGTGATACAGATCAAGCAATTATTTTTACAGATTTATACGGCGGTAGTGTCAATCAAAAAGTGGTAATGAAAACAACTGGTAAAACTAATTTTTTTGTGATTGCAGGCATGAATATTCCATTAATTTTGGAAACGGTGTCGATTGCTTTAGCGGGTGAAGAATATACATATCAAAAGATTCAGACATTGGTAGAGACTGCTCGGCTAGAGTTAAAGCAAGTTCAATTGGTTGAGGGTGTGCAAGGTACAGGAGAGCAATCCGCTCAAGCCGTCACGGATATGACTGAAGCAGTCAAGTCTAAGACAATAGATAACCTATTAGTAAGGCCTGAAACGAATAAAATGATTACGATGCGAATCGATGAACGATTAATTCATGGTCAAATTGCAATGGTTTGGACAAAGGAATTAAAAATTGAAGGTATTATTGTTGCTAATGATGAAGTTGTAACAAATGAGCTACAGGAGAATGCTTTGAGAATGGCTGCGCCAAATGGCATCAAGGTTTTGATGAGAACAATTGATGAAGCGGCAGATATATTGAATGATAACCGCTCAGCAACAAAAAATATTTTGGTTTTGGTACGTACGGTTCATGATGCAGCGCGTTTGGCAGGTCAGGTAAGCTATTTTAATCGAATTAACGTGGGCAATGTTGGCAAGATGATTGAGGGTGAAAAGAAAAAAATCGCCCCAACTGTCTTATTGACAGCGCCGGAGTTGGCCTCCTTAGAAGAGCTAGTTGGCATTTTTCCGAAAACGGATATTCAAATGGTGCCTGCTGAGAAAAAAGAGCTTGCAAAAGAATTGATATAAAATTAGCAGTAAAGGAGAAAAATAATGTTATATGAAGCAATCGTAGTTGCTTTAATTGTCTGGTTGACAGTTGGAGGACAGGAGCTACTTGGTTTTACAATGCTAGGACGACCAATTGTTATTGCCCCACTCGTTGGTTTGTTCTTGGGAGACTTACAAACTGGTTTACTAGTGGGTGCTGCACTGGAAACAATTTTTATGGGCGTTGTCAATATTGGTGGTGCGGCTTCAGCCGAGCCCGGCTTAGCCTCAGCACTTGCTGCGGCCTTCGCGATTAAACTGGGTGGTGGGACAGAATATGCTATTACTTTAGCCTTACCGCTTGGTATTATTGGTTTACAAATCAAGCAATTGTTGTGGATTGCCGTTGTTGCACCCATTTCAACTCGCTTTGATAAATATGCTGCACAAGGTAATGGCAAAGCATATACGCGTTTGCATTTCGGCATATGGGCATTAAATTGGGGGGTATATAGCTTAATTCCATTTTTTGCTATTTTAGTTGGCTCAAAAGCGACAGAATCAGTTTTGAAAATGATTCCTGACGTAATTATGCATGGCTTAGAGATTGCCGGTAACCTATTGCCAGCGGTTGGGATGGCAATGCTTTTGAAAATGCTTTGGGATAATAAAATTGCTGTCTATTTTTTCCTTGGCTTTGTGCTGATTGCATATCTTGATATTCCATTAATTGCGATTTCGGCGATTGCAATTATTGCTGCTGTGATTGTTGCGCAAAATGATATTACACTTAAGGGAATTAAAGATCAGCTAAAGCAAGGTGTTAACATTTCTTCTAGCAAGAATAACGATCCGAAACAGCAAGAGGTAGATGATTTTTACGCCTAATGACTAAAAGATTGAGGAAGGGAAAAAGATGGCTAAAGTAGAACTAACTAAAGATGAAAAAAAATTATTAAAACAGATGTATTGGCGTTCGTTTACTGAGTTTGCTTCAGTAACGCCAACTAAGCTTGGTGGTTCGGGTGTAACCTATGCAATGCTCCCATTTATTAATAAATATTATCAGACAGACGAAGAAAAAAAACAAGCAATGCTACGTCATAATACTTATTTTAATACAACTGTTGCAACGTATCCATTTATTTTAGGGATTGCTGCCTCGATGGAGAAGGAGAATTCAGAAAAACCTGATTTTGATTCGGATTCCATTTCAGCAATTAAAACCAGTTTGATGGGACCACTCTCTGGGCTAGGAGATTCGGTATTTTGGGGTGTGCTTAGAGTAATTGCAGCTGGAATTGCAATCCCACTGGCTAAGCAGGGCAATATTTTAGCGCCAATTATTTTCTTATTGATATTCAATATTCCAACTCAGCTGACACGTTGGTTTGCTGGTAAATTAGGTTATACTTTAGGCTCAACCTACATCTCTGACTTGTATAATTCTGGGTTGATGAGCGTTCTTACCAAGGCGGCATCGATTGTTGGTATTACAATGGTTGGTGCGATGACCTCAAGTATGGTCAAATTTGATTTGAAGTGGAATATGGTCATGGGTGGCAAAACAGTCATGAAATCACAGGAAATGCTTGATTCTATTTTCATCGGTATCATTCCCCTTGCATTTACAATGTTATGCTATTGGTTAATTGCTAAAAAGAATGTATCAATTAATAAGATGATTGTTGGCGTGATTGTTATCGGTATTATTGCTTCAGTATTTGGTATTGCTTAATTTTTGATAAAGGATATAAAATGATAATTTTTAATCAACAAAGGCGTATTTTCCATTTGTCTACGCCACAGATGAGTTATGTAATGCAGGTTTTGCCAAGCGGTCATTTAACACATCTATACTGGGGTGATCAATTAAAGGACGCAGCACTAGACTATTTAATAAATGAAATCAAACGTGCGAGCTATATTGCTGATACAGATGGCATCAAAGAATTTAAATTAGAAAGATTACCGATTGAATACCCTGCTTATGGTAATTCAGATCTTCGTAAGCCAGCCTTTGTGCTTGAGCATGCTGATGGCTCCAATATTTCTGATTTTAGGTATGTCGATTTTGAAGTTCAATCTAAATTATTAAAGCCCAAGAACCTGCCAGGCTTGGAGGATGAGCGCGGAGAAACATTAATTATCACTTTAATCGATGAAGAAAAGCAGCTGAAAATGCAGCAATTTTATGGGTTAAATCATCAGACTGCTGCTTTAGTTCGCTTTGTTACCATTGAAAATATTGGCAGTGAAGTGACTCAAATTGCTGAATTAAGCTCGGCTTGTATTCACATTGATGATACGAACCAGAAGCTATTACACCTTTCAGGTGGCTGGGCTAGAGAGCTGCATTATCAACAAAGCGAACTAACTCAGAATGGTCAGGTTATTGAAAGCCTAAGGGGTCAAAGTAGCCACGAGCATCAACCCTTCATTGCCTTGGCAGATTCACAATTTAATGAAGACTATGGTGAAATTCGAGCAATGAGCTTGCTTTATTCAGGCGATTTTCGAGCTAGTGTCACAATGGAAATGCACGATGCACTAAGACTGCAAATTGGCTTGAATCCTGCCCAATTTAGTTGGCGACTTGAGGCGGGAGAAAAGTTTGAAACGCCGGCAGCGTTATTGGTTTATGCCAAAAACGGCTTGCAAGAAATGAGTCAAACCTTTCGAAACAGCTATCAGCAATTTTTAGTGCGAGGGCATCATCAATGGCAGGAGCGTCCAATTTTAATTAATAGCTGGGAAGCCTTCTATTTTGATTTGGAAGAAGCACGTTTGCTTAATTTTGCTAAGGAATCAGCGGATTTGGGCATTGAACTATTTGTATTGGATGATGGCTGGTTTGGGCGAAGAGATAATGCCAGCTCTTCGCTAGGTGATTGGCAAGTAGATTTAAGAAAATTTCCAAATGGGCTAGGTAGCTTTAGTCAAAAAATCAAAGCACTAGGCTTGAAATTCGGGCTATGGGTTGAACCAGAGATGATTAGTCCAGATAGTCAACTTTATCGTCAGCATCCTGAATGGGTGTTAGGTACGCCAAATCGTCGACCTTCTCTTTCACGCGACCAATGGGTCTTAGATTTAACAAATCCAGCTGTTCGTGATTATTTAGTGGAGACATTTACTGGTATTTTTAAATCAGCTGCGGTGGATTATGTTAAATGGGATTTTAATCGTTCATTAACCGAAATTGGGAGTCAGTTTTTACCTAAATCGAGGCAACGAGAAACAGCGCATCGTTATGTTTTAGGTTTATATGATATCTTAGAGAGACTGACGTCAGCATTTCCGAATGTACTTTTTGAAAATTGTGCAGGCGGAGGAGGGCGCTTTGATGCAGGTATGACCTATTATATGCCACAAACTTGGGCGAGTGATGATACCGATGCTATTGAACGCTTGGCTATTCAAGCGGGGGCGACGATGCTCTATCCTTCAGCGAGTATGGGCTGTCATGTTTCAGCCAGTCCTAATCATCAAAATGGGCGACTCACAAGCTTGAAAACACGAGGTATCGTGGCCATGCAAGGTAACTTTGGTTATGAACTGGATGTTTTAACACTAACAGAAGCAGAAAAAAAAGAAATCAAGCAGCAGGTTGCTTTTTATAAGCGAATTCGACAGACTGTACAATTTGGTGAACATTATTATCTAAGGACTGCCCAACGGGAAAACGCAAAGGCTTGGCTTTATCTTTCAGCTGATTTTCATGAAGTTATTGTCAGCTATGTTCAAATTTTAGCAAAAGCGAATACGCCGAGCAAACGTTTGCGTCTCGTTGGTTTAGATACGGATAGCTATTATCAAATTGACGGTACCGAAATAATTCGACGTGGTGATGAATTGATGCAAGTTGGACTTGCAATTGCGGATGTTAACCATGACTTTTTTGCACAAAATTGGCATTTGATTAAGCAGTAAAAAATGAGTAAAAGAAATAAAGGAGTTAGAATGCATACAAAACGAAGTGAATGGTGGAAAGATGCGGTAATTTACCAAATTTATCCTAAGAGCTATAATGATACAACTGGATCTGGGGTAGGAGATATTAATGGTATTATTGAAAAATTATCATATCTTGAAGCATTGGGTGTTGATGCGCTTTGGTTAAGCCCAGTCTATTTATCACCACAGATTGATAACGGCTATGATATCACGGATTATCGACAAATTGATCCGATGTTTGGAACTAATGAGGATATGTATCGATTGATTGAGCAAGCACATCAACGTGGGATTAAAATCATTATGGACTTTGTGGCTAATCATACTTCTGATCAATGTAGCTGGTTTCAGGAAAGTAGAAAGAGTAAAGATAATTTCTTTAGTGATTTTTATATTTGGAAAGATGGCAAGGCTGATGGCTCTAAACCAAATAATTGGGGCTCTAGCTTCGGTGGCAGCGCATGGACCTGGGATGAAAGTCGAAAGCAATACTATTTGCATTATTACGCAGCCGAGCAGCCGGATTTGAATTGGGAAAATCCAAATGTTCGTCAGTATATATATGATATGATGCGCTTTTGGAAACAAAAGGGGGTTGATGGCTGGCGAATGGATGTTGTCACTTCGATTTCTAAGGATCAAGACTTCCCAGATAATGAACGTGATTTAACAACTGCTAATCAGCAGAATGGTCCGAGAATGCATGAATTTATTCATGAAATGAATCAAGAAATTTTAACCCCGTTAGATATGATGAGTGTTGGTGAAAGTCCAGCAGCAAAAAGCTGGAACGCGTGGGAGCTGGTTAGTCCTAAGCGTCAAGAATTAGATATGATTTTTACGTTTGAGCATATGCATATTGACCGCAAGGCTGGCGATATTAACGGTCGTTGGGCATTACAAAAGCCTGATTTAGTTGCTTTGAAGCAGATTATGTCAAATTGGCAAAACGAATTAAGAGATAATGGCTGGAATGCGCTCTATTTTGAAAATCATGATCGTGCTAGAGTGATTAGTCGCTGGGGGAATGACTCTAATTATCGTTATGAATGTGCAACAGCCTTTGCAACGATTTTACATGGATTGCAAGGAACACCCTATATTTATCAAGGTGAAGAAATTGGTATGACTAACCCGAAATTTGAATTAGATGAATACGAAGACATTGAATTACGTGGGAATTATCAACATTTTGTTGAACAACAAAAAACATTAACCGAGACCGAGTTTTTGGACGCCGTGCATAAAATTTCGCGTGATAATGCTAGAACGCCAATGCAGTGGAATTCTGGAGAAAATGCCGGCTTCACCACAGGTAAGTCTTGGTTCAAGGTTAACCCAAATTATACGGATATTAATGTTGAACAGGATTTAAAATCAGAGCAATCAATATTTGCTTATTATCAGCAATTAATTCAGCTACGTAAACAAGATACAATGCTTAGAGTAGGGAGCTATCAGTTACTATTGCCAGAAGATCAACGATTGTTTACTTATTTACGCCAAGAAAACGATAGAAGATGGATTGTACTAGCAAATCTATCAGAAGAAATGATAGAATTAAATGAGTTGCTTGAGTTGTCAAATATTACTCAGGAAAAGGTTATTATTTCTAACTACTCAGATCGTTATCGAGTGATGGATTTAATTAGGCCTTATGAGGCGTTTATAATCGAAATATAGAGGTGTAGCATTATGAATACAGAGCAAAGAAGAAAGTTAATTTTGGATAAATTAGAGCAGGAGGAAATTGTTAAGACTCAGGATTTGATGTCAACTTTCAAGGCAAGTGAGTCGACAATTCGTCGGGACCTAACGGTATTGGAAGAGGCTGGTAAAATTGTTCGTATTCATGGTGGTGCTCGGGGTGTTGATCTTTATGATTTTTCATTATCAGTCGAGCAGAAATTCTTAACGCACAAGGAAGAAAAAAATAAAATTGGTCAGCATGCTGCAAGCATTGTGAAGGATGGTGATTTGATTTTTTTGGACTCCTCTACAACAATCGGGGAAATGATTCCTTATTTGGCGGGGAAGAAAATTAAAGCAGTTACTAATTCACCAGTTCATGCGCAAACTTGTTATCAATATCAAATTCCTGTTTATATGATAGGAGGCGAATTAAAGCAAGCAACGGATGCAATTATTGGTGCTGTTGCAAACAAGCAAATTAGTGAATTTTTCTTTAATCGTGCCTTTTTAGGAATGAATGGCATCCATTTAGATTTTGGCTTTTCGACACCTGATCCTGAGGAAGCATTGCTCAAGCGTATTATCATACAACAGGCAATTAAATCCTATGTATTGGCAGACGAGTCTAAATTTAATAGAATTACCTTTGCGCATGTGGCGCCGTTGGATGAAGCAACAATTATTTCAACGGATTTAGAGGCAGAGGAGAGCAAAGCCTATCATCGAAAAGCAACGCTTGTGATCGTTTAAGAATATTAAGCATAAAAGCCTTTGAAATTTTTTGACAATTTCAAAGGCTTTTTTAATGAATTGAATTTTAATCAGCTTTACTGGTAAATATGCGCCAGCAGCCAATAAAAACAAAGCACATTAGCGCTAAAATAATTAACATTGCAATTTGAGAGCCCAAAGTCGTCGCTGCTTTAATACCATGTGAACCGTTGTTTTGAACTAAATTGATAATGACGGCGACCAGTGCTGTTGAAACGGCCCCTGAGAACTGCTGTAATGTATTGAAAATTGCATTACCATCATTTTGATACGCTTTAGAAAGCTGATTCATCCCTACAGTCATAAGGTTACTATAGCATAAGCCGATGCCAATCATATAAAAGACATGACCAATGATAATGCCTATTGAACCGATTTTCCCCAATGTCAAGCATAGTCCACCCCAGCCTATAATTGTGACTGCAATACCAATCAATATTGGGCGTTTAGCACCAAAATTATCTAGCAAGCGACCAGAAAGCGGTGCTAATAGGGCTCCGACAACTGCTCCGGGAATCATCACTAGTCCCGACTCAAAGGCTGTCCCCCCAAGTACAATTTGAATATAATTTGGAACAATAAATGAGATGCCGAGTAGCATCGTTTGGCAGATTAGAAAACCAAGTAAAAAAAATCTAAATTTTTTGTTTGTGAATAAAGAAAGCTGAATTAAGGGTGCTTCATTACTTTTTGAAGCTTTGTAGAAAATGAGAAAGCCAAGACCTGCGACTAAAAAGTAAATTAGGCTGATTAATTGTTCAATATTGCTTAAAAAACAAAGAGCACCGCTGAACATCAAGATAATGCCTAGCATGCTTGCCCAATCAAGCTTAGCTTTACTAAGAACTTTTTGTCTTGGAATAGCGATTAAGCCAATCAGTAATGAAAAAACAATTATTGGTATTAATAAAAGAAAAATATAATGCCAAGAATACGTGGTTGCAAGAATCCCTCCATAAGTTGGGCCAATGGCAGGGGCTACAGAAGTGATTAGAACGCCTAGTCCAATCATCGTACCTCTTTTGTTAATTGGTGCATACGTTAAAATGATATGAAACATTAAGGGCAATGCAATCCCTGTTGCTAAGCCTTGAAAGCATCTGCCTAAGAGTAATAGTCCAAAGCTTTTAGCAGTAAAATCTGTCATTAGTCCCAGAAAAAACATTATATTTGCGAATAAAAATAAAGATTGTAGTGATATTTTTTTTAATAAATAACTTGATAAAGGTACAGTTATCGCAATTACAAGTAGATAAATAGTTGTAATCCATTGGATGCTAGCGGTTGAAACATTGAATTCTTTCATCAGTGTGGGAAAGGTGACAGTCATTGCAGTTTCAATTAATACACCACAAAATGACATAATGCCACTTGCCAGAACAGCTAATCCTAATTTGATTTCCTTTGTTTTTTGCACGTAATCACCCTTTAAATTGATATTTGATGCGGTAATAAACAAAAAAGAGGGATTTCTATTTCTAGAAATCGCCTCTATTTCGGCATATGTTAATATGCTATCTGTACGATTGATGCCACATCACTAAAATATAAATTAACATATTATAGGATAAAAAATCAAATTAAATTTATTAAAAAGGTTAGAGTATGACAATTTGATTACTGAAAACGCATTCACGCTAAATTAACTAGCCAAATTTGTTAAAAAAGCATACACTTATCATATAAGAAAAATTATAGGAGGATTTATGTACCCACAATTAGACTTAGAAACGGCTAAAGGCCCGAAGGCAACTATTAAAACCAATTTAGGAGATTTAAAAATTCAGCTCTTCCCTGAGGAAGCGCCAAAAACAGTTCAAAATTTTGTTGAATTAGCCAAAAAAGGTTACTATGATGGTGTTATTTTTCACCGTATTATTAAGGATTTTATGATTCAAGGTGGAGATCCAACCGGTACTGGTATGGGTGGTGAAAGTATTTTTGGTGAAAAATTTGAAGATGAATTTTCTAGGAATGTTTTCAATCTTCGTGGTGCTTTATCGATGGCCAACGCTGGTCCAAATACGAATGGCTCACAATTTTTTATCGTGCAAAAAAGTTCTGTAGAACCAGGATTAAAATCTCAGCTAGAAGGTGCAGGCTTTCCCAGTGAAATTGTTGAGGCATATGATAAGGGTGGTACACCTTGGCTTGATTTTCGTCATACGGTTTTTGGTCATTTAATTGATCAAGCGAGTTATGACGTGCTCGATAAAATTGCAGACGTAGAAGTTGGCTTTCAAGATAAACCAGCCTCTGATGTTGTTATCAATCAAGTCATTATCGAAGACTGAGTAAGTTATGAGGTGATTTAATGGTTAAAATTGGAGATATCGTTACAGGAACGATCACAGGCATTCAGCCCTATGGCGTTTTTGTTCAAATCGATAATCATACACAAGGTTTGATTCATGTATCAGAAATCAAGGCAGGCTTTGTGAAAGCCATTGATGAGCTATTTTCAATTAATCAGCAGGTAACTGTCCAGATAATTGATATAGATGCATACTCAGGTAAAATTAGTCTGTCAATTCGTACGCTGAATCATCCAGCTAAAATTCAACCTAAGACATGGAAACGTTACTTTACAAATAAAAATCGCCATATTGGTTTTGCGAGCTTGAATCGTGCAATGCCCGAATGGATTAAAGAGGATTTAGTCTATTTGAATCGCTTGGCAGAAACAGAAAAAGGATCTTCTACTCATGATTAGTAAAAATATTTGCGGTACGATTATTTTGAATCATTCAGATGGCAGAAAAGAATTTTTTGTAATGAATGAAGATGGCAAGCTGATTTTTCCTAAGGTCCAGCAGGCCAAAGAGAAAACGGCTTTAGGTAGTTTACTAACCTATTTTAATGATGTGCTTGATATAGACGTCAATCATCTTTTATTAGTCGAGCTGAATAGCTTGGAGCTCAATCACAAAGAAAGGATGCCGTTTTATGTCTTTGAGACCAGTGATTTAAATCTAATCAAAAATAATCATAATGAAATCAATTGGTATTCAGCCAAAGAAATTGGCGGTATTTTTGAAAATTATGAAATTTCAGGCGTACCGATATTTTAGAGTTAATTTAATTTGATTAATTTATATATAATAGTTTTTTCTTGGTTACCGATTAGTGTTTCAATTCTATTAGCTGTAAAATTAATTCGATAATAATTTAATGTTCAATGGTAATAGCACCAATTAGGTGCTATTTTTAAAATTAAGTAGTTTACAAATGTAGATTAATGAGGTAAAATTGCATAGTAAATGATATTTTAAGCAAATGGAGGTGAGATGATTGTCTAAGACAATTAATTTAGGAATTGAAGGCATGACCTGTGCTGCTTGCGCGCAGAGAATTGAAAGAACTTTAAATAAAGACTCAAATATCTATTCAGCGGTTATTAATCTGGCGACAGAATCTGGTAGGATTACCTTCAACTCAGCTGAATTAAGTGAAGCAGATATTTACAATAAAATAAAGAAGATTGGCTATATTCCAGTTAAAGAAAAAGTTGATCAGGCGGCAATTGCAAGGAAAGAGTTCCAGTTATATAAAATTCGTTTAATTGCAGCACTGCTTTTATCAATACCACTGCTTCTATCAATGATTGAGCATCTGCCGTTTACAAAGGGGATGTCACTTGGTATTCTCATGAATCCTTGGTTTCAAATCGTACCAGCAACAATTGTTCAGTTTATTATTGGTGCTCCCTTTTATGTATCAGCATATCGTGCTGTACGTGGTGGCATTGCAAATATGGATGTATTAGTTGTCCTTGGCACCTCAGTTGCCTATGGATTAAGTGTAGTGAATACGTTTCGCTATCAATTTGGACATTTGCATCATCCAGTCCTTTATTTTGAAACAAGTGCAGTTTTGATAACCTTTGTGCTACTAGGTAAGTATCTAGAGAAGAGAGCAAAGCAGCAAACGACGGCAGCGATTACTAGCCTGCTTCAGCTACAACCAAGCGAGGCAGTGATTATAGTAGAGGGTATTGAAAAAACGATTCCGATTCAATCAATTAAAGTAGGCGATTTAGTCAAGGTAGTTCCGGGGCAAAAAATACCAGTAGATGGTAAAATTATCAAGGGTACGACCTCTGTTGATGAATCACTTTTGACTGGTGAATCTCTTCCGGTTGATAAGCAGTCTAATGATTCTGTTATTGCCGGGTCAGTTAATCAAAATGGCTCAATTGTAGTTAAGGTTACTCGAGTTGGTCAGGAAACAACGCTCTCTCAAATTATTAAAATTATTGAGAATGCTCAAGGTGATAAGGTTCCAATTCAGCGAGTTGCGGATAAAATATCGTCAATATTCGTACCGGCAGTCGTTGTAATTTCTGTAATAACCTTTTTCGCATGGCTATTAATCAGTGGAGATTTTTATCAGGCGATTAATGGTGCGGTTTCCGTATTGGTTATCGCTTGTCCATGTGCTTTAGGCTTGGCGACACCAACAGCGATTATGGTTGGTAGTGGTGCTTCTGCAAAGCATGGTATCTTATTTAAGGGTGGGCAGTATTTAGAAAATTTAGAAAAAGTAAATACGATTGTTTTTGATAAGACAGGTACGCTAACAACAGGGCAGCCGGAAGTAGTCGCAGTAACTTGTGAGGATCAAAATGATTTGCCGTTAATTATTTCTGCGGAAGTTAACTCAGAGCACCCGCTATCAAAGGCGATGCTGCGCTATGGCAAGCAAAAACAGCTAGCTTTAGTTGATATAACACAATTTGAAGCATTGCCCGGTTCGGGTATTTCAGCACGACTAGGCACCCAGGAAATTTTAATTGGTAATCGAAGCTTGATGTTAAAGGCCGGAGTTGATTTGCAATTATCCTCAGATTTTTTAGATCATGAAGCTAGGGGCAGTACACTTGTTTTTGCGGCGATTAACCGAAAGAATGTGGCTATCTTTGCCATCCAAGACATAATCAAATCAGAGAGTCGGTTAGCAGTAAGGCAGCTTATTAAACTAGGTAAGAAGGTTGTGATGCTTTCGGGTGACAATCAAGCAACCGCTGAAGCGATTGCCCAAGAAATTGGCATCACAGATGTGATTGCTGAAGTTTTACCTGATGAGAAGGCAAATCAAATCAAGCAGCTACAGGCTAGTCAAAGTGTTGCGATGGTCGGTGATGGTATCAACGATGCACCTGCGCTAGTAACGAGCGATGTTGGTATTGCGATGGGTACAGGTAGTGATGTCGCAATCGAATCGGCGGATGTGACCTTAGTTAGCGGTGAGACTACGAAAGTAGTAGATGCTGTACAAATCTCTAAGCAGACAATGAGAACAATTCGTGAAAATCTATTTTGGGCATTGATTTATAATTTAATTGGTATTCCAATTGCGGCCAGTGGCTTACTCGCTCCTTGGATTGCAGGTGCAGCGATGGCCTTTAGCTCCATTTCAGTTGTTCTAAATAGTTTACGTTTAAAATTTATTGTCGAAAAAAATATATCAAAGCAGGATAATAATTAGGAGGAAAATATGAGTCAAGTGAATATTAAAATTGAAGGTATGAGCTGTGATGGTTGTAAAAATAATATTGAAACAGGCATTAAGGAGTTAAAGGGGATTAAACAGATCGAGGTTTCACTTGAAGGAAAATATGCTAAAGTCGACTTTGATGAAGCTGTACAAACAGTTTCGGCGATTGAAGACGTGATTGAAGAGCGTGGTTTTGATGTCGTGAAGTAATTATTTTAAATAGATACAGTCTGAAGGTTAGTGAAATTACTAATCTTCAGACTGTATTTTTATTGGTTAAGCAGTGTATTTGCAAATTGAATTAAGCTTTTTTCGCTATTTTTAGGACCGATAATTGATAAACCAATTGGTTTTTTGGTTGTAGTTACAGGTATGCTGAGCTGTGGTAGACCAGCAAGTCCAGCGATGCTTGTAATAGCCATTGTTTTTGAGCGAATTGCTTCAACGGTATCAAAGCTGGAGGATTTTTTGGGTGCAAAGCTCGTTGCACTTGGCAAGATTAGTAAGGATTGATGAACGAGTGTTTCAAGATAGATTGTAAAGTTTTTTTTAAGATCAAGTGCATTCTGATATGCTTCATCTTTTGTTAGCTGGCTCGCCCATTCAAATCGACTTTCAATATCTTTTCCTAAATGCGCTTTTTCTTTGTTTTTTTGGTACCATTCACCATAATTTTGGTATGCTTCAATACTTTGAATAAGCTTGTAAGTATTCAGTAAATTTTCAACTTTAAATTGCTCAGGCAGTGTAATGTATTGAAACGAAGCCGAAAAAATTTCCGAAAAGTAATTAATTATTTGTTCGTTTAAAGGTTGCTTGACGGTATCAAATGCGTCTTGGATAAGGCAGAATTTTTGGGGTAATTCAACACTATCTTGAAAAAAAACAGAGCTGACTTGAGACATTGTTGAAATTTCCCTCGTAAAGAAGCCAACGGTATCAAAGCTTTGAGCCAGTGGAAAAACACCGCTACTTGATAAATCACGCTGTGTTGGTCGAATACCGAATAGTCCGCTATAGCTTGCTGGTACACGAATACTGCCACCAGTATCTGTGCCTAAGGCAAAGTCTACATCGCCACAGGCTACTGCAGAAGCCGAGCCACTAGAGGAGCCGCCGATAAATGAATCAGGTACCTTTGTGTTAAGTGGTGCGCCAAAATGAACGTTATCTCCTTTAATACTCCACATAAATTCATCGGTGATTGTGAGACCCTTTAATCTTGCGCCTTCATTTAATAGCTTTTCGATAATTGATGATGTTGCAGCACTGGGTTGATGGGTAGCGCGCCATCGCGGATTACCTAAGGAAGCAGTGTGCCCTTTGATTTCAAAAAGATCCTTAGCGGCAAAGCTTAGCCCGTTTAGCCTACCCTTTTTCAAGGGTTCAATTTCAAAATTTGGTTCAATATACGGCGTTGTCATAAGCTCACATCCTTAATTATATTTGTCTGTCATTATATGACAAATTCAGCAGAAGAAATATCAACTGCTGAAATTTAATTTGTATTTTGATTGAGAAGTTCGCATTTGTGATTGAGTCCATTAATGACTAATTTTCAAGGACATTTGAAAGGCTTGTACTTTTTTGTGCATGATAGACTTCTCTATCAAGGGCATCGACACTGTTTGCAACTAGGAGTGAGACAAAAACATCGTTGTTTACATTAAGAAAGGTCCTGAACATGCCAGCAAACCAATCGACTCCGATTAATAAAGCAATTGCTTCCACCGGTAAACCCACTGATGTGGCTAGGAAGGTTGCAACGACAGCTGAGCCGCCAGGAACAGTGATTGTACCTAGTGTCAGGAGGATTGCTAAGCCAATTCCAGTTAGTAATTTTAATAATGGTAATTCAATTCCTGCACTTTGCTGAAGAAACATAATCATCACTACATAGCACATTGCTGCACCTGAGCTTCCCATTGTCATACCAATGCTCATCGTGAAATTTGCCACATCTCGTTTAACGCCAAATTTTTCAATGCAATCTTTTAAAGCGGTCGGAAATGTGATTGCTGAACTAGTTGTCGTTAAAGCGATAATTGACATTTGCAAAAATTTTTGAGGTAGCAAAAATGGATTGAGTTTACAGCGAATTGAAACGATAATTGTCATTATGAGCATCATTAATATTACGCCGACAAAAAGAATACCAAGATATTTGAACATTGGAATCATAATTTTAAAGCCGATGGTACCAGAAACATTTGCCAGTAAGCAAAAGATACCGATTGGTGCGATTTTCATTACTGTTTGAATGATATTTAGGGTAATTGAATTGACGCTTTTGATAATATCTAGAATAAGTGTTGTGTTAGTCTTTTTGATTGTTTGATTAAGTCCGATTCCAAAGAGGATTGAAAAAACGATAATAGGTATCATTTCTCCATTTGCCATTGCTTGAAAAATATTTGTAGATACGAAATTAACTAGGGTTTCTTGAATACCTAAAGCGCCGGTTTCTGTTTCGACTTTATATGCTTCAGCGGCTTGCATGCCTCTTCCAGGTTCGACAATTACTGAAAAGAAATAGCCGATTGCTGCTGAAATTCCAGTAAAGAGTAAAATCCACTTAAAGGTGTTTAAGCCCATTTTTATGCCGAGTTGACTTTCCTTCTTTTCTTTTCCCATATCACCGATTGCTGAAATAATTGAAGTCATTACGAGGATCACAACTGACATTTGAATTAGTCTAATGAAAATATCGCCAATAAATTTTAAATTAGACGCCCATTCACCAACAATTGAACCAAATATAATACCTGAAATTGTTGCAATAACAATTTGAATTGTTGTAGATTGCAATATTTTTTTCACTTTGCTCACTCCTTACTTAATTGATGTGAGTTTATTATAGCAACCTTCGCTGATTGATTAATCAGCTTTTGTGCATAATCATATCTATTCTATTGTTTATTTTGCACAATTAAAGATGACATGGTTTTTATTGTTAACTTCGCTTGAATTTTAATTTGGTATAAAAAGTGAATGGATAAATAAATCGAATTAATCCAAACATTAATAAGATGGCTGCAAACCAGAAACCAATTTTCATAGTACCAAAGTGATCAGCTAGGATACCTGTTAATAAAGGGGCTAATACACTTGCAGACATGCCAAAAAAGTTTAAACAGCTTAAAGCAGTAGTAAGCTGCTTGTCTGGTGCATTTTTACCAACGTATGCAATTAAAAGTGGATCCAAAGCAAGCTTGCCAAAAAAACCATAGATGAGTAATCCTATTGAAATGAGCTCCAGCGATTTTGCACTTGCCACAAATAAAATCGACGCAGCTGAGATTGGTATTAATATTTTTAAGTAAAAATTAATTGATTTGTATTTGTCGCTAATGTGAGCGATTAAAAGCATGCTTGGTAAAGCTGCCCATGGCACAAAGCTAGAAATCCAGCCAACTTGACTAGCCGGCACGTTTCTTTCAGTGATTAAAAATTTTGGTAGCCAAGTAATGATGACGAAATAGGCGTAAATTGAAGCAAAGTTTAAGATAAAGCTAGCCATTAATTTTTTATTTTTAAAAAGCGCACTCATTTTACTAAGAGACTCTCTATTTTGATTGTTATTGGGTAGCTTATCATCACTTGGTATAATTTTTTTGAACATTATAAAAATAATAAGTGAAGGTATGACTAATACGAGATAGGGTGAATGCCATGATAATTTTTGAATCAAAACCAGCTGTGTTGATAATAAATAGCCTAATGATAGTCCGAAAGCCATGCCTGAATTAATAATTGCATTTGCTAATGTTCGTTTGTTTTCAGGTAATAAACGATAGGTAAGGCTGTATTGTGGCCCATAGTATAATCCGGCAAATAGTCCAGCAAGGCCCTGTAGGGCAATAAATAAGATAATATTTTGATTTAATCCAGTGAGTAAGTTGACTAAGGCAAATGCTAGAAAGCAAATATTAAGTATTTTTTTTGAACCTAATCGATCTGCAAGCAGTCCAGATGGTATCTGAGCGAGCGTATAGGTCAAAAAATAGACACTTGTTAATAAGCCTAATTTTGTATTATTAAGCGAATATTGCTTTTGGACAATATCCATCACAGGATTCAAGATTGAACGATTACTATACAGTAATATCCAACCAAAGAAGGCTGTACCTACGAGCCAAGTCCATGAATAGTTTCTATTATTTATTTTCATAATTAATCCGCATTCAAATAGTATGAAAAGGCATAATTTAGCCCTTTTTGCGTATCTAGGCTTTCTATTTTAAAGTGATTAATCACAGCGGCAAAGCAAGCTAGGAAAGTTAAAATATCACTTTGATTAGCGACATAGCCCATGCTTCCAATACGCCAAATTTTTCCGTGCATTGGTCCAAAGCTTGAGGCGATTTCAATGCCATAATTTTTTAATAGAAATGCTCTGATCGCTTCGCCATCGACGCCTGAAGGGATCTCGATGCAAGTCATATTTGGCATTTCGTTTTTAGCGTCGCCAAAGATGGTAAAGCCCATTTGGCTGAGTGAGTTTTTAATCGCAGTTTGATGCTTGAGGTGGCGCTCAAATCTTTGTGATAGTCCTTCTGCAAGTGCAATTCTTAAGCCTTCGCGCAATGCATAGAGCATGACTGTTGCTTCAGTATGGTGGTTAAGACGGCGATCACTCCAATAATCCATTAATTGTGCTAAATCAAAATAGTTGCTTCTTATATATTGCTTACTATTTATATCACTGTCTGTTCTGACTCCTGCCTCAACTCGTTTCCTTTGATTGACTGCTGTAGCAAAACGTTCATTGAAGGTAATTGGTGTAATGCCAGAAGGAATTGAAAGACATTTTTGTGCCCCACCAACCACTGCATCTACTAACCACTCATCTGTCTTAAACTCAGCGCCCATAAATGTGGCAACGGCATCGACTACCAAATAGCCGTGGTTTTTTCTAACTGCTACCCCGATTTTATCAAGTGGCTGCATTCTACCTGTAGAGGTTTCGCCATGAACAATTGCGACTATTTTAGGCTGGATTTTTTCGATTTCAGTGATAATTGTTTGTTGCTCAAAAACGGTTCCCCATTCTGTTTGGATTGTATGCACTTTAGCGCCCGCTCGTTCGCATAGCTCAACAAAAAGATGACCAAAGCGTCCGAATATTGGTACAAGAACGATATCGTCAGGTTGAATGATACTTGTGATAATCGCCTCTAAGCCTGCTCGGCTTGTGCCGTCGATTGGGAAAGCCCAATGATTGTTTGTTTGAAACGCTTGACGGATTAATGTCATTGTTTCATTCATTATTTGTGTAAAGTCTGGATCAAACTGTCCGAGTATACTTGAAGACATTGCTTTGCTAATTCTGGGATCGATTGCGGTAGGTCCCGGTGTCATTATTAATCTTTTATTAATTGATAATTCTTTCATAATTTCCTCCTGCGAAATAATAGCTTCAATAGGCTAAATCATAAATAAATTGCTTAAACACTGTTTTGCCCTTTTCTAAGTTTTCGGCTGTAGTAAATTCCTTTGGGGAATGTGAAATACCGTCAATACTTGGTACAAATAACAGCGCTGTTGGTGCGATTCGATTAACAATCTGGGTGTCATGACCAGCACCGCTCGGCATGAGATTAAAGGATAATTGCTTCTCTAAACAAATCGCTTGGAGCGCTTCGATATAGGTTTCATTCATCCTTTCAACGCAAACATCAGTCCATTTATTGATTTCAATTTCCAAACCATCTAGTTCTAGTTCTTGTTTTTTAGCAAATTTGTAGATTAATTCTTCGAAAAATTGGAGCTCCTTCTCATCGGTGTGTCGGATATCAATTGAGAATATCGCCTCTTCTGGAATGACATTACTGGCATTTGGTGAAATTGACATTTCGCCAACTGTAAAAACAAATGGCTCGCCAATCTCTAATGCGATGACTTCAAGCTGATTAATCATTTTTACTGCTTGTTTAAGTGGATCAATGCGTAACCACATCGGCGTTGTGCCAGCATGATTGCTTTTTCCGGTGATGGTAACGGTGAAGCGTTTTTGGGCAACTATTGCCGTCACAATACCGATTTCCTTGTTTAATCGCTCTAAAACTGGTCCTTGTTCAATGTGAATCTCAGCATAAGCTGTTGGCAGTAAGGCTTTAACTAGAGGAAACCTACTCTTAAGAGCATGAATTGCCTTGGCTTGTGCCTTTTCGAAGGATTCTCCTGTTTTGTCAACTAATTGATAAATATCATCAGGTAACTGATTAATTAAATTTTTTGATCCGGTGAAGGTAAAAGGGAATCGACTCCCCTCCTCTTCGCAGAATGATATGACTTGAATTGTTTTTTTAGGTGCACCGTATTCCGCCAGTAGCTCTTTAATGGCGATGATTGCTGCGGCAACACCGTAAATGCCATCGTACTTTCCAGCGTTAACTACAGAATCAATATGGCTACCGATTGTAATGACACTTTTATCATTTTCGATGCCATATTTTGTTAGGATTACATTTCCGACCTGATCGAAGCCGCTATCTAACCCAATCATTTGTCCAAGCTCGAGTAGAAATTTTTGTGCTTCAATCCAATGCTCATCGTAAAGTAATCGTGTCACGCCCTTTGTTTCTTGACTGGTGAATTGTGCAATTTGATCAAGTAATTGATTGATTGTTAGATTAACTGTTTTCATCTTAATGTTCTCCTTGCTTAATTTGTCCTATTTTCAGTATACTGATTGCAAAATATGGTATCATTAGGCAAAATAACTAAAAATTAATAATTATAGGTCTTTTTATACAAAGGATAGGAGGTAAAATGGAGCTGTATGAGTTGCTTGATTCAGAAGAAGCGAGTGGTATTAAGGTTGTCAATGAGCGTGCAGATCTTTCTATTGAGGTGAGTACGATTGGCATGATGGAGGCGCCTGATATTTCGGATTTTTTGGTTGACGGACAATTACTTGTGACAACCGGCTATCATTTTCAAAATGATGTACCAGCCTTACTTGCTTTGCTTGAAATGATGAAGGAAAGAGGCTGTGCTGCTATTGGTATCAAAGAGCAACGCTATTTTGATGAGATTCCACCAGAGGTAGTAGAGCTGGCCAATGAATTGAGATTTCCAATTTTGCTCCTACCTAAAACAATTGGCTTATCAGTTATTGTTAGAAATCTATTACATCGTCTTTTGAAATCGCAAAGTGATCTTTTAAGACGAATTATTGAATATAATAATGAATTGTCACATTTAATTCTTCAGGAAGAACGAACGAATTTATTCTTAGAAAAAATAGCAAGTATTATTGGGAAAGATGTGTTTTTGATTAATTCTCATTATCAAATCACCCATTCAAATCAAAATATTTACTATCAGCACCAAGAGATTGGTGATTTAATAAAGGCAAGCATTGATGAGGAGTTATTAGAAGTTTCGGAGATTTTGGCGACCGATTTTAAAAATCAACCGCTTGTTTTACATCCGATTCAGAATAATTTTAAATCTAATGTTTTGTTCCTAGGTATTCTAAATTTTGAGCAAAACGATCCATTTATCATGCTATTGATTCAGCAAATTATTAATTTATTAAGTTTTGCGACCTTAAGAACTTCAATGAATCAGGAGACTAAACGTCAAATAAAGAATGAATTTTTAGCTTCGATTTTAGTTGAAACACCTGATTCTAAGGCCGTTGAAGAACAGCTGAAATTTCAAGGAATAGATAGTGTTAAGCCACAAAAATGCGCGATTATTAAATTAAGAAAGCATCATTTAGGGAGTCTAATTAATTTTCGAGTGATTAGACGAGTGCATGATTATGTCGAATGGTTTATTGAAGAAGAAAAAGTAGAATCGCAGATATTTATTTATCGTGATGATGTGATTATTTTTACATCAGATAGCTTTATTAATCGAAGTAGTTTGCCTAAATTACAGGAGTATCTTTATCAACATTTTTCGGCGAATTTTTATTTTGATATTGGCTATGCCCATAGTAATTTACCTTTGACTGAGTTGACGACTTTATACCAAGAGGCTAGGCAAGCACTGACATTGAGGCGTGATGACAAGGTATCGACTTTGAATGAATATCGACCGAAGGCGATTACCGAATTATTACATTTAATTCCAGACAATGAGGTTGAGAGTTTCATTGATAATCATTTATTTGAATTAATTAATTTACCGCAAAAATTAGAGAGTGAAGAGCTGATGGAAACCCTCTATCAATATCTTTTGAATGGTTGCTCAGTTAGTAAAGTCGCAGCAGTACAATATATTCATCGCAATACAGTCATCTATCGATTGAAAAAAATTCAACAATATTTGAATGTAAATTTGGAAGATTCAGAAGTGAGAATGCAGCTAATGATTGCTTTATTGTTATTAAGGAAGGATAGAGGATAGCAAAAAGAAGCAGATCATATCTGCTTCTTTTTGGTTTAGATTTGTCAGTTAGAATTAACCAACTGAAATTTCGCCAGTTACTTCACCTTTGTTTTCATCAGATAGTGCATCATAGGCATCCTTTAACTCTTGAGTTTTGAAGATAAGGTTACCGTCAACAGTACCCTTAGTGCCCTTGTCTGAATCATTTTCAAATTGGAAGCCTTTTGCATTAACATAAACATCACCCTTGACAGTACCTTGAGCAATTACAAAGTTCTCAGAGTCAACTGTTAATTTTGGTACAGTTAAAGTATACAATGCATCCGGTTTATGTGTGTCAGGATTTGAAGCATAAAGTGCCAATTCACGTGCTGCTTTACCTTCGTCATTTTTGAATTCGCCTTCAACGGTAATATCTGCATCAGAGGTTACATTTTCAGTAATGGCAACTAACCAAAAACCTTTGGCCCCTAAACCACCAGCTAACTCAGTAGCATCGTTTGTGACAGAAGCGCCTGTTGTTGCATCTGCCTTTTTGCTGCTTGATGAAGCGCTGCTGCTGCTTTCAGAAGATGAAGAATCACTATTGTCAGAACCGCAAGCAGTTAGTACGCTCCCAGAAATTAATAGTGCTGCAAATAATGCGACTAATTTTGTCTTTTTCATTTAAAACATCCTTTCTTCGTGTGCTAAATACACTACATGTCAATTATAAAACAAACAAGCGCTTACAACAATAGTAATTAAAATAAATACTTGATAATTCATTAATGAAAATTAAAATCAAAGTATTCTCGTCAATTAATTAGGGTTATGATAAAATAAAAGGTATAGTAAAACTAGGAGGAATTCATGTCAATCATTAAATATCCAGATACGCAGCTCAAAATATTTAGTCTAAACGCCAATGAGTCGCTTGCAGAAAAAGTGAGCGAAGCTGCTGGCGTTGATTTAGGTAAAATTTCTTCACGTCAATTTTCAGACGGTGAGATTCAAATTAACATAGAAGAAAGTGTCCGCGGAAAAGATATTTATATTATTCAAGCGACTAATTATCCAGTAAATGATCATTTAATGGAAATGTTAATTATGGTTGACGCTTGTAAACGGGCCAGTGCTAAGACGGTGAATTTAGTGATGCCTTATTTTGGCTATGCTAGACAGGATCGAACAGCAGCGCCAAGAGAACCAATTACAGCCAAATTGGTCGCAAATATGATTCAAAAGGCTGGAGCGACACGCTTATTGACTCTGGACTTACATACCGTTCAGGTGCAAGGCTTCTTTGATATTCCAGTTGATAACTTGTTTACCATTCCTTTATTTGCTGAATACTATCGAAGTAAAGGTCTTATTGGAGATGATGTTGTTGTTGTTTCTCCTAAAAATTCAGGTGTTAAACGTGCTAGAAGCTTAGCAGAGTATTTAGAAGCGCCAATTGCAATTATTGACCATGAAGAAGACGATAAAGGGCGAGAATTTGGCTATGTTATCGGCGATGTCAAGGGTAAAAAAGCGATTATTGTTGACGATATTATAAATAAAGGGATCACGCAATATTTCGGCTCTCTTGTTTTAGAACAGGCAGGGGCGGCAGAAATTTATGCTGCGGCTTCGCATGGTTTGTTTACGGAAAATGCGAAAGAATTATTAGATCGTTCACCGATTAAAGAAATTGTAGTTACAGATTCAGTTTGTGTACCCGAGGAGAATTTGCCGGAGCGCTTGTTGCATGTATCTGCAAATGAATTATTAGCTCATGGCATTATTAATATTCACGAGAATAAACCAATTTCACCATTATTTCAGTACGACAAGGGTGAAGAATAAAGTAAAATAAGGATAAAAGAAAGTGTGATTCAATGTATTTTGATTACGCGGCAACAACACCAGTATTGCCAGAAGTGGCTAAAACGATTGGAAGCGTCTTAGCGGATAACTACGGTAACGCTTCAAGCATCCACGCCTATGGGCGCAAGGCTGCGGCTCAATTAGAACAAGCGAGAACGCAAATTGCTCAAATTTTAGAAGTTAGAACAGATGAAATTGTTTTTACTTCCTGTGGTACAGAGAGTAATAATACTGCTTTAATTGGAGCGGCACTTGCTAATCAAAGTAAAGGGAAGCATTTGATTACCACGAGCGTTGAGCATCATAGTATTTTACATCCAATGTCCTTTTTAGAGCGTGAGCTAGGCTTTGAAGTGACCTATCTACCGGTTGATGCAAATGGTCAAATTTCACTCGCTGATTTAAAGGCTGCAATTAGACTAGATACGATTTTAGTATCAATTATGATGGTTAATAATGAAACAGGTAATCTATATCCGATTAGTGAAATTGGTGATTTTTTGGCAGAAAAATCGATTATTTTTCACACGGATGCTGTTCAAGCCATTGGGAAAATTGCAGTGAAGCCAAATCAATTAAAGGTTGATTTGCTTTCAGCGACAGCGCATAAGTTTGGTGGTCCTAAGGGAGTTGGTTTTCTTTATTGTAAAGCCGGTACTAAGCTGAACGTCTTTATGCATGGTGGTGATCAGGAGCGTAAGCGCAGAGCTGGCACTGAAAATTTAGCATATATTGTTGGCATGACTGACGCTTTGGCAATTAGTGAGGCTAATCGGCTAGCGGATTATCAAAGCTATGAATCCTTTAAGGCGATGATTTTTGATGAGCTAGATGCTAGTCGAGTACCCTACTATATAAATGGGAGTCAAGCAGGTGTCCCCTATGTTCTAAATATTGGCTTTAGAGGGATTAAGCAGGATTTATTATTGATGAAGCTAGATTTAAAGGGCATTGCGGTCTCAACAGGCTCTGCCTGTACTGCTGGTGCGATCGAACCAAGTCATGTGCTAGAAGCGATGTATGGGACGGACTCGGAGAAACTAACAGAAAATATTAGGATTAGCTTTGGCAAGGGAACTACTTGTGAAGCGGTAAAAGTGCTAATTGCTACACTGATCCAAGAGACAAAGTGAGGAGGGAAAATGGCATTTCAGACAAGCGTGCATTTAGAGGATAGCAAAGCTGCTTATCGTCTAAATCCAAAGGTAAAAAAATTTACGCTACGAGATAACGGCTTTGTTGAAACTGCAAGTGGTAATTTTCAGTTTGAAAGATTACTAGAAGCAGTTCCAAATTCTGGCGATGGTTTTAAACTTAAAATCATTGTCAATCGAGAATTGAATAAGCTAAAATTATCGATTACAGATATGTCTGGTTTAAGATTGGTTAATATTTTTAAAAATGATAAAAATCAAATGATTCAAGAAAAGTTTTATTTTCAAATGCAGACATTGATTGACCGTGAAGTTTTTGAAGCAGAATAGAAAAAGGAGTATTTTAATGGCAAATATTTATGACACAGCGAACCAATTAGAAATTGAAATTAGAAATTCTCAAGAATATCAAGATATTAAGCAAGCTTTGGATGTGATTAACGAACAGCCTGAAGCTAAGGCTTCTTACGATGCTTTTATTACCTTTCAACAGCAGCTACAAGATAAGATTGCAAATGGTCAGGAGCTAGATGAAGCGGATCAAGCTAAAGCGCAAGAGTTTCAAGCCAAATTGCAAGAAAACGAGCTATTGACTTCATTGATGGCTAAGGAGCAAGCCTTACAAATTATTATTAATGATATTCAAAAGATTGTCTTAAAGCCTGTACAAGATTTATATCGTCCGAAAGGATAATAGTATGATTTATTTATTAATAATTAGTTTTTTTTCTATTGTACTACCGCTTCTTATTGTCCGCTGGGTAGTTGGTGTTTTGGGCTTTACAAAATCGAGAAGTGATAGGGTAATTGCAGGTGTGTTAGGCGGCATTGCCAGACAGTTGAATATTGACTCAACCGTTTTACGTGTTATTTGGATAATTTTAATTTTCTTCGCAGGCTTCGGAGTGGGTACTTACATTTTGCTTTGGATTTTTATGCCAGTAGGTGATTAAATGAAAAAACAAACGAAAGCAACGATTAATTTTATCCTAGATATTTTTTTGATAACGCTAGCGGGATTATTGTTAATTGTCTCGGCAAGAGAGTTATATGAAATTTTTCAAATTGTCATCAGCTTAGGGGATAAATTACGTTTGGAAGCAATTATTCGTAATGTATTAACCTTCTTTATGACCTTTGAGTTCATTATGCTAATTTTTCGTTATTTACAGGAAAACCATCACATACCAATTCGTTATTTAATTTATATTTGTGTAACAGCGGTTTTACGTCAAATCTTATCTGATCATGATGCGGGTCAAATCTTACTTTTATCGCTATCAATTTTGATATTAATTGTAACTTTAATTTTACTTCAATATGCGGTCGAGAAAATACGTGGTAGACAGCCGCAAAGCTCATTTGATTTTTCTAAATTATCGGGTAAAGATGAAGATCAGCACCATTAGACGTAAGCACATTGTAAAATTTTTCATTAAAATAAGAGCAAAGAGCCGGATATTAGACCGGCTCTTTGCCTTTTTTTATTCATTGAATTTTTATAAACGAAGGGAGGTGCTCGTGGAGCTATCGCTTTAGGTCGCTTGTTGTTTTGGTAAGAATGGTCGAGGCTGGGTTTATAAATTTGAATATGTTACCTCAAAGGAAGAGGATGCTTGATGGTTTAAGAGGCAAAATTTATATTTTTCAACAGAGTGCTTTCTTGGCTTCGCCTTTTGACAGACGAGCTTATTTGAATATCGCATAATAAATTAAATAAAGATCAATTATGATTGTCTATATATAAGGAAAAAGTTATGATTAAATTATAGTAATGACAGTAATGAAGCAGACAAAGGAGTATCGTGGAATGCCTCGAAAATCAACTAATTTAATTTTATTTAAAACCTTTTTTATTGCTAGTTTATTTACCTTTGCTGGTGGATTAGCGATGTTACCAGTGCTACAACGAGATTTAGTTGAGAGTAATCAGCTGATAGACGAAGATGATTTTTTAGAATACGCAACCCTATCACAGACCCTACCGGGAATGATTGTTTTAAATTTTGCCTGTTTTGTTGGTAAAAAGCTTGCTGGTTGGCGTGGTATGTTTTACGCGGCCTTTGGTGCAATTTTGCCGGCTTTTGTTTTAATGCTGGCTGCGACAATGCTTTATTCAATTCTTCCGATGACCACGCGTCTTCAAAGTGCCTTTTTGGGTATTAGAGCAGCGTCTTCAGCGATGATTTTAACGGCGGCGATTACATTGTATCAGCATAATATTCGCAATCGATATGGTATTCTTGTGCTTTTGATAAGTCTTAGTTTATTATTTATTTTAAATCTTTCTGCACCGTTAGTATTACTTATTGCGGCGTTATTTGGTTTTACCTATTATCGATTCAGTCAGAAAGGGGTTAAAAAGTGATTTATTGGCGTTTATTTACCTCTTTTTTAAAGATTTCAGCTGTCGGCTTTGGTGGTGGCTATGCAATGCTTTCAATGGTGCTGTCGGTTTCCAAAAATTTGGGCTTAACAGTTGATCAGTTTACGGACTTGACAGCCTTGGATTTGATGATTCCAGGACCAATTGCGGTTAATTCGGCAACCTATGTCGGTTATCTAATTGCTGGTATTTTAGGCTCATTAATTGCAACGCTGGCTGTCTGTATCCCCTCGTTTATCTATGTACCAATTGCCTTGCGCTATGAACAAATAATCAAGAATAATCCATTATTTAAATTTGTAATGGATACGATTAAAGCAAGTGTTGTTGGGTTAATTATCTATGCTTCAATAACGATAATTTTTGGTATTATCCTAGTTGACAATGTCAGCTGGCAGCAAGTTTCTGAAGCGCCCTTTTCGGTAATATCTCCGTTTGCACTTGTGGTATTTATTGCTTCTGCCTATGTCCAAATAAGATGGCGTCGTATTAATCCAATTTTTTTAATTATAGTTGCTGGTATTTTGGGGTATTTAATTGGCTGATTTGAATTAGTGACAACGCTATCAATTGGTATAGACTTATTTTTGTGATTCTGCTATGATTTGATTAAAAGTAGAGAAAACCGAGTGATAGATGTTGGCTTTAAGTCAATGACTGGGAGGTGAATGGGTTGGTTCAGAAAAAAGATGAAGTTTTAGCTTTTTTGGAAGAGATAGGCAAGCCTGTTTCAGCAATAGAGGTTTCACAAGCGTTGTCGATGTCGAGAACGCAGTCAAGTAGGTATCTAGCTGAATTGTATAAAGAGCAGCGGATTCAAAGATTAGAGGGTCGACCTGTCTTGTATTGTTGTCAAAGTAATGCAATGCTAGAAGTGGCTCAATCTGATTTTCAATTGATTACCTTTGAAAATTTGATTGGCGCGGAAAATTCATTAAAAATTTGTATTGAGCAAGCGAAAGCGGCGGTTGTTTATCCGCCCAATGGTCTGCATACATTATTGTTTGGTGAATCAGGTACGGGAAAGTCGATGTTTGCAGAATGTATGTACCAGTTTGCGCTAAAAGTAGGTCGTATTACTGAAGAGATCCCGTTTATTACATTTAATTGTGCAGATTATGCACAAAATCCCCAATTATTATATGCCCATATTTTTGGCGTAAAAAAAGGCGCCTATACTGGTGCGGATGAAGATCGATTGGGCTTGTTAGATAAGGCGGATGGCGGTATTTTATTTCTAGATGAAATTCATCGGCTACCACCGGAAGGTCAAGAAATGATGTTTACCTTTATTGACCGAGGGACTTATCGTCCGCTTGGGGAGAGTACTGAGGTTCAAAAAGCAACGGTTCAGATTATTGGTGCAACCACTGCGGAACCAGATGTTTTGTTGCCAACCTTTAATCGACGAATTCAAATGGCGATTACCTTGCCGCCGTTACGAGAACGTTCAATCGAAGAACGCTTTGCTTTGATTGCTCATTTTGTTCAAGCTGAAGCGGTACGTTTAAAGCAAGCTATTTTTTTTGAGCGCGACGTCTTCCTTTCTTTTTTGTTGTATCCTGCCAAGGGGAATATTGGGCAAATAAAAAAGGACATAAAATTAGTTTGCGCACGGGCATTTTTAAATTATCAATCGGGTAGTGATTCTAAAATTATCGTTCATCAAGATAATTTACCGTTTGAAATCCAACAGGGCTTACTCAGCATCAAGAAGGATTTTAAAAGGATTCAAGGCTTAGGTATTGAAAATGGTCAGGATTTGCTAGAGTTTTCTGCGGACATGAAGGAGCTTCTTATTCCGTTCTCTAAAAAAGCTAGCGGATCAAATGATTTATTGTCGAATACTAAAAAGGAGTCCACTTCTTTCATGGAGAAGTTTTTAGAAAATGCTAAAATGCAGGATTTTCATCGTTATATTGAGATTTTGGCTGCTCAAGAGGATCAATATTCAACAGTTCCGAATGTCATTAAGCAGCTTGCTGAACGATTATTCGATTTTGCCTCGGCAGAATTGAAGCGCCAATTTAGTGAGCAGTCGCTTTTTGCCTTTACCTTACATTTACAAGGAATGGTTGAGCGAGTTGAGAACGGCAAAACAATCGTCTTTCCGGAATTGAATACCCTGCGTAAAGATTACCCTAAGGAATTTCAAGTTGGCCTAGATTGCTCAACAATGATTGAAGAAAAGTTTAATTTAACTCTGCCCTTTGATGAAATTGGTTTTTTGACAAAATTTTTAGTTTCTGATTTAGGCGATATTGTACAAACAGAACAGCATCAAGTTAAAATTCTAGTGGTGATGCATGGTAAGTCTACTGCGAGCAGTATGCTAGAGGCGGCTCAAGAGCTGACGCTTGCCTCGACTGGAAAGGCGTTTAATATGCCGCTAACAATGGAAGTTCAAGAAATGTACTATCAAATCAAACGCTATCTAGAGGATCAAATTGATACATTGGAAGATGGTGTTTTATTAATGACTGACATGGGCTCATTGAATAGTTTTGCAACGATGCTTCATGAAGAGTTGGCGATCAGAATTAAAGTTGTGCCTTTAGTAACGACGCTAGTTTTGATGGAAGCGTTGCGTCTTTCAGAAAGTGGCAGATTGTTAGAGGATATTTATCAAAAAATTCAAGCCGCCTATGAGTCTGCAGTTAATACTCAGTTTTCAAAAGCTAAGCCTCTTGCTAAAGCAGTGGTTGTTACTTGCTTTACGGGCGAGGGCGTGGCTCAAAAATTGTTTGATCGTGTAGCTCCGGTGATTGATCAAAGTAAGGTAAAGATTATCCAATTGCAATTTTTGGAAAAGGAGACGTTTAAACGTCATATTGATGAATTGCGTGCAAACTATCAGATTATGGCGATTGCTGGTACTGTACCGATTGATTACCAAAATATTCCTTTCTTTTCGGCTTTTGATATTTTTCTAGATAAGGAATTAGAGGTATTTAAACGAATTGTTGAAGATGAGCTGCCTTTAGAGCAAATGGTAGAACGACTTAATGGTGTTTTAAGTTCAGTGGATTCAGTGGGTGATTTACTTAAGGAGCTCCTTTTGAACCTATCTGCAATTGAAAAACAACTACAATTAGTGGTTGATCCAGATGTTAATTTAGGTATTTTACTTCACTTGGCTTTCCTAGTTGATGGTTTAATTGCTGGCAATCCAGGTCGAAGCTTCAAGGATCTGAGTGCTTATGGCACTTCTAAGCGTTACGAGATGGATACTGTTCGGGTGAATTTAATGTCAATTGAAAAGAAATATGAAATTATGATTTCTGAGGATGAGATTGCCTATATTACACAAATGGTTGTCGAAAATGCGGTTAATCGTCGCTAGGCTTGCTGAAAAAGCGAGTTTAAGAAAAATCTGCAAAAAGCGTTTAGTCCTTTTTGTGACACTGTGAGCTGGTGCCTAGGTCTATCATGCTTGGCGGGCTACGATTTAAAAATATTTTCGAGAACCCACGAGAATTTTCGGAAATTTATTTATTTTCCTGCGTTGCTGCTAAATTATCGTCTGCGAATCACGAATATTGAATCAAGAGGGGATGGGACTTGTGTCGCATCCCTTTTTGTTTTGCTTGTATGCAGTCGACTTTAGGTTGTGGTTGGGCTGTTTTAAGCGAATATTTTATTAAAAGCTTATTTTTGCAAGTCTGTATGTTATAAAAAGTTACATGAAAAATAAAAAAAAGTTGCTAAAATCGATTTATTGGTCTATACTAATGTTTATCGTTAGTGATTTTGATAAAAAAAGCAATAAATTACAAAAATATGTCAGAACATCTAACGCAAATAATTAAAAGAGGAGGCTGTATTTAAACCTATTTTTGAATTGTTAATTAGAAAGTATAGTGTGCGATTGAAACGCACACTAAAAAACAGCTTTTGCTTTCAGAAAATGCTATCAGTTAGCTATCTTTAACGTTTTTTAAAGTTGGCATGCGTTTTGCTAAGTATAAATTGGAGAGGTGATAAATATGAGTAATAATATTATGTTAGTTTGTTCAGCAGGAATGAGTACAAGCTTGTTGGTTACCAAGATGGAGAAAGCGGCAATTGAGAAGGGTATTGAGGCCAATATTTTTGCGGTTTCAGCTTCTGAAGCGGATATCAAGCTAGAGGATGCTGAGCATCCGGTGGACGTGCTTTTACTTGGACCACAGGTAAGATTTATGGAAAATCAGTTTAAGGAAAAGGTTGCTTCAAAAAATATTCCTGTTGCAGTAATTAATATGTCTGATTACGGCATGATGAACGGTGAAAATGTTTTGAAGACAGCGTTAGAATTAATTGGTTAAGGCTGTTTAGTATTAATAGGAGGTGAAAAAATGGGCGAAGAACAACTACAGGCTGTTATGGGTCTAATTGTTAATGCAGGTAATGCAAAAAGTGATGCAATGGAAGCGATTCAGGCAGCTAAGGCTGGTAATTTTGAGTTAGCGGATGAGAAGTTGAAGGCAGCAAATCAAGCTTTGGTTGAAGCACACCATTCTCAGACAGAATTATTACAAGAAGAAGCGCGTGGTAATTCCATGGAAATCACCTTGCTTACAATTCATAGTCAGGATCATTTGATGACGAGTATTACTTTTAATGACTTAGCAAAAGAAGTGATTGATATTTATAAGCGGATTGCTGAATAGTAATGTTGGGGAGTTGATAGAGCTTTGAAATTGGCAAATAATCAATCGAATCTCGAAATGATTGGACAATTGATTCAGTATGCATTCAACAAAAAAACGAGAGTTATCGATGAACCCACTTTTCTATCTAGGTATCATCATGCAACTTGTTTTGGGACAGTTAATGAGCATCAACGAATTACAAGTTTGGTAATGGCGAATGATTTTCAAGTTGCGTTTCACCAAAAAAACATAAAAATGGCTGGTATTGGCTATGTATCGAGTTTTCCAGAGGCGCGTGGTGATGGTAGTATTTCGCAATTGATGCAAGAGCTGCTATTGGATTTATATGAGCGCAACTATTTAATTTCTAATCTTGCGCCATTTTCTGAACGTTTTTATCGGAAATTTGGTTATGAAAATGCAATTTTTACTAAAAATTACCAAATGACGGCTAATTTCTTAGAGCAATTTCCAACTGAGCGCACAGGGGAAGTGATTCGTGGCAGGTGGCAAGATGAAAAAATGAGATTAATCGTTCAAGAACTATATCAGCAGATTATTAATTCTAAACAGGAATGTAATACGGTAATACGTGAAGAATGGTGGTGGCATCGACTGGATTGTTACTACTCTGATCGCTATTTTGCCATTGCTTACGATAGGTATAAGCAGCCAGTTGGTTATCTTATTTATCGAATGATTGCAAATGAATTTTTAATCGATGAGCTTGTTTATACCACAGGCTTTGCACTGAGAAAGCTATTGACCTTTGTTAAATCACATGCCTCGTCATTTCAAGCATTTAAATATTCTGCGCCATGCCATGAGCGGCTTGAAATACTTGCACCAGAGCATCAGGGCTTAACGATAAGTATTAAACCGTATATGATGACTAGAATCATTAATTTTCCAGAGCTATTAAAAATATATCCCTTCGACAGCAATGAAGAATTTATTTTTGAGGTGACAGAGGACTGTTATTGTCCGTGGAACCAAGGTAAGTGGCTAGTTAAGGGCGACGGAATGGATGTGGTTAAGGTTGATGCTACGGCTTGTCAATCTGATTTGGCAGGACCGATTCAATCATGGTCTGCTTTGATTCTTGGTGATTTAACGGTCGAAGCTGGTCTGCTATTAGAAAAGTTTAAAGCGAGTAATAATCGTGAATTGGACAACCATTTTTTGAAGGGTAAAGTCTCGTTTTATGATTACTTTTAATTTGTGATTCGGGTGGCTATTTATGATGAATAGCTATTTTAAAAATATAAAAAGTTTTAAAAGGAGGAAATATGAATAAGTTTATTGATTTTATGGAAAAAAGATTTATTCCAATCGCTTCAAAAATTGGAGCCCAGCGTCATTTAGTTGCAATTCGTGATTCATTCATGGTAACCATGCCATTAATGATTTTAGGCGCGCTTGCGGTTATGCTTAATAACTTATCGCTATCTTTGCCAGCCTTTGGTAAATTTATGAATGGTATTTTTGGTGGTGAATCTTGGAAGGGCTTTGGTGTCGCAGTTTGGAGTGGGACATTTGGCGTACTCTCAGTCTTTATTGTTTTCCTTGTGGCCTATAATTTAGCGCATCACTATAAAAAAGACGCAGTTGCAACGGGTATTGTTTCTGTTGCGAGCTTCTTCACCTTAGGTGCGGCAACAAGCGGAATGAATTCATCGGGATTATTTATTGCATTAATTATTGGTATTATTGTTGGTGAAATTTTCCCACGCTTACTTGGTAATGAAAAACTAGTCATCAATATGCCTGATGGTGTACCGCCAGCAGTTGCTAGAGCGTTTGCTTCATTATTGCCTGCAATGATTGTTATTTCTGTTTTTGGTTTATTTAACGCAATTCTTGCTGGATTTGGTATTACTGATATGTTTGCTTCATTTTATAAATTAGTTCAAGAACCGTTTATGGGCTTGGCAAATTCATATGGCTCAGCGTTACTCTTAGCGTTTATCACACCGTTCTTATGGTTCTTTGGTATTCATGGTGCTAATCTGATTGATCCTTTTATGCAAACAATCAATGCACCGGCGATTGAAGCCAATTCAGCTGCGGTTAGTGCAGGGAAAGCAGCGCCATACATTGTTAATAAACCATTCTTTGACTCATTTGTAAATATGGGTGGTACAGGTGTAACCATTGCGCTTATTATTGCAATTTACTTAGTTGGTCGTAAAAATAAACCATTTATGGTCGTTACGAATTTATCCACAGCACCCGGAATCTTCAACATCAATGAGCCATTATTATTCGGTTTGCCAATGGTTTTAAATCCAATCATGTTTATTCCGTTTATTATTACACCGATGGTTTGTGTAACGATTGCTTATTTTGCAACCAAAACTGGTCTTGTGCCAGCGGCAACAGTGATGCCACCTTGGGTTACGCCACCGATTATTGGCGGCTTCTTAGCAACTCAAAGTATCGCTGGTGGTATCTTAGCGGCTGTCAATCTTGTTGTTGCAACTATTATTTATATTCCATTTGTTATTATGGCAAATATTCAAGAAGCTAAGAAAAATCAAATAGCTTAAAAGTTAGTGGGATTTTTGGTGATTAAGGACCGATTTTTAGGTGCTCCCAAAAATCCCATTTTTATAATTAATACGGAGGGTGAAATGAAAGAATTTCCAAAAAATTTTTGGTGGGGCGCAGCGACTTCTGGCCCACAAAGTGAAGGTCGTTTTCATAAAAAGCATGCGAATGTCTTTGATTATCATTATGAAATCGAGCCAGAAAAATTTTATAATCAGATTGGTCCAGACACAGCCTCAAACTTTTACAATGACTATCAGCAGGACTTAAAATTAATGAAGCAAGTTGGTATGAACAGTCTTAGAACGAGTATTCAATGGAGCCGTTTGATTGATGACTTGGAAACAAATACAGTGGATCCTAAGGCAGTCGATTTTTATAATCGAATGATTGACGCCATTATCGAACAGGGGATGGAGCCAGTGATTAATCTTCATCATTTCGATTTACCTGTTGAACTTTATCACAAATATGGTGGGTGGGAGTCTCGTCAGGTCGTTGAATTATTTGTTGGCTTCGCTCGAAGATGCTTTGAATTATTTGGTGATCGAGTGAAATTTTGGACGACACATAATGAACCAATGGTTGTTGTGGAGGGTGAATATCTATTCCAATTTCATTATCCAAATCTTGTCGATGGTAAAAAAGCAGTTCAGGTTGCTTATCATTTAAATTTAGCGTCAGCAAAGGTTATCCGAGCGTTTAGAGCGATGGGTATGAATGAGCAAGGCAATCAAATTGGCATCGTTTTAAATTTAACACCGACATATGCGGCCTCTGACGCCCGAGCGGATCTTGAGTCGGCTAGGATTGCAGAATTATGGAATAATAAAATGTTTCTTGAGCCTGCGATATGGGGGCGTTTTCCTGAAGAACTAGAAAGCTTATTAACGGCTGATGGTGTGATTTGGCAGACTGAAGCTGAGGATGCGACGATTATTGCAGAAAATACAATTGATTTTTTAGGTGTTAATTTTTATCATCCAAACAGGGTGAAGGCGCCGGACGTAGCGCCGAATTCAGTAGGCTCTTGGATGCCAGATCGTTATTACGATTCTTTTGATATGCCGGGACGTCGGGTTAATTTGGATCGTGGTTGGGAAATATATCCAGAGGCGATGTATGATATTGCGATTAATATCAAGGATAATTATAAAAATATTCCCTGGTACGTTTCGGAAAACGGGATGGGGGTTTCAGACGAAGAACGTTTTATTAACGATGACGGCGTGATTGAGGACGATTATCGGATTGGTTTTGTTAAAGAGCATTTAGAATGGTTACATAAGGGGATTGAAGCGGGTTCAAATTGCTTTGGTTATCATATGTGGACGCCTATTGATTGCTGGTCGTGGCTAAATGCTTATAAAAATCGTTACGGTTTCATTTCAAATAATATTCATACTCAGGTGAAAACAGTCAAAAAATCTGGCCAATGGTTCAAAAAGGTGGCTGAAGATAATGGTTTTAAATAATTAATAATAATATTTGATTATAGAAAGAGGTTTAATCAATGAAACGAAGAATAGGCATTTCGGTCTATCCCGATCATAGTGATATTGAAAAGGATAAGGCATATATTCAAAAAGCTGCAAATTTAGGGTTTTCACGTATTTTTATGAGTATGCTGGAAGTAAAGGATGGTAAGGCAAGGGTTGCTGAAAAATTTAAAGGGATTATCCAATTTGCTAAGAAGCTAGGCTTTGAGACAGTCCTTGACATTGCACCAAGTATTTTTAAGGAGCTTGGTATTTCTTATGATGATCTCAGCTTTTTTGCAGAGCTTGGTGCTGATGGTATCCGCTTAGATGAGGGCTTTGATGGTGCTAAAGAAGCGATGCTGACTTATAATCCCTACGGCTTGGCGATTGAATTAAATATGAGTAATAATGTGGCTTATTTAGAACATATTCTTTCATATGAAGCGAATACCCCCTTTTTATATGGCTGCCACAATTTTTATCCCCAACGTGGAACAGCATTACCTTATGACTTTTTTATCGAATGTAGTAGGCGCTTCAAACGTCAAGGGATTAAAACCGCTGCCTTTGTAACGAGCCAATCAGGTGATTTTGGTCCATGGGATATTAATGACGGTTTGCCTACCTTAGAAATTCATCGGGATCAACCAATAGAGCTACAGGCAAAGCATCTTTTTGCAACGGATCTAATTGATGATGTAATTATTGGTAATGCCTATGCATCTGATGAAGAATTGGCAAAGCTTGCCAGCATAGATCGTTATAAGTTGAGTTTATCAATTAACTATGTTGATCAAGCTAGTGATATTGAAAGAAAAATCGTGGAAGATAAGCAGCATTTCAGGCGTGGAGATATAACGGCGGCAATGGCTCGCTCAACACAGGTTAGGGTGAAATATAGTGAAATTGCTAATCCGGCTCATGACAATGAAGCATTGTTTGAGCGTGGTGATGTAGTGGTCGGCAATGATGGCTTTGGAAAATATAAGAATGAATTACAAATTATTTTAGAGCCTCATTCGGATGATCGCAAAAATTTAGTTGGCCGTATTCCGAAATCAGAGCTGGCACTATTAGAATTCTTGAAGCCCTGGACTAAATTTCAATTTGAGACAAAAAATTAACTAGCAAAATACCTTGATTGTAAGATACGTGCCTCAGAGGCTCGATGCTAAATTGAATTGATTTAATTAAAAAGCTTAATATAGATGGCTGGCAGCACAGAATGTGCTGCCTTTTATGTTGTGGTTTTGTTGCGGAAATGGTATTGTTTTCCGAAAACAATACCAAATTCGCGAGTTATTTGTAGTCTTCATGCGAAAACGGTATTGTTTCTCAGAAAGATTGGATTAATCGCAAATATAAGTGTGATTTCATTTTAGAACAATAAAAAAAGAACCGAAATAATTATCAGTTCAATTGATTTAAGAGGACTGCTGTTTGCTTAATTTAAGGTATTTTTTTTGTTAACTGGCGATTTTTTCGATTGAGCTTATGATTTTATCTTTTTTAAGATATAAAGCGATGATTACAATTAAAATTATCACGGCAATTATGATAGCGATTGGATAGCTATCGCGTGATAAATGGCGACCAAGTACGGTATACAAAACAACAGAAGGAATGCTGCCGATTACTACAGAAAGTACATATTTGATTACAGAAAGCTCAGTTTTTTCAAATAAAAATGCAAGTAATGAATTAGGGAATATTGGTATTGAATAAAGGATCATTAATAGTAATTCAGGATGTTTGCTTTGAGTGATAAAATCCTTATTGAACAAACGGTGCTTTTTAGCTTTTTTTGAATTATTTTGATGGAAAAATGAAGGCAAATATTGTTGATAATGCCGAATCAGAAAAAAAACTAAACCGTTGCCTACTGCAAGCCCGCTGATACAAATCAAGCTACCCCAAAAAGGCCCATAGCAGAGTCCAATCAATATTTCGACCAAAGCGGTAGGAATAAATGGCAAAATCACTTGTAAAAATTCCAGACTAAATAGAATTGGTACGCCGCGCGAGCCGTATTTTTGAATATAATCAATGGTTAAGGCTTCATCGTTTTTGTTGATAATCATTGTTTTGATTAAAGGATATAGGTCTTTAAGCATCAGTGAAAGTAATAGGATGCTGAAAAAAGCAATGCATATTTGGATTCCGATTTTTTTCTTGCTACTCATTAGAACCTCCCTCGTTTATAAATCTAATATCTATTCTAGCAAATAATTTGAAATCAATATTAGAATTTTTGCAAATATTTAATTAAAAATCATTTGAATTAAAAACATATAAGTTAAAGTTCCGCCAGCGATACTTAACAGTACATTATTTTTGTAGTGATGGAGTAAAATAATGACAAGAATTGCTAATATTTCAGGCAATCCATGCGCATTTGAGAAGAGATTAGTGTTTCTAAGACAATAAATTACTAATAAACCCATCATTGCTGGAGGCAGTACAATACCAAGATAGGTAACGATTTTAGGGGTTTCTTTATTTTCTGGAAAAAGTATAAATGGCAGAAACCTAGTAATCATTGTACCTGCTGCAATTGCTAAAATAATACCGATTGTTTGAAGATTAGTTAAGTACATGCCGTTTTCTACCTCCAATTAAAGCTAATATAATGATAATCATTGCTGGAATTACTAGATTAGAGGCGCCAAAAATCAATCTGCTGATAATTGTTGCCATAAGTCCGATTATGGCTGGGATTCGATTATTTCTGGTTTTCCATTGTTCTAAAAATAGGACTACGAACAATGCAGTTAAGATAAAATCAAGCCCGTCAGTATTAAATGAGATTAATCCGCCGAAAATACCGCCAAGTAAGCTACCGATTATCCAGTATAGATAGTCCAAAAAGGAAATGGCAAAGTAATAATATTTTCGATTTACCTGTTTTGGTGGCTCTAAGCTTGAAACTAAAGAAAAGGTTTCATCACAGAGTGTAAAAATCAAAAAAAATCGCATTTTTCCAATACCTTTATATTTATTTAGCATTGAAATACCATAAAATAGATGGCGTGCATTGACCATGAGGCTTAAGAGAAAAGCTTGAATTGGATTAAAGGTAGTTGTTAATAGGGTAATTGCTACGAATTGCATGCTACCGCAAAAGGCGATTGCACTCATTAAGACTGACCAAATAGGCCCGTACCCCTTGGTTTGCATCAGTATTCCGAATGCCATTCCCAAACCGAGGAATCCAGTTAAAATAGGGATGGTATCTGGAAATGCGGCTAAAAACGCTGCCTTGATTTCTGATTTCTGATTTTTTGCATTTTCCATTTTTTAGCTCCTAACTCACAAATAAAGATATTCTTATTATTTTATCAGAAGAAATGCTTAATAGTTGTATTAATTTTATTTTTTTTTGAATAAATATAAGTTTTTTATTTTAAGCTTTATAATAAAACTTGAAATGGTGAGGAAATCAATTTAATGCTATTTAAGTGTAATTTTTTTGTTAAGAGCTAGCGTAGAGTTGTCGCTGGTGAGGCTTGATAAGTATGTGGTAGACCTTAGCGCTCTGAATTTTGTCGTTTTCTCCTTTTCTAAAAAAATTGTAATAAAAAATAGAATAAAGTATAAATTTTAAAATAAATATTAATCTTAAAATAAGAATAGTGGTTTATAATGGTGAATTAGGAGATAGTATTAGTTTTTCAAAGATTGGCAGCTTACAATAATGGTTATCGGATTGAAAGAGGTATTAGAATATGGAACAGCAAGAGGTTGCAAAAATGCTTCAACGAATGAACGCCATTGTAAATGCGGGCTTGATTTACGGTCATGATTCCTTTGATCAAGCTCGTTACCATGAATTTAAACAGCTTTTGGCTGAATTATTGGTTGAACAGAGTGGCTTATCGCTTGGAGAAGTAGATAATTTTTTAAGACCGACCGCTTGGTATCCAACGCCGCTGATTGATGTTCGAGCAGTTGTGGTCAGAGAAAATCGTATTTTATTAGTTCAGTCGGCGATTGATGGCAAATGGTCGTTGCCAGGTGGCTATGCTGAGGTTGGGACAAGTCCGAAGGAAAATGTTTTAAAGGAGTTAAAAGAAGAGTCTGGTTTAGAAGGAGAGGTATTGCGCTTGCTAGCTATCTTTGACAGCAATAGTCATCAACTGCAGGGTCAGCAATATTATAAAATGTTTTTTGCTTGTGCTGCTAAAGGTGGTCAATTTACATTGAATGCTGAAACTGTTGCTGCGCAATATTTTCCGATTAATAATTTGCCAGATTTATCGTTGGTCAGAAATACAGCTTGGCAAATCGAACGTTGCCATCAGGTTTGGCTGTCGGCTGGCGAAGCGATTATTGATTAAGAGTATCTGATTTTGTTGATTTAGAGGGGAATGAATATAACTAAAATGATTAAAGCGGTTTTTTTTGATATTGATGGCACTTTGCTGAATAAAAATTCTAAGGTGCTTGAAAGCACTAAAAAGGCAATTCGAGAAATGCAATCTCAAGGCATCTTGGTTGGCTTGGCGACAGGACGTTCACCGATTTATGTTCAGGAATTGATGGAAAATCTCACCTTGGATGTTGCGGTAACCTATAATGGACAATATGTAATTAGTCGTGATCGAGTGATAAGTGCGAAGCCGTTCAGCAAACAACCAATTCTTCATCTAGCGGAATTTGCTTCGGCAAATCGACGTGAAATGACCTTTGGCACGGCTTCTGAAATGGTTGGCAGCCGCTTGATTGCTTTTGGTGGTTCAAATATTGCAAGATTATTGCATAACTATGTGCCGTCTAGTTTTTCTAAGGGATTAAAAACAGGCTTCCAAAAGGTGGTTCGCAGTATAAAGACGAAGGATTATCAGGATAATCCAGTGCTACGCGAGGCTATTTATCAGGTGACGATGGTGGCAACGCGTGGTGAGCAGTCAAGGTTTGAAAAGGAATTTCCAGAGTGTACGTTTACGCGGAGTAATTCCTATTCGGTTGATATTATTCCAAAGGGTGGTTCAAAGCTGAAGGGAATCGAATATGCCGGTAAGTATTTTGGTTTTTCGATTGAGGAAACAATGGTATTTGGCGATTCGTTGAATGATATCGAAATGATTGCTGGGGCTGGCATTGGTGTGGCAATGGGAAATGCGGAAGTCGAAGTTAAAGCGATTGCTGATTTTGTAACGCAATCCAACGAAAAGGATGGTATTGCAATTGCGCTTAAAAATTATGATTTGATTTCATTTAATTTGCTCCCTGTTTTCTATAGTAAGGATCCTTATTTTAATAAGGTGAAGGAATTCCATTTAAAGTTTGATGAAAATTCCCAAGAAATTCCCAAGCCCTTTTCGGCAGAACAAGCGGGCTATCGAGCAGATTTCAAGGTTGAAGAATTGGTTGAGTTTTTATATGCAGCGAGTGACAACCAGCCTGAAGTGTTTGAGAGTCAGATTGAAAAATTACACCAAGCAATTGATAAAGCTAAGCGAAAGGTTGAGCAAAAGCAGGCAACTGTTGAAGATGTCTTAACAGATGAGGCTGATGCTTTGATTGATTTGCTATACTTTACCTATGGTAGCTTTGTTTTGATGGGTGTTGATCCACACCAAATTTTTGAGTATGTTCATGAGGCTAATATGGGCAAGCTTTGGGATGATGGTAAAGCGCATTATGATGAAGTCACGGGAAAAATTTTAAAGCCGGATGGTTGGACTGAAAAATTTGCCCCAGAAGCAAAAATCAAGTCTGAATTGGCAAGGCAGCGTAATTTAGCGCTACGTGAATGATTGCGCTATGACATTAAATTGAGGGGTTGATGATAATCTTGAATAATAAGGAAAGGATTGTTAATGAAATAAAATCCGCAGAAAATCTTGTTTTCTTGACAGGGGCAGGTGTATCGACGCTCTCAGGAATTCCTGATTATCGTTCTAAAAATGGTATTTATAGTCAATTTAAGGAACGACCTGAATATTTACTATCGCACGAAGCGATGATAAATGAGCCGGCTAAGTTTTATCGATTTATGAAAATGATGTATTATCCGGATGCTAAGCCGAATTTGATTCATAAAAAGCTGGCCTTGATTGAGCGGCACCAAAACAGTGCCATTATCACGCAAAATATTGATGGGTTGCATCAACAGGCTGGTGCAAAAAAGGTTATTGCTTTCCATGGTTCACTTTACAATGTTTATTGTCGAAAATGTGGTGCAACGGTTCCGTATCAAGTCTATCTAGAGTCGGCTATTCATCAAAAATGCGATGGTCAGCTGCGCCCTGATATTGTATTATATGGGGAAGGGATAAAACAAGGAGTTGTTGATTCTGCAATGAGGCTCATGCAAAATGCGACGACGGTAGTTGTTTTAGGTACAAGCTTTGTTGTCTATCCTTTTGCTAGTTTAGCTAATGCAGCTAAGCCGAATACGCAATTTATTGTGATTAATGAACAACAAGTTGAATTGCCCTTCGAGCATTTGGCTTATATTGGTAATGCGAAGGATATCATGATAGAACTATAAAAGGGAGGTGAACGTGTGGCAAATGGCAAAATGAAATTTGTTTTTTTTACGAATTGCTCAGTCCTGCTTTATTTGATGTGGCGGATGCTTGCTAATAATCAATTTGTTGCTGGTTTAATCAGAGGTTGGAGTCAAAAAGTAAATGTTATGCTAGATTCGGTTAGTACCAGTAATTTACGTGATGTGATAATTATTGCAGTTGTTGTAAGTGTTCTAGGGGCGGTCTTGTATCGACTCTGGAATTTAATATTTGGTGCAATTTCATTGATTTGTATCGCATTGGTTGCGTCGTTTATTTATGACTGGTATACCGTTGGGCAGACAACTGATTCGATTTTATTATTTATATTATTGGTTGTCAGCTTTGTCAATTGTAGCATCTTAAGCTCAAAATAATAGCTATTAAAGGAGATGGGACCAAAGGCGTTTAGCGACGTAAAAAAACGTGCTAAATTACCTCGCCCAAAAAAGCGTAAACCAAGTTGTTTACGCTCTCTGATTAAAATTGTGAAAAATAGACAACTCCTTTGTTTATTCAGTCAGACGTTTTCTAACTGACCGCATAATATGTCTATTTGAGCAGCTTCGAGAGAGAAAGACTATCAAACAAGCTAATTTCACGTTTATTTACTTGGGCGTACTTCGCCCGAGCGAGAAATTTAGCTTCAACGGCTTGAAAGTATCGGCACAAGCTGAAAACAATTCGTGGCAACAATTGAACTAAACTTTTAAAGCGCATCTTGGTCCGCTTATAAAAGTAAGCTCAATTGCATATCTTGCCGACTAACTGCCTCAAATTTCATTCTGAAATTTGAGGAGAGTAAGTCGTCATGGCAAAGAGCGCCTTTATTATTTTTTAGTCTGATACTCAACTTTCAGAACGAGCCGTTTATGCTTTTTAGGCAATTTAGCCAGCAAATTACGAACAATATGATGGGGTCAGGACTTTTGTTCCAACTCTTTTTTTATTTGATGTGAAAAATCGATTTAAGATCTCGCTGTAATTTTTTAGAAAATGAGTTAATTACTAATTCTTCCAGCGCTGAAAATGTTGCAATGATACAGACTATTATTCCAATCGTGTTGATATTGAAATAAATTATCAAAAATGGAAAAAAGAATACAATCAAACCAGTGAATTTATTTGAAAGTGTATGCAAAAAAGCGAGCTGCTGATATCTGATGAAGCCTATTATAATAGAAAGTAAACGGATCATCGTGATTATACAAATCCAATAAATAATTAGTGGGCTCGGTTTGATAACAGGCACGATTCGCACTAGAGAGATAACAATAAAGAATAAATCGGCGATACTGTCAAATATTTGTCCAAACCTTGAAAGGTAATTAAACCTTCTAGCGATTAGTCCATCAAGTACGTCGCTGAGTCCGCATAGAGCGTAAATAAGGTAAAATTCAATTGAAAATGGTCTTATTGCTAATAAAGAAGCGGCAAATAATATCCTGAGGCTGGTTAATAAATTAGGTAAATTTCTTATAATTTCTGACCGTCCTTTCATCTATAGTTTTTACTGAGTCTATTTTATCATAATTCCATCTTGATTAGAGTTGGTTGATTCAATAGAGATAGCAAAAAGATACGCTAGATATAGTTGCTATATAAAATACTGTTAAATAAGGGATTAACTGTAGGTGATCGTATTTTAGAACTGAAAATTTAGGTTAAAAACCAAGTAAAAAATGAAATTAAATTCTAAAATAAAGTTAAACTCTGAAAAAAGTCGTTTAATTACTATTTTTTTCTTGCAATGAAGCATAGAAACTGTTATGATATCAAAGGTGTTGTTTCAATGTAGGAGTACAACATTGAATTATCAACATTTTGGTAGTTCGGCGATGAGGCAAGAGGTTGCGACACGCCCGAATGCATTGCCACGCATTCGCGTGACGGTTTTCTTGCTAAGCTATGCCTATTTACAAAATAGACGACAGGAGGAACAAAGATGGCAAACAAAAAAATCCGCATTAGATTAAAAGCATACGAACACCGTATCTTAGATCAAGCAGCGGAAAAAATCGTTGAAACGGCAAAACGTACAGGAGCTTCTGTGAGTGGTCCAATTCCACTTCCAACAGATCGTAGCCTTTATACCGTTATCCGTGCGACACACAAGTATAAGGATTCTCGTGAGCAATTTGAAATCCGCACACACAAACGTTTGGTTGATATTTTAGAGCCAACACAAAAAACAGTTGATGCATTGATGAAACTAGACTTACCATCAGGTGTTAACATTGAAATCAAATTATAATAGGAAAGAGGTGTACTTATGACCAAAGGAATCTTAGGGAAAAAAGTTGGAATGACTCAAATCTTTACTGAATCTGGCGAATTAATTCCAGTAACTGTAATTGAAGCAACGCCAAACGTTGTTTTACAAGTTAAAACCGTTGAAAATGATGGCTATGAAGCAGTGCAAGTTGGCTATCAAGATAAACGTGAAGTTTTGTCTAACAAACCAGCGAAAGGTCATGTTGCAAAAGCAAACACGGCTCCTAAGCGCTTCATACGTGAATTCAAAAACATTGAAGGCTTAGAAGTTGGTACAGAAATTAAAGTAGATATCTTCGAAGCAGGAGATGTAGTTGATGTTACAGGTACGACTAAAGGAAAAGGTTTCCAAGGGGTTATTAAACGTCATGGACAATCTCGTGGGCCAATGTCTCACGGTTCTCGTTATCACCGTCGTCCTGGTTCAATGGGTCCAGTTGCACCGAACCGTGTATTTAAAAATAAACACCTTGCAGGACGCATGGGTGGCAACCGCGTAACTATTCAAAACTTAGAAATTGCTAAGGTTGATGCGGAACGCAATGTGATTTTAGTTAAAGGTAATGTACCTGGTGCTAAAAAATCATTAATCACAATTAAATCTGCAGTTAAGGCTGCAAAATAATTCAGAAGGAGGGGACTTTAAGGAATGGCAAACGTAGCATTATTTAAACAAGATGGCACGCAAGCTGGTGAGATTAGCTTAAATGACACAGTATTTGGTATTGAGCCAAATGAAACTGTTGTTTTTGATGTAATTCTTGCACAACGTGCTTCAAAACGTCAAGGCACACACGCAGTGAAAAATCGCAGTGCAGTTTCTGGCGGTGGACGTAAACCATGGAGACAAAAAGGAACAGGGCGTGCACGTCAAGGTTCTATTCGCTCACCACAATGGCGTGGCGGTGGCGTAGTCTTTGGACCAACACCACGTTCATATGCATACAAACTTCCACAAAAAGTTCGTCAATTAGCTTTGAAATCAGTGCTTTCAAGTAAGGTTGCTGATGAAGCGGTAGTTGCAGTTGAAGCTTTAGCTTTCGATGCACCTAAAACAAAAGAATTTAAAAATGTATTGGATAGCTTGAAAGTTTCAGAAAAAACTTTAGTTGTTTTAGAATCAGGAAACGAAACTGCAGCTCGTGCAGCTCGTAACCTTGCAAATGTTTCGGTTGCTTTTGCGAATGAAATTTCAGTATTAGAAATCGCAAATGCTGCTAAATTAGTAGTTACAAAAGATGCTGTAGCTCAGATTGAGGAGGTACTTGCATAATGAGTTTATACGATATCATTAAAAAACCAGTTATTACTGAAGCTTCAATGCTAGCAATGGACGAAAAGAAATACACATTTGATGTAGATGTTCGTGCTAACAAAACTTTGGTAAAACAAGCTGTTGAAGCAAGCTTCGATGGCGTTAAGGTTTCAAAGGTTAACATTATGAATGTTAAACCAAAAGCAAAACGCGTTGGTAAATATAGTGGCTTCACTAACAAACGTCGTAAAGCGATTGTAACCTTAACAACTGACTCTAAGCCAATCGAAATTTTTGAAAACGAATAATCAACCTAGGAGGGAAAACATTGGGAATCAGAAAGTATAAACCAACCTCTAATGGTCGTCGTAACATGACTTCTTCAGATTTCGCTGAAATCACAACTAATACACCTGAGAAATCATTATTAGTTTCATTGAAGAAAAATGCGGGTCGTAATAATAACGGTCGCATTACTGTACGTCACCAAGGTGGTGGACATAAACGTCAATATCGTTTAGTTGACTTCAAACGTAATAAAGATGACGTTGTAGCATCAGTTGCAACAATTGAATACGATCCAAACCGTTCAGCAAATATTGCTCTAATCATTTATTCAGATGGTGTAAAATCATACATTTTAGCGCCTAAAGGATTAGAAGTTGGTATGACTGTTGAAAGTGGTGCGCATGCCGATATTAAAGTTGGTAATGCATTGCCATTAGAAAACATCCCGGTCGGTACAACTGTTCATAATATCGAGTTAAAGCCTGGTAAAGGTGGACAATTAAACCGTTCTGCTGGAACTTCAGCGCAAGTTCTTGGTAAAGAGGGTAAATACGTCTTAGTAAGATTAAATTCTGGCGAAGTTCGTATGATTTTAGCAACTTGCCGCGCAACAATCGGTACAGTTGGTAATGAACAACATGAATTAATCAATATTGGTAAAGCAGGTCGTTCACGTTGGTTAGGCAAACGCCCAACAGTTCGTGGATCTGTAATGAACCCGAATGATCACCCACACGGTGGTGGTGAAGGTAAAGCACCAGTTGGTCGTAAAGCACCCGTTTCACCTTGGGGTCAACCAGCTATTGGTTATAAAACTCGTAATAAGAAAGCTGCTTCTGACAAGCTTATCGTTCGTCGTCGTAATGCTAAATAAGGTTTCAAAACGACTCGCTCTGGCAACTTGTGAGCGCTAGGCTGTGTTTTTATGAAATAAACGAAACTTGCAGCTTCAGCTGCTTAGTTGGCTTGTTGAAAAAACACAAACTCGAAAGCATATTGTCAAGCCGTTTTAAACCGTCAAATAAGGTGTAAATGTTTTAAAAAATATCCCGCCAGCTCGGTAATCAGCTTCGCCTGATAAGCCGTTGTGGTAATCACGTAGCGTTAAACTGACTTTTTTGTCAATTTAACCAATCATACATAGGAGGAAATAATGGGACGCAGTCTTAAAAAGGGACCTTTTGTCGATGAGCATTTGATGAAAAAAGTAGATGCTCAAAAGGATCTTGAAAAGAAAAAAGTAATTAAAACTTGGTCACGTCGTTCAACGATTTTCCCAAGCTTTATCGGATATACAATCGCAGTTTATGATGGTCGTAAACATGTGCCTGTCTATATTCAAGAAGATATGGTAGGACACAAGCTTGGTGAATTTGCACCAACACGTACTTACCGTGGACATGCAGCAGACGATAAGAAAACAAAACGCTAAAAAGGAGGAAAAGTAAATGGCAGAAATTTTATCAGCTAAAGCAACTGCAAAAACAGTGCGTACTTCACCTCGTAAGGCGCGTATCGTGATGGACTTAATCCGTGGTAAAAATGTTGCAGAAGCAATTTCAATTTTAAAATTCACACCAAATAAATCTGCAGCAATTATTGAAAAAGTTTTAAATTCAGCAATTGCCAATGCAGAAAACAACTTTGACTTAGAAAAAGAAAAATTAGTTGTAACAGAAGCATTTGTTAACGAAGGACCAACTTTAAAACGTTTCCGTCCTCGTGCAAAGGGTTCAGCTTCACCAATTAATAAACGTACAAGTCATATCACAGTTGTTGTTACTGAAAAATAAGGAGGGATAGTAGTGGGTCAAAAGGTACATCCAATTGGAATGCGTGTCGGCATTATCCGCGACTGGGAAGCTAAATGGTACGCAGATAAAGAATACGCAGACTACTTACACGAAGACTTAAAAATCCGCAAATATATCCAAACTAATTTAGCAGATGCTTCAATTTCTACTATTGAAATTGAACGTGCAGTAAACAAAGTTAATGTTTCACTTCACACAGCTAAACCAGGTATGGTTATTGGTAAAGGCGGTTCAAACGTCGAATCATTACGTAAAAACTTAAATCAATTAACAGGTAAGCAAGTACACATCAATATTGTGGAAATTAAAAAACCTGATTTAGATGCACACTTAGTTGGTGAAGGCATTGCGCGTCAATTAGAAAATCGTGTTGCTTTCCGTCGTGCACAAAAACAAGCAATCCAACGTACAATGCGTTCAGGCGCTAAAGGGATCAAAACGCAGGTTTCTGGTCGTTTGAATGGTGCTGATATCGCTCGTGCTGAAGGCTATTCTGAAGGAACTGTTCCGCTTCATACATTGCGTGCCGATATCGATTACGCATGGGAAGAAGCAGATACAACTTACGGAAAATTAGGAGTTAAAATCTGGATTTATCGTGGTGAAGTATTGCCAACGAAAAAAAATTCTCAGAAAGGAGGGAAATAATCAATGTTAGTACCTAAACGTGTAAAACACCGTCGCGAATTCCGTGGGAAAATGCGTGGTGAAGCAAAAGGTGGTAAAGAGATTGCATTTGGTGAATACGGTTTACAAGCAGTGGATTCACATTGGATTACAAACCGTCAAATCGAAGCAGCTCGTGTTGCTATGACTCGTTACATGAAACGTGGTGGGAAAGTATGGATTAAAATCTTCCCTCATAAATCATATACAGCAAAAGCTATCGGAGTTCGTATGGGTTCTGGTAAAGGGGCACCTGAAGGTTGGGTAGCACCAGTTAAACGCGGTAAAATTATGTTTGAAATTGCAGGCGTTCCTGAAGAAGTGGCTCGTGAAGCCCTACGTCTTGCATCTCACAAATTACCGATTAAAACAAAATTTGTAAAACGTGAGGAAGCAGGTGAATCGAATGAAGGCTAAAGATACTGTAACAGAACTTCGTGGTTTATCTACTGAAGAGCTTGTTAATAAAGAGGCTGAATTAAAACAAGAACTATTCAACTTACGATTCCAATTGGCTACTGGTCAATTAGAAAATACTGCACGTATTCAAACTGTACGTAAAACAATTGCTCGTGTCAAAACTGTTTTACGTGAAGCAAAATAAGGTAATGGAAGGAGAATTCATTTAGTATGACTGAACGTAACCAACGTAAAGTTTACCAAGGGCGTGTTGTTTCTGATAAAATGGACAAAACAATTACAGTTGTTGTCGAAACTAAGAAAAATCACCCAATCTATGGTAAACGTTTAAATTATTCTAAAAAATATAAAGCACATGATGAAAACAATGAAGCAAAAACTGGTGACATCGTGCGCATCATGGAAACTCGTCCATTATCTGCTACAAAACGCTTCCGTTTACTCGAAGTAGTCGAAAAAGCAGTCATTATCTAATTAATTAAGATAGTTGAAAAGAAGATAGGTTGAAAGGAGGTCACATCAGTGATCCAAGCAGAAAGTCGTTTGAAAGTTGCTGACAACTCTGGTGCACGTGAAATTTTAACAATTAAAGTTTTGGGTGGTTCAGGTCGTAAGACTGCTAATATCGGAGATATTATTGTTGCTACAGTGAAGCAAGCAATCCCTGGTGGTGCAGTTAAAAAAGGTGACGTGGTTAAAGCCGTAATCGTTCGTACAAAATCTGGCGCGCGTCGTACAGATGGTTCATATATTAAATTTGATGAAAATGCAGCTGTTATCATCCGTGATGATAAGAGCCCTCGTGGGACACGTATTTTCGGACCTGTTGCTCGTGAATTGCGTGAAGGTAACTTCATGAAAATCGTTTCACTTGCACCAGAAGTACTATAAGTCAATTAACAATTGACAATTATTAATTATTAATTATTAATTATTAATTGTTCTAAGGGAGGTCAGTAAATTAATGTTTGTAAAGAAAAACGATAAAGTTAAAGTTATCGCCGGTAAAGACAAGAACAAAGAAGGCGTTGTCTTAGAAGTTTTGGTTAAACAAAACAAAGTTGTTGTCGAAGGTGTTAATATCGTTAAAAAACATCAAAAACCAAACGCTGCAAATCCTCAAGGTGGTATTCTTGAAAAGGAAGCACCAATCAATGCTTCTAATGTTCAAGTGCTAGATGCAAATGGTGTTGCAGGTCGTGTTGGCTATAAATTTGAAGACGATAAAAAAGTTCGTTTTAATAAAAAATCTGGGGAAACACTAGATAAGTAATTGTGAAAGGAGGCAAATTAGTTGGCTAATCGCTTAAAAGAAAAATTTAAAAATGAAGTAACTCCAGCCTTAGTAGAAAAATTTAACTATACTTCAGTAATGCAAGTGCCTAAAGTAGAAAAAATTGTACTTAACATGGGTGTTGGGGATGCCGTATCTAACTCTAAAAACTTAGAAAAGGCTGTCAATGAGTTGGGCTTAATCTCAGGTCAAAAGCCTTTGATTACCAAAGCTAAAAAATCAATCGCTGGTTTCCGTTTGCGTGAAGGAATGCCAATCGGCGCTAAAGTGACATTACGTGGCGAACGTATGTATGAATTCTTGGATAAATTAGTAACTGTTTCATTACCTCGTGTACGTGACTTCCATGGTGTTAGTAAAAAAGCATTTGATGGACGTGGTAACTACACTTTAGGTGTGAAAGAGCAATTAATTTTCCCAGAAATTGATTATGATTTGGTTGATAAAGTTCGTGGTTTGGATATCGTTATCGTAACTACTGCTAATTCAGATGAAGAATCTCGTGAATTATTAGCAGGGTTAGGTATGCCATTCCAAAAGTAAAATAGGAGGCAAAACTTAAATGGCAAAAAAATCAATGATTGCTAAAAATCAACGTCCTGCGAAGTTCTCTTCTCAAGCATACACACGTTGTGAACGTTGTGGACGTCCACATTCAGTTTACCGCAAGTTTAAACTTTGCCGTATTTGCTTCCGTGAACTAGCCTATAAAGGTCAAATTCCGGGCGTGAAAAAAGCAAGCTGGTAAGCAGTTATAATAGAATTTAAGGTAAGCTTGGATTCAAATGTTAAACGAAAATTTAAAGGAGGTTACTACTTCAATGGTCATGACAGATCCAATTTCAGACTTTTTAACACGTATTCGTAATGCGAATCAAGTCAAACACGAAGTGTTAGAAGTGCCTGCATCTAAAATTAAGCGTGACATCGCTGAAATCTTGAAAAAAGAAGGTTTCATCAAAGATGTTGAGTATATCGAAGATGATAAGCAAGGTATCATCCGTGTATTCTTAAAATACGGACGTGATGGTGAACGTGTTATCACAAACTTAAAGCGTATTTCTAAACCAGGATTACGTGCTTATGTTAAAGCGAATGATGTACCTAAAGTTTTAAATGGTTTAGGTATTTCAATTATCTCTACTTCTGAAGGTTTATTAACTGATAAAGAAGCACGTGAGCGTAACGTCGGTGGCGAAGTTATTGCTTACGTTTGGTAAGAATTTTTAAATAAAAGGAGGTGCCAAAAGTGAGTCGTATTGGTAATAAAGTTGTTGTTTTGCCAGCAGGTGTAACTGTTGATCGTAAAGACAATACAGTAACGGTTAAGGGACCTAAAGGCGAATTAACACGTACTTTTAACAATAATATTGAAATTAAAGTTGAAGGGTCTGAAGTAACATTTACTCGCCCTAATGATAGTAAAGAAATGAAAACAATCCACGGAACAACTCGTGCTAATTTCCATAATATGGTAGTTGGTGTTTCTGAAGGCTTTAAAAAAGACCTTGAAATGATCGGGGTTGGGTACCGTGCACAACTACAAGGTAAAAAGATTGTATTGAGCTTAGGTAAATCTCATCCAGATGAAGTTGAAGCACCAGAAGGCATTGAATTCGAAGTGCCTGCTGCTACTCAAATTTCTGTAAAGGGTGCCAACAAAGAAGTTGTTGGTGAAGTTGCAGCATACATTCGTTCACTACGTCCGCCAGAGCCTTATAAAGGTAAAGGGATTCGCTATGTTGGTGAATTTGTACGTCGTAAAGAAGGTAAAACTGGTAAATAGTTTCATTAATAATCAATTGTTAATTATTAATTGTGAACTATTGCTGGGAAAGTTTCTGGAATACTTTTCAAAAATTCCGAGTAGAACAATGAAAGTGTCATTGACAATTTATTGTGAAAAATTATAAGAGGTGAAAATTGTGATTACAAAACCAGATAAAAATAAAACACGTAAGAAACGTCATAACCGTGTTCGTAACCGTATCTCTGGTACAGCTCAGCGCCCACGCTTGAACGTTTTCCGTTCTAATCAACACATCTACGCTCAAATTATTGATGACGTAGCGGGTGTGACGCTAGCAAGTGCCTCTACCTTAGATAAAGAAATTTCAGGTGGAAATAAAACAGAAAAAGCTCAATCTGTTGGTAAATTAGTAGCAGAACGTGCAAAAGCAAAAGACGTAAAAGTAGTAGTCTTCGACCGTGGTGGTTACCTTTATCATGGACGTGTAGCTGCTTTAGCAGAAGCTGCACGCGAAAATGGATTAGAATTTTAATTAGAAGGAGGAAAACCACACATGGTATTCAATATTGATGATAAATCATTAGAAGAACGCGTTGTTTCAATCAACCGTGTAACCAAAGTTGTTAAGGGTGGACGTCGTTTACGTTTTGCCGCATTAGTTGTAGTTGGTGACAAGAATGGTCACGTTGGCTTTGGTACAGGTAAAGCGCAAGAAGTTCCAGAAGCTATCCGCAAAGCAATTGAAGATGCTAAGAAAAACTTAATTGAAGTTCCTATGGTTGGCACAACACTTCCTCATGAAGTTATTGGTCAATTTTCAGGTGGACGTATCTTGATGAAGCCTGCTGTAGAGGGTTCTGGTGTTGCTGCTGGTGGACCAGTTCGTGCCGTACTTGAACTTGCTGGTGTTGCTGATGTAACAAGTAAATCATTAGGTTCAAATACACCAATCAACGTTGTTCGCGCAACAGTTGAGGGATTAAAACAATTAAAACGTGCTAACGAAGTTGCTGAGTTACGTGGAAAATCTGTAGAAGATTTAGTTGGTTAAGGAGGATTACAATGGCTGAATTAAAAATTACTTTAAAGCGCTCTGTAATTGGACGTAAACAAAATCAACGTGACACTGCTAAAGCGTTAGGACTTACAAAATTACAATCAACAGTTGTAAAACCTGATAACGCAGCAATTCGTGGAATGATTAACACAATTTCACATTTAGTTGACGTTGAAGAAGTTTAATTATTATACTTAGTCTAAGGAGGTGCTCAAGTTTTATGAAACTGCATGAATTAAAACCATCTGAAGGTAGCCGTAAAGTCCGTAACCGTGTTGGACGTGGAACTTCTTCAGGTAATGGTAAAACATCAGGACGTGGACAAAAGGGTCAAAAATCTCGTTCAGGTGGTGGTGTTCGTTTAGGATTTGAAGGGGGTCAAACACCTTTATTCCGTCGTATGCCAAAACGTGGCTTTAAAAATATTAATTCAAAGGATTATGCATTAGTTAATTTAGATGCATTAAATCGTTTTGAAGATGGTGCGGAAGTAACACCAGAAGCTTTGGTAGAGGCTAAAATCGTGAAGGATGTTAAATCTGGAATTAAGATTTTAGGCAATGGAGAGTTAACTAAAAAATTAACTGTTAAGGCTTCAAAATTCTCAAAAACTGCTGAAGAAGCAATTACTTCTAAAGGTGGTTCAATCGAGGTGCTTTAATGTTTAAACTATTGAAAAATGCGTTTAAAGTTAAAGAAATTCGTAATAAGATCTATTTCACATTCTTTATTCTTTTTGTATTTCGTTTAGGTGCGCATATTACCGTACCTGGCGTGAATGCAAAATCATTAGAGCAGGTGGCTGATTTACCATTCATGAGTATGTTCAATATTGTTTCTGGTAGTGCAATGCAAAACTTTTCTGTTTTTGCGATGGGTGTTTCACCTTACATTACTGCGTCAATTGTTGTTCAATTACTTCAAATGGATATTGTGCCTAAGTTTGTGGAGTGGAGTAAACAAGGTGAAGTTGGTCGTCGGAAGTTAAATCAGGTCACTCGCTATTTGACATTAGTTCTTGGCTTAGTACAATCAATTGGGATTACTGCTGGTTTTAATCAGTATGTTAGCTTGGGATTAGTGCAAAATCCAAGTGTTTGGTCATACATCTCTATTGGGGTTATCCTTACAGCAGGAAGTATGATTGTAACCTGGATGGGTGAGCAAATTACTGAAAAAGGTTTTGGTAATGGTGTTTCGATGATCATTTTTGCAGGGATTATTTCTGGTTTGCCTTCAGCGATTAAGGAAATCTTTGAAGATCACTTTATTAATGTGGATTCAAGCAGAATTCCAATTTCAATCGTTTTTATTATTGTGTTAATTATTGCGGTTATTATCATCGTGACTTTAACAACTTTTGTGCAGCAGGCAGAAAGAAAAATTCCAATTCAATATACAAAACGTGTATCAGGTGCGCCAACAAGCTCATATTTACCATTAAAAGTAAATGCAGCTGGTGTAATCCCTGTTATCTTTGCAAGCTCAATTATTTCGACACCACAAGCAATTTTACAATTTTTCCAAGAATCGCGCGGTAATGAAACATGGTTTAAAGTAATGTCTGAAATATTTAACTACAATACAATTGTTGGTGGTATTTTCTATGCAGTATTGATTATTGCCTTTACCTTTTTCTATGCTTTCGTTCAAGTTAATCCAGAAAAAATGGCTGAAAACTTGCAAAAGCAAGGCAGCTATATTCCAAGAGTTCGTCCTGGTAAGGGAACCGAAGAGTACGTATCACATCTCTTGATGCGTCTATCAACGGTAGGCTCAATTTTCCTCGGATTAGTTGCACTATTACCGATTATTGCAGCAGCAATTTGGAGCTTGCCTAAATCAATTGGTTTGGGTGGTACTTCACTTTTAATTGTCATTTCAGTTGCACTTGAGGCAGCTAAACAATTAGAGGGATTAATGCTGAAGAAAAAATATGTCGGTTTTATGGATATTTCGGAATAAGTGGTTTGGATGGACTAAGACAATTTTTCGATTAGTCCATTTAAGCTGTCTATTCGCTTAATTGTAAATAGCTGAATCAAGTGAGAAATAAATAAGGAGCAATCAAAAATGAACATTTTGATTATGGGGCTTCCCGGTGCAGGGAAGGGTACTCAAGCAGAAAAAATAATTGATACATATCAAATACCGCATATTTCAACCGGTGATATGTTCCGAGAAGCAATGGCTCAAGGTACTGAAATGGGGCAATTGGCTAAAAGCTTTATTGACAAAGGCGAATTAGTTCCAGATGAAGTAACCAACGGAATTGTTAAGGAGCGTTTAGGCGCAAGTGATGTAGCGAATGGATTCCTTTTAGACGGTTTTCCAAGAACGATTGATCAAGCATATAGCCTGACGGAAATCTTAGAATCAATAAATAAAACAGTTGATTATGTAATTAATATCGATGTTAATCCAGAGATTTTAGTTGAACGTTTATCTGGCCGTTTTATTTGTAAAGACTGTGGTGCCACTTATCATAAAGTTTTCAATCCGCCAAAGGTTGAAGGGACTTGTGATCGTTGTGGTGGGCATAACTTCTTCCAAAGAGAGGATGATAAGCCTGAAACAGTTAAAAATCGGTTGGAAATTAATATTAAACAAAGTGCACCAATTTTAGAATATTATCGTAAGCAAAATCTTGTCTATGATATTAATGGTAACCAAGCAATAGACCAAGTTTTCAAAGAAGTACAAGCTGCGCTAGGTAACTAATTTTCTTGTAAAATAAGGGCTTTAGTGCTATAATAATCTAGTTCGACTTTGAGAATGGTAGGCTTGAAACATACTGCGTATTGTAGATTTTAGGAGGTTACACTTCGCATGGCAAAAGAAGATATGATTGAAATCGAAGGCAAAGTCGTTGATACAATGCCGAATGCAATGTTTACAGTGGAACTTGAAAACGGTCATCAAATCTTAGCTACAATCTCAGGTAAAATTCGTAAAAATTATATTCGTATTTTAACAGGAGATCGCGTGACAGTTGAAATGTCACCGTATGATTTGACTCGTGGTCGGATTACATACCGCTTTAAATAATTGTACTTTCAAATTAACGTGGAGGTATTATAAAAATGAAAGTAAGACCATCAGTAAAACCAATGTGCGAACATTGTAAAGTGATTCGTCGTAATGGTCGTGTTATGGTGATTTGCCCAGCAAACCCTAAACATAAACAACGTCAAGGATAAAATGGAGGTGAACAAATAAATGGCTCGTATTGCAGGTGTCGATATTCCTCGTGATAAACATATCGTAATTTCACTTACTTATGTTTATGGAATCGGAAAAACGACTGCTCAAAAAATTCTAGCTGAAGCTGGAGTTGCAGAAGATATCCGTGTTAAAGATTTAACAAATGATCAAGAAGATGCAATCCGTCGTGAAGTAGACAAACTTAAAGTTGAAGGCGATTTACGTCGTGAAGTGAACTTAAACATTAAGCGTTTAATGGAAATTGGTTCATATCGAGGTATGCGTCATCGTCGTGGTTTACCAACTCGCGGACAAAATACAAAAAATAATGCACGTACTCGCAAAGGTCCTTCTAAGACAGTTGCAGGTAAGAAAAAATAATTAATTAGTAAGGAGGTAGTGAAACGTGGCAAAAAAACCAACTCGTAAACGTCGTGTGAAAAAGAATATTGAATCAGGTGTTGCGCACATTCATTCAACATTCAACAATACAATCGTGATGATTACAGATGTACATGGTAATGCTTTAGCATGGTCTTCAGCAGGTGCTTTAGGATTTAAGGGTTCTAAAAAATCAACACCATTTGCAGCTCAAATGGCTTCTGAAACAGCAGCGAAATCAGCGATGGAACATGGCTTGAAATCAGTTGATGTTACGGTTAAAGGACCAGGTTCAGGTCGTGAAGCAGCTATTCGTGCCTTGCAAGCAACAGGTCTTGACGTAACAGCAATTCGTGACGTCACTCCAGTCCCACATAATGGTTGTCGTCCTCCAAAACGTCGTCGTGTATAGTAGCTTATTGTAGAATGGCTGGCACTTCTCGTTTTGAAAGGAGTAACGAATAAATGATTGAGTTTGAAAAACCAAGAATTGAAAAAATTGATGAAGCTAATAATTATGGCAAATTTGTCGTAGAGCCTCTTGAAAGAGGTTATGGAACAACTTTAGGCAATTCATTGCGTCGTATTTTACTTTCTTCTTTATCAGGTGCTGCAGTTACTAACGTTCAAATTGATGGTGTGTTACACGAATTTGGGACAGTTGATGGTGTCAGAGAAGATGTTACTCAAATTCTTCTAAACATTAAAGGCCTTGCGGTTAAAATGTTTACTGACGAAGAAAGAACAATCGAAATTGACGTTACTGGACCACAAGTTGTGACAGCTGGCGATATTTTAACGGATAGCGATGTTGAAATTTTAAATAAAGAGCATCATTTATTTGAGATTGCAGACGGCAAAACGTTGAGAGCAACCTTAACTGTGAATACAGGTCGTGGTTATGTTCAAGCAGAAGAAAATAAGAGTGATGGAACACCTATTGGCTTTCTTGCTGTGGATTCAAATTATACACCAGTAAGCCGTGTAAATTATCAAGTTGAGCAAACTCGTGTTGGTAGATTGGACAATTATGATAAATTGACTATGGAAATTTGGACTAATGGTTCAATTATTCCACAGGATGCATTAAGTCTATCTGCTAAAATTTTAACGGAACACTTGGGTATTTTTGTGAACTTAACTGATATTGGTCAAAAGGCTGAGGTCATGGTTGAGAAGGAAGAAACACAAAAAGAAAAAGTGTTAGAAATGACAATTGAAGAAATGGATTTATCCGTTCGTTCATATAACTGTTTAAAACGTGCAGGTATCAATACGGTTCAAGAATTAACTATTAAATCTGAACCAGAAATGATTAAGGTACGTAACTTAGGACGTAAATCACTTGAAGAAGTGAAAGCTAAACTGCATGATTTAGGTTTAGGACTCCGTCCAGAAGATTAGTTCAAGGAGGAAGAATAAGTGTCTTATCGTAAATTAGGACGTACAAGTTCACAACGTAAAGCAATGCTACGCGATTTAACGACTGACTTAATTATCAACGAAACTATCGTGACAACAGAAGCGCGTGCGAAAGAAATCCGCAAATCTGTTGAAAAAATGATCACTTTAGGAAAACGTGGTGATTTACATGCACGCCGTCAAGCTGCTGCATATGTACGCCATGAGGTTGCTTCAATTAAAGAAGTTGATGAAGATATTCAAATTGAGTATGCTTTGCAAAAACTATTTGGTGATTTGGCTGAGCGCTTTAAAGAGCGTAATGGTGGATACACTCGTATCTTAAAGACTGAACCACGTCGTGGTGATGCTGCACCAATGGCAATCATTGAATTTGTTTAATCTTTAAATATCATAAATAGTGGTGAATTTAGTTAACCTTTAGTTAGCTATTACCACTAACTATGTTGAGTGTTATGATGGTGGGATTTATTAATTGTTAATTATATTATCCTTAGTCTAGCTCTGGGGCTCCCGTGACTTTAAGTCACGGGACACTCTTCATTTTATTAAGCTTAACAATGTGGGGATAGTCGGAGACTATTCTTTTTTTATGTTATAATATTCAAGAATAATTTGTGCTTTATTATATGCAGAGGAGTGAGACTTGATGAGAATTGGAATTATTGGTTTGGGCCATGTTGGTTCTACAATTGCGTATACGTTATTATTAAAAAAAATAGCTAACGAGCTTGTGTTGATAGACAATAATCAGGCAAAGGTTGCTGCTGAAACAATTGAATTATTGGATACGGCTTTAAATATTAAGCATAAAATTAATATTTTGACGCACTATCAAGACTTGGAATCAGCAGATTTTATTATTTTTTCAGCAGGTGATATTACGATATTTGAAAATGCTGAAAGCGATCGTCTTGCTGAGCTAAAAGTAACGGCGAAAATTGTAGAAGATGTAGCGCCAAAATTGAAAGAATCAGGATTTTCTGGAAAAATAATTTCAATTACTAATCCTTGTGATGTCATTGCACTTTACTTGGCAGAATTGACGGGTTTACCTAAGGAACAAGTGATTGGGACAGGTACAGTAATTGATACTGATCGTTTAATCAATATAACGAAGCGTCGTGATGTTATGATGATTGGTGAGCATGGCAATAGTCAAGTTGCGGTGAATCAGGTTTCAAATTCTGAAGAGTCAGCGGGGCGAGCGGCTGGTTGGCAGATTTATCAAGCCAAGCGGCATACAGCCTTTGGGATTGCCAGTACGACTTTTCGGATTATCCAAGCAATGACAGAAAAAAATAATGAAGTATTAAATGTTAGCTGCTATGATTCAACTAAAGATTGCTATTATGGCTGGCCTAGTCTATTTGATGGTGAAAAATTTGTTCGACAAGAGCTTGAATTAACCGCTGAAGAAAATATAAAATTTATTAAAAGCATCGAAACCATTAAGCAAAATTATCAAAGTATTCAGTCATTATAGTGTTTAAATATGGAGTGATAAATAATTATTAATCAGTGATAGGAAAATGGTATTATAAATTTATTATTTTTTGTAATAAGATTATTTATGTCTTACCATATGTTTTTATAAAAGGAGAAATTTATATGAAAAAATTAATTAGCTTTGCGATTGCTTTTCTAGCAGTGATAACACTTGCTGCCTGTGGTTCTTCAAGTAAGAGTGGCTCATCAACTGAATCGCATAAATATGTTGTTGGTGTCGCAAGTGATTCACAAAGGGAAATTTGGGAATATGTTGCTGATCAAGTGAAAAAAGAGGGCATCACCTTAGATGTTAAGCTCTTTTCTGGCTATACTGAGGAAAATCCAGCGCTTGCTGACGGGTCATTGGATTTAAATTCTTTCCAGCACGTTGCTTATCTAAATAACTATAATAAAGAGAATAATCAAGACCTAGTTCATATTGCCTATACAATTATCTCACCATTTGGTCTTTATTCAGACAAGATTAAGGATTATAGCGAATTAAAAGATGGTGATACGATTGCGATTCCAAATGATGTGACAAACGGTGGCCGTGCTTTGCAGCTACTTGCGGCAATTGATGTGATTACGTTAAAAGCGGATGCACCTGATTCACCAACAGTGAAAGATATTGAAAAATATAATAAAAAAATTGAAATTAAAGAAATACAAGCGGATCAGCTTGTTTCAGTCTTACCTGATGTTACTGCGGCGACTATTAATACTAATTTTGTGATTGATCAGTTGCAAACAACACCTGAAGAATCGGCAATCTATATTGATACAGATCATTTGGATAAAGTTTCTGAATTGTATAAAAATGTAATTGCTGTTCGTAAGGAAGATAAGGATAATGAAGATTTCAAGAAAATTGTTAAGGCTTATCAGACAGACCATGTGGCTGAGTTGATTAAAGCAACTGGTGATATCCCAGCTTGGGAATAAGTAGATTAATAAAATGAGAGCTAGTTTTAAATCATCATGTTGAAGGCTGTTTTTTAATATTTTGCAGGTTTTGCTTATCTTCTTATGATATGATAAATGACGAGGCAGGGGATAATGTTCTCTGCCTCTTATATTGGCTAAACATAATGATGAATAAAGGTGGTTGGATTTATTGATTAATTTAAATAATATTGATGTAAAATTTACTTCTAAAAATAAAACAGTAACTGCAGTGGATAATGTCTCTTTGACGATTGAAAAAGGTGATATTTATGGCATTGTTGGTTACAGTGGTGCTGGTAAATCGACACTTGTTAGGGTCATTAACCTACTCCAAGTACCAACAAAGGGCTCGGTAGTTGTTGATGGCACTGATTTATTAGCTCTGAAGGATCATGACTTAAGAATTGCACGAAAAAATATTGGTATGATTTTTCAGCATTTTAATTTAATGTCAAGTCGAACTATATTTGATAATGTTGCATTTCCTTTAAAGGGCAGTGGCTTATCAAAGCAGGCGGTTAAGGAAAAAGTTGAGGATTTGCTTGATTTAGTTGGTATTTTGGATAAAAAGGACAACTATCCTGCACAGTTATCTGGTGGTCAAAAGCAAAGAGTAGCAATCGCTAGAGCACTTGCCAATGATCCTAAGATATTACTTTGTGATGAAGCGACCTCGGCCTTGGATCCCAAGACAACGCTTGCTGTACTTGAATTACTAAAGTCGATTAATGAAAAGCTAGGCATTACAATCGTTATCATTACGCATGAAATGCAGGTAGTGAAGGAGATATGCAATCAGGTGGCAGTCATGGAATCAGGAAAAATTATTGAAAAAGGTCAGGTAGTTGATATTTTTCAAAATCCTAAAAATCCGTTGACGGTGGATTTTATTAGAACGGCAACTCATATTGAGCAGGCAGAAAAAAATATCGTCAAGCATACCGATAAACCAATTTACGAATTAAAATTTGTCGGGGATCGTACAACTGAAGAACCAATTATTATCAATCTTTATCGAGAATTTGGTGTAGTTGCTGGAATTTTGTATGGTAATATTGAATTTGTTCAAAATACCTCAATTGGAAGTCTTTTAGTGACACTTGATCATGTTGAAGATTTTGAGGCAATCCAACGTTATTTAAATGCTATGGATGCACAGATAAAAATTGTTAAAGAAGGGAATGAAAAATAATGTTTGAAAAATTCTTCCCAAATGCTGTATTGTTAGGTTCAGATTTTTGGACTGCGACGCTTGAGTCAATTCAAATGACTTTGATTCCGGGGGTTATTGCTGGCATTATCGGCTTATTGCTGGGTATTATTTTGCTGATTACCGATGAATATGGCTTAACACCCAATCGATACATCTACTGGATATTGGATAAAATTGTTAATATTGGACGTTCAATTCCTTTTATTATTCTACTGGCTGTTATCATGCCATTTACGCGTTTAATAGTTGGTACATCAATAGGAACGGCAGCGGTTACCGTACCTCTTGTTATTGGTACAACGCCATTTTTTGCTAGACAAATTCAAAATGCTTTACTTGAGGTTGATCCTGGAGTTGTAGAGGCAGCTAAAGCAATGGGCTCAAGCAATACAGATATCATCTTACGTGTTTACTTAAAGGAAGGTCTGGTTTCGATTATCAGAGCCTCTAGCTTTACTGTTATTAATTTAATTGGTTTGACAGCCATGGCAGGTGCCGTTGGTGGCGGTGGTCTCGGAGCAATGGCATTGCAGCAGGGCTATCAACGTGGTCGCGGCGATGTTACCTTCTTATCGCTTGTTCTCGTTTTAGTTATTGTCTTTATCACACAAATTATTGGTAATTTTTTAGCAAAAATTGCCGGACGTGGTCTTGCAAGATAGTTATTTTAAAAATAATAATTTAGTCATCTGCTTAAATCAGTAGATGATTTTTTGTTTAATATGGCTTCAATTGAGAAATAAATGAAAATCATAAAAGCAAGCTACTAATGTATTTTAGTGTGGTATAATGGCAAGGATAAAAATAATTGGGTCAAAATAAAAATCAAAGATGTCAATAGTAGTTTTGAATGCTGTGCCCAATTCAATATTAGGGGTTATGATGATTGAACTAAAAAATATATCTTTTAAATATTCTAGTGAAGCAAGCGATTATGCATTAGATGACGTTTCATTAACAATTGAGTCAGGTGAGTGGGTGGCAATCATTGGTCATAATGGTTCTGGCAAGTCAACAACTGCTAAAATTATGGATGGCTTGATTAAGGCTGAAAATGGGGACGTTTTGATTGATGGCACCATCATGACGCCAGATAATGTTTGGGAGCTTCGTAAAAGGATTGGCATGGTTTTTCAAAATCCAGACAATCAGTTTGTAGGCTCTACTGTCGAAGACGATGTTGCTTTTGGCTTGGAAAACCAAGGTATACCTCGTGATGAGATGCTAATCCGAGTTAATCAGGCACTTGAGCGTGTCCAAATGGCAGATTATAAAACAAAAGAGCCAGCAAGGTTATCTGGTGGTCAAAAGCAGCGTGTTGCAATTGCGGGAGTGATAGCGCTAGCACCAAATATTATCATATTAGATGAAGCAACTAGTATGCTAGATCCTAAAGGCCGTCAAGAAGTGATTAAGATTGTTCAGCAAATTAAGGCAGAAAAAAATCTGACCGTTGTTTCAATCACACATGATATTGATGAGGCTGCTCTAGCAGATAAAATTATTGTTATGAAGCAAGGCAAGGTTCTAACGACAGGAACGCCGACCGAAATATTTGCAAAGGGGCAGGATTTGATTGAGCTTGGTTTAGATGTACCCTTAACAGAGAAAATTAAAGCCTCCTTAGCAAAAGTAGGTATTGAATTACCAAAACAGTATTTAACCGAGGAAGAGATGGTAGCGTTTTTATGGCAATTAAAATCGAAAAAGTAAATTTTACTTATCAACCTAATACCCCCTTTGAAAGTAGTGCTCTCTTTGACTTGGATTTAATGATACCGGATAATAGTTATGTTGCCATTGTTGGTCATACAGGTTCTGGTAAATCAACTTTGCTGCAGCATCTTAATGGTTTGCTTAAGCCAACTAGTGGTAAGGTGACGGTAGGGGATTTAGAAATTACACCTGATGTCGATAATCGCAAGCTAAAAGCAGTTAGAAAAAAGGTGGGCATTGTCTTTCAATTTCCAGAAGCTCAGCTTTTTGATGAAACAGTAATCCGAGATGTTGCATTTGGACCACAAAATTTTGGAGTATCTAAAGAAGCAGCACTTAAGTTTGCTCGTGAAAAGCTGGCATTAGTAGGGATTTCAGAAGAGCTTTATGAACGTTCTCCCTTTGAGCTTTCCGGTGGTCAAATGCGTCGCGTCGCGATTGCTGGTGTTTTAGCGATGAATCCAGAGGTTTTGGTGCTTGATGAGCCGACAGCTGGATTAGATCCACAGGGGCGTAAGGAAATGATGGAAATGTTTTATCAATTACATCAAACTACTGGCATTAGTGTTGTTTTAGTGACTCATTTAATGGATGATGTGACTGATTATGCAGATTATTTATATGTTTTAGAAAAGGGGAAGCTAGTAAAATCTGGTAAACCCGAAGAGGTTTTCCAAGAGGTTGAATGGTTAAGAGAAAAACAGCTGGGGGTACCTAAGGTAACTGATTTTGCCGTGAAGCTGAAGGAGAAAGGCTTTACTTTTGAAAATTTACCAGTAAGCTTAAATGAATTAACTGTAATGCTGAGAGGAGCAATTATAAATGATGGATAAGCTGATTTTAGGGCGCTATATTCCTGTTGATTCGCTAATTCATAGATTGGACCCTAGGGCTAAATTGATTGCAACCTTTTTATTTATTATTATTATTTTTTTAGCGAATAATGTCGTTACTTATGCCATTTTGACAGTCTTAACTTTAGTTGCAATTTTATGCTCAAAAATTAATTTTTCCTTTTTCCTTCGTGGTGTGAGACCAATGCTTGTTTTGATTTTATTTACTGTGGTCTTACAGCTGGTTTTTACAGTAGGTGGAGAGGTTTACTTTAAGCTAGGCTTCATCCAAATCACACAATATGGGCTTGAAAACTCTGCATTAATTTTCATGCGATTTATTTTAATTATATTCTTTTCAACTCTGCTCACCTTAACAACTGCACCGCTAGAGCTATCAGATGCTTTTGAAAGCTTAATGAATCCCTTGAAAAAGGTTAAGGTACCTGTTCATGAAATCAGTCTTATGCTTTCGATTTCGCTCAGATTTGTACCGACCCTAATGGATGAAACTGAAAAAATTATGAATGCTCAGCGTTCGCGAGGTGTTGATTTTGGCGAGGGTAGTATTATTCAAAAAATAAAGGCAGTGATTCCCTTATTAATACCACTTTTTGTAAGTAGCTTTAAGCGGGCGGATGAGTTAGCAACGGCAATGGAGGCTAGAGGCTATCAGGGTGGCGAAGGTCGAACACGCTATCGAAAGCTGGCATGGCATATTTCAGATAGTATCGTTATTCTCTTATTTGTCTTGGTTACAATCCTTTTATTTGTTTTCCGCACACACTGATGCTAGGAGGCGATGAAATGACAACTGGTTTAACAATTGTAATCACAGATAAGGCAAGACGTTTTTTAGGATTGGCAAAGTCAATGCCATTATATGATGGTAAAAGTAGTCCAGCCAATACTTTTTTCTTGGATATGAAATATGATAATTTGAAATATACCTTTTATTATCTAAATCCGTCAGAATATGATGAAATTTATTTTGGCTGGCAAAAGGTTCAAACTGAAACTGAACGTGCAGATATTGAATATGTCAGGTCTGAGATTGTTGGCTTTTTAGAATTTCAAATTGGTTTGGACTTGGATATGGGGTATATGATTGATTGGTCAATCAAAAAGAAAAATGTACAATTTGTTTTGGATAAAGAACGTGCTGATTTTTCAATCGTTCAGCAAGAATATAAAAAGCGACAATTTGAAATTGAGCATGCGGAAATCTGATAACTATTGATGCTTGCTCTGCTGAGTTTAATAAGCTTTAGCGATTATTTAATGTTGGTTGTTTTTGAAATTTAATCCAGTCACGGATCGATTTATTATTATAGGACTGCGATTAATTCAAGGACAGCTTTTTTAACCTATAATTAAAACTGTTGTTATTTTAAAAGACCAAAAAATGCCACAGTCTATTGCCGTCCATATAAATACAAAGCTTTATGAAGGGGGGCTTTGTAAATACTAGGTCAATAAGACATGTGGCTAAAAAGGGTAAAATGAAAGTATGAAAGGGAAAGGGGAGTAACCCTAACATTATTAATTAGTAAGATTGCTCTTACCAATTAGTTATATTATATCAAATATAATTTCTTTTTAAAGCAAAACGCATTATAAAAAATGTAAAAAGTATATTAATGGATACTGCAATAAAATATTTTTAAAGAAATTATTAATTGTTTCATGATTCTATGATTGACTTAAATGCTAATGGCACGTAAAATTAAAGGTTGTACTGGTCACACTGAACTGGTATCTCAAGCAAGTATTTTTGGAGGGATTATGTACGATTTAAATGATATTGTCGAAATGAAAAAACCTCATGCCTGTGTTGTCAAACAAACGGGTAAAAAAGCGAATGCTTGGGAAGTAATTCGCTTAGGTGCGGACATAAAAATTAAATGCTCAAATTGTGGACATATTGTTATGATGTCTCGCCAAGACTTTAACAAAAAAATTAAAAAGGTGCTTGTTAAAGCATCAGAAAATAACTAATCTCGGGAGGAAATATGGCTTTAACAGCTGGAATTGTCGGCTTACCAAATGTCGGAAAATCAACTTTATTTAATGCAATCACAAAGGCGGGTGCTGAGGCTGCAAATTATCCATTTGCAACAATCGATCCAAATGTTGGAATGGTTGAAGTGCCTGATTGGCGTTTAAATCGCTTGACAGAATTAGTACAGCCGAAAAAAACAGTGCCAACTACTTTTGAATTTACGGATATTGCGGGTATTGTTAAGGGTGCGAGTAAAGGTGAAGGTCTAGGAAATAAATTTTTAGCTAATATTCGTGAGGTGGACGCAATAGTCCATGTTGTACGTGCTTTTGACGATGAGAATATCACACACGTTGAGGGTCATGTTAATCCTTTAGAAGATATTGATGTGATTAATCTGGAATTAATTTTGGCAGATTTAGATTCAATCAATAAGCGTTATGCGCGAGTTGAAAAAATTGCAAGAACTAAAGATAAAGATGCTGTTGCTGAATTTCAAGTAATGACTAAGCTGAAAGCAGCGCTTGAAGAAGGTCTTTCAGCAAGAACGGTTGAATTAACTGACGATGAAGCAAAGATTGCTAAAGCATTCTTTTTATTGACAATTAAGCCGGTTTTATATGTTGCCAATGTGGCAGAAGACGAGGTTGCTAATCCTGATGATATTCAGTATGTTAAGGATATTAAAGCATTTGCTGAAACGGAAAATGCTGAAGTTGTGGTGATTTCTGCCCGAGCTGAGGAGGAAATTTCAGAACTCGAGGATGATGAAAAGTCAGAATTTTTAGAAGCAATGGGGCTTAAAGAAAGCGGTGTTGATCAATTGACACGTGCCGCCTATCATTTATTAGGATTAGGGACTTATTTTACTGCAGGTGAAAAAGAAGTCCGTGCTTGGACCTTTAAGCGTGGTATGAAAGCGCCAGAAACAGCAGGTATTATTCATTCTGATTTTGAACGTGGCTTTATTCGGGCAGAAACCGTTGCTTTTGAAGATTTAAATAAATACGGTAGTATGCAAGCTGCAAAGGAAGCCGGACGTGTTAGACTTGAAGGCAAGGAATATGTCGTAGCAGATGGCGATATTATGGAATTTAGATTTAATGTTTAATAATTAATAATTGATAATTATTGATTAATTGAGGAGTGAGAAATTGGCAGATAAAAAATCATCGGCTATTGAAAAGCCAGCAGTTGATATTAACCATTTAACAAAAGAATTAACAAATAAAAATAGCGCCTATATTTTTGATTTAAAGAAGCGCTTGAGGGAGCTTGGTAAATCTGAAGCTGAAATTCAAATAGTGCTTGAAGAGCTTCTACCTGAAATTGTTGCTAATCAGAAAAATGGTTTAACGGCTAGAAAATTATATGGAACGGTTACCGAGTACACAATGCAGTTTGAGGGTACAATTGGTCAAACTGAAAATAAAGCTGAGAATACAACACCTTGGCTGATGTGGCTTGACAATTCATTATTATTGCTTGGTGTTTTAGCTTTAATGAATGGTATTTTAGGCTTGGTTTCAAAGGCTGGCGAAAATGCGAGCTATGGTGTTTTGACATTGTTTGTGATGGCAGCTGCAGGCGGCTTAGTCTTTTATTTAATGTATCATTATTTTTATCGCACTGATGCGGCTAATAAGGATCGTAAGGGCTGGCTTAAGGGAATCGGTATTATGGTTTTGGCAATTTTGGTTTGGGTGTTACTATTCAGCGTTACAGCACTGCTTCCAGCAACAATTAATCCAAACTTAACCGCCATTCCAGCGATTGTCATTGGGGCTGCAGCATTGGCAGTGAAATGGTATTTAAAGCGTAAATATAATATTGCGAATGCGATGGTTCAAAAGCGATAATAGTAATTACCAATTTTTGAGTATTTTTCATGGAGATGTTTCTTTGAAAAATGGGTAATTTTATCGTATTATAGAAGCAGATAAGCTGGCGAAGATAAAATATTGATTTACTTGGATGGAGGAAGCTCATGGCAAATAATAAATTAAATGAAGTGTTTGATAAGGCGCGTGACTTCGCGACAGATGTTGTCGAGAAGGCTAAAGATGTGACTAGAGACTTGAGTAAGGATGCCCCTGATGCAGCACGTGAAATTCCAGATAGAGCTAAGGAATTTGCTGGTAAGGCTAAATCAACTGTCATTGATTCTGTAGGTCGTTTTTATGATTTAACTAAAAATGAGATTTATAATGTGGAAGTAAAAATTGATAAAAATGGTATTCGTCGAACTGTTAAGACGAATCGACCAACTCGTCATACAATTAAATGGCATTCTAAAGGTCACTGACCGTTAATAATTGTTTTTGTTTAATCATACCTAAGCTCAGTCGCAAAGTGTGACTGAGCTTTTTGCCATTGCCACTTACCTCCCGAAAATTGCTTGCAATTTGAGGCGGTTAGTGGCAAAGGTATGCATTTGAACTTGTTTTTACAAGCAACCAAGGGGCGCTTTAAAAACGTAGTTCAAAGGCTCAAACATACACTTACCTCCCGAAAATTGCTTGCAAATTGAGGCGGTTATTTAAAAAGCTGAAACGGCTTGGTCTGGCAACTGCGAACGGTAGGCGAAATTTGAAAGTGTCATTCTTTGACACGTCAAATTTTGACTCGGGAGCATGTTGTCAAGCCGTTGAAGCTAGATTAGTCGGCATCGTCGGAAGCAACTTCGTTCAATAGAATTAGACGTTAGATATATAATCTATTTATCGGTATAGCTTGAATTAAAGTTGTTAGAGTTGTGATGTTTGATTAGCTAAAAAGGCTTCTAATTCTTTGTTCACTGCGTTCTTCCGCCTCATCTCACAAAATTTGTATCATGTTTTATTTCCGACTGCGTCGGAAGAATACTGCGTATTCATATACTATGTATGTATCAAACGATGAGACAAAAACACACGCTACGCTGAAAGGCAACCCTTTCGACTTTGCTTAGTGTCTTTGCCAAAACCGCAAAATCTTTCATTTTTGTGAGGCAATTCATTACAAGCAACCAAGGGGCGCTTTAAAAACGTAGTTCAAAAAATTAAACATTTTTGCAGTTTTATTTGCCTATGAGATTTACCAATAATTTGTTCAGTAATCAAAAATTATTTATCAAAAAAAAGTAACGAGATTTTTGTTATAATAAGGCGCTTTGATTGATAATGGTTTTCATTAAGTGATATGATAGAATTAGTCATGATAATAAGTAGGAGGAAGCTATGTCTGTATTAGAAATTAAAGATTTACATGTAAGAATCGAAGAAAAAGAAATTTTGAAGGGTGTTAATCTTACCATGAAGACAGGTGAGATTCATGCGATTATGGGACCTAATGGAACTGGTAAATCAACTTTATCGGCTGCGATTATGGGCAATCCTAATTATGAAGTTACTCAAGGTGAAATTTTGCTTGATGGTGAAAATATTTTGGAATGGGAAGTTGATGAACGTGCACGTGCAGGTCTCTTTTTAGCAATGCAATATCCTTCTGAAATTCCAGGTATTACTAATGCTGATTTTATTCGAGCTGCAATTAATGCCAAGCGTGACGAAGATGACAAAATCTCTGTATTAGATTTTATCAAAAAATTAGATGAAAAAATGGATATTTTAAATATGCCTGAGGAAATGGCTGAGCGCTATCTCAATGAAGGCTTTTCTGGCGGTGAGAAGAAGCGTAATGAAATTCTTCAGCTGTTGATGCTTGAGCCATCATTTGCAATTTTAGATGAAATTGACTCAGGATTGGATATTGATGCTTTGAAGGTGGTTTCTAAGGGTGTAAATGCGATGCGTGGTGAAAATTTTGGCGCATTAATTATTACCCATTACCAAAGATTACTAAACTATATTACGCCTGATGTGGTGCATATTATGATGGAAGGTAAGGTTGTTAAAACAGGTGGTGCTGATCTTGCCAAGCGCTTAGAGGCTGAAGGCTATGTTGAAATTAGTAAAGAATTAGGAATTGAATACGTAGAAGAAGGGTAGGCGAAAATATGTCAAACTTAACAAATATTCAAGCCTTTTCTGCGATTAAGGGTGAACCGGCGTGGATGCAAGAAAAGCGCCAAAAAGCCTTTGAAGCAATTGATTCACTAGATTTGCCGGTTATTGAGCGTGTACGCTACCATCGTTGGCATCTATTTGAAACTAACTTTGATGAAGAAGAGGCAGCAACAGGTAATGTTGCGGATTTTAACCAATTATCCAATAATCCCTTAATTGTTCAAGAGGGCACACAGACAGTCTTAGAGCAGCTACCACAGGCTTTGATTGATCAGGGTGTTATTTATACTGACATTCATACAGCGATGATAGAGCACGAAGCCTTGGTCAAAGAGTACTTTATGACGACTGCATTAAAAGCGGGTGAAGATAAGATGGCGGCTTGGCATCAAGCTTACTTTAATAGCGGCACTTTTCTTTATATCCCCAAAAATGTTGAAATTAAACAGCCGATTGAAGCAATTTTTTATCAAAATGGTGATTCTAAAGTACCGTTTAATAAACATGTTTTAATTGTTGCTGATGAAAATGCATCAATTAGGTATTTGGAAAGATTTCAAACTGTGGGTGAAAGCACTGCTCAAACCTCTGCTAATATTGTAGTAGAAGTAATTGCCAAACGTGGCGCACAGGTTAAGTTTTCAGCAATTGATCGCCTCGGTGAAAACTTGACAACCTTTATCTCACGTCGTGGTCATCTCTTAAATGATGCCTCAATTGATTGGGCAATTGGTGTGATGAATGATGGCAATGTGATTGCCGACTTTGATTCGGATTTAGTTGGTGATGGCTCACATGCTGAATTAAAGGCAGTTGGTATCTCTGCTGGCAAACAAGTGCAAGGTGTAGACACACGTGTTACGAATTTTGGTCAACATTCGGTTGGACATATTTTGCAGCACGGTGTTATTTTAGAAGCGGGAACCTTAACATTTAACGGAATCGGTCATATTATTCGTGGCGCTAAGGGTGCTGATGCACAACAGGAAAGCCGAGTTTTAATGCTTTCAGATAAGGCCAGAAGCGATGCAAATCCAATTTTATTAATCGATGAAAATGAAGTCACTGCTGGTCACGCAGCTTCTATTGGTCAGGTTGATCCAGAAGATTTATACTACCTAATGAGTCGTGGGATTGCCAAACAGGAAGCTGAGCGTCTTGTAATTCGTGGTTTCTTAGGTGCAGTGATTACGGCAATTCCATTACGCGATGTTCAAGAAGAATTCATTGAAGTGATTGAAGGTAAGCTACGTAAAAGATAACGAGCTTAGCTTATGGTTGAAAGTATGAAATGAAAGGGTGTAGTTTATGACCATAACGAATCAGATTCGTGATGATTTTCCAATTTTATTTCAAGAGGTCAATGACGAACCCCTTGTTTATTTGGATAATGCAGCAACGACTCAAAAACCAAAGCAGGTAATCGATGCCTTAGTTCATTATTATGAAAATGATAATGCGAATGTGCATCGTGGCGTGCATACGCTAGCCGAGCGAGCAACTCATGCCTATGAGGCAGCTAGAGAAAAGGTCAGAGGCTTTATTAATGCCAGCTCTACCAAAGAGGTTTTATTGACCCGTGGGACAACAACTGGTCTTAATTGGGTCGCGCAGAGCTATGGCTCGACCTTAAAGGCTGGCGATGAAATCGTGATTTCAATCATGGAGCATCATTCAAATATTGTACCTTGGCAGCAGGTCGCTAAAAAAACAGGTGCGACTTTAAAATATGTCTATTTGAAAGATGGTAAGCTTGATTTAGAACAGGCTTATGAAGTAATCACTGAGAATACTAAAATTTTAGCGATTACGCAGTCGTCAAATGTCCTTGGTACTACAAATCCGATTAAAGAATTGGCAGCTTATGTGCATCAAAAGGGTGGCATTATTGTCGTTGACGGTGCACAGTCAACCCCACATACTAAAGTAGATGTTCAGGATTTAGATGCGGATTTCTTTGCATTTTCGGGTCATAAATTGTGTGGTCCTACTGGTATTGGCGTTCTGTATGGTAAGGAATCAATATTAAAGGCAATCTCACCTGTTGAATTTGGTGGTGAAATGATTGATTTTGTCCACCAATTTGAATCTACATGGACAGATTTACCATGGAAATTTGAAGCAGGGACACCTAATATCGCAGATGCGATTGCGCTTGGTGCAGCGATTGATTATCTTGAAGAATTAGGCATTGAAAATATCCATCAGTATGAACAAGAGCTTGTAGATTATGTACTGCCTAAATTACAAGCAATTGAAGGTCTTGAAATTTATGGACCAAAAGATCCTTCTGAGCATACTGCAGTAATTGCTTTTAATTTAGATAAAATACACCCTCATGATGTCGCAACGGCATTAGATATGGAGGGCGTTGCAGTTCGAGCAGGACATCATTGTGCTCAGCCTTTGATTGAATATTTGGGCATTCCAGCAACAGCACGTGCCAGCTTCTATTTTTATAATACCAAGGCAGATTGTGATAAATTAATTGAAGCAATTTTGGCAACAAAGGAGTTTTTTAAAGATGGCACTAACTAAATTAGATAGCTTATATCGCGCAGTAATTTTAGATCATTCTGCACATCCACATCATCATGGTACTTTGGAAGGTGCGACACCTTTAATTTTGAATAATCCAACCTGTGGTGATGTGATTCATTTGAGTGTTGAAGTCGCTGACGGACGAATTAAGGATATCGCCTTTGATGGCTCAGGTTGTTCAATCTCTACTGCGTCTGCTTCAATGATGACCGATGCGGTATTAGGTAAAACAATTGAAGAGGTGGCAGAGCTTTCAGAAGCCTTTTCAGAATTAGTACAGGGGCAGGCTGTTGAAAATACTGATGCACTTGGTGATGCAGCCTTTCTTTCTGGTGTTTCTAAGTTTCCAGCGCGAATTAAATGTGCAACCCTAAGCTGGAACGCCTTAAAGAAGGCACTAGAGAGTGAAGATAATACCGGGACATCGGGGTTGACCTGTCACTAATTATTAGAGCTTGCGTTCCAACTGGGCCCCATAGGAATGTAAATTTTTATGGGAAAAGGAAGAGGAACAAAGGAGGTGGGACAAAAGACGTTTAACGATGTAGAAAATTAGGAAATTGATGGCATTTGCTTGCAAATATTCGGAAATTTGTCTATTTTCCTAGTCGTTGTCGTATTGTCTCCCGTAAATTACGAACAATTCAAAAAGGGGTTAGGACTTTTGTCACAATCCCGGTGTTTCTTCTGACGCGGAACGCCTTAAAGAAGGCACTAGAGAGTAAATACAATACCGGCGCATCCGGTTTGGCCTATCATGATTAAGCACTTCGGTTTCTAAAATAGGTTTATCGTAGTATGATAGTGAGTAAGTATCGATAGAATAAATTAAATAACAAAAGGAGGCTCCAGATGGGTGTACCAGAATTAGAAGAATATCAATTTGGATTTCACGATGATGTTGAACCGATTTATAGTACAGGTACAGGTTTAACTGAAGAAGTCGTCCGTGAAATTTCTAAAGCAAAAGAAGAACCAGAATGGATGTTGGAGTTTCGTTTAAAATCGTTAGAAGCGTTTCATAAAATGCCAATGCCATCATGGGGGGCAGATTTATCTGAGATTGATTTTGATAAAATTAAATATTTCCAAAGAGCCAGTGATAAGGCGGCACGCGACTGGGATGATGTACCAGATAAAATCAAAGATACCTTTGAAAAAATCGGGATTCCAGAAGCAGAACGTGCGTATCTAGCGGGCGCTTCAGCGCAATATGAATCAGAAGTTGTTTATCACAATATGAAGGACGAATTTGAAAAGCTAGGTATTATCTTTACGGATACTGACTCTGCTTTAAAGGAATATCCTGATTTATTTAAACAATATTTTGCGAAATTAGTACCGCCAACTGACAATAAGCTGGCAGCATTAAATTCAGCTGTTTGGTCTGGTGGCACATTTATTTATGTACCAAAGGGTGTGAAGGTTGATACACCGTTGCAGACCTATTTCCGTATCAATGCTGAAAATACTGGGCAGTTTGAACGTACCTTAATCATTGTTGATGAAGGTGCAAGTGTCCATTATGTTGAAGGCTGTACAGCACCGACCTATTCATCTAATAGCTTGCATGCGGCAATTGTTGAAATTTTCACCTTAAAGGGTGGCTATACACGTTATACAACCATTCAAAACTGGTCAGATAATGTTTATAACTTAGTGACTAAAAGAGCTCAGGCATTAGAAGATGCAACAGTCGAATGGATTGACGGGAATTTAGGGGCGAAAGCCACAATGAAGTATCCAGCAGTTTACTTAGATGGTGCAGGTGCACGTGGTACGATGCTATCAATCGCTTTTGCTGGTAAAGGTCAAGAGCAGGACACGGGTGCTAAAATGATTCATAATGCCCCTCACACCTCAAGCTCAATCGTTTCTAAGTCAATCTCCAAAGATGGTGGCGCGGTAAACTACCGTGGACAGGTAACATTTAATAAACCAAGTATCAAATCAGCTTCACATATTGAGTGTGATACGATTATTATGGATGATATTTCTAAGTCAGATACAATTCCTTTTAATGAAATTCATAATTCACAGGTTGCTTTAGAGCATGAGGCGAAGGTTTCAAAAATTTCAGAAGAGCAGCTTTATTATCTGATGAGTCGTGGTTTATCAGAAAGTGAAGCCACTGAAATGATTGTTATGGGCTTTGTCGAACCATTTACTAAAGAATTACCGATGGAATATGCTGTTGAATTGAATCGATTGATTTCGTATGAGATGGAAGGCAGTGTAGGTTAAACCTTCCTTATAAGCCAAGAGCGTTGTTAAATCAATGTTCTTGGTTTTTTTGTTTTACTGGATATTAGAAATGACCAGCTTTTGACCAGCTTTTTATTGATTAGCCATCATATCAGCAAACTCTTGACCCGTTTTTTTAGGTGCGTTGTTAGTAATATGTGCGTAGATGTCTAACGTCACTTTACTATTTTCATGCCCTAATCGTTGTTGAACTACCTTAACAGATTCTCCAGCTTCTAATAGCAAACTAGCATGGGTATGTCTGAACCCATGAGGCGTAATACGAGGTAAGTTATACTTTTTCAAAATATATCTTAACCAATCATTCACAGTGTTTGGAATGTATAGCGTGTTTTTAAGTGTTGTAAAAACATATTGCTCTTCTGAGCTCGTATTATAGCCTAGTTTAAGATATTCAGTTCTTTGTTGCAACTTCCAGTCATTTAAGATTGCTAGAGTCCCTTTATCAAGAGAAATCGTTCTTCTTGAGGCTTTGGTTTTAGGCGTTTGAATTATGATATTCTTATGTTCATCAATCGCAACTGTTTTGTTAACATGCAGTTCCTTATTAAACATATCAATATCTTTCCACTGTAATGCAAGAACTTCGCTTTTTCTCATCCCAGTATATGCTAGTAATCTGAAGAAAGCATATTGCTTAGTGTTTCCAAAGTCCTTGAATGCATTTAGCAAGGTATTCAATTCATCCTTAGTATAGAACTTTCGTTTTTCCTCATACTCTTTATGTTTAGGACGCATTGTTTTTCTCATAGGGTTACTATCAATATATTCCATAGAAACGCCATAGGATAAAATTTGTCCAGTCTGTTTTCGAATAGAATCCCACATCTTATATTTTGCATGCCATTTGCTTAAGACTTTCTGACAGTATGGGACAGAAATATCCGTTAACTTCAACTTACCAAACTCAGGTAGTATTTGATTTTTAGCAAACCTAACAGATATAGCTACTGTCGAAGGTTTAACACTTGATCGTTGATGGGTTATCCATTCTTCATACAAGTCCTCGAAAGTCATATCAGAAGCTTTCTTCTTGACCCCGTACTTTATCTCGTATGCTAGTTCATCAAGTGATTTTTTTGCATCTTGCCTAGTTTTAAAGCCTCTACGTGTGGTATTTACTTTTTCTCCAGTTCGCGGATCAGTGGCTACATGTCCTTTGAACATCCATGCTACTTGACCATTATTTTTTTTATATTTTGTTACTTTTGCCAATTCTTTTTCCTCCTAAATATTGGTCAATAGATATAGTCTATTGGGAGCAATAGTAGGAGTAAATCTAGTTTTTAGTTTCTGTTTAGTCCAAGATGTTACGGCTTAATATCGCTCCATCTTAAACACCTCCATTTTTCTGATTTGTAATTGCTTCTAAATAGTGATTAAGACCTAATATCTGTCCATCGGTCAATTTTTGGTTATTAAAGAAAATGTTTTTTTGTTTATCAATTCCCTTAGATATAACATCTGATAAATTAGTTGAGTCTATATAAGGAAAATTTTCTCCCTCATATATCTTCTTTTTTACATCAATATTATCTAAAAATTCTCCTAATTTAAAATTAAGATTTTCGAAATCGAAAGATTTACTAACATCCCTAAAAGCAAAAGCTTCAGGTGTGCCTATTTTATATAACTCCTCTGAAGATAATAGGTCGTGCCTTTCATCTTTACTTGGATGGCAATATAGTTCTGTAAGACGCTGGTATTCGCATAAATCAATTAAGTTGCGGAGACTGATACCTAAAGCATCTGAAATTTTTGTCAAAGTTTTGAATGATGGGATTCGTGTGTTGTTTTCAAGACCTCCAATATATGACTGTCCGACTCCTAAATCTTTAGCCATCATCGCTTGTGTATATTTTTTTCCTTCAATAGATTTCATCTGTCTAATGCGTTTAAGTGCAAATCCAACCTTTAAGTTACTATTTTTTTCCATAGCTTCATTCCTTTCAATATCTATAATATCACTAATAAGTGAATAAATCAACTAAAAGTTTTTAAAAAATTACTAATACCAAAAAAATATCACTAATAGGTGTTGATTTATTTACGAAAATATGTTATAATTTATATATTAATTGAAAGAGGAGGTGTTTATTATGATTAAAAAATAGAAGGGAGGACATTCCATGAATAGAATAGAAGAAATTACTCTGGATAGTCTGCTTGAGAGAACAATCCAAGAAGTTTTAAATAAAGAGCTCTTAGAACTGAAAAGTCTGTTAACTACTTTATCTAATCCTACCAATCATTTTTCAGGTTTTTTAACTATGAAAGATGCTTGTGATTATTTGTCAATATCCAGAAATACTCTAGCTAAATACATCAACGAGTATGATTTACCTATAACAATAATAGAAGGTACTAAGCGTATAAAAAAATCAGATTTAGATGAATTTATGCTTAGTAGGCAGTGTTGATTATGTCTTACAAGTATCTTTATTTATTACTAGTAAGAGAAGTTAAAAGAAAACTATTAAAAATTATAGGAGGATATGTATGGAAAATAAATATACAAAGCAGATAGAGGATAATGTAGTAAAACAAATGGACAAACTTTTAATCAGTTATAGAAAGGAATACCTTTATCAAGAGATAAAGGAAGAAAAAGCTATATATAAAACGACTACTGATGATAAAGTGCGATTAAATGAGTGGAAAGTTAGAAAACATTTAAATGGAGAATACACATTAGGAATAAAATTAGGTTCTTATGGATTGACAAAATTTTTATGTTTTGATATCGATATTATGGATGAAGGAGATAGAAGATGGACAACTATAGAATTGATAGATGTGCTTAACTCCTATTATGGTATTTCAATGCAAGATATACATGTTTGGTATTCAGGAATGAAGGGTTATCATGTTGACCTTTATTTTGATGGGTTTATTCGGGAACGGGAATTTGAAAACTTCTATTATGAAGTCCTTTCACGGATGGGGGAAACAATTCATCGCATCGAAAGAAGACCTACTACTGGACTTGGAGTCAAATTACCGTTGGGTATTCATTTGAAAACAGAAGAATTTTGTTACTATGTTGACAATCGAACACTAGAACCATTGCCTATAGATTATTTTTTGTCTATAGAACCTCAATCTTTGAGTGAGTTCAAAGAAAATGTTCTGAAAGATTGTTCAACTACTACTAAACATCAATTAACTACTAACAAGAAAAAGAAAGTACATCATCAAGATATCACTGCTAAGAAGTATAATAATCAAAGTATTTATGCATACGTGAGAAAGATTCTTGAAGATGGATACTTGTCAGAATCAAGTACTAGAAATTTTTTTACCTTTCACGCATCTCGTATCTTAAAGTATCAAGGCAATGATTTGGAGACCACGCATCAACTTATCTTCAATGTTATTCAAAATACCTTTAAAAATTCTAATACAAGAAAATTCATAAATCAAAGATGGGATTTACAGGGGTTAAAAAATGAAACAAAGCGTGTAATTGAGACAGTTTATAATGTAGACTATTCATTTAGCATGAAGTCTAGTGACATTATTTTTTATAGACAAGAGTTAGATATTATTCTATCTATCCCAAGGAAAAATCTAAGATATCTTCTTTTTAGTTTACTGTATCATTCTAAAAAATATAGTGGTAGTGATGGAGTATTCTATTGTACTCACGCAACTTTAGCAGATATGGGCAATGATAGTAATACTGGAAGAAGTGCTAAAAACATCAGATTACTAGAGAAAATGGGCTTTGTTAAAGTTATATCTTCCAGAGTATTTCAGAGAGGAAATTGGATTCCTAACTACTACAAAGTGATTTTAGGAGAACTGGACTTTACTGAGAATGATGGGATTACATATAATTCTGATGAGCCTTTAAATCTAATCAAGGTAATGAATGACCTATATAACAAAGAAGAGCTAACTAAAATTGATATTACTGGTGATAGTTTTATTTACCATTTCAATATAGAAAACAAGAAGCACCTATCCTAATCGGATTGGTGCTTTTATTTGAACTCATTGCGTTCCGCTTCTTGCCTTTTTAATAACCTCATATAGTCTAAGGTTTTAACCTTATCTTCGGTCGATAAAGAGCGATACAAAGCGTTGAACTCTTCATCTGCCATCTCTGTTTGTTCATCGATAAAATGGCTTAGAGGGACTCCCAGAGCCTTTGAAAGTGCTTGTAAATTTTCAGTTCGTGGCTCAGTCGTTTCATTTTCCCAACGAGCGATGGCCTGTTGAGAACCATGGATTTTTTCTGCTAACTGCTTTTGTGTCCATCCCAATTTTTTTCTGTTCTCTCTTATAGCTTTAGCATATTGTTTCATTAACTTGTTCCTCCAATATCTATACTATACAACGAAGTGTTGTTTATTACTTTTAAAAATGCGTTTAACAACATATTATTGTTGATAAACTACAAAACGACGTATATAATAATGATGATGAGGAGGAAGATTATGAAAGAGAAAAGAAGGCTTAGTTTGTACAGAGAAGCAAAGGGTTATTCTCAAATTGAAATTGCTGAGATGATGTCTGTCACTCAACAGTCAATTAGTTCATGGGAAACGGGAAGAACTATACCTAAACCCCACCAAATGAAGCTGTTATCAGAAATACTAGAAGTTGATTTAGATGAGTTGTTTTATGATGTTTTCAATGTGAAAGGAGCGGAAAAAGAAAATGTTTTGTAGTAAATGTGGCAGTAAAATGGAAGAATCAGCAAAGTTTTGCCCATCTTGTGGTGCATCTCAGGAAAATAAGGAGTTATATACAGAACAAATAAACCCTAAGATAGAAAAATCGCTCAGTGAAGTTAAAACCCAGATTAGTAAGGGAAAACAAAGTGGAAATCTTTATAAGATTGCTGGGTGGGTTTCAGTTGTCATCTCACTACTATTTATTCCTGTATTATTTGGTGCTATTGGAGTTATTATGGGGTATTTGTATAGAGAGCATGATGAAAAGCATGGGACTATTTTAATGATTGCAGGTGTAGCAGGTGGTATTCTCGGAACACTTCTAGGCTTATCATCTGGATACTGAGGAGGTCAAGTGATGACAAAAATATTAGGCGGGATAGGTCTTGTTTTTTTCGCAATTGCAATAAGAAAGCTTCTCAAAACGCATCATCATCCAAAAGATAGAAGAATAATACTGATAGTGGGGGTCTTGTTATTATTAGGTTGTTTTTCAATGATTTTTAGCTCAGGTCATATGTCAGAAGCTGAATATGTTCAAGAAGTGGTTGATATAGTTAATAATAGCGATGATAAAATCAAACAAACTGATGTATATTCAGATAGTGATATGAAAGATACTGCAAATTTCTTAGGTAAGGAAATGAAGAAACTTGACAGTATGAAGCCTCCTAAGAATCTCCCTAAAGCTATGAAAGATTCACATACAACTCTTTATGATGGGATTGGAAAAATTAAAATGGGTATAGAAGAACGAGATGTGGATAAAATACAAACGGGACAAACTATTGTATCAATGACATTTATTATTTACAATGATTATATAGAAAAAAATCCAGAGAAGTTTTATTAGGAGCGCTTTAATGAAAAAATGGTATATTTTGGTTTTATTATTATCTATTGTTTTGATGACATCTTGTCGAAATAGACAAGAAAAATCTGATTCTTCAGTTTCTAATGAAACATCTTACACGACTAATTCGACAAAAGTATCTTCTGCTAGTAATTCTTCATCAGAAGAGGAAGTAGCAGAAGATACATTATGGAATACAGAAAAAAGTGAAAAATTAAATAGTTTTATGATTAATTGGGGACAAGCAATGAATCGGTCCTATAAACAATACAGCCCGAATAACAATGTCGATTTGTATGGACTGTCACTTCCAGCGTCTGTTTTGAATAATAGTGGTTGGCAAGCTGTCATTGGTGATACACCAATAGTTTTAAATTGGTCAGAATACGGCGATGAAAAATCGGATTACTCATTAGTAGCAGTCTATTCTGATGCCGAAACGCAACCAGAATTTGCTAAACATGTATACTTTTTTACAATTTATTTGGGACAACCTAAAGTATTGATTACAACTCAAAATCAAGGAAACGAGAATAATTATCTATATTTTACAGAAACTGAGAACTTCGAATTAAGAAATGGATTTAATGAGATTGTAACCAATAATATTGCACCTTCTTCATCAACTCAAACCGAGAACATTAATTTGGGTGTTATTAGATATAAAGATTTAAATCCTAATGATTTTATTCAAAATAAAGCAAAATGGCTGGGCTGTTCTATAGAAGATGATGGAACAACAGTTAACCTATTACCAGCCATGTCAGCTACTATTCAGAATTTACAACTGTATACCTCAGGACAAGGCAATGAAGAATATTACGATAGCTTTCTTGATGTAGCTAAGGAAGTAAGTTTACATACAGGCGGTAAACCAGTGAGTATTTGGAGTACGGGGGGAGATGGACAAATAGTAATTACTGCGAAGGATGGTGTCATTACATATCAGATATAATATTGTAGATAATTTCACTAATTAACCCCACCCCGTTGTTATTTGACCATACTAAGGGTACCCTTTAATTGAGCAACATGGCTCACTTGGGGTACTTTTTTTTTGACTTTTGCAAAAGGTTAATAAGTTTTGATACATGAAATAATTTAGAATAAAGATTTATAAACATTGATATAGCAAGGTTTTACATGTTTCATATATAGCTGAAATGAAAAAAAGTTTTTGGTTAAATTCATTAAAAAGTACTACAAATTTGTGGTAGTTATTGTAGATGAAACAGACCTACAAATATTTCATCTAGATGAAAATAAGCGTTATATTGTTAAGTGAACAGGATTGTGGTAGCATTTATTTGAAACAATTCCATGGGTTTGTCGAATATATATTTATATCTATTTTAGGAAAATTGTAAAGAAGGAATTATTATGAGCTATGAAAGGTGGCAGCTATGGGTTCCTTTTTTGGGAACTTTGATCACTGCTATTTTAACTATTAGATCAAATCGTAATCAATATAATAAATCAGAAAAATTTAAAGAAGAATTAGCTTCTAAACAAAATCATATTTTTGGCAGAATTATACAAGGAATTGAATGAATAGGATAGAGAACCCCATCCCGTTGTTATTTGACTGTACTCAGGGTACCCTTTAATTGAGCTACACGGCTTACTTGGGATACTCTTTTTTTACTTTTGCAAGAGGTTAATAAATTTTGATATATGAAACTAAATGAAATCAGGAAAATAATTCTCTATACAAAGGGATTTATTTGTTTCATATTTATGGTGGTTAAAAAATAGTTTTCGATTAAAAATTACTACATAGTTGTGGGAGTTATTGTAGATCAAATAGATATACAAATATTTCATATAGATACGTCAATTTTGTTATCTTAGTTAAATTTAAATGAGAGTATGTTATACTTACTATTATTAATAAAATAGGGAATGAGCCAACATGAGAAAGACAAATTTCTTTTATGAAAATAATAAAAGTATTGGTTTAAAGACTCGAACCAATACTTATGGTAAAGAGTATGATTTAGTATGGGAGTTTATTTCATATTATGAGAAGAGATTCTACAGGTATAATAAGAATAATAAATTAGCTGTGTTTGTAGAGCCTAAAATAGAATCAACTTTTCCTGACATAGTTTTGGCTAGCTATGACGAGGCGTCATATGATAGGTGGAGTACAACACGCAATTTATTAACTGTCCAAGAGCTAAAAATTTTATCAATTCTAATTAATAAAAGAAGTTGTGATGGGGAGTATTTTATTAGATTAGGATATAATGCAAAACAAGTTTTAAGATCACTTGAGCGTTTATTAGACTGTGGTCTAATAAGGAGAACTGCTAGGTCGTGGCAAGTTGAACCTACACACACTTTTTTCGGAATAAAGCAATTAATGGCTATAGAAGCTAAACTTTATGATGTACGATCAGTATATGAACAAACATTATTAAATACTTGGTTTGCCTCTGAATCTTATGCACTCTTGCCTGTTAAACAACCTCAAAATAGCACGAGAGATTTATTTTATAAAAATGGGCTGGGGCTTTATACAAAGCCAGATGGTTTTAAAAAAGTATTGCAAGCAAAGAAAAAAGGTTTGCCTACCAGTTACGTATCGCTTCAATTTAATGAATGGATAGGTAAGTCATTAAATAGGTAAAGGAGCCTTAGAAATGAATAAGGAAGAACTTTTTGTACAATTTGATAATGTGGAACGAATTGCAAAAGGAGGACAGAAAATAGTTTATTCAGCTAAACATAAAGTGTTTGGCGATGTTGTGGTTAAAATTTGTCGTAACAAAAATGAAAGATTAGTTAGAGAAATAAATCTTGTCTCTTCTGGGAACTTTGTTAATACACCTAAAATTTTTGAAACAGGTAATATTGAATATGATGAAGATGAGACTATTTATATAATTGAGCAAAAAGTTATAGGAAGAGAACTGTCTACTGTTATTGCTGAAGAAGGTCCGCTTGATATTGAACGAGCGCTTTTATTTTTAGAACAAGGTTTAAATTTTATTTTAACTTTAGAGAATAGTGGAGAAGGTGTAGTTCATAGAGACATAAAGCCAGATAATATAATGGTTTCAGATGATGACAAATTATTTTTTTTGGATTTTGGTATAGCTAGAGTTATAGGAATGGAATCATTAACAGCAACAGAGGCTTTTAATGGACCTTATACTCCTGGTTATGGTTCAATAGAACAAATTGATAATTTGAAAGAAGATATTGATTCTAGAACTGATATATATGCGTTAGGAGTAGTTATTTATGAATGTTTAACTGGTATAAATCCTTTTTTGGAAGGCGCTTCAGACCTCACTGATGTAATTGTGAAAACAAGAACTTTGATGCCTAGAATTGTCAGCATAAAAGGAGATGATAATAATCAGCTGTTAGGTTTACTTAATATAATGATGGCTAAATATCCTTCGCAGAGACCCAGAAATGCAGAACAAGCACTTGGATTTTTAGAAGCAGTAAAAAGCTCGTTAAAATAAAAGAGGGAGTATAGTATGGATTTTTATGTTCAAATGGGTCATGGTATGCAGACTATGAGTATTGAATTAATAAAAAAATGGGGGGAAGGAACTGTAATTCTGAGCCCTGTAAATATAAAACCAAATCGTATTTCGACCTTTTCTAAACAAATTATTTCAAATGGTGGGAAGGTTCTTTTTGATCCACAAATGTATTATCCAGAAAAATATCATAAAAATCTAAAGGAATATAAATATTGGTTATCGAAGGATGATAATGAGAAACTTATAGATGAACTATGTTTATTAAATAAGGAATTAAAAAGTTCTAAAATAATATTACCGTCATATACTATTGATAATTTTTCAGAAATATGGGTTCAATTTCAAAAGCGCAATGTCTCTTTAGTTAAAAAAAATGGAATATCGAAACCTATTTATTTAACAATTTCATTAGGAAAAGAATTGATGAAGAATACATTAGAACTTGAGAAAATTGTATTATTCATAGAGAAAATGGATATCGAAGGAGTATATATAGTTTGTGAACATCCAGATAAAATGTATTTAGTTGATGAGCCACTATGGATTTTAAATTTGATGAATTTAGTTACAAGCATTAAACGAGCAGGGAAAAAAACTATTGTTGGGTATGCAAGTCATCAGATGTTGTTTTTAGCCTCAACTAAGTGTGACGCAATTGCCTCAGGAAATTTTTTAAATGTTAGATGGTTTCAATCCAGTAGATTTGAGACTATAGAGGAACGAAATCCAAGTAGACGATCAACGTGGTATTATTCACCAACCGTTTTTTCAGAATTTAAATTAGCATTTTTAGATTTAGCTTCTCAAATGGGTTATTTAAATACCTTACGGCCTCCTTTATCAATGGAGAGCCCTAACAGTGACATGTTATTTTTAGGGGAGCTACCATCATCATCTGGGTTCACAGAAAAAAATTCGCATAGGCATTATTTATATTGTTTATATTATCAATGCAAGGAATCTAAGAAAGATTCATATATTGAGACATTTAACTCTTTAAATCTTCAGTTGGGGACTGCTGAAAAGTTATTGGCAGGTTTGGGATCACAAGGAATAAAAGGACAAGATAGAGATTTCACTGATTTAATTGATGTTACCAGAGCGGCTTTATTGGGTCACAAAAATAATTTTGGTTTTATATTAGAACAAACTTGGGATGAATTATAAACAATTTCAAATTTTATTTAATAAGTTATTATACTGAACTAAATTGAAGGTTGAATCGTGATTACAGGTGCATTAAGATGATTTTTACTCTGGTGTGATAAAAGAGAGTTTATCTCAATGTAGTGACCCCAAAAAGTCTAACTTTTTGGGGTCACTACATTGAAAGGTGTTCTTTATTTATTATTGAAATTAAGAGCACTTACTATAAAATAATGTTATAGAAATAAGTTGAGGAGGGGATACTATGGCTAGATTTATATTTGATGAAAGTGAAGATTTGACATTTAACAGTCCTCAAGAAATGTATGAAGATTATAAAAAGAAAAAAATTAAGGGGGTTTTAGATTACCAAGCAGAGATGTTAACAGAATACATAAAAGATGAATTTTTTAATTATTCTGATGTAGCATTAGAGTTACCAACAGGAAGTGGAAAAACATTAGTAGGGTTATTGATAGCTGAGTACAGGAGACGAAAGTTAAAAGAAAAAGTAGTTTATGTTTGTCCAAATAATCAATTAGTAAATCAAGTAGTTAAGCAGGCAAACGAAGATTATGATATTCCTGCAGTAGCATTTACAGGGAAAAGAGCAAATTATTCTCAGTATGCTGTAAGTTCATATTTTGACTGCAGTAAGATAGCTGTAACAAATTATAGTTCTATCTTTAATATAAATAGTTTTTTCTGTGAAGCCGATGTAATTATTTTTGATGATGCGCATAGTGCAGAAGGATATATAGCAAATAATTGGACGTTAACAATCAATAGAAAAGATGATTCGGACTTATTTATTAGTATTTCTGAACGCCTCAAAGATGTTATTACAAATAATTCCTACCTAAGACTTGCTGAAGACCAAAATGAAGGTGCTGAAGAAAACTGGTGTGATATGGTTCCCAGAATTAAACTTGATGAAATTTCTAATGATCTATACGAAATAATCAGTCCTAGAGTCATGGATGATAGCTTAAAGAAATATGCATGGGCAAATATAAAGTATAACTTAGAAGCATGTAATTTATATTTGAGTAAAAATACTATTGTAATTAGACCGTTTATTCCACCAACTAAAGAATTGAAATCTTTTATTAATCCTAAACAAAGGGTATACATGTCAGCTACTTTAGGAGTAAGTGGTGAGTTGGAGAGAACGATTGGAGTAAGCAAAATTAAACGATTATCTTTATCTGAAAATCGGATTCCAAGTATAGGTCGACGATTTTTTATTTTCCCTAATGTTAAATTTCAAATAGAAAATAACTTTGAAATTTTTTCTAAAATAAAAGAATATACTCCTAGAGCATTGATACTAACTGAAAGCAAAAGAGACTCTGAAAAAATAATTAACAAATTAATGAATAAATCAAAGGCTACAATATATGAGATTGAGGATTTAAAAAGTTCGTTTGATAATTTTAGTACTGAAGATAATGCGATAGCAGTTCTTGCAAATAGATATGATGGATTAAATATGCAAGACGAACTATGCCATTTTCTGATTTTATATGGGCTTCCTGGTACGACAGGACTACAAGAAAGATTTTTTATAAGTAAACTATCAACGGCTATCTTATTTAATGAAAGAATGAAGACACGAGTAACTCAAGCAGTAGGAAGATGCACACGGTCAACAAATGATTATGCGGTAGTTATGGTTATAGGAAGAGAATTGCAAACTCTTATGTCTCCTACTGGAAAATCTAATCTGTTCTCCCCAGAATTGAGAGCTGAAATGGAAACAGGTTATGCAGTTAGTAAGCAAGTGAAATCTGTGGAAGATTTGTCTCAAACAGCGACTTTAGGATTTACTAGAGATGGTGAATGGAATAGCATAGAGACGCAAATCATTAAACAAAGAAATAAATTTAGGAGTAATCAAGATACGTATAAATATAATGAGGAATTGATAAAATCTTCGAAGCTTGAGGTTGATTTTCAATATTGTTTATGGAAACAAAATTATGAAGAAGCTATAGAAAAAGCTATAGCTATAATTGATACATTGAGGTCACCAGAGCTTGGTGGATATAAACAATATTGGAATTACGAAGTTGCCTCGGCTTATAATAAACTTTTTAGAGAAGGAAAAGGTGAGTTAAATAAAATAAAAGCAAATGAGTATTATGATAAAGCTTCAAAACATTCAAATGCAATAACTTGGTTTAGAAATCTTAAAATTGAAGATTCAGTTGAAGAAGATAATGCATTTGAATCTACAATATCTGATATGATTGATAGGTTGGAAAATAATATATCATCAGTTTCGGAAGGGAAAAGGAACAGTAATTTTCAAAAGGATTCTACTGATGTGATTAATTTGTTACAAGATAATGATGGTGTTAAGTTTGAGAGAGGCGTGGAAAAACTTGGAAAGTTACTAGGATACAGGGCTAGTAATCCAAATGGCAAGGGTAATCCAGACCCATGGTGGGTTTTAAATAGTAAATATTGTATAGTGACAGAATGTAAAATTTATGAAAATACTGACAAAGGGATTTCTGTAGATCATGCAAGGCAATCAAGCACGCACCCAACTTGGATAAAGAATAATAGAGAGAGTCTTGTGTTAGATTCAAATGCTGCTATTATTAATGTTTTAATTTCTAATGCTAGTCAGATTAATGAAGGTGTTAAAGAAATTATAACAAATATTAACTATGTTAATAGAGATGATTTATTGAAATTTGCAGAAAAAAAATTACCTGTCATTTCAGAAATTATTAGGAAGTATACTGATCAAGGAGACTTACTTTGGAGACTTGAAACGGAAAAGATATTATCTGATAATAAGTTGACTCCTGATGATATTAATAAATTTCTAACTTCCAAAAAATTAGCTGATTTAACTGTGATATAAATATAAAATTAAAAAAGAACTAGTTTATCTAGTTCTTTTTTGCTCCCAATAACATAGTATAAATTGACCAGATTTTGACCCTCTTAATTTGATAATCAATGATAATTATTGACTAATTGAACTATCATGAATGACCCTGATTACTAGTTTTGATAACGAATGATACGGGTTGAGAAGTCGATTCCAATATGGAAGGCAGTGTAGGCTAAACCTTCCTTATAAGCCAAGAATGTTGTTAAATCAATGTTCTTGGCTTTTTTGTCGTATTTTGATATTACAGAGCAATCTTAGATTATCAAACTTGGTCTAAACTGTTTACTTGAATAAAATATTGTTCTATTTACAAGCTGTCTTATCACCTTTAGTCTTTAATAAAACCAGTGCTGCTAAGGGGAAGCCTTAGATCCTTTGTTGGTCCGTTGATCGCTTTAGCGTAGTAATTTTTGCTTCCTCAGCTAGCGATAATAACGATTCCAGCGATTATAAAGGCAATTCCAAATACATACCCACTAAATAGTGCTAGCATGCTGAATGGTGACGTATTCTCATTACCTTCTGTTTTTAAAAGCTTAAAATATTTATTTGTAGAATAACACTGCCAGCTTCCTAGAGCTAATAATAAAATTCCTAGAATCATTTTTTCTCCTTTTTAAAAAATTTTTCCTGTTAAAATGGATTTTTACATAAATGGATTGATAAATATCATTTAGATAGAACTCGGCACTACTTATTATTAATAATAAGCTATTTCAGTCTAAATGTTAAGAGTTGATAAATAATTAATTTAATTGTTTTTATTAACAATTAAATTTCTATTACAAATAATTCATATTTGATGGGATGGCAATAATATTAAAAAGAAAAAAGCCAGATAATGTTATTTATGAGTCATTTTTTTTGTTAGAATAAGCTTATAGAAAAGAAGCGCTCGACTGCTATATTGATGACGGAAGGATTAGATGATTGAAGAAAAGGCATATCATATGCTAGTCGATGACCCGTTTTGATTAGAAACTTTTATCGGCTTAAGGAGGCGTAATAATGTTATTTAGAAGTATGTATATATCACCATTAGGAAACATAGAAATATTGTGTGATGAAATGAATATAAAAGGTGTTTGGTTTGAAAATCAAAAATATTATGGCGCAAAATATAAGCTAACCGATATAAGAAATGAAGAAAATCGGATAATAAAGATGGTGAAGGACTGGCTGGAAGAATATTTTTCGGGTGGTCAACCGTTGATTGACAAAACAATTTTAGCACCGGAGGTCACTGAGTTTCAAAGTCAGGTTCTAGAATTGCTAGAGGAGATACCTTATGGGCAGACAAGAACTTATAAATCAATTGCTGATAGCATAGCAAAAAACGGCAAGAGAAGCTCGGCTCGTGCAGTCGGTGGTGCAGTCGGTCATAATCCGATATCAATATTAATTCCTTGTCATCGAGTTGTGGCGGTTAACGGCTCATTAACGGGTTATGCTGGCGGTATCAATCGTAAAATTGAATTGCTTGCGATAGAAGGATTTGATCGAGAGCGTTTAGAAAATCATCAGATTTAATGGAGGGTAATAGATTGATTACTGATAGTGAATGGCAAGCTTTGAAGACCAATGATGCAGCGTATGACAACCTATTCCGATATGCAGTAAAAACGACCAAAATATTTTGCCGTCCTTCATGTCCATCTAGGATACCTAAAAGAGAAAATGTTGAAATCTATTATGATTTAAACGAACCTGAAAAACGTGGATTTAGACCATGTAAAAGATGTCAGCCAACTGGTAAAATTGTAAATGATGAGCTATGGGTAGAGGAGATAGAAGCAATTTTACGACAAAACTATCAAATGAATTTGTCATTAAAGGAATTGGCTTTTTTAGCTCACGGCTCAGAATCCTATTTGAGACATGTGTTTAAAAAAATAACTGGGCAAACTCCCCAGCAGAGATTGCAGGCTATTCGGATGGCGCATGCAAGGAGAGAATTATTGAATACAAGAAAGACAATCACAGTAATTGCGAAGGATATTGGTTTGCCAAATGTATCATATTTCATTAAGAAATTCAAAGCATATTACGGTCAAACGCCAAAAAGATTCAGGCAGCAAAATGAATAGAGTAAATACACGTCGGCTGTTTCAAGTATTACTAAGGGAAATGGGACCCCAAGGATGGTGGCCAGCAAAAACAAAGCCAGAAATTGTGTTGGGTGCCATTCTTGTTCAAAATACCAATTGGCGTAATGCTGAGAAGGCCTTAAAAAATCTGAATGAGCGAACAAAATTTTCACCTAAAAAAATAAAGGCATTACAGATAGAAGAATTAGAGCTATTGATTCGTCCAAGTGGCTTTTATAGAAATAAGGCACAAACAATCCAAGCTCTTTTCCAATGGTTCGAGCTGCATGATTGGAATTACGAAAAAATATCTAACACTTATGAAGAAAATCTTAGGCAGATTTTATTGCAAATAAAAGGGGTTGGCTTTGAAACGGCGGATGTATTGCTGGTTTATATATTTGATCGTTCAGAGTTTATTGCAGATGCCTATGCAAGGCGTTTATTTAGCTGGTTGCAGCAAGAAGAATATCAATCCTATAAGGAATTATATGAAGTAATTGATTTAGCTAATCTTTTTACTAGTAGCGAGGCTAAAGAATTTCATGGCTTAATTGATGAGTTTGGTAAAATATATTTAAGTAGCTCAAAAAAAGTAAAGCCTAATTTTTTAGATAGAGAAGATTTACTAAGCTAGGTATAAAAATCTGTTCTGGAATAGCTGCTATCTTTTTATTTAAATATCGTCTCTAGCAAATGGTGACGGATTTTTTAGCTGATTCACTGAAATATAATCAAAAAAAGACGTAGAACTTCTGTTTTAGGTTTTTTTTTATATTTTAAATTGATACTTTGCTGTTCCATCATTGATTACTTAATTTCTTAGAGTATTTACTGAAAAATAGCGCGTTTTAATTATTTTTGTTAAATTAATAATTATCAGAATAATTGCTATTTTATTAATTTATTTTTTATTTATATATATTTTTGTTTAATATTTCGTTATTTTATAGCATAAAATAATGAAATGTAATATCATGGTCCGAGTTGCGTATTAGATAGTGAATTATGATTATTCCTAAAATTTTAAAATAGATAGAAAAAATAGAGAAAAATAGCTGTTTTTTATAAAGTATCGAAATAAAAATATATGATAGACTTTTTTAGAAAGGAGCCGCTTAATGTTAGCAAATGAATTACTTACGGATGATTATCGTTATAAGTGGTCTATTTTAAAGCTTGTTGATAATAATAAAAATAATTATTTTACGATTCATCAAATAAGTACGTTACTGGAGATATCCTTATATAAGGTTGAAAAATACATTGAAGAGATAAATATTGAGATACAGAGTATTCAATGTAATGCTAGTATTGAAGTGAGCACTGAAAAAGAGGTTCGGACAAAAGGAATTGAGTATCTATTATTAAAAAAATTAAGGATTAGTTATTTGCAGAAATGTGAATTTTTTAACATTTTCCATAATTTTGTAGCTTTTGAAATGCCTATTAAAAAGCAAGCTCAATTGCTTTATATCAGCCAATCAAATATTTATTTGCATTATCGAGATTTAAAGACTGTATTGAGTGAAGACGGACTTTCGCTGCATAAAAATAGCTTGATTGGTAATGAATTAAATTTAAGAAGCATTTTATTTAGTACCTATTATGAGTTATTTAACGGCGTTAAAAATCCATTTCCGAAGGTCATTACTAAATTAAGTACAACCATTTTAAAGCAATTATCAAAGTATTTTTCACTAAGTATTCCTAGAACTAAGACACTAAAACTGTCGTTATTTATTACGATTTGGATTACACGCTTAATGAATGAGCACCATATTGATCAGAAATATGCTGATTATATTGAAACTGATTTCACCAAATGGTTGAAAAAATTTCTATCAGCAAGCTTGATTATTTCAGAAAAAATACTAATAGATGAAATTGCTTATTTAATGATGTATTGCCATTTTGAAATTGAGAATATAAAATTTATTAGCCGTTTTAATGTGTCAGAGATTGATCGACAGGTGCAAGAGATAACGGATGAATTTTCAGCCCTTTTTTTAAAGCGATTTAATTATGATTTGACGAGCTCAGTTGAGCACGCAGCACTACTAGCTGAGATAAAAAATATTACTAGAAAATGGTTGATTTATCATTTTAGAGAGCAAACCTTTATTATTAAAGGAAGAATTAATTATTTTGAAGAAGTTAATCCTAAGCTCGATCTCTTTCTTAAGGAATTTATTTGTATAATTAATTCCAAAAATTTGTTTAAGTCCGATTCTGAGCGGAATAAATTTTATTATGACTACCTTTTTTTATTGGTTACGAAGCTTCCGTTAGAAAAAATAGAAGTACCTTTATATATTTGTATCGATTTTTCTCACGGAGAAAATTATAACAATTATATCCGTATTATGCTGAGCTCTCTTCAATCTATGAATATCCATTATGAAACAAGAATTAGTACGCTCACAGATTTATTTTTGTCAGATTGTGCAATGGATAAGTTAAACTGTCAGCAATTAATTTGGAAAAAGCCACCAACAGCTAATGATTGGCGAGAATTGGGGAATGTACTTATAGGTATAAAGGAGCAAGATGGTGAGAGATAAAAAAATAATTCTTTGGGTATTACCTTTTTTAATTACTAATCAATCCTTTTTTCCGTTTTGGAATCTGCTGCCAGACAATCAAGGACCAGTAAATTATCAATTTGATATAAATAGTAAATCAGAACATACAATTACAATTGATAATGATTCAAATATTAATTATTACCAAAAATTAGAGAGAAGGAAATTTTTGGAAATTGAAAAAAGATTGGCAAATTTGGAAAAAGAAGAAGGCGTTTTATTAAATGATGAACATGAAATTCAGCTGGGAATGATATTGGCTTCAATGTCGGGCGGCGTTTTATTTGGTAGAAAAGAGATTTCTTAATTTGAAAAGAAACTGATTTTTTATTCATAAATCTGTATCCGCTTTAGAGTTTGCATTAACGGAGAATATGCTTTTTTGTTGATGGTAATTGCTCTGAGAGGGCATTTTATCATGGGTTGATTGATGAACAAAAAAGACTTAAAACTGATATTTATCCTCTATTTCGTCAATGGAAAAATCAAATGAGCATTAGCTCTCGGATGATGAAATTTATTTTAATTAAAAAATAATTTGTGAATCCAGTTAAATAGATTTTTATGATAGAAATGTCGGGCGACAGTCACTTTCGCAGGTTGATCATGGAGAATGAGCAGTCATAATCTCCACTTGAAGCTGGTTGTGCTGTCTTGGTAAATTGCTAATGATATGGCAAGCTATTAGACAAAGTAGAGGTGTTTAATCAATTGAAGTTTATTGCTAGAAAAAAAACTGGAAATGACGGTAATGGATGTCAAGCCAGAGGATTATAGATATGTATTTATTAAGAAAGTAGGTTTAGTAATGTCAAAAAAAATGTTTACGCTAATTAGTTTGATTCTGCTGATTGTTTCGTTTATTATTGCTCCTGTTACTGCTATTGCAGAGACTGTAGATAATCAAATATCGGCTTCAGCCACTGAAGAATCTAGTCAATTGGCAGCTACGAATGAGGCAGCAACTGCTTTTGAAACTCACTCAAAATTAATGCCTCCTGAACCGTTAATTAATAGCTCAGAGCAGGGTAAAGAGTCGAGTCAAGCAATAGCGTTGCGCCAAATACCAATCTTAAGAGCAAATGCTGATGTAAGCGATAAAATAACCACTTCTGGAATAGATGTTAAAATTAATAGTGGTAGTGGCTTTTATGATTTTATCAAAAATGGTCAGTTAGTAGATGGTGCGGCAAGCCCCATCGTAGGCAATTCTATTAGATTTGAATATAGCTGGAATATCAGTGAAGCCAATTTAGCAACAATGTCTGCAGGTGATTATTTTTATTTCAGCCTACCAAGTGATTATTTTTCATATAAAAATACTTCTGAGTATGACTTAAAGGATTCTACAACAGGAGAGATTCTAGGTAAGTATCAGATAATTGATGGGCAAATTAAAATTACTCTAACTGACCTAGCGGTTGCTAAAGAGTCCATCAAAAACGGTAATGTGTATGCAGATGGTAAAATTGAGAAGAGTGGCTCAAATATTGTTATTGAGGTAGAAAATGGCATCAAACTTCCATCATTTGATATTGATGGTGGTGGTGGTTCTGCTGGTGAATATCCAAACTCTAACAATAGCGCTATCGTTAAAAATGGAACACAGGTATCGGGTGAAAATGTAGCCAATTGGGATGTTTTACTGAATTTTGATAATTTAAATAAAAGATATAATGGAGAAAGCTATGAAACGTTAAATAATAGTTTCTTTATTGATGAATTGCAAGAAAATCAAACCTTTAGCTCATTAAAAATTCAAACAATTTTATATAGCTCAACATCTAAACAAATCATGTCAAACAATGTTTTTTTATACACTGATGTCACGCAGTCTTCATGGGGAAATTATCAAATTGAAAATAAGCCACCTACTACAGAAACAACAATAGAAGAGTACCAACAGACATTAAAAAATTATGGGAAGCCATCGTATGGTGTTTTAAATAATACAGTTGTAATTTATTTTGGAAATATCCCAAACAACGGTATTTTATTACCAGAAAAATATCGTGCGAATAATTATGATGAAATAAAAAAACTATTAGATGCTCAGCTAGCTAGTGGAAAAATAACTAATCAGGCTTATTGGAAAACGATGAATCATTTTCAATCGGGCATCGAAGATGAGGTAATTGCTTTTCAGGTAACGATTCGAGCAGATGTAGCTGGTGATCCAAGTAAATTAAAAAATCAAGCGAAGCTGATTTATGATAATAAAGAAGCGATTTCTAATGAGAGAGAAATTGATTTTAAAGAAATTGGTGGTGGTGCAGAAGGTGTTGAGGCTAAATCCATAAAGGTAGTAAAAAAGGATGATTCAGGGGTTAATTTGAAAGATGTTATCTTTAAATTGGCTAAGCTCAATGAAGCTACACAAGAGTATGAAGATTATACACCTCATGACTCAATTGGTACTTTAGAGAGAGCAACCGATGTAAATGGCGAAGTGACCTTTGGCAAGTTGGCTGTAGGACAGTATAAGTTAGTTGAGGTATCAGGCTTAGCTGGCTATAGCAGTCCAAGGTTTAGTCCGAGTGATGTATTTAGAATACATAATTCAGATGTTAATGGTTATATCATAGAGGTAACGAATCCTAAGACGAAGGCAACAAGCTTAACATTAGAGGCAACTAAGGAATTAATAGGTAAAGATTTAACAGCCGGTCAGTTTAGCTTTGAGCTGCTGTCTAGTGACGGTGAGGTGCTTCAAACTAAGTCGAATGATGCGTCTGGTAAGATTTACTTTGATGCGCTGGATTATAGTAAGGCGGGTACCTATAATTATGTGATTCAAGAGGTTGCTGGTACGGATAGTACGATTAGCTATGATCAAAGTAAATATCAGGTATCTGTAAAGGTTGAGGATAATGACGGTCAGTTGGTTGCGACCCCAACATATAACGGAGCTGCAGCTTTTAAAAATACCTATCGTCCAGCACAGGGCAGTGCGGTGCTAGAAGCGACTAAAGAATTAATAGGTAAAGATTTAACGGCAGGTCAGTTTAGCTTCGAGCTGTTGTCTAGTGACGGTGAGGTGCTTCAAACTAAGTCGAATGATGCGTCTGGTAAGATTTACTTTGATGCGCTGGATTATAGTAAGGCGGGTACCTATAATTATGTGATTCAAGAGGTTGCTGGTACGGATAGTACGATTAGCTACGATCAAAGCAAATATCAGGTATCTGTAAAGGTTGAGGATAATGCTGGTCAGTTGGTTGCGACCCCAACATATAACGGAGCTGCAGCTTTTAAAAATACCTATCATCCAACACAGGGCAGTGCGGTGCTAGAAGCGACTAAGGAATTGATAGGTAAAGATTTAACAGCCGGTCAGTTTAGCTTTGAGCTGCTGTCTAGTGACGGTGAGGTGCTTCAAACTAAGTCGAATGATGCGTTTGGCAAGATTTACTTTGATGCGCTGGATTATAGTAAGGCGGGTACCTATAATTATGTGATTCAAGAGGTTGCTGGTACGGATAGTACGATTAGCTACGATCAAAGCAAATATCAGGTATCTGTAAAGGTTGAGGATAATGCTGGTCAGTTGGTTGCGACCCCAACATATAACGGAGCTGCAGCTTTTAAAAATACCTATCGTCCAGCACAGGGCAGTGCGGTGCTAGAAGCGACTAAAGAATTAATAGGTAAAGATTTAACAGCCGGTCAGTTTAGCTTTGAGCTGTTGTCTAGTGACGGTGAGGTGCTTCAAACTAAGTCGAATGATGCGTCTGGCAAGATTTACTTTGATGCGCTGGATTATAGTAAGGCAGGTACCTATAACTATGTGATTCAAGAGGTTGCTGGTACGGATAGTACGATTAGCTATGATCAAAGTAAATATCAGGTATCTGTAAAGGTTGCGGATAATGCTGGTCAGTTGGTTGCGACCCCAGTATATGAAGAAAAGGTAGTATTTGAAAATAAGTATTTAGATACCAAGCTTGGAAAAATTATCTTGAAAAAAGTAGATAGTCAGACCTCCAAAATGCTAGCAAATGCTGAATTTGAATTACAAACCGCTGACGGTAAAGTATTGAGAAGAAATATAGTAACGGGTAGTGACGGTACAATAGCAATAGAGGCCTTAGAAGTTGGCGATTATCAATTGGTTGAAACGAAATCTCCCGAAGGTTATCAAATTGATAAAACACCAGTTAAATTTTCAATCACATCACAAGATGTAAATGAAAATCCCAATCAAGTTTTAGAGAAAACGAATGCTAAAATAAAAAATAGCAATCAAATTATGCCCAAGACAGGTGAAGAAATAAATAATTGGTTTATCTTAATTGGATGCTTAGGTGTTGCATCGGGGTTGGTTATTTTTATTAAGAAAAAAAGATAATAAAATTGAGGTGTTATAAATGTTTTTTCAAACTGAAAAAGAATATATAACAATTATGAGAGAAGATATTAATTTTGATTTAGTCCAAAAAAAAATGCCAAAGCTATATGATTATTGGATGATCCAAGAGTCAGAGGTTCTTAAACTTTGTAAAAATTTTAATGGCGATCTGATGTGGCTGTCTCTTCAAAAAATGATATTGATTGATGCAAAGTTAGTGATATTGAGAAATCATTTTCAAGACTGTGAAAAATATTATTTTGATGAATCAGCATTAATCCAATTGATTGAGCATGACTGTAAAGGCATAAATAAGGAAATGTGCGGTTATAGATTAAATAAAAAGGCACATAATTCATTGATTTTTGGCAAGCAATGACTTTAGGGTTCGGTGTTAATTAGTGTAAGTGTAAAAGCTATTTAAAACTATATTTGGTTAATCAGGATATTACGATAATCTAATAAAATCAAGACGTTAATAATTTTTATATTCGGATAACTAATTTTTTTAATAATGGTATTAATATAACTATTTCGGCAAGCTGATAGATTAATTTTACTTTATAAATCAATAACGTTAATGTATTTAATGTTATTGATTTATTTTTTATATTTTTAGCACTATAAAAGTATTATGATTTACGCAGTATAAGCGAGATAGTTATCTCGTCAGTTTGTATGGTTGATGAGATGACTATCGCTTTATGCATGCTGAAGAATTTCTAAATATTTGGCATTGGGTGTCATGGCTGAAAAACTAAATAATAATTTATAAAATAGACGATGATTAGTGGTCGAATCGCTAATTGCTTTTTAACATATTTGGTTTAAATGCTTGAAATGGTTGTATATTTTTAAGATCGGCAGTTAAAGCTTTTTGCATCCAGCAAACGTGATACCATTCACCAAATTTATAGCCAATATTGTTAAACAAAGCTACTTTTTCAAAGCCATGCTTTTGATGAAAGGCCTCACTTTTTTGATTGCCTTCTGTGATACAAGAAACGATTGTGACAATGTGCTGCTGCTTCAAAATAGCTTCTAATGCAAGGTAGAGCAATGTGCCTGCACCGTGGCTTTGATTATCCTGACGGATATAAATTGAAATTTCACACGCCCAGTTGTAGGCTGTGCGTTTATTGTAGGCATTTGCATAAGCATAACCAATAATTTTATTATTTTCTTCTAAAACGAGATAGGGAAATTTTTTTAATGTATTTTCAATTCGTTCGGCAAATTCTTCAATTGAGGGTACCTCATATTCAAAAGAAATTGCTGTATCAGTAACGTAAGGGGCATATATTTCAATTAAAGCAGCGCTGTCTTTTGGTGTTGCGATACGAATTTTCATAAGCATTCCTCATTTCTAATAATGTTAAAGTATTGCTAAAAATTTTTTGTTGAATAATTTTAATAAAAATGGATTGTTATTTATCTTAGAATGAAAAGATATTGAAAAATAATAATAAATTAAATATAATAAACTAATAAATATTATTGCCACCGGGTAAGCAGAACAGTTTCGTTAGGTCTTAGAAGAAGCTGCTTCTGCTTTTTTTGATAAAAAATTATTGAAGCTACTAGAAATTAATAAAGGAGTAAAGCATGACAGTAAAAATTATTCAGATTAGGTCTGTTGATATCAATACTTTACAAAAAATTACAATTGATACATTTCAAGAAACATTTGGTGACAGTAATACTGCAGCTGATTTAGAGCAATATTATGCCGAAAATTGTAATCAACAAGTTTTATCTACCGAAATAAACAATCCAAACTCATTTTTTTATTTTATCTACTATAATCATGAGCTAGCTGGTTATCTTAAGTTAAATATTAACGATGCACAAACAGAGGCAAGAGGCGATTTCACATTAGAAATTGAAAGAATTTATATCTTATCAAAGTATAAACGTCTTGGCTTGGGAAAAAAATTACTCAAGCAAGCCGATAAGCTTGCAATAGCTAATAAAAAAACAACAATTTGGTTAGGTGTTTGGGAACACAATGTAGCCGCTCAAAAATTTTACAATAAGCTTGGTTTTGTTGAGGCTGGTGCACATTATTTTCAATTGGGGACTGATACACAGCGCGACTTAATTCTTGAAAAAATTAGCGACTAGCTGAAGTCTGTTTTTCAATTTAGCTTTAGTAACGACTATTGAGATATACCTTAAGCCGTTATACGAATTTCTGATTAAAAGGCTTTAACCAGCCCACCCTCCAGCAAAATCGTTTGCCCTGTCATATAGGTATTTGCACCAGAAACTAAAAAAGTAGCTACTTTAGCAAATTCATCGGGCTCCCCGCTTCTGCCAATAGGTATTTGATTTTGCAAATTACTGTCATTATCCTGCGGATGAAGTGATCTTAAGCGTTCGGTATTAAATCGCCCTGCCCCAATTGTATTAACTAATATGCCGTCCGTTGCTAGCTCCTGAGAGAGAGTTTTAGAGAGCCCAGAAATCCCCATTCTAAAAACATTAGACAAGGTGAGACCATCAATTGGTTCTTTGACTGAGCTGGAGGTGTTATTTAGGATTCTCCCTTTGGTTGCTTTTAAATCAGGTAATGCAGCTCGGATGATTCGGATATAGCTTAATAGGGTTAATTCATAAGCCTCCTGCCAGTCCTGCTCATCAAGCTCTTCAAAATGCCCTGACTTTGGTCCACCAGAGTTATTAACCAATATTTCAATTTTACCAAATTTTTGCTGAGTCTGTTTGATAAGGTGTTCAATATCTTTCTTGCTTGTTTGATCGAAAGCAGTGTAATCAACCTTACCTGTGGCTGTCAGCTTAATTTGTTGGGCAGCCTTTATCAATTTTTGTTCATTACGGCTTGCAATCATTACGTTTGCACCCTCATTGGCTAACTCTTGAGCGATTGCTTTACCTAATCCATCGCTTGAGGCTAAAACTAGTGCTGTTTTATTTGTCAATTTTAAATCCATTTTGTTTACACATCCCTTCCATTTTTTTATCGTCTCATAATTTCAGTTGTTTGACAAATGAACGAATTGTTATCAGCATTGCTTCTAAGAAACAATTCCAAATTAGACCAATAAAAAAAGGCTCGAAATATCTATCAGTTCAATTGATTTTAGAGTCAAAAAGAAAAAGCAGACTATAAAAGTATACTTTGTCTATATTTTCAAATCCATCCTAGGATGGATTTGAAATCCAGAACAATTGTAATATATTTATATTATTGGATGAGTAAATAAGTATTATTGAAAAGGAAGCGATTGAATGATGATTTGCTTGATATTTGGGATAGTTAGTATTAGCTTAGTAACGATTTTATGCAAGTGGTGGACCAAACAGATTGAAAAAAATAATAGTCAAAAGTTATAAGATTAATTTTTTAATTGAAATATCGTGCTTAATTGAATCATACTGTTTTTAAGAATGAATGGTATGTTTTTTTTATCATAAAATACTTAGTTGACTAACTAAAATATTAAGCCTATACTTTTTAAGTAGCAAAAAATTAAAGGTGGTAATAAAATTGACAGAAAATATTGGTAGATTAATTAAAATTGCTTCAATTAATTTGTCGCGTGAACTTGATAAATATACCAAGCAATTTGAATTAACAGGATCTCAAATGACGATTTTAGACTTTTTAGCTAGAAATCAGACCAAATTAGTTGTACAAAAGGATATTGAGGATGAATTTTATTTGAAACCCTCGACAGTCTCAGTCCTATTGGGTCGAATGGAGAAAAAAGGATTTATTAATCGTGAGGTGAGTCCAGTTGACAAACGGCAGCGATATATTAAATTGACCGCTAAAGCGAGCGATTTGACAGAAATTATTCAGGCATACACAATGAAAGATCATCAACGGATGACAGAGGATTTATCAGAACAAGAATTATTAATTTTGACTCGTTTTTTAAAGAAGGTTGGTGGCATTAGTGAATAGGGAAGAAATAACAATTAAAACAAAGCTGATGATTATTGCAGCTGCATTGATGGGCTTTGGTGGTATTATGAGTGAGACAGCGATGAATGTTACATTTCCTGAATTAACAAAGGTATTTAATATTAGCATGGGTACGATTTCATGGGTGACGACAGCATATTTGTTAGCGGTAGCGATTGTGATGACCTTAAGCTCGTTTCTTTATAAACGATTTATGAATCGATCCCTTTTTTTAATTAGTGTGATTGTTTTTATCATCGGCACTATTGTCGGTGGGCTGGCGCAAAATTTTGAAATATTATTGATTGGCCGGATTTTACAAGGAATTGGTGCAGGTATTTCATTACCCTTAACCTTTAATTTAATTTTGGAATATGTCCCAATGAAAAAGCTCGGACTATGGATGGGCTTTGCCTCTATGATTTTAAGCTTAGCACCTTCAATTGGCCCAACCTATGGTGGTTTATTAATTGATACTTTAGGCTGGCGAATGATTTTTTATACAACATTAGCGATTCCTGTTATTGCGCTGCTAATCGGTTTCTCTAGCTTTGAGAAGGTGAAGAAGCCAGATAATAATATTAATTTTGATTTTATTGCCTTTATTTTATTATCAGCTGCTCTCACCTCGCTTTTAATTATGGTCACTGAATTAGAAAGTGGTCATTTTAATCTATTATTATTGATGCTTTTCATAATGACGATTGGTTTATTTATTTGGCGAAGCTTAACCAGTCAATCTGAGTTTCTTAATATTCGAGTTTTAGGTAAATTAAGCTTCCTGATGGCGTTGATTCCGTTCTTTTTCTATCAATTTGCTAATATTGGCGGTAATTTTATTATTCCAAATTATTTACAAATTGGTTTTGGCGTTTCAAGTCTTTTAGCAGGCTTTTCGCTATTACCGGGTACTTTGCTAGCGGGACTCTTAAATCCAATTTTTGGTAAAATTTATGATAAAAAAGGGGAAAAAATTCCTTTATATGTAGGTAATTCCTTGTTTTTAATTGCCCTTATTCTAATGTCAATTTTAACGGAAAATATGGGCTTTATCGGTATGACCGTTTTATATACTATTTTTGCATTAGGTCGTGTGATGAGCTTTGGTGTTTTAAATACTTCAGCTTTGGCACATCTTAAAGCTGAAAATCGAGCTGATGGGAGTGCGATTTTTCAAACTGCACAACAATTTGCAGGTGCGCTCGGGACCGCAATTGTTGCTTTAATTTCTGCCGCCTCACCGAATATTAAAGTAGGAATGAATCATACACTATTACTGTTTTGTGGTCTTGGTGTCATTATTTTTATTTTATTTATCATAATGTTTAAAACTGCTACCTATCAAAATAAAATTAATTAATAGATTAATTCAGAAATAATTTCTTGATAGAGCAATTCATTGATGACTTTTATGACTTAATCATCGGCTTTTAGCTGCTATAGCATATGAAAAACCCACCTATATCGCAGGTGGGTTTTCGTTGTTATAAGAGCAATTATAAGTAATCAATCAGTCAAATTAGCGATAGTGACTGATGCAGGCTCTATTGATTTTTAAATGATGAATTGATTAATCAATTATATTTGCAATGACGCCGTTATTAATTATGATAGTGCTGCCTTTTTGCTGATTGATTACTTTACCTCCTTCGGTTAGATCTTCTATAGTCGCGCCCTTATATAAATTTTCGATAAATCCGAAGTTGACGGTTGAAACTCTACCGCCATCATTAATATTGGATATTACACCACCACCATCAAGGTCCTTCACATAACCTAAATTATTGACGTTGGTAACATAGCCAGCAGAAACCAAAGTAACTTTACCGCCAGCATTAACATTTTTTACTAAGCTCGAGAACCATACTACTCCAACATTGCCGCCACTAGAAACATTTTCTACGACGCCACCTTCTACTTGGGAAACCATACCATTATTAATTACATTTTTTACAGTCCCACCATGGTAAACAGTCCCGACTTCCCCTCCATTAACAGTTGTAATGGTTCCGCTAGCATATACATCCTCGACAATTGCCCCAGTGTTGACATAATTTACGACACCATTATCGTGAACGTAAGAAATGGTACTTCCATTATATGCACTTTGAACCAGTCCCTGTAAATTTTCAACACGCGATCCATAGTAGGCGTGTTCAATTTTACCACCGTATTCCACCTTGGTTACATAAGAATATTTCGCCAAGCTTTCAATAGTCCCACCCTTTTTAACATAATAATAAGTATCCTTAGCAGTTTCAGATAATGTTTGCAAATCACCGCCATCTCCAATGATGATTGGGTTTTCTTTAGTTCCCTTTGCAGCAGCCTCCAATTCGTTTGCTAGCGCATTTTGAGGGATTGAGCAAAATGCCATTGCTCCCGTCAAAGCAATTAAAGCTAAAATTCCCATTTTTTTCTTCTTCATATTGATTCTCCATTCGTTATTTTTAAAGCTTATTATTTCTATCCAGAAAAATTTTAGCATATAAATTTCAAGAATCTTTTACTAAAAAGCTGTTCTTTTCTTAGTTATTTTGATTTATTTTAAAAATGCAAGAAAAATTATTTTAATATACTACGATTTTTTAGCTAGAATGAGATAAGAAGATATTTAATAGTTAATATAATAAAAGTGAGTAGCGCCATAGTCGCTACTCACTTTTATTGCTTTGATTGATAACGTGCAGTTAATTTTGCTTGATGACTTTGCATGATTTCTTCAAGAGAGATATCATATTTGTCAGCCAAGATAAAGATATTATCTAATACATCACCCAACTCCTCGGTCAAATGTGCAAGCTGTAAATCAGTATTCTGGGTAAGCTCATCGGGGCGATCCCTACCAATTTCAATGGTTCTGATTGCCTGAGCTACCTCGCCAACCTCCTCCATCAAGAAATTACTTCTGATAAAGGGATTGTATTCATACCAATGCCTTTTTTTATAAAATTCACTAACCCATTTTTGATAATCATTAATATTCATTTTAACCTCCAAATTAAAATTAGAAAAGTAGAAGTAGCTACCGTTTATATATATAATATAATTAATTGATAAAAAAAGAAAAGAGGAATTTTTTTGAATATTGCGGTATATTGTGGTGCAAGTAAGGGAAATAATCCGATTTATGAGCAAGCAGCTATTAAATTAGGTAAATGGATTGCGAGTAACAAAAATACCTTGGTTTATGGAGGCGGAAGAGCTGGTTTAATGGGCATTCTTGCAGACTCAGTTTTAGAAAATAGTGGCAAGGTCATCGGTATTATCCCGACCTTTTTGCAGGAAAGAGAATTAGCACATCCCGATATTTCAGAGATGAGGGTAGTAGACTCAATGTCTGAGCGCAAAGCAGCGATGCTGTCGTTAAGTGATGCTTGTCTCGCATTACCCGGTGGTCCTGGGACATTAGAAGAAATCACGGAGGTTGTTTCTTGGGCAAGAGTTGGTCAAAATACTAATCCATGTGTTTTTTTTAATGAAAATGATTACTATGAACCAATTAAAAATTTTTATGATCAAATGGTTTCTTCTGAATTTTTAACGCCAGCTGACCGCCAGAAAATTTTATTTTCTAATTCTTTAACAGAGATTGATCACTTCATTGAGCATTATACGCCACCAGTTATTAGACAGTATTAAGCGGCTTTCTTTAGTTTATTTAAAGTTATTGTGTGATAGATAAGATAGCATTATTAAAATTTTATTATTAATGCTTGTTTAGTTACATTTTTAATACTTTTACTAAATAATGAGGTGGAAATTATGAAGGTGTATTTCGATGGCTAGCTGCTTAGCTGATAAAAAATGATAATTTAGAATAGCTATATTCAACAGGAACGGCTGAGAAAACAGATTATGAAAAGCTTTATTGTGAAATGGTAAGCGTATTAATGGGGGAGTGGACCATTAATGAGTTAAGTCATTTGGAAAAGGTAGTTAATATTGATTTAACAACGAAATACGCATCAGCCTCATTTTTCAGTCACAGACTTTGCAGCAATCAATGGTTCGGTTGTCGAATTTGTTTAGCATTTTGCTGATAATCAAAATATTTGATTTGTTTTTGGCAATAGGCTTCTTGTAGCCTCTATACGCTGCCAAACAGGTTGACTGTTTGATTATTCAAGTTTCTCAAATCATATGTGGAGATGGCATTCCTTTATTTATAAAGAGGGAAGTGGCTAGTCAATTTAGCTAAGAGAGGTTCAATAATTTGGTCAATTTGCGCAGCTCAACTGTGATAGGCATTGATTGGAGTAACTCATTGAAATCAAAACTAGCCTCAACACTAGAGATTAGATTTTAGGTAATTCTTAAATGGCTGACCAATTTCTATTCTTTAGAGCTTGAATTGAAGTGAAAAAGAACGGACTGAAGAGTAGATACAATAGTATTTTTTGAGTAAGACCTCGGTAAGGGAGGTGTAACTGGTTAATCAATGGTAATCGTGGTGCTGCAAATAGGAGCATAGTAAGCCCTGCTAAAATTAAAATAATTATGAAGGCGCGGGTCATCAATTGATTATCTTCAAAATGATACAAAATGATTAGAACAAGGATTCCAAGAAAAATCGCAATTAGGCTGATGCCAGAAGCGTAATCGTGGATTTGCCCCATAATCGTTGGTTTGGCTGATTGAACTCGATCTGCTATGCCTGTGATAATGCAGTCACCAATTGCGTAAAGGACTATTAAAACGGTTAATAGCTTTGCTAGAGACTCAGAGGTCGATTTAAAACGAAAATAGAAGGCTGAGGCAGCAATAATCAATAGGCTGCCATCGATTATTTCCCATAATTTAAATGTATTCTGCACTGGACTACCTGAGGCTCCGAAATCACTGATTAGATTACTCCATTGATTGAACTCAGGATAAAAGCTGCCCAATATAAAGGGTAAGATAATTTCGCTGGTAATTGTAATAATCATCAAATAGAAACCTAAATTTTTTTTATTAACCATTATGCGCCTCTTGCAAATATTTTTTTAAAATTAAAAATGAATCGCTTAGAATAATAATTTCAGCAATGCTCAAATTAATCTGCTAAGAAAAAGTTGAGCTTTGATAATCTTCACCCCAAGCATACATCGAATTAATCACATTCTCAAGCGTATAGCCTAGTGGTGTTAAAGTATATTCTACTTTTGGGGGCACTTGTGGAAACACCTCGCGATTTAACAGGCCTTGTGCCTCCATTTGCCTGAGATTAGCAGTCAAAACCTTTTGCGAAATGCCAGTTACTGAGTTTTTAAGCTGACTAAAGCGTTTAGTACCAGTTAGTAGGTCACGAACGATTAAAATTGTCCATTTGTTTTTTAAAAGCTGAAGCGTAGTTTCTACAGGGCAGGCGGGTAGTTGATTGTTGATCATGTTTTCTCCTTAATATAATAATTAGATCAGGGATTGGAAACTTAGTTACTAAAAAGTGCCTACTTTCCAAAAGATACTTTATGATTTATTATAAGTCTTGTAAGGAAAATAAGCAATTACAGGGAGGTAATTATATGAAAATCGGAGTTATTGGTGCAACAGGTAATGCAGGGTTAGCGGTACTGAAGGAGGCGATTGCTAGAAATCATGAGGTAACGGCAATTGTCAGAAATCAAGCAAAGCTGCAAGGTGAACTTGGCGAGCAAAAAGTTCAGATAATTGAAAAAGAGGTATTTGATTTAACAATTGATGATTTAAAGCAATTTGATGTTGTTGTGAACGCTTTTGCGACAATGCCTCCAAAAGCTTATTTACACATTGACTTAGCTGCTAAATTAGTTCATTTATTTCGGGAAAATAAAAAAACAAGGCTTTTCTTTATTGTAGGGGCGGGTAGCTTAAAGACTGGTTCTGATAATCATTTATTATTAGATGACTTAAAGCTCACACCGGATAGTGAAAGCTGGATTGCGATACCAGATAATCAATATAAAGAGCTTGAATTTTTACGTATGATTGATAATGTAGATTGGGTTGCAGTTTCGCCAGGAGTTACTTTCCAGCATGGTAGTGCAGGCTCATTTATTTCTGGTGAAAATCATCTATTATTCAATCAAAAGAACGAATCAATCACTTCAAGCGGTACGTTAGCCGTTGCAATTTTAAATGAAATTGAAACGCCTAAGTATCATCAAGGACGCTTTACAGTTATTGACGATTAATTAATAATCTATTGAAAACTTATTTTGACTACTGCTAGTCGGATAAGTTTTTTTTATTGTCAAAAAACGATTTTTTTTTTAAGCGCTTGCACATAACTATATTTTTTGGTATCATTAATAAAAATTAGGCACACCTAAAAAGGAGGGTAAAATGTTATCTGTGAATCAGCTAACCGTTTCATACGGTCAAGTTCCAGTTTTTAATGATTTAACGGTTAATTTTAATTCAGGAAAAATTACTGGTATTATTGGGCCTAACGGGGCAGGAAAATCGACCTTAATTAAGGCGATTTTAGGATTGGTTAAGTCAACCTCTGGTGAAGTGAGCTATCAAAAGCAGCCGCTAAAAAAAATTCAAAAGCATATTGCTTATGTTGAGCAGCGTAAGGATTTAGATTTATCCTTTCCAATAGATGTTTTCGATTTGGTGCTGACTGGTACCTATGGCAAGCTTGGCCTTTTTAAAAGTCCGGATAAAAACGCCGTTAATTCTTGCCAGCGAGCAATTGAACAGGTAGGGTTAACTGAATTTTCTCACCGTCAAATTGGTAATCTATCTGGAGGTCAGCTACAGCGTGCCTTTGTGGCTCGGGCAATTGTTCAAAAGGCAGAGGTGATTGTCTTGGATGAACCATTTGTAGGCATTGATTTACAGAGCGAAACAGCTATTATGGCGATTATGAAGCAATGGAAATTAGAAAATAAGACAATTATTGTTGTTCACCACGACTTAAACAAGGTTTCAAGCTACTTTGATGATCTAGTAATTATGAATCATGGTTTGATTGATTTTGGTCCTACTCAGCAGGTCTATAATGCTAAGAATATTGGGCAGGCATTTAGTGCAGATTTGTCATCTGTTTTATTTAATCAAAAGGAGGCTGATAATCGTGAATTCACTCATTAGTTTCTGGCATGCCTTACAGACATATGATTTTTTACAAAGCGCTTTGATTACAGCGATAATGGTTGGGGTGATGTCAGGTATTATCGGTAGCTTTATTATTTTAAGAGGGATGTCATTAATGGGTGATGCGATTTCCCATGCTGTCCTTCCCGGTGTTGCGCTTGCATATATGTTAGGTATTAATATCTTAATTGGTGCCTCTATCTTTGGTGTTATTGCTGCATTATTGATTGGCTTTGTAGCTTCTCACAGTAAAATTAAAACAGATACTTCAATCGGTATTGTGTTTAGTGCATTTTATGCCTTAGGCTTCATTTTAATTTCCTTGGCTGAGAGCTCTACTAATTTACATCATATTTTATTTGGGAATATTTTGGCGGTAAGTAATGGTGATATTTTAACTACGGCAGTTGTGCTTGGTATTGTTATTTTGTTTGTTGTTTGCTTCTATAAGGAGCTATTAATTACCTCCTTTGATGAAACCTATGCTAAAACCTACGGTCTGAACACTCAATTATTGCACTATGGGCTAATGCTAGTTTTAACGTTAGTTACAGTTTCAGCATTGCAGACCGTTGGCATTATTTTAGTAGTTGCTATGTTAATTACACCTGCAGCGACAGCATTTTTATGGACAGATAAATTAACAATCATGCTGGTTTTATCAGCAATTTTTGGTACGATTGCTTCTGTTTTTGGCTTGTATTTTAGCTACACACTGAACTGGGCATCGGGTCCGGCGATTGTCATTTTCGCAGCATTGCTGTTTTTAATTTCATTTATTTGCTCACCTAAGCAGGGTTTTTTAAAATTTAAAAAATAGAATTATTATATAGAATTATTATAAAGGAGTGATTTTTTGAAAAGGATAATTATAAGTATTATTGCAGTAGTCGCGATGATTGGGGGCGTATTTTATTTTGTAAATAGTCGTAATAATGATCAAGGTACCAATGGAACAGCTCAAGAAGCTGATGGCAAATTGAGAGTTGTAACGACCAATTCCATTATAGAGGATATGGTATCAAATGTTGCAAAGGATAAAATTCATTTGTATAGTATTGTTCAACGTGGTGTCGATCCGCATGAATACGAGCCACGTCCAAACGATATTACTGAGGCAACAAAAGCAGATGTTCTTTTTCATAATGGTCTTAATTTAGAAACAGGTGGTAGTGGTTGGTTTAAAAAGTTAGTAAAAACTTCGCATAAAGAATTCGATAAGGATGTTTTTGCTGCCAGTGAAGGCGTAACACCCATGCATTTAACGACTAATGAAACAGAAGAGGATCCACATGCGTGGCTAGATTTAAATAATGGAATTCAATATGTTAAGACAATTACGAAAATTTTAAAAGAGAAAGATACTAAGAATGCTGATTATTATCAAAAAAATTCGGATGAATATATCGCAAAACTGTCAGAGCTACATCAAACAGCCCAATCTAAATTTTTAGATATACCCGAAAATCAACGTTTACTTGTGACCTCGGAGGGCGCATTTAAATATTTTTCAAAAGCGTACCATGTAACGCCAGCGTATATTTGGGAAATTAATACAGAAACCCAAGGTACACCTGAGCAAATGGCAGCAGTTTTATCAGAAATTGAGAAATATGATGTTAAGCACTTATTTGTCGAGACTTCCGTCTCACCCAAATCAATGAATAAGGTTGCTGATGAAACAGGCTTAACGATTTACTCTAAAATCTTTACGGATTCATTAGCCAAAAAAGGTAGTACAGGAGACACCTACTATACCATGATGAAATGGAATTTAGATAAAATTCATGATGGTTTAGCAAATTAGCCTTTATTGATAGGAGTTAATGGGTAACTAATAGTGATTATTTTTGATTGCTTTACGCCAAGCTTCCATTCTTGCTAAACCTTTACCATTGTTTGCACCACTGGTTGATGGTACTGGGATAATGGCGAGCTGACTATACTTAAATTCATTAATTTTTTGAGCTTCTTGATAGGCGCGCTTGCCATTGGTAATGATTTTCTTGATGGGCGCTTTTTCTAGAATTTCATCGAAGTGATTTAATTCGACTGAGGTGAAATTTACATCCAGACTTCCAATTCTCTCAAACCTTTGATAGACGTCCCAAAGACCAATGTGCTGCTTTAATAAAGTATCAATTCGTTTTTGGTACGTGATTGGATCGTCTATTGCCAAAATTTGAAAGATAATTTTCCAAAACTGATTGCTAGGATTTCCATAGTATTGCTGAAATTCAATTGATTTTTGACTAGGAGCGCTACCTAATATTAGTATTTCAGTTGACTGATTGTATATTGGTTGTAGTCCTTCGTGCATCTGCTAATGCTCCAATCATTTTATTAATAAATTATGTATGTTAAAAAGACAATATCATTTAAAAAACTGATTATCTAACAAAATCTATTAATAAAGATTAGCATAAAAGAAGCTGTGATAAAAGGTGGTGGGCTCATCTGAACGGGCTACCATTTAAAAGAAAAGCATTTTCTTAGATGAAATTTCTCTATTTTCCTAGGCGTCGCTTTAGTGACCTATGGAGAAGCTTTACTGGCAAAGCGCTTATTAGAAGACCGCAAATTAGGCTCTGATACTTTCTTTCATTAAAACCAAGAGGAGGTGGGACAAAAGTCCCACCTCCTTTCGTATTGTTCGTAATTACGGGGAACGATGCGACAACGACTAGTCAACGCTTAGCAGAAAATCTGCTTTTATTGATTTAAATTAAGTCACTATCTTGTAAAAGCTCCTGAATCAATGTTCCTTGAATTTTTTTAAGTCCTTTTTTCTCTAATTTTCTGAGGAGCCAGGGAATTTTGATATCTTCTAATTTCCGACCATCAAGTAATCGACTGGTTGAATTAAGTAAAGTTCTAATATCATAAGCAGAAGCAAAAACTTCTGGCACTCCTCTATCGACCTCAAGCAAGGTATAGACAGCCTCCATAGCTGTTCGGACTGAATATTCGGTTGTAAAAACAGTGTCTCTTTCGGTTTCACTAAAGTTACCGATAAATGCTAAATTGATAGAACCTTCTGGTACGACTAGTGGACGATCACCGTCAGCGCGTGCCATAAAATACGAGGTAATATAAGGCATGTAGCATGGGATTGTATTGGCTGAGTGCTGTGCTAGTGCAGGAATTTCCTCAACTGGCACCCCAAGATGATAGAGCCATTCTTGAGCAATTTCACTACCTGAGCATTCAGTAATGCTCTTTTTAATAAAATTGCCCGGTTGATTTGAAAGCAAGCCGTAAATCCAAACAACTAATTGATCTTTTGGTTGCGCCTTAAAATGAGGTTGACGATTTAAGGTATAGCTCAGCATCCAATTTGAATCCCTAGCTGTCACAATGCCACCTGTCACAACCTTACCTGCATAGGGATCGCGTTTACTTATCTTTTCAATATAAGGTGCAATTTTATCATCGAGTGTTGTTAGGGTTGCTGAGACAAACCAGCTTTCCTCAGGTAAATTATCATAAAATTTTTCAGGCTTGCCAAAGCTACTATCCTGTTCAGATAAGCTTTTCCAAAGCTGCCAGCTACCACCCAATGCCTTATTAACTGGCGCAGGATGGTCATTATCACCGTAGGTTGTGCTTTCGGTAATGCTACCATTGGTAACGAAAACTAAATCATTCTCTGTTAGATAAATGGTTTTTTCTTCACCATCAATATTTACGATAAGCGCGTTCGCAAATTTTTTCTCAGCCCTTTGTTCAATTAAAATATTTTTAACAGTTGTATCGTATTGAAAATGGACGCCATTTTTCTCCAAATATTTGACCAGAGGTAATACGAGCGATTCATATTGATTATACTTGGTAAACTTTAGAGCTGATAGATCAGGGAGTCCGTCGATGTGATGGATGAAGCGCATAATATAGCGGCGCATTTCAATTGCAGAATGCCACTTTTCAAAAGCAAACATTGATGACCAGTAAATCCAAAAGTTTGAATCAAAAAATTCTTCGGAGAAAACATCTGTGATTTTTTTATTTTGCAATTGGCTCTCAGACGTTAAAAATAACTTCATCATTTCTTCAGAAGATTTATCAGAAAGTGTGAATTTACCATCTGTTTTGATTTGATGACCACGATTTTCAATCACCCGACACTTTGAAAAATTAGGATCCTCTTTGTTGAGCCAGTAAAATTCATCGAGAACTGATGCGTTTTCAACTTCAAGTGAAGGGATGCTGCGGAATAAATCCCATAAGCATTCGAAATGATTTTCCATCTCTCGTCCGCCGCGGATAATAAAGCCCCGTGTTGGATTTAAAATGCCATCTAGGCTACCACCTGCGATGGGGAGCTCTTCTAAAATATGGATATTTTCGCCCTTCATTTGTCCATCACGTACTAAAAATGCCGCTGCAGAAAGTGAAGCAAGGCCGGAACCAACTAGATAGGCTGATTTTTGATCAACATTTTCGGGCTTTTTTGGTCTTGCAAAAGCCTCATAATTTCCGTTACTCCTATACATAAGACACCATCCTTTTGATTTATTGATAGCTTCAGTATATAACTGTTTATAATTATAAACAAATTCTATATTTATTTATAATGATAAATTATTATTTAAGCTGTTCGTCACCATTATTTTCTATTAAATAACAATTAATAAATAAAAAATGTTATAATTAAATAAAAAGGAGGCGTTTTCAATGACAAATCAATATCAACATATTTTAGTTGCCCTTGATGGTTCTAACCAATCTGAAAAAGCATTTAATGAGGCGCTGATGATGGCTGAAAGCTACCATGCCACCTTGTATCTTGCTTCGATTATCAATGATGCGGATTTATCAACAAGCGCCTTTGCCTTCTCGAAGCTACTTGCTGAGGACAAAGAGCGAGTGGAAGCAACCTTATACGAAAAGGCAAGACAGGCAAATGAGAGATCGATAGCCGAAGTGGTACCGATTATTGAGGTCGGTAATCCTAAGCAATATTTAACAGAAACCTTCCCTGAGCAATATGGCATTGATTTAATTGTAATGGGTGTGACTGGTAAGGGGAAAATTAGACAGACCTTAGTTGGTTCGACAACTGCCTATGTTGTTAATCATGCGCCCTGTAACGTTTTAGTAATTAAGTAGCTTTGTAATCCTAAGAAATAGTGGCGAGTTTGACTTGCTCTTTTTGGCTTTTTAAAGAGTCCTAAAAAAGAGCAGGTTTTTCTTGCTTTTTTTTGATTAGAAGTATCGTTATATACTATTGTTTGATTTGATTGTAATTGTCTTTGATGAGGCGTGTAATTTCGTTGATGATGCTCAGCTTTGGATTATCCATTCGATAGGCGATTGAGGTTCTGACAAAAATACTTTTATCGGCACGTTCAATGATTTGAACAGTGCCCTCTTTGAGCTCATCACGAATAATATCAAGGCTGACAATACCTAAACCAATCCCATTTTTCAATGCGAAGCGCATCAATCCCATGTTATTAACATGGATGACATCTTTATTTTCAAAATTCTTTTCACGGATAAAATCATCAAGTGTACTGTGATAGGCACTTTTCATTTCATAAACTAGCAAAGGTACATTTTCCCCCCTTTGATATTTTTCAACGACCTCATTTCTGCCTGCTAGAACGACTGCATCTTGAATTAGTTCAATTTTCCTAATCCCCTTTGCCTCATAGCTCCCCGCCATCAGACCGATATCAATTTTTCCTTTTGCCACCTGTTCTAGTATTCGTCTTGAATTATCAATTGCATTAAAGTGAATATGTAGCTTTTGTTTATTTTTTACGAGATGGTTAACGATTGTTTGAAAATTAGTCTGTAAATAGTTAATATCACCACCAATATTGATAACCAGTTCATTTTTGGGCACTAACGCTTCAATTTCATTTTTAACATTTTCAACCTGCTGCGTAATTTTTCGAGCAATGGGTATTAAAAGCTCTGCAGCGGCAGTTAATTCAAGTCTTCGACCATTTTTGACGAAAAGTGGGCCAAATTCTTTTTCTAATTTAGCGATTTGCTTACTGACAGCAGGTTGGCTAATCGCCATTCTTCTTGCAGTAACAGTATAGTTTCGTTCAATTGTTAAGACAAGAAAGGTTCTTAAAGTTGCAATATCCATAAGTTCTCCTTTTATAACTATTGGTTATGTAATAAATTATAACATAAAAACTTGTTATCGATTTGTTTACAGTGATTTATTTTTCTCAATTTTCTGAAAAAAAGTTTTTTTCCAAAAAAATCAGTATTATTAGCTGGTTAAGCGTATCCACAAAACTTTCGTGTCATGTTTTATGACATAAAAACTTTGAGTCTGTTCATTTTTCGGGTAATATAGTGACATGGAATGGAGGTAGCGAGATGGGATTTTTTTCAAAACAAAAAGGCGAGTCAAGGTTTGATGATCGGGCACCCTATATGATTGAAATGACACATATTTCAAAAAAGTTTGGCCAGCTTGAAGTTTTAAAGGATATTAACTTAACAATTAAACGTGGCGAAGTGGTTGTCTTGATTGGTCCATCTGGTTCAGGCAAATCCACCTTGCTTAGAACAATTAATAAACTGGAAAAGATTAATGGCGGAAAAATAAGGATTAAAGGTAAAAATATTAATGACCCTGATATGAATAATAATATGCTCAGAGAGATGGTTAATATGGTATTTCAGCATTTTAATTTATTTGCGAATATGACAGTCGGCAAAAATATTGGAATTGGACCGCAAAAGCTAAAATATTGGGATGCTAAAAAAACAGATCAAAGGGTTGATGAATTATTAAATCAAGTTGGCTTAGCAGATAAGAAGGATGATTATCCTGAAAACCTGTCTGGTGGTCAAAAACAGCGAATCGCGATTGCCAGAGCTTTGGCAATGGGACCAGAGATTATTTTATTTGATGAGCCAACTTCGGCGCTTGATCCAGAAATGGTTGGTGAGGTTTTAAATGTAATGAAGGATATCGCAAAGAGTGGTACGACGATGATTGTTGTCACTCATGAAATGAGCTTTGCTAAAGAAGTCGCTGATCGGATTGTTTTTTTAGAAGAAGGAGAGCTAATTGCAGATATGAAGCCAGAGGAATTGAATCGAGATTATCCGCACGAACGTGTTGCATCATTTTTAAATAAAATAATATAAGGAGCGAGGGCTATGGTTGAATTTTTAGATAGATATGGCAGTTTCTTATGGAATGGTGCAGTCATGACGATTATTCTTTCTGTTGTATCAATGATTTTTGCACTTATTTTAGGTGGTGTCTTGACGGCGCTCAGAATGAGTCAGAATAAAATTATTCATTATGTTACAGTGACTTTTATTGAAATTATTCGTGGCTTACCAATGCTAGTTATTTTGTTTCTTTGCTTTTATGGCATCCCAATGTTAGGTATTCAATTTCCAGATTATCAAATTATGGGTGTTGATATGAGTCGTTTTGCTGCTGTCTTAGTTGGACTAACTGTTGGTGAGAGTGTTTTTGTTTCTGAAATTTTTCGTTCAGGAATTCAGTCAATTGATCCGGGACAGCTAGAAGGTGCTCGCTCAATTGGTTTTTCCAAATGGCAAAGCTATCGATATGTTGTCTTGCCACAGGCAATTCGTAATATTTTACCAGCGATTGCCAATGAATTTGCCAATAATATTAAATCATCATCACAGGCTTCGGTTATTGGTGTTGCCGATCTACTCTTTGCCGCACAAACGATTCAAGGGATTAGCTACAAACCATTCCAAGCGGTTGTTGCCGCTGGTGCAATCTATTTATTATTCACTTTTTCAATCACAAGAGTCGTTTCAGTGTTGGAAAGAAAAATGAGTAGAAAAAGTAGAGCATAATTAATTTGGTATTAAAAAATATAATATATGAAAAATTATGGAGGATTAATATGAAAAAGAAAATGAGGAAATTTGCAGTTGGTTTAGGTTTAACGTTAGGAGCGTTATTATTATTCACTGCCTGTGGTAAAAAAGAAGAAGCTTCTGAAAGTGCGATTGATAAAATTAAATCTGCTAAAAAATTAGTAGTTGCAACTGCTTCAGGCTATGCACCATATGAATTCTTTGATTTAAATGGTGATCCGAAAAAAATTGTCGGCGTAGATATGGAATTCGCGCAGGTAGTAGCAGATGACTTGGGTGTTGATTTAGAGGTTAAGGATATGACCTTTAGCGCCATTTTAGGCTCTGTCACACAAAATCAGGTTGACTTCGCAATCGCTGGAATGACTGCAACAGACGAACGTAAAAAATCAGTTGATTTTACAGATCCTTATGTCATCAATAAAAATGTTGTTATTGTTTTAAAGGGTAACGAGAGTAAGTATGCGACGGAGGATTCATTTGCAGATGCCAAATTGGCTGTGCAAAAAGCTACCACTCAGGAAACAATTGCGAAAGATGATTTAAAACCAAAGCAGCTTGTTTCATTAGATAAGCTGCCAGACGCCTTTCTTAATTTAACAACTGGTCAAGTAGACGGTGTTGTTGTAGAGCGTTCAGTAGCCATGCAATATGTTTTAACTGATGATCGAATTGCTTATGCCGATGTTGATATTCCTGGTGAAGTATATACCTCAATCGCTGTGCCAAAGGGCAATGAGGATTTGGTTAAACGACTCAATAAATTAATTAAAGAAAATCAGGATAATGGTAATTTTGAAAAATGGTTAGAGGAATACTCAATTATTGCTCAAAAATCAGCTACAGCTGAATAATTAGCATATATCGCTGGGAGTTGTCAATACGCGCATACGTATCTTCTTAAAAATTAGCTTACTGCTCAAGGGCATTTAATCTGAGTGGTAAGCGTCATTTTTAAGAAAATCAGATTGAAGCAGACTGTAGGAAAGGAGTTGGCATGAAAGAATTAGCATATTTTGATGGTGAGATTTCAGAATCAGCTACTTTAAAAGTTCCTTTTGATGATCGCGCTCGTTTTTTTGGAGATGGTGTTTATGAAGCTGCCATTGCAAGAAATTATCATATTTTTCAGCTAGATGACCATTTAAATCGGCTTTTTAGAAGCTTAGCTTTAATTGATATTGAACCAAATTTTAACAAGGATGAGCTGGTTACATTACTTAATGAATTGAGTCGGAAGGTTGATTTAGCTAATCAGTTTATTTATTTTCAAGTTTCGAGAGGTGTTGCGCCACGCAATCATGACTATGATATAAAGTTGAAACCAACTGTTAGTATTGTGATCCGAGAAGGCTTTGATGTGTTAGGGCAGCTTTATCAACCTGTCGCTGTCCAGCTTGAAGAGGACATTCGTTTTGCAATGTGCCATGTTAAGACATTAAATCTATTACCAAATGTTTTATCAACACATCGTGCAAACAAAAAAGGGTTATTTGAAACAATTTATCATCGAAATGGTCGAGTGACAGAGTGTGCACACAGCAACGTCCATATTTTAAAAGATGGTATTCTGCAAACGGCACCAACTGATCAATATATTTTACCGGGTGTGACACGTAAGCTTTTGTTAGAAAATTGTCATTTAATGGGCATCTCTGTACGAGAAGAAGCTTTTTCAACGGAAGATTTATTTTCAGCAGATGAGGTAATGATCACAGCGACTGCTGATTTATGTATTCAGGTCAATCAAATTGATGGTGTTGCAGTTGGTGGCAAAGCACCACAATTACTCAAAAAGCTACAGGATAAAATGTATCAGGATTATCTTCGAGAAACAGAGTGAAAATAAATAATAAGGGGTGTTGATTAATAATATGAAACATGAGGGCAAATTGTTATTTTTAAATGAAAAAACAGTAAAAAAATATTTAACGCGAACGATTGTTTTGGATTTAGTTGAGCAAGCCTTTTCTGAATATGCCGAAGGCTTTGTGGTTAATCCGGTTAAACTCTCCCTGCCGATGAATCCGACTTATGAAGGCTATATTAATTCAATGCCTGCCTATTTAACAAGATTTGGTGTGGCCGGTATGAAATCGGTCAGTGTCTTTAAGGATAATATGAAGGATTATCAATTACCCGTTACGGTCGGTTCGATTATTCTTAATGACCCTGAAACGGGCATTCCTTATTCTTTTATGGATGGCACTCATATTACTGCTCTTAGAACTGGTGCGAGTGTTGCTGTGATGGCGAAATATTTAGCTGCTAAAGGTGCTGAAGTTGTTACCATTATTGGCTCAGGTGCACAGGGCTTATCCAGCTTTGTGATGATTAAATCTGTTTTACCAAAAATTAAAGAGGTTCGTGTTGTCGATATTAACCCTGAGGCACAGGAGCGATTTATCGAAGAGGCAAGTGCAGTTTTTCCAGATGTTGATTATATCAAGCTGAGCGATATTCAATCAGCTTCAACGGGTTCAAATATCATTGTTGGCGCAGCAACTTCGAAGGTGCCACTTCTAGCCAATATTGATTACGATGATGGTACGACGGTTCTATGTATTGAAGAGGATATTACTAATCGTTTTGCGGGTAAATTTGATCATACGATTGTGGATTTCACCGAATGCTTTATTGAACGGACAAATATTTTGGGTAATGAGCATGCTAAAGAAACTGGCGATGCTTATGAAGAAATAACCGAGGAAACGATTACTGGTGAAATTGGCGATATCATTATCAATAAGATATCTGGTCGAATAAATGAAAAGGATAAAATATTGGCTTCACCCGTTGGCATGGGAGCTACAGATATTATTGTTGCTGACTATGTTTACAAAAAAGCACTAGAAGCTTCCGATGGCATGGTGCTGGATTTCTTGGATAGTTAATTTGAATGATCATTAATTAGATTGAATAGGTTTAGTGCTCCCTTTATGACGCTAAAAAATTAATAATAAAGGGAGATATAAAAAATGAGTATTTTTTTAAGTGAAGCAAATCAAAACATCGTCGTTTATAAGGCTGGAGAGCAATTAGGTGAAGGCTATCTTAAGTTAAATGCTAATGAATCTCCATATCCACCCTCACCGAAAATGCTTGAAAAACTAAATTCAGAAACAATTAATAATCTTAGGTTTTATGGGGACATTACTTATCACGATATTCGTGAAAAGGTCGCTAGTAAATTTGATTTAACCGCTGAAAATATTTCGATTGGTAATGGTGCAGATGATGTTTTAGATTTAATTTGTCGTACTTTTTTCAAGGCAGGCGATGCGTTGATTTTTCCAAATATTACCTATCCCTTCTATCAAACATATGCGAAATCAATGAATTATGATTATCGAGAAGTACCTGTTGATGAGCAGCTAAGAATTGATTTGAATGATTATCTTAATAGTGATGCGCATTGTATTATCACCAATCCGAATGCACCGTCGGGTCATTATCATCCCCTTGAAAAAATTGAAGCTGTGGTGAAAAGTAATCCAAATCGTTTGGTGATTGTTGATGAAGCCTATATTGATTTTGGCGGCACATCGGTTGCGCCACTGGTTTCGGAGTATCAAAACTTAATTGTTGTGCAGACTTTTTCAAAATCACGTAATTTAGCTAGTGGTCGCTTTGGTTTTGCGATTGCATCAGCTGAGCTTATCGAAGATATGAATAATATACGTGGTGCGGTCAATCCGTTTTTCATGAGTGGCTTACAAATCGCGATGGCGGAAGCTTCACTGGATGATGAAAAGTATTTTAAAGCCGCGAAAACTAAAATTATTGAGACGCGTGATGATTTTATCAGACAGTTGAGAGTATCTGATTTCACAGTTTTAGATAGCACAACGAATTTTGCTCTAGTTAAGCCGCGAAATAAGACTGCGAAAGATATTTATCAAGCATTAAAGGCACGAAAAATACTTGTTCGTTATTATAATAAACCAATTATTAATCAATATTTACGGATTTCTATTGGGCGAAAAGAGGATATGGCAGCTGTAACTCAAGCCTTATTAGAAATAGATACACTTGCTTATGCTAAATAATTTATCAGTTTGTTGTCAGTTTTTTAGAAGGAGTTTATATGTTTGTAATCAATGGTACTTCAAAATTAACTAAAGTTTTACTCAGTCCGCCAGAATATTTAATTAGTCCAACGCCAATTAATGAAATTTCAAAAATATATGCTGGGCAGCCATTGGATCGAGATAAAATGCAAAAAGAATATCAGAACTTGGTTGAAGCCTATCGTGCAGCTGGAGTTGAAGTGATTGAAGCAAAAGGTAATGAAGCGACTACTAATGCAGTCTTTGCTCGTGATTTTGGGGGATGTATTAAAGAGGGTTATATTCTTGGTCGCTTTAAAAAATCAATTCGTGAGCAAGAAAGAGAAATGTATGCTGCTAAAATGCAAGCATTGGGAGTACCTAAAGTTGCTGAAGTTAAAAATGGTTATTTTGAGGGTGGCGATTTTGCCTTTTTAGATGAAAAAACGATAGCGATTGGGCAAATTGATCGAACAAATGCGACTGGTATCAACGAAATCAGAGAACAGCTCACGCCACTTGGTTATGATGTCCATGCTGTACCTGCAAATCCAGACTACCTCCACTTAGATATGTGTTTTAATTTAGTTGCTCCCAAAATCGCGATTGCTTATCTTGAAGGATTACCGCAGTCTTTTATAGCCTTGCTAAAAGAAAAGAAAATTGATGTAATCACTGGAAGCGAAGCATTGATTTACAAGCATGGTTATAATGTTCAAGCAATTGGTGATAATCGAGTATTATCCTTAGCTCAAAATAGTGAAATGAATCTTAAGATGCGTGAGAAGGGATTAACGGTTATTGAAGTTGAAATTACAGAGCTTTTGAAGGCTGGTGGTGGCATTCATTGTATGACTTTCCCGTTGAAGCGAGTTGCTGAGCTGGAAGCTGAGGTGACAGCTGGATGAAATATTTAATCAGCGATTATCCTGATGTTTTAGAAAGTCGAAATATTCAAGTTGAAATCGATGAGTTAAATCGTTTGGACAACCAAGCGGTTATTGAAGTGTATCCATATAATAACCAAATGGAATTAAACGATAAATTAAAGGAATCAGATGTTCTGTTAACAGCCTTCTTGCCAATTGATGAAGCCTTATTAGCTAATCAGTCGAAATTAAAGGGAATTGCTGTCAATGCAACAGGTACCGATACGATTGATAAGACAGCAGCCTCTGCGCATCAAATTAGAGTTTCGCCGTTATTTAATTACAGTACCGAGGATGTCGCCAATCAAACGCTTGCCTTTATTTTACTATTAAATCAAAAATTAAAGGGGCATACGGAAAACATTGAACAGGGTATTTGGCGTTATCGAGAGGTCGGCAATATTCAGCGTTTAGGTGCTCAAACACTTGGATTAATTGGCTTTGGTAAGATTGCACAGGCTGTTAATAAACGGGCACAGGTCTTTGGTATGAAAGTAATTGCTGTAGATCCGTTTATTGACCCAGAGCTTGCACTAGCAAATAACGTTGAGCTAGTTGATCTTGAGACAATCAAGGCAAGGGCAGATGTAATTTCCTTACATCTATTTGCGAACAAGGAAAATGAAAAAATGTTAGATTGGTCCTTTTTTAGTACATTAAAGCGCAATCCTTTGATTATTAATGTCGCTCGTGGCAGCTTGATTGATGAATCGGCATTGATTAGAGCACTAGATGAAGGCTTGATTCGAGGTGCAGGTCTTGATGTACTTGCTTCGGAAAAGCCAAATTTAAAGGCTCATCCTTTATTAAATCGAACAAATGTGCAGCTGACACCACATGCGGCATTTTATAGCGAGCAATCAATTGAATACTTACAAAAGAAAACAGTAGCGAATGCAGTGGATATAGCCTGGGGGCGATAATATGTATGAAGTTTTAAAAGCAATGACACAAGCGGAACGAATTGAATATATTGCACGAGATTTGGTTTCGATATTGAGCGTTAATGGTACGAGCGGAGAGTTAGCGATTGCTAATCGTGTTGAGACAATATTGCAAAGCTTTCCCTATTTTCAAAAATTTCCAGAACAACTATGGACGAAGGAATTAACTGGTGACAATTTGAAGCGCAAAAATATTTTTGCGTTGATTAGAAAAGAAAAACAAAGTAGCACCGTGATTTTTCATTCTCACATGGATACAGTTGGTATTGAGGATTATGGCACCATTCAAAATTTAGCAGGTGATTCTGATGCTTTGACTCATTTTTTTGCTAACTATGCCGAGGATTTAGAAGTTCAAGCAGATGCCCAAAGTGGTGATTATTTATTTGGTCGTGGCATGCTCGATATGAAGAGTGGAATTGCTGTTAATATCAGTAATATCCTTTATTTCTCAGAGCACTTAGAGGAATTGTCAGGTAATATTTTATTGATGGTTAATCCTGTTGAGGAAAATGACCATACAGGTGCTATTGAATCAACACAGGTGATTGCTGAGATGAAAAATGAAGGCTATGAATTTTTAGCGGCCATTAATACTGATTTTGTATCACCATTGTATCAAGGTGATACAACTCGTTATATTTATACAGGGGCTGCTGGAAAGATATTATCCTGCTTTTATATTAAAGGTCGTGAAACGCATGTTGGCTCGACTTTGCAAGGGATTGATCCGACATTGCTATCAAGTGCAATTAATCTAGCGATTAACACTAATTTAGACTTATGCGAAACCATTCCAGATGAAGAAATCTTACCTAGCTCGGTACTTTATCAAAGGGATCAGAAGGATTTTTATAATGTTCAGACCGCTAAAATTGCCCGTCTTTATTTCAATACTTTTTTGTATGAAAAAAGTGCAAGTGATATTTTGAAGCTTTTTTCCGGGATTGCCCAAAAAGCAATTCAGTCAACAATTGAAAATTATCAGAATAGACTTGCCCGCTATCAAAATAGTATTGGCATTTCGACTGAAACGTCTTTCGAGGTTCGGTTTTATACCTTTGATACCTATTGTCAAATGTTAATTGATAAGGGCTATGATGCTTTGGGTTTGATTGAAGCATTTAAAAAAAATACTTCTGACTTAGATCGACGTGAAGCTGGCTTTCAATTAATTGATTATCTTGAAAATGCAACTGGCGAAGATAGTCCAAAGGTTGTTTTGTTTATTGCCCCGCCTTTTTGCCCACATAATTTTATTAATCAAGATAGTCGAGTGGATAGAGTTTTGGATCAAACTTTGGCAGAGTTTAGTGACGCTGAAATCTTTAAGAAGCGTCGATTTTTTCCTTATCTATCTGACAGCAGCTATCTTTCAATGCGTGAATCAAAAGCAGAAATTGATAGCTTATTAAATAATTTTCCATTATCTGACGTGATTTATCCATTGCCCTTTGAAACAATTCGTTCATTGGATATTCCAGCGATTGATTTAGGAGTTTATGGTAAGGGTGCGCACACGTGGAAAGAGCGATTATATAAGCCATATTCTTATCAAACATTACCTAAAATTATTCAATCATTTACACGGAAATTGTTGACAAGTGAAGAATAAGCTACAAAGTGCTAAGTGTCGTTTACTAGGGTGCTAAATCTGCTTGATAGAAAGTTGAAGATTAAGGTAATTTCGCATTTATTCACTTTGGCAATCCTTGCCAAAGTTGATGTTGTAGATTTTTCAAAAATCACAGTACATTTAGCCTGTTTTGAGTATGCCTAACCAACGCTCTCAACTTTTTATGAAATCCAGTTTCGAGCGTTAGGCGATACTCTCCCGAGCTTTCTATTTTTTTCAATAAGTCAACTAACAACTAAAGTTGTAAGTTTCCTTTATCTCAAAAATGATTAAGCTACTGTTTACCAAGGTGCTAAATGCACTTGAACGTGATTTTGTAAAAAATCCTAAGCATCAATACATTTACTTTGGCAATCCTTGCCAAAGTTGATGTTGTAGATTTTTCAAAAATCACAGTACATTTAGCCTGTTTCGAGTATGCCTAACCAACGCTCTCAACTTTTTACGAAAGGAAGGTAACAATGAGTTCTATTTTTATGCCTACAAAAGTTCTAATTGATGATGCGGTTATTGAAAATAATCAATCAGCATGGCTTTTAGGTCAATCAGCATTATTAATCACTGGTCGAAGCTCTGCTAAATTAAGTGGTGCTGAGTCGGACGTGATTGCTTGCTTAGAGGCAAATCATATTAAGTATTCTATTTTTAATCAAATTGAAAATGATCCAACTGTTGAAACAGTACTTGCTGCATCAGAATATGCAAAAACTGTCGATGCAGATTTTATTATCGGAATCGGTGGCGGTAGTCCGTTAGATGCTGCAAAAGGGGTAGCTGTCTTAGCAGTTAATGAGGCATTGACCCTAGATGAATTATTCCGTAATCAATTTACGAAGGCCTTACCGATTGTTGCCATTCCGACAACAGCTGGTACTGGTAGTGAAGTGACGCCTTATAGTGTGCTTTATCGTCAAGATATTGGCACCAAGGTTAGCTTTGGCAGTCCTTTAACCTTCCCTAAAATTGCTTTATTGGACGAAAAATATACAGAAAGCTTGAGAAAGGATATTGCGATTCATACCGCAATCGATGCTTTTACACATAGTTTTGAAGGCTTCCTAGCGAATAGAGCCTCGGCATATTCGGATACATTAGCCTTAGATGCGCTTAAACGTTTTGGAAGCGTAATTGATCAGCTAGCTGATTTGAATTATTCGAGCGCACTTCGTAAAGAATTATTATATATTTCAATGCTTGGCGGGATGGTTATCTCACATACTGGTGTCACAGTGGTACATGCGATGGGCTACGCCTATACTGTGCATTATGATATTCCGCATGGACAGGCAAATGGCTTTTTATTAGGTACCTATTTAAAATATTTAAAACAGATTAACGAGCAAAAGCTAGAGTTTGCCCTAGATACCCTTGGGATGAGTGCTGAGCAATTGGTAAAAAAAATTCAAGGCTTAATTGGTAGCGCACCGGCAATCAGAGAAGAGGAAATTGCTCAATTTACTGAGCAAACCTTGGTCCAAAGTGGTAGTCTGGCAAATACCTCAGGTGTAGTAGATGAAGTAATTTTGAAAGAATTATGGAAAAATGAGTGGAGGCAGTCACATGAACTTGTATGAACGTAGCTTGAAGGTGTTAGCGCCTGTTGCCAAAAGAGCAACACAATTAGGTGTTCAAAGTGGTCAGGGTAGTTATTTAATTGACGAAAATGGTCGAAAAATTTTAGATTTTGCCAGTGGTGTGGCAGTCTGTAATATCGGACATAATCATCCAAAGGTGGTTGAGGCGATTCATCAACAGGTCGACGAATTAATCCACGCAGGACATAATGTGGTTTACTATGAAAGCTATGTTAAGCTTGCTGAGCGCTTAGCTGAATTAAACGGTCCAGATTCAATGGTTTATTTTAGTAATAGTGGCGCTGAGGCAAATGACGGCGCAATCAAGCTTGCAAAATATGTAACAAAGCGTAAAGCAATTATTAGCTTTAAAAATAGCTTCCATGGTCGTACAATCGGTGCGATGAGCTTGACAGCTTCTAGTTCGGCATATCGTAAATATTATACAACCCTACCTGATATTTATTACCTAGATTACCCAAATGTCTATAAAAATCCATTAGTTGATGGTCAACTGGATCGGCATTTTTATGATCAATTTACTGAATTATTTAATACTCTAGTTGATCCTTATGATGTTGCAGCTATTATTTTAGAGCCTGTTCAAGGTGAGGGCGGTTATGTTGTACCACCGAAGGCTTTTCTTGAATATATTCGCTCGGTTTGTGACGAATATGGTATTTTATTAATTTTTGATGAAATCCAAACAGGCTTTGGTCGGACGGGTAAATTATTTGCTTCTCAAGTTTTTGAGGTTGAACCAGATATTAGAACTGTTGCTAAGGGAATTGCGTCAGGTCTGCCGCTCTCTGCTATTTTAGCGAAAAAGGATTTAATGCTACAATGGTCACCCGGTGCGCATGGTGGTACCTTTGGTGGCAATCCTGTCGCCTGTGCTGCGGGCTTGGCAACGTTAGATGTGCTATTGGGTGGGGCGATTGATAACGCTGCTAAGCAAGGTCAATATTTTAAGGCAGAGCTTGAGAGGCTGCAAGAAAAATTTGATTGTATTGTCGATGTCCGTGGTGTTGGTTTAATGATTGGAATGGAAATTGAGACAGATGGTCAACCAGATGCTGCTAAAACGGCTCAAATATTAAAAAAATCGTTGGAAAAAGGTTTATTGCTGCTTTCTTGTGGCACAGCGCATAATGTCGTTCGATTTATTGCACCAACCACTGTAAGTGAATCAGAAATTGATGAGGCGCTTGGGATTTTAACTGAAGCTTTTAGTGAGATTATTGTAGAGAAAAAAGTTTTAAACTGATGTTCATAATTATGGAAGTGATTTATGTATAAGGAACGTAATCTTTCTTCATTTGAAGCTGTATTTTTTTTGATTATTGCGATTGGAATTAATGCACTGGGAATGGGATTAACGGTTGCAACAAATTTTGGCAGTGCAATGTGGACAGCGAGTGCTGTTAATATCGCTCAGTTTCTTAATTTAACTTTGGGACTGGTCTTGATTATTTATGGGGTGATCCAAATTGCTGTCAATTGCTTGTTATCACAAATGGTGGACTATCGAAGAATTATTGGCAATTTAATAGTTGTCTGTTTTTTTGGAATGCTTGTTGCAGTCTTTACCCATTTTTTTCGGTTGATTGGTGTGCCGGAGCTATCAGTTACCCTTAGAGTTATATTGGATATAGTAGGTACTTTTTGTGTGGGAATTGGTATCTCAATTTCTCAACGTATTAATTTATTGTTACATCCTTGGGATGAGTTAACGAATATTTTAAGATTTAAGTATTTCAAGGGAGACCCTAGAAAAGCACAAATTGTTACTTTTTTGATACCGTTAATGATTATTTTAATTTTATTTTTTAAGACTGGGCGAATTGCTGCGGTCAATTTTGGGACAATTTTTGCCTTTTGCTTTCAAGGCTCTGTCATTGGCTGGTCAGATAATCATATTCACAAGCGTTTGGTACATCGGATTAGTTATTAGTAGCTAGCAAATTTCACGTCAATGGATAGATTGAAGCGGGGAGTTTATTGCCCCTTTTTTAAGTATATTTTAAGCTAGATTCATTATATTTATCTTACTGTGAGATGAGATTTTAATATAATGAGGTGACAATGAAAACGAGCAGAAAACAGCAGAATAATCAAGATAGCCAGTCGATAAAACAAAAAGTAGTCTTTTTCGTTTCATTTATCGTAGTAATTGCTATTATTGTAACGGTACCTCAATTGATAATGACTAATAGTACAAAAAGTCAAATTCTAGCAGAAGATAAGCTTGAAATTGATATTGAATTTGAAAGTGAAGATAATGCAACCTTAGTTGCTACAAGTGATACGGTTAAACTATATTCAGATATTAATCAGTCAAGTGATGCAACTATGCCAATTGATACGCAGGTAACAATTAATAAATATATTGTGACTTCTAATAATGAGGTTTTCGCCCAATTTACGAATGACTCAAAATCATATTATGTATCAGCTGAAAATATTGAACTACAATTTACAAATGCAGTAAATGTTGCGGTTGAAAATTTAGGCTTTCCGACCACAAGCGTTACGAAAGAAATTAATTCTAATTTTGAAAAGAAGGCATATCAGACTGATAATCAAAAGCCGATTGGTGTCTTGATTCACGATACAGGGACTGAATACTCTACTATAGAGAGTGAAGTGAATTACATGATTGACGCTTATAGTGAGGCTGGTGTTTTCGTTCATACTTTTATAGATGGCGAGCAGGTTGTTAATATTGCAGATACAGACTACATGGCTCAAGGTGCGGGAGAAAAAGCTAATCCATATTATATTCAATTTGAATTGACACACGTTTATACAGCAGAGGAGTTTGCCTCACAAATCGCAATGTCAGCCTACTATACAGCCTTAATGCTAAGGGAAAATAATTTAGAGGTTACCCTAGGTGATTCAGATGGAACAGGTACAATCTGGACACATGAGATGGTTAGCGATTATTTAGGAGGGACTGATCATACTGACCCTACTGATTATTGGACAACTTCAGCAAGCTCACTCTTCAATAGTGAATATACAGCTGAGAATTTTAAAAATTTAGTTTTGGCTTATTATATTACACTTTCTTAACTTGATGTTGAAGCTTTTATTATATTAATTTAATGTTTAAAACGCTATGGCATGTGATTTTAAGCTTAATTGTTATTTAGATAATATATTAAGCCTCGTTTAAGCTTTTCTTTATATGATTAAGTCATCCCAAATAATTAATCTTTTTCATAAACGCCTACCACTGTCAGAAATGACGGTGGTTTTTGCCATTGTCACTTACTCACCGAAAATTTCAGCATGAAATTTGAGGCAGTTATTTAAAAAGCTGAAATGGTCGTTTTGTGGTGTAGAAAATTAGGGATTTAGCGTAAACGTGCAACGCACGTGCGCATCAATCATCTATTTTCTTAACCACAGACCATTGAAGCTAGATTAGTGACAAAGGTTCCATGATGCTATCTGCGTCAGCAGATAGGACTATTGCTTAATGTTGTTAAAATAGTAGTCTGACCAGCATGGTGCACTTGAGCGCACGCTAAAGTGTGACATTTGATTTGAACTTATTTTTAGTATACGGGCTAAATCAGCTATGAATGCTTGCAGAAGTACAGACATTGGTTGGGCAAAACCTGCTCAACTAAATAAACAATGTCTTAGCTTCTGTTGCGCATCCATGAGCAAGATGATTTAGCACCTCAAGCAACCAAAGGGCGCTTTAAAAATCTTAGTTCAAAGGCAAAATAAGAGCAAACTAGAAAAGGATGTCCTTTGCGAAATGTGCACCAATTAAAAAAGTAGATTATATAGTAAATAGACTAAATAAATAATAATAAAAAATAGACCTTCCTTTTTGGTTAATTCATGCTTGTTAGAATTATAAATACAGTAAAGAAGATATAAAAAAATGATAACTGCAATTGGAAAGTGAAATAATAAAAAAGTTTTTGGTACTACAAGTGAGGCTTTTGAAAACGAAATGGTAGTGCTTAAAACCAATAGAATATTCATTAAGCTGGCACCGATTAAATTACCAAAGGCTAGACCACCATGCCCCTTTTTAGCAGAGACTATGACAGTTGATAGCTCAGGTAGGCTTGTGCCAAGTGCAACGATGGTCGCTGATATAATTGCTTCTGAGATACCTAAACGATTAGCAGAAGCCTGTACGGTTGCAACTAAAAAGCTTGAGCTTACGGCAACGATGAGTGCTGAAAAAATCACTTTTGCTATTAGTATGACCAATTTACTGGCAGTTACCGTTTTTTTCTTTTCCGTATGTTGTAATTGCTTATTACTAGAACTTTTTTTGAACGCATAAAAAAGATAAATTGGTAAGATTATTAATAAGATATAGCCGGTATATCTAGGAATCACTGCTTGATTTAAAATTGAAATTAAATAGATGCTTATTAAGCACAAAAAAGTAATCCATACATTGAACGCAGTTTTTTTAGCAACTGGTATTTTGCCGTATAGAATGCCAATACCCAAAATAATGCTTGTATTTGTGATAATTGAACCGAGTGCATTACCAAGCGCTAAGTCGTTGGAACCATTTAATAATGCAGTAATCGTTGTTGCAAATTCAGGTAAACTGGTGCCTAAGGAAACGATTGTCGCACCGATAATAATATCTGAAATCCCTAGAGTTTTTGAAATGATAATTGCCGAATCTGTTAAGTAATCAGCAGATTTAGAAAGAATGAATAATGCAATTAAAAAGACGATAATAATTATAAATAATGGTGAATTAGTAAAAAGTTGATCCATAGAATAAATTCCTTTCTGCACCTTGCTTGGCAAGTCTAGTTTTTTTCATAAAAAAAGGCGTTGCTCAAGTATTCTTCCTGCCCTAAGAAGAATAAACCTTGAAGCAACAGCCCAACCGTTTTTTTTTATTTAACTGATTAGATATTAACATGACCTGCTTAATAAATCAATTTGATAAATTATTAAAATTTAAATGCTGTGCTTGTCGAAGATCAGTATAAATTACAATTTTTTGATAAAAAATAATGAAAACGATTAATTAATTTAAATAGAGCTGTGATAAAATAAATAAAGATATTATTAATTAATTCATATTAAGTCGGTTTGTTATTATTTGGGAGGATTTAATGAAACGTCAGCAGCACTTAAGACGAAAGCATCTTTTTCGAAAAAACATCAGTATTGCAATTTTAATTATAATTTTAATTATATTAATAGTTACTTTAATTTTTGGTTTATATGGTGATAAAAAAGCAGGACAGCATTCGACTGCTAACAAAACGACCACAGAAACTAATTCATCGCAAGCAATGGAGCAATCATCAGCACAAAAAATTACGATTACGGCGAGTGGAGATATGCTCTATCATGATATTGTTTATGGAAGTGCTTTTGATGGTCAAAGCTATGATTTCACCAATGATTATGAGCAGATTACACCTTTGGTTTCATCAGCCGATTTAGCGCTCGGTGATTTTGAAGGAACGATTAATCCAAATCGTGAATTGGCTGGCTATCCAATTTTCAACGCCCCAGAGGCAGTGATTTCAAGCATTAAAAATGCGGGCTATGACGCAATTGATTTAGCACATAATCATATTCTTGATACTGGGATTGAGGGCTTGGAGTATACCGCTAATGCCTTTCAAAAGGCTGGTATTGATACATTTGGTGTTAATGTTCCAAATGATGATATTTTAATAAAGGAAATTAATGGAATTAAGGTTGCTATTTTGGGCTTTAGCTATGGTTTTAATGGGATTGAGGCAACGATTAGTCAGGCTGATTATGATCACTATTTAAATGATTTAAATATGGCGCATGTTAAAAGCAAGATTGAGGCAGCTGAAAAAAAGGCGGATTTGACTATTGTGATGCCGCAATCAGGTGTCGAATATAGCTTAGAACCAACTGAAGAACAGCAGACTAAATATCGTCAGATGGTGGATTATGGTGCTGATATTATTTTTGGCGGTCATCCTCATGTTGCTGAGTCAACGGAGATTATTGAAAAAGATGGTGCCAAAAAATTTATCATCTATTCGATGGGGAATTTACTTTCAAATCAGCGTTATGAGACTTTAGAAAATTATTGGACCGAGCGTGGTGTGATTATGGAGGTTGAGGTAACCAAGGAAAATAATCAGACGACTTTAACTGGTATTAAGGCACATCCGACCTGGGTATCAAGGGAACCAATTGATCGCACTTTTTTGGGTTATCCAGCCTATGATTATCAGGTTTTTCTAGCAGAGGACTATTTAAGTGGTGGTAAGTATGTGGATACTGTTTCTGAAGAAAAGCGGCAACGAATTGAGACGGCATATCATGAGATGATTGATTTATTGAATATTCAATGATAGCAACTACGAGTATTTTGCTTGATTATTCGTAATTAATGAGGGTATATGCTGATTATGACGCTTCATTTTGATGAACAAACGCTCATCTTTCACAAATCAATATTTTAGAATAAGCCAATAATTATAATGCTTATTATCTCCAATAGCGATTTTATATTGAATAGTTTGATTGAAATTTCACAAATGCTTTGTTATAATTTGATAGAAATAATTATTAATAAAGGAGCTATTAAATGAAAAGGAAATTATTGGGTATTGCTTCACTACTAATCGTGGCGAGCTTGTTTTTGTCTGCTTGTGCTATTTTTCAACCAGACAAAAAGACGAGTTCTCAAAGTGAGGCAAGCAGCGAAAAACAATCAGACGTGGATTCAGGTGCATCGGAGAATACATACACCGATCCTTCAGAATTGAAAGATTCTTATGACATTATCATTGTAGGTGCTGGTGGAGCTGGAATGACCGCGGCAATTGAAGCCAAGGATGCTGGTATGAATCCAGTTATTTTTGAAAAAATGCCTGTTGCTGGCGGAAATACCTCGAAGTCTTCCAGTGGGATGAATGCTTCTAATACCAAAGTTCAAAAGGCACAGGGGATTGAAGATAGTAACGACGCATTTTATGAAGAAACCTTAAAGGGTGGCAAGGGGACAAATGACAAGGATTTATTGCGTTACTTTGTTGACCACTCAGCCGATGCAATTGATTGGTTGGATCAAAATGGTATTGTACTTGATAATTTAACAATTACTGGCGGTATGAGTCAAAAAAGAACGCATCGCCCTTCTGATGGTTCAGCGATTGGTGAATATTTAGTGAATGGTCTAATTGAAAATGTGCATAAGCGTGAAATTCCAATTTTTGTTAATGCAGATGTGACTTCAATTAAGGAAAATGATGGCACAGTTGATGGTGTTTCTGTGACAATTCAAGGTGAAAAGGCTAAAACAATTAAGTCTAAGGCAGTTGTTGTAACAACTGGTGGATTTGGCGCGAATGAAAAATTAATTGAAAAATATCGTCCAGATCTTAAAGGCTATGTGACGACTAATCAAGAAGGTAGCACTGGTGACGGTATTACGATGATTGAAAAACTAGGCGGTCAGGTTGTGGATATGGATCAAATTCAAATTCACCCAACGGTACAGCAGGATAAAGGTATTTTAATCGGTGAAGCTGTTCGTGGTGAAGGTGCAATCCTTGTCAATGATGAGGGGAAACGCTTTGTTAACGAATTAGATACGCGTGATAAGGTTTCGGCTGCGATTACAGCCTTGCCTGAAAAATCTGCTTATTTAGTCTTTGATCAAGGTGTGAGAGATCGAGCTACGGCAATTGAATTTTATGATAAACAGGGTTATGTTATCTCAGGAGATACGATTGAAGCACTTGCCGAAAAAATGAATGTTCCTGCAGGTGATTTAGAATCAACCGTTTCTACTTGGAATACAAGCGTTGCGAATAAATCGGATGCTGAATTTGGTCGGACGACCGCGATGGATCATGATCTTTCGACACCGAAATACTATGCAATTAAAATTGCACCGGGTATTCACTATACCATGGGTGGTGTGAAGATTAATACTGAAACACAGGTATTAAACAAATCAAATGAACCAATAAAAGGCCTGTATGCTGCTGGAGAAGTAGTTGGCGGTTTACATGGTCAAAATCGAATTGGCGGTAATTCGGTAGCTGAAATTATTATCTTTGGCCGCCAAGCTGGCATTCAATCAGCGGCTTTTGCGAAAGAGCAATAAAGAATAAGTAAATTAGCGCCCTCACTATTTTTAGTGAGGGTGCTTTTTGCTGAGATGACAGAAATTAATTTTCTGTCATAAAAAAGATACTGTAATTGTAATTACAGTATCCTTCATATTTACATCATTAATGGCATACATTGGTTTGAATCCTGTTTGTTTCAAGCAAACGTTCAATTTAATTTATTTGCCCCAATATGCTTGAGCGATTCGCTGTCCTTGATCAATTTTTGCCCATTGTTCAGCTTCAGTCAATTCATTGCCACCGTCGCAGGAAGCAAAGCCACATTGATGTGATAATAATAAGCGCTCCTTGTCAATGATTTTGCTAGCTTCATCTAGTAAGCGAATTACTCTTTTTTCATCGTCTAAGGTATTTGTTTTACTAGAAAGTAGACCGAGAACGATTTCAACATTTGGACGATCTTGGAAAACCTTTAAAGCATCTAACGAGCCTGCGCGTTCATCGTCCCATTCTAAGAAGAAGCGATCGTATTTTAATTGTTTTAAGAAGAGACTGGCAATTTTAATGTATGAACCGCCACCCATATTGCGTGAATCATAATTACCACGGCAGTTATGTGTCCAAACCTTTAAGCCTAGCTCATGCCCAAAATCAATTAATGCATTGTTTAATTCAATAAATTCAGTTGCCAATTCAGTCGCAGCAGCTTCATTATTTGCTTCACCTGTGAATGGTGAGTTTGGATTGTCATCTGCAAACATTTCCCAAAGACAGTCATCTAGCTGAATAATTTTACCACCAGCCTGCGCGTAGTCAGTGAAGAATTCTTTATAAGCACCTAATAAGCCAGCTTTTAGTTCAGCCGTTGTATTATAAACGGCGTCTTGACCGCCAATATTATCTGACCAGCTGAGCTCACCAAAAATGTGTGAGGGTGAAGGAATGCAAAGCTTGACTGAATGTCCCTTAGCCGCCGCCTTTAGCTTTTCAAAAATAGCAATAAAATGGTGATTTGTGCCACCTAGCTTATCAACGATACGCAAGCCGACATCCTTACGTGTTTCGTAATTTTCTACCTCATCTTTATCTCTGAAAAAATAACCATGCTCAGCAATGTAGCGCTCAATACCAGATAAGCCCCAAACAAAGTCAAGATGCCAGAGTGATTTTGAATACTCGCCATCTGTAATAATCTCAATATTGTGGTCAATTTGTTCTTGAACAACAGTTTGAATTGCTTCTAGCTCACAAGCCTCATAGCCCTCGAAAGCATCATAGAAAGGATAAATGATGTCATCTCTTTTTTCAATTTCTGATTTATATTTTAATAAAGCCTCAGGTCTTAATAGACTACCTACTAGTTGGAATTTTTCACTCATTAATTATTGCCTCCTATTATTAATAATGTATTTATAGTTTAATCTCTAATGGATGAAATGAAAAACACTTAGTTTCTATAGCAAGAGATAGGTAAAACTTATATTAAGAAATACTTGAATATAATTTATTTAAAATGATTAATAAGCATAATTCTTATTAATAAACAACAATTATTACCATAGTGTTGTTTAATAATGAAAATACTTTAATAATAATAAACGTGGTGGTAGAATGGCGGTAAATGGAGTTGAGGGAGGTATATATGGTAACAGCTTCAAACGAATCGCCAGCCGTAATAAGTAATAATGATACGGTAATGACGGATAAAGGTTTAAATCAAGAAGAGGTTTTAAAGCGTCGTGAAAAATTTGGTTATAATCAAATTGAAACGCCTAAGGGAGAGTCGGTATTCCTTAAATTTATTAGGCATTTTATTAGCTTGATGGCAATCCTGCTTTGGGTCGGTGGCTTTGTAGCCTTCTTTTTTACCGATACACCACAGTTAGGGATTGCAATTTGGCTAGTAAATGTCATTAACGGTTTATTCAGCTTCTTCCAAGAGAGCAAGGCAAGTAAAGCAACAGAAGCATTGAAAAAAATGCTCGCTGATTATGCGCGAGTTCTTCGTGATGGTGAGGAAGCTCAGATTTTGGCTGAGGAGTTAGTGCCTGATGATATTTTATTAGTTGAAGAGGGCGATAAAATTTCTGCGGATGCACGCTTATTTGCGTCAACGGATTTACAGGTTAATCAATCGGCGCTAACTGGGGAATCTAGTCCCGTTCGTAAAAACGAGCATAGTATTGCTGTAGCTGGGCATGACGGCTTTGAACAGAAAAATATGATTTTTGCTGGTACAACAGTTTCTAGCGGAAGTGGTCGTGCAATTGTCACTAAAATTGGGATGCAGACTGAATTTGGTAAAATTGCGAAATTGACACAATCAATGACCGACGAAAAAAGTCCGCTTCAAAAAGAATTAGATAAGCTAACGAAGCAAATTTCGATTATTGCGGTGTCAATCGGTATCTTCTTTTTTATTGCTGCCGTTTTATTTGTTAAACAACCGCTTGCACAGGCCTTTGTCTTTTCACTTGGGATGATTGTTGCCTTTATCCCTGAGGGACTATTACCAACGGTTACCTTGTCTTTGGCAATGGCTGTTCAAAGAATGGCTAAAGAAAATGCTTTAGTTAAGAAATTGTCCTCTGTTGAAGCCCTTGGCTCAACCTCGGTTATTTGTTCAGATAAAACAGGGACATTGACTCAAAATGAAATGACAGTTAATCATGTTTGGTTACCAGAAAAAGAGTTTGAGGTGACTGGCTTAGGCTATGCACCGAAGGGTGATTTACTCCTAGGAGACAAGCAAACATCTGTGAATGAGCATTCTGATTTAGATTTAGTTTTAACTGCTGCAGCCTTATGTAGTAATGCCAAGATTGTATCTCCTGATGAAGAGCATCCACGTTATACTGTTTTGGGCGATCCGACTGAAGCCTGTTTGAGTGTCGTTGCCCAAAAGGCAGGAATCAGCCTAGAATTATTAGCAAAGGACTTTCCAAGAATCCGAGAATTACCCTTTGACTCAACTCGCAAAAGAATGACAACGATTCATCAGGCGAAGCACGAAATTGCAGGCTTTAAGCGAGTTGCCTTTATTAAAGGGGCACCTAAGGAAACTGCTGAGTTATGTACGAAAATATTAATAAATAATGAAATCAAAGCAATGACCCCCGAACAGCTTGCTAAAATCATGAAGGCAAATGATGATTATGCCCGTCAAGGCTTACGTGTCTTGGCGATTGCTTATCGAGGCTTAGATAATGTTGAGGGTATTCCACAAAAATTAAGTGAATATACAAGTGAGGTCATTGAGCAGGAAATGACTTTTGTTGGTCTAGTTGTGATGGCAGATCCACCACGAGTTGAAGTGGCGGCAGCTGTTGAAAAATGTCATCAGGCTAGTATTCGCATTATCATGATTACTGGTGATTATGGCTTGACTGCTGAGAGTATTGCTAAACGAATTGGAATTGTCAAAGGTGAGCATCCTCGTGTGGTGACAGGCGCTGAATTAACAGATTTATCAGATGAAGCATTGAAAGCAATCTTAAAAGATGAGGTCATCTTTGCTCGAGTTGCCCCCGAACAAAAATATCGAGTTGTTGCCAATTTGCAAGAATTAGATAATGTCGTCGCAGTAACAGGTGATGGCGTTAATGATGCACCAGCTCTTAAAAAGGGGGACATTGGTGTTGCAATGGGGATTACGGGTACTGATGTTGCCAAGGAATCGGCAGACATGATTTTGACTGATGATAATTTTGCCTCAATTGTACGCGCAGTAGAGGAGGGTCGTGCCGTTTACACAAATATTCAGAAGTTCTTGCTTTATATCTTCAATAGTAATATGGCAGAAGCTGTACCTTCAGCATTCTTCCTATTTTCTAAGGGGAAGATTCCGCTGCCATTAACGATTATGCAAATTTTGGCAATTGATTTAGGGACAGACATGGTACCGGCACTTGGCTTGGGTACAGAGCTACCGGAGCCTGGCATTATGGAAAGACCGCCACGTAAGAAGAGTGATTCTCTGCTAAATCGCAAAATTATTGTTAAAGCATTTCTTTGGTATGGCTTGATAGAGGCCTTGATTGCGATGTCGGCATACTTCTTCAGCTATTTTACACATGGTGGCTCACTTTCAAATCTAGCCGATAGCGGTTTACTCTATCGTCAAGCAACGACGATGACCCTAGGTGCGATTATCTTCTGTCAAATTGGGATGGTCATGAATTGTCGGACAGAGGCACATTCGGTTTTTTCAATTCGTTTATTGGGTAATAAATTGATTAATAAAGGAATTATCTTTGAAATTCTGTTATTTATTGCCTTAGCTTATATCCCAATTTTTCATGATTTATTTAATACAGCACCACTTGGTCTGATGGATTGGTTATTCTTACTAATTTGTCCAATACCAGTTGTTTTGATTGAAGAATTAAGAAAGAAACATCAAAGAACTCGCTTGATTAAAAATAAGGAGGCCATTTTATGAAAATTGTCATTGTCGGCTCAGGTAGATTAGGAACTGGTCTTGCCAATGAATTTGAGGCAGGCGGAGAAAAAGTAACTGTTGTAAGCTCAAATGTTGAAGAAATTAAGCGCTTAGAGCAAACCTATTCAGGCACTATTCTCTGTGGTAAGGAATTTGATAAAGAGATTCTTGAAAAAGCAGGCATTGGTTCGGCAGATGGCCTGATTGCCTGTACTCAGAGCGATGAAACGAATGCACTCGTTGCTCGAATTGCTCGAATCAATTATAAGGTGCCAAAGGTGATAGCCAGACTTTACGATAGCCGTAAGGTATCTATTTATAATGCACTAGGTGTTCAAGTCATTGCCACAACACAATGGGGCGTAGCTCGTGCGAAGGAGCTATTAACCTTTAATCATGTAGAAACGGTAATGAGTATTGGTAATACACCGGTTGAGCTAGTCCGAATTAGTGTGCCTCAATTACTGATTGGCAAGAAAATTAAAGACGCGCTACCCTTAAATGAAATCCGTATTTGTGCTTTAAGCCGAGGCAACCAGTCGTTCATTCCAAATAGTGAAACCCTGCTGCAGGCGAATGATATTCTATATTTTACTGTTCTTACTGATTCAATTGATCGAATTACTCGAATTTTAGATTTATAAGCAGTATTTGTTATTAACAAGAATTATGAGAGGAGAAGAATAGATGGATATTATTATAGTTGGTGGCGGACAGGTTGGCTCGTATGTCGGGAGAAGGTTATTAGATTCTGGTAATCGTGTCAAAATTATTGAGCATCGAGAGCACGTGATGGCGGCTTTGAGAAATATTTTTCCAGAGGAGGTCCTAGTTTATGGAGATGGTGCTGATCCAAGAATTATGGAAAAGGCAGGTATTAGTCGAACAGATGTGTTAGCTGTCGTGACGGGGGCAGATGAAATTAATCTGGTTGCTTCAACGATTGCTAAATTTGAATTTGGCGTTGATAAGGTAATCGCTCGAGTCAATAATCCGAAAAACGAATGGCTTTATACCTTTGAAATGGGAGTTGACGTTAAGGTGAGTCAGGCAGACTTATTATCTAATATCATTATTGATCAAATTGATATGGAAAATATAACAACCTTGATGCGTCTAAATAAAGGAGATGCTTCAATTATCGAGTTGACCATTAAATCAGGCTCTAAGGTTGAAAATATTGCGCTGAAGGATTTACATATTCCGAAAACGACGGTTTTGATTGCCATTCAACGTGCAAGTGAAAACATCGTGGCAAGAGGCGAAACAGTGTTAGAGGTCGGCGATCATATTTTAGCGTATACTAATTCAGCGGAGACACGGGAGGTCTACCAGTTATTTAATTGAGCCTGTGATAGCTATCTACGGATGGCTATTTTTTGTTCATGTTAGGGTATTGATTTATTATTAACAACCTAAATTTTAAATTAATAAAACCGAACCTCAATAAAAGGTTCGGTATTTAGCTATTCATAATGTGTTTGATTAGATTGCAAATAAATCTGTTGGTTGAACAGGAGAGGTATCATAAACTTTAAATTGTTCATTAACACCAAGATCCTTTTTCATTAAGGTTGCTTCCATTGTCATATGAGCTAATTCGACAATATTATTTTCCTTACTCAAATGCCCTAGATAAATCCGTTTAGTTTTATTACCAAGTACCTCAGTCATTACCTTTGAGCCATCATCATTGGATAAATGCCCCTTATCACTCAAAATACGCTGCTTTAAATTCCACGGATATTTACCCATTCTTAAAATTTCTAAATCATGATTACTTTCGATTAGATAAGCATCTGCATTTTTTATAATGCCCCGCATACGATCTGAGACATAGCCAGTATCAGTTAGCATAACGAATGATTTATTATCCTTCATAAAACGATAAAATTGCGGCTCAATTGCATCATGACTGACACCAAAGCTTTCTACATCAATATCGCCGAAGGTAATTGTTTTACCTAACTCAAATATTTTTTTTTGTTCGCCATCGATGTTGCCGATGCATTTATCCATTTCGTACCAAGTTTTTTCATTGGCGTGGACATTCATTTTATACTTACGTGCTAAGACGCCGACACCATGGATGTGATCACGATGCTCATGAGTAACAAATAAGTCATCAATTTGATCCGGTGTTCGTCCAATTTCGGCTAAAAGCTGAGTAATTTTTTTGCCAGATAGTCCCGCATCAACCAAGATTTTACGCTGGTCTGTTTCAATATATAGTGAATTGCCCGTACTCCCAGAAGCAAGGATACTAACTTTAAAGCCTTCCATGAATTATCAGTCCTCTCAAAGTTCTATTATACGTTGTGATAGCAAAAATTTAAAGTATTTCATAGCAAAAGCTTGGAAAATATCGAATTCCATAATATTTTTCTTGACTTCATCAGGTAAAACAAGTATTATAGACAACGGTATGTTTACCCCATTTTAAGGCCCCGGAACCGAAAAATGAAATGTAAACAAAAGAACAATTGGAGGAAATAATCGTGCGTACAACATATATGGCTAAACCAGGCGAAGTAGAACGTAAATGGTATGTCGTAGATGCGACTGATATTCCATTAGGTCGTTTATCTGCTGTCGTAGCTAAGATTCTACGTGGTAAAAACAAACCAACTTTCACACCTCATGCTGATACAGGTGATTTTGTAATCGTTATTAATGCAGAAAAAATTAAATTAACTGGTAAAAAGGCAAGCGATAAAATTTACTATCGTCATTCATTATACCCAGGTGGTTTGAAACAAATTTCTGCTGGCGAATTGCGTGAAAACAATCCCGTTCGTTTAATCGAAACTTCTGTAAAAGGTATGTTACCAAAAAATACTTTAGGTCGTGCGCAAGGCATGAAATTAAAAGTATTTGCAGGCGCTGAACACACTCACCAAGCGCAACAACCTGAAGTATTAGATATTACGAATTTAATTTAAGGAGGATTATTCATTGGCTCAAGTACAATATGCCGGCACTGGACGCCGCAAAAACGCTGTTGCTCGTGTACGTTTGGTACCAGGAACAGGAAAAATTACTGTAAATAATAAACCAGTTGAAGAACATATTCCACATGCTGACCTTGGTTTAGTGATTAACCAACCATTCGCAGTGACTGAAACTGCAGGTTCTTACGATGTTTTAGTTAACGTTGTAGGTGGTGGTTATGCTGGGCAAGCAGGCGCAATCCGTCACGGTATTGCACGTGCATTATTACAAGTTGACCCAGATTTCCGTGCTTCATTGAAAGCAGCAGGATTGTTAACACGTGATGCCCGTATGGTAGAACGTAAAAAACCAGGTCTTAAAAAAGCTCGTAAAGCTTCACAATTCTCAAAACGTTAATATGCTGGAGCCGTTGCGAATTGATTCGCTTACGGATACAGTATGGGACGGAGATTTCGGAAGAAATCGAGTACCAATCAATACAACGTTTCAAGCGTTTCTCAATTCATTTTGTGAAGCGCTTTTTTTATGAATTTTGGAAATCCCCACCAAAATCCCCACCGAATCCCCACCTTCAGTTTGCTAATTTTTTCTTGAGATTATTATATGCAAAATCAGCAGGGGTTAACTGTACGACATTTTCGTTATTAACATATATTTTTGTTGTTGCAATATCTGAATGTGTAAGACCTTGGGAAATATCTTCAATGCTCATTCCATGAATTTTGGCAAGGTTTATTATTCTCAGCAGCAGTTTTAGGTTTTGGTTTTGTATCAGCTACTTCAGCAAGTGCAGATCAAGTTGATGGTACATGGGCACCACGTTCAGTAGAGGAAATTAAAGCAGGTGTTTCAGGAGATGTTTATACAATTCAATGGGGTGACTATTTAAGTGGTATCTCAGAAGCAACTGGTATTACAGTAGATGATTTAGCATCTTGGAATAACGTTGTGAATAAAGATTTGATCTATGCTGGTAATCAATTATCAATTAATGGAGCGGTTGTAACAGATTCAAAAGGTAATTCGTTTACACTTTCAGGAGCTTCAGTAGCAGGTGTTCAAGCAAAATCAGTAGAACGTGCACAATCAGCGGCAGTAGCGCAAGCTCAAACCGCGGCTCAATCAACAACAAATACAGGAACATCAACAGCTGGTGTAACTACTGGTTCAACTTCAAACACTAATGGTTCAACTACTAATGGTTCAAATAGTACTAATAATGGTGGAAATGGCGCTGTTGATAATGGTGGTTCAACTGGTGGTAATACCGATAACGGTGGTAACACTGATAATGGTGGTGGAAATGTGACACCTACACCAACTCCAGATCCAACTCCGGACCCTACACCAACACCAGCTCCAGTAGTAGCACAGCCAGTAACAGTTAACTATGTTTCTACAGATGGTACAGTATTAGCACCATCAACAACATTAACTGGAGCGATTGGTGACCAAGTTTATGCAAGTTATATCACAATTGATGGTTATGAAATTGCTGATGGTAAGTATGCACAAACAGCAATTATTTCAGGTCAAGCTCAAACACTTAACTTTTTTTATCAAGCTAAGTCAGTAGATCCTGTTAATCCTGGAGATGGACGAGTAGTAATTGCGGCACCAGCAGACTTACAAGCATATTGTAATGCCAATGGTTTAGTTTTAGGTACATTCTATCAAGGTGAAGATAACGGAGATTTAGGTCAATATACGTTGGCACAAAGAGATGAACGTATTCATACAGCCCAAGAATTACTTTTAACAGAAGGATCACCTTTCTTTGTAGGTAATGGAGAATATTCAGGCTGGGGATCAGCAAGTAACTCATTTGATTTGGATGTAGTATATTTTTATTAAAATAAATCAGTAATGTAATAAAAATAATTAAAGATACTCATTAATTTGAGTATCTTTGTTTTTACTATTATGGGAGGCTAATGATAAATTTTACTGGAACGGAAATAGGAGAAGTACTATACCAGACATTGATTTCGGAAAGGTGGGGAAAAGTGATAGATATTGATGAATGGTTAGAATTAATATTATATCAAGGTGGATATTTATTAATTGGTAATGAAAACATTTTTGCATATGATTTGTATAAAATGCTTTCTGGAATAAAGAAAAACTTATCAGAATTTAATAATACGACTAATGTTTTTGATTTTATCAGTATATTTAGCAATGAAAAGAATAAGGATGCCTTTTTTTATTATTATTTAGATATTTAGTATTTTTATATCCTGTAATTTAATAGAAGTCAGAATTGGATGCTGAATTTTTTTCATAGATATTTGTGATGAAATAAAGTTAAATAATTTAAGATAAGAGAATGCAAGTCAGTTCATTTTAGATATATGAATTTGAATTGTTTATGGTTGCGCTAGTATGATAATTTATTAACCTATTTATCGATGTTATAATCTATAAAATAATATTGATAAAGTTAATTATGTCTGAAGTTAAAATCAATTTTAATGTTGTTGTGGCTTATGATGCAATTAATGAATTTTAAGGGAATTTAAAATAATAATAATCTTTTATCATTAGCTTATAAATAGACTAAAATTATAGAGTATATACTATACAACTTATATATCATTACATTTCAAAGAAAATTAAATTTTTCTGGGTCTATTGGATCGAAATTCTTATTATATGTGTGATGTAGAATGTTTAATAATCTCATCATTTAATTCATCAAGATGAAAATTTAATAAATCTTTTAAAATATTGCAGATATACATTTTTTTCTTATATGAAAAATAATAAGTTAAAAAAAATGGGAATGTTACTAGCAAGAGAGCGAGGATGAAATAAATCTGTTTAGATAAAACACTTAGACTAAAATAGCCGAAAATAAATAATATTATACTTACTATTGTATCCATAAAGGAAAATGGATTCTTATAATTTTTTATCCTAATTAAGGCAAATAGTGTTTCTTGTTTATTTAATCCATGGATGGCTTCCGACAGATATTGATAAACTTTTTTATGATTATTTTTTATTATTTGATTTTTGAGAACAATTGAATTGATTAAATCATTTGGAAATCCGAAATCAATTAATTTTAAATCGTCTATCTGATTAAGTATTCTATTAAATTTTCTTATTTCTTTTGTAATTATTGTGTATTCAACTAAAAGTAATACAAATGTTGAAAATATTATTGCTACTAAGTATACGATTTCAAAAATAATATTTGAAGTGTATTGTTTTAACAATGGTACTAAATATATGCAAGGATAAAATAGCATTAATATAAATGAATAACGTAATAATGTATCATCTTCTAAATCTTTTTTCATCTTTTTTAAGAGTTTCTTCAATGTATTCACCCTAACTATAAATTTTTCTTATTAGACCTCTTTTTTTACAGGATGCGTAAAATCTAAAGTAAATAAGATCAAATAAAACTAAAAAAGAGGTCAAATATGGACAAAAACACAGACCTCTTTAAATATTAAATTTTATAAATTCACCACGTCAATACGACACCGCAAATCTAAGTAATCTGCTTAATGAGTAAGTTACTTATTAATTTCATGAAGAATATTTTTTTATAATTATAAGAAGATTAAGGATTACCCAATTCATTATATAATAACTTATAATGATTAAACGAATAAAAAATTAAATGGATTATTTTAAATATCACTGTTGTTATGTATTTTTTGCAATTTACGTAGTCTAATAAGTTCTTCATATTCTGATTTAGTAATAATTATAGGTTCATCTTTCTTTAGTAAGTCAAAATTTTTCTTGTTACTAGGCAAACTTGCCGCTTTATATTTTCTTAGTTCAAAAAGTTCTTTCCTTAAAGCATCCATACCGTCTTTGGAAACCATTTCCATGTTTTCATCATTTTCAACTTCTTTAGTGATACTTGCTTCACCAAAATCGTAAAATACTCTCTCATCAAGAGGTGTATGTATTGCTCTTAAATAAGATTTATTTATTTTAATGATTATCTCATACAATTCTTCCCAATTTGAATATATCTCTAGAATATTTTTATGTAATTCATTGCCATTTTTCAATTCTTCTGAATTTTCATTTATTAACTCATCCCATGTTTCGGAAAAACTAGGTAATGACAAAAGATATTGGACTGAATCGTTTAACTCTTTTTCTTCATTACGCATATCATTCCAATTTAAAAGCAGATCATCCAAATCTTCTTGATCAATTAATTTTCCATCAAATTGCTGATTTAATTGAGTCAAATATTTATAAACATCATTAAACATTTTAGACATTAGTTAATCGTCCTCCCATTTATTTTTTTTGATTTAATTTCATTAATAGTTCCGTCTAAATTTCTAACTTCTTTTGCATGTCCTCTTTTATTGAAAATCTCAAGGTGATCTTTATGAAGACCATCCAAATAAATTTGATCTTTCTTTTTCAAGCCATATTTTGGCATATCTTTTTCAACTTTGTAAACAGTTTGCCCATCAACTCGCTTAGTTGTTTTTGAAAGGTTATCTTTAATCTCCGAACCAAATTCTGTGTCGAAAAACTCATCCATATTATTTACTGACTTAGAAGAGCTTGAAACTCGATCATCATAATTCTTAGCAAAGCTATAATTCAATCCAGAGTTTGATTGTTCAATACTGCTAACACCACTGATTGAGGAGGCTGCACCTACTGTTGCAACCGTTGCGCCGAGTGCGCCAATACCATAAGCAATCATACTTTCTGAAGTTAAAAGACCAGCTACACCCGCTGGTGCTAATGTCCCACCAGAACCAACGGTTACTGTTCCAGAAAGTAAACCAAGCCCACCGCCACCAAGAAGTGCAGCTAAACCAAAAATAAGTTTTCCGCTATTGTCTTTAACCTTCTCCCAGTGCTCTGCATTGGCCTCTTGATTGGCAATTTTTGTCAGCTTCTCATCATATTTACCGTTCTTTAGAACAATCAGACCGTCACCACTACCAAAATTAGCCTTGCCAATTAATAAGAGATTGCCTTCATCATCAAATAATAAACCTTCATTGATTTCTTGAATTGTCTTACCCCATTGTTCTTTAGGGACATTCTTCAAGATTTTTTTCAGCTCTTTTTGATAATACTTTTCTGCTGCTTTAGGAAGCCCTAAAAGCGCTATGTTTTGTTCTATAATATCATCATCGGTTTTTTTATCCGTAAACCAACTTTTATCTGTACCTTTAGGTAATGAATAAGTGCCATCACTATTAACCGTTGTATTATTTAAAACAGTAACACCTTGCATCGCAATTTTAAAGTTATTTAAGCTGTCACTAAATAAACCACTGACTGCACTTGAAAATTCATAAAGCTTATCCAGCTTCTTTTGTAATTTGTCAATATCATCCTGCAAATCGTCAGAAATACCATTTAATCGATTTTGAGTATCGAATAAAGCATCTGCTAGCTTAGCAATCGGGTTAGAGAGTGTTTGTAAATGAATTGAACGACTGGCAGCATCTACTGCCGCCTTTGAAGCCTTTTTTATTGCAATTTGTTGCTTCAAGTTAGTCTCATCCAACAATGATTCCGTTGAAACAGTGTCGTTAGCAGCGCTATATTTGGATAAATCAGCTTTGACATCGTCAGTTGCCTCGGTGACCCGAGTAATTGTTGGTATAATTAATTCTTGAAATAAACCTTTTCCAGCAGTATAAGCAGCACCTGATAAGGTATTGCCATCGATTGCAGCAGTCAGCTGTTGAGAACCTGATTTCAACGACTCAATCGTTGAATTCGCTGTATTAATGTTAGTGGTCAGTGCTGAAATTAATTCTGAAGATTCACCACTTGCATATTTTAATCCCAAGTTGGTCAGCCCTTTCTTAAAAATTTCCATGTTATTTTAACATTTTATAATTAGACTATCACAGCATTTTTTTAAAGACAAGTAGAAGTCCAAAATAACAAAAACCATCATCATCTCTGACGGTGGTAGGAGTTTAGAAAAAAATTAATTATTATTTACTAATAATCTAATATTAAACGTAATTATGGGAATTAATATGCCATATTGTTTCATATGGTTAGTTTTATGTGATTCTAAAATCTCCTTATATATGTTTTAAATTATTTCTGTAAGAACATATAAAGCATATGCTATACCTAGACTTAATGCTATGTTAGATAGTATAATTTTCAAAATTTGGTTAGTATTAGAATATAATATACCTGGAAACAAACTAATGTTATTTTCGCAAGCAATGATTTTATATCATTAATATTCTCTAAATAAATTAAAGATATGAGGAGTAATGAACAAATACCAAACCTCCAAAAAATGACACTTATATTTTGGGAATTATCTATAATATTTGAATTTGTTATTAATATCATAAATTCTTTTGCTTTGGGATGGATATACATGCATTCTGCTACTGTGTGCAAATTACCCAGAGACTTTGAAATAAGTTTCGCTTTTATTTTTTGAAAATCTTAGTTATAATTTTTATTTTTGTAACTTTTGTGGTTTGTCTTAAAGTAAAGTCTCCTTTTCTAAGTGGTTCTAATATAAATATTGCTGGTTCTCCTAAGGATAATTTTAAAATTTTATATATTTTAATTTTTTCTTTATCTTTTCTCAGAGAACCTATTCTTCCTAAAGATAATCTTTCAAGCCATTTCCCTTTAGGTGTATATAGGACTACATATTTTGAACCAGAATGTGTAGTAATGCAATATATTTTTTCCATTGTTCACACCAACCTCATAAAAATAATATGAAACTATGTTTTCTCTAGTTATTATATTTAATGTTAATTATTAAAATAATGAAGTAATCTTTAATTAGAATCATATCGGTTTCTTGAGTTGGAATGTAGATGGATCAATTTTTTTTGATACATTTTTTAAGTGTTTAATATATTACTATATACATGGATGATTAAACTTATTATCTATAAATTTTCACACAAAATAGAAAATTATTATATTGTAGAAAATGGCACTGAATCTCATCCAAATAAAGGTTTTCTTAATTCTGCTTTCCGGTAGAGGAGTATGATTACAGACATATTTTGTATTTTTGAAGAGAACATGAATATATTGATTACTCAATAATAATTTGAAATAACTTTTAAAACTTAAGGCAAATTGTTAATATTATCTAAATATTCGATTTAAGCTATTAATTTTACATTTTTTATCAATGTATAGCAAATTAGACCAGTTGCACAAAAAAGCTCTTAAAACGAAATATATGGAATATTTGTTCATATGTTTTTATAAATTATGATATTATATCCGAATTGCTTGGAATGAAGTTTTAAAATATTTGACAGATGTGCTTAATTATTTAGTGATATCGGATTCGATATAAACGGAATAAATACTTAGTTAAATAGATTATTTCCTTATTTTTAATTAGTATATTAGCAATTGCTTTTTTATTCGTATTTGATAATATATAATGAATTTTCATTGGTATCAAAGTCCTTCAAATTTATCGATTATTAATACGAAAGCTGATAAATGACTTAACAGCTTTAACGTAAACAAACTACATATGCCAATACTCCAAAATTCAGTTAAAGCTTTAATTGCCCAGACTTTTGTTTCAACGTCTGCATAAGTCCATTGTGTCCTCATCGTTCGATTGTGCTTTGCTTCATTGTTCATAGCTAACTTAGCAAGAATTACATTATCGCCAATACCAACCGTCACATAGAATCCAAATTGCTTATAAATATCAATCTGTATTCGTTTTGCTAATAGCTCTCTTTTTTGATACCTAGTTAGGTGTTTATCAGGAAAGAAGTAGTTGATAGATGCTGTCACATCAAGTATTGTTTCATCAATTGAATAAGGGTGCAAATCAATTGGTGCAGTATAGTTTTTAAAGATTGTATTTATTTTCATATTTTCGTTAACATAATATCGAATTCTTGGAGGCACACGATAGAAATTAAGTGCTTCATCATAAACAGGTAACTTCTCTTTTCTAGCTTCAGCAATTAGTAATTTTTTATTGAATGATTTAGATATTGGTAAATCTCGACCACGCATGACATTGGTCACACCAAAATCTTTTTTAGCAGCAGGAGAAGCAGCAAGTACCAAACCACCTCAACTTGTATTTTCGGCGTGTGATAAAATGACCATACATGTTTTAAGCGGATCTAAGCCACGAGCAACACATTCACAGCTGGCATAAAATGATTTAACATCAATCATAAAAATATCTTGAACTTTCTCTTTTGAATAATCAAAATTAGCCATAGTAGAAGTAGCACCCCCAATAAACATTTTCCCTGTTTCAATATTATTGAAATGAAGATGATTTAAGTATAATCATGAAAAAAATAAATTCAATAAAAAAACACAAATAAATTGTGCTTTTTTTAAGTATTTAATTTTAAATGAAAAACACTTTTTATCTAAATTTTATCAATCGGTATAAAATCAGTTTATTTTTTGATTAATTGGACTGGTAGTGACTAAAATCCTTTTTATATAATACAACGAAAATTATTAGTCACTCAATCCTCAACTGTTGGATACTTTTCCTTAATAAAATGATTAATTTCTTTTTTATTTCCTACCTCTAAAAGACTTTTTAAAATTTTGTTATCTTCTTGATTTAACTTATAATCTAGACTACCTGAAGCAGCTCCTCTATGTTGTTCAATGTTTATAAAATAATTATCTTTCTCAATTTCCTTCATAAGTGTATAACTATAAGCAACATTATAGATGACTTTAATCTCAAATTTATATCCATTAACTTTTACCCAACGTTGATAAAAGTTAAATAAATGTGGTTTAGGAGTTATATATTCAAGATCTTGCGCATCTTCTAAGGTCGATAAATAATCCAAAAAATATTTTTTTCCTTCTTCGTAAGTCATTTCATCTGATAGCGATTTATACCATAATAAGTTATTATGGTTCTGCGCTGGAAAAATTTCAAGAAAACATTCTAAATCATTAAGTGCATAATAAATAAAACTATTAGTAGATTTTCCTGCATAAAAATTTAAAATATTTTTTATTTTTTCTGCACAAGTGCTCCGAGGATAGTCGTGCTGCAATACATCAAGTATTCCCTTTATTCTTAGCTCATCATATTCAGTTTTATACATCAAATCTTCTCCTTTTAAACTCAATACTTTTGTTTATTACAAACATACTTAATGCTAAAATTTCTTATAAATAATTTGGAATATAAGTAATTTATTATCATGATTAGTTAAATACTTTTTGGAAAAATCAAGAGCTGATTCTAAATCATCAAACTCACTTTTGTCACCTAAATAAATAAATCCAGAGGCATCTATAAAATATTCTAAATTTTTATTCATTTCAAAAGGATGATAATTAGTTATAGTCGGTTACTCATGTTTTTATATCTCTCGCATATTTTTATTTAAATTTCGAAATAAAATAAATTATAATATTTCATGGTCTAATATAAGTAAATCCTGTCTTAGTAATTTCGAAGTTTTTTTGTAATATACTAAATAAATCTTTTCCATTCTTTTTTAACTGATTACGATATATATAGATTACAATTTTTTCTTTTTGAAGATTTTGAATTATTTTTTCGCTTTCATTAAAGTTATTCAATATGCCACGAGAATATCTATAAGGCTTATTTTTTCGAATGAGTTGTTTTACAGAAAATATTTTCTTATAATGCTGAAAAGCATATTGATTTGTAGTTGTTATGCCAATTATATAATAATCAGTGAAGCTATTAGGAACTATTTTCCAGTCCTCAAAAACTGTTTTTATTTCTGACCAAGGAATAGAAACACTCTTTTTTAAAAAATTTCTTTTTACTCCTTCTGGAGTGATTTGAATGAGAGGTTTTCCTTTCATTAGTAAATTTAAAAGGAATTTTCCATAAAAATTCTGTACTTGAATTTCCTTTGATTCTCCCATATATCTGTTTTCCATTTCAATTATGTAATTATGAAAAAAATTATTTTATTTCAATTGTATTATACCAAAGTGGAACACTATTATAAAAATGGACATATCTTTAAGCCAATTTAGTATAAAAACATTTGTCAATTTTAGGTCTACTTAAAATTTAATTTATAAAAAGTAATTAAAGATGAAGTAGTAGCTGCTTCAAAACCAAAAACCAAAAATAAAAATCAAGATGCAAATATAAAACTTTCATATCAAACTAAAAGTGAGATTGATATATTAACTAAATTTATTGACAATAAATTTGCATATGAAACGATTGAAACAATGTTAGATTATTATGTAGAAAATGCTTTAGACGCAGATAAAAGAAGAGCATTTAAAACTTTGACATCACTTTAAAAAAAGCTATATATGATAATATAGAAATTATCATATATAGCTTTTTTATTTTTTTTTAAGAATTATTATATATTTTGTCGCCTAAATAAAGTAACATGAGCAGCTGCAGCTGATAAAATTTGGCGACAATAATAACAAAAAATTTTGATTGGTATAGGTGATATTGACTGTTTTTGACCTAAAAAGTAGTAGTAGTGAGTAAAAATCCTGATATAACAGCTTTTCATCTTTCGGAAAAATTGAAATTTTTTGGAAAAAATAAAAAAGCTACTGATTTAAAAGTAGCTTACTCTTATTTTTTATTATTTAGAATGTTAAGATATTTTGTCGCCTATAATTTAGTGAATTGATCTGCTACAGTTGACAAAATTTGGCGACAAGCTAAAAGTTTTGTTGTTTAGTATAACGTATATGGGGACCACTTAACTTCCCTTTATTGTAAAAAAACAGCCAATTTTTTAAACCTATCTCTAATCAATACCAATTGTTCGTTATAATATTTTAAAGAATTCTTACGCATATTGATTTATGTGTAAAATAAAATAGTTAGTAAATCCCAATACATATGAAATATTATTGGAACTAATAGGTTTTTACTTTTAATAAAGGTTAAGCTAAATATAATACTTAAAATAAGTATTTGTAAAAATTGACCTGAAATTATTACTTCTAGCAATACTCCTTTATAAAAATAGATAGGAAAATGAATTGCTAAAAACAGAAAGGCATTAATTACGATAGCTAGTACAGGTGACATTTTAGTTAGAAAAGAATTCAACAGCCAACCCCGAAAAACCATTTCTTCAGTAATCCCAACAAGCAAGAATGAGCCAATTAAATTATGTGGTTGGAAAGTATCCTTTATCGACAAATTACCATATTGAACCCACGATCCTACTACTAAAAAAATCGTGAAAAAAATAAATAGAGGTAAATAATTCGTCCATTTTATTTTATTCGTAAACATATTATCTAAAGAAATGTAAACATTATTATTATTTTTTTTGAGTAAATAAATACAAGGAATAAACCAAATTAAGATTTTGAAAATTGAGCGAATAATTTCTCCTAGTGGTTCATTAAAGTTTATAGCTATTATTGGTTTTATAAACAGTTCATATAAAGTCCAAATAAAAAAAAATAAAACAATATATATGATCAGATAAAGATTCGTTTTTTTTGTCATATTCATTCCACCTTTTGTAAGTTAGATTAACTATACATTAATCTTGTTTTACTTTCATTATTTTTTCTATATAATAATTATGAATTTATCCTATAAAGGAAATATCAAAAAAGTGTAGTATTTAATTTAGACCTCATGAAAGTAGAGAAAATTCTCAGAAAAATTGGAACTTTTTGAAAAGTTTAAAAAATTAAAAAAGTTGGAAACTAAATAAACAGATACCGTAAGTGAAAGCTTATGGTATCTGTTTAGCTAATATGTCGTTTAAAAATATCTTTTTTTACGAAGATTCCTGTGAGAAAATATGAAACCAACTAATCCAAGTAAAAAAATTCCAAAAAGACTAAATAATGTTATTTGTTCACCAGTTTTGGGTAACAATTCATTTGATTGGGTTTTATTTGAATTAGAATGATTAACTGATTGAGTTATTGACTCTGATGTGACCGGTGTCCATGCAGCATACAATGTTGTATCTGCTGTAATAGGCGTTTCAAAATCCCATGGTGTTTTTAGAGCCGAGTCAGCATACCATCCATTAAAGTTGTAACCAGACCTGGTTGGCTCAGTTGGTAGGCTTGCTACCGAACCATCAGAAACTACTTGATTTGAAACAGCTGTTCCACCATTACTATTAAATGTTACCGTGTGATTCACGACAGGTACGGTATTTTTTGTCCATGCAGCATACAATGTTGTATCTGCTGTAATAGGCGTTTCAAAATTCCATGGCGTTGTTAGAGCCGAGTCAGCATACCATCCATTAAATTTGTAACCAGACTTGGTTGTTTCACTTGGTTGTGAAATAAGTCCACCATTACTAATTATTTGTGCTTCTACGATAGAACCACCATTTGTATTAAATGTTGCAACAATATCATCCACTTCATTAATATTTGTATAGAAAGTCCAGTGAGTTGGATTGTTTTCATCATCTTTTCCAGCAGTGTAAATACTTTTTGCTTCACCTGCAGGGATTGTTAAAATATTTGTGTTGGGATCATATCCTGTTTGTGTATTTTGTTCAAAAACAGATATCAATGTTGGAGAAATTACAGTTTTTAAATCAACTGATTTACTACCATCGGGATTGATTGCATAAAATCCAGCTAAGTCAATTACAATATTTCCAGTGTGCTCTTTCATCAGATCACATCCAATATACGTGGTCATCCCAGCTGAAATATATACAGTTTCTTGATTTGTGGAATGATAGGCTATATTTAAATTGGGACAATTTCTAAGGTCTAATGTTTTTAAATTAGGATTATTTTCATAATAAATTTTTTCAATACTCAAAAAACTTTTTAGATTTAAACTAGTGAGTTGATTGTTAGAACAATTAAAGTTAGTTAGAATAGGTAAATTACTTAGATTTAAACTAGTGAGTTGATTGTTAGAACAATCAAAGTTAGTTAGAATAGGTAAATTACTTAGATTTAAACTAGTTAAACTATTATTATTTGCCCACAAGTTACTAAAATTAGGTAAATTACTTAGATCTAAACTAGTCAGATTATTAAAATTAACTCGCAAGTCACTCAAACTAGTTAAATTACTTAGATCTAAACTAGTAAGCTGATTGCTAGTACAAAATAATTCAGCTAACTTAGGGAAGTTATTTAAATTTAAACTGGTAAGCTGATTGTTAGAACAATTCAAAGTAGTTAAATTAGGTAAGTTACTTAGATTTAAACTAGATAAATTATTAGTATAAGCTTGCAAGCTACTCAAACTAGGTAAGTTACTTAGATTTAAACTGGTTAAACTATTCCACGAACACTTCAAACTAGTTAAATTAGTTAAATTGCTTAAATTTAAACTAGAGAGTTGATTGTTAGAACAATTAAAAGTGGTTAAATTAGTAAAATATTGAATCCCAGTTAAATTTGATATTCCCTTATAGCTTAAATCTAAAGCTGTTGTTTGATTAATTTCATTTGTCGATAATACACCATCGGAATTGGCGTCAATATAAATGTTAACATATCTCCTGAAATTATCATCTGGGAAATTCATCACATCAATTGTAATTTCTCCTGCATAAGTTGTGATTCCAATGGTTGTATCAGCATTCTCAGAGTTTTTAATTTCTGATTCCGAATTTTCAAAAAAATTCTCTTCGCTAATTTCAGTATCACTTTTTAATTCTTCTTTACCCAATTCTGAAGGTAAAGAAGTTATTTCATCATCAAATTGGGGAATTCCAGAATTATCATCATTATCAGTTCCTTCTGATCCGTTGTTTGAACCAGATTCCGCATAAGAAAAAATGGATTCATTTTGTGTTTCTGCAAGAGCTGGTAGTATCGGTTGTAATACTAAAAAACTCAGTAATAAATAAATATTTTTTTTCATAAGTAATCTCCTTTTTTATATACTCTTTTCTATTTTATCATAAAAATATAAATTTACGTTCAAAATATAAAAATTCAGAACGCTATTAGAAAAGAAAATATATCTTTAAAGAATTTTATTGTAAAAAAATTCGTAAGTTTTAGGTGTACTTAAAATTTATTTTATAAAATGCTATAATAACTGTGATTTAGAAAGTAAATTTTAAATGTAAATTAATTGTTTTTTTCAAAAGGAGCAGTAGTTGGCAAAAATTGGATATATTCGAGTATCGACTGTAGATCAGAATTTAAATCGACAAGTATCGATGATGAAAGATGAAAATATTGATAAACTCTTTCAAGAAAAAGCTAGTGGCAAAAATACTGAACGTATTGAATTCAAAAATTTATTAGATTATGTACGAGAAGGTGACACAGTAGTAGTACCTGCCTTAGATCGTTTAGGTAGAAATTATGAAGATATAAAAAATACAGTAGCGTATTTTAAAATGAAACAGGTCAATATAAAAATACTAGATGCTCAATTTTTAAATTTCAATACTGGTAATGAATTATTAGATACAGCAATGTTTGATATGTTTCTTTCATTATTAAGTTATATTGCCCAAAATGAACGTGAGAAAATCAAAGAAAGACAAAGGCAAGGTATCGAGTTAGCAAAAATCGCAGGTCATTATAAAGGAAGACCTACTGAGTATTCCGCAATATCAAATAATCCACAAAAACGATTAGTATATGAAGCAGTAGTAGCTATGCTTAATAAAGGCTTATCAGTTGCAGAAATTGCAAAAAAGAACAATATATCAAGACCTACCGTTTATAAAATTAAAAAGCTATCTCAAAGAGATAGCTAAAGGAATTGTCTCCTATATTATAATCAGGTACAAGTTGTCCGCTATAATATAGTAAAAGATTTTTATACGTATCGATTTATGTGTAAAATAGTTAGTAAATCCCAATACAAAGGAATGAACCAAATTAATATTTTGAAAATTGAGCGAATAATTCCTCCTAGCGGTTCATTAAAGTCTGTAGCTATTATTGGTTTTATAAATAGTTCATATAAAGTCCAAATAAAAAAATAAAACAATATACATGGGAACTGACACTATAATTAGATACAATTAAAAAAGAGCACCTCAAATTTAGTAAAATAAATTTGGAGGTGTTTTTCTAATGGCAAAACATAATTATTATCCGGAGACATTAAAAATTCAGATCGTTGAGAGATTATTAGCAGGAGAATCGGCTTCATCCCTTCGGGAAGAA
>NZ_JABJXU010000004.1 GCF_013155265.1 Enterococcus sp. MMGLQ5-1 | reverse complement strand
TTCTTCCCGAAGGGATGAAGCCGATTCTCCTGCTAATAATCTCTCAACGATCTGAATTTTTAATGTCTCCGGATAATAATTATGTTTTGCCATTAGAAAAACACCTCCAAATTTATTTTACTAAATTTGAGGTGCTCTTTTTTAATTGTATCTAATTATAGTGTCAGTTCCCAATAAGTGCCTAGCTCTTTTTTAATACTTGTAATTTACAGCGGACAAGGCACAACTTCAATGCCATAGGAAAATAGACAAATTGCCGAATATTGTTTAAAATGCTGAAACGGCTTGTTTTGAAAGTTGAGCATAAGACTGGAAAATAGTAAAGGCGTTCTTTGCCATGACGACTTACTCTCCGAGAATTTCAGAATGAAATTTGAGGCAGTTAGTCGGCAAGGTATGCAATTGAACTTACTTTTATAAGCGACCAAGGAGAGCTTTAAAAGTTTAGTTCAATTGTTGCCGCGAATTATTTTTTCAGCTTATGCCGATACTTTCAAGCCATTGAAGCTAGATTGTCTAAAATGCTGAAATGCCTTGCTCAGAAAGTTGAGCATAAGCTAACTCTGCGTTTATTTACTCAGGCAGACTTTGCCCGAGTGCAAAGTGCACTTATATGAAACTTTCTAGGCATTGAAGCTGGATTAGCTTGTGCGTACTTTTTCTCTAATTTCCTAAACGCTGGTCATTGAAGCTAGATTACCTAAAAAGCATAAACGACTTGTTTTTCGAGACAACTTAGCACCTTTTTTAGCTATCAAGTGAATCAAAACGATTGAATGAAAATATCAGCTCTATTTAAGTGCCGATTGCAGATGATCAACAATTTCATTGACCGTTGAAATATTTTCAGCATCCTCATCTGAAATTTCAATTTCAAATTCATCTTCCATCGCCAAAACAAATTCCATAATTGAAATCGAATCCGCACTTAAGTCATTGATAATATTTGTTTCTCCAGTAATACTTGCAGCGTCTATTTCAAAATAATTTGCAATTAATTGAACAACCTTATTAAAAATTTCTTCGCGACTCATTAACCTCTCCTTATTTTTCGCTTTCTGTTGAAGCAAAATATTCTATCAATTGTCCGACCACATCAGTCGTTAACATTTTTTTGATTTGTGTAATGGTAACAGCTACTGCCTTAGCCTCTGTCGAGCCATGAGTCTTAACGACTGGGGCTTTTAAACCAAATAAAACGGCACCACCAGCATTTGAATAATCCATCTGGTTTTTCATTGACATCAAGCCATCTTTGAGCATTAATGCACCTAGCTTGCCCTTCAAGCCTTCATCTTTAATCGCTGCCTTCAACAAAGACATGATACCACCAGCTGTCCCTTCAATTGATTTTAAAACTGCGTTCCCTGTAAAGCCATCTGTGACGACCACATCGGCAACACCAGTCAATATATCACGACTTTCAACATTTCCGATGAAATTGATAGTAGTGTTGGCACTTAACAGCTCAAAAGCGGCTTTCGTAAGCTTAGAGCCTTTAGAAGCCTCCGTGCCATTGTTCAATAAGCCAACCGTTGGATTACTAACTCCTCGTACATTTTTAGCATAAAAGGAGCCTAGAATGGCAAATTGTTCAATGTGCTTAGCCTCATTATCAGCATTAGCCCCCAAGTCGAGCATATCAAAGCCAGTCATTTTATCTCCCAATACTGGTAAGGTAGTCATAAGACCGGGACGCTCGATTTGTTTAATGCGGCCAACAATGAAAAGACCCGCAGCAAGTAAGGCACCAGTATTACCAGCTGAAAAAACAGCATCTGCTTGTCCGTCTTTAACCGCTTGAGCCGCTAAAACCATCGAAGCCTGTTTTTTCTTCCGAATTGATTTCACTGGCTCATCATCAGACTCAATCTTTTCATCGGTATGAATGATTGTGATATTTTTATCGTCATTTAGATATTGACGAATAGCGGCTTCCTTGCCGAAAAGCAAAAATTCCAGTTCTGGATTTTCATTTTTGGCAATATTAACACCCTCAATAATAGCTTTTGGTGCATTATCGCCACCCATTGCATCTACAGCAATTTTCACGTTATTGCTCCTTTTTATTAATTACTTGCTAACTATCATGCATAATTGTAAAAATTTATGCTAAAGAATAAGATATATTCATTATTTAATAGTTAATATATTCAATATGTACTAAAAGATTATAACATGTTTAATTTATAAAAAAAATCAAAAAACCTAAATAGTCCTAAAACCCCCAATAAAACAAGGTCTGTAATATAAAATAATCCTCATAAGTCATACATACATTTTAACTTTTTTGCTTAGTTTATGGTTAGTTTTACTATTATTTTATATTATTATATTTTCTAAAGAATCAATGACATCATTTTTCATTTTTTCTGTCACATGCGTATAAATTTGAATTGTAATTTTTTCGTCTGAATGCCCAACCCTTTCCATTATTGATTTGATCGGCAAACCCAACTCAACCAATAAACTAATATGAGAATGCCTTAACATATGTGGGGTAAAAATTTCTACTGGTTTATCAATCAATAAATTGTTTTTGGCAAACTTTCTTAAAAAATAAGCAAATTGCTCTCTCGAAAATGGCAAACAATCATCTGAAGATACAAAAATAAAACGTTCATCAATTAAAGTCATTTTTTTATTTCTATTTTTATAATAAAGTAATATTTCTTTAACCCTAGTAGTAAACATCACTTGTCTAATAGAATAAATTGTTTTTGGTGTGGTTAGTTTAAAATCAGCTCTTGAAGCAAATACATAATCTAAAGTATATTTAACATGCAGAACATTATTGTTAAAATCAATATTTTCCCACATCAACGCTAAAACTTCACCAATACGTAAACCAGTTAAATAAATAAATTCTGTCATAAGCAATAAATCTTCATTCGCATTATTTTTTCTGGCAAAATCCAAATAACAAATCATTTCCTCTTTAGTTAAGAATTTTTGTTGTGCCTTTTCGATTTGTGCAATTGTCTTTTTTTGTCTTGGTAAAATCACTTTTAAAATAGGATTTTCTTTAAGATAGCCCATTCTAATCCCATATTCAAAAATAAATTTAATCGCAGTCTTTTCAATATTTTTAGAAGAAAAAGCAGTTTTACGTGACATAAAATGTTTTTGCAATTGTGCAGTTGTCACTTCATCAATCATTTGATTTCCAAATTTATTGATAAAGTTTCTTAATAAAGATAAACTAGCACCAAATGAAGTATCTTTTAATTCTTGTTTTCTGATTTCTTGCCATTCTAAATAAACCTCAGATACTGTATATTGATTATTTTTCTCTTTTAAAGCAATCTCTTTTGTTTTTTGAGATTGAACAAGCCTACTTTCAATTTTTTGATTTAACTGATATTTTGCTTCTGCTTGTATCCGTCTTGATTTTGAAGCCATTGTAATAGAAACTTGAAGCCATTTTCCTAACACCTCATCGTAATATTTTTCATAATAACGATACTTACCATTTTCTAACCTCTTAAAAAACATATTGCCCTCCTCTTTATTATCAAGGAGTATTTTGTTATATACATCATTTTATCACAGCTTTCTTTTTATTATTACAATCCTCTCTATATAAAAGAAATCTATCAAAAGCACCATATTGTACAACTGATGTCTTATGAGATGGACGTCTGAAATATAATTTATAATCATTAATTTGACGCATTTCTGTCATAAAACGTTCAATTGTTTTAACATGGATACTATAATGATCTGCTAATTCATGTTTATTGTAATAACTATCTTTTTGTATTTCACGCATAATATTTCCTTTCTAAAAATAAAAAAAACTTTTAAGAAACTATTTTAATTAGTCTTTTAAAAGTCTTTTTTTTCTATCTATTATTAGTCTATTTTTTTATAAATATTGATATTTAATACTAATTTCTAATTTTGAAATTAATCTCTGTAAATATCGTTTTACCGATTTCATCATCAATTATTTTTTTATGATGATATTTTTCATAATAATATTTCAAAAACTCCAGCTGCTGCGGTTTTTTATAAGTGAGAGTAATTTTTTCCTTAAATTCACCCTCTATAATTATCTGAAAACTAGAATAATTCGGCAATGAGCCATAGAGTTCATTATGATGTGAAACAATACGACTGACTGTTAATAGCCATTCATCTTTACTAAATGAATTAGATTGATTAAAATAAATTTTCTTAATTTCAAATTCTAAGGCACGTTTATTACCTACCGAATCAAAAACGAATACATTCCACCATTTACGAATCATTTGCCTAAATAAATTCACACGATTATTAGTATCTGTTTCAATTGTAATTTTATAGCGATTTTCAATTGATAGATTGCCACCGTATTTTTCACACAATTGCCTTAATGGTATTAATACTTGTTTTTCATATTCAACTGTGTCAAAAACATCCGCATTTTCATTAGAATACGAAATATGATAAGTTTGACCTGTAAGAGATTGAAATTTTTTCAAAAAATAATATAAATCTCTTCTATCATTATTATTACGTGGATAGGCTTTTAATTCACTCTCTGAAACCTGCACCACCTTAAAATCTAAAGATTCTAATTGTTTCTGAATATTCATTATTAATTCCTTTCCAAATAAAAAAGACAAGCTTTTCAAACTTGTCTTACTAATATTCTTGTTTGAGTGTATTGTATGTCATACTGGAAATTTTGTTATCCTTAACCTCAACTAATAACAATACTTTTAATGAGGAACCATTTTGCTCACAATTTAACTGAATCGCATAGGCATTACTATTTTTAGAATCAATCGGCTGATAAATATTTTCAATCGTACCTCGAGATGATAACATATTTCCCATATCTTCTTCTACATAAATCCCATTAGCTAAGGCACAGTCCTTGGTCATGAGTTCTAATAATTGTTCATTGCGATCTTTAATACCCGAATAATTGGCATATGCTGAACCAAATTGTTTTAACAGCTTCAAAACATCTGTCGTTTCTGCCTTTTCAGTGTCTTGATTCGTTTCTTGTTGAGATTGTTTTTTAGAGGTCATAGTTGAACTGGAATCAGTTACTTTATTCATGACAATTTCTGATTCCGATTTTTTATTTGTTGTTTTAGACTGATTAAACTGACAAGCAGATAGGATGAATAAACTAATTAAACTAAAACAAACAATTTCTATTTTCTTCATTTTTGCACCTCTTTAATACGTTGAATTGCTTTGACAAAAGTAATTTTAGGTTTTCTTGTATTCGATAATTTGATTCGATATTCCTTATCTTTAATGGATACTAAATAACCATCGTCAAACCTTCTTAATGAATAATCAGTCTTAGTACAATTAAAGCGTTGACAAATCAATTGATTTAATTGAAATCGTTGAATCCGATAAATCAATTTACTTTTCCGCCAAAAATCAATCACTAAACCAATCAATATTCCTAGAATAAACAGTCCAATATATATATTCATAACACTCTCCTACTTTTTTCTAACAATACTCGCCACATTAGGCATTTCTTGACCCCAAGTTCGACTATATTTTGCGACAATTTGACCTTTTTCTCCATTTTGTTCATAAGTTATAAATTGATTATTACCACTAACAGCTGCGATAATCCCTGTATGTCCGTATGAAGATAAAGCATAGCCCCCCTGTTTCCAATTGATAATGTCGCCTGCTTTAATATCTGAATAACTTGGATTTAAAATGACTTGAAAACCATTATTATCCCATGCATAAGTAGAACCTATATTCCAAGCGTTGACAGTATCTAAACTTGTCGTTTGATTTAACCCATAAGGACTACCTGCACCTAGATGGATATTTGTATTAAATTCATCCACATAAAAACTGGTTAAGCCATAACATTGACCGTTATATACCGTTTGACCCATTTTATTTTCAAGTATACTAATTTGACCGCCACCAATATTTGAACCAGCACCCATGCCACCAGTCACAATACGTTTGTACCAATCTGAAGCTTTGGTCTTTCGTCTTGCCTGTTCAATAGTATCACCGCTTGTACCTGCACGTTCCCACTTAACCAAAATATCAATCGTTAATTGATTTAAATCAGTACCTTTTGATAAATTCTTTAACAATTGACTATCGGTACTATCATGATCCCATGCAAATTCAAGTTGAATGTCTGTTGTTTGCCAATCTACTGACTTTGATTCCGCATAATTCAAAAAATTAACACGTCTACCTTTATCCCATTGTGGCAAACCCAAACCATAACCACCGATTGAAGGGTCTAAGGCCATCTTCTCATCAAAAAGTAAATCACTTTGAATTCGACTAGACGTTAGATTACTTTCACATTCAAGATTGGCAAGCCATGCACACGCAAACTCTGATGTACCACCTTTATCAAGTACAAAGTTATAGACTGCTAAAGCAGTTTTTTCTTGTTCAGATTGAGGTTGAAAATCAGTTGAGTTCCCACCAAAAAAATTTGAAAACAACGAAATGATTACTAAAAGAATCAAAAAAACAGGTAGACAAACAAGCAATAATCCAATTCCTATTTTCTTCATTATTCACTCCTCACATACAAAAAATAGAGATTAAAATTAATTAATCTCTATCATTATCATTAGAATAAAAATCACTATCTGAACCATAAAAGAAATTACCTGTATCCTCTGATTCAATCAATGATTCATAATTATTTGCCTGTTCAACAGAAATAAATTCATTGTTTTCTATATCTGTTAGTTCATCTAAATCCACAATAGCTAATTGATCATCCATATCGTCAAGTGCTAAAGTATGTAATTCTAAATCTTCCAAGGCTTCATCATCAATGTCAATAACTTCAAAATCTGGCGTATCAATAGGATCATTTTCCGTTGCTAAATCTTCATATAACCCTTTATCTTCACTAGAATTATCCTCATGTTCGTTATCAATAAAATCTTCTTTGTTTAAATCCTTACCATTATCACTTGATGAATCTGTCACACCATCCGCAATCATAGCTGGATTACCAGTATAAGCACCAATCGCAACCTCTGCGGTATTAGTTCCAAAATTTACTACTTGACGTCCAAAATCTGACGCTTTCTGATTAATTGTTTGTTCAAACGCTGGCATTTCAATCTGATTATCCGAAAAATAGCCGAGTAGATCATAACGTCTTTTCCAAAAAAATCGAAGTAACAATACTTTAACAACTACCAGAATCACAATTGTTGATAACGCAACAATCGCCCCAGAAATCGCAGATACTAAGACTGGACTAAGCAATTTTACTAAATTCATAAACGCAGTATCAATTGATGAATTAATCCAAAAGTATATCGCTAAAAAAACAGCTAATAAAACTGGCAAAAATAACAAACCAATTAAACTTTTAAAGGACTTAAAAAGCACGTTATGGAATTTAGGGAATAGCGCAAAGAATACAAGCAGTGGAAATACAATAATTATCATATCCACAACTACTTGAACAATTGTTGTCATTGCATTAACATAAAGGGCAGGAAAAGCAGTAATACCCAAGTTAACCGTACCTACTAATATCGCAAAATCTTTTTCCATAATTTTATCGCCGCTAGCTTCAAAGTATGGATTATTTTCAACATTATCTTTGATGTATTTTTTACGTGTTTCAATAAAATCTTTCTTTTCTTCATTTTTAATAGTGATAGGCATTAACAATTTTTTATAATCCAGCTTTTCACCATTTTCCATTTTGCCATCTAGTGAACCACTATTTACAAAATTAAATGTTTGACCCACAGTTGCATCAAAAATCAAACTAGAGTTATCAGAAGTTGTCCCACTTTGAGTTAAACTTCCAACAGAAGCAACTTCTTTTTTTATCGAATCCGCAAATTGATTGGCTGATGAAATTAAAAAAGTACCACCATTTTGTGTCCCACTTGGCGTATTAATTTTACCGAACCAAAAAACAAACACTAGAAAAACCGCTAAATATTGAAGTACAACTTTTGAAAAATTTCTTCTTGCAGAAAAAAATTGAAATAAAAGATAGTAAGCACTAATTAAGAACACTAGTGCAAGTAAACTACCTTTCGCAATCGCTGTACCACCTAATTGATTCAATAGCTTAACTGAAATATCAAAAGCATCTGTTTGCTTATCTACAAAAAATTGAGATTGGTCTAAAACCGATTCTGCCAATAAAACTATTGAAGCGAGTAAACGAAAGATAAAAAAAGGCACATCCACAAATATCCAATTGATAACTTGCCAATATTTTTCAAGAAAACCGTCACTAATGAAAGGCATATAACTACCGAAATGATATTTCATACGACCCCCTTCTAAGCCACAAAGCGTTTTTCCAAACGTGTTGCTTCGGTATCATCAATTGTTTTAAATAACTCTAACCATTCATCAAATAGAATATGAACAGCTGCCCGATTCACTTGATTGGTAACATCTTTAATCAGACATTGACCTTGAACCATATTAGATACCCATTTCAAATTTTCATCCGTAACTGGTAAATTAAGATACCTCAACACGCCTTCATTATTTCTGGATTCTGAAAAAGCAACGACAATACCAAAACCTGTACTTTCATCTTCATCTTCTGAATCATTAACAGATTGTGTAATTTCAACCAAGAAATTATTACAAGACCGACCCATCCGCTTCATTTCCTTGATAATTTCTTTGCCGATGGCTGAAACTTCAAAAATCCATGCTTCATCTAGGAAAACAACCGTTTCTTCTTTTCTATTTGCACCAAAAGCTTTACAAAAAGCACCAATAATCATCATGATATTAATTGAAAGACGTTTCGTATCATTTAAGACTTCATTTTTTGATTTAGGTAAATTTAAATTACTAATTTCTAAAATCGTTACTTTCTCATTTAAAGATAAACCTTCAACTTCACCATGACTAAATGCTAATTCAAAAACTGAATTTTTAATTGTAGACCGAATCAATTGACCTAATTCTCGGACTTCCTCAACTTTTGAATCAATCATTTGTTCGACTACATGCCAAAAACCAACCTGTTCACCTTGTGCATGCCTAAAGACAACTGATTCAACGGATTCATTCAAAGCATTTTTTTGCTTAATCGACCATGCCCCATTGTATACATTTGAAATCAGCTCTTTACAAAGTGGTATCGCTTCACTTTCTGAAAACAAAAGAATTGGATCTAGGACACCTACATTAGATTGATTCTTATTATCCAATGTAACAAAGTTAAAAGATTCAATCATTGCCACATCATCTGGATGCGCCTGTCTAAATGCTTCATCTTGAATCACGGCTAAAAATTGATCACGTACTTCACATTTAGGGTCTACAAATAATTCTTTAACATCCTTTAGTAACGCATTCTCCATAAATAGTTTTTTAGCAAAAACGGATTTGCCAGACCCCGTATCACCAGTGATTAGTACATGGGGACTATTAGCACGTTTTCCTTTAATATCTTGCTTGTTTGAAAGCAAAATATTTAATAAAATAATATTTTTGGAACTCGAAACCATACTTTTCACATTTTCTTTTTCAGAAAGTGTATTATCCACACGTCCTAAATAAAAGCCAATATTTGACCCACACTTTAATGACGTAAAAAAGTTTAATTCACAAAATGTTCTAATTGTACTTGTATGAAGCCATTTTGAAGGCTTAGAGCGTTCAAAATTACCATACAAATTATTTTGAAATAAAAAAACATCATCAAAGACTGTTTTTAACAATGGAATTTTTAAGCTGCTAAAACGATTCATCAAATATTTTCTACGTGCTTTCAGCTGCTTTTTAGTCTTACCAGTAACAACTAATGTTGCTGTCCAATCAATAATCGGTTCATCATCATCTATTTTCTGGTCTAAATCATCTAATGATAATTGACCCTCTAAAATCTTACGCTTTTGTTTACTACCTGCAATTTTAGCTTCACTCATGATATTTTTAACACGAGTTCTTGACCGACCCGAACGACCAGTTAAATTAGTCGTACCTACTTTTTCTGCAAAGTTAGCTTGTAATTTAACTCGAATAAAAAAAGGCATTTTCTGAACAATCTCTAATAAGTGATTGTTATCTAAAAATACTCCCATATCACCAACTGGTAAATAACTAGCATAACCTTCACCACACTCTGTATTAAAGCGTAAACCACCTGTCATTAATGGCTTGATTCTAGCTTCAATAATATTATCTAAAGCTTGACAAGATTTAACTTCTTGGCGTGAATGTGAAATATCGGGTAGAAATTGATAAGACTGATAATAGTATAAATCTTCTTCTGTTAACCGTTCGACAAGTAACTCTGAAAGATTTTGATAAACTTCATTCTCTTGTTCCTCATAGTCTTGATACCAATTTGGATTTAATTCAATTTCATAACCTAAACCATTCGCAATATTTTCAGAATAGTGATTCACTTGTTGTTTAATCACTTCCTTAATGCCTTTGGAATAATCCGTATTAAATAATGGTACACCGACAATCCAAATATACTCACACGGTGTACCCATTTCATTTTCTAAACTTAATACTGTCCGCTTGAATTTATTACTTGCGACTTTATGATATTTTGGATCAACTATTTTTAACATTTCACCCATTTTTTCACGAAAATCTGAATTAACTGGTAGAAGTTCAATTTCAAAACTCTTATTAGGTTCTAAACGTGCTAGTATTCGTGCAACTTTTTTCTTAGTTTTTAATTTATTATCCGAATCTGTCAACATAACTGATTCTGAACGAATCCGATAATAAGCAATTGCTGTTTTTTCTTTTGTCATGAGCATATTTTCATAACATTCCTCACGCAAAGGATATTCTAAAATCATAAATCCTCCTATCTACGAAACGTAAATTCTTCACCATCATCAATATTCACTCGTTCAAAACGATAGATTTCTCTTGAATCAAGTACATATTTTTTCAAAAAAATTAAACAATCTTTGATATAAATTAAACCGTGCTTACCGTCAATCTCTGTTTCAGAATACCACCTCGCAAATTTATAGGGCGGATAAACCAATAAAATCAAATTAAGATTAACGCCCAAAATAATTGGTAAAGTTATAATCTGAAACAAACCAAAAATTACCATTACACCTGCAAACAAAGCGAGAAAAAAAGATAGTGAAACAGGTTGAGAAAAAACCCATATCACTTTACCTTTTGGTGTTTTAATAATTTGAATTGAATAAGGCGCTTTTAATCCTCTTGAATAATCATAATATTGTTTCATAAGCACCTCACAGATTAAGTAAAATTGACACCAATTAAAGAAAATACCCACTTCAAAATACTAAAAATTGTATTACCTTGATTAACTGCAAAATCACGAATGATTAGAGCAATAATTATGACACCTAAAATCTTAATCCAAGCAGCTTCTTTCCAATGTTTTAAAATTAACATAATCGCCGCAAAGGCTAATAAGGTAATAAAACCACTACTTAAAAAATTACTTAAATTTGATACATCCATTTATCTATCCCTCATCTTCCGTAAAATAATTTTTAAATTGTTCAATAAAATAAGAGTTATCCGTCTGCCGAATCCAAAGTGTGAAATTTTCTTGATGCGAAATTTTCGTTTCTTTGTTTTCAAAAGTCACAGTTACTTGAAGTCCTTGATTTGTATTTGAATTTGTCTTAAAATATTTAATCGAACTCGGTTCAATTGTTTTGACAACCTCTTGACCAGTTGTTATAACAGGCGACTTCATCATCAAAAGTAATTCTTTTTGATTGCCGCTTGCATATTTTTCAAAAAATAACGCCAAAAACTTTTGAATTGCTTTTTTATCACTCGTATCAATTTCAACCGTATTTTTAGTTGATTCTAAAGCAGTTGTTTTGCCTAAAGGCAGATCAACAGCTAAAAAATAAGGTACTGACACTAAGGAATACAAACCATTTTTGGCTTGAATTGGTAAAACGATTTGCTTCGTTTCAGATTGCACTTCTGCTTTAACTTTAGTTTCAATCGTCACTAGAAGCGAGACCAACAAACATTCTTTTACTTCTTTGACATCAACCATTTCAACCGATTTTAACGTCCTAGTAAATTCATTAGGAACATCTTCTTTTAACATTGATACATCAAAATAAACAAATTTAGAAAGGCTATCCAGTCGTTCATTCTCTTTATTTTCATTAGCAGTCTTTGAATAATTAATATAGTTTTTTACAAAACTTTCTGCATAGTAAGCCAAATTTGGATAATTAATTAAGTTTACCGCCTCTTTTTTGGAAGTAGTACCTTGAAGCGTTGTCACACTCTGATTTAAATTAATGACTTGACTTGCCATGAGATTGGCACGCAAAGCACCAATAATTGAGAAAACCAGTAATGCTAAAAAACCAATGCCAACTAAACGGTTCCCTTTTTTCTGCGACCATTTTTTAGCTTTAGGGGTCTTGATAGACTTCTCTTTCTTTTTAAATTTTTTTATTAATTTAATATTAATCACCTACTCTATTTATTTAACCGTTATTCTAAATTTTTTCTCTAAATCATAAGGATAACGTTTGGTTTTATCTATTTCAGACAACAAAAAAACACCTTTATTTAATAAAGCTGCCTCAAATTTTAAATTCATTTGATAACCCTGTTTACGCAGAATATTAAAACAATATCTAAATTCTGATTGACGTTTAGTGATTTGAATACCTAATATATCCATTGTTGCATTAAAAACATAATGATAATAAATACCATCTAACAATTCTTTTGTGGTAAAATAATCTGAATCATTTTCCAAAGTAGAAAAATAACACTCAAAATCCGCTACTATTAAATCAAATTTTTTAGACAACCACGAATCAACCAATACTGTTGATACACCAACATCATGACAAAAATAAAAAATATCAGATTGATAAAAGAAGTCTTGATATTTCTGATGTAAATAATTCAAAAATAAGATTACTTCCAAATTATTTTCTGGTGTTTCATCACCTTGATAGAAGCGACCCAGTATTTTTATTGTCATTAATCAACCCCCTTTTTATCCATCATTCTTTCAAAATTCAATTGTTTTTCTTGTTGGGCAGAAAGCTCTGTTCGTTCTAATAAATCAAAGAGCCAACTTAAAAACTGTTCTCTCCCCCACAACAAATACAAAAATTTAAGTGAAGCTGCCACCTGTGTTTCTATCCAACGAATCGTTTTTTCAAGTGTCTTTTCTTCTATCTCAGAGCCAAACTTCACCTTTTTCCAATTGCCAAAAACATTATAAAAATCAGAACAATATTGTTTTCGTTTGACCCCCTTTTCATCTACATATTCTTCATAAACATCAATTCTTGATAACAATAAATTAATTGCGATTTCATCTAGTGATTTACCACCAATATACTCTTGAAAGATTGCTTCATTTAATTCTTTGCCAATCTCCAGCTCAAAGCGATTCCAGACTTTATATTCTGATACAATTTCTTCAACCGTCATATTATATTTATTAGCTAATTCATAACGTTTTTCATAAAAGCGAAGAAACAAAGGGCTACCATTACCACGAGAACCAAAACACAAAGTCAGACCTTTTCGTTCCTCTTGGAATTTCTTTTCCTGTTCATGATAAATTTTAAATTTTGTATCAACCAATCCTGCTTCACGTTTACATTTCAAATCATGTAGCTCATAATTACCATTGACTTCATCCACCATTTCATCAATAGCTAAATCTAATCGTGTAGAGTGAATTCGGTCATAGTAACCATAACCTCTATACCAACTAGGATTCCAAACTTTACTTAAAAAATCATGTAAAGATGACCCCTTACTTTCCAGAAATTCTGAAAATTCTGCGACCCCCTGACCTGTTAAATCTAATAAAATACCTTGCGAATCATCATCTGTCCGAGTAAAAACAACGATATTACCACATGAATGTTTTGTTTGATAATTATGACGACCTGTTTTTTCAGAAAAGAAATTAATTAAAGGAATACCAAGCACTTTTTCCATAATGATTTTAATTGTACCACCAAAAAAAGTGAGTTTTAGATAATCAATATGTACATGAAGTAAGGCTTTATCAGTATTGTAAGATAAGCCAAGTGCTTTATTAATTTGTATTTCACGTTCATTTGATATTAAAATTAAGCCACGTTCATATTTCGATAACGTTGGTCTAGAAATATTTACTTTTTCTGCAAAATCTCTTAAATTAAATCCTAATTTTTTTCGTAATTGCTTTAATTCCTTAGAATCAATTAAAAACACCCCCAAATAAAAAAGTAGACAAAATGATATTTTTTGTCTACTTATCTAATAACAACAAAACACTTGATATATCAACCTTTGATACAGTATATCTTATCAACAATCGACAATTTTACCACCCGTATTACCAAACGGGTGGCAGGCGAACGGCGGGACAAGCCCGCCGTTCATTACGCCCACTTTTGCGGGCAAAAGCACGCGCTTTTAATGCGCTGATCGCTTCGCTTGCGCAAAGCACGTACTTTCCCCTTGCAATTGTGCTTATGTTGTTTATAATCTATCCTCAACTGGATATTTTCGATTAAAATCATCTTCCAATAAGAAAATAGAATCAATCGCTTTAGTTAGATTTTCACCATTTATTCTAAATGTATATAATCGAGCTAATAAATCAATCTCCACATCATCTAATAAATAAACTTTTTGAGGCTGCCCTCTGACATAATAAGGGTTCGCCATATTAATTTTTTTAGTAAATCTAAATTGGGTTTGATTTTCAATCTTACGAATCCAGTCATACAAGGTTCTCAACTTTAAATCTGGAGAAATAATTTCACATACTTCCTCGACTGTATAATTTGTCATAGTCACACCGCCTTCATACTTTTATATTTTTTGAATACTACCCTACCTGCTTTTGACGTTGTTTAATTTTTTCAGAATAATCAACCTCATTCAATAATTCTGAACGTTGGCGTTGACGTTCCGCTTCATGCTCTGCTTTAAATAAACTTGCATTTTGTTTCATCATTTCCTGTTCTTGCTTAACAAAATCATCATTTAATAATTCATCAACTTCTTTCTTAGACGTTTCGTTAAGCTCAATTTCTGAAATATCTGTATATGGCATGGCTGACATAGCTTTAAAATAATCCACAAAATCAAATTTTTCGTCTACCAAAGGGGCATAAAATTCATTAGGTACACCCAAACCAACATCAATGTACCCACGTCCTTTAACACCCGACTTGTTATAAAATACTTTACCTTTCAAATCATCCCCAAAGGTCATTACATAGCCTGTATCACTCAAACGTCCCAAAGAAACTTTGCACATCAAGTTATCACGTATAGAAGAACGAATCACATCAGTACCAGCTTTTTGAGTTGCCAAAATTAAAAAGACACCTGATTGTCTTGCTTTTAAAACAAGTGGTGTCAATCGTTCATATAAATTTTCTAAACTAAATTCATCATTGAATTTAGCGCCCAGAACAGAAACAAAAGCAGCCCATTCATCAATAATATAAAATTCTGGTTTCATGCCATAATAACGATAATTTTTACCAATTGTATAATTAGGTTGACGTTTCATATAAAGATAACGTTTATCCATTAGTTCAACTGCTTCTGATAACATTGAAAAAATTTCTTTTTTATCTGAAACAACCAAATTATTAAATGAATCAAAATTGGCAAGGTCAGCTAAATCTGCATTTTTAGGGTCTGCAATATGGACTCGTCCTTCTTTACCTAAAGCTGCGATTAGAGAATAGATAAAGTATGTTTTACCACCACCTGTTCCTCCAGTAATAAGCATATGTGGCAAATCATCATAAATCCAAATCACACCTTCCATCAAAACGACACGACCATTTTGAGCTGTCAAATCTTCAAATTTAATTCGTTTACTCTGGGTATCAGCTAAATACTGAAACGTCACATAATTAGGTTCACGTTTGACATCTACTAGATCAGCTAAATACATATTTTCTAAATCACCAGATATTTTTAGAAATTTATCTTGAAATTTATTACCTAACCGAAATGTAAATTCATCATAATCACCATTTACTTTATAATAAATTTTGGTGAATTTCCTAATTTCTTTAGTTCCTTTTTCAGTCTTTTTAGTCTGTCGAATCACAAAATCATTGCTATCTAAATATTCTGCCAACCATTGCTTTTTACGCACTCTTTGAAAATAACCGCCACGATAAATACTCGATTTAATTAAAAATATAATCGTTGTCACACCCAAAATAATTATCATTAAAGTAATTAATAATGGCGATATAAGAGGTTTAAATTGATAACGCCCATTTAACGACTGAATCAGTGGATAGACAACCAAATAAAAATAAACAACTATGCCGATAAAAAAAGGCATGAACAACGTCAAACCATACTTAAATAATAAATTCTTATGAAATAAACGAATTCGCCTACCTCGATAGATAAATAATTTCTTAATCAATCAATAATCACATCCTTATCTTATTTCTTTTGCATAAATCAAAATATTTCGGTCTAAAGGTTTAAAAAAATTTTTTTCAATCATGAAACTAACAAAGCTAGCCACACGTTTAATCATCATTTCCATAGGCAATTTATTAAAATAAAGTTTAGATACCTGCGTTTTACCTTCTTTTTTATGATAATAATTTTTTGAAAAACTATATAACATTTCTTTCCTTTTGGAATGATAACAACCCTCTACAACATAAAAAATAGAATCATTAAGACTAATGATGAACGCTTGATAATCTGGTTCATCGACACCAATTAAAAAACCTAATTTCCTCATTTCATGACATAAATTAAGCATAAGCGATCATCCGAGATTTCTTTTTAACCATAAACAAGGCTTGTCTTTTATATTCTAAACGATTGCGAACGATATAAAGATTGGCAAGTTGATTATCAATAAATTCACAATCAAGATATTTTTTTCTTTTTAATTGATTAACCAATGTCATGATTTCAGCTAATATTAAACTTACTTCTTCGCACAAAAATGATAATTTTTTAAAATCATAAAAATCTAATAGTTTAGCATTAGTAGTATGGAACACAAGAAAAAAATCTGATTTTCCATCTAAGTCAATTGCTCGTTTTTCCAAATCATAAGCATGATTAATCATTGTTCTTACCTTCATCAAGTTCACTCCCTATAAAAATAAAAAGCGACTATCTTTAATTGATAATCGCTTTTTTAGAATAAAATTAATTAATTATTTATCATTTTGAATCTTGGATGATCCATTTTTTATTGGTGCAGCTGCCGTTAATTTTCCAATTTTTTTAACATCTATCGCCTTCAAAGCAACAACAATATTAGAAGTTGCATTGTTATTAATATTGTATTCAAAAACTTGACCTTCGACTAATTCAATTTCATCATCCATTTTAAAACTAGATAAATCAATTAAAGGATTATCTGCTAAATCAATTGAAACAGTAAATTCTGCCCCTTGAGTTTCTGATAAAACTTCAAAACGCACAGCAACCGCTTCACCACGTTCTCCGTCTGTTTGACGTGCTTCTTTATCGTTAAGTTGTTCCAAGAAAAATAGACGTCCAAATGTTTTTTTGAAGTCTAATAACGGTGTTAAATTACTATTTTCTACTTTAATTTTTGCCATTATTTTGCCCCCTTAACTTTAATTTCATCTGCAACAATATATCGGTCTACATAACCATTATAATCAACGACTTGACGATCACCGACTTGATGATTATTTTGAGAAACTTGACCGATTGAAAGCAATGTTGGATTAACTAATTCCAATTCTTGATTAAATTGTGTATTAATACGCTTTGCGGTTACTGGCAGCAAAACATTAAAAGCTTTTAATTCTGGGTTACGAACAGAATATTGAACAAATGTTTTTGAACTACCATCCACATATAGACGAACTCTTTCAGCACGACCATTAGCACGTAGATTACCGACTTTTTCCTGTTTAATTACTGCATTTTTTAATTCTGACATTCATTTGCCTCCATTTTTCTATAGTTTACTAGCGATTTCAGCTAATCTGTGCCCTTTACCAACTAATCGCTTGTTAAGTGTTGAGATTTCACTACTAATATGATAATAATTTCTTAATTCACGTTTTGCTTCAACCACAACTGAATCTTCATCCGTTGCGGTTTTCAATGTTGCATTTAATGCACCAGCAACCGTCCACACTTCCGCAAATTTAAATGAAGTAAGTAAATTTGATAATTCTTCTGTTAAAGCTTTAATTTTATTATGTGTTTGTTTATTCATAACATTTACGCCTCATCTTTCTTAATCGGTATACTCTACAATGCCTTCACTCGTTTCAAGATATTGACCGTTAATTCTAATATCATTTCCTAATGCTTCATAATCAATATAAGCATCTAAAGAAACACCACCTAATATCTCGATATTTTTTACATTTGTATTTTCTTGAATGTAATCCTCTGCAATATCTTTAAAATCATCAAAACCAGTAAAACTAAAATACCTACCTTCATTTTCAATAATTTGTTCTAATGTTTCAAAACCACTTGATACAACTTCTGATAAAACGCTCAATAATTTATCATCAAGATACCCTAATCCATCAACCCATTCATTTAAAGTATCAATTGAAGAATATTCACTAATTTTTAAACCATAAGGATTTTCATAATCATGAATCGCAAATTCCTCACCAAATTCTTCTACTCCCTCATCTAGTCGTAATTTAGATTCAATTTCTGAAGGACTAACTGGTAATGTGAACCAAGCCCCAAAACGTTCACCGTTATTATACTTGGCTAAATTAGTACAATAAATTCTAGTTTCTTCCATAAAAACCTCCAATTTTTAAACAAAGAAAAAAGACAATCAATAATAAACTGATTGTCTTATCCAACTAATTCATGAATTAAATAATAATATTTCTTACATGTACCAATTAAAATAATTTTATCGTTATCATAACCCTCACGTTGTTTCAATTCAGCAGAAAGCAAATCTAATTTTGCAATCAAATAGGATAACGATTCTTCCATTTCATTTGAATATTTTTTAAAAGTAATTAAATTTAAACTATCAATACTTTCATCTAATATATTCTTTTGTTTCAAAGTCAAATTTAGACCTTTTAAATCATAATACTTTTCAATTTCTTTCTTGACATCATTTACCACAAATTGCGCATGATGACAAAATGTTGATATGTTAGTCAAAATCAACTCTCTTTCCAATACAACAATAATAAAGCTAAAAAATACTCAAACACCTCAATTAAGAAATGTTTTTATTATTATGATATTTTTTCTTCAAAAGAAAAACCCCAGTCACTACAGCCAGAAGTAAGATACCACCACCAACTAAAACAATATTTGACGATTCATTCATCGTAGGCAAACTTGATTCTGGTGTTTCTTTAGGATAAATGCCTTGTTCTTGGTCTTTACCGTCAAAATTATGCTCTGTGTCTTTGTTACCGTCTTTATCGTAGCCAATTTCTTTAAAATAGAAAGTTGTACCCTTTGGATAAGCGCCAGTATCTACTTTTTCAGTTACAACTGTTTTAGTTAATTGGCTATCAGATACTTTATAATCAATCTTGCCCGATTTCCAAATATCTTTTTCAGTACCATCTGGCAATTTTGCGACTAAAATCGTTTCAAAAGCACGATCAGTACCGTCTAAAATATCTTCGTGAGTAATTTCAACATCATCATACATATTGACCGTATCACCTGCAGTAAAGTATTGTGAGCCATCTTCAAGATGTGCTTTTGTTTTAATTGTTGTTTTAGGATTTTTTACATCAATTTTATTGTTTTTAATTATGACTTTTGTTGTTTCACCGTCTTTAATCTCAATAATTTTAGTTAATGTTTCTGATTCATTTTGCGTATAACCGTCAGAATACTTCACCTCAACAACTTCATACTTGCCAGCAATTAATTTATCAATTGTAGCGCTGTCAACAGTCGTAATCGTATAAAGTACATCTTTGTTATACGTAGAAAGACCACGTAATAAAAATTGTGTATTCGGAATAACTTTACCAGTTTCACTATCAACTTTTTCTAAGTTAAAAGTACCAGTTTTTAAGTCGTTATCCAACGTTCCCATATCTAAAGTAAACACTTTAGTTTTGTTAGTGCTGTCATATGGAATTGTGAAAGTTGCTTGATTATCATACAACGGACGATAATTTTCAGGCACATCACGCTCAACTAATTTATAAGTGTTTTGATTACCGATATAAATATCTTTTGTAGATTCAAAATCACCATTTTCATTTGTCGTAAATGTGTCCGCAGCTTCACCTTTTTTAAGAACAGTTTCACCGTCTGGACGAGTAATATCATTTTGAGCCACAACATCAAACGTTACATTTGATAAAGGTACTTTATCATAAACTGACTTGCCTTGTTTTTCAGATTCAGAAGCATTATATACTTCTTTGTCTTTATGCCCTTTGACACGTCCTTTTTGTGCTTCATTGTTCATTGATAATGTAATGGTTTCACCAGCTTTGATTTTAGCTTTAATTGGTGTTTCATTTAAAACATAACCGTCAAGGGTTTTAACTTCGGTGTAAGTGACTTCAGTATCATGTAAAAATTCTTTATCAATAAAGCCGATACCTTTATCATTTGTTTTAACATCGTAATCTTTACCGTCAACTGTCATTTTAAATTGAACATTAGCCATAGGCTTGCCTGTTTCTTCATCCAATTTTTGAACCTGTGATTTACCTGTTTTAACAACTTTAATATTAATATCAAAATAATTTGGGTCATTAATTTTTGCGACCATTAAAGTCTGACTACCCGATTTTTGATAAACAACAGAAGTACCTTGAGCAAGAGTTTTCATCAATCGAAATTTACCATTTTCATTAGAATTTTTATTCGGTGTAATTGTTAATTGATTACCATTAATAGAGTAATCAACATTTGCATTACTTGATGGTGTCAATGAATTAAATTCAGATAAATTCGTATTATTAGTATCTGTTAAAGTCACAGATTCACCTAATTTTACAGTAACCGTCTGACCGTTAAAGCTTGGCTTTTTATTGTAATTATCAACCGCTTGATTAATTTGTGCTTTAGCATTTTGAAAATCGGAATCACTAAAACCGTCAATACCATATACTTCAATACCATTCACAGCTTCCCAAATCATCGTTTGAGCTACAAAATAGTACCACTTGTCTGTACTAACTGTACTCCATAAAGTCGCAATTTGTTCAGCACGAGCTGAAAGGTCTGTACGATCTTTACCGATATACCCCGTATTCATACCTAAAGGAATTAAAACTTCTGGCTCAATACAAAACGCAACTTCCTCTTTACCATTCGATTTAACCACTAATTGCCCTGTATCATGCACACCAGTCGAAGTCAGAACTTTAACATATTCTCCCGGAACATTTACATATTCTGCGATTGTATCCGCACTAACTGACTGTGATTGCCATGTACTCACACCAATCTGAGTAACTAACAATGCCAATGCGAATAATACTTTTTTCTTTGATTTAACTAAGCTACCTGTATAGCTCATAAAATCAGATAACGCTTGATTTATTTTCATTTTTTCTCCTCTCAATCATCAAAGTTTAATTTGATAATTTCTAAGAGGGCGAACGTATACCAAACATTGAATCACTCCTTTTTTAGACAACAAAAAAAGGACTTAACTAAAAGTCCTTAATTTATATTTTATTAATATGGGCGAATCCAACCCTCACCATTACCTGTATAACCACTATAACCATTATCGGCTATCCAATCCATTAATTCACCGCTTCCCTCTGGATAAGGCGCACGAATATAGCCAGCATTCAACCATTTTTGGTCGTCAGACACGACAGCACCATCACCATTAGAAGAACTACCCCCAGCATTACTAGAGCCACCACCTGTATTTTGTGAAGCACTACCATTATTAGTAGTATCACCATTATTTACAGTTTGCCCACTAGCATTAAAAGTCGTACCAGCCGATGAACTACCAGCATTATAGCTTGGTGTATAACCATTTGAAGCAGTAGCAGCACTTGTAGAGCCAGTCGCACCATTTTTAGTTGTCGCATTTGATACAGCTTCACTAGCTGAGTTTTCTGCTTGTGCTTGTTCAGCTTGCGCTTTTTGGGCTTCATCAGCTTTAGCTTTTTCTTCGGCTTCTTTTTTAGCCTTTTCAACATTTGCCTTATCATCAGCAACTTTTTTAATTTGAGCTTTAGCGTTTGTCTTAGCATTTTCTAAAGCTGTTTTAAAATCACTTTTAGATAATTTATCAAGATTAACTTCATCAACTGTTTTACTTGTCAAACCGTCTTTAATCGTTTGATTAGTTATTTTAGAGCCATTTAAAACAGCTGACTTAAATAAACTATTCGTTTTAACCTGTAAATCAAATTTTAATTGAATCACAATTAAATCATTTAATAACTTTTGATAATCTGAATCTGATAAATTTGATTGTTTAGACTTAACTTTTTGATTCACTTTATCAATTTGTTCTTGTGTAATATCAGCTACTAGATAATCTTTATCTGTTAAAGCAGCTACAATTTTTGATAATCCGTTATAAGTGCTATCTTGTAATTGCTCAATCTTTAATTGTGCTTGTGTTTCTTGGCGTTTCTGATATGCAGATACTCCAAAACTACCACCTAGAATAATTACAACACCAGCAATCAATGCAATTTGTTTCTGTTTTTTATTCAATCCCCTAATCGTATCTAATACATTTTTCATAAAATAACCTCCGTTAATTAATTTTATCATATTTTTAAAATAACATATTATAATTTCAATAAGTTTAATATAAAATATCCAATAATAATAACATTTGAAAAATATAACATCTTAATTGTGTATTCATGATATTCTTCATTTCCTAATTTAAAATATTGATTTAAAGCAAAATTCCCAAAAATTTGAATTATTATCAAACTTAATATTGTAATTAATATAACCAATTTAGACATCATTTAACCACCTTTCTTATAAACAAAGGCTCTGGATAAATTGGATTGCGTAACTGATCTCTTTCTTTATTAGTAACCTCATTACTTATTTTTCTTACATAAGTGGGATATTGAGCAACTAACAATCGGTGTGCTTCACATTTAATTTTATGTTCCGCATACACTTTACCAGTAACCCAACCAACATATTGATATTGATACATTTTCTCTCCGTTCTATAAATCACCCCCAGTGATTTTATATTTATTTTTTCCAATAAAAAAAGACTTGCTAGAATTAACAAGTCTAATCAACAAATATCATTATTCAAAATGCGCTAGTTTACAAATTCTTACATCTACATCGTCAATTAACCATTTAATTGGCAAGAAAATAGAACCTCCAATTGCTTCACGCTCTATTGCAAATTCGCTAATATTTGAAGGCAAAATACATAAACCATATTTTGCAGATTCAATGACTAAACCAACAAAACTCCCCTCATTAATTCCACAATTTGTTTCATAAGAGTATACACTTACTAAATCACCCTCTGTTAATTCTTCAACTTCAAAAACTTGTTGCATAACTTCCTCCAATTCATAACAAAAAAAAAGACTTACTCAATCAAGCAAATCTAAACGACAACAACATTATTAATATTTTTAGCACAAGTAATCTTTACATAGGCAACTGCCCCAAGCGGTATAGCTTGATTTAAAGGATACTTAAAATAGTTAGTTTGAAAATCTTGGTAAAAACATTGAATCAAAAATTTTGTTCTCACGATCAATATTATTTTGAATTCCTACAATATCGTGTGTAAAATTTTCACTATCTGCATTTAATAAATCATTTAATTTTAAATCAAAATGCTTTACTGCAAGTTTTAAATCAATAATTAAACCAATACGGTCAAATAATAACAACCCCTCTTTCTCAGCTCTTTCAACAATTTCAGAGATTAAATTCATTTTTTCTCTATTCATATAATCCTCCTTTTTTTCAAAATAAAAAGCCTACATCATAATGTAAGCCGATAAAATAATGTAACTATATAAGTAACGAGAATCGAACTCGAAAAATACACCAGCACTTACTTAATAAATAATTAAATAGCAATTTCTTGCTACGGAGTGGAACTATATCACGTGAACCTAACCCCTAGATTTTGTTTTGGAAGAATCTAAACTCCCCAAAGTTTTTTACTTTACTCTTGATTTTTATATATCGAGAACTGTATAATTAAAGTGTCTAAGTTTTAACTAACAGTTCTTTGATAATCAGAAAGAAAGTATCTGCTTTGTTTCATATTTGGTTGTCAAGGAACATTTTTTTAATTGAAAAACTTAAGTTAATTCTCTTTTATCTGCAAGATTCCTATTTTTCCTTGTAATTAACTTGAAAAATTTAAGGAATTATTCTCAGTCGATAAATTTGAACTAGCTATATTTTTTTAATTAATTTTATAGCTTTTGGCTATATTCATATAATAGCTTATAGCTATATTAGTGTCAACTACTTTTTTAAAAAAATTTAAAAAGGAGATAAAATGTTTTCAGAACGATTAAAACTATTACGTTTAGAGGCTGGATTAACTCAAAAAGATATTGCTCAACAACTTAAAATTTCCCAACCTTCTTATGCTGACTGGGAAAGAGGCAAAAAAAATCCAACTCAAGATAAACTAACTATTATTGCTAAATTTTATGATGTGTCAGTTGATTACTTACTCGGTAATACAGATGATAAACATTCTGATAAGAAAAATTTGTCTACTTTTGATATTCTTTTCAGAAAAACTTCAAAAAATTTAAATGAACGTGAACAAAAAGAGCTTAAAGAGGATTTAGAAGCATTTTTAGCAGAGCGTTCAAAAATACTTAAAGAACGAAAAAAGCAAAAAGAGGATGATAATATTTGATAAATACTTACTATGAAGTATTAGGAAAAGCTTATTCTGCCCTCTACCAATTTATAAAATTATATGACATATCTACAAAAGAATATTCATATCATGATTTTTTTACCTTTCAAACAGAGCAGAATCAAATTGAAGTACTAACTCATCATTTTAGAAATAATAGTGTATCTGGGTTATTTATAAATAATAAAGAAGGTATTTCAATTTCATATGAAAAAAGTCACCCAACAACTAGGCAAAATTTTACAAAATGCCATGAATTAGGTCATTTTATGTTAAAACATTCAGGAGGATATTTTACTGAAAATAATGTTAATAATAATGAATTAGAGGATCTTAAAGAAATTGAAGCAAACTTTTATTCTGCATTTATACTCATGCCTGATATTGTTTTGTTACAAAAAATTGGATATGAAAATAAGACATTTAATTCAGTTATGTTTGAGCTAGAAGTTTCACAAGAAGCTCTACATAATAAATTAATGGATACACTACAATACAAATGCAATCTTAATCGTAAATTAGCATTAAATATTGTCATGAATTATCGCAAGGGGAATAATCATGCTATTCTAAAATACTTATCATTGATAAAAGAAAATATTATTAGTGAATATTATCAGATCCAATACAGTCCCGAAGAAAAATTACTAAAATTGATGAAAGAAAAAAATTTCATATCTAATTTTGATATGAAAGAATTGAATGATGATGAGTTTAAACAACAAATTAAAAATAAATTCAATCATATTGGTGCTTGGGGATATTATGACAAGGGTAAAAGTATTTCATATGCTTTTGATAAAAATAAGCTGGCTGACAAACAAGCACTACAAAAAGCTAAAACAATATTGATATTAAAACATTGATAACTATTTTGAAATAATGATTTTCTTTATACTCTAATACAGTAATTAAACACTAAAACGATTTTTAAAAATAAATTATATTTTACTTAAACAAGTCATTAAAGTTAGACAGGAGATTAATTATGGCAGGTATAAGCAGTGATTTAGGTAACGCACAAGCAAAAGCGACCGCCTTAAAAAATGCAACTGAAAAATTAGAACAAACTCACACAGTTACTACAGATACTAAGACGACTATTTCGGGTAATACAAACGCACAAGAAGTTATTCAGCAAGCTAAGAATGCCACTACTCAAATCTCAGAAGCGATTTTAACAGCTTCTGACAGCATTCATAGCGTTGCTAAGGAATTTGAAGCAATGGATCAAAAAGCTAGTCAAGAACTCTTTCAACCTAAATATAGTGTTGGTGATTTTGCATGGTAAAAAGGTTAGATGAATTAAAACAAAAAGAACAACACCTTTTAGAAACAGAGTTAGATTTAAAGATTGAGCATCAAAAAGTAGAACAAATCGAAACAGATTATTTACAAAATTTCAAAGAAGCTAATAATTTACTTGAAGAATTACGTTATTTCTATCAAGAGAGTGAAAATCAAACCTTTTATGAATCCGTTCAAAATGAATTAAATTATCAAGTTTCTCATGCATTTAATGAAATAGACGAACTTAAAACAAGTCAATATCAAACTAAACGACAAATTGAAAATCAATTAGATGATATTGCTTATGAAAGAAATAAAGTAAACCAAAATGAACAGGAGCGACAAACATGAGTATTGATATGTATTTATCTGATTCAAAAAAGCAAGCAAGTAGTGTCAGTACAATGTGCAAGTCACAAGTTGAGGGCTATGAGAATTTACAAAAAGCAATCAATGATTTTGTTCTTAATAGTATGCAGCTTAAAGGAAAAACCTACGATTCAGCCAAGACCTATTTTTCTGGTGTTTTGTTACCTTTATCAAAAGGTGGTATGCTTCTATCGGAAGCGGTTGAAAAAGCGGTCAAGAAATTTCCAGAGGATTATGTCGCGCAGGTTGATAGCTGTAGCTTAAAAGAATCAAAGCTAGAAGAACAGATTCAACAAGCTGATACTGCAATTAATCGGATTAATGCGATTAGAGAAAGTATCTCTAAGTTAGATTCTAAAGACTTTAATACAACTGTTATGTTGGTAACTAATAGTGCAGTATTAGGCATTTATAATCAAATCAAACAAGATTTAACAGAAAAGCTTGAAAAATTAAGACTTTTCAATGCGACCTCACCAACTATTTTTTCAGAGATTGCCTCTTTAACTGAAGCAATCAATCAAGGCATTGCGCAGACTAAAACTGCTTTTAATGCTAGTACAGGTACTTTTACCATGCCTAGCCAAGAAAATATGGCATGGGCTAGGACGATTAATGATAAATGGGATAATCAATCTGAAACTAAAACTGAAATTAAGATAAAAGAATATCCAATTGACAATCAAGGTAATACTGAAAAAATTTACGAAGTTTACGTTAATGGTATATTTGATGAAAAACAAACAGCCAATCTTAATTGGATGATGGCTAAGGAAAGTTTTAAAGCAGGGATTCATTTTTATGCGGAATTTCTTGCAATCAATGATATTTATAGATTATTATATGGTAAAGATTGGTTAAGTGGAGATGAAGCTAGTCGTGCAGAAGCTGCGGCTTGGTTAGCACTCTCTGCTATTCCAATTAGCAAATTAAGTAAAATAGCAAAAGAATTAAAAGCTGGCAATAAGCTTCTAAAAGGTGTATCTTTAACTGAAAAAGAATTAAAGATATTACAAGAAGCTGGTTATTTTGATGAAGTGGTAGGTAAAAATATTGTTAAAAAAATTCCAATTGGAACAGATTTTGGTAAAATGGGAACTTTAGTAGAAAATCCAAAAATCAATGTTAACTGGAACGAATATGCTGAACATGGAATGTCTAGATTAAAAGAAAGAAACATGTCACAAGAAATGGTTGATAATATAGTAAAAAATGGAAAAGTTTTATCTCAAAATAATGGTGCAAAATTTGCTTATATAACTCCAGAAGGGGTGGCTATTGTAAGTAAAGAAGGTAAATTAGTAACAGCTTGGGGCAAAGATAATTTTGATAAAGAAATGACTGAATTAATTAATAAACTATTCTAAAATAAGGTGAGAAAATGTATAATACGATTGAAAAAATAATAAATGCATGGGATCCTGTGGATTTATTCCCAATGGCACCAAAAGACGAATATAAATCAGAAATAAATAAAATTATTAATTTATATAAAATGAATAAAAATATTTCTATTGATGAATTGGCTAAAGAAATATCAATTATTTTTAAAACCTCTTTTGGTGAAGAATTAATTTTTAAAAATAATGAAAGAGAAGTTGCTCAACAAATTATTGAACAATTATTTTAATAATACGACACAATAAAAGCTCATAATTTTGAATTATGGGCTTATCTTTATTATTTAATTTCAATAATTATTTTTTATTCATTTCCCTTTTAATTGAAGTATATGCTTCACTATCTTTTTTAACGTAAGTTTCCTTACTGCCATCTTCAAATATAAAAATACCGTTATCTAAAGAGAACGAAACAGATTTTCCATTTGCAGTTATTGTTTTTGTATCAAAATTAATAGTTGCCTCTTCTTCACCATCACCATAATCATGATACCAAGTGTTACCCTTGATTCTCATTGTAACTTCATCATCTAATCGTGTACCATTTTCATAAACTCTGTAATAATCACCATCTGTACTAGAAGTAGAATTGCATGCTGTCAAAAATAAAAAAAAAAAAACAAATAAAATACTTAAAAAAATTCTTTTCTTTTTCATAAACCCTCCTAATATTAGAATTATAGCATAATAAAAATGTTAATATTTTTATACAAAATACAACTTATAATTACCATTAATTATAACCTTTATTTTATTAAAAATATAAAAAAAGAGTAAGTATATTCCAATATCTTGCGTTACCAAAAAGTTACCAAAATTTCCATTTTTAATGTTTTTTATAATTAGTTTAGCTCGTAAAAACACTGATATATCAACATTCAATCTTTTAAAAATATGGTATTACATCACTAAATTCATTTAATAAATTGGTTAGTCGATTAATTAATTCTTCATAAATATCAGAATACTCAGTGATATCCAAATTTTGTATAATATCTTTAACTAAATTTTTAAGTACTAGCTGATATTTTTCAGCATTTCTCTCGGTGTTTGGCATTCCTAAAATAATGGTTACTGCTGGATTTTCTCTATAATAACTAAATTCCAATGCTTTCATATGTATTCCTTCTTTCTTTATTTTTTTTTGAAATATATTTTGATTAATCAGGATAATCTTAGAACATAATTAATTTGCCCACTTAATATTGCACATAAAATTAAGATTAAACCAAATCGATTCATTAATAATTTGATTTTTAATCTCTGCTAACAATTCACTTCTTAATTGATCCTGTTGTACAACCGAATCGTATTGACTATTTGGTTGAATAATAATGTCTAACTCTATAATCAATTGATTGCCTACTTTTGCGGTTCTTAAAAGAAAAGTTCGGATAGCTTTCCTTTCAAAATTTTTTCTGACAATGACTTCAATTTTTCTTCTTAATTCAGATTTTGGAGCCGCACTTGTTAATTCTAGAATCGCAGTTTTCAATTCCTTAATCGCTAAACTGATAAATGAAACGGTAATGAAAATTGAAATCGTTGCATCGATATAGGGTGTGATAAAATGCCATTGAATACGTAAAACTATTTCTGAAAAAATAAATGAAGCAGTAACCCCAAGACTAAAGAAAAAACCAAAGCGCCATTGTTCAATTTCTAATTGTATAAACGGGTGTTCTAATTTTTTTTTTTAGAAATTGCCAAAATAGCCAACAACTAATCATTCCGAATGTTGAAATATAAAGACCTGTTGATTTATTTTGAGCGATTTCTACACTATGTAATGAACGAACCACATCAATAAGTCCATAGATAGAAATAGCGAGAATTAATAGGTATTGAACAAACATCATCAAAGGAATAAAGGCTTCCTTTCCAAACGGAAAATTTTGGAAGTCTTGTTCTTGGACATACTTTACTAAGTAAAATGTAATAATTGACATTGCTGCACCAATCAGAGTATAAGAACCATCGAGAATCAAAACATTAAAGTTTAATATTATGCCGATAATCACTAACAAAATACCATAGATTAATCCAAATAGGGCGGATTGGCATAATGGTTTCTTTATTGACTTCATTAATTTTCTCCTTTAATCCTTTGAGAAATAGTAAGATTTAGTAAATCGAAATTTCCTTATTTATTACATCATTAACGATACTAGTATGCCACCGACAATTACAGAGGTAATAGTCATTGTTGAAAAACCGCCAGTTACCATAATTGGTAACATCTGATTTGTGATTATCTCAACTTCGCTCTCTGTTTCACCAACTGATTTAGCTGCTTCTTGAGGTAAAACCATTGTTCCAGGGAAACCAAATAGTGTTGTTAAACCAACTGCAATCGAAAGCATCGGTGAGTATCCCACAATTTTACCTAAAACAAACGAAACGGCAACAATAATTGACACACCTGCAATTAAGAAGAAGAGTATTGGTTTAATTAATCCAATCAAATCCGCTGGTACAATGTCAGCTAATGGGCCAAAAGCAATAACCATGATAGAAATCATCAATAGCCCGAAAGAATCTGTTTTGGCAAGTGCATTTGGTTTTAATATTTTAATTTGTCGTAAGAAAATAACTAAAAGTAATGCAATGACAAACATATTAACATGTCCGTTAGTTAGACCACTTAAAAAGCTAGCGAGACAGACTGTTGCGCCTAATAAAAATAGTGTGCCATAGGCAGTTTGCAGTGCTTGAGGAATAATCAGTTTCAACTGCCTGTTCTTTTTCAGTCGCTAATTCGAACTTGCCTGAACGATAATCTTTTTTAATTCGTTTTGCCTCAAGTTTTAAAATATTGGATCCAACTAAGAAACCAATCAAGTTTTTAAGATTTAAAATCAACAATGGTAAAACTGCTAGTAAATATCCAGAATATTGTCCTAAGTCTGTACCTGAACTCATTAAATCTGATATTGTTTCTTGTACCATCAAAACTGAAAGTGAACCGCCAGTAATTGCTGCTGTTCCTGCAATGGCAACATTTGAATCAAAGAATAACTTACTCGTAAATAAAATAATTAGCGTTAATAGAACAACTGTTCCGACACCGACTAGAAATGTTTTCCACTGTTCTTTGAGTTCTTTTAAACTCATTGTTGTCCCTAAATGCACAATGACAACACCAATCACTGCGTTTCCAATTCCTAAAAGACCCGAATCACTAATTAAATCATGAGGAAAAATATCAGTTGTAAATCCCACTAAAAAAATGATTGACGCGACTAAAAGCATTGAAACTAAAGCTTTCGATTTTTCTGAAATAAATTCTCCAATAGTCCAAACCAGCATGACTATTGTAAAAGCTATAAATGGTTGCATAATCTCTCTCTTTTCTTTTTATTATTGTATTGGATGATAGGTAAATCCTTCACCATGTACTTCTGAAACGTTATAGGTGATTAAAAAACACTTTGGATCTACTTCGTTAATTAGATTGCGAATTGAGGGATATTCTTGATTGTCTACAATCATTAAGATCATATTCCGATCTTTTAAATGATTTCCACCTTTAGCATTGAAAATCGTCATCCCACGATTGACTTGTTCCCGCAGTACTATTCTAATTTCTTCCGTACGATTCATACTGATAACCATAATCGCTTTTTTCCGCCGCAAACCAGTTTCTATATAAGTCATTACAATCGAAGTAATGCCAATTGATAAAATCGAAAAAAGGAAGGCTTCAAAACCAAAAACAGGAATGGTTAATAAAACAATTACTGCATCGGTAGCTAACAACCCAATGGATGGATTTAAATTAAAATATTTTTTGAATATAAGGGGGGGATTGTGGTTCCACCACTTGAAGCTTGTATCATATAAAGGATCGATACCCCTGCGGCAAAAATCACGCTTCCAAAAATAACAGATAGTAATCGATCTTGGGTAACCATTATTTCAGGTATTGATCCTAAGATAATTGGAAAGGTGATACTTCCTACAAGTATATTAAGAAATACCGCTTTTCCCAAAAAGAAGAAAGCCAGAATAAGCATCAAAATATTAATGACAAGTACCGTTTGACCGCGATTAATACCAGTGACGGATTCAACTAAAATACCAATACCACTTGCCCCTCCAGCTGCAATATGATGCGGACTTAGAAACAAATTGATACTAAGGCTTAGCAATGTTACAGCGAGGAGAATTTTAAAAAAATTAATGATTTGTTTCATTCGAGATATTCCTCTCTCAATGCATTTTGTGCCAAAGTAATAACGAGATTCACCGCTTTTTCAAGCTCATTAATCGATACAGTTTCGTCAATCGTATGAATTTTGTCATAACCAATAGATAAATTAACTGTATTTCTACCTTGTAGTTGGAAACTATTTGCATCACTACCGCCACCACTGACTTCCTCTGTCATTTGCAATGATAATTGAGTGAGTGATTCTTTTAATAGTTTTATTGCTGGTTCGTGACTAGTCACCTTGAATCCTTCAGCTAATTTTGTGGTAGTAATAGTCGCAACCGTTCCTGTTTTTCCAGCTGCTTTTTGAAATGTTGTAGTGATGTTTTCTAAAAATCTTAAGGCTTTATTATCAGATATTGAACGAACTTCTCCGTATATGATAATTTCATCCATAACAATATTTATCGCTTCACCACCTATGACTTTGCCGATATTTGCAGTCGTTTCTTCATCAATTCGTCCGTTTTGAATCGATGGTAATGTTTCAGTCAATGTGGCAATTACTGATTGGCCTTTTTCTGGTTCTAGACCAGCATGGGCGGCTTTACCATTAATTTTCACTGTATAACTATATAGGTGTGGGCTACCTACAGTTACATGACCGACTTCATGTGGACTATCTAAAACATAACCGACTTTTGCATCTAATAGTTCTGAATTTAGGGCACTTGAACCAATAAGTCCAATTTCTTCTCCGGGAGAAAAGACAAACTCTAATGGTGCTGTTTCAATCCCATTTTCTTTAATTCGTTTGAGCGCTTCAAAGATGATTGCAATACCAGCTTTATCGTCTGCGCCTAAAATAGTTTGTCCTTTGGAATATAAATTCCCTTCTCTTTCAACGACTTGGATTCCTTTACCAGGAGCAACAGTATCTGTGTGAGCTGAAAAAAAGATAGGTTTTTTAGTGGGATTTCCTTCCCATTTTGCGATTATATTATTGCCACCTAAATTTGTTATTTTCATTGAATTATCTTCAACAAAAGGTATATCTAATTTTTGTAATTGTTTTTTTAAATAATTATGAAATTCACATTCTTCACCTGATTCAGAATCAATTTCAACCATTTCAATAAATGTTTCTACTAGACGCTTTGTATCTTGTTGTGTATTTTTCATAAATATTCCTTTCCATTCATAGATGACTTTAGAATTACTGTTTATCATCATGTTGCAACTGATTTTTTTAATTGAATAAAAATAACCTGAACAATAGTTCTTTATTTAATTATTTTAAAAATTATTGGCATTATTATTAAGTATGTACGTACATAATTAGTTTATGAAAATTAAATTTATTCATTAATTTACTTATTTATAGTTGTTTTCTCAGTTGCCTATGCTATATTATCATCAGAAAATAATAGAACCTATCTACTATTTTTGTATACCGCAAGACAGAAAATGTATATTTTTTTTATTAATTAAATTAGGAGGTAGCTTTGATTCCAAATTATTTAAAAAGAGAACTACTTGTTTTATTTTTTATCATAAATAAAAAAGATACTTCACTAAATGAAGTATCTGAAGAATTTGGTATTTCTAAACGATTGGCCAAATCAACGCTTTTGACCATTAATGATCATTTTGTTGATTATTTGGCATTAGAGAATTTTTTTGTTTCAACGAATCATGGTTCAATCTATGTCAATGATGCTTTTAAAAATTCTGCGGTCAACTATGCCTATCTTTTAAAATTATCATTACTTCAAACCAATATATGCTTTAATTATTGTATTATTTTAATTACTAATTATAAAATCCAAAAAGATGATTTATTAGATCAATTATTTATCTCCGATATTTATTTGGCAAAGTTAACTGCACAATTAAATCGTTATTTTAAATCGTTTAAATTTAAAATTGTTATATCAGAAGGGTATTATTCCTTAAAAGGTGATGAAGTCAACATTCGACTATTTTCTTATCTTTATTTACAAGATTCTTTTCAAGATTTGGAATGGCCATTTACAACAATTTCCCTAGATGAAATTAAAGAAGAAATACCAAAAGAAATCTTAAAAGCGGATGAAAAAAAATCGAATACCAAGAAACGCTCACTCTATATTTTATATGCTATTTTAAAAATAAGAATTAATGGTGATTTTTTTATTATTCTCCATGAATCAAAGGATTTTCAGGACCTTTTGAATCTCATTAAAAATAATTTTGATATTGCTTTAATTTTCAAAAGAAATATCTTTAAAATTGCTTCAGAAGAAAAAATTTTAACAGAAATTCTTTATTTTAATTTTCTTGCTCGAATTTTTATCGCAGATGTGGTACCAACTAAACAAAAAATAGCTATGGGGAAGATTTTTTCTCAATCAGCCAATCCTTACTGTACGCTTTCTGTAAAGATTATCAATCAAATTCAATATAGTAAACTTGGAAATTTACCTTTGCATCACAGATATCTGTGCATTTATTTTTTGACCATTTTTAATACTTTTTATGGTTTAGTTAATACTTCATATGATACATTGACTGATCTATTCATTCCTAATATTACTTATTACTTAACAATAAAAAACAAAATGATGGATGCAATTAAAACTGGTGTTACTTCAATTATTCACGATAAGAAACAAGCACATTTAGTTAGTAGCTTATTATATAGCCTTTATCGGTCAGAAATTAAAACATCTTTAAAGATTTATCTCCAAATGACTAAAGATTTTACAGCAGATTATTTCATTACTAATCGTTTACAAAATCTATTTAATGCCAAAAATATTCAGATAACTACAGATTATATTAGTGCAGATCTGATAATTACTGACACACTTGAACGTTCTGAAAAAGGAACACTTATTTTTTTTCTTAATGATGTCAATAATGAACAAAGCTGGGATGAATTGTTAGTACTTGTACAGAATTTATACAAAGAAAAATTAGCTGAAATTTATTCTTTCTAACTTTTCATTCCAAATAATATCAGTTAACAAAATTGTATTGGAAATACAAAACGAAAGAAGTAATGATGTACGGTAATACACTAAAAGAGATTCGTCAGGGAAAGAGAATGACACAAAAAGAAGTCTGCGAAAATATCGTAACTTTAAGTTATTATTGTCGTATTGAAAGAGAAATAGGCATTTGGCCAATATTATTTTTTTATGCATTGGTAATGCGATTTTGTTAATGGATATAAGTATTTAACTAATTTAGAAAGTTTTCTTGAAACGTGGGATATGTTCAGTAAAAATGTATATCTATATTTTAACGGGTTATTCCATTTTTAAACTGGGCGACCAAAAACTGGTAAACAGAAAATAATTAAATTTTTTTCTAATTGGAATTCCTTAGAGGTGCAAAACATGCAGTTAACTTATAAGAAATTTATTGAAGATCACTCTTAATAAAAATTAAATAATGCTAATTTTAAATTAAAACAATAAATTACTTCATCCATTTTAAATATTAGAGGTCAGTTTGGTAGTTTAACATAATATTAAATAACGATTTTTATATATTTTTAAATCTGTCTATATCAATTTGTATAAAATTTTTCTCAAATATGTATCAATAATCTGTCAATTCAATATGGTATTGTTCTATACAATTAAACTTTATTCTATATTGACAGTGAAGTAGCGTTTTTGGGGACTCATTTTTTACTCTCTACCTGATTTCCAAATAAAAAACATCTATTATTAAAAATTTTAAACAATTTTCATATACTATTATGACTTATTGTACATAAAAACGACTAAATTCAAGAATTTACTACATACTTGAGTTTAGTTGTTTTATTTTGTTAAGTGTTTACAATTTTTGTACACCGGTATACAAAAATTGTGAATATTTTTGTACAAATATAGATGTTACATTGATGGAAAGGAAAAATTAGACAAGGTAATACTTGAAAGGAGAGAAAATAATGAAAAGTTTCAAAAATAATTTTAATTATCAGCAAAAATGGCAAATTGAAGTAGAAGTAGAAAACTCGGATGCTGCAATTTTAAAAAATTACAATTTAACATTGTTAAAAGAGTTAGATACTCTTATTAAAGAAATTTCTTCAGAAAATTTTTGGGAAATAATTCCAAAAATTTTAGGAATAGATTCCAAACTTAATCTTTTAAATTTTTTTCTTCTTGAATCAGATGCTGTTTCTAACAGTAAAGAAATTATTGAAATTATTGAAAAAGATTACCTCTCATATAATAAAGAACTCTGTGGATACAGGCTAAACGAAACACCTAGTTATTCTTTAATATTCGATATTAAATAATTTTCCATCATTTGAAGGTTATACATTTAAGGAAGTTCGGGGAAGTGAAGTAGGTATCTTTGCAGAACAATCTCAAACAGTGACTTATGTTTATATAAAAGATAGTGAACTTGATCAGTTAACGAAACCCACAGTTAATTATGGTCAAAATAAAATTGAAACAGGTAGCTCCAAAACAAACACAAGCTCAAATGACAACAAACAATTGCCAACGACTAATTCAATTAATGAGCCCTTTATAGCATTAATTGGAATACTATTCATATTGGGTATACCGTTTACTTATTATCACTACAAAAAGAAATCTTAATAATAAATAATATCTCTTTTCGAATAATATTATTTTATATTGGTATTTAACGAAAATGTCAGGAGAGTTCATTTGAAATACTTGAAAAAAATAATTTCCAGAATATCACATTATGACTTGTTTTTGGATGATAAAAAGTTAAATGGTTATTTTGACGATTAAATTTAGAGTTGGACAATTTCAATAAAATAGACATAAAGTAATTAAATTTCTTCGTAATCGTGTTTTTCTTTTTCGTTAGGCGTCATTTGATTCCAGGATACTTTCAGAAATACGAAACGAAAGGATGATGATGTGATGTACGGTAATACACTAAAAAAGATTCGCCAGGGAAAGAGAATGACACAAAAAGAAGTCTGTAAAAATATCGTAACTTTAAGTTATTATAGTCGAATTGAAAGAGGAATAAGTATTCCATCAATTGAGCTTTTTATTAACTTGTTGCGTAATTTAAATTTAACTTTAGATGAATTTTTATTTATCCATAGAAATTATCTAGAGGAAGAGGGATCAAAGATTTGGTATGAGCTTTCTGTTATGTTCTATGAAAATGATATTAAAGCTCTTGAACGAAAAAAGCAAGAATTTGTTAGTAGAAATGAAACTCATTTTTTAGAATTAACAACATTTTTAATTTTAAAATTAAATGGTGAGATAATACCTGCAGAACAAGCAGAGTCAGTAATAAATCAGTTAATGAAATCCGAAGATTGGACAAGAATAGAAATTAATATCTTTAATCATATTATGTCGCTTATTCCATTGGAAACTGTATTAATAATTACTGATAGATTATTAAAAAGTAAAAAAATTTATAGTCCTGAAAAAGGATATAATTCAATCTATAATAAACTTTTGGTCAATATTATTTTTTTATGCATTGATAATGGCGATTTTGTTAATGGGTATAAGTATTTAACTAATTTAGAAAGTCGTCTTGAAGTGTGGGATATGTTCAGTAAAAACGTATGTCTATATTTTAACGGGTTATTCCAATTTTTGACTGGGCAACCAAAAACTGGTAAACGAAAAATAATGAAATCTTTTTCTAATTGGGATTCTTTAGGAATGCAAAACATGTCATTAACTTATAAGAAGTTTTTTGAAGATCACTCTTAATAAAAATTAAATAATGCTAATTTTAAATTAAAACAATAAATTGTATATTATTATTATTTATCGTACATAAAATGACTAAATTCAAGAATTTACTACATACGTGAGTTTAATTATTTTATTTTGTTAATTGTTTACAATTTTTGTACACAATTATACAAAAATTGTGAATATTCTTTTACAAATATAGATGTTACATTGATGGAAAGAAAAAATTAGATAAGGTAATACTTGAGAGGAGAGAAAACTGGCAAATTGAATTAGAAGTAGAAAACCCTGATGTTGCAATTTTATAAAATTGCAATTTAACATTGTTAAAAGAGTTAGAGAACCTTATTAAATAAATTCCTTCCTAAAATTTTAGGAATAGGTTCCAAATTTAATCTTTTAAATTTTTTTCTTCTGGAATCATATGATGTTTCTAATAATAAAGAAATTATTGAAAGAGATTACCTCTCATATAATAAAGAACTCTGTAGATACAGGATAAACGAAACACCTAGTTATTTTTTAATATTCGATATTAAATAGTTTTCCATCATTATTAATAAAAATAACAATCTATATCACATTTGATTACGTAGCATTAGCAATATATAAATTAAAAATTTAGGAGAATAATCATTTATGTTATATCATAAAAAAATATTGAAAATATCAATGTTATTAATTTTATTTTTAGGTTTACTTTCACCCTTACTAAGTTTCGCAGAGATGGTAGAAACTGAAGACAATCAAACAATAAATGATGACGAGATACGAGTACAAGATGCTGCTGATTCTTCTTTTTCTAATACAACAATAGAAACAGGAGCTAATCCTGATGAAGGTACGCCAGGCATTCAATATAATGAAGATTATACTGTTGTCACTGGTTACACAGGTACAGCTACTGATGTTGTAATTCCATCTGGAATAATTAGTATTGATAAACTTGCATTTCAATCTAAACAACTTACTTCCGTTGTTCTTCCAGAAAGTTTAACTACAATTGGGTATGGAGCATTTTCAATCAATCATCTCACTTCTATTGATATTCCCAATAGCGTGACTGCTATCGGAGAGGCATCTTTTTATTATAATGAACTTACTTCCGTTGTTCTTCCGGAAAGTTTGACCACAATTGGGCAAGGTGCATTTATATACAATGAACTTACTTCTGTTGTTTTTCCAGAAAGTTTGACCACAATTGGGCAGCTTGCTTTTGCATATAATCGACTTACTTCTATTACTGTTACTGAAAGTGTATCCACACTTGGTTCTCAAATATTTGTAGGGCAATCTTCATCTACTATGGTTGCTAGGAAGAGTACATATACATCTTCTGATTTAGGTATTTCAACATTTTATCAAGAAAACCAACTTGTCACATTTTCAAGTCAAACAGCAGGTGTAATCATTGATGGAACTGTATTTCAATTGGATTCGAACTTTACTGGTAATCAATTTATTGTAAATTGGAACTCTTGGGATGGGCAACATTCGGGGGAACTAACAGTTGAATTAATAGAATCTCTTGTAATTGGTACAATTAATTATCAAGACGAATTAGGTAATTTGTTATTAGACTCAAGGGATATTTCATCACAAGTTGGATCAACATTTAATTGGTTGACACCAGAAAATATTACTGGTTATCAAGTTGATTATTCTAAATCAACAATGGTTTCAAAATCAGATAATGGTACGGAACAAATAACATTGACGAATCTAATGACAACTAGTAATAGTTCTACAATTGAAGAGTTGATTGATTATTTAAGTAGTAAAGAAATTGAGGATGGGATGTTCTCAATTAATATCAATTATGTGTATACAAAAATTCCGGTAAAAGCTGCAGATGTAACAATTCGTTATGTAGATACTGATGATAATAGTATTGTGGATGAAAAAGTATTAATTGGTAATATTGGTGATGCTTTTACAACAGAAAAATTAAACATCGATGGTTATACTTTCAAAGAAATTCAAGGGAATGCAACAGGTATATTTACAAATCAAGCACAGACAGTAACTTATATTTATGTAAAAGATAGTGAACTCGATCAGTTAACGAAATCCACAGATAATTATGATCAAAATAAAATTGGAACAGGTAGTTCCAAAACAAACGCAGACTCAAATGATAACAAACAATTACCAATGACTAATTCAATTAATGAGATCTTTATAGCATTAATTGGGCTACTATTCATATTGAGTATACCTCTTTTTATCGTTATAAAAAGAAATCCTGATAACAAATAATATCTCTTTTCGAAGAATATTTTTTATATTGTTATTTATCGAAAATGTAAGGGGAGATTATCTGAAATACTTGAAAAAAATAATTTCTAAAATATTACACTATGATTTGTTTTTGGATGATAAAATGTTAAACGGTTATTTTGATGATTGAATTTTAAGTTGAACAAGTGTGATAGTTTGTCAAATAATTTTCAATAACTGAATAAAAAAATATTGAAAATTAAAATATATTCATTAATTTTGAATTTAGAAATATTCAATCCATTTAGTAGATTAATTTATAAATAAGTATAGGAGAGATTTTATGAACAAGAAAATTTATCAATTTTTTTCTTTAATAATAGTATTAAATATATTAATATTATCACCAACAGCAACTATCTATGCAGTTGAACAGGATTCGCTGCAAGGCACTGAAACAGTGACCACAGACTCATCTGAAAATAACATGGAAGATCCACAGATATCAGATGTTGGAACTGAACAGAATTCACTGCAAGACATTGAAATAGTAACTACAGATTCAACCGAAAGTAGCTTAGAGAATCAGCAGATATCAGGTTATACAGAATTCATCAATGTATCAGATGAAATTGCTAGTGGCACCCTCGGAACAAGTAATTGGACTTTACTAGGTAATGGAGATTTGCAAATTGATTCAGGTGTATTGGCTGCTACTAACTCGGAAGGAAATCCTAGTCCCTGGAGAGAATACGCAGATCAAATTCAAACAATAACTTTTACTGGTGATGTTAAAGCAAATGCCATATCCATGTATCTATTTGCATATCTTCCTGAATTAACAACAATTAATAATATTGAAAAATTAGATACTAGTAATGTAAAAAATATGAGCGGTTTATTTAGAGGATGTATTTCATTACAGACATTAGACCTTTCTGCTTGGAATATATCTAATGTAACAGATATAAGTGATATTTTTTATGGTTGTAACAGTCTTAATTCACTAAATACAACTGGATGGGATACTTCTAATGTCTTTTATATGGATGGCACATTCAACAATACTGGCTTTTCAAGTATTGATGTTTCTGAATGGGACACACAGAATGTTATAACTATGAACGCAATGTTTGCTGGGATGCAGAATCTAATTACTATAGATTTGTCAAATTTTAAAACAGACAATCTTGCTGATATGGCACTAATGTTTTCGAATTGTGAGTCACTAATAACCATAGATTTATCAAATTTTAATACAGATAATGTAGAAAGATTTTTAGGTTTATTTTCATGGTGTTTATCTTTGAAAACAATTAATTTATCAAGTTTTAACACAAGTTTAGCACGTGAAATAGGAAGTCAAGAAGCATTAAATGATTTGTTTTCCGGCTGCAATAGTCTTTCATCACTTATTCTTGGAGAAAACTCAATATTCGCATCAAGTGCAGATCTTTCAGAAATTAATACTACTAGTAATGTATATACAGGTAGATGGATTGGATTGAAAACAAACAATGTTTACGACTCTAGTACAGTATTTATGGATAGTTACGATGGCACTATTCCTGATACTTATATTTGGGAGCGGACGTCGGGAGTTGTCACAATTAAATATCTTGATCAGCAAGATAATGAAATTCATGATTCACAGAGTATCACAGGATATTATGATGAAGCATTCGATACAACTTCTTTGGATTATAAATTACAAATCGAAGGCTATACTTTAGATGCAAATCGGTTACCAGAAAATGGAACAGGTTCGTTTAAAGTAGAAGAACAAACAGTAATATATTACTACAATAAAAATGCAGACGTTACCGTCTATTATCTCGATGAAGATGGCAATTCGATTGCAGATAAAAAAATTCTATCTGGTGACATTGGTGATGCTTTTACAACAGAAAAATTATCCATCGAAGGTTATACTTTTAAGGAAGTTCAAGGTAATGTAACAGGTACATTTACAGATCAAGAACAAACAGTTACTTATGTCTATACAAAAAATAGTGATACTGTTAATGCGAATGCAAGTAGTAGTGATAATAAGTTGCCAACAACTGGTTCAACTTTTAATCCATATGTAAGCGTAGTGGGTTTGCTATTGCTCTTAGGGATAATTCCAATCAAGACAAAATTTAAACATTAAAAATAGATATCACTAATATTGTTTGAATCATTAAATTGTAAAGGGCTATATTAAAATGTAGGAAAAAGGCCAATATAATTGCTATTCTCTGTTCTCTAATTGGTATGATTAATGTGAGAAATTACGAGTTTAGTTTGATGTTTTTTACAATAGTCAAAAGCTTGTAAAAATGAGATTTTTTTTGTAGATTATTAAAATTTTCTCTAAATTATAGAAAATATAATTAAATATTTCACAATTGTTTTTTATTCATAGCTAGTTTTATTGCTAAAATTTTAGTTGAAAAAGTCAATTTATTATTAATAATGGATTGACTTTTATAAAAAGAATTTCTATATTCCTTAATTGATAGTGATTATCATTATCAATTGTCTTGTGGCTTATTACTATAATTAATAGAGAAAAGGGAGTGAGAAAGATTTATGTTAAAGAAAAAACGCAATTTTTCAATTCTAGTTTATCTCGAATAATTTCTTCAAATCCGAGAAGCAGCGGAGGAACGGTAATTCTTCTTTCTCTAAGTTGATCTAAATTATTGGCCATACCTGCATCATAATATCGTTTTACTGTTCGATAGTCACAATTATATTGTTTTGCGAGGGCTGCAAAATTAGGTTGGATTTCGTTCAGAATGTGTAGCAGGACTCCTTCTAAGACATCTTTTCTCATGTTTCACTCTCCTTGAATGGGTTCATGACAAAGGATATCAGATTTTAAATGAGCCTACATTTTCGTTGGCCTTTTTCCTACATTTTAATATGGCCCTTTACATGTTAATTGTTACAATTATAATTCTTCGAAGTAATTCATGATAATATTAAATTCATATTAACAAAACGCTTAATTTATGGAAAGTTTTTCAATACACCGTTACCGTAGTCAACTATCGTATAAGTAATACCTTCATAAATGAATGAATATCTTTCATTTTTTTTATATTGTAAAATTTCAATTCTATCTAAAGGGATTTCTGCTGATAAAGTTTTAACTAGTCCTCTTAATGATTTTATAATTAATATATTTTGTCTGACAGTTAGATCAACAAAATAATAATCTAATCGTAGATGATCTGTAACTTCAATTAATGTGCGCATTTGATCGCCTCATTTATGATTTTTTCAATTATATCAAGGAGACTTTCAGAATTATTAGAACCAATCGTTTCTTTTGCAACCTGTTTAATTTCGGTTTGAGCATTTTCCATTGCGAAACTATGTTTAATATACTTAATCATTTCAAAATCATTACCACTATCACCAAATGCAGCAATTTCATCCTCAGAAATCTGCCATTCTTTACTTAATAATTGTAGGCCATGGTATTTATGAATACCAGGTACAATTAGATCAATATCACCATGACCACTAGAAACAGGAATTAACGTATTGCCTAAAACATTTTTCAATATTTTTAGCTTGGTAGTTATATCCTTATCATTAAAGGAAAGTGCAAATTTTAATATATCGTCTTTTTCATTATACAAATTTTCCCAACTAGCTAATACTTTAATTTTTGGATAGTAAAATTTTGCCACATCTAACTGTTCATTTGTACTTCCTTCTAAAATATATGCACTATTTTTACCACAAACAATTAAATTTATTGGTTGCAAATCTTGCAATAAATTTAAAGTATTTGTAACAGTCATCTTTGCCAACGAAGCATTGTAAAATGATTGATCTCCTATTACGATATTTGCACCATTTTCTGCGATAAATGTTATACTTTGATAAATATCTGGAAAAAAAGAACGGAGTTGGAAATATTGATTCCCACTTGCGACAACAAATCTAATTTTCAAGGCTTCCATTTTTTTAAATAAACGATTAAATCGGTCATGATTATATTGTTTATTATCATTTAAGAATGTACCATCCATATCCACTACTATCATCTTTATCACCATTATAATTACCACCTTTCGATAGTAGTATATTTTATGGAACGCGTCCCATGTCAAGAAAAATATTAAAAGGTGATCAAATGGAAAATATACGATCAATTGCTTTAAAAGCTGGAGTATCTAAATCAACAGTTTCTCGTGTTATGAATGGTGAAAAATATGTTTCAGAAGAAAATAGAAAAAAAGTAAAACGTGTCATTGAAGAAACTGGATACATACCTAATGGAAATGCAATTAAATTAAGCAAAGGAAAAAATAACACGATTGGCGTAACACTACCTTACAATAACTCTTGTTATGATAAATTGTCTAACAGTATTTTGTACCAAGCAACTAAAATGGATTATCAGGTACTATTTTTACCCACGTATCATAAATTAAATAAAGAAAAAGAATACTTTAGTCTTCTAGAAAAAAGAGTAATTGATGGTTTGATAATTACTAAATATTCAAAACAATTGGAGGAACTATTAACCACTAAATTGGATGGTAAGATTATTGGTACAGAAAAGAGTAATATTTCAAAATTATCTACAATTTATCCTGATCGAAAAAAAATTTATAGTCATTTATTTTCAGAAATTTCAAAAACAGGTACTAACAAAGTGATTTTTATGACAAAGGATAAACCAGAGTTCAGTAAGAGCACTTTAGATAAGTTTAATAGTTATAATAAATACTTTGGAACACCAAAAGAAGATGTTAATTATTTTACAGGATTAACAGAATATTCTGATGGTTATCATTGGGCAATGACAAAAATTTCTAAAAGCAATGTTCCCGATTTTATTTTCGCAAATGGTGATGAGGTTGCTAGCGGTATAATTTCTGGCTTAAAAAAACTTGGTATTACTCACAACAAAGATTTTAAAATTATTGGAGAAGGAAATACTCCTTACAGCGAACTAATGAAATTTTCAAGTATTGATTTTCTACCAAATGAAATTGGAAAAGCAGCATTTGATTTTCTTCTATCAGAAGATATGCATATATCAGTCGCAAAAAAACCTTTGCTAATAAAGAGAGCTTGGTATAATTAATTATTACAATTTTTTTATAGCAAAATGAAAGATGATTTGGACTTAAATTGGAAAATTGATAAAGAGTTATAAAATACAGGTAAAAAACTTCCTTTAAGCTAATGAAGGATTTTGAAAAGTAAAGATTTTCAATCACTTGAAATAAAAAAAATTTTTTCTTTTTCATAAAACCTCCCAACATTAAAACTATAGCATAATAAAGATGTTAATATTTTTATACAAAATACAACTTATAATAATCATTAATTATAGAATGCAAAGAAGAATCTTGGTTAAAGCAATATAATGGTGTGGAAGAGTTATATTAGAAATTTGGAGGAAATTAGTAGTTTTGGAAGCAGATAAGTTTAAAGTAAATGATGATATATATGTTTTATAAGTTTCATTACTAATATTGAATAGTGGCAAAAAAATATAGATTATATAAAGAATAATTTTACTTTTAAGAGAATTATATGAGTAAAATGGAGGAAATAAAAAACAAAAATTGAAAATATAGATTATTGGAATGCAAGGATATTTGACTTCCAGTTTCTATATTTTGGAGATGAAGTACCAATATTCTTTGAAGGAAAAGGAGATATAGCTATCTAAAGGAGGAAAATGATATTGAAATTCCCAGCAAAGATAAAAAAATCATTAGGTTATAAAAATCTACTAATAGGATTAAAGTCTATTCTGAAAAACCAATATAAAATTATAGAAGAAAATTATTATGGGGAATATGATGACTTCATTCTATATATAGAATATAACGAAATAAAAACTGCGTTACAAATCAGTGAAACAAGAACTGAGGGAATGATGAATTATGGACCGGGAGGAGCGTTTGGAATTGACGTTCATTTAGAAAATAATGATGGCTATAATGCAGATTCCAAAGGAAATAGATATTCTCCGTTATACTCATATGTATCTTCAGAAGATGCTTTAGTACTTGAATACGCCCGAGGAAGAAATTTAGAGGATATAGAAAATTCACTTTTTATTTTAAAAAAATACCTTGATAATAAAGAAAAAATGAATAATTTATCTTAGTTTCAGTATTAGAATAATAATTGAATTCCGATAAATAATACCCAATAAAAGCCCATAATTATTATGATTACGGGCTTTATTTTATTCTTATTCCAGTACAAAATGTAAAATTGAGGTGATAAATATGCAATTTAATGGAAGATTTAGTATTAATAACAATATAATAATTCATCCTAATTTAACAATAGATGAATTCATTAAAACATCATTATATGAAAAACAAGATTTATCTAGATTTTTTTGGATAAGAAAAGAAAATATTATAAATAATCATAATTTTTACTTAGGTTTTTTATTTAAAGAAAAAAAAATCTCTCAAATTCAATTTTATTGTGTTGATAAAAATATTAGCACAGAAGAAATGCGCAAAAAATTTAATGATAATTTTGTTAAAGAGTTATCTTCATCAGAAGATTATGCGTGGGGAAATATTAAATCAATTTTTAATAAAAGAGAAAATATTGCATTACTTGTTATTAATTACAAGTAAGATTGTAAGATGGAACAATATCAATAAAATAAACATGAGATAGTCTATTTTGCTGTGTACCTATTTTTTATTGGATAATCAAATACAATAAAAGCTCATAATTAAAATTATGGGCTTTATTTTATATATATTTCTAACAAAATACTCCTGAAATAATCTCAATAAAAATTAATTTCTTGGTTAGTTTATTGGCTACTTTTTAAAAATTCAATCAATAAATAGCTTAATATACCTATAAATAAAGCAAATTTATAAAAAAAAAGTTTAAAACAGCTTTTAATACTAGTACAGGTACTTTTACAATGTCAAGTCAAGAAAATATGGCATGGGCTAGAACGATTAATGATTATGAACAAAAAACAGATATGTATCCATTATGTTTATAACAAAAAAACTGGAGTATTTGATGATTTTAAATTTAAATAGCATGAAAGGAATATTATGAATAATATTAAAATTACAAAAAATTGGGAAGATGATGGATTATTAGAATTGAGAATATAAGCAACATCAAAATTTATTTTTGCAAATCAATTATGTTATATTCAAGATACAGATTTAGAAAATAATGGAAAAATAATTAAAGAATTTTCATATAATTTTACTAATTCATGTTATGTTGAATTTGGTAATAAAGATGGAAATTATACTCCAGCATTCTCATTAAAATTTTTACCCACAGATAAAACTGGAAAAATAAAAATATAAGTATACATGGAAATAGCAGATAATGACGAAAGAAAACATAGATGTTGCTTTTATATTGATAGTGAAATAGGTTTAATTGAACAATTTGGCTTAAAATTAGTAGAAATGGCTACTCAAAGTACATTTCAAGAATTAGATTTAAATATTTAAATTAATAATGATTATTGTAAAAAAAATAAATTGGTTAGATGAAGATTTTGGAGAAGATGGTAAATAATATGATTGATAGAGAAAAAAAATTTCAAGAAATTAAAGCGTTTGTCCTAAAATGGTATGACCAAAGTCAGAATTATCTTAACAATAATTACATTAATTCAAATATTATACGTAATCAGGACAATGGACTTGTCATTAATTTTGAAAATAATCAAGGTATAGCTGAAATAGTAGTTGAAAAAGCGACTTATGCACCTTACGAATTTATTTCCTTTGAGATTGCTGTATTTGAAAATAATCAAGCTAAAATATCATATAGTTGGTATGATATAGTGGACACTCCTATAAACGAAATAAATAAAGAATTGGATCGTGGGATTAATAATTTAATCAAATTATCTAACTAAATTAAGGAAAAAAGAATGTTAAACGTCATAACAGGAAAGTTAATAATAAATGAAAATTTAATCGTGTATCCCGAATACACATTTGATGACTTTAAAAAAAGTGTATATTATAACGGTCAAGATGGGATAAAAATAATATATTTAAATAAAAAACAAAAAATAGATAATTATAACTATTATGTAAATTTATTTTTTAAAACTAGAAAATTATACAGTGTGTCTCTTATTAACTGTAATCAAAATATTTCTAAAGCTAATGAAAAAAATAGGAAAATAATTCATGATAAAATATTAGATGAAAACAATATTAAAAGCAATGCTGATTATAAATGGGGGAAAATCATTTCTGAATACGATTCAAGAAGTAATATAAGCAGTATAGATATATTTTATAACCATTGAAACATTCTTAAATATGACTAGATTGTTAAAATAATTAATATAAAAATGTATAATACGATTGAAAAATATTTCTACTGATGAATCGGCTAAAGAAATATCAATTATTTTAAAAAAATCTTTTGGGAAAGAATTAATTTTTAAAAATAATAAAAAAGAAGTTGCTCAACAAATTATTGAACAATTATTTTAATAATACAACACAATAAAAGCTCATAATTATTTAAATTATGAGCTTTATTTTATGTTTATTATAACAAAAATACTTCTAAAAAAATCTCAATAAAAATTAATTTCTTGGTTAGTTTTTTGGTTAGTTTTAAAAATTTAGATCAATGAACATCTTGATATACCTATAAATAAAGAAAATTTATAAAAATGAAGTTTAAAATGTAAAAATTAGGAGTTTTTTATTAACTTAAGACATTTTTTCTGTCTAAAAGATAAATTTAATAATGAAATCAAATATTGATTGATCTCATTATTATAGATAAGCAATTCGTGAATTTAATAAAAAAATTCAGCAATAAAAATTGTAGAATTTAATAAAAAAAGACACTTCGTTTTTGAAGTGTCTAGATCTATGGATAATTACCCTAGAATTTTCGAATCAATTATTCAACCCTAGGTTCTAGTTGTGATTCCGTTTTATCTTTAGCCTTACCTGCTGTTTTTGAAACTGTTGACTTTACTTTTTCAGCCTGTTTTGAAGTAACCTCAGCGATACTTTCACCTGCATCACCTAATTTATCTTGCACAGTAACTGATTGCTTTTCGTATTGTTCTTTAGATTTGATATCAATAACCTTAACATTGACTTCCACAACCTCAAGATTCGTAATATATTTAACCTCTTTTACAATTACTTTTTTTATTTCGCTATAAATATCTTCAATTTTTTTACCATATTCTGCGACAATGTCCAAATCTACAGCAACTTGCTTTTTCCCTACTTCCACGTCAATTCCTGAGGTTACATTATCTGTATTAACCAACCTTTCAGTAAGGTTAGAAAAAAAGCCACCATCAACTGCTAATAAACCATCAATACTCTCTAATGCAATGCCAATAATTTTTTGAATTACTTTATCATCAAATGTCAATTCACCTTTTACACCTGTTAAAGCTGTTTCTTGTCCACTAGTTTTTTCCATGTTAATAATCCTCCTCTGTTTATATTAAAAATATCTATTTATCTGGAAAATATTTTCCCAGTAAATCACTTCTTTTAACGTACAAACCAAATAGCACTCCTAGAACAATCAAAATAATAACTATAATTGTTTTAAAAAAACCAAAAGTAAAAAAAAGTATTGCCAAAACTAAACCAAAGATACCACCAGTAATTGGCAATATATTTTCTAATAATATTTTTTGCATCGTTCTCTCCTTTTTTATAGAACACGCTTCTTAGAAGATTTTGTTTCTAATTGATTAAAAATCACATGAATATCAATTTGATTCGTTATTCCTAAAAAATTTTGAATGTCATTTCTAACTTTATTTGTCAGCTCATTTGTTTTTTCTATGGTGTTACCCTGTTGCTTCAAATCACCAAATAGTTTAATTTTAATTTTTTTATTTGACAATTTAACCTTGCTTTTTGAAATATCAGCAAAGCTAAATTCTTGAACAGAACTTTTAACTAAACCTTCAATTCCTTCTCTTTTTAAAATTAATTTACCACCAGAATCTTTTAAAAGAATTTCTGTAAAATTACTTGGTAAAAATAATATAATTAAAATTGTGATTAAAGAACAGCTTATAAAAAATATGCTACTCCAAAATAAGTAAATAGGAATCCACTGTCCAATTAAAGGATAGTATACAGGATTCATAAAATTTAAATTTACAATATACTGATTGTTTACTAAAACTGAAAATAGAACACTTATTAATAAAATAATCATTATAGTAATAATGATCTTCCATTTTTTCTTCATAAACATCAATCCACTCTTTCATTTCATATAAATTAATGCTAACACTTTTAAAAAAAATAAACAAATATAAAAGATTATTTATATAATAAAAAATAATTTATATTGACCTAAGAGAAAAATAGATTTATAAATATTCACCAGCACAACCAAGAAATTTTATTACAATTATTTTCAATAAATTAACTTAAAACAAAATAAAGAAAAAAATTTTATATAATAAAATAACGAATAAAACATAATTTATCAGTTCTACATATGGATACTGACTACAAATATAAAAATGTATTCTTATACACTAAAGATGAGACAAATGCTGATGTTTTTAATGAATGACTTGAAAATAAAACATTATTCATCTATTTATTAATGTTGGAAATCCAATTAATAATACACAATAAAAGCTCATAATTCTGAATTATGGGCTTTATTTTATGTTTATTATAACGAAAATACTCCTAAAATAATCTCAATAAAAATTAATTTCTTGGTTAGTTTTTTGGTTAATTTTAAAAATTTAAATCAATGAACATCTTAATATACCTATAAATAAAGCAAATTTATAAAAACAAAGTTTAAAACATGTTTAATCATGCGTTTGTCAACTATTGAACGACTAATCAAAAATCGATTGCTTAGATTCATTCAAAGTTCTGACTAAACCATGAAATTCAGCTTTTTCCTGCCAGCTCTGGATTTGCCATATTTTTTCAGCATCCTGACGAGCCGCTTCTAAAATATTGCCATCGTTAACAATATCAGCAACTAAAAACTCTGGTAGGCCTGATTGCTTCAGACCAAATACCTCACCAGCACCACGCATTTCCAAATCTTTTTGGGCAAGTATAAAACCATTGCTGACCTCCGTCATAATGGTTAAACGCTCCTTACCCTGCTTTGTTTTTGGATTGGCAACTAAAATCGCATAAGACTTTGCCTCACCTCGACCAATACGACCGCGTAATTGATGCAGCTGCGCTAAACCAAAGCGATCCGCATCCATAATAACCATTACCGTTGCATTTGGTACATTGACACCAACCTCAATTACTGTTGTCGATACAAGAATATCAATCTGGTGTGCCTTGAAAGCCTGCATAATCGCATCTTTCTCATCATTTTTTAGTTTGCCATGCAATAAAGCAACTCGAGCCTTACCTTGATAAAATTGACTCAGTTCCTCATATAATTCAGTCGCATTTTTCAAATCAAGCTGCTCACTTTCTTCAATCAATGGTGAGATAAAATAAGCCTGATGCCCTTGATTTAACTCCTTTTGAAGCCAAGAAAGCACTTTTGGCAAGACTTCATGTTTAACCCATCTTGTTTGAATAGGCAGACGACCAGCAGGCAATTCATCAATAATTGAGACATCCATTTCACCATAAACCGTTATTGCTAATGTTCTCGGTATTGGTGTCGCCGTCATCATCAAAACATCTGGATTTTGACCTTTTTCACGGAATATCTTTCGCTGATTAACACCGAAGCGATGCTGCTCGTCAGTAATTACTAAGCCTAGATTAGAGAAAGCAACTGCTTCTTGAATAATAGCGTGTGTACCAATAATCATTTGAACTTGGCCATTAGCAATTTCAGCTAAAATTTGCTGTTTTTCTTTTACTTTCATGCCACTGGTTAACCTAGCAATTTTAACAGCCTTTCCAAAAATACCTTGTAAACTTTCAAAATGCTGAATTGCTAAGATTTCTGTCGGCACCATTAGAGCAGACTGAAAACCAGCAGTAAAGCTTGCATACATTGCAATTGCTGCAATTACAGTTTTACCACTCCCAACATCACCTTGCAAGAGGCGATTCATATGGAAGGGTGATTGCAAATCAGTCAGTATTTCTTCTAAAACACGTTTTTGCGCCTTGGTTAAACTAAATGGTAAGCTTAAGAGCAGCTGATTGACTGCTTCAGTCGAATAATTAATCGTTAATCCGCTATCAAGCTGTCGATCTTGATAACGAATTGATTGAAGGCGTAATTGAAACAGTAATAATTCTTGATACTTCATCCGCCGACCAGCTTGATGATATTCTTCTTCACTGCTTGGTAAGTGCAAAGCTCTAACCGCTTGACGATATGACATTAAATGATAGTGACTCAATAAGCTATTCGGTAAAATTTCTTGAAATAATTCTGAATAGCCAAGGTCTAATGCCTGCCTGACTAATTTTTCTAGCTCACTTTGTTTAACATTTTTATTTGTATGATAAATACCTTGAAAATCACCAGCCTGAAATTTAGCGCCAAGTATTTTCAAGCCTGTTAAGGCTTTTCTAGTATCATCCCATTTTCCGAAAATCATTGTTTCATAATTGACCGCAACCTTATCCTTTAAATAGGGCTGATTAAAAAAGGATACCGCAACTACTGCATCCTCTTGCTTAATTTTAAAGGTTAATTTATTCCGTTTACGGCCGAAGTAATTAACAATCGGCTCTGTTACAACCTGCCCGACGAGTACCGCTTTTTCACCATCAGTTAAATCATAAACTGACTTACTGGCAAAATCCTCATAGCGAAAAGGGAAATTCAATAATAAATCTTGAATCGTGTTAATACCTAAGGTTGCTAAGGCAGTCATTTTTTTAGGGCCAACGCCCGCTAAAACACTGACTGGGTCTAATAGATTCATCAATTACCCCCTTCTTATTAATCCTATCATTACAAAATTTGGATTGCCTTGGCAATGTATGAAATCGCTTCTCCATTTCGATTGGCAATTAATCCCGAAAATTCGGCTAAATCACCTGGCTGAACATCAATTTGACCACTTGGTCCAAAGATCTTAACTTCCGTTCTTCTTCGACCAACTGGTGAAGTTTCAAGCGTTTCAATCTCAAAAATAACCCCTGCAACAGTTTCCTCTGGCTCTGCAAGGCGACCATAGATATTAACAGCAATAGTGTTCAAAATTTTAAATTGATGACCAATTTCTGTATATTGAAAATCCTTTAATTGTAGCTGCTCACTCATTTTATGCTTCCTCACTAATTCCTAAAAGTTCTAAAATTCGATTCAATTCATCCAAATCAGCATAATCTAATTCAATTTTCCCTTTGGACTCATTGCCCTTGATTTTGACAATCGTACCGAAATACTGCTTTAACTTTTCTTCAACGTCTGAAATAAATAAATTCTTATCCAGACTTGGTACAGTTGTTTTTTTAGTTATTTGACGTACAATTTGCTCTAGCTGTCTAACCGTCAAGCCCTCAGCAATTGCTCTCTCAGCCAATTCAAGCTGTGCCTGCTTATCCTTTATGCCCAGTAAAGTACGTGCTTGAACATTAGATAGCCTTTGGTCTTTAACTGCGTCTTGAATTTTTTCAGGTAGGCTTAATAGCCGCAGCATATTGGTCAAATAGGTGCGTGATTTACCGACAATCTCAGCTAGCTGTTCTTGAGTTAGCTCCTGATTTTTAATAATATTTTGATAAGCCAGTGCCTCTTCAATCGGATTTAAATCCTGACGCTGAATATTTTCCAATAGCGCAACTGTCTCCACCTGGTCAGCAGTGAAGTCTCGAATAATTGCTGGAATTTCTGATAAACCAGCCAATGCACTTGCTCTAAAGCGACGTTCACCTGCCACTATTTCATAACCAAAAAGCGAGGAGGACTGGACGATGATTGGTTGAATTAAACCAATGCTTTTAATGGATTGTGCCAAGGACTTCAATTCATTTTCATCAAAATGAGTGCGTGGCTGATTTGGATTAGCTCGAATTTCTGATAGGGGTAAAATAATCATCTTCTCATTTTTCATAGCCTTATTTTAACACATTCACTCTTTAATAAGACCAATTTGCAATTATTTTCAAAAATGTCTACACTACATTTATAAGCAATTGGTTGCTATTAAACCAGCCAATTTTCAAAAGGAGCATTAAAGATGAAACCAAAACCAAAATATATGCAAATTATCGAAGAAATCAAACGGCGAATTAAAGCAGGTGACTATCCAATCGGCAGTCGATTGCCAAGTGAAAGAAAACTGGCCAGCCAATTCAAAGTCAATCGTTCAACAATTATTCGTAGCTATGAAGAATTAACCGCACTCGGTATTCTAGAGCGCCGTGTAGGCAGTGGGACCTATGTTAGCGAACATTATAACCTACTTTTTGAGGGGCAGACCAATTGGTACCAAACCTTAACCAATCAGCCGATTTCTACACAAGCAGAATATCAAGAAAAAGTGGTCGAGTACAAAAAAAAAGCGATGGATCTATATACCGGCGAACTCTCCTCACGCTTAATTCCAAACTTCAATTTTCCAGCCTTCAATTGGACTGAAATAGCCGATATGAGTCAAGATACTGCTGGCTTACCCGAGCTCAAGCAAGCAGTTTGTCAGCACCTAAGGATGCAAAATATTCAAATCAAGCCAGATGAGGTCCTAATTACCAGTGGTGCTAGACAGGCATTATTTCTCATCCTTCAAGTCCTCTTGTCCCCAGGAGATACTGTGGCCATTGAAACACCTTCCTTTTTATATCGGCTTTCATTATTTCAGTCAGCAAAAATTAAAACCATTCAAATACCTATTGATATTCAACAAAAAAAAATCAATATCCAAGCATTAGAAAAAGCTTTTCAGCAGAATAAAATCAAATTTTTAATCTTAAATCCTAATTTCCACAATCCGACTGGTATTACTCTAACCTCTGAAAATCGGCAAGAATTAATTCAAATATGTGCAAGCTACCAAATTCCCATTATTGAAGATGATGTTTTTCAGCTTTTTAATTTTACAAATAAAAAAATTAAGCCGCTTAAAAGTATGGATAGCCTAAATGTCATTTATTTAGGCTCACTGTCAAAAGTATTAGGAAAAAATATCAATATCGGTTGGTGTATCGCGCCACCTTTCATGGTTAAAAAGCTAGCCGCTGCGAGAGAGTTGATGGATTTTAACCTTAATATTTTTCCGCAAATCATTGCTGCACAAGCTTTTAATGCCTTTGATTTTCAAAATAAAATTAATCAGACTAATCAAGTGCTTAAACACAAGCATATTGAATTATTAGAAGTCATCGCAAAATATCCTAGCTGGCTACCAGCTAGGATTGATGGCGGACTTTATCAGTGGTTAACCTATAAACGTGATCTATCAAGGACTGAATTTGATTATTTTATCGAAGAAAAATTACTTATTGCACCAAGCTTTATTTTCGGGCAACAGTATAATGCCATTCGAATTAACTTTTCAAAGCTGAATGACATTGTCGAATTTGAAAATCATTTTAAAAATGTTAATCAGCGCTTAGAACAATTCTAAATAACAAAAAATGGGCTGTGACATAACTTTTCCCTTAGTTTAATATTCGTAATTTACGGATTTTACATATTAGAAAAACTCAGTATAAGTCAAAATAATTCATCTCATTTTAGAGTTACGAAATGCCCTGTTTTTATGGGTAGAAAAGTGAAAACGAAGCGTCAAAGCTGGATAGAAAGTCATCACCAGCATGATGTATTTGACCTGAAGCTCGCAAAATTATATAACAGACTAAAAAGTGGGGGCAAGCATAGCTTGCTCCCACCTTCCTATCAGCTCGATTAACAGCTTTAATTTTGGTTACTATTTCTTATACCAGGTCGTATTACCGATATTCAGATGAACATTTCTAGCGAAGCCAGCAGCCTGGATTACAATTAATATTACAATCACTCGGGCAAACCACCCAATAAATGGAATCACTGATAAAACGAGCAAGACAACAAACAAGCGCCATGAAAAACCCACATTAGAAAAACGTCTAACCAACAGGGCAAGCGTTGGAATCAATAAGAATAAGCTGATTAGACCAAAGACAATCCCAAAAATATTATCAATTGGAAAAATAGCAAGGCGCTCTGTTCCTCTAGTTAAAAATTCTCCTATAAAATTAATCAAAACTAAAATAATAGCAACTGGATAAAACTCATCAAGAGTTGTTTCTGATTTAAAATCAAAATACTTTTTTAAATATAAATCAATACTTCTTTTAAACATATCTGCCTCCCTTTAACACTTAATATATTCACTATAAAAGAATAGAAGGGTGAATACATCAGACTTTTGGTTGATTAAAGAGTGGCAAAGGACTGATTATCAGACAACGTTATTATTTTAATTATCTATCAAATCTGTAAACTCCGCCTGCACAAATTTAGCAAGGTCCTGCGCATTTATTTTAATTGAGCGACCTAATTCTCCCGCAGAAACTATGAGCCAGCCACGACTAACAGCAGATTGATCGATATAAATCGGAAATTTTTTAGTTTGATAAATCCCGACTGGATTATTTGCACCATGAATATAGCCTGTTGTTTGCTCCAAATCCTTAAGTGGAATCATACCAACCTTTTTATTACCTGAAATTACTGCTAATTTCTTATACGATAGGTGCGCTGAAACCGGTACAATACCAATTACCGGTCCAGTCACATTACCAATTAAAGCAAGTGTTTTATAAATCGTCTCAGCTTCTAGCTGATGATCAATTTGTATCACATCACCAGCTTGATGTGTTGAAAAAACTATAGATTCATATGATATCTTGGCCTTATCTAAAATTTGTTCAACTAATGTTTTTTTTAATTTTTTCTTTTTTGACATCGTGCCTCTAAAAACTCCTCTAGTGACTTTAGCAACTTTAAAATGTGTCGCACGCGGATACTGTACTACAATAATTTAGCTTAAAAATCTAGTTTAGCACTAACAGCTATCAGAACAACTGTTTCAGCATTTTTTTTGTAAGCTTGCAATAAAAGTCATCGCATCCAATGGTGTTGCATGCATCAAATCAAAAGCCTTAATTTCACTAATTAGCGCATCATTTGAAGCTTCAACAAAAAGTGAAAGTTGTTCATCCGCAGGCGCTCCTGTCGATGCTTTCGGTGACTGTTCAGCGTTTTCTAGCTCATCCAGTATAACCTGCGCCCGCTTTAAGACAGCACTTGGCAAGCCAGCAATTTGAGCAACATGAATCCCATAGCTTTTGTCTGCAGGCCCAGCAATCATTTTATGTAAAAAAGTAACATTACCGTCCTCTTCAAGTGTTGATACATGTACATTTTTAAGTCCAGAAAGCGTTTGACCTAAGATTGTTAATTCATGGTAATGCGTTGAAAACAAGGTTTTTGCACCAACGTTATCATGCAAATATTCAATAATTGCTTGTGCTAAAGCCATACCATCATAAGTCGCTGTCCCTCTACCAAGCTCATCAAATAAAATTAAGCTTTGAGCTGTCGCATTACGAACCGCAAGGTTAGCCTCCATCATTTCAACCATGAAAGTTGACTGTCCTGAGATTAAATCATCGCTTGCCCCAATTCTCGTATAGATTGCATCAAATATTGGTAGCTTGGCTGATGAGGCAGGCACAAAGCTACCGATTTGTGCCAGAATGACCATTAGGGCAAGCTGCCTCATATAAGTTGACTTACCTGACATATTAGGACCAGTAATCAATTCAATTGTTTCAGCTTCACGCATTTCAATCGAGTTTGGAACATAAGTATTTGGACCTAAAACCTTCTCTACAACAGCATGACGTCCTTCAACAATATCTAGTGAACGCCCAAACTCGACCATCTCAGGCTTCACATAGTGATAATTTTCTGCCACCTGAGTAAGACTTTGTAAACAATCAATTTCAGCAATCTTTGAGGCCAGCTTTTGCAGCTGCGTGATGTAGCCTTCCACCTGTTCACGGATTGTCAAAAACAGATGATACTCTAGGTCGGTCGATTTATCACGTGCTTCTAAAATAGTACCTTCGACTTTAGCTAATTCATCCGTACCAAAGCGCTCTGAATTTTTTAGGGTCGCTTTTCTAAAAAAATAATCTGGAATAGCACCGAGCTGTGATTGAGTGACGTGGAAATAATAACCATCCTTGCGATTATAATCAATACGTAAATTTTTAATACCCGTATTCTCTTTTTCCTTTTGTTCAATCTCTGAAATCCATTTGGCACCATTACGGCCCGCCTCGCGAAATACGTCTAATTCCGCATTATAGCCCGTTTTAATAATCCCACCTTCAGTGATAGCACTGGCAGCGTCATCAGCAATCCCTCGCTCAATCAAGCCAGCGAGCTCCGGTAGCTCATTTAACTGGTCTGTCAGGTAATTTAAAGCTGGGTGATTAATGTTGCGCAAAATAGCGATGATATTTGGTACCTGATAGAGTGAATGCTTAAGCTGTAAAAAATCCTTCGGATTGGCATTTCCAAAGGCGACGCGACTTGCCAGACGTTCTAAGTCATAGACACCCTTTAGGCTCTCTTCTAAATCACTACGCTCAAAAAAGTGGTTTAGCAATACTTCAACAGCCGCTTGTCTTTCTAAAATCGATTTTTTTTGAATCAATGGACGCTCAATCCATTGCTTTAATAAACGAGTACCCATTGCTGTTTTCGTCTCATCCAAAAGCCAAAATAAAGTACCCTGCTTTCTGCCATGACGAATCGTCTTTGTTAATTCAAGATTATATTTTGAAAAATAATCAATCTTTAAAAACTGCTCAGCGGTATAAAATTCAGCAGGCTTAATATGCGATAGATGGCGCATTTGCGTTTTACTAACATAATTTAACAATAGATTTAATGCAGGCTGGATACTGATTTCAATATCAGCAATCAGCTCGCTCAGCTCACCAGCAAGTCCTTCAACTGCTCGGACAGAGATTAAAATAGCTAACCGTTTTTTGATTGCTTCTAAATCTAAAATTAAAGCTTCATCTAAAATTAATTCTTTAGTATTAAGACTTAAGCATTCATTGATAACTTCATCTAATTCCGCAAAATAGGATACCTTTAATTCACCTGTTGCCAAGTCGATATATGCAAAGCTATAGCCGCCAGCTGTTTGCGCAATTGCAGTTAGAAAATTGTTACTCGTCTTATCCTCTTGACTATTGGTCGCAGTCCCCGGCGTTAAGACTTGCACAACTTCACGCTTAACCACACCTTTGGCAAGCTTTGGATCTTCCATCTGTTCAGCAATCGCAACCTTGTAGCCAGCCTCTATTAGCTGATCAACGTAGATTTGAGCTGAATGGTATGGCACACCTGCCATTGGAATTGGTTTTTCGGCATTTTTATTGCGACTGGTTAAGGTCAACTCTAATAAATGAGCTGCTTTTTCGGCATCCTCATAAAATAATTCATAGAAATCTCCCATTCTAAACATTAAAAAAGCATCTGGGTAGTCTTTTTTAATGTCAAGATATTGTTGCATGCCTGGAGAAATTTTCTCAATTGCCATTTTTTATCTCCTATAATAAAAGTATCTTATTAATAATTATTTAAAATTATTATCTTCCAGTGATTGATTGACTTCATCTTCGATTCGATGCGTTAAGTAATGTAGCAAATCATCAACGTTCTTTAATTCTTGACGATATGCAATTACCAAGGGATGCTGATTAATCTTATCATTTAACGCATCTGCCTGTTGATTAGCAAGCTGAGCAGCCGCTTTTTTATCAATTCGCTGATAAAGCACTGCATCCTTTTGTGCACGTTCTAAATCCTCAGTCCATTGCTGAATCTGTCTGTTCTGATTTATTTTATATTCGATTGCACGATAATTTTTCACTAAGTCAAGCTCAGTCAAATAATCCGTCAACTGTTTAAGCTTTTCAGCAACCTCTTGATCTATTATATCCATCATTATTCCTCAAGTTTTTTAATAATTATAACATATGTTTAATTATCTCTAAAAAATTACTAATAACCCAATCATAAAAAATTAGCAAAAAAGCTATTTTAAAGTCCAGCCGCCATCAATTGGCATAATTGCGCCTTGGATATAGTCAGAGCTCTCACTCGCCAAAAATAAGCTTAAATTAGCGACCTCCTCAGCGGTTCCCCAGCGGTTAACAGGTGTTTCACCGGCAACCCACTGTGCCATCTCACCAGCTCCAGAAAAATCCCTAGCATTCATTGGTGTTTTTATCGCTCCAGGGGCAATTGCATTAACCTTTAAATTATCCTTAGCATAGTCTAAGGCAAGCTGCTTAGTAAATCCAGCAACCGCGTGCTTGCTGGTTGTATAAGCAATACCACCACCACCAGCAACTAAGCCAGCAATCGAACACATATTGATAATCGTGCCTGATTTTTGAGCTAGCATTTTGGGTAAGACTTGGCGAGTAACCATAAACATACTCGTAAGATTGGTCGCCATAACCTTTTCAAAAGCCAATTGACTGGTCATCAGTATTGGTTGATAATCATCCAATATACCTGCCGTATTAAGTAAAATATCAATTGAATCAAAGTTATCAATTACTCTTTCAAGCTGCTGACTATCAAGAATATCCAGCTGATAAAATTTAAAGGCTTCTGATTCGGCAAGCGGGCAGACCTGAATATCAATACCATAGACTATCGCTCCTTGATCCAGAAAAGCCTTTGCCTGTGCTAAGCCAATACCGCTGCTACAGCCAGTAACTAGAACCCGTTTATTTTTAAAATTCCAAATAGCCATCGTCTCTCCTTTGACCTTTAAAAAAGTATCATTGGTCAGCGCTCATTGCAGATATCAATATTTATTCCGTCACATTGGTTCACTAAAAATGCTCCTATTAAAGCCTTATTAAATACAAAAAATGAGCGTATCCATACCTAAATTTAATCGGTCACAATTATCCAATCATCTGCCAAGACATCGCAAGGCGTTGGCGACCACATTGAATAGCCTTCACCCTCGCCAGAAACATTAATCAAGAAATATGGTGTTACTTTAAGCCTTTCCCCATTCTCTAGTGTGATCGAGTCATAAATCGCAATAAAATTTTCTGCACCACCCCAGCCTTGTGTTCTAACAGCCCTTTTACCTGCCTTTAGCATTGGTAAAACTGATTCAAATGTCATTGTAAGCCTCCTGATCTTATTCCATCCTTTTTAATTTAAAATAAGGCTGGCATTTTGCCAGCCTTACGAATAATTTTGTTAAACTAGCTAATCAAAGAACCATTAGGTACGTTTGGTGCTGCAACAACCTTCAAAATACCGTTTTCACCCTCAGCAGATAAAATCATACCTTGACTAACCTCACCGCGCAATTTTCTCGGCTTCAAATTAGCAACAATCACAACCTTCTGTCCAATCAAAACCTCTGGATTTGGATAAAATTCTGCAATACCTGATAAAATTTGACGGTGCTCTTTATCACCTGCGTCTAGTCTAAATTGTAAAAGCTTATCCGCGCCCTCTACCTTTTTGACCTCAATGACCTCGGCAACCTTCAATTCAACTTTATCAAAATCCTCATATTTAATCGATTTATCCTTAGCTGAAAGCAATTCAACCTCTTCTGGTAACCACTCCTTTTCAGTGATGCCACCAGACATTTGCTCCTTAATATAAGCAATTTCTACCTCAGAATCTAATCGTGGAAAAATTGGCTGACCTTTGGTCACCACTTTTTGATTTGCCGTCAATTCACCATATACTGCTGAATCAATATTTGGCAATGTCCCTAAACCGAGCTGTTCAAAGATTGCTTTTGGTGCTTGTGTTAATACTGGTTGAATTAAGACCCCGACTAACGCCAACGCCTCTGCTAAATGTACTAAAACACTATTTAATTCATCACGCTTATTTTCATCTTTCGCTAGAACCCAAGGCATTGACTCATCAATATATTTATTAGAACGTGAAATAATATCCCAAACCTCGCCTAAAGCAATATTAAATTCTAATTTATCAAAGGCCTTATGATATTTCTCAACCGAGTCCAAAATTTGGTTTTGTAAATCTGCATCAAAGGATGTGACATTACGATGGTAGGTTGGAATCACGCCATCTGTATATTTATTAATCATTGCTACAGTCCGATTTAATAGATTACCCAAGTCATTTGCTAAATCAGAATTAGTTCTAGTTATAAAGTCTTCAGGTGTAAAGACGCCATCACTACCGAAGGGTACTGCACGAAGTAAATAATAACGTAAAGCATCTAAGCCATAACGTTCAACGAGCATTTCTGGATAGACAACATTTCCTTTAGACTTAGACATCTTACCATCACGCATCAATAGCCAACCATGGCCAAAAACCTGCTTTGGTAGTGGTAAATCTAGTGCCATTAGCATAATCGGCCAGTAAATTGTATGAAAACGGACAATTTCCTTACCTACCATGTGGATGTTAGCAGGCCAATATTTTTTAAAGAGCGAATCATCCTCGCTACCGTAGCCAAGTGCAGTGATATAGTTCGCTAAAGCATCAATCCAGACATAGACGACGTGCTTCGGATTCGATTTAACCGGAATACCCCAAGTAAATGTCGTTCTTGAAACAGCTAAATCCTCTAAGCCCGGTTTAATAAAATTATTAATCATTTCATTTTTCCGTGATTCTGGCTGAATAAACTCTGGATGCTCATTATAATAATCTAAAAGACGATCAGCATACTTACTCATTCTGAAGAAATAAGATTCTTCCTTGACCCATTCTACTTCGTGACCACTTGGTGCAATCCCACCAATCACTTTGCCTGAATCATCTTTAAAGACCTCTGCAAGCTGTGTTTCAGTAAAAAATTCTTCGTCAGATACTGAATACCAGCCTGCGTATTCCCCTAAATAAATATCACCCTGAGCTAACAGCTGCTCAAAAATTTGTTGGATTGCCGCCTCATGATAATCATCAGTTGTCCGGATAAATTTATCATAGCTAATATCTAATAATGACCATAGAGCCTTAATATCTTCAGCCATACCATCAACGTACTTCTTAGGTGTCACGCCAAGTTGGTTGGCTTTTTCTTCAATTTTTAGACCATGCTCATCAGTACCAGTTAAATAAAAAACATCAAAATCCATTAATCGTTTGTAACGCGCCAAAGCATCACAGGCAATTGTTGTATAAGAATTCCCAATATGTAATTTCCCTGATGGATAGTAAATTGGGGTTGTAATATAAAAAGTTTCTTTGGTCAAAGCGCCAGCCTCCTGCATTAATAATCGCTATTTCAAACTCTGAAATAAGAAAATATCCACTCATAATCATAACATAATCAAGCTTGAGATACATTAGTAAACCATGATTAATCTATTTAAAAAGTTGAGAGTGCTTGCTCTGACATGCTCGAAACGGGCTAAATGTACTGTGATTTTTGAAAAATCTACAACATCAACTTTGGCGAAGTGCGCCAAAGTAAATGTATTGATGTTTACGATTTTTTACAAAATCACGAGCGAGTACATTTAGCACCTTAGTGAACGGTAGGCAATCATTTTTGAGATAAAGAAACTTGTGATTTTAGTCGTTTTGTTTCGTAATTTGTCTTTTAAATTCATAAACAGAATGCTTTCGCATTACTTGTTTCACAAGTACAAATCACTCAAGAAATTGATACGCTACGCTGAAGGATAAACCTTTAGACTCCACTTAATCATTTAGTTGACTTATCGCAAAAAATGATTGAATCGAAAGAGCATTGTCAAGCACTCGATACTAGATTTAGCTAAATTTTCAGATTTTTTAACGCTGCTGCCAATGGACTTTCTAATTCTGCAGCCTTTTCTAATTTTTTCATAATTTTTTGTGTTTCTCGCTTATCTACCTTTTTTGATCCAGCCTTCCCACCAGTCAGCTTTTCAGTTGTACCATCATATTTACATTTAAAATATTTACCATTACTACCATCAATAATCAGCATTTTCCGATGGCACTGTGGGCAACGATGATTACTAATCTTAGCTTCTGCTTGGCGCTTATAATCACATTCTAAATTACTACAGATAAGTAATTTACCATTTTTGGTCGCCTTTTCCTTTAAATTAGCACCACATTTAGGACAAATTTTGGTTGTGAGCGAGAAATCCTTGTATTCAATATCGCTTGATTTAATTTCGGCAATCAGCGCTGTCGCTTTAGCCTTGATATCAGTAACAAATTGCTCAGGCTTTTCTTTGCCTTGGGCAATTCTTTCAAGGCGAATCTCCCATTTGGCAGTTGTTTCTGGTGTTTTCAAATCTGGATTCACTAAATCCAATAGCTGTCTACCCTTTGGCGTTGTCGTTAAAAATTTATTTCGATCAACATAACCACTTGAAATAATCTTTTCAATAATTTCAGCTCGTGTCGCAGGCGTACCAAGCCCATATTTTTCCATTTGCTGTAATAGCTTACCTTCAGATAAGGGATTTGGTGGGGTTGTGGTCGTTTGCTTAATTGAAAACTGTGGCGCAATTTGCTTAATTTGATGCCAATCAATACTTTTCTCAATCTGCTGCTCTTGTTTAAAGCCCGCTTCGAGAATTTTTTCTTGATGAAAGATAAAAGTAGCCTCTGGAAAAGTAACCGTTATTTTTTGTACCTCTTTTTTAAATTTTGGTAAAAATAAACCAACAAAACGGTTCACAATTAAGAAGTAGATTTTATGCTCATCATTGCTAAGCTTGGCTAAATTCGGAGCTTTTTCTGTTGGAATCAATGCGTAATGGTCACTAACCTTACTATCATTAAAAACTGCTTGTTGAATCACCTTTGCACCGCTTTTAATAATTTCACGAAGATCAATCACTTGGCGTAACGCCAACAAATGTTCCTTCAGCTCAGCTCGCAAATCACTTGGTAAATACTTACTATCCGTTCTAGGGTAAGAAACAATTTTATGAAACTCATATAATGTTTGAACAAGCGATAAGGTTTTTTTAGCTGAAAAGCCATATTTTTCATTGGCTACACGCTGTAGCTCAGTCAAATCATAAGGCAATGGTGCGGATTCCGTTTTGAGCTGTGTTTCACTAATTTCAACCTGACCTTTTTCAGTGATTTGCTTAATTAAGCTTTCGACTTCTACTTGTGACTTAAATGGATTGCCTTGATATTTACCTTCCTTACCCTGAACAATTAATTTAGGCTCGTAAAAGGTTTGTGCACGAAAGGAGGCAATCTTTGCTTCTTTTTGGCGGACAAGCTGCAAAGTTGGTGTTTGGACACGTCCAGCAGATAAACTATCATTATATTTAACTGTTAATGCACGTGTCACATTCAGTCCAATGTACCAGTCAGCCTGACTACGGGCCAACGCAGAATCATATAAGCGTTGATAATTTTGAGCAGGCTCTAGCTTAGCAAACCCTGCCTTAATTGCTCGATCAGTCTGTGAAGAAATCCAAAGCCTTTCTATTTTTTTATTAAAACGAATCCACTCAATAATCCAGCGAGCGACTAGCTCTCCTTCGCGTCCAGCATCGGTTGCGATAACAATGCCACTAATATCCTTACGCTTTGCTAATTCACCGATTGCCTTGAGCTGACCACGCGTTTTGGGTAACGGCTTAATCCCAATTTTTGATGGTAGCATCGGTAATGGATTCATCTCCCATTTCTGCCAGCTTTTATCTAAATCTTCAGGCATTCTTAAGGTTAATAGGTGCCCTAGTGCCCATGTAATAATATAATCATCGCCCTCAAAATAATATTTTGACGCTTGCTTGGCACCGAGAACTCTTGCTAAATCTTTAGCAACGGAGGGTTTTTCTGCGATTACTAATTTTTTCATTAAGTTATCCTCCATAGATAAAACTATTTTATGTTTAATAATTACGAATAGTAATATACTGAACTTAAATTTATTACAACAAAAGAACAAACTACTATTGTATTAGTATAGCATTTAATTAATAACTGCTGAAATGCTGTTATTGGCAAATGGTTAATCATAAAAATAATAAAAAAGACAAAACAACATATAACAATTTTCAAAAAGTTAAAATAACGAAGTTAACTTTTAAATTGCTATTGTTGCCTCATCTTTTCTTAAAATGTCAATGCCGACTTTTTAATTTACGATTGACCTGCTTAATTTCACGCCTATCAAATAAAAGCAAAACCAGCCAAACCACTGCATAAATAATCACAAAAATTAATAAAAAATGTAGAAAAATCAGCCAGCTGTCAATATCCATTATTAAAGCAATCATGATTGTAGCTGTAATAAAGGTTAAGATAAAATGAATACCAAATGCTAGTAAATAGCTTATTTTTTCGGACTTAAATACTTTTGAATATAGGCCAAATAAGGCACTCGCAAATAAAACGGTCAAAAAATCAAAGCGCGTAATCAGATAACTATTTTCTTGCCCTAAAACGACAGCTAGGAGAAAAAAGCTACCAAAACCAAAGCCAGTTATCATCGGTTGAATCCATTTGGTTATTTTATTCATCGGCTAAAATCCTCTGCTTAATATTTTTCCAATACTTGCGACTAATCTGAACCGCAGTATTTGTCTTTAAGATGGCTTGCATATTTCCTGAGAAGCTACTTTCTATTTTCATAATATAATCCATATTCACTAACGTGCTTCTCGAAACTCGAACAAATTGGCGCTCTGGTAATTCTATTTCAAGCTGACTTAAGGTCTTACGGAAAACATATTTCTCGTTAGCTAGGTGGATTGTTGTATAATCTCCAAAAACCTCACACCAAATAATATCATTTTTAGGAAATTTATAAATTCTCCCACCCATTTGAATAATATAAATGCCAAGCGTTTGGTTATAGTCTGCTAGATAATCCATCAAATGACCGACTGCAACATTTTTTTCTTTCGCTTCAATCGTCACCTGAATTTCAGCCAAATTATTTTTTTCTTTGAAGAATATTTTCAAGTCAAGCGCTCCCTCTAAAAATAAACTATGCTAAGGTTACCTGTAAAATCTTACGACTTAATATCCCTATAATGACTAAAGAAACCAAAATCGTCAACCCTAAGAAAAATAGTTCAAAATGAGCGCCTGAAAGCTGATTATGCCAAAGATAGCCCACGCCCAAGCTTTTCTTTAACGCTTCGCTTTGTGCTACAGAGAAATCACTCAAAATTGGTGTCATCAATGTTCGGCGAAAGCTTGATGAGGCGTATGACATTGGAAAAATCTTAATTATAGTTAAAGCTGCACCACTAAAATTACCAACTGGAACATAGGCCGTACACAAAAAACCGGACAAAGCACCAAAGATACTACCTAACGTTTTTAAAGTTTCTTCACTTTTAACAAATGATAAAAGAACTAAATTAAAAGAGGTGGCTGTTAATGCACTTAGAATTATTAAAATAAATGTCTTAATAATTAAATCTATAGACAGTAGCAATGCTTCCTGCTTGGCAAAATACGCCAAGCAAACTATGAAAACAACAAGCTGCATTAGCACTGAAATAATAACAGCACTGAAAAAATAGCCTGCCAATAATGAAAAAGGAGCGGTGTCGGTAATCGAAAAATCCATAAATTTGTTTTGTGCCTTATCACGAATCATTTGACCTAAAGTCGAAAGAGAGGTCGTCAGGGCGGTTACTGCCAAAATGCCACCAAGCAGCCACATATCAATTAACAGAGCACCATTTTTCAGCTGTTCAACTTGAGAAATCGTATTTTCTCTTAAAAAAAGCACATAAAGTGCAAAAACAATCAATGAGCCAAGCAATGAAAATAATACATTCGTCCGATTATTAAAATAAATTTTACAATTACGTTTAACGATTGCTATCATGATTAAAATTCCTTCCCGTTACCTTTAAAAAAACCTCATTCATGCCGATAGGCTGATAAGTAAAATCAATAATGTTATGGCGCTCTGCTTCAAATAAATCAAACATTTCTATTATATTTTTTACATTAATACAAATTCCACGATCGTCCTCACCCACAATTTGCTTTTGATCAATGCTTAATTTTAAATTAGTCTTATCTTTAACCTTTAACCAAACCATTGGCGTACTATACTTCCGCTTTAAGCTTTCCGCAGTTCCTGCTTCAAGTAGCTGCCCATTTTCCAAAATATAAACACTATCCGCATATTCAGCCTCTTCTAAATAATGCGTTGTGAGTAAAATACCAATATTTTCCGATTCCTTTAGAGCGTTCAGTAACTGCCATATTTCTTTTCGCGATTGCAGATCAAGACCAGTAGTTGGTTCATCTAAAAATAAGATTTCAGGCTGATGAATCAATGCTCTTGCAATATCAACCTTACGCCGCATCCCCCCTGATAAGCGACCATATTTCTTTTGTGCATATTCATTAATTCCGATTTTTGTGATTAATTCATCTAAGCGTTTTTGGTCAACGTGATGGTACATTTCAGCACGGAGCAATAAATTTTCCATTACGGTCAATTCATCATCCAAGACACTATTTTGAAAGACCACACCAATTTTGATGGATGAATGATTCAACTTACCATTATAAAGAATTTCGCCAGAAGTTGGTTGGAGTGTTCCTGTTAACATCCTAATTGTTGTCGATTTACCAGCGCCATTTGTACCTAAATAGGCAGTTAAACTACCTGATTTTATTTGAATATTAAGCTGATTAACTGCAAGCTGTTCACCATATTTTTTGGTTAACTGTCTTGTTTCAATAATTGCCATTCTCTCTCACCTCACCCTTATCATAGCCGCTTTAAAATCAAAATAAAGCTTTCTGAGTTAAGTGGTCTAATTTTTGCGATAAATGGCTGAAAAATAAAAAAGCATCAAAATTATATTGACAGCTACCAGTTTTTTTATTAAATTTATATAGTACGCCGCTTTAGCTCAGTTAGGTAGAGCACCACCATGGTAAGGTGGGGGTCGCCGGTTCGAGCCCGGCAAGTGGCTTAAATCCACGAAATAAACTTAAAAAAGATTCCACAAACGCTTATTTATAGGCGTTTTTTATTTTAAAAAAAGATAAGTTTTTAAATGAAAACGAACAAAAAACGAACAAAGACTAGATGTCATTTAATCTCTCTAAATGCTTCTGCTAAATTTTCATCACACCATTTTCTAAACATTTCTCTATTGATTTTCAATAGCAGTTAATCTTTCTTTACCATTCACTTCAACAATATGATACTCACCAAAAATTTCATAAAAAGCACGACAATAATTAATAGCAAACTATAACTTAAAAACAACTGACAAAATCATCAGTTGTTTTTTTATATTATTACTTTCAAAAAAGAATAAAATTTATCAGTGAAAATACTTCATAAAACTATAAATTGTTAAATTAATTGTCAACAAAATACTCAAAATTGTCCGATAATTCTTTATAATATTAAATAATTATTATTGGCATAGTATCAATTAGTGAATCTCAAAAAAATTTTTGATAATTATTACAACTTTAAAAAACCTTGAATGCAGGTCACGGCATCTCCACCAAGTAATATCTCACCATCATCTTGATATTTTATTTCAACTTTCCCATCCCTTCCCATACATATTCCCTGACTAGCAACATAGTTTTTGTTTGAAATTAATTTTTTGTTTTTGACCAAAATTGCCACGCATCCATTTCCGCTTCCACAGACTGGATCTTCATTTGCCCCTTCATTAGGCGCGAAAGAACGAACTTCCATATCGCTCTCATCATTTAAGTCATTTAATCCAAAAATTGTTAAACCAGTAACTTCTTTAGTAAGTGCTGATATTTTTTTAAAATCCGGACGCAAAGAGATAACTTCTTGTCCATTGGTTATTTGTAGAGTTATCCATACAGCCCCTACATCGATAATGGCATGTTCTTTAATACTTTCAACTGGAATGCCTAAAGCTTCTGAAAACTGTTCTATTTGGTTACGTTGAATTTCTTTAATTTTATATTCTGGAAGTGTTAAAAATATCTTATCAGATTCGATATATATTTTTATTAACCCTTGACCACATTCTTGAATGATATAGTCTTTTTTTAGATTTTCTTTATTCTGATTATAAAAAGCAAATGCGGAACCGATGGTGGGATGTCCAGCAAAAGGCAACTCACTTTGAGTACTAAATATCCTTAACTTATAATCTGCCATTGGATCACTTGAACGACAGATGAAAGTTGTTTCAGAAAGGTTCATCCAGTTTGCAATAGTTTGCATCTCTTTTGTCGAAAGATTATCACCTTCAAGAATAACTGCTACAGGATTCCCTTTAAAAGATTTTTTTGTAAAAACATCAATTTGTTGAAATAATAACTCCTTCATAATATTTCCTCCAATGCTTCTATTTTTATTAATAAATTTCTTTTGCTAATTTAGTGTTTTGATCTTTAAAAGTTTTCTTCCCAGATGAGAATTGAGCATATAGTATAGATATTAATATTAACAATGCACCAAAATAACCTCTAATTTCCAATACTTCATGGATAAAAAGAAATGAAAGTAATGCAGAAAAAACAGGTTCCAGAGAAAAAATTAATCCAATTTTTACTGCAGATAAATATTTTTGAGACATTGGTTGCACCACAAACCCATAAGCACTGCAAAAGATTCCTAAGGCTAAAATTGCTAGCCATTGACTAGAATTGTTTGGGAGCGAAGGTCTTTCAAAAACAGTTGAAAATCCCCATCCCATAAGTGAAGTAACACCTAGTTGAATAATACTAACCAAAAATAAATCAATTTCTTTTTTACAAGCAAGAAAATCCAAAATAATGATATAGGATGCATACAAAATTGCAGTTAGTATGCAAAGGAAAGCCCCTTTTCCTAAATGTAAAGAGTTTCCATTGGCAGTTAATAAATATAAACCTACAGTACTCATAAAAATGCTAATGAATATCGAATTACTTGGTTTTTTTCGATTTACAATACTTTCAATGATTGGTACAAATACGACAGTTGTACTAGCTAAAAAACCAGCAGTTGATGCGGGTGTGTACTTTACACCAATTACTAAAGAGGAGAATATCAAAAATAATAAGCCACCCATGAGTAAGCCGTATTTAATTGTTGGTTTATTTATTCTAATAAATTTTTTCCATGATAATAGAATCATTGCTATAAAAGCAATACCAAATCGTAACCCAATTAGATTGAATGGTTCTATGCCAGAGAGGCCAATTTTCATTAATAAATAAGACATACCCCAAGCTAAAGACACAGTAACCATTAAAAAAGTTGCTTTATTACTGTTCATAAACATACCCTCGATTATTTTTATCTATTCAAAAATAATTTTCTTAATTCAGCAAGTCATTATTTTTTTAGATGATTTTATTTTTATTATTCTTGATTCACATACCAACCTGTACAGGTGTCGACCCATTTTGTATAGTCCGTGAGTTCTTCAAGCTCTGGTAGTGTTAACTGCACAGTACTATTTAAGCTACCACCAGCAGTATAGATGGTACTAAATCGTTTCAAGGAAACATCTAAGAAAATTTCTACACCATTTTTGATAGCAAATGGACAAACAGCACCTGGGACATGCCCAATTAAATCCTCCACTTGTGATCCAGGAATCATTTTTGCCTTTTGTTGAAAGGCATCTTTATATTTGCGATTATTCACTTTAGCATCTCCAGCCATAACGATTAATATTGGCTTTTCTTTTTGAAGAAATGACATTGTTTTAGCAATTTGAGCAGGTTCACAGCCAATAACTTGTGCAGCATGCTCTACAGTATCTCCAATATGTTCATTTACTTGTATTTGATCGCCTAGCTCATGTTTAATTAAAAATTGTTTGACTGATTCGTATGACATTATGATCACCTATATTCTTAAGTTTTTTTTCTTCCATTTTTATTATATAATCTTCTTATCAATAAGTTAAATTAATATTTTTAATTACAATATTAGAAAGAGTGATGGATATAATGAATCCTTATATTATTTTGCAAAAAATTGTTGAAATTGGTAGTTTTACTAAGGCAGCCAATATTCTCGGATACACGCAATCGTCACTAAGTCAAACAATTTCTTCCTTAGAAAATGAATTATCAATAAAACTTTTAAGCCGTTCAAGAGCAGGTGTAGAATTAACGAAAGAAGGAAAAGAGTTATATCCTTATATCGAAAGAAGCATTGTTCAATTTCAAATTATGAAAGAAAAAGTTAATGAAATAAAAGGACTAGGAACAGGAACGATTCGTATTGGTGCCATAGCTAGTGTGACTGCGTATTGGCTACCAGAGTTAATAAGAGAATTTCAAATTGATTTTCCAAAAGTTCAATTCATTCTTTATCAAGGGGATTATTCTTCTATTCAGCAATGGATAAAAGAGGGAACAGTTGACTTTGGTTTTATTACACCCAATGCAGTAACTAAATTGGAAACAGTCTCCATTAAAAGTGGCGAAATGTTGGCGGTTTTACCCAAAAAGCACCAACTAGCCACTCTACCACAAGTAGATTTGTTTCAAATAAGTAAAGAGCCATTTATATTATTAGAAGAAGGACATTATAACGAACCCTTGAACGCTTTCCAAAAATACGAACTGACACCTAACATAAAGTATACATTGCATGATGACTATGCCATTATGAAAATGGTTGAAGCGGGATTGGGAATTAGTATTTTAGCCAAATTAATGGTTGAAAATGCCAAAGCAGATATTGTATCTATTCCAATAACCGAACCGATTATGAGAAAAATAGCCATAGGCTACAAAGATAAAGATGCTTTGCCTATAGCAAGTAAAAAGTTTATCGATTTTATTGTATTAAAAAAAGATGAATTAATTTAATCTTTTTCATTTCTCTTCATACCGAGTAATGTATAGCAGTACGATAGCATATATTATAAGTATAACAGCACCTGTTATTCCTAAGATTTTCATACTAATTCTCCAGTTAAATAAGCACATATGTTACAGTATCTTTTTTATAAATCATTAAACACCACTAGTAATAATTTAATTAAAAATTAATTAAATATACTGTTTATCATAATGATTTTCGTAAATTTTAACTAACATCGTTATTGTATCGTTATAAGGAGTAGGAATATTGAATTCTTTACCCAATCTAGAAATTGCGCCATTTAAATTTTCTATTTCGGTTTGATTTCTATGGATTATCATATCTTGAGCCATCGATGGAAAATGATTTTTAGCAGTTTCTGCAACAGAAGGTAAAGTTTTTTCGAAAAAATTTTTCTTATCTAATTCACATATATTTTTCGCGTAAGCAATTTTTATCGTTTCTTCAACCAAATGTTTGGCTAATTTAATAAATTTCTCATCACGACAAGCTTCTCCGACTTGAATTCTCAATAATGCTAGCGGAGCATTAATAACAATATTCATCATTAACTTGTTCCAAATGTTGAGATCAATTTGTTTCTCATCAAATGAAGTACGAACGCCACCGTTTTCAAAACAAGCAGCTAAAACTTCGCAAGCTTCCTGTTGTAATCTTTTTTTTGTTATGCTTCCGAGATATATATTTACTCCCTCAAACAATTCACCAGCAATAACGCCAGCTTGCTGAATAACGCTTGACATATTCAAGCAACCATATAGTGTCCGTTCTTCTCCATATTGGTGAGCAATAAGTTCCTCATTACCAAGTCCATTTTGTAATGTACAAATAAATGTATACGTACCAACTATTGGTTGAATATCCTTTAGTACGTTATTGGTTACAGTACCTTTAACTAAGATTATGACATAATCCATAGTAGGTAAATTCTTATACGAAGTGACAACATCAATAGGAACTATTTCAGATTCATTGTGAGATATTATATTTAATCCTTTTTGTTTAATAGTCATTGCATGATTACCTTTTAATGGTGCGATTAATGACACCTCGGCACCACCTTTTTTAAGATATGCTGCAATCATACTTCCCATGGCTCCAGCACCAACAATAGCTATTTTCATTTATTAATCTCCTTTTACTAATATATATTTTTTAAAAAAGATGTCTACTTTAGATTATTGTGCTAAAAATATAATAAGTAAAATTAAATTAATTAATTTAAATATTAGAAAAACTTATACTACTGTTTTTTGTTAACAAAAGTTAATATATGAAGAAATTAGATAGTCAAAATATTTGAATTATAATATTGAAAATAAAATAGAGTAATATTTCTGAAATACTATTTTTAGGATAATCAATTTTGGTAGGTAGTAGTTAACAATTAGTCCAAAAATATCAATGAAGCATTGGTATTCTAATACTTTTTATTACTGTCAAATGAAGTATTTGGCCTTAAAAAAATATTATTATACTATCTAAGGGTATTGTATCTAGTAATATTTAAAAAATAAATTTATCACATTTTATAGATTTTTAAATAAATTATGGGCATCTTTAGTTTGATTAAACTCACCACTTCTATCCAGCCAATTGGATTGTCAACAGACAACTAGACAACTTTTATAAGAGATCGTTGGACGGATTATACTACAGTAGACATCAAGTTAAGGGAATTTGAGGGGGAATTACTATGAAACGCAAATCATTCACACAATAATTCAAACGACAAGCTGTTTATTCTTGTTAATGAAGGGGATAATCGTCTCGACTATTTCAAAAAAATGGAAGTCTATCCTTGAATCCACCTGTCAATGGATTCAAGGATATAAAAAGCATGAAAAACATATCTTTACTAGAAGGGAAATTCATGAATTCGTTCGTAGAAATGAAGTAACTCAAAAAAAGAAAATAAACGCTTAAAAGAAGAAGTAGAACTTTAAAAAAAAATCGAACTCTCCTTTTTTCTTTCAGGAAGACTTCGATAATTTTTGAGTTTATAAAGGATCATTGAGGAACACCGCCTATTTTAGAGGTTTATCGTTGCCAAATGTCCCACTATCAGGCTATTATTTGTTCTGTCAGTAATGTGAAGGACATCCGCTGCGTTTGCTTTTTGCATAGAATTATGCTGTGCCTATACTTCAGCATACAATAATTGTTCAAAATTCACCTAATCATTCCTTAAGCGTTTCATTATATTTATAGTTGGATAAAAACCAATCGATTTTATAAAAAGTCATACCTAATCTGGTAATTGGCCATTATGCGCCGCCCATTGGCATTCAATTAAATCAATATTACTAAAGGTGGCTTTAAACGAAGAAACTTCAGGTGAGCAGGCATAAATCCCAAATCGAACTGTATCTTGTCCTCTATGCATATGACATACTCGCATTTGTTCAAAATTTACACCATCGTATGAGCACTCTATACGGTAATCATCTTCTCTACGGCTTAAGCGATACCAAATACTTTTAATCGAAGCGTCAATAACTGTAGTTGCCCAGTCTGAATAGCCCAAATTGGTTACAACACTTCCTAAATGCTGATAGTTTTCATTCTCGTACTCGATGGAAGCCTTTAGCCAATTATTACTATCCAGATACATGACAATCCCGCATTGATCAAATCGATGTGAAGTATCAAATGACGTTTTTACAACAAAACTAAAAAATTGCTCATTTGTTTCCATTTGAAATACTGGTGCATTATCATTTTGAAAATGATAATAAGTATTTTGCCATAAATCAGTTTGTGATTTAGTTATTATTTCAACGGTTTCATTTGTCACTACAAAATTTCGGGGACTTCTAGTCCATTTAAAATTATTTAAATCCATCCATTTTCCCTTCTGATTTTCAAAAATTTATTTTGTATTTCTAATCCAATAATGAGAATTTATAAATTTTAATAAATGCACAAGTAATAAAATATCTATAATTAAATTATAACTCATTCAGATTATTATATTAACTAAATAACCAATATATTCTCTAAATGTAGATTGATTAGCACTTGTTCAACGGTTGATTTTCCACCCCCACCTTTAAAATTTCCAATTACATAAGTTTTTAAAGTTATATATTCTCCTTTATTGTTTATATACCACCTTAATTACTTTAAAAAGTGCCTATTCGATCTTAATTACATTCATAGCCTGCCATATGATTTTGCCAAAAGGGTATTTGGTAAACTATTTTTTATTTTCAAATACGGCGCGGCATGTTCGTCGAAGGAATATAATTATTTTTATAGTATAAAAAAGATTTTAAATTAAAATTCATAAGATATATACAGGACAATAGAATATACTATAGCAGACTATTTTATCAGAATTAGATTTCTTGTTGTAAGTAATAAAAAAAAATTAATTGCTCATTTTTTGAAAGAATATGCACTCTCAAAGTGGATGGGATACACATTAATATTTCACAAATCACAAAAACTTATCAACACACTTTAGAAGTTTCAAGTATCTGATGAAATCAGGATAATACCTCACTTTCATGAATACAATAGATCAATAAAAAGACCTTTAAAAGACCTAATATCTCAAAACCCTTTTTAATTGTATTTCACAAACTCGGCAAGTGGCTTAATAAGTAACCCGTATTCAAATTTTATAAGAGAAATGCCATACATGTCAGCATTTCTCTTTTTATTATCTATAAAATAATTTAACTCCATTAGATAGTAATTATCCAATGGAGTTAAATTATCGTCGTAGAATACTGTTCAAGCGCTGTTACGAATTATTTTGAATAGTTACTTTACGTCTAACAAGCTAGCATTATAATGTCTCACCGTTAGATTCAATAACCTTTTGATACCAATAAAAGGAATCCTTTCTTAAGCGTTTGCCACTGCCTTTTCCAAAATCATCCAAATCGACATATATGTAGCCATATCGTTTCGTCATTTCAGCGCTCGATGAGCTAACAATGTCAATCGGTCCCCAGCTTAAATAGGCCAAAATATCTACGCCATCCTTGACACATTCCTTGAGCTGCTCAATGTGCTGCCTCAAATACTCGATTCGATATTCGTCGTGAATTTGACCATCTGCCTCAACTGTATCTATTGCACCCAAACCATTTTCTGCAATCATTAGTGGTACCTCGTATCTATCCCAGTATTGGGATAAACAGTTATAAAATCCTAGTGGATCAGCACGCCATTCCCACGGAGTAGGCTTTAAATATGGGTTTTGCTCCCCTTCAAAGGGTGCCATGGCATTTTTAGTTGAATCAACAATCCTACTGTAATAGTAAGAAATTGCTAAGAAATCCATTGTATTATTTTGAAGAAGCGACAAATCTCCCGCTTCAATTGGTAGCTCAATATTATTTTCCTCAAAGTAACGAAGTGCAAATTGTGGATATTTTCCACGTAATTGAACATCTGTAAAATAATATTGCATTCGATTTTTTTTCATAGTTAATACAACATCTTCTGGCTTACAGGTTGCTGGGTAGAATGTGCCATCAGCAACCATGGTTCCTAGCTGAGCATCTGGATCAATCTGTCTACCTAGTTCAACAACTTTTGCGCCTGCAACAAATTGATTATGAACCGCTTGATACATTAGTGCTTCCATATTTTCAGCTTGATCATCATAAATACCCAAACTTCCAAATTGAACAACTGGTACAAGATTAACCTGATTACAGATAATCCAATATTTTACCTTACCTTTATAGCGTTCTAATAACACCTTCGCATATTTCACGAAGAAATCAATTACCTTTCGATTCGCGAAGCCCCCATATTCAGTTACTAAATGAAGTGGCATATCATAATGACTCATTGTCATGACTGGCTCCATGCCATTTTCAATGATTTCCTCAATTAAATTGTCATAAAATAAAAGTCCTGCTTCATTCGGAGAGGACTCGTCACCCTTTGGAAAAATACGTGACCATGAAATACTCGTCCTAAAAGAATTAAATCCCATTTCCTTCATCAAGGCTAAATCTTCCTTATAAGTATGATAAAAATCAATACCGTAGCGTTTTGGATAATAGCTTTCACTATCTGCTATAGCACGCTTAATCCCTAGCAGAGTGCCACCGCCTTCTTTTTCAATATTGCTGCGATTGATTTCAGGATCATAGGCATGGATGTCTGAGGTTGATAAGCCTCTACCATCGATATCATAAGCGCCTTCAATTTGACAAGCTGCAACTGCACCTCCCCATAAAAAATCTTTCGGAAAACTATTTATTGTCATCTAATACTCCTTTGCTAACCATTTAATTTAACTCACTACCATTTGATTTAATAACATTTTGATACCAGAAAAATGAATCCTTTCTTATTCTCTTACACGCTTTTGGATCATCGTCTGTTCGATCAACATAAATAAATCCATAACGCTTTTTAACACCATTACTTGTCGATAGTAAATCAATAGCAGACCACGGACAATAAGCTAAAACTTCAACGCCATAATCAATTGCACGCTGCATTGCTATAACATGACTTCTTAAATAATCAATCCGATAGTCATCATGTATTTTATTATCCTCAGTTAATTCATCAAAAGCACCCAAGCCATTTTCTGTAATCATTAATGGTTTATTATACCTAGTATAAATATCTCTAAATAAATACTCCAAGCCAATTGGATCAATCGCCCAATCCCAATCCGTAGTATCTAAATTAGGGTTTTTGCACATTTCATAAAATCCTGGATGTGTTTCAAAGCCGGAAATTTCTCCTTTTTTACCTGATAAATTAACACCGCTATACCTAATCGCTTTACCAGCATCTTTGGGACAAGCCTTAGCACACTCACTTGCATAATAATTCAAGGCAAGGAAATCAGAATAGCCTTCTTTAATTAATGCCATATCACCAGCTTCAATTACTGGCGCAAGACCATTTTCCTCTAAGTAAATCATCGCTGATTTCGTATAAATACCTTTAAAATAAATATCTAGGTAATAAGCATTTCGTAAATCATGAGCATTTTGTGCCGCCATAACATCCTCTGGTTTAGAGGTTAAAGGATAAACCGGCGCATAGCCAAGTGCAGCGCCAACCACCCCATTTGGAACAAGCTCATGGACTAATTTACATGCAATAGCATGCGCAAGGTTCATATGATGATTGATTTGATAACGTAATTGATTATTGGCTTGCAATTCTTCTGGAATAAAGCATTTTTGGGTCCAATATTGAACAATAATACTTTGTTCATTAATCGTGGTCCAATACTTAACCTTATCCTTAAACGCATTGATAACATAGCTGGCAAAATATTCAAAATCGGCTACAATCTGTCTATCAAGCCAACCATTATATTTTTCAACCAGTGCCCACGGCAAATCATAATGATAAAGTGTTACAATCGGTTCAATCCCATTTTTCAAAAGCTCATCAATTAAATCATGATAAAATTGTATGCCTTTAGCATTAACTTCTCCGACACCCTCTGGGAAAATCCGTGACCATGCAATTGAAAAGCGATAAGCTGTAAAGCCCATCTCCTTCATTAGGGCAACATCTTCCTTATAATGATGATAATGATCACTAGCAATAGCTGCTGTTGCAAACCCTTTTTCTTGATAACTTTTTTCATTGATAATATCTTGCTGTGATGCTTTTTTCCCATCTGAATAAGCTGCACCCTCTACTTGATAAGCACTAGTCGCAGCACCCCACAAAAAATTTTTAGGAAATTTTTTTTTCATATTAGCTTAAATTCCTCCTTTCATTATTTTTAAAATATCTATCATTTCTTTTGCCATCCGCATTTCAGAATTAATTGTCATTAAAGTATCCTGTGCATGAATGAAGAGCAATGAAACTTCAAAGCTATGTCCACTCGCCTCTTTCTGAATTACTGAGGTTTGAGCTTTATGGGCTAAAACAATATTCTTCTCAGCTGCTCGCATTTTTGCTTCACAGGCTTCAAAATCAAATTGCTTCGCTAACTTTAAGGCTTCTGTGAGCAAGCTTCTAGCGTCACCCGCATGAATAATAATTTCCATTGCGACTGATATCAATTCATTTTCTTCTTGTTCAATCATATATGTTTGCCCTCTTTTCATTATAAATTCTCAATATTATACTGTTGGTATTTCTTCAGCTAGCTTTTCTTTTTCAAACGCCTTAAAAAACGGATACCAGATAACTAGATAAATCACAAACAAAATTACCCACCAAATCACTGCTCTAATATCTTGTGTAACCATTACACTTGAAATAGGTGCCGGTACCTGACCAACCTGAATCATTTTTGAAGGAATATTTAATAGGCCTGTGCTCATCAGCACCCAAACATAAATCGCTCCTACAATTGAATTAATCCAAGCTGGAAGCATTAGTAACGGATTAAAAACAACAGGTGCCCCAAACATTACTGGCTCATTAATGTTAAAAATTGATGGTGCCAGAAATACACGCCCCAACGTCTTTAATTGCTTAGATTTAGAGAAGCACATTAATAAATTCAAGCCTAGGGTTGCACACATACCACCCATTGTAATAAACGCTAAGGTAAATACTGATTCACTTGTAACAATATTTTGAGCGACACCGCCAGCCTCAACCGCTTCAATATTTGCTTGAATACCCGCCATAAAAATAGGCGTTGTAACGGCTCCAAATAACCAGCTAGAGATTCCCATGGTATAAAAGAATGCGGGAATAAAACAGATTAGGATAAATCCAGGTAAAGTCTGACCAATTGCTGCTACTGGTTTAAATACTGATAAAATAACTTCAAACATATTAATTTTTAAAACGTTCACTAGGATCATCGTTATTCCTAATACAATTAAATTTGGAATAATTGTATTAATCCAGCCCGTTACAAAATCAGGAACACTACTTTCCTTCATAAAATTGAGCTTTCCCCATAAATGAAAGACAACTGAAACAAAGAGGCCTACGACCATCCCTACAGCAATCCCTGATGGTCCTAAATTACCTAAAAAAGCGGATAAGCTATCTGCATTTTCTCCCTGAGGTATAACGGTCATTATCAAAACACAAATTGCTGCAAGACCAGCATTGGTAATATAAAACGGATGATTCAGCTTCTCCATACACTGATTAGCCATCATAAATGCAACAATCAACGAAATTAGGCCAAAACTAAAATTAACAATTGGTGATAAATCCGGTAATTGCGGAAAAAATGAAACAAATACATTATAGAAATAAATCAAAGAGCCTGTTAAAATAAAAGGAATAATTTTTTGCATACTACTTGAGAGCGCCGCCAACCAAGGCTTTGAAAAAAGATTGTTCATTGACGGTGCAAATGAATTTGTTAACCAATCCATAAATCTTTTCATAAATAAATCCTTTCTAATTTTATTATTTTTCTAATGTTTCTAGTGCAGTATCCAATAATCTGTCACCATCTAGCTGAGCATAAATATCCTGTGGAATAACCACTACCGGCACACCATAAGGCTTTGCCTGCGCCTCATATTTGGATAATTCGCTCGCATAATGAGGACCAATCATCAAAATACTAATCGAGCTTAAAAAATCATTAACCTCCGAATAGCTTCTTGCTTCAATGCTCACACTTAATTTTCTTTTTTTAGCCGCTTTTCTTGCACTGCTTGCCAAAAAGCCACTTGACATGCCTGCGCCACAACATAATAAAATTTTTAAATTTGACATATTTGATTCCTCCCTTGTGTTAACTAAAATATACCTGTCATAGCATATCCTCTCAACCAATCTTTTGCACTTTAATGGGTAAATATGACGAAATATTTTTGCACACTAAAGTGAAAATAAAAAGCTTAATAATTGCACTTTGAAGGGCAATTATTAAGCTTGACCACCTATTACTTTATTACTATAGTTAAGCTAATAATAGAAGAGGAGGCATCAAGGTCAATGAATGAAAAGCATCAAAAACTATTACAATATTTATCCTCAGAAAACAGAATTGTAACAAGTAATGAGTTAGCAAATGCATTAGGTGTCTCAACCAGAACTGTTAAAAATTATGTGGCGTTAATTAACTCTACAGCTAATAATAAAATTATCATTTCCTCTAGAAGTGGTTACCAAATCAATAATAATTCACATATATCATCATTATTAGAAGACGAGCCTGACCAAATTCCACAGACAAATGAGGAAAGATCCTTCTATATTATTAAACGATTAATATTAAATCCGTCTATTGAGCTACATTTATTTGATCTCTGTGAATATCTATGTATCAGTTATTCAACAATGAAATCTGTTATTTTAAAAATGAATAATATGTATAAAGCATATAATATCCAATTCATTTCAGAAAATGATAGAGTCAAAATTATTGGCAGTGAAAAGGATAAGCGTAAATTAATCAGTTATGTCATCAATGAGGAATCCGGAGACAATTTCACAGACATTACGCAAGTTAAACAAGCATTTCCAAGCTTTGATACAGACACATTATATGGCATCATAATAGAAACCTTTAAAAAACATAATTATTATTTGAACGATTTCGCATCCTCTAATTTATTGTTCCATTTAGTAATTATGATTAATCGAAAAAAGCAAGGAAACTCTTTAGAATCGACAGAGTATACTATGTCGGCACTTAACGAGAATGAACAGGAATTATTGACTGATCTTTATACTTCTATTGAAAATATATTCAATATAATATTTAACTCGTACGAGCAAACGGAGCTATATATTCTATTCCGTGCCAATGCTAATTATTCATTAACAAATTCTAAACAGGACGTAATAGAGCTTGTCGGTCCCGAAATCATAGAATTAACAAACCACTACACCGAAAGAATAAATGCATTATATATGATTGATTTATCCAGTGATGATTTTATTTTGCCATTTGCGCTCCATCTTAAAGGCTTGCTCTTTCGTGCTAAAAATCAAAAATGTACCAGCAATCCAATGGCGGCACAAATTAAAAACAACAGTCCAATCATTTTTGACATGGCAATTTACATTAGCTTAGATTTGATGGATAGTAATAATCTATTTATTAGTGAAGATGAAACTGCATTCTTAGCAATGCATATCGGTGCCGAGATTGAACGCCAACACAAAAATAAATCAAAAATTCCTGCTGTCTTACTATGCCCAGATTATCATTCAATCAGTACTAATTTGCTTAATACCTTAATGCTTGATTTTGGAAATCAAATCAATATTGTCCGCAGTGTGCATTCAGAAAAAGAGTTACATGTATTTGAAGCAGAATACAATTTATCAGATTATGTCCTGATTTTTACGACAATTCCTGCTGTATCAGCAAATAAAAACATGATTGTCAGTATTTCACCATTCAATATCCACAATCAATACGAAATGATTCAGGAAACTATTTCAGAAAATCAAAAATGCTATAAAAATTATAAATTAAAAGAATATTTCAATATATATTTTGAAAAGGAACTGTTTGTAGCAAATCCCAAAATGAAAAGCAAAAACCAAATTTTAACCTTTTTATGCGATAAATTAGTTGTAAAGGATTATGTAGATTCAAACTTTGAAAAACAGGTCTATCGTCGTGAAGAGGCTGCAACTACGGCCTTTCAAAATATTGCAATTCCACACTCAATACAAATGGATGCGATTAAGACAAGCGTTAGCGTGGCTATTTCAAAGCAAGGGTTTCATTGGGGGAAAAATACGGTGCATTTAGTTTTACTACTAGCTATTAATAAAGCTGATAAACAAACCTTTAGAGTATTATATGAATCTTTAATTTCACTATTTAATAATCACACAACGATCCAAGAGGTTAGGGGTTGCAAAACCTTTGAAGAATTTGAAACATTAATCTATAGCAGAATTGATAATTTTGCATGAAAAAATTTTGCTTTCATTACCACTAACATATTTTCACTAAAAATACTTTAGTAATCTGTCCAAGCTCGATTTTTTTATAAAGCTTATCCTGCGATTAGGAGTCCAAAAAAAACAAAGTATACTTTGTCTTTTTTAGCTCTACAATAAATTGGACTGACAAATATTTCGGTCCATTTTTTATAGGCCTAATTTGGAATAAAACGACAACATTCAAAGTAATCTTGAGTAACACAAAAAGCAGCACAAAATGTGCTGCCAAATAATATAGGCAAACACTCGATTATCTTTCGGGCATTGGTCTATATTCTGAAGAGGCTGGGACAGAAATCCTTACTCTTTTCGTAATGTTTGTAATTCACGGGGAACAATGCGACAACGACTAGTCAACGTCTAAGCGGAAAATTCGCTAAGGCACGTTGCCACTAGCTTTTTTCGTAAGTCGCTAAAGCGATAACTTCAATGCCATAGGAAAATAGATAAATTGATGGCACGCACTTTGCAAGTTCCTTCTAAATCTTCGATTTTGCAGGCCCCCTCTACTTTAACCAAAGTCCTTCGGGAACTGTATGCAACTTTGTACGAACAAAGTTGCATACATGCTTGTAGAGCTACAGATAATGTTTTAAAATAGTAGTCCGTTATAAGCGACCTAGGAGCGCTTTAAAATTTTAGTCCAATTGTTGCTACGAATGATTTTTTCAGCTTATGCCGCTACTTTCAAGCCGGTGAAGCTAGATTGTCTAAAAAGCTGAAACGACTTGTTTTGACGAGACAGTTTACCACCTTCTTTTGCTTATACAATATTCATTACTTCTTCAAATATTTTTTAACGCTATTTTTTAATCTAAAACCTTCTCTAGCTGATAAGCAGTTATTGATACTTCTGTCTTAATCGTACTGGATAAATAAATTTGAAGCGGTGATTTAGGATAGATACGACTAGTAAATGTTTCCATACCATGATTAACAAAAATCTCTACTGAGGATTTATCAATGAAAATTTGTAATTCAATTTCGGATAAGCTTGCAACCGCACAAGCACGTTCGCCATCTTCTCCTTGGCGGATAAAAATTAGTTTCCCAGCAGCTCGATCATAATAAAATTCGGCAACGATACCTGATTCATCCTTTAATTCAAAGCCAAATTTTAAATCAGCGTCATTAGCTAGCTTGGCCTTAACTAAAAATTCGGTAGAATTTTCTTTTAGACCAATGATTTTTTCAGTTCCCTCAATCAATACAGGCGTATCATCAATTAACCGCTCTTGCCGTAAGCCTTCTAGTTCAATCACTGGCGTCATTCTTACTCTATTTTCAACAATATGTAGCTCTCGAGGTACAGTAAAGGCGCCCGCCCAATTATCATCCTTTTCCGGCATCGGTGTTTGCCACATATTCATCCACCCAATACCAACGCGACGACCAGATGATGCTTCAAAGGTTTGAATCGCATAAAAATCATGCCCACGATCAAGCTCTTCAAATTCGCCATGCTGGAAATCGTTGGTTGCGTAATCATATTTTCCAATAATCGAGCCTGTTTGGAATACATTTTTATATTTATCGCCTGAAGCCTCCATACCAACTGGTGAAAATAATTGGACGGCATAGCCATCTAACTCAAAGAAGTCCGGACATTCCCACATACTACCTAGTTTGCCATCTGAAGCTGCTAAAACGCCGACATAATCCCATGCACGTAAATCAGCAGAGCGATAAATAAGGGTACGCCCAATTTCACCATCTTTTGCAGTACTGCCGACCACCATAAACCAAGCACCATCTTTAAACCACACCTTTGGATCACGGAAATTTTGCGTATTATCACGAGGTGGTACCGAAATCACCGGATTACTTGCTAATTTAGTAAAATGAATACCGTCTGTACTTGTTGCAATATTTTGATTTTGATGGAAATCTGGTGAAAATGGATCACGGTTGGTCGGGTCATCAAAAAGATGCCCGGTATAAATTAATGTCAATTCTCCATTATTATCAACAGCACTTCCTGAGTAACACCCTCCCTTGTCACATTCGTCACCTGGCGCAAGAGCGATTGGTAAATGCTCCCAATGAACCATATCCTTACTTTTAGCATGTCCCCAATGCATAGGCCCCCAATCCTTATCATAAGGATGATGCTGATAAAAAGCATGATACTCACCCTGATAATAAATTAAGCCATTTGGATCATTGACCCAGCCCAAAGGTGGCATTAAGTGAAAATTTAGGCGATAACGCGTCTCAAAATTCCCTTTATTTTCTTCTGTAAACTGAATTGCACGTTCTAAATTACTTTGCATAATAGAGTCCTCCATTTTATTTATTAAAAGCTTTTTGAAATTCCGATACAAATTACACCTGCAAACACAAATGCTAAACCAATAATAATTGATCGTTTTTCCTTAACCGTTTTTTCTTCACCAAGTAAAACAATTCCACCGATAGTTGAAATCACTAAGCCAAGCTGTGAAAGTGAAAAACCAACTGCAACACCAAAATTATTATTTGAGTAAAGCATAATCAAATTACCTAATGCCCACAAAAGCCCAGGTATCATCAATTGAGTCGTTTTTTTAGAAAAACGATTTTCATCCTTCATCGTAATTAATAACGCGCCACAAACCATGCCTAGCGATTGTGGCAAAATTGCATCAAAGCTATTAATATTGAAAAAGCGAATCAGCATAACATTAGCAATGATTGCCACTGATGAAATTAGAATAATGATAATTCCTTTGGACAAGTTTGAGCTTTCCTCGCTCGCTTCTGAATAGGCAGTAAATGTAATTCCAATAATCAATAAAACAAGTGCTGAAATCCCGATGGCTAAAGCTGTTGCTGTCCCCCACTCACCAAAGAATAATACACCCATTAGGCTAGTACCGACTAGCTGCATGCCAGTTGTAATTGGAATGGTTCTCGAAACGCCAACTGATTTAAACGCTTTCATTTGATATAAACAGCCAATTGCCCAAACAATTCCTGAAACAAAGCTGACCGTAAAATTTAAGCCTGTGTAATTATGAGGTGTAAACGGAAAAGTAATTATCGCGAAAAGTAAAGCACCCAGTGTTACACCCAGTGTTTGTTGCCCTGTATTGCCCCCGAATTTTGGAATCACCAATGAGTAGGTTCCCCATAAAATTGAAGGAATTAATGCAAATAAAATATCCATGTTTTCTCTCCTTTTTGTTAAAGCTTTGACAATTTTGGGCGTGAATAAATTGACTTAATAATTATAAAGTTATTATAAAAAAACCCAAAACATTTGATAAATATACATTTATTAGTTTTAGAAAACGTTTTCTAAAACTAATATAAAACATCGGATAACAATTGTCAACCCTTTGACAATTGTTATCCGATACTTTTATCTATTAGCCAACAGCTGAACCGGACACTTGACCTTTACACCTTGACTAGTGAAGTCTTGGTTAATTTCACGAATTAATAATTTGACAGCCTCTGATGACATCTCTTCAATCGGCTGTTGGATCGTTGCCAAGTCTGGATAATATTTTATTATCAGTTCAGAGCCGTCATAACCAATAATATTAACATCCCTATTCAGCATTTGACAAACCTGTCTCGTTAAAAGTGCTGTTAAGTCATCCGCAATAAACATTGCATCAATTGCCTTATTTAATTCTAAGATACCTATTAAAATATTTTTTTTAACATCAAATGATAATTCATAATCTACTTCAAAAATCGATGGCGATAATGCTTTTGTCGTCAAAAAATCAATATAGCCTTGTCGGCGTTCATAAGAATAAGGTGCCTCATCAGCTCTCAAACTATTAATATGAACAATATGTCTTGCACCCTTATCATACAAATATTCTGTTGCCAGAAAACCACCTTGATAATTATCACTGCTTACAACAGGAATATTCTCAGAAAGAATGCGGTCAATTGATACAATCGGTAAATTAGCCTTCTTATAGATTTCTATATCTGTATTATGTGTACCTACAATTAAACCATCAACCTGATTTGCCAACAGCATCTGAACAAAATCTTGTTCCTTTTTTGAATCATTCATACTATTACAAATCATAACTTTATAACCAAATTCAGAGAGAATCTTTTCTAGATAATAAATGATTTCGCCATAAAAGGGATGGTTGGTCGTCGGAAAAATTAAACCGACGATAAAGCTCTGTTTGCCAAGTAGGGTTCTGGCAAGAGCATTAGGTCTATAGTTTAAGCTTTCCATTGCAGCGTAAACTTTCTTCCTTGTTTTATCACTAATGTTACCTCGGTTATTTATAACTCGTGAAACCGTTGTAGATGTTACACCCGCAAGTTTTGCAACATCCTCTAAAGTATATCGCTTCATTTTAATACCTCTTAAATTTTAAAAAAGATTTATATGGTAAAACTATCGTCACTACAGCTTTGCATAAAAAGTATAACATAAAAAATGCACGGTTATTAGCTACAAAAGGTAATTAGACAATCATGAATTATTAGGAAATAAATTACTTCAGCTTCTCTTACTGCATAATAACCTTACGCCTTTAGACTGATTGAAACGTTTATCAAGAGCGATAAAATTAAACTATCAACTTTTTTAAACAGTGTTATTATTTGGGAGGTAAAATGCTATGAAAAAAAAAGTAATTACGCTGCTTTCTTTTATTTTATTCTTTTTTGGGGGAGCAAGCTTTGCCAACGCTGAGGCACAAAATTATGTAAATGATCAGGCACATATTTTATCAGCTGGCGACAAAGAAGAATTAAATGCTAAGCTTTCAGAAATTACCGAAGCAGGAGATAGAGACGATGGTAAAAACGCTGGTATCCAATATGCTATATTGACCGTCAATTCAACAAACGGAGCCTCAATCGAAGATTTCGCTAAAAATCAATTCAACGAAATGGGGATTGGTGATCAATTAAAAAATCGTGGTGTATTGTTCGTTATTGCTGTTTCTGACCATGAATATCGAATCCAGCTTGGTGATGGTTGGAAAACCAGTCAATACGTCAATGAGGCAAATATTGAAGATTATGTTTTTACAGATTCAATCAGTGATAGTCTGCGTGATGAAAGCTATGTCCAAGCCATCAGCTTATTAACCAATAATATGATTGGCTTAATTGGAACAGAGGTTGACTTACCTACTAATTTACAGCCGCTCGGGCTGGCTCAAACACAGCAAATAGAGCAGGATCAACGAGAGCAGGCTGAGTTCAATCAAAAGGCTAAAAATGTAGCACAAATCGCCATACCAGCTTTAATCATTGGCGGTGTTGGTACCGTCGGATTTATTGGCATTAAACAACGCAAACGAAAAAAACTAATTAAAGATATCGCAAGCCTGTTCAACCTAGAATACGCCTTTGATGAAGATAAAGAAAAATTAAACGTCAAGGATACCGAGCTTGCTGAGGCGTTTGTCAATTCTAAAATGGCGCCAACCGAAGCAAATATTAATAAATTTTTTAAAGCATATCAACAAAATTCAAAAAATTATAACCAAGCAGTTAAAAACGGAAAAATTGAGCATCCAAAACGTTATAATAAAAAGCAAATTATTTTAGATATGACCAGCCGAACAAATGGTTACTATTATAATTCATGGACTGGTGACTGGTGGACGACAATTTTACTTTACAATTTAATTAGTGATCATTACTACACACCAACCTATGCTGCCTCAATCGCTCCTAAAGCTGACCCCTCTAGCAATTCTAATGATGATTGGACCAATTTTGGTGGCGGAGGGTTCTCAAGCGGTGGGGGTGCCTCAGGTAGCTGGTAAAAGCATACTGCATACTAAAAAACAAACGGATTGCCTGACACCGTTGAAACTATCCAGCTATAAAAAAACGCACGAGGCTAATCGTGCGTTTTACTATAGCTGATAATTTATTTTACTCAATTTCAGGATATGCCTTCAAAATATAAGCCTCAGCTTCCTTATTCCAGATACCATCATGTCGTGCTAAAATTTCGGCTAATTTATTATCCCTTTCAGCCACATCAGCTAATGCAAGTCGTTCAAAATTCTTATGCGTATAAACTAATTTTTTACCACCACCGATTTCTGGCTGCGATAAAGTTGTTTCTGCCAATGAATTCAAGCCTAAGATATGTGTCACAACATTAGCTACTTTGACCATACCAGATTCAATTGCCTGAACCCCCTTGCGCATATCGTCAGTATTACCGCCAGAGGTGCCAACATAATGTGTAAACGAATAATGAATATCATAAAAATTAATCGGTGCTAAGAAATCCTTATTTTGTGGACCCGCAAAGAAATTTAAACAACCATCAGCATTTAATAGCTTTGAAGCATCCGTGATTAATGGTGCAGCTGGTACTAAAACAAAAATATCATCATAGCCATCGCCTTCGACAACTTGCTTTAGGGCATCAACCTGATTATCAATACCTTTGGTATTCACAAAAGTAATTTTGGTTTCTTCTGTGGATGGATATAATTGAGCTGCTCGATCTAGCTTATCTTGATTAATATCTGTAACAACTACGTTTTTGGGTTTTATCGGGCCATGTAACGCATAATCAATTGCTAGGAGGCCCATTGGACCTGTTCCACCTAAAATTAAAAGATTACCACCTGCTTTAATGCCCATTTTATGGTTGTAAGAACCTTCAATTAAATGATAATTTGCTTCAAACGCACCAATCACGCAAGATAATGGCTCTAATAAAGAGCCTTCAAAATAAGTTTCACCATTATATGGAATTAAGCAGTCTTGCTCAAGGACATCCTTATCAATAATAATATAAGTAGCATCACCACCAGTATATGGATAAGAATAGCCGGGACAGTCAGGACGATCTGGCAATTGTAAATTAGCTTGAACTACATATTTTTGCCCTTTCTGAAACTTATCTTGCCACTTCTTGCCAACCTGTAAAATTTCACCACAAAATTCATGCCCAACCATAATTGGATGATTCGCTAAATCCTTAGGTGTTTTTTTATGATCCTCACCTTGATTTGCGAGTTTCCATGAAGACATACAAATACTGTCAGTTACTACTGAAGCTAAGATTTCATCGTCCTTAATTTCAGGTAAATCAAATGTTTCTAAACGTAAATCCTTTTTACCATATAATCGTACCGCTGTTGTTTTCATCAAGTAGCCTCCTAATTTCCTATCTTTAACTTAAAATCCCTAAACCATAGCCAATAATTCCAACTGCAAATAAAATGAAAATTAATAAAATTGGACTCATTTTTTTCTTCAATAAATACATCATTAAGAAAGTCAAACCAAGTGCTAAAATACCTGGAATCAAATCATCTAAAATATTTTGAATCGTAGTTACTACCTTTTCACCAGCAGCATTTTTTGTAGTATAAGCAACTAATGAAACATTGATAGTAGTCCATTTTGTTACTAACACACCCATTATGAATAATCCTAAAATTGTTGCACCTTCAGTTAGCTTTGGCAGTAAGCTTCCCGAAAGATTCTTAACAATACCAACACCCTGCTTCAGACCATAGGTCAAGCCATACCATTTCAACGCTAAGCGTGCAGCATTAAAAGCAAAGAAAAAGATAATTGGTCCCAAAATTTGACCATTTAAAGCCATCGAAGCTCCGATCGCCGCTAAAATCGGTCTTAGTGTGCCCCAAATTAATGGATCTCCAACACCACATAAAGGTCCCATCAAACCAATCTTTAAGCTGTTAATGGTACCGTCGTCAATGTCAGCACCATTCGCTCTTCCCTCTTCCATCGCCATAGTTACACCAATGACTGGTCCACAGACTGCTGGTGTGACATTAAAGAAGGTTAAATGACGTTTTAAAGCTGCCGCTTGTTCCTCTTTCGTATGATAAACACGCTTGATTGTTGGAATCATATCGACACAAAAGGCCAGCGCATGAATCCGCTCGTAATTAAATGAAGCCTGTTGAAAATTGGAATAAACAAAAGTTTGAAATATATCCCTTTTAGTTACTTTTTTTGCTAATACAACTGGTGTATTTTCTTCTACCATTAAGCTCATCCTCTCATTCTTTCATTACTAGTCTTCTAGCTCATCATCAGCAAGCTCTGTACCTGAATTTGTAACAGCAACTTGATTTTTTGCAAAATTTGGATTCAATTGAACATAAATTAATGCAATGATTAAGCCTAAGCCACCAAAGGCCAGCAAACTGAAATCCAAATAGCCACCTAAAATAAAGCCAGCAAAGAAGAAAGGTAATAGATATTTGATATACATCATGTTTAAAACCATTGCATAACCGACCACAACAATAATACCGCCCGCAACCGCCAAGCCTCCTGTAACCACCTCTGGAATCGCATTTAACATCCTAGTTACCGCATTTGCATCTACAAAAACAGCAACTAAGGTCGCTGGGATTGCCACACGCATTGCTTGAAAAACAAGAGCAAAGAAATGGAGAAAAATAATCCTTGAAAAGTTGGCCTGCTCTGCTTCCTTATCTGCCGCATGTTGAATCGCTACTGTGACAGTTCTCACCAATACAGTTAACACCTGACCGGCTACAGCTACAGGTAACGCAATCGCTATCCCCTTTTGAATATCTTGATGACCAACAACGACCAATATTGTTGAAATCACACTGGCAAGTGCAGAATCAGGAGATTGGGCTGCTCCAATATTCATCCAGCCTAAGGCTATCAGCTCCAGTGTACCGCCTAAGATAATACCTGTCTTAATGTCACCTAAAATCAAACCCGTGATTGTACATGCCACGATTGGTCGATGTGTTTGAAATTCGTCAAGAACACTACCCATTCCAGTAATACTTGACCAAATGAAAATTAAAACGATTTGAATCAATGATAATTCCATGTTGTCTCTCCTTTTTAATTAATTAAATGATACACCTGCCAATAATGCATTGAAGTCCTTTGGACTATCTGTAACAACGACACGACAATCTAATTTCACCCCTAAATCAATTAACTCTTTAAATGCCGCAACGTCCTCAGGAAATACTGAAATTGCTTTTGTAAGCTGAACTCGTCCCTCTTTAAATTGCATGCCCCCAATATTGATGGTTTCAATCGGTACGCCACCTTTTACCAAGTCCACTACTTCCTGTGGTTTAGTAAATAAATAAAAAACTGTCTCATTTTCATATTTTGGATTATGATGAACCTTAATCGCCTTTTCAGTCGTTAAAACGTTAACCTTAATTCCTGGTGGTGCAGCCTGTTTCACCAGCGTCTTACGAATTTCATCGTTTGCTACATCATCACTTGGAATAATAATCCTTTCTGCACCGGCCTCCTTTGCCCAAACAGTAGCTACCTGTCCATGAATAAGTCGATCATCTATTCTTGCTAATTTAATTTTCATCTATAACTCCTCATCATCTTCATCTATGTTTAATGGATTAAAGCATTTCACAGTTTGACCAACAATTTCCGGCAAAGTGGATGCCACTTCTTGAATGGATTGCTGGTTAATCATCGTAGCTATTTCTAAAATCAATGGTAACGACATCCCAGATACTATAGTGACGTCTAATTGTGGATTTTTTAGTGCTGCCGCGCAGCTTGCATTATAAGGTGTACCACAAAATAAATCAGTCATGACTAAAGTAGGCTCATTAAGCGCTTTCATTTTATTGGTGATTTTATCAGTTATACTATCCAATCCCTCTTCACTATAAAAATCAATTGAATGAAATTGCTCTAGCTTACCAAAAATCATTTCTGCCGACTGCTTCATTTCTTTTCCCAGCTGTCCATGTGCAACTAAGATCACTTGATTCATCTAATACCTCCTTTTAGTGTATTTATTCACAAACATTTAGTCGTATTTTCCAAAAAGAAAATACAAGTAAATAGCTTATCCTCTTGTTTTACCACCAGCAACATTAACCGTGACACCACTAATATAACTAGAACGATCTGAAATAAAATAAGCTACGAGATCTGCTACCTCTTTCAATTTGCCACTTCGTCCTAATGGAATGGTGCTTGTTTGACTATAGCCTTCACGTAATTGCTCAACTGTTTTACCTCTGGTATACGCCAATGCAGTCTCATAATCTATTGTTCTAAGACCAGTTTCCTCCATAATACCCGGCGCAATCCCAACAACCCGAACACCTTTTTTACCAAGTTCCTTTGCCCATGATCGAGTAAAGCTATTGATGGCAGCCTTTGTTGCAGCGTAAGCACTCTGCCCCTCAGATCCTTCTAAACCACTTTCAGAGGACATATTTACAATCACGCCATGTCTTTGTTCAGCTAATACTCTACCTACCACTTGACTAACTAGATAAACACCCTTTTGGTTAATATTTGTCATTTTATCGAAAATTAGATCATTGATTTCAAATTTACCATTTTCGGCTAATTGTTCATCAACTAATAATGCTGGGATGTTAATACCCGCATTGTTGACGACGGCATCTATGCCACCAAATACTTTTTTTGCTACTCTCACCAAATTTTCAACTGATTCTCGGTTAGATACATCTGTCTGAACAAATAAAATATTTTCCGCCTTATAATCTCCCTCATGAATATCAGCGTTAACCACTTTTACCTTTAACTCACTAAGCTCCTTGACAATTGCTGCGCCAATTCCTGAAGAACCGCCTGTAACAATTACCACTTTACCTTCAACTTCTAACCAACTCATTTTTGCCTCCTTTTTATCATATGTGATTTATACTTAACATATGTGATAATGCTATTTTAGCTTTTCATGTAACCGCTGTCAATAGTTTTTTAACATTTTATAATTTAAAATCACTTTTGTGATGATGCGCATAAAAAAAAGGCAGCTAGGCCTTCTTTATCTATCAATATTTAAACCGTAATATACTATTTGCAGTCTCCTCAGTTGTTACAAGCACATTAATGTATTTACCTTTTAATGCACCGATTAATGCAGTTACTTTATCCAAGGATTCAGCTACGCCAATTCGATATTCGGTATTCTTCAAATCATCAACCTCAATGCCAATGATTCGTCTATCTAGTTCACTTTCAACGTGAACACCATCCTCTGCATAAAACCGAGACACAACATCGCCAACAATCTCTTTAGCCCTTAAACTTCTAAGAACATCCTCACCATAAAACTGACGCCATGTATCATTGCCTTTTAACAATGGACTACCGACTCCCATGATTGCGACATCCAGCCGCCGCCAAAGTTGAATTAACTCCTGATTGAACTCATTCCTAATTAACGCATTTTTCAATGCCTCTGTTTCTGGAATTCCTGGTGAGTCAATTAAAAGCGCCTTCCCATGCAATTTTTTAGCCGCTTCATAAGTAATTGTATTAACATGATAATCACTAATCAGCCGCCCCGAAGGCCCACCAATCATTGGAATACAGGTGATATTATTTAAACTTAATTCTGGAAAGGCATTGGAGACGGCCCCCATCGTTTGCCCCCATGAAAATCCAATATTCATATTATTTTTTAAAATTTTTGGTAGAAAATCCGCTAATCCTTGAGCTAGCAATTGATCTTTTTGTTGTCGTTTCATATCTGGTGCTGCTGGGATAACAATCGCTTTTTTAAGATTAAACCTTTCTTCTAATCTTTTTTCTAAACTATAAGTACCAGCCATATCGTAATTGATTAAAATTTGCACAACACCTTCTTCTCTTGAGCGTTTCAGTAGTCGGCTAATCGTTGTACGATGAATATTGAGCTCCTTTGATATTTGACTTTGATTTTTGTCTTCTTGATAATACATTTCTGCAATTCTAACTAATAATTTATCTTCTTCCAAGTCAATTCCCCTCACAATAATACTATTTGATTCATTTCACAAATAGTTTTTGTTATCATTTAATCACATTTGTGAAGAACAAGCAAACATTATATTTAAATTTCAAACACTGTTAACTAATATGTCAGTTAACAATTTAGGCTAATCTAGCAATTGACTGCTGATATATTCGTTATAATACCATTTATAGTTAAACAAATTCTAATTAAAAAACCACTGCCATTTCTGACAGTGGAAGGAGTTTATGAAAAAGATTAATTATTTGGGATGAGTTCATCTTATCTTGTACAGCTTAAATCTAACTTAAATATATTTTTTGAATAATAATTAATATATAATTAAGCTAAACAATTTGGGAGAAATATTAATATGAAAAAAATAGTATTTATGGACCTTGATGGCACCCTCTGTGTAGGCGGTACATTGAAAATAAAAAAAGAAGTTAAAGATGCAATTTCCAAGCTACAAGAAAATAAAATATCTCCGGTCATATCTTCAGGCAGAAGCCTATATGAAATAACAGATTTATTGACCGAATTAAAAATTAATAGCTATATATTATCCAATGGCTGTTATGTTGTACTCGAAAATGAGATAATTAAAAATTACTACTTTAAACCCTTAGAGGTTGAAAAAATTCTTACTATCGCTGATAACTTGAATATCACGACAGGCTTTTTCAATCAAAAAGGTTATGCAATTAATAAAAATACGCGAGTCGTTAAGCAACATATTCACAATATGGGCATTAGTAATATTCCTATCAATTCAAATTTTCATCATTCAAATCAAGTCAATTTCATGAATTTATATATTGATGAAAATGGTGAACAATTAATTAAGAAATATATTGAACCTTTAGCAGAAATAGAAAGATTTGCACCACTAGCTATTGATGTTTTACCAAAGGGTGTGTCAAAAGGCGCTGGTATCAAGCAATTTATCAAAAAAATGAAAGCTTCAACCATTGAAACTTACGCTTTCGGTGATCAAAATAATGATATTTCAATGTTCAATGCAGTTGATTTTAGTATCTCAATGAAGCATGGTTCAGAGGAATTAAAGCAAATTGCGAGCTATACCGCTCAGACTACTGATGGCGTTTTAGAAGGGCTAAAGCATTATAAGCTAATTTAATCCTTCAAATATTAATGATTATTGAGGCTTACTATAATAACAATTCACACTTTTGAATATTATTATATTTTATTTTTTATTAATATAATAATATTCAATTTTTAATAACATCCACTACCTATTCATAACTAATTTGTATCTTTTTTCATTAATAATCGCAATGCATTCAATGTAACAGCTACAGCCATTCCAGTATCACTTAAAACCGCTAACCAAATTGGTAATACACCTGCAAAAATAGCTATTAATGCTATTAACTTGATAAGAAGGGAAGCAACTATATTTTGTTTAATAACTCGTACTGTCGATCGACTTAGTTTAAAGACAAACGGTAACTTGTTTAAATTATCAGCCATCAATATGATGTCAGCCGTTTCCATCGCCATGTCCGTCCCGATGCCTCCCATTGCAATTCCCAAATCACTCATCGCTAATGCTGGGGCATCATTAATACCATCACCAATCATCGCAACCAAATTTTCATTTCGTAATAATTGGATCTGCTTTGCCTTATCCTCCGGCATCATTTCTGCGAAAAAATCAGTTATGCCAGCATCAGAGGCAATACTTTCTGCAACATTATAATTATCACCTGTCAACATTACTAGGTGCTTAATTCCGATAGCTTTTAAACGAGCTAACGCTTTGACACTCGCTTCACGGATCGTATCACTGACCAGTAAGAAACCCATCACCTCATTGCTTTTACCAATAAAAATAACCGTATTCCCCTCTGATTCGTACTTTTGTTTTAATGAAAGCTGTTCATTAGTCAATGAAAACAGCTTGGCTGAGCCAACAGTAAAAAGTTCACCACGAATTATTCCCTCAACACCCTTACCGATTCTATTTTTTTCATTTGTTACTTCAAATCCTGTTACATCATTAGCTTTAGCATAAGCAACAATCGCTTTCGCTATCGGGTGATTGCTGTTTTTTTCTAAACTACTCGCAATTGATAGAATGGTTTCCAGATTTCCAGTTAACGGCTTAACTGCTAATACTTCAGGCGTTCCATTAGTAATGGTTCCTGTTTTATCAAAGGCAATAATACTAATTTTTGCAGCGACCTCAATAAAAGTACCACCTTTGATTAAAATACCATTTTTTGCCGCATTACCAATTGCCGAAACAATGGATACTGGCGTGGCAATCACTAAGGCACAAGGACAAGCAACAATCAATAGCTCTAGCCCTCGAAAAATTGATTCATGTATTTCAATATTCATTATTAATGGTGATACGAGCATTGTCACAATTGCCAATAAAAAAACAATTGGCGTATATATTCGAGCAAATTTTTCAATAAATGCTTCACTTGGCGCACGATGTTCTTCAGCAGCTTCGACCATTGAAATCACTCGTGCAATCGTAGACTCACTAGCAGGCTTATTTACAACTATCTCAATAGTACCTGTTTCATTTAAGCTACCCGCATATACACTATCGCCGACTGTTTTTGAAATAGGAATTGACTCCCCTGTAATCGAAGCTTGATTAATTTCTGTAGCACCTTTCGTAATAACACCATCTAATGCAATTTTATCGCCTGAACGCACTAAAATACGCGATCCAACACTAATTTCTGCAACTACTTGCTCAACCCATTGACCATTTTTCATCACTAACGCAAGATCAGGTGCAAGACTCATCATTTCAGCTATACTCTGACGAGTTCTGTCGACTGCCTTGACCTGCAAATAAATGCCAATCGTAAATAAATAAAGCACTGTAGCGCCTTCACTAAATTCACCAATTAGCAAAGCACCAATTGCTGCACTTGCCATTAATACATTCATATCAAGTGACTTAGCTTTGATTGCATACCAAGCACTACTAAAAGTCTTAAAACCCGTAAAAATAATTGTAATGCTAAAGAAAAAATTAGCAAGAATAGCTTGCTGGAGTAACATTTTACAAACAAGAGCAACTACAAAGATAATCGTGGAAATAATTACAATTTTATCTTGAGATAAATAGTTGTCAGCTGGATCCTGTTGATTTAGTTCATCAGCTAAAGTAGCTGAATAACCTAACTGTTTAACCCTTTTTAATACTTCATTTCTAGCAATATGCTTCGAATCTGTTGTAACCCTCATTTTTCCTGTTGAAAAATTCACGGTAGCCTGATTAACGCCAACAATTGTCGAAACAGCTTTTTGGATTGTCATCGCACATGCACCACAGTCCATACCTGCTATCTGATAATGATAAGCAGTATGCTCGGTTATCTTTTTTCCTTGTTTTAATCGATAAGAAGTACCGTCGCCATCATCCCCACAGCAATCATCATTAGTATTCGGCTTTTCAGTGTTCTCTTCAACGCAGCAATTAGCCTGATTATCATTATTATTTTCGGCTCTAGTCAATGACTGACACTCTGAGCAAGAACAACTTTCCTCTACCTTAGATTGACAACAATCATCATCACAAACATTTTTTTGCTTATTAAAATATTTAAGCATTTTTGCCTCCAACTAGTTAATATGTTTTTGACATTCTAATTCTTCCTTTATTTCCCAGTGCATCTCCGGAATCGTTTTATCAATTAAGTCAAGTAATAATAATAATTTCTGATTTGCTAACGTATAATAAACGTATTTTCCTGATTGGCGTCCAATAATAAAACCACACTCCTTCAAGCAAGCTAAGTGCTGCGAAAGATTGGATTGCGTACAGTCTACTTTATCAAGTATCTCGCTAACTGTTTGTTCACCTGATTTTAAAAGTTCAAGTACTTCCAATCGTATTTCATTTGAAAGTCCATGAATTAGCTTCATTCGTTTTTGTATTTGATTCATAATTTTAGCCTCTTTCATATTAATTTATATTGATATGTTAACAGTTTTTAACGTATTAGTAAAGACTGATATGTTAATTGCTAATTAATATATCAAAGTAATGCACACACACAAAAAAAAAAAAAAAAACAGTAGTATACACTTACAATAAGTGTTCACTACTGATAAACCATTTTAGCTCGCTTTCTTTTTATTTCTCTTAATTTCTTTAATAATTTTCAAAGCGCGTTTTCTAGTTTTAATATTTGGACTTTTTAAACGTCTTAAAGCGCTAGAAAAATCTGTTTTCTCCATTATTATTCTCCTTATTAATTAATAAATTAATGAGCCTGCTTCATCAGCCTCATTTGCTCGACTGACTTCAATTACTAAACGGTGAGGTAAGCAAATACTAGTTTGACCACTCTTGCTAATCCATCCTGTTTTAACCGCAATTTGGTCTGGACTATTATCCGCCTTAACCCTAATTCGACCATGATTTATTTGTACGATATTATACTGATTACTTGCTGGATAATAAGTTTTTTCATAATCATCAATTTCAGCTAAATTAAAGCGATCCACCTCTTTGCCATCAATACTCACAATTGCATACAGATCATTATTGTTTTTTTCTGAGTTTTGATTTAATTGAAAGATTATAATGGGTATAAATGAAGCTAATAATAAACACATTAAAATAAGATAATCACCAATTTTAGTATTCGCTTTAATAAACTTATAAATTACTTTCATCATAGGCAGCCTTTGATGAATGAATTAATTGCATAAACGATTGAGATATCGCTTCACTATCCAAATCTCTACCAATCAACACTATTTGGGTGACCGCTTCATCTGCTAACCGATTAGACATTTCAAAATGATAATGCGTATGCACACCATGCACCGTTACCATTAGATCCTTATTTTGTACTTGTAAGAAGCCCTTAAAACGGTAAATATTTTCCTTGAAGGAATAGAGTAGCCAATCAAACCAAGGAACAATCAAAGACTCGCTTATAGGTAAATCATATGTTAAGACAATTGATTGAAACTGGTGATGATGGTGATGAGGCAATTCCTCAACATATTCTGGTGCATGATTAAATAAGCTTTGATTAAAAAATGCTGGGCATGGTAAGGTAGGCTTATTAGAAATAACAACCGAGTCAGCAAGAGGATTGATTTCTGCTAGTTTATAGCTCACCGCGGCAATTTGTTCATAGTCCTGCCAATCAATTTTAGAAAGTAAAAAACGATCAGCTACTAATATTTGATGGTATGCTTCAGGAAAATTAGCTAACGTATAATCTATATTTTGACAATCAACGACCGTCAAAATACTATCTAGATAATAATAGTGTGATAACGCTGTACCCTCTAAGGTCTGAATGATCGATCTCGGATCTGCAATGCCAGTTGTTTCAATAACCACTTGACTTAAAGGGCGCTGCTCACGACTGAAGACCTTTTGAATCGATTGCAATGTATCTAGTAGATCACCACGCAAATTGCAGCACATACAACCATTGTTCAATTGAAAAACCTGCTCTTTAGAATGAATCATCAGATGATGATCAACTCCAACCTCCCCAAGCTCATTAACAATAATAATAATTTCCGCTTTCGGAATTGTCGTTTCCTCGATGACTCGATTAATTAAGCTCGTTTTGCCAGAACCAAGAAAACCTGTCACTAATACAATTGGAATTCCCATAAAAACCTCAGCTATCTATACTAATTATTTTAATTTAATATTTCGTTCTGAAAAATAAGACTCTAGCGCAATTTGTTCATCATAATCAAATGTATCTTGACTGATTTCTGCTAAAAGATAATCCTTAAAATCAATTGGGATTTCCCAAAAACCACCAATTTTCCGAAATAATGCTGAATCAAATTGAGTAAAAACCGGATAAAGCTCCAAAAAGGCATTAAAGTTTAAGTCTGCCGCCTCGTAATAATCCTTAACGTAGCCTTTTGCAACTGCTGCAGCTGTTGGTGCGCCATTCTCTGCTAAAAGCTGTTTACTAACCAATAAACGATAGATATCCGCTTTCGTAGCAGCTTGAGCTCGTGGATGCTTATATTTGTCAATCAATTCATTAGCCTGCTCTACTAACGGTGGATAGTAAATTTTCATTATCGGCCCCCTAACTTTATCATTGACTACCAGCTGGCCTTCTTTACTCCAGGAATTTGTCCCTTGTGTGCCAGCTCTCTAAATTTAATCCGCGACATACCAAATTTTCTCATGTAAGCCCGTGGTCGCCCATCAATTAAATCGCGATTTTTTAAGCGATTGGGATTAGAATCTCTTGGCAGCTTCGCCAAGCCTTCATAATCTTTTTTTTGTTTTAATTCATATCTAATCGACGCATAGCGTTCAATTAATTCTTTTTGGTGTTTTGCCTTTGCAATTTTTGATTTTTTTGCCATTTTCTCTCCCAACGTAAAAAAATATTTATGTAAATTGTAATAATTACGATTTACATAAACTATATTCTAACCACTTTTCAAATATTTGTCAATAAAAAAAAGCTAGAGCAACTGCCCTAGCCTTTCAAGCCATATTTAAATTCTAAAAAATAATTATATTGTTTAATTTGTTATCTTAAAATATCAATTAAATCCTTTTTTGCAGCCTCTGAGGCGGGCATTACTGAAAAAATTAAGCCAATTCCACTTGAAACACCTACTGCTAGCAAAACGGTAAATAAATCAATTGAAACAGGGATTGAAACAGCATTACCAATCACATAAGCCAAAATCATACCTACAATATAACCGATGATACCACCAATTAATGTTAAAGTAATACCCTCCAATAAAAATTGTAGACGGATTGCATTACGTGTTGCGCCTAAAGCACGACGGATTCCGATTTCCTTGGTACGCTCAGAAACCGAGATATACATCATATTCATTACGCCCACACCTGCAATAAACAAGGAGATACCAGCAACTGCCGAAATAAAATAGGTAATCGTGCTTAAAACCTGTCCAACACCATCGGTAAGCGCTGCTGTATCATAGACCTCGTAGCTACCCAAATCCTTAACAGAGCCACTAGCCTTCATTTCATCAATTGCTGCTGTGGTCACCTTACTGGCAGTCGCATTTTTCTCCATAATTAGCTCTACAGAAGAATGATCCTTTTGATCTGGAAAATATAGCTGATAGGTTGCCTTTGGTATCTGGATATTACTTTCTGGCATTGAAAACATACTAATTTGTTCGGTACCCTTATAAATTCCAACAATTAAAAAGAATTGGCTATTATATTCAAGTCCTCGATTTAAAGCATTCTCCGCCGAGCCATATAGCTCCTTGGCTGTTGTCGAATCAATCATGACAACCTTACTTTTGGTTTCATCATCGGCTGCCGTTAAATTTCTACCATATAGTACCGTTTGATCAGTGCTTGACACTAAATCAAACTGCTTATTTTTTTTCTTATCCTTAACTAAGATATCACCGTAAACTGTGCCTGAATCATTTTTTGGAAAATCTGCAGATTTAACACCCGAAATGCCAGAAAGCTGCTGTAAATCTCTATCAGAAAAGAAATTGACGTTCGCATTATAGAGAGTTTGATCATCTGGTGTAAAATAAAGGGTTACCTTTACTTCACCCGAGTCTTCGTTAGTCAAGCTCTTTATCGTCTTTTTTTCAAAGCCCCGACCAATCGAGAGAATGGCAATGACTGCAGCAATCCCAATGACAATGCCAAACATCGTTAAAAGACTTCTTTTTTTATTTTTTTTAATTGATTTTAAGGATGAATGCCAGTTGACATATACTTTCATTCTTTCAGCTCCTTATCTTCAATAATTGCACCATCACGAATACTAATTAAACGTGTACAATAAGGGACTACCTCAGGATCATGAGTTACAAGCAAGATCGTTGCCCCATCCTGTCGGTTTAAGTCATGAAAGAGCTTCATAATATCCTCTGAGGTATGGGTATCAAGGGCACCTGTCGGCTCATCAGCGATAATAAACTTAGGCTTATTGATTAAAGCTCTTGCAATTGCAACACGTTGCTGCTGACCACCGGATAGCTGTTTAGGATACTTTTCTGCCTTATCAGCCAGACCAACTCTCTCCAACGCAGCCATGACCTGCTCTTTGGTTTGGCTAAATTTTAAACCACGATATAATAATGGTAATTCGACATTTTCATATACAGTATTATTTTCAATCAGGCTAAAATTCTGAAAGACAAAGCCAACTACCTGGTTGCGTACTTTGGACAATCGGTCATCAGCCGAGGTAATTAAGTTTTCATTTTCAAAAAGATAGCTACCGTCAAATTTAGTATCAATAAATCCAAGCACATTGATTAATGTTGATTTACCAGAGCCTGAAGGTCCCATTATCGCAACCATTTCACCTGCTGCTACTTTTAAATTAATATCCTTTAGCACGTGAAGCTCTTCTTCATCCGATTGATAATACTTATTAACTTCAACCAAATCAATCATTAGCTCACCGCCACTTCTTGACCATCCTTTAATGTATCGTCTGGTTTTTCGATTATTTTATCCTTAACCTTCAAACCTTCTAACACTGTGTAAACACCATTTTTTTCTTGAAGCTTAACTGCCTGTTTTTTTGCTTTACCAGATTGATAAAGATAAACATAATATTGCTCCTTTTCTTTAATGATGTTATCCTTGCCAAGCTGAATCTCATTTGATGGTAAATTAATCTGAACAGTATAACCATATTGAATATTACTATCCGGTTTAACTGAAAATTGATAGTTTGAGGTGCTAGAAGCAGTCGAGCTTGCCTGATCAGTGGCAGCTGCCTGAGCTGGTAATTGATTAACCTGCGTAATTGTACCTGTCACTTCTTGATCACCATTCGTTGGCTTAAGGGTAACCTTTTGATCCTGTTTGACACGTTCATAATCAAACTCCGAAACTGTCCCCTCAACTACCGTAGAAGGACTGACTACTGTGACAATTGGACTAGTTGCGTCTGTTTTCCCTTTTTCATTAACATAGGCAATGCCGTCAATACCACTAGTCACTGTTGTCGTTATTTTTTCCTTGATTCGTTCGATACTTTCATTTGTAGAAGCTAAATCAATATTCGCACCATCCAATGCCTGACGAGCTTGTAATACTGCATCCTTCTGAGAATCCAAACTAGCATTTAAAGAATCGATTTTTGCATTCAAGCTTTCACGCTCTGCCTCATCAGAAGAAGCATTATAATCAGCTTTTGCCTGATTAACCTGATTGGTTATTTCTGCCTGTCTAGCTACCGCTGCATTCAAAGTTGCCTGAGCGTTTTGAACTGCCAACCCTAATTTGCTTAATGATTGCGATTGTTCATCAGCCTGATCTTGTACCGTATCATTTTCATAGCTATAAAGCACCGTATTGGCTTGAACAGCCTGACCATCGGTCACGGAAATCGAAGAAACACGACCTAAACTCGAGTCTAAATAATAGTTCTGCGTTTTTTCAGCCTGTGTAATACCTTTAAAAATCAAAGGGTCAGCTAACTTAATTTCCATTACGTGATACGTATCTACCTGCTCATCCTTTTTTCTAGTTGAAAGAAAAATAGCAATTGCTAAAATCACTAGCACTAAAGCAGCCGCGATTAAACTAAAACGGATACGCTGTTTTTTATTCATTTTAATTTTTTTCATCGGCATCCTCTGGCTCTGCTTTAAATAAATAATAAATTACTAAAATGGCTGGAATAAATAAGATTGCTCTAAAAGCAATGCCCAATAACGTTGTAATCATACCAAAATCCATACCCTCAATTTGCATTTTGGGTGCCAATAAGCCAATAATATAGCTTAAGACAGACCAGCCAATATATATATAATATGGAAATTTTGGTGCCAATTGATTTTTAGATAGCTTCATTTGATTCATTACATAAAGCACAACTAAAACAATTGAAATAATAATACCCACTATTGAAAAAGCCTTAAGCGAGGTGCTTTGTAAATAATTAAGATACTCAGTCGAAGCACCTATTTTTCTGAAAGTTTCAATATCCGGATTAAGTACTGAAGAAATGCTGAATAGGTTAGCGACTAAACCAATACTAGCTATTACCAAAGTTACAATATTCCAAGTTTTTGCTTTGCGAATAAATAATTCACTCGTTTTTTCTTGATCAGTTGTCATAATAAATCCTCCCAAATATTACTATATTTTTTTCATAAACATTTCTATCGTAACATAAACTACAATTCAATAAAAATAATATCCTAAATTGGTATATACAAAAAATAGATAATTTAAAAACAAAATCGCTTTAAACTATCTATTTTCTTATTTATATATTATTAATAATTACCAATTTGGTTTAAAAAACTTTCCTTGGAATGTCCATAGGCAATTCGTACTCGATTAAGTGCAAAAAGTCCATTTTCGCTACTAGCAAGTCCTGGATCAGTCGTCAAACCAAGCTTGTACCCTGCTTGAGCAGCTACACTCGCTGTTTCATCATTATATCTACCCGAAGGATAACAAATAACCGATGTATCTTGATTTAAAAGCTGATTGATTGTTTGACGAGAATCTGTTAATTGTGCCAATTGACCATCATAAGTCTGCTGAGATAAATCAACGTGATCCACGGTATGACTTTCTATACTAATCAAAGCATTCTTTTTTAATTCTAAAAGCTGAGGATTAGCCAGCCATTCTACACCATCCTGTATGCCAGTAATAACATTAATTGTCGCTTTCATTCCAAGCTCAGTCAGTACTGGTACTGCAGAATTATAGTTATCCACATAGCCATCATCTAATGTTACCCAAACAATTTTCTCTGCAGGCTTTTCGTTTTGAGTTAGTACACGGTATGCCTCTTCGGGACTTAGCGTATAATAGCCCGCCTCTTTCAAGGCAGCCATCTCCATTTGAAATTCAGCCTTAGGAACATAAAGAGTATTTCCATCAACTACGTCTGCAATATGATGATACATTAAAATGGGAAATTCAATTACCGTATCAGACTTTGTCCAAGTAACCGTTTCTTCTTTATTAGCTGAAGCTTCTTTGGCACTAGATTCATTTTGAGTTTTACTCGCATCAGTCTGACCGGTTTCCTGTTGCGTGGTACCTAGCTGCTCCACCTTATCACCAGTGTAATAAATCACAGCAGTAAAAATTGAAGCAAACATCGCAACAATTAAGCCTACCATAAGAACTGTCAAATATTTTTTCATTTTCTCCCCTTTTTATCCCCTTAAAAAAATATATTATCAGTTAATTTTAGCATAGAAAATACTGTTTTCAATAAAAATAACTCTAATTCTTGATCATCGCTTTAGATGATAAGAATAAGTAGAAATAATAATATTTTCTCGCCAATTTAAATAAAGACGAATTTTTAAGCTTGTTTGATTATGTAAAATTTGCTGCCAACGATGGTTTGGAATAAATTGTGGTACCAAAACAGTCACCGTATTATTTTTCTTTCCGGCCGCTTTACTAACCAAATCAACATAACGAACAACCGGCTTGACAATATCAGTGAAGCTAGAATGTACAACCGAAAAACGAACATCTGGAAATAATATTTTAAAGTTCTCCTCAACTTCCAAATCCTTGGCCTTAGTATCCTCTGTCGAAACATGCATCGCAATAACTTCATCGCCAATTGATCGTGCGTAGTTGATGGCGCCAATATCTACTTGGGTCACATTACCAACCAAAACCAAAACAGTATTACCATTAAATTCATGCACCTTTACTTCTTCTTTTATTTTTAATTGATCCGCAACATTCTTATAATGCCGTCTAATACTATAAAAAACAAAGAGTAAAACCGGCATGATTACAAAAAATGGCCAGATATCGTGTAATCTAAAGACAAATAAAATAATAGTAATTGCATAGGATATAAAAGCACCAATAATATTCGCAATTGATTTGGATAATTTCTTTTCTCGATACCATTTAACAATCATCCCTGTCTGAGCAAGGGCAAATGGAATGAAAACACCAATCGAATAAAGTGGGATTAAGCGCTCAGTTGAGCCCTGAAAAATAAATAATAAGGCAATCGCACCAACAGCAAGTGTAATCATGCCATTTGAATAACCTAGACGATCTCCCTTAGCCAGGTACATATGCGGCATATACTTATTAGCCGCTAAATTATATGATAGCATCGGGAATGCTGAAAAGCCTGTATTTGCTGCAACTGCTAGAATACCAGCAGTTGCAATTTGGAAAATATAAAATAAAACTTGGTTATTAAATACCAATTTTGCAATTTGTGATAGAACGGTTACTTCAGTTCTTGGAACAATACCCAACCAATAGTTCAAAAAAGTAATTCCTGTAAAGAAGCAGCCTAGAATAATTGACATAATCGTTAAGGTCATCGCAGCATTCTTAGCGCGTGGCTTTTTGAAGAAGGGCACAGCATTACTAATAGCCTCCACGCCCGTCAAAGATGCTGAGCCACTTGAAAAAGCCCGTAATAATAGCGCAATCGAAATTCCTGGTACAACCGAACCAACATGACTGGTTGCGTTATATAATAATTGTCCAGTCATTATCTTAAACACACCAATCACAATCAGCGCAATGACACTTATCACAAAAAGGTAAACTGGAACCATAAGCATACCAGCAGATTCTCGTAGACCTCTTAAATTAATCAGCATTAAAACTAAAACAAGAACAACTGCAATAGCAACCTGATGATGAAATAATGCTGGAATCGCAGAAGTAATTGCTTCTGCGCCCGCAGAAACAGATACTGCAACCGTTAGCATATAATCAATTAATAAGCTACCACCTGATATCAGCCCCCATTTGTCCCCTAGATTTTCAGTGGATACCAAATAAGCGCCACCGCCCTGTGGATAAGCATGAATTACCTGACGATATGATAGTGTCAAGCTAATTAATAAGACTAAGACAAGGAAAGCAATCGGCAAAGAATACCAAATTGCTGCTGCTGACAGAGTCACTAAAACCAAAATAATCTGTTCAGTCCCATATGCAATTGAAGAAAGCGCATCAGAAGACAGCATTGCGAGCGCTTGAAACTTTGTAATCTTATGATCGTCACTGATTGATTGTTTCAATGGCTTACCAATCAATAACTTTTTAACATAATTCATTCTATTCTCCTAAGATTAATTTTCTTATGATTCACAGATATGAATTGTAACGCAAAAACCGCATAAGGTCAAAGCATATTTTAAACAATTTTTCTTAATTAATTCTCAATTTTTGCAATAAATTTATCGAATAATTGGTCAAGTTCTTGCTCCAGCCGCTTTAAACTTTCGGGTGTGCTTGCATCCAATATTATCATCGGATTAGTATTTTGGTCTATTAGAAAATAAGGCTTTATGCTGTCATCAACAATTCTAAATTTAATCTTTGGATGATATGAAAAATCCCCACAAAAACCAGCAGTTGCAATTTCTAATTCATACTCGTTTGCTTCACCTACTACTAAACGATAATAACCATCTCCTAAAAAACGACGATTTTCTGAAAAATTTTGTCTAATCTGCTTTAATTCATTCATATTAGCCATTAATACTGATCTCCTTTTTGCATTTAATGCCGATATTATTTCCAAAATAATTATAAATTAAAAAAGGGGCTGTGACAAAAGTCCTAACCCCTTTCATAATGTTCGTAATTTACGGGCTTCATACGCTGCTTATGCCGATACTTTCAAGCCGTTGAAGCCAGATTGCCCGCTCGGACAAAGCACGCCCGAGTAAATAAACGTGAAATAGCTTTTTTTGATAGGTTTTTTCCCTTAAAAAGATTCAAATAGATACGTCATCCGGTCAGACAGAAAAGATTTGACTATCTAAACAAATGACGTACCTATTTTTCATAGTTTTAATCAGAGAGAGAAAGCCCTTGCTCTACGATTTTTTGGTGAGGCAATTAGCACCATTTTCTACATCATTAAACGTCTTTTGTCCCAGCTCCACTTTATAATTCTTAATTTTGCTTTTAATCATGCGCATTACGACGCTTTCTAAGCTTATAAGCAAAATTACTTAGTTTATACAATAGGCGATTGACTGGTAAATTAAACTCACCAATTAGCTCTTGAATATCTGGGTTGAAATTACTTTTGAATTTCGATAAGCCATCATCAAGCGTTCCTTCAACACCACCCATATTTCCCCAAAGGCAACCATCCTCAAAGCCTTCATTAAAAGCAATTGGATATAATAGGTATTGTGGATAGAACTTTTTAAAATCATCGTCCATACCAGCATAGAGCATCTCTAAGGTACCGCCAAATTTAATTGATAGAATCCCAGCAATTACGGTCGGCACATTTTGACTGCAATCATGCTGACTTAATTCTGCCAAATATTTTTCAACTGAACGCTTTTGATCATTTAAACGATTAAAACGCTTCTTTTGATTTTCTGGCGTATTGGCGATATCTGTTTCAATGGTTTCCAGCTGATTTTTTAACTCATGATATTTTTCAAATAAATTAATTTCAGCAATATGTAAATAAGCATCTTCGCCATAAAGCGTCATTAATTGCTGAAAATAATCAAAATTGCGAAGTGAAACGCCTTTTCGAGTTTCTGTCTTATTAACAACTGCACTAAAGGCTTTCAAAGCATCAATGGTCGCTCTGCGCCCAGTCACACCGCGTTTTTTTGCATCCTTCATAATTCGATTAGTATGCTTTGGATAAATTTGATTTACCAAAGCAGAAAGTGGTTCATTGGCTTGAAAGCGAGGCTGGATTGTTTCACTCATTTTAAGATTAAAGCCTAAATGTTCCGCCCCAACTGATTTAATATTTTCGATAATTTCACTTGCCGCTGGATTAGCTACTGACTCACCACCAACTTTACCAGAACGATAGATAACTGCTGGATCAAATTTAATAAATAAAGCATTTTGCTTTTTGGCCCACTTTTTAAAGGACACAAAAAAGAAATTAACAAGCTCTTGATTAGTATAATCCAAAATCGGACCCTTCGGTGTATAAATCATCGTTAAACCGAGTGGCAGGTGCTTGATTAGAACCAATGCAGAGGCGACTAATTCGTCATGCTCATTCTTGACACCAACAATGGCTGATCCCCAATTATCCTTAACCTTGGCCCAAGTACTTGACTGCAGGAGATGGTTCAATGGACTCTTCTTAACAAACTCATCATGAGCCTGCGGACTAATATTTTCTACAAATTTCAATTTTTGCCTCCGATAAACAAATTAATAACAAAAAAACATAAGAAACAATTACTTATTTATTAAATCAAGAAAATTTCCAAATTTAATTTCATTTTTAACAATAACGACTATCTGAATACTAAGCTTTTAATAAAGTGGCTCAGCAGGCTAGTGTCCAATTATTTTTTTTAATAACTGAGTTAAGCGATATACATTTGGCCTGACAATCATTTCAAAATTACCAGATGAACGCCAAATAAAGCCTTTAAAATTCTGCTTAAAGCGTAGAACACCTTGGTCCTCATCTTTTGGACTGTTTACACCCATAAAATTATAACGCTCAATTTGATGATTAACAGCATAATTTAACATATAATCCTGAATTAAAAAGGGAGCTGAAAATTCTCTAAAGTGATCGTACATACCACTAAACATATATATAATTTCATTAGGCATAATGTAAAATTGAGCAACTGCTAAAACGACGTCTTCACAGCCATATTGCTTGACTAGCGCCTTAGCCTCTGCTTGACGCTTTTCGGCACTTTTTAGCTGAAAGGTCTTGATATCATTTAATTTGTTCTGCTTCTTTTCTGTTGGTTGCTTTTGAATTTCCGCCGCTAACTTATTAATTTCAGACTGAATACTTTTTAAATCTGCTTCCGTCTGGCTTAAATACGATTGAAAATTAATTTCCGCCGCTAAAAACTTCGTTCTCTCACCATAAGCCTGAAAAGCAGACTGGTAATAACGAAGAGAGCGTGTTGAAAAATGACGTCGATCACCCGCTTCATCAACCACTGCCTTAAAATCAGCTAACCGTTCATAAGGTAGCTCAACGATTTTAATGCCAAATCCCTTAGCACGATTAATTGATTGCCTCGCTTGTTTTTTAAATGATTTAACAGCCGAAGCATAATCCGAAAAATTGCTAAGATTTTTTTCATAATTATATTGAAAGCCTAGCTCAAAATCATTTAATACAGCCACTTTTAAGCCAAGCGACTGATAAAAATCATTCAATTTTGGCTGAAAGGTCGCAACTTCTTCCCATTTATCATTGTATTCAGCTATCATCTGATTAGAATGAATAACAAGCTTGATGATACCCAATCCTTTTAGCTTATTTTTTAATTGCTCAATTAAAAACTGATTAACCTTTAAATCCTCAGAAAAATAAGGATTCCCATGTGCCTCTGCCAAGTAACCAAATTTTATTTTACTCAATATAACTAATAAGGCGGTTTGTAACTCCCCGTTAGCAAGCACACCGTAATAGCCAATTTGATGTCCAAGGGCCTGCTGCAGCTTACCCATTTCAACTGTTTGCTGGAAATGGACCTGAGTTTGCTTAGCGGTAAATTCAGCAAATGCCTGTTCCGATACTTCTATAAATTCCATAACATCCTCCGTCAATCTACTGCTACTATCATAACAAAATTCTTGATACAAAAAAAGGAACTCAAATGAGTTCCCCAAATTTAAAAATTAATTTACTTAGTTTGGATAAATGTAAGTAACAGTACCTTGACAATTAGTTGGATTAAACCAGCCACGATAGTTACCAATACTTTGATTACCAGCATAGTTTGCTTCACTAACTTGAATACTTGTCGCACTTTGAACGCCAGTAACGACTGCAACGTGACCATAGCCGCCATCATTCCAAGAAGCAATCGCACCTACCTGTGGCTGACTACCAGTACGGAAACCGGCTGCTGCCGCACTTGATGCCCACTGTCCACCATTGCCCCAGTAGTTACCTGCCCAAGGTGCTAATGCTTTAGCGCCCCATGTACATTGTCCTACAGGATAAGTATTGCTACTATCCGTAGGGGTAACTGGTGTTACGGGCGTTACTGGTGTTACGGGCGTTACTGGTGTATTATCTGTGTTCGTTGTGTTTGTAGTACTGGAAGTCGTTGTACTACTTGCTGTTGTTGCAACTACTTGCGCATTTGTTGCTGCCGCCGCTTGAGCTGCCGCTTGTTTATTAGCTTCCTCTTGAGCCGCTTGCGCTGCTGCTGCCTCAGCTGCTGCCTTTTGATCTAATAATGATTGCTTGTCACCTTCAGCAGTTGCTTTTTCAGCAGCTAAATTTAATTGTGCAACCTGTAAGTCAGCTTGTTTGGTTTTGAGAGATGAAGCTTGATCAGCGATTTTTTGTTGATTCGCAAAATTCTTCGCATCATTTTCCTGAGCCACCTTAGCCTTGGCTTCAATATCTTCTTTATCTTGCTTTTGTTGCTCTACCATTTCTTTATTAGCACTTACAATTTTATTAACTGCTTGCACACGAGTAATTGCATCTGAAATAGAATCTGATGACATTAAAACATCAACATAATTAGTTGAAGAGCTGTTTGTTTGAACAGAACGTGCTTGTTCTTCCAATGCTTTTGAGCGTTCAACGATTTGCGCTGACAAAGCTGCAATTTCTTTATTTAACTTAGCAGTTTCAGCTGCTAATTTTTCACTTTCAGCTTCTAATGCTGCTTTTTGAGCTTGCAAATCAGTAATTTGACCTTGTAAGCTATCTACATCAGCTTGAGCTGTCGCTTGCTGAGCTGTTAACGCATTAATCTTACTATCTTGTGCTGCAATCTTTGAGTCTGTATCATCGGCACTTGCCGTGATTGGTGTTACAGCTACACCTAAAACAACTGAACTTAATAATACGATTGATAAAATTTTCTTCTTCATATGAATTATAACGCCCTCCACAATTTATCTCTTCAAGCTTCAAATTATCTCATCTCTTTTTTGATGACATAGCAATATTACCACAAAAATATCTCATTTTATGTCCATACTTATTACAATTATGTTTCAAAAATTACTTTTTCTGAAATATATTACAATTCAAGCTTCTTTTTTATTGATTTTCCCCAGAAAATAAAACGAAACGGTCTATATATCAGCAGGAAAATCAAACCATTAAATAGTAATGTCGGCGCTAAAAGCTTCCCGATAAAGCTAACAAATTCAAAATTAGCAAGATTGAATATCAGTTGAATGATTAATATTGCAATTTCATAGCCTGTAATAAAAATAATCAGCGAAAAAAATTCTGTGACTGGATTTTCATGAATCGCGTCACTAATTGATGTCGCAAAGTAAGCAATTAATGGTAGAGCTACCGCATTAATACCAAGAACACCAATAAAATAAGAATCCATTAAAATACCAATAATAAAAGTAGTAATCACGAGATAACGCATGGATAATCGCTTAGTTGAAAAAATAATAGCAATAATTAGTAAATGACTTGTAGTCAAAGCATTGCCATTTGACCACACCTTTAATAATGCAGAAAGCTGACCATCAATTAAGAATAGCAGGAAAAAAATAAGTGGTGTGAAAATGAGTAGCTGATTTTTCTTCATCTACTCACCCGCCCCTGCTAATCGCTTAATAACCGTCACAAATTTAATATCATACATCTGAGTGGCTGGCTTCACATAGATTTGGCGACCGCTATCCTGATTATTTTCTTTTTCTGAAACGACAGTGCCTACTAATAAATCTGCAGGCGAATTTCCACCCAAGCCGGAGGTTTGAACGACTTGACCTTCTTTAAGTGTTCCGTCTCCTGTCACTTGAGAAACAACAAAGGCCTGCTTATCCTCATCATAGCTTTGCAATAGACCATATAAAGTAGTCGTATCTGTTGAAATCTTAATTGGAAAATGATTGACCGATTGATTAGTCGAAGTCAACAATTCAACTTTGGCGCTCGAATGATTCACTTGGATAATGCGACCAATTAAGCCTTCATCGCTCATTACTGCCATGTTTACTTCTAAACCATCAGCTTCACCACGATCAATAACTAAAGTATCTTGCCAAGTATTAGTTGAGCGAGTAATCACATTAGCTGATACTTTATCATAGCTATTTAAAGTACTATTTAAATCGATTTCTTTTTTTAAAGCCTCTAATTCTTTTTCTAAATTATCACTTTTGATAACCGCTTCATTATATGTTTTTAGCTTTTTTTTCAAGGCTTGATTCTCTTGATAAGTCTCTAACAAATTTTCAAAGGCCTCTACCTGATTACCAATAAAATTGGCAGGTGCAGCTAATAATTTATCAACAATCGCAATTGAATCATTGGTGACAGAGGTTGCTTGATTCACTTTACCCTGATTTTTTAATTTTCCTGCAGTAAAACCAACGATAGCGACGGTAATAATAATAATAATAATGGCAATAATAATTTTTTTATTTGGATTAAATTTTTTCAATTACTTCCCCTAAACTTTACATCGTGATCGATGATTTCATTAATTTTATCAAGTAAAAAAATGTAATTTGAACATTTTTTATCTTTTCGAGACAATCACTCGCTGTTAAACAACGATGTTACAATTTTATCACTCTTAACTCAAAAAAAATAGAGTTAGTACAAGATAAAATAATTAAATAATCTATAGATTTATAAAAAACCGGCTCTACAATAAATTGGACTGATAAATATTTCGACTCAATTTTTATTTATCCTGAGATGATAAAATGAGACCTGTCGATTTAAAATGAAGGCATCATTATATTTGCAAATAATCCAAACTTTACGAGAACCATAAGGCAATGTGCATAATCTGAAGCTTAGCTTAAAAGTATTTCTAAAAATTCAGTATTCCATGTCGCTTGAGTAACACCAAAGGGCAGTCGTCTAAAGACGGCCGCCTAGCATCCATATTGAGCATTTTAGTAAAATCAGTCCAATTTGGCATTAAACCAAAAAGCTTCAGGAACAGCCATAATAGTGAGTGGCAAATCCTGAAGCTTCTTTATTTTTATGACTTTATAATAAATTTTCGATTAACAAATCGGCAAACTCAGAGGTTTTAACTTCGGTCGCACCGTCCATTAAACGCGCAAAATCATAAGTAACTGTTTTATTCTCAATTGTTTTTTCAAGCGAATCAACAATTCGATTAGCAACTTCTGTCCAGCCTAAGTGCTCAAACATTAAGGCACCTGATAAAATAACAGATGATGGATTAACCTTATCGAGATTTGTATATTTTGGCGCCGTTCCATGAGTCGCTTCAAAAATCGCATGACCAGTCAAATAGTTAATGTTCGCACCTGGAGCGATGCCAATGCCGCCGACCTGAGCAGCCAGCGCATCCGAGATATAATCGCCATTTAAATTAAGCGTGGCAACGACATCAAACTCTTTTGGTCGTGTTAAAATTTGTTGTAAGAAAATATCGGCAATTGCATCCTTCACAAGAATTTTGCCCGCCGCCAAGGCATCATCCTGTGCCTTATTAGCAGCTTTTGTACCCTCAGCTGCTTTAATTGCATCATATTGATTCCAAGTAAATGTTGCCTCACCGAATTCTTCCTCAGCCACCTGATAGCCCCATTTTTTAAATGAGCCCTCAGTAAATTTCATGATATTTCCCTTATGAACAAAGGTCACTGTTGGCTTTTGATTCTTTATCGCATATTCAATCGCAGAACGAACTAAACGCTTCGTTCCTTCTTCTGATACAGGCTTTACACCAATTGAGCTTGTTTCTGGAAAACGAATTTTATCAACATTTAATTCATTTTGTAAAAAGGTAATCAGCTTTTGAACTTCCTCACTACCCGCTTGAAACTCAATACCTGCATAGATGTCCTCAGTATTTTCTCTAAAAATCGTCATATCAACATACTCAGGATGCTTAACTGGACTTGGAACACCTGTAAAGTGACGAACAGGACGCAAGCAAGCGTATAAATCTAGCTCTTGACGCAAAGCCACATTTAAAGAACGAATACCACCACCAATTGGTGTTGTCAAAGGGCCTTTGATGGCAATTAGATATTCATCAATCGTATCTAAAGTTTCCTGCGGTAACCATTCCCCAGTTTCATTGAATGCCTTTTCCCCAGCTAAAACCTCTTTCCAAGATACCTTCTTTGTTCCGCCAAAAACCTTTTCGACGGCAGCATCGAATACACGAACGCTTGCATGCCAAATATCTGGTCCAATCCCATCACCAATGATAAAAGGAATAATCGGTTCATTTGGTGTACTTAGCTTACCATCAACTAACTTAATTTTTTCTGCTGTCATCTCTACTCCTTATAATTCAATTATTAATATCTATTTTTGTAAATTAATATTTTATAAATAATCAATTTGCTGCTTGAATTTTTTTCCGAATCACCATCGGTAGAATGCCACCATTCTGATAATAACGAATGTCTGCCTTCGCATCAAAACGCAGGATTGCTTCAAACTCTTTAAGCTGGCCATCCGGCTTTTTAGCCTTAACCTTAACCCGATCACGAATCCCAAAGACATCGGGAATTTCAATGTCAAATTGTTCAGTACCAGCTAAACCGATGGTTTCTGCACTCTCTCCCGGTAAATATTGTAATGGTAAAACGCCCATCATGACTAAGTTAGACCGATGAATCCGTTCATAGCTTTCAGCAATTACTGCTTTGACACCTAATAGATTTGTTCCCTTAGCTGCCCAGTCACGAGAAGAGCCCATACCATAATCCTTACCAGAAAGTATGATTAATCCAGTACCATCAGCCTTATAATTCATCGCAGCATCATAAATACTCATAATTTCACCAGTCGGAAAATAGGTTGTATAACCGCCCTCTGTACCCTCAGCAATTTGATTACGAATCCGAATATTACCGAAGGTCCCACGCATCATCACATGATGATTACCACGTCTTGAGCCGAACGAATTGAAATCCTTTGGCTCAACTTGGTGATCCAATAAATAGGCGCCCGCTGGAGATTTCATCCCAATTGCACCGGCAGGCGAAATATGGTCAGTCGTCACAGAATCACCAAATTTTGCGAGCACTGTCAGATTTTCAACATTTGCCTGTTCTGGTAGTTCAGTCGTCATCCCTTCAAAATAAGGTGGATTGGCGATATATGTGGAAGCCGGATTCCAAGAGTATACTTCTCCTGTTGCCGTTGCAATCTCATTCCAAGATTCATTGGCATCAAAAACTTTAGCATAGTATTCCTCAAATAACTCAGGCGTTACATACTCTGACACAGCTTGGTTAATTGTATCATCATCCGGCCAGATATCCTTTAAATACACGGGCTGATTTTCTAAATCAACACCTAGGGGCTCATTGGTTAAATCAATATTAACATTACCTGTAATTGCATAAGCTACCACAATCGGCGGTGACGCTAAATAATTGGCTTTTACTAACGGATGGATACGTCCCTCAAAGTTTCGATTACCAGAAAGAACAGAGGTTAGCAAGATATCATTTTCACGGACCACCTCTTCAATATTTGGGTGAAGCGGACCAGAATTACCAATACAGGTCGTACAGCCATAGCCAACCACATCAAAGCCCAGCTGATCCAATGAATCTAAAACACCGGCATTTTCTAAGTATGCCGAAACAACCTTAGAGCCCGGCGCCAATGAAGTTTTAACAGTTGGGCGCACCTTCAAGCCCTTCTCAACCGCATTTTTAGCTAAAAGACCGGCAGCCATCATAACATATGGATTGGAAGTATTAGTACAGCTCGTAATGGCTGCAATACCAATATCTCCAGTCTTTAATGTATCTGTTTGACCATCAATTTCAACCGCAGCTGATTTTTCAAATTCTGTTTGCTCTAAACCAAAACCTTGGTTGCCCACTGGTGAAACAACAGCCTGATTAAAGGCCTCTTTCATTTGAGATAATGGGATTAAATCCTGTGGACGCTTAGGACCAGAAAGATTTGTTTCGATTGCCGTTAAATCAATCTCTACCACTTTGGTATAAGTCACCGCTTGATTTTCATCATAAAATAAATGATTCGCCTTGGCATAAGCTTCTGTAAGCGCAATTGTGGCAGCATCTCGTCCGGTTAGCCTCATATAATTTAAGGTTTCATCATCAATTGGAAAATAGCCACAGGTCGCACCATATTCAGGTGCCATATTAGCGATTGTCGCACGATCAGCTAGTGTTAATGATTTAAGACCTTCACCAAAGTATTCAACAAATTTGCCAACAACATTCTCTTGCCGCAACACTTGCGTGACTTTAAGTGCCAAATCAGTTGCTGTTGCTGATTTTGGCAGCTTACCGTTTAGCTTGACACCAATCACCTCTGGCAGTGGGAAATAAGAAGCTTCTCCAAGCATACCTGCTTCTGCTTCAATTCCGCCGACCCCCCAACCGAGAACGCCAATGCCGTTAATCATCGTGGTATGGGAATCTGTTCCGACCAGGGAATCTGGAAAGACAATATTGTTTTTTGTGACCACAACATCTGAAAGATATTCGATATTCACCTGATGGATAATCCCAGTCGCTGGTGGCACAACACGGAAATTGTCAAAGCTATCCTGTGCCCATTTTAGAAATTCATAGCGCTCGTAATTACGTTCAAATTCCCGCTTCGCATTATATTGCAGAGCTTCCTCTGTACCAAAGGCATCAACCTGAACCGAATGATCAATAACCAAATCAACAGGAACTTCGGGATTAATTTCCTTGATATTTCCACCTAAATTTTTCATGGCATCCCGCATTGCAGCTAAATCAACAACTGTCGGTACGCCTGTAAAATCTTGTAGGACAACGCGCGTTGGTTTAAAGGGAACTTCACCAGCCGGACCCTCATCAACCCAGGCTAAAATACCGTCAATATGCGCTTGTGTAATATCCTCACCATCGTATTGTCTTACTAAAGACTCCAAAAGAATTCTCAATGAATAAGGTAATTTGTTAATTTTTTCATGCGCAACTTCCCCAATATCATAATATTGATACTGTTTCCCATTGCTTTCAATTTTTTTTGTTTGAAACACCGTTTTCTCCTCCATCATCAATAAAAAAGTAGGCTTTTTAACAAACCGTTTGTCATTATCCTATCATAGTTTTCATTGTTTTTAAATAAAACAGAGTCATTTAAAAGCAGTTTTATCTATTATGAATTGAATGTTAATTAAATATGAAAAAAGAGAGTGTTTTAAATTAAAAAAAGCGATTTACTTTTAATTTTTGAGCTAAGGCTTAAACACGTTCAATAAAAGGATGCCACAGCTTAAAATAATTGAATGTTTAAACAATTAAGTCCATAAATCAAGAGTCTTAAATAAAGAGGTAAGGACTGATCATCCCAACCTCCTGCCTATCGCTTATTAATTTTAAAAAAGTAAAAAAACTGATGCCGCATTAGCTTGATAACGCTGGCATTTGAAAAATAAATTCAAGGCACAGGGTTATTTCTTTACCGCCTATCTATATTATTAGCCTACAATTGCTCCACGATATACTTAAACAGACAACGCTCATTTTCATGATAGCGCCAAAGCATTTCAGGATGCCATTGCACTGCTAAAATCCGATTAGCTGGAGACTCAAAGGCTTCAATTACACCATCTGTGCTATGTGCCGTTGCTACTACACCATCAGCAAGATTTTTAATTGCTTGGTGGTGATAGGAATTCACCAAGCACTCGTCAGGTAAAAAATGACCTAATAGTGAATCATTGCTTATTTTAATTCTATGTGTTTTAAAACATTCCCGTGTAGGCGCCTGCAGATGATTGATTGTTATTTCAGGCAATTGATTAATATCCTGATACAATGTACCACCAAGCGCAACATTAATTAGCTGCATCCCTCGGCATAAACCAAAAATAGCTTTCTTTTGGTGAAGTGCTGCTTGAACTAGCGCAATTTCAAAAGCATCCCGTGGTGGAAAAGTCATCCCCAAAGGATGTATAGGCTCCTCATTATAGTAAATTGGTGAAATATCTTGACCACCGCCCAGTACTAAAATATCGATTTTTTCAACATATTGCTCAGCCAACTCTGGCTTACCAATCGGCAAAATAATTGGTAAGGCGTCAAACAGCTGCAGCCCTTCAACCAATTCTGTTTGAATATAATCTACAGGATTACCATGAAAATAATCAATTGATTCAATCACTCGATTTCCAGCAATACCAACTATTTTTGTCATTTTTCCTCCTACTTTCAGCCATAGCCTTTCCTTACTAGCTATAGCTATTTTAAAAAGAATCAACAAAAAAAGCGAGTATCACTCACTTTTTTTGCTATTAATTTAATAGACGAGCTGCATCGGCATCAACAATCACAGTTACGTTAGGATGATTTTGTAAAACACTGGCTGGAAGGGTCTCGGTCACTTCCCCATTAACCATTTTTGCAATTGCATCTGCTTTTTGTTCGCCCCATGCCATTAGCACAATTTCCTTTGATTTCATCACTGATTTAATGCCCATCGATACAGCCTGTGTAGGTACATCTTCAATATTATCAAAATATCGACTATTCGCTTGAATCGTTGATGGTGTTAAATCAACAACATGAGTGGTCAAATCAAATGAGCTGCCCGGCTCATTAAAGCCAATATGTCCATTTTGACCAATTCCTAAAATTTGAAAATCAATTGGATTACTATCTATAATTTGGTCATAATGCTTAACTTCTGCTGTTAAATCACCTGCTTTGCCATCAGGTAAATATGATTTTGCGAATGGCTTTTGATTAAACAAATGCTCCTTCATAAAAGTATCATAGCTTTGTTCATCACCTTCACCTAAGCCAACATACTCATCAAGATTAATTGAAATTTTATCAGAAAAATCCAAATCACTTGCCAAAATTTCTTGATAGAAATGTTCTGGTGTTGAACCAGTAGCTAAACCAAAGACTCTCGCACCTTTGTTAATCGATTTTTTAATTAATTCAAAAGCAACTTTTGAGCCTTCTTCAACTGTTGCAACTTTAATAATTTCCATTTACTCTCACTCCTAGCTAAAATCTTTTTTATATTTCAAATAGCACTCTTAATTGGTACATACCAATTCTACCATGAAATTATATTTTTGCAAAGCCCAAACACCTATTTTATTAAAATTAAAAAAGGGGTCAGGACTTTTTGTCCTAACCCCTTTCGTAATGTTCGTAATCTACGGGTTAAATTGCCTAAAAAGCATAAACAGCTCGTTCTGAAATGTGAGTACAGGTTAAAAATAATTATAGCGATGTCTTTTATCGCGAATTATTTTTTCTTGTATCGAACATTTCAAGCCGTTGAAGCCAGATTTTCTACTCGGGCAAATTACGCCCGAGTAAATAAATAAGATTATTGAGAACCTGTTGGTTCCTCTGAGCTGCTATTACTTGAGCTAGATGAGCTGCTGTTACTTGAGCTTGAGGATGAGGAAGGCTTCGTACCTTGAGATATCACAATCGTAATTGTTTCACCAGCACGAGCTGAGGTTTTATCTACAGAAATCACATTACCTTCTTTAACGCTATCACTATAATCTCTAGTCACATTGACTAAAACACCCTTTTCCTCCGCATAGCTCAACGCATTGGCCTCTGTCATACCAATCAAGCTGCTTAAATCAATTTCCGATATTTGAGCAACAGTTAGTGTAACAGAACCACTTTCAAAATTAACCTTCTGACCGGCAGCAGGATCCTGCGCAATAACAGCGCCAGCAGTTCCAGAGGTCACCTGTTGATATACAATATGAATTTTACTTTCAGCTAATCCAGCGTTAATTAAAGCATTCTTAGCAGCAGTAGCATCAGTTCCAATATAATTATCAATAACAAAATCCTTAGGTCCTGTACTAACAGTTAAGGTAATTGTATCTGTCTCAGGATTAAACTTATTCCCTTTTTTCGTGCCAGCTGCTGGACTTTGGCTGATAACCGTACCACTCGGATATTCATCGCTTGACTGCTTCTTTTCTTTAATTTGACTCGCTTTAAGACCATATGTCTGCATCAATTCATTTTTCGCATCACTAAATTCTCCACCAGTATAGTCACTGATTTCAATTGTCGTATTACCAGAAGAAACATACAAATTAATAGAACGGCCTTCCTTAACAACAGAATCTGCTTTAGGATTAGTCCGAGTAACCTTGCCGCTATCAACAGAATCACTGGACTCCTCAATTATTTTTCCGACTTTTAAGTTACTTTCCTTTAGCGTGTCTTCAGCATCCGCTTGTGTTTGATTGGTAACATCAGGGACTGTAACATCTTTTGGTGTTGTCAAAATGGCAAACAAGATTAAGCCTACCAATGCCGCCAAAATACCTAAAATTAGCAGAATTTTTTTCTTTTTGGACCACTTCTTGCTTTTCTTCTTAGCTTTAGTAGCCGGGTTCTCAGGTTGGCTCGATTCAGACATCGAATTTACCAGATTGGATGCCGTTGCTTCATTTAGCACCAATTTAGACATTGTTTTGGTCGCTTCACGATCTTTAGCAAAGGTCAACTTGGATTCATTCGCCCGACTCGGATTCAGCACCGTTGCTAAATCTTCACGCATCGCCTCTGTTGTTGAATAACGATTATCTATCTCTTTTGCCGTTGCCCGAATTACAACATTTTCTAATGCCTGTGGGACATTTGGATTAATTTCGCGCACAGAAGGAATTTCCTCCTGAAAATGCTGCAATGCAATTGAAACTGCTGAATCACCATCAAAAGGCACCTGATTAGTTAGCATCTCAAACAAAATAATCCCAATTGAATAAATATCTGAACGATAAGTAGCAGATGCTCCTCTTGCTTGCTCTGGTGACAAATAATGTACCGATCCAAGCATCGAGTTGGTTTGGGTCAAACCGGTTTCACTAAAAGCTGTAGCAATACCAAAGTCTGTTATTTTTGCAGTACAATTTTCATCTAACAATACATTTTGCGGTTTTAAATCTCGATGCACAATTTTATGATCGTGCGCTACAGTAATGGCTGCTAAGATTTCTCTAATCAGACGAACTGCCTCTTGATTGGAGAGGGGAGCATTTTCACGGATATAATGTTTTAAATCGCTGCCCTTGACATACTCCATCGCTAAATATTGCATGCCATCTACTTCACCAACTTCATAAACACTCACAATATTTGGGTGAACTAATTCAGTGGCTGCATGGGCTTCTCGTTGAAATCGACGAATCGCAATCGGATCATTTTGAAAATCCGTCCGTAAAACTTTAATCGCAACTTGTCGATGTAAGATTAAATCCTCGGCCAAGAAAACATTTGCCATACCGCCGCTGCCAATAGGGCTTATGATTCGATAACGTTCATTAAAAATTTTACCGATTTCAATCATAGTTTACCTCCGGAACTTTTATTAGCAGCACAGTAATATTATCCAAACCACCATTCTCATTTGCTTGATTAATCAAATGTTCGGCTTTTTCTTCAAGCGTTTCTGATGAAACGAGCAGTTTTAGGATTTCTTCATCACTAAGCATATTAGATAGACCATCCGAACAAATTAAGAATAAATCATTTGACTGAACCGTCCGCTGAATGATATCTACATTCAAATCATTAGGCATGCCAACACTTCTGGTAATGATGTTTTTTCTTGGATGGTGGCTAGCCTCTTCAGCAGTAATTTCACCAAGTAGGCGCAACTCGTTCACTAAAGAATGATCCTCGGTAATTTGAATCAATGTATCACTTCTTAATAAATAGCTTCTCGAATCTCCAACGTGGGCCAAAATCAATTCACAGCCAAAAATGCACAGTGCTTCAATCGTTGTCCCCATCCCTCTGAACGCATCCTTTTGCCCTTCCTCAAAAACTAAGCTGTTTAACTGCTTAATTTCTGCATCAAGCCATTCTGCAATTGCTTCACCTGTTTCAAAATTGGTTGCTTGCCATCTCTCTCCGAGCGTTTCAACAGTCAATTTACTAGCAACGTCACCTGCCTGATGACCGCCCATACCATCCGCAAGTAAAAATAGTAGTACGTTTTGCAAATTTTTAAAAACCTTGACATAATCTTGATTCATAGTACGTTTTTTGCCAATGTTAGATAAATAACTATAATCCATTACACTACCTTTCTTATAGTCCAATAACTATTTATGACCTTTTTCTTAATTTACAAATGAAGAAACCGTCCGTATTATATAATTCTGGTGTCAATAAAAGCTGACCATCCTCTGTGAGTCCCACAGAGGTTTCAATTTTCTCAATCACAAAATCAGCATGACTTGCTAAAAACCTTTCAATCACTTCTTGATTTTCTTCTGCAATAATTGTACAAGTACTGTACACCATTATACCCGATTTTTTCAACACTTGCGCACAACTATCCAATATTGCCAACTGAATTTTTTGCAAAGCTGTAAAATCAGCTGCCATTTTCCGATATTTGATATCTGGTTTGCGGCGAATTAGCCCAATACCTGAGCATGGTGCATCCACTAAAATTCGATCAAAGCTTTCCTTTGGAAAATGCTGTGCTACCTGAGTAGCATCTAATTTTTGAGTGACAATATAACGATCAACACCTAGACGTTTGGCATTATCATTAATCAGCTTTAGCTTATGGTCATATAAATCAAGCGCTGTAATTTTCCCAGTCGTCAAATAAGTCGCAAGATGAGTAGTCTTACCCCCAGGCGCCGCACACGCATCTAATATTTTATCATTGGGTTGAACCTCCAATAACGGTGCAACCAGTTGACTGCTTTCATCCTGAATCGTGTATTCCCCTGTATCAAAGAGCTCATTACCCGCAAAAAAGCCACGCTTAGCAATTAGACCCACAGGCGATAGCTGACTTTTGCTAACCGCAAAGTCCAAAGCATTTAACTGCTGTTCAAGCTTTGCAACTGAAGTTTTAGCAGTGTTCACTCGAATGCTCGCTTTATTCTTAACAAAAAGACTATCAAAAATTTGAAGAGCTCGTTCGTCTCCGTATTGTTGTATTAGCTTTTCAACTAACCACTCAGGGACTGAATACTGAATCGAGTAGCGCTCAATTGGATTATCTATTGCCAAAATATTTGGCACGCCATTGCGAGTCAGATTGCGCAAGACACCATTGACAAATTTACCAATACCGGGATTACCAAAATTTTTAGCAATTTCAACGGCATCATTTAAAATTGCATGATTTGGCACTTTATCTAGGTACTGCATTTGATAAACTGAGAGCATTAATAAATTAGCGACCCAATCATCCAACCTTTTAGGATTTTTAATCGCAGTATTTAAAAAATATTTCAAAGTCAATTTTCGGGCAACCGTACCGTAGACCATTTCTGTAAATAAGGCACGATCGCGATCCGAAAGACTAGTCGATTTAAGCATATCACCCAACAGTAGATTTGAATATGCTTCGCCACTCAGAATTTTGTTAAGGGCTTGTAAAGCTAAAAATCTTGGATTTACCTTGAGCCACGCTGGAATTTTCTTACTCGCCAAATTGTTCTCCTACTTTTAACTTCTGTCCTAAGCCATTTAAAAAGCTCTCAATTGACATTGGCGCCTTACCAAAAGGCTGCAATTCTTTGATTGAAATTAAACCATGGTTAGTTGCCACAAGCAATTCTTTTTTACCTTTCTTAACAATTGTGCCTGGTAAGCTATCTGTCTGCTGATCAATCACAGCGACTTTTTGAATTTTCAAGCGTTCATTTTGCCAAGTCGTATGAGCAACTGGCCATGGATAAAGACCTCTAACCTGATTGTATATTGCAGCTGCACCCTGTTGCCAATCAATTCGCTCCTGCTCTGCAGTAATGTTTGGTGTGATTGACACTAGCGCCTCTACTTGCGCTTCTCCTTTTAATTCACCTGCAATATAAGACGGCAAAGTTTCCAGTAATAGTGTTTTTCCAAGAATACTTAACTTATCAAACATTGTTCCAACATTATCATCCCATTCAATTGGAATTTCACGTTGTGCCCACATCGTTCCCGCATCCATTTTTTTCACCATTTCAATAATGGTAACGCCTGTTTTATCGTCACCGTTCATAATCGCATGATGAACAGGTGCGCCACCTCGATATTTTGGCAGTAATGAGGCATGAACATTGATTGCCCCAATAGAGGCTGCTTGTAAAAGTGCTTCTGGTAGAAATTGACCAAAGGCTGCAGTGACAATTAAATCCGGCTTTAAAGCAATTATTTCAGCCATTTCAAGACTATCTTTAATTTTTTCTGGCTGTAAAACCGGGATACCTAATTTTACAGCAGCTACCTTCACTGGTGGTGCCTGAATCACTTTTTTTCTGCCAACACGTCGATCTGGTTGTGTGACAACAGCAATCACCTGATAGTGATTGGCTACTAGGCCTTCTAATATTGGTACTGAGAATGCTGGTGTACCCATAAATACAATTCTAGTCATTTTTTCTCCTTATAAATCAACGAATTAGTCTATAAATCCATATATTTAATTATTAAATACTAGATATTAGCTATTGTCGTGTTTTTCATAATAGGCTTCAAGCTCATTTTCTGGTATTTCTTCGATCATTTTATCAATAAATAAAATGCCGTTTAGATGATCAATCTCGTGCTGAATGACTCTCGCTAAGTACGCTTCAGCGATAATTTGACATTGCTCACCATCACGATCTAAATAATTAACCACAATCTTCGTATTTCGACGAACAGTACCATACATATTAGGAATCGAAAGGCAGCCCTCGACAAAGATATCCGATCCTGTTGCAAGAATTATTTTAGGATTAATTAATTCCAGCAATTCGCCATCATCTAATTGAACCATCGCTATTTTAACGCTCTCACCAATCTGTGGTGCGGCAATCCCGACACCATCACCCGAAATCATCGTATCATATAAATCATCTAATAAATCCAATGTCTCCGAAGTAATTTCATTAATTTGTTCCGTTTGCTGTCTTAAGCCCTCATCTGGCAATACTACAATCTCTCGTATCATTATTTTCCTTTACTTGTACTAATTTTGCGGTTCAACATCAATCATGATTTTCAAGCCTTCTCTGGCCTTTTTCTGACTTTCAGCTAAAATTGATTTTAAGACCTTCGACAATCCGGATTCAAAACGGTATTTAATCATTATTTGATAAAAATATTCATTTTTAACTCGGGCAATAAATGCAGGTACCGGACCTAGAATTTTAGCCTGATTTGAAAGCGTTTCAGTTAATTGATGGGCAATCCGAAAGCTTTCAGCCTGTGCTTTTTTTAAATCACGGTGCGTAATTGTCAATTGAACCGTGAAATAATATGGTGGATAAGCAAGCAAACGTCTAAATTCCATCTCACGCTGATAAAACGCCTCATAATCTTGATGCTTAACAAGCTGAATCGCATAATGCTCTGGATTATAGGTTTGAATGACTACCTCACCGGCTTTTTCAGCACGTCCAGCACGTCCAGCAACTTGCGTCAATAGCTGAAAGGTTCTTTCACTTGAGCGAAAATCAGGTAAATTAAGGGCAGTATCCGCATTTAAAACACCCACCAGGGTTACATTACTAAAATCTAAACCCTTAGCAATCATTTGAGTACCCAACAATATATCTGCCTGCTGCATTTCAAAACGCTGTAATAGCTTTGCATGTGCGCCTTTTCTACTAGTTGTATCGACGTCCATACGAATCACCTTGGCATCAGGTAAGAGTGTATTAAGCTCCGCTTCCACTTTTTGCGTACCTGTTCCATAATAACGGATTTCTTTACTGTGGCAGTTAGGACACTGCTGAGGGATGGCTTCTTTATGACCACAATAATGGCAGTTCATTGTATGAGTATCCATATGTAAGGTTAAAGAAATTTCACAATTTGGACAAGGAACAACATAGCCGCAATCACGGCATAGTATAAATGAAGAATGACCTCTTCGATTAAGCAAAAGTATAATCTGTTCCTTTTTAGACAGACGATTTTTTATTTTTTCTAATAATAACGGCGTAAAGTTTTGAGATTTTAACTCACCAAAATAGTCTCTGAAATCAACAATATCAACAGTTGGCAAGCTCGCTTTAGGATTCGCGCGCTGCGTTAAACGAAGAAAATCGTAGACCCCTTTTTGAGCGCGCGCACGCGACTCTAAGCTCGGCGTTGCACTCCCTAATACTAACGGACATCGATGATACTTTGAACGTTCAATCGCAACATCACGCGCATGATAGCGCGGTACGCTATTTTGCTTATAGCTGCCTTCATGCTCCTCATCAATAATGATAATGCCAATATTTAATAAAGGGGCAAATATGGCCGAACGTGCACCAACCACTACCCTTGCCTCTCCACGTTCAATTTTTCGCCATTCATCATAACGTTCCCCATCAGAAAGGCCACTATGCAAGACCGCTACCGACTTGCCAAAGCGCCCGACAAACCGCGTAACCATTTGCGGTGTTAAAGCAATCTCTGGCACAAGCATTAATGCGGTTTGCCCAGCCAGCAGTACTTTGGCAATAAGCTGTAGGTAAACCTCCGTCTTGCCACTTCCCGTAATGCCCTCTAGCAAGAAAGTTTTTGCCATTTCAAATGATTGCTCTATCTGTTTAACCGCTGATAGCTGCTCTGAATTCAAAGTCAATGAGGTAACCTTCTCATAATCTATCACTTCAAAGGGCTTTCGATAAATTTCAACCAAGTCAATCGTCAGCCAGCCTCTCACCTCTGCCTGATTAATATCCGCAGTTGAAAAGCCCTGTTCTTTTATCTGTGAGATGAGCTCTGGCTCCGTCATGCCCTTTAAATAGCTTAATAATGCTTGCTGTTTTTTGGCATTTTTTCGTATATTAATCTGTTCCAAAGCCGTAATATCATTAGGTGTAATCCGTTTTTCGAGCTTAGCGTGTCCCTTTTGCTTAGTTAAATAGCTTAACTCCACCATTCCTACTAAGCGCAGTTTTTGTAAGGCTGCCAATAATTTCTTATCGGATGCCTCTTGCCAAGAAATAACTGAACCAGCTTTAAAAATAGCTGCCGTTTGCTGATTATCTATTAGCTTAATAAATTCCTTATCATAATCTAGCTTCAATAAATTAGGGAGCATTGCTTGTAAGCAAGATATTTTAAACGCATACGTTGTTTCCTTAAGAAAATCGGCTAGCATTAGCAATTCATCATTTAAAACTGGTGTAATATCCAGTGTTTTGACTATTTGTTTTATGTCAAAGTCTACTGCTTCAAGCCTTTCAAGCGAAATAATAAAGCCTTGAATTAAACGACCACCCTTACCAAAGGGGACAATTACTCGCATTCCCCTTTCAATAATTGTTTCTAATTCTGGCGGAACCAGATATGAATAAGCCCGATCAGTTTGCATCAAAGCAATATCAACAATAACTTTAGCGACTAGCAATTAAGCCTCCTTTGATATGCATCAATCAGCATATTTTCACCACCTAAAACACTAATTAATAGAAAAAGAGCAAGGTTATCCTCCTAGCTCCCTTATTAATTATTCCACTACATTAACATTAGCTTCTCTGCTTTTTTCGGCCAATTCATTTTCTTGAGCAATCTGCTCTTGAATTTTCCGCTCTTCAGCCTCTTTAGCTCGTCGTTCCTCTTCTGCCTTCTGACGAATTTGCTCACGCTTCAACTCTGGATTAGGATGAATTTTTACCGTACCAGCTTCAATTTCTTCAAGTGCCTGCAAAGTATTTTTTACCGATTTGAACTTCATTGTAGGTTCAGCACCCTCGGCTAATTCATGCGCACGTTTACTTTCCAAAATACATAAGGAATATTTTGAATTTACTTGGTCTAATAATTTGTCAATTGACGGTTTTAACATCATAATTAATTTCTCCTCTTTCTCAATAAACCAGCTATATTATTTAGATAATCGTATCCAGCATCTTACGATACTTGCCAATTACACGATCAACACGACAATGCTCAGCATCAATAATCTTCAAGACACGTTCAACCGCATGAGACACCTCATCGTTGACTACAGCATAATCGTATAGCTGCATCATTTCTATTTCTTCGCGCGCTTTTTGCATTCTTTCATTAATAACCTCTTCTGAGTCTGTTCCACGATTAGTAATTCGTTCACGTAGCTCAATTAGATCAGGCGGTGTTAAAAAAATATAAACACCATCAGGTGCTTTCTCTTTAACCTGTAATGCACCCTGAACTTCAATCTCAAGGAAAACATCCTTTCCTTGATCTAGAGTTTCATTAACATACTTTAATGGCGTTCCATAATAATTACCGACATACTCGGCGTATTCAAGCATCTCGCCCTTTTTAATCATTTCCTCAAACTCGACCTTAGATTGAAAGAAATAGTCAACACCATCTACTTCACCTGGACGTTGTGCTCTAGTCGTCATTGATACTGAATATTCAAATTCATGATTTTCATTATCGAAAATTGCTTTTCTAACAGTTCCCTTGCCCACACCAGATGGACCAGAAAAAACAATTAATAACCCACGCTCTCTCACTATAATCTCCTTAAAATATCTGTTTTGACTTATTACTAATACTAACACGATTACGTTTTAGAAAACAATCCTTTGTAATAAAAAATAAATATTTTTGTAACAAAAAAGTAATATTAATAACTCATCCATGCTTCACTTGATAATCGATTCAATCAAAATAATTGATTATTAATAAAAAATATATAAAAATATAAATATAATCTAGAAATTGAGGTGAATAAAATGGGTAATCGTCGCAATCAAAATGCTGGTCATTATACCAGTCAACATGATGAAGAACACTTTAGTGGAGATGGTAAGACCAATGTTGACCCAAAAGACCAAAATAAAACAACTAGAACTGAAACACGGGGCACAACAAATCATTAACAATTGAAGGTAGAACAAAAGACGTTTAGCAAGTAGAAAATGGCTAATTGCCTCATAAAAAATCGTAAAAAAGGTGCTTACTCTCTCCGATTAAAACTGTGAAAAATAGGCAAGCCATTCGTTTATTCAGTCAGAGACATTTTGTCTGACCGAAGACATATCTATTTGAACAGCTTAAATCCGAGAAAGCCTGTCAAATAAGTACATTGCCCGCTCGGTCGTACTTCACCCGAGCGGGCAATGTACTTTTTGAGATTTTTTAGGCAATTTAACTCGTAAATTACGAACATTACAAAAGGGGTTAGGACTTATGTCACAGCTCCTTTTTGAATTTAATCCTTTCAAATTCAAAGCAGTTTTTCCAGAATTACTCTGATTTTTAGTCTTTTTAATGTTAAAATAATGTAATGTCATTAGTTGGTAATTGGAGCAAGCGAAAATCCTACTAAATTAACCATCAATCATTTAAAAAGACTATTAAATACTCAAATAAATTTATTTAGAAAGTGAGAATCTGCTTTGGGCTTTTGGAAAGAAACAATTTCAATTGTTAAAGAAAATGACCCTGCTGCGCGCAGTGGACTGGAAGTTCTTTTAACCTACCCTGGTGTAAAGGCTTTGGCGGCACATAAAATTAGTCACTTCCTTTGGCAGCACAAATTGAAACTAATCGCTAGAATGAATTCTCAATTTTGGCGGTTTTTAACGCAAATCGAAATTCACCCCGGTGCCGAAATTGCAGACGGCGTTTTTATTGATCATGGTGGCGGGCTAGTTATTGGTGAAACAGCTGTTGTAGAAAAGGGAGTCATGCTTTATCATGGGGTCACACTTGGTGGTACAGGTAAGCATAGTGGTAAACGGCATCCTTCCGTACGTCAGGGTGCACTTGTTTCAGCACACGCTCAACTGATTGGACCAATTGAGGTTGGGATTGAAGCAAAGGTCGGGGCTGGAGCTGTCGTAACAAAGGATGTCCCTAATCACGTTACTGTTGTTGGCATTCCCGCTAAAATTGTTCGTGTACATCAACAAAACCTAACCAAAGAAGAAATGGCTGATATGGAACGCCAAAGGAGAGTGAGTTTTTTTGATTAAAATTTACAATACTATGACACGCCAAAAAGAAACTTTTGAACCAATTGAAGCGGGCAAAGTGCGGATGTATGTCTGCGGTCCAACCGTTTATAATTATATTCACATCGGTAATGCTAGAAGTGTGGTTGCCTTTGATACAATCAGAAGATATTTACTTTTTCGTGGATTTGAGGTCAATTATATCTCTAATTTCACCGATGTCGACGATAAAATTATTCGTGCTGCAAATGAAGCTGGTAAAAGCTCGCTTGAGATTGCAAATCAATTTATCAAAGCATACCAAGCTGATACTTCAGCACTTAATGTTTTACCAGCAACACGTCACCCAAGAGTAATTGAATTTATTCCTGAAATCATTCAGTTTATTGAAATATTAATTAATAAGGGCTTTGCCTATGAATCGGCCGGGGATGTTTATTTTCGTGCAAAAAAATCTGATCACTATGGCGCATTAGCAAATAAATCAATTGAAAGCCTGGAAGCTGGGGCTGGGGGAAGAACTGGTGAGGAGCTGCAATTAAAAGAAGATCCAATCGATTTTGCATTATGGAAATCAGCTAAGCCAAATGAGCCTTCCTGGGCATCACCTTGGGGTGAAGGCAGACCGGGCTGGCACATTGAATGCTCAGTGATGGCAACAGAAATCTTAGGAGATACCATTGATATACATGGTGGTGGACAAGACTTGGAATTTCCCCATCATACAAACGAAATTGCCCAATCTGAAGCCAAAACTGGCAAAACCTTTGTTAATTATTGGATGCATAATGGCTTCGTAACGGTTGGTGAGGCAAATGAAAAAATGAGTAAATCCTTGGGTAACTTTGTAACCGTCCACGAGCTGATTCAAGAAATTGATCCACAAATTATTCGCTTTTTAATGGCTACCACACAATATCGTAAACCAATTCAATTTTCTGAAAGCGGCATTGATGAAGCCAAAACAAATCTTGAAAAAATAAAAAATACGCTAGAAAATCTTGACTTTAAAATGAAAACCGCAATTGCGGATTCATTAGATGATAACGCGCATCATATTGAAATAGAAAATTTTAAAAAAGAGTTTGTAAAAGTGATGGATGATGACTTTAATGCAGCCAATGGTATTACCGTATTATATGAATTACTGCGCTGGACAAATATTTATCTAGAAGGCACACCAACCAAGGTGACATTGCGTCATTTGCGCAGCTTGATTATCGAATTAAGTGATATTTTTGGAATTACCTTCAAGCAAACCTTTATTGATGCTGATATTGAAAAATTAATTGAAGCGCGGAAAATGGCCAGAGCCAATAAGGATTTTCAAAGGGCAGATGAAATTCGCAATCTGTTAAAAGCAGAAGGGATTGAACTGCTAGATACACCTGATGGCACACGGTTTAAAAGGATGGAAACATGAACCCAAACTTAATTAATGGTATTGCATTAGCTTATATTGGAGATGCAATCTATGAGGTTCAAATTCGTGATTATCTAATCCAAAAGGGACTGACGAAACCGAATTTATTGCATAAATCAGCAACTCATTTTGTCTCCGCGAAGGCACAGGCTTTTTTGATTGAACAACTCAAAAATGAAAAATTCTTAACAGAAAAAGAGTGGAGTATCTTTAAACGTGGGCGTAACGCTAAAAGTCACACCACCGCGAAAAATACAGACCCGGCTGTTTACAAGGTCTCAACAGGCTTTGAAGCAGTCATTGGCTACCTGCACCTACTCGGCGATCAAAAACGTGTTTTAGAAATTACTGATTTTTGTATTAAGAAAATCGAAAATAAAAAAAATAATTATTAACTAAAGCTCGCTAGGAAACGGAGAAAACGGATGACTCAAGCAATTAATGACTTTATTTATGGTGTGCACGCCGTTATTGAAGCAATTGAGAATAAGCATGGTAATAAGCTATTCGTTCAAGAAGATTTAAAAGGGAAAAATGTCAACCAGTTAAAAGCAATTGCCAAGCAATATAATGTACCTACCAAATTTGTCACCAAAAAAAAGCTAGAAGAGCTATCTGACGGCGGGGTTCATCAGGGCTTTGTTTTAGCAGTAACACCTTTTGAATATTGGACACTTGAAGCTTTAATTCAAAAAACAAATAATACAGCTGCCTTTTATCTCATCCTAGACGGCATTCAAGATCCGCACAATCTTGGCTCCATCTTAAGAACAGCTGATGCTGCTGGAGTGACAGGTATCATCATTCCAAAGCATCGGTCTGTCGGCGTTACAAGCACCGTCGTTAAAACCTCAACTGGCGCTGCAGAATATGTGCCTATTGCCCGTGTAACGAATTTAAGTGCCACTGTTAAAGCACTTAAAGAAGCTGGTTTTTGGGTCTTTGGTACAGATATGAATGGCACGCCTTATACCAAATGGAACACTCAGGGTAAAATTGCCCTTATTATTGGTAATGAAGGCAAGGGTATTAGCCCGGCGCTACAAAAAAATGTTGATGAAACGATTAGCATTCCTATGACTGGTCATGTTCAAAGCCTAAACGCTAGCGTTGCAGCGGCTTTATTAATTTATGAAGTCTATCGTCATCGCATCGTCTAATATGCAAATAATTTTGTCATATCTAATTCGATGAAACAATCTCAGCCTCATCCATGATAACCTCCTAACCAAGAAGGATTAAAAAAGGCGTTATCAATAGGTTTTGTTAGTATCATTTAAACTTGATATATCTACATTTCACCAAAAATCAATAAAACTAAATACAACTAAAAAAGAGGTCACATACAGACAAATGCACAGACCCCTTTAAATATTAAATTATATTAAACCACCACGTCAATATGACATAGTTATTATAGCAATTCTAAGCAGCTTACTCAATGAGTGGGTTGCTTATTTAATTAATTTCAGTCCTCTTTATTTTTATCGTCCAATCGTTTTGCCCACCATTTACCCATAATCATTAATAGCCAAACACTTATTACAACTAACATGCATAAAACCAAATAACCTAAAATTTCACTCACGGCATAAACTCCTTAGATTCCATAATTTATAGCGTTTACATTTTTTTCGTGCCCACGGTTATATCATCTAGATTAAATCATGTCGAAAAGATAAAATTATTCACTAATAAAAAAGTTATGTAGATCAATCTTTTGATACTAGTCTTATAAATGAATCTATATCCTTTGAATAGACATATTTACTAAATTGTTCACTAATTATTTTACTTATATTGCGATAAACTAATGAAGGAGTGTTTGGAACAACATAATAATAAATACCATCCTTTTTATAAATAGGTTCATCAATATTAGTACCATGTGTATTCTCTATTGCATTTCCGGCATCGGCCGCGATATCAATAACAAAACAATTTGCTTTCAGTTTTTTTTGTTCACTAAGAGAAATAATTGGATTTCCATCATCTCCAACTTCAATTCCGTTAATAATAATATCAAATTGATCAATTTGTTCTTTGAACTGAGGTAATGTTCTTCTATAAAACATTTTTAAATTTGATGAAAATTTAGATATTGCATGAAACGAACCTTGTGCCACATTACCTGAACCTAGAATCGCTATCTTTGTTGATTCATTTGGAAACATGCCATGACTGAGTAAAGCATGGATTGTCCCTGCATAGCCGGCATAAAAACTATTTTGGTAAATAAAATTTTCTGGAATCCAACTTGGGCGATATTCATTATTCTGGTAAAAAACTGTAGGAGATCGATTATCTAAATCTACAACAATTAACTCCTTAGGTAAAGCTTGCTTTTCCATAAATGATTTTCCAGATCCTTTCGGATGTGTCCAACCGATAATAATTTGACCTTTCCTAATCAGTTCATAGTCTATAGGTTGTATGAGCTTTAAAGAAAAAACGCCATCACATAGAGCAAAAATTTCATTATGTTCTACGATAACAGCACCCTTATCTCTGTATTCTTGATCAGGGATATCTAAATAATCACCCAATCCTTGTTCAATATAAATTTCGTTGTTAAAATTTTTGATGTCTTTTGGAAATAGTGGAACTCTTTGTTCGTTTGGAAAATTTGATTTAATAAATCCTAATTTCATTTTTACCACCTTCCGCATCCAATGTACAGTTAAATTCTGTGTACCATTTTTAAGTATACGCTTTATTAGTGGTAATAACTGCTTTTATCGAAAATAAATAAGTCACATCACAAAAGATGACTGAAATGAGGTATATTAACACAAATTATTTATCTAAATAAGTTTTAATCGATAGCCTTAAATCTGCCAAAATTATTAAGTATAATACCATTTATTTTGATAAATTATTTATAAAAATACTACTCAATTAACAAGTGTTATTATTTTATGTAAACATTTTTATTCTACTTGATTTCTAAGCATTTCTCTCTCAATTATAATTATTTTTTCGTTTGCAATCTTCTCAATTATTTTTTTTAACTTTCTACTATCAATAGTAGCCCTTATTTTATTCTCTTCACTGATTATCTGCGCTACAGGTAGCTGATCATGCTTTTGAAGATTTTCAGAAACAAAACTATGTGGAATATATTTATCGATAATTGATTTAACTTCATCACTATAGTCCTCACAATCGTATACTAAAATAAAATCAGAATCTGATAAATTTTCATAAATGTTTTTGTTTGTTCTGATAGATTCTTTTATGATTGATAAATTTATTAGTTCGCTAAAATGCTTACGTTTCAATATGTTTTCTATTTCTTTTATATCTTTTTTCTGGGTAAAATTCACTTCATTATAAATTTTAGTTATTAATACATTAGCTTGATTTACTGTTAAAAAAGAAGTACTGAAATACTTTACATCTCTTTTTTTAGGTTTTATTTCTAAAACATACCAAAATATAACTGTATTTATCAAATAACTTTCTAACTCTCTAAAACCGAATTTTTTATTGGTTTCTTTGGATATCAATGTATGTAATATTACATGTTCTATTAAATTACAATACACTAGATTTTCTTTTTTTTGAAATTCGAATGGATAATTTTTCCTTTTAATCGTATTTAAATCTGATAAATTATGAAACTTATTTTCAAAAACATGATGACAATACAATCCATCGCTAGTTCTGGAGTAACTACCTTTAAAAATTCTTTCCACGTCACCATTTAGAAATCTACTATATGCTCCCTTTTCAAAATAATCATCTTTTACACTTCCGTATTTCTGTATCAATTCATCTACTAATTGTAAATAAGACATTTTAAATAATGAACTATAATATTCAAATTTATTTTTTTCTATCATATCTATTCTCCTGCTAATAATAAATATTATTATTATATTAAATGACTAAGAATTTCTTTGTTTATTGAGAATTATAAAAAAGATTTCCGAAAAAAAAAGAGCCACGAAGTAAATCGTGACTACTTTTGAAATTATGCTTTACGAACGTTAACTGCTTGTAAACCACGTTGGCCTTCTTCAGTATCAAATGTTACTGCTTGACCTTCATCTAAAGATTTAAATCCATCAGATTGAATTCCTGAAAAATGTACAAATAAATCTTTGTTGTCTTCTCCAGTGATAAATCCAAAACCTTTTTCCGCATTAAACCATTTTACTGTACCGTTACTCATATTGTTTCCTCCTTGTGCATATCTTGTATGCTTATTATTGCAAAAAATGTTTGATAAGCAAAAGGAGAACTATCTATTTCTATATACTACTCTCATTACATGCCAAAATTGATTACATTACTAGAGTAACACGTTTAGTATCATAAAGCAAAATAAGTTATAACTATGCTATTTATTCATATTCTCCAACTCCAACAACCGCCTGTCTTGGTACGTCCTACTCTTTTCATATTTCCAGGTATCCAAGGCACTTAAATAACAATTATCTTTAGTAAATACTTTGGCTTGCTCATGTTCAGTAGTCATAAGGACTTCATCACGATTGGCTGTTCTATCCTCTTTAACATACAATTGGCCCATTTTAAAAACAAACTCATCTAGTTTATTTGATTGCTTAACCTTTATTTCATTTTCTACAAGTGAATATAGATAGCCTAAATCACTCTCAGCACGTATCCTAAGCTTACGATAATCCTGTAATGTCATTGCGTATTGTTTAGCTATTTCATCATCTTTATTGGGTATAATAGAGGTGTAAATCCCCCTAGAATTATCGAAATTGGCTTCTTTATCTGAATGATAATATTTATCGGCTAAGATATTACGTTGTTTTTCATCTAATTGCTGTAATGCTGTGAAAAATATTCTAGCATTATCTTTTTCATAATAAGTCAATAGAGTGATGTTTTTTTCAGTCATTTTCCAATGTCTTAACAGAAAAACAATTTGCTGATTTCTAGTCGTCAAGAAACATCATCAACCTTTCTAATTTATCGTCCATGTTATCCGTCAGCTTCAACGGCTCTTTTGGAAACTCTAAGCCGTATCGATAAGCTGCAGCCGTTTCAATCTCATATATCTCATCTTGTAATTGCTCGATGATATCTTTTGATATAGAGGTAGTATGTTCATATTTAAAGTATTGGATCATCAGCCAATAATCAGCCTTAGAAAATGACTGCAAACACTGTTTAAAAGCCTTGTGCTTAAATATAGTGATTTCTAGTGCATGACTGACGTATTCTTTAGCGCCCTCAATATCATCAAGCAACATATCAATTCTAGGCGCTTCTACATGGATATCTAAGCCACTATAAACGATACGAGTTGCTAGGGTGCGATTATATAAAGAATGCTCTAAATCGCTCATACGTGCATATAATCGCTTTATTTTATTATCTAATCTAAAGTATCGCTGTATCTCTAAATGGCTTTCTTCCAAGTGTCACACCTCGCTTTATAAATATGTTTAGTTGCTGTATAATGTAGTTACAAAAGGAGTTACATTCCTTCCGCATTAACGCTTAGGCGGTGGGGGGGATGTAATTCCTTTGGTCCTATAGTCAAGCCTTTTTTAGGGCGTCAGAAATGTCAGATTTTATCTCTTTTTTAGAGTGCCAATTTTATCCTTTGGTGTCATTTTAAATGGCACCTATACTAAAAAACACATCACTCTTAGTGATTAGATTGACCCACTTTTTTCACTATCGTTTTGTGCGATAGCAGATTTTATGATAATGTGGTCATTCTGAATGGCTACTTTTATATAAATGGACTGTATACTTTTGTACTCTCTTATTGATTGTTATTCAAAAAACAGCCAATTTTCACTAATCAGATATTAAATGACAATCCAATATATAAAAATCAGCTCTTTTTTTAAAAGTAAGCCACCAATTAAGGCAGCTTACTCACAAAACTAATCTAAAATTGCAACGCTAATTGCCTTATTACGTCCGTTATGTTCAGTAACTTCATACTCAACCTTTTGACCCTCTACAAGCTTTCTGTAACCAGTAACCACAATATCGGAGTAGTGAACGAAAATATCGTTATTATCGTCTCCAGTAATAAATCCGTAGCCTTTTTTTTCGTTAAACCATTTAACTGTACCTGTAATCATTATTTATTCCCCTTCTAGTTTTCTGCTCGATTTAAAATATCATCGATACTATTTTGAATACGTAAGTTTTGAAGTGATGAAATTGATGTAGTTAAAAGATAATCTTTACTATTATCGACATAGATACGCAAGTTCAAGCGTTCCTCATATAGATCATTTAAACCACTTCGTAACTCTGTTAACCATTCTTGGCGAATACGAACAATCTCTTTGGCTGCAGCTTGTAAATCTTCCAAATACTTAATTTGAAGGTTTTCTTCTAAAGTTCTTTGCTCATTTCGTACAATATTTTCTATTTCTGACATCAGTTTCTTTGATTGATACTTAACCAAGTTTTCACGTTCTTTTTCTGCTTCCTGAATCAATTTATTAAGGTCATTCAAATCATTATTAACACTATTTTTATCTTTAAAAGTATCCAAAGAATATTTAGCAGTGCCTACTAATTTAGCACTTGAATTACTACGCAGCTCACTCTCATGATTACGTAAATCGCTAATATTCTTATCGATAACTGAAAATTTAGTCTGTTGTTCTTGTACAATTACACTTAATTTACTCATAATCTTCTCCTATAATCCTTCTGTAAAAGCATCGATCATTTGATCCATAACACTTTTTTCTTTTTTATCATCCTTAGCCTCATCTATACCTTTTTCTTCCGCTTCTTTAATACAAGCGGCGATGATATCCTCAGGTAATTTTTCATCTTTTACCATTTGTGCTAAAAGCTCTGTTAAAATTTCATACTTTGTTTTTGTATTTTCCATGATTTACTTTTCTCCATTCTATTTTTAAAATATTTATCAATCTAATTATTGGGTTGGATCACGCTGCCTAATTTTATTTAGACGAGGTATAACACGCTCACTATAAAATTTATCTGCAGCAACATCATCAGCCGCAATCGCCCTTAGTTCATCATCTGTTGCCTTTTTTAGTTCCTCATTTAAAATTTGATTCCCTAAGCCAACCTGTGAAGGTAAGGCTTGGCGCTCTATTTGCTTTAGTCTTTTAGCAATATTTTTAATGTTCATTGATAACCTTCTCAATTTCTTCAATACGTGCTTGGACATCATCTAATTCAAGTGAGCGATAAGCAACATCAAGCACATTCTTGGCAGCCTGTACACGTGCATTAGGTGAATTATCAGAATCAAGCATAATCTCTTGTAACACCGTCACAGCTTGCTCACTGGTCTTTTGAAGCCTAGCAGTCACCTGTTGCATAGCTTCACGCCTTAACTTGCGATATTCAGTTAAAAAGACTTCGTCTTTCAAATATTTATAGCCAGTCGTTCGATTAATACCAGCTTGCTTACAGGCTAAATCTACGGAAGGGGCTTCAAGTAATGCTTTTAAAAATCGGTCTTGTCTAATATTTAAAGTTTCAGCCATAAAATCTCCTTTCTGTTGTTTTTTTAATTATTCTGTTGATTACATGCCATCCCATTTACCGAGCTTTATATCAATATCAGTATCCTTACAAAATATACTAGGATTAATATTAGGTGGATCAATCGAAATAACGGCTTCCTCATTCTCAGGATCATTGACTTGTATAATCATTAATGCGCTAGCCGTCTCCATACTGATAAAGTTTTCAGCGCTTTTTATGAAGTTTCGATATTCTTTTTTCACATTTCCACCACCCTAATAAATAAAAAAGAGGACACCGTTAAGCCTTTTAGCTTAAAAGTATCCTCTAGTATTCTAGTCAGATTATTTAATTTTTTCTTTTATAGAACGCTCTACATGAATAATTTTACCATCTTGTACTTGGATCGTAATTGTTCCAAATTCTGGCACTTCATAGTGTTTTTCACTACCATTATTCACTATAATGACTTCGTTTTTCATACGTTTCTACCTCACTATTATATCATTTTTACCATACTTTTGATAGCTTTTTCACCATGAATATACTATATTAACCAGTATCCTCGGTGTTTCTTCGGATAATGTTTTTAATACTGAGTACTGAATATCAATCAATCTATAATTATTACGATTTAGTATTTCCAATTTATCATTTACCCTATCTTCTATATTTAATTGAGTTACCACTACCGATAAATACCTATAATTCATATTTTTTCTCCTTATTTTTCTGAAATTGATTAATAATTGTCGGTTTACCAACCTTTTTTTATCATTTGTCGGTCTCTGTAACCATTGGTAATAAAGGAGTTCCGCTATTTTACCGACAAACCAACATAGAAAACGCTCACGGCTTTATATATAAAAAATAGAATAATATATAGCGCATATATATAATATTATTTATTCTAAGATATATATAAATATTGTTGGTTTGTCGGTATAAACCTATTTTCCTTACTCCCCCAACGGTTTTAAACACCAACAATATGTAAATTCTATGTTGGCTCGTTGTCGGTTTGTCTTTTAAATAGCGGTTGATATTTTTCTCTATCAACTTTTGAATAGAATTTATAGCGAACGTCTAAATCATAAAGCGCTTCATCGTCACCCTCTACAAAATAGCGTAAAGGTGCTAAATTATTCCTTGTGTATTCCCAGCCCTCTTTTTCAACTAAAGGTTTTAATTCTCTAGTAAACGTATTTTGTTTCATTTTTGTAGGTTGGTTATCATAAAAACAATAAGCTTGAAAGTAATTAAATAAAAACCTAACTGGTAATCTTGTGCTTTCTAAAGATGAAAAAACTTCCTCGTAAAAAGCAAACACTGGGTTATTATCCATCACTAAATCATAAATCGCTTCTCGACTTTCCGAAGTATCCTCAACCTCTTTAAAATCTAGCTGCAAAGCTTGGTATAAGATAAATTCTAGTAGTCGCTTATCATAAATATACTTCTCTTTGATATTCCGATTGTTTTGATTGCCTTGATAAACATGATTAAATCTTATTACACGCAATCTCCTTAAAAGTCCGTCAGTCATATCTCTAAAACGTGGTAAACCGTTCATCGATTGAATCACGAACGGTGTTAAAACTGTCGTAAATGGTGTTTTCCCTTTTGGATTAAGCAGTACGCCATCTCCAGTCAAAACACTTTTAAAGCTTTCGCTCGTCTCATTAAAGTCTCTAGGGTTATTATCATCACCAATTAATAAGGTTTTACCGTAGGCACTGGCCAACTTGAAATCACTCTCAAATTCCTTAATTTTAAGACTGCTAGTGTTATCTTTACCGACTAAGTTTTTCATCAGTGCTTGAAAAGTTGACTTCCCTGTCCGCCCTTTTTCACTATTAAAAAAGACTGTAATTTCAGAAATATAATTAGCATTGATAGCGACTGCAAAAAGCTGCCATAGTAATTTTTCTTTGCTAGCATTATCATCAGACAATTCTTTTATCCAATCGCTAAAACACCAGTCTTTAAAAATAGGCTCTTTTGCATGCTCTACATAATCAGTAGCAACCTTATTTACAAAGACATAATGGCTAGAAAAAGGCTCTAATCGCTTAGTTTTTCGATTATATACACCATTGTTTACTACAATTAAATTTTTATCCGTTGTCCTAGAATATTCTTCACTCTCGACAGTCAAATAATGTCTAACTGTATTGCATTGTTGATTTGTGAGAGTATACTCCACAGATAACACTAAACGATTAATAAAACGCTCTCCCTTTTGATAAATGCCACTATCGATGTCATAAACAGCTAAAGGGGCAAGTTCGGGATTATCTTCATCAATCAAAATAAAATTACATTGTTTCTTTAAAATATTTGCGACTGCTCTAGGGCTAACATTTGGTATTTTTTCTTCACCATTTTTGTTAATTTTAGTATGCTCTTGCCGCCATTGCTCACCTAGCATAACTAACTTTTCTTTTAATTCATCCATTGACTGAGGTTCTGCGTTAAATTTTTCCTCAGCAATCTGATCTAGCTCTTCAATAGACTTCACTCTCTCACTCCCAACATTGTCATAGTAACGGACTCAACCGTCTGTTTGACTTCTTTTTCACTTAATGGGGGCATAAAATAACTATTAGCAACTTTAGCAACTTCAAACATCACGCTAGGTTTGACACCTTGTTTGATAAATTTTTTTGTTAAGTAGGCTATTCGATTATTTCTACCACCTTCTTCGCTACCTTGAAAAATCTCAATTAACATATTATTCAAATATGATTTATTAAATACTCGTTTGGTCGGGGAGAGTGTTTTATTATAATCATCAGAAAAGCCTTTAGTTTGCACTTGCCAATCTTTAGCAATATCAATTAGTTTATTAGATTCTAAACGTTTTAAACCCTTGTGTATGTATATATCAGATTTATCATTTATAGGTAAACCCTGAGCTTGACTCCATGTGCCATTACTTTCGTCAACTTTATCGATAATCGATTTTAAGACAACCTTACTGAAATAATTAACTAATAAATGATATTCTCTAGCTTTAACTGATTCTCTAAGTGGTAATACTAAGCGATACCGCAATCCTTTAAAACCGTTTGAAATCGTTGGATATAACACAAAATCGTAATTTTTAAATAGTTTTTGAATCTTTTGAATTAACTCATTTTTTTCTTTAAAAAAGATATCATCTAAATCAATTATCAAACAATCTCGACTAATTAAATTCTGATTTTTTCTGACAAGTTCTGTCATTTCACCTGAAATAAAACAATTCAATTTAAACCTTTTAAGTTGTGATCGCTGCTCTTCATTTTTTGGTATATTAACCTTAAATGGCTCATATTCTTCAAAAAAGGTGAGGACATCTATATCTATAACTTCATCTATCTTTGATGGTGATACTTTACCTATATATATCAATTATCAACACCTCTCTCAAATGCTTCTATTTTTTTATTATTTTTTTCGCTTAACGCACACAAAGCGCTTGTAAATCCACTCAATGCACTTATGTCATTGACTGTAATGCTGTCAGAACTAGAAAAACGTTCAAAAACAAATATATCTAAAGCTTGGATAGCATTATCTAAATTATTACTATCTGAAATCAAATCATCTAAATCAATTTGTTTTTCATTCATGTTTAAAAATCCTCCGTAATCTGTTATAATTGAGGATAAAGATAGGCTTAAAAGCCTTGTATTCAGCCTTTATCACTGTCCGCCAAGACTTTTACGTGATAAGGCTTTTTCTTTATCCTCATACATTATTTAGTCCTCAATTTCATAACCCAATAATTCATAAATCTGATACAAAATAGTAGCATTGAGATAGTCGCTTAAATCTTTAGCACGGTCTAATGCTGATTGTTCTAGTTCGACACCATCTAAAGAATAAGGGTATAGTTTGCCCTCTTCCAAAGTTGCAATATCCCCTGAGATACCTTCAATATCTTTTAATAAATCCTTTAGTGTTGGTGCTTGTTCTTCGTGTTGCTCTAATTTGATAATTTTTGACATAATTTTTTCCTCTTTCTTGGTTAATATTTACTAAGTATTGGCGTGATGGATTACTTATTATTTAAGAGCCATGCTCTCATTTGCGATTTACTATATACTTCTTTCCGTTCAGATAATAAACGCCCCCTAGGCAGCCCTAAGACTAATAACTCCTCAAAGTACTCCGCCGAAACGTTTAAAAAAGTGTATGCTTCTTTCTTAGTGAGTAAAATGTCACTATCCAGGTGACTGTCTTTTCTAGCCTGTTTAATCGCTTCTAGAGTAGTGTTATATACTGATTGATATATTTGGTCTAACTGTGTAGGTTCTAACGTATGAGATACCTTAATTTCAATCTCTGGGCTTACTGGTGTCATGCAGATACCTCACTTTCAATCATCCGATTAAGTGTTTGCTTAATGAAGTCGTAAGATTGTTGAGCTTGTAACATTGCAATTACAATACGCTCAAAATTTAGGTAAATTGGTTGTTCAACAGACGTCAATAAGTCTAAGCCTACTTCTTTACCACTAAAGCCACGTTGCGCCCTAAGCTGCTTAACGTTGTAACCTGTTGTACTTTTAGCTAATAAATTGTTAAAATGAACATATGAATGAGGTTTTTTAAACTCCCATTCGTTGATAACGTCTACTAAATCCCGATGAGTTGGTTGCTCTATTGCTCGGTTTAGTTGGCGTTTTTTTAGTTCTTCACGCATTAAAAAGAAACTATTTACTAAATTAACTTTAAATTCCACTACTTCAACGGTATTAGCTAAAAATGTAATAACTAAAGTTGCTTGTGGCTCGTTTAGATGATAAATTTTCTTTCTCGCACGTCCTGACGCTCGGATTTCAAATCCGACCGTGCCGAATTTTTCTAACTTTTCTATATGAGTTCTAATCAGTCGAGTAATACTATCTCGGCTATTCCCCGAATACTCTGCGATGATTTCATCGGTTGTAAAAGGCTCACTTTTCAATGAATTGCCATTCAAAAAAACTAACTCTTTTTTGTTCTCCATATAATTCCTCCTGTTCCTGTAAAAAGTTCTATTGCGTGATAGTTGAATGGTTAGGCTGTTAATTCTTCAATCGCTTTTAAAACTTTAGCCTTGCGCTCATCATTTAATGGTGTACGTAACCACACACAGAAACGACTATCGGAAATGCCGATTTTTTCAGCGATTTGCCAGTTTCTAATATTGTGAGTAAAAATGATGTTTCTGATTTCTTGGTTTGCTTTCATAGATTCCTCCTGTATTTTTTAGAGTGCAATTTAAAATATTTATGTAACTCTAAAAAGACAGTAACATATTTTTATTTACAATGCAACATCAATCTGTTATTGTTTTTATAGAATGCAAAACTAAGGAGAGAAAATGGAACTATATCTAAATGAAATATTAGCGGAGAAAGGTATCAGCATTAATCAACTACATAAAATTACTGGAATTTCTAGAACCACTTTAGACCCTTTATCAAAAGAAAAGATTGTTCCTAAAAAAACTAGAATTGATACATTAAATAGAATTGCAGAAGCCTTGAATATCAATTTAAATGAGTTGATTTCTTTCTCAAAAGTAAATGAACAAGAATTTAACATTAAATTACACGAAGTCATAAAACATGATTACCTCGCTTATGAAAATTCATTCATGGATAGATTATTGTTAGAGGTTAGTAATGGGAATAAAATTTTTTATGCCTATGTGACTGCCTCATATAGACCACTTGATATTTTTTTGAAAAAACACGAAAAATTAATAGAGGAACTAGAACATCTTGTCAATGATTATAAACACGGAGAAGAATTGGATGATAGGTTTGATGAAATATCTAATTTTTTGAATGATAAAGCGATGTTGTACAGAGGAAAATTTATATTTGATAATTATTTTTTAATTAATGATTTTTTTGAGGTTGAAAAACGCCATACTATTTTGAATAAAATTCCTTTAAACAATAAATTTTCATCAATGAGGGAAAATTTAACCGATGAATATTTTTTGATGTCTATTTCCAATTGGTTAGGTAACTACTATGAACTAAAAAATCAAATAAGTATGGCGTACCCTAAAATAAATAGTTTCGATGCAGCCGAATATGAAAAAGTAGAAGTTGATTACTTTATTAGCTATTTTACTGCAACAACCATAAACACTGATATTAAAGTAGAATATAAGTTTAAAATTGAATAAATAACCTCTAAATCTCAAATATCTATTAACTATTGGCGTGGTGGTAGATAGGAGAACAAAATGGCACAAATTAAGAAGTATATAACTAAAGATAATCAAACTAGGTATATGTTTAATGTGTACGTGGGGAAGCATCCCAAAACTAAGAAGAATGTATATCGTAAGAGGCAAGGATTTAGGACTAAGAAACAAGCACAGATTGCACTTGCAAACTTAATCAAGGATATTGAAGAAAATGGACTTGAGGATCAGCAAGAAATAACGTTCAAAGAATTATATGATCTGTGGCTTAAGCAGCACAGACTGAATACCAGGAGTTCAGCAATTGGCACTAATAGAAATTACATTGAACACAGGATAATGCCTCATTTTAAAGATATGCTGCTATCTGATATTAGCGTAGCGTATTGCCAAAAAGTATTGAATAATTGGTTTGAAAATGGCTACAAGAGCTATAAAACGTATCGTAAACTTACAACTCAAATATTGAGATATGCTGTTGTAATGGAGCTTATTAGCGATAATCCTATGAGTAAAACGATATTACCACGAAAAAAAGAAGCAGATAACAAGCTAAAATATTATACAAAAGATGACCTAGAACATTTCTTTAATTGCGTTGAAGATAACCATGATTATAAACAACTTGCCTTTTTTAGATTACTAGCTTTTACAGGTTGTCGTAAATCAGAAATACTGAGTTTGCAATGGAAAGATATAGACTTTTTTAATCAATCCATTGATATCAACAAAACTTTGGCCATTGATGAAAATGCAAAAGTTGTTATTCAGAAACCTAAAACATTGGATAGTATTAGAAATATTAGTATTGACCACGAAACCTTGCTGATACTAAAAAAATGGCGCAGTATTCAAAAAATAGACTACTTCAAAATGGGTTTTAATAGTGGATCAGATACGCAATTCCTATTCACCACTCTTAAAAATAATATCTATAATCCAAAAGTAGCCAATGACTGGCTTAACAATATAATCAAAACGTATTCATTACCTAAAATCACACCTCATCACTTCAGACATACACATGCTAGTTTATTGCTTCAAGCTGGTGTTCCAATAAAAGAAGTATCTGAAAGACTGGGGCATAAAAACATTAAAATTACACTTGAGATATATTCTCATGTTATGCCAGATGAAGCCAAAGAGACGGGGAATAAATTTGCTACTTTTGTAGGTTTTTAACATAAAGTACAGACAAAAGCACAGACCCTTACAATATTTTAAAATAAAAATTCATATAATCCCTTATATATCAGCATACTAGGCGATTCATAAATTTAAACCTCCTAACCAAGAAGGATTAGGAGATTTTTTATGCCGGAAACAAAACAATTTAAAATTTGGTTCAAAGCCGTTTTACCAATTATTCATCGCTATTGGAAACTATACTATTTAAATCTTTGGGAATATGATGATTGGTTACAAGAAGCAAGGATTATACTTCATCAAGTGATCTCCTTAAAAACGCCAGAACAACAAATCATTGCTCACTTTTCCGTAAAATTCAAATGTCATATCCTAGATAGTTTAAGAAGACAGGATACTGCAAAAAGAAAAGCTAATCGCCAAGAATATTTGGTGCTTGATGATGAAAATATTAATATTGATTTATCGGTTGATTATCTGGTGGCCGAGCAAACCATCTGCAAGGAATTATTTTATAACTTTTTTGATAAATTAACTGAAAAGGAGGCAATTTTTCTAAAGCAAATTATTACTGACCCAACCACACCCAAAGATGCTAAATTTAGAAGATTAAAACGAAAATTAATCAGTAATCTCTATCCAAGTGATAGCTAATCTACTAATTAAAAGTAACTGCACTATTCTTGATTTTTTATCTATCCTCTCGTATCATGGATATACATTTAAGTGAGCTGCTAAATTGTCACTTAAGTCGAATCATTTAATGAAGGGGAATGATATGATGACAGAATATTTTGAACGTAATCGAAAACGCTTTGCCTCATTTGGCGTAGTTAACACCCTACCCGGTGAAATCATTGATAGCTTTTGGTTGATGATTGATCGAAATTTAAAAGGGCTGATTCCTTTAAATAGTTTATTACACTTCATACTGATCAATAATCAGGGCACCCTGACAATCCACTATGCTAGCCCTGAAAATAATATTGCTATATCTATGGATTTACCATTTATTTATGAAGAGGGCTGGGCAACCGATGTCTATGCCTATGATAATGGACAGCAAGAAACAATTTTATTGCCCGCCGAATTACCTGCTGGTGTGAAATACTAAAAAATGGATAATTGTGTACAGAACCCCTTAAGTTAGCCCAAAAAATCTAACTTAAGGGGTTCTGTACATTGGTTTATGACAATTATTCGTTTTTTTATTTTAAATCATCGTTTCTAAAACTTGGATGACAATCTTAGCAGAGTTGCGTCCAGCATCCAAAATAAATTGATCAAAACTTGCCGTCGCTTGCTGATCGGCCGTGTCACTGATTGCACGGACAACAACAAAGGGCTTACTAAATGCCAATGCGGTTTGAGCAACACTTGCACCTTCCATCTCAATTGCTAACGCAGTTGGAAAATGAGACAATATGCTTTCAATTTTTTGACTAGAATTAATGAAGCTGTCACCGGTCACAATTAAGCCTTGATGTAAAATAAGACCATTTTGTTTGATCCTTTTACCAAGCTCGCTCACGAAATATTTACTAGATTCAAAATACAATGGTTGGTTAGGGAGCTGACCAAATTTATAACCAAACCCTGTAACATCAACATCATGATATGCTAGCTCTGTTGCAATCACAATATCACCAATTGAGATTCCTTTAGCAACAGCGCCTGCTGAGCCAGAATGAATCAGCCCATCCACCTTGAAGGTCGTGATTAATAAAGTGGCAGCAATACTGCTCATTACCTTTCCAATGCCTGACTCTACCAAAACCACCTCGTGACGACCAATCACGCCTTGATTAAAAATAAAATCACCAATTATTCTTTTTTCAGCGTTGATCAGTGCAGCCGATAGCTGCTTGATTTCTTCTGGCATTGCCGCGATAATTCCAATTTTCATTTAAAGCCTCCAAATTGCAAAAATTAAAAGTGCAAGTAAAACAATAACAATAAACAAAGCACGATTTAAAAAACGGCGCCTGCCAACTGACTTATATTGTTCAATGGTCCGATTGGATTTAACCTGACTCTTTTCATTTTTTTTTCGTTCTTTCCGATAATGATTATACATTGCTTTTTCACGTTCAGAATAAGAGCTTTCAGATTCTTGAATTTGCTGTTCACGTAACCTTTCCTGCTTTTCTCGTTCCTTACGCAAAGCTTCTCTGGTAACTAATGGTTTTGACACCTACATCTCACCTTTCAGCCTCTTATTTTCCCAATATAATAGCGCAATTACTGTTTTGGCGTCCTCAATTTCACCATTTTGCAATTTGGCTTGCGCTTCCTCAAAGGTTAATTCCTGTTTTACAATGACTTCATCATCATCTTGGGGTAATGGATTGGCTTGTTTAACCAAATCTTTAGCAATGAAAATATGTAATAGCTCATCAGCAAAGCCTGGGGAGGTGTAAACCTCAGAAATCAATTCAATTGATTGAGCAAAGTAACCTGTTTCCTCCTCCAGTTCTCTTAAGGCTGCCTCTTTCAAATGTTCACGTTCACCAGCCTCTAGCTTTCCTGCAGGAATTTCAAGTAAAACTTTTTCCATCGGCTTTCGATATTGACTAATTAAGATAACCTTATCCTCAGGTGTTATTGCTAAAACTGCCACACCACCTGGATGAAAAACTAATTCCCGCTTAGCTTGACCTAATCCATTTGGAAGCTCTACGTCATCATGGACTACTTCGATAATATGCCCTTTAAAAATTTTTTTTCGGTTTAAGGTTTTTTCTTCAAAATTTTTTAAATCCATCTTATTCTCCATTTCATTTGAACATTATCATTAAAAAAATTGTATCACAAAACCAATAAATTAAGCTAAAACTTATAAATTTTAAGAAAAATAAGTCTTTTGACTTATTCTTTCCTAAAAAAAAAGTGTTATAATTCTTCTATCATCAACTGATGGAGGAAACGATATGTCTAAAAAAAAGAAAATCATTATAAAAATCTTAATTACCTTTCTAATTCTGATGGTATTGGGTTGGAGTGATGAAATAGCACCTGAGGCCTTTTCAGATTTAGCCACTATGATTGCTCTAAACGCAATTTTTTGGACTTGGTCTTCATTTAAAACAACGATTAAATGGTTTTTGCCTGTTTCATTACTAATAATTGCTGCAGATATTTCAGATTCGCTAACTGGCTTCCTAGCAATTGGTTTAATAATCTATTATGCAATATTTGCTAAGAAAGGACATAGTATGAGACAAAAAGCAAAAAGCAAAAAAACGAATAGCGAAAAAGAAAAGCTATATCACGAAGCTGGTTTAAATGAGCAAGACATTAAGGCATTCCGTAATACGATGGCTGAAGCGAAGCAAAATATTATTGATTGGGAAGCTAATGTAAAGCAAAATGCCACACTCAAAAAAATCGAAAAGGAAACTCAAGGGATTATTGCTGCTAAGGCTTTATTCAAGGAAATCGTTGAGGAACCCAAGCGTATAACGGAGGTTGATACTTTCCTCTACAAGCGCTTGCCCAATATCGTTAATTTAACTGAGAAGTATCTAAAAATAACAGCGCACAAAATAAAGGCTGAATCAACCATCGAAACATTGAAGAAAAGTGAAGAGGTCATTCAAAAGGTATCAATTCAAATTTCAAATGACTATACAAAATTCGTCTCAGATGATTTGGAAGATTTAACGATTGAAGCCGAAGTCGCAAAAGAAAATTTGAAGAATTAACAACTCATTACATGATTCTTTCTATGGGCCGGTTAATAAATGCATTCCCATTTAAAAACCGACTTAATTGAGAATCATGTTTTTTCTATACATTTTAGACTTCTACTTGTGTTAGTAAATCGTTTATTTTACAATGATTTTAGTAACCTTATTTTAAAATAATCAATTGATAAATCGTTTACAATAACAGCCCAAACTAAATGAATGGAGAAAAATATGGCGAACGAAATTTTAGCTGATTTAATGAAATCGGACATTCCAGTAGAAACATCCACCCTGCCCCAAGAGCAGCAGCAAGAAATTAAGGCGATGCAAGAAACGAATCGCGTTGCTAAAAGCTATGAAACACTCTCAAAAGAAGAGCTGGAGCAAGCTAAGATACTTGCAAAAACAATTGACGAATCAAATTCTCAGGCCGTGATTCAATATGGTGCCAATGCGCAAAATAAACTGGCCGAATTTTCTAACGGTATGCTGACGCAGGTTAACTCTCAAGAAATCGGTCCTGTCGGTGATGTTTTAAACGAATTAATGTTTAAGCTTCAAGAAGCCAATCCAGATGAATTAGTAGCCCAAGATAGTAATATCTTTAAGAAAATATTTGGTAAGGTTAAGCAATCCATCTTTGAAATTACACAAAAATATCAAAAAATTGGTGCTAGTATCGATAAGGTGGCAATTAAGCTAAATCATGAAAAAGAAGAGCTATTAAAAAGTAATACAACCTTGGATGGTTTATATAAACAAAATTTAGATTACTTTAATGCGCTCAATGTCTTTATCGCTGCTGCTGATTTAAAGAAGGATGAGCTAGAAACTCAGACAATCCCTGAGGCTTTGGCAAAAGCCAACGAAACTGGAAATCAAATGGATATGCAAATTGTTTCAGATTTACGACAATTTGTTGACCGCTTGGATAAGCGTTCTTATGATCTCAAGCTTGCACGCCAAATTACGATTCAGCAAGCACCGCAGATTCGTTTAATTCAAAATACCAATCAGGCTTTAGCTGAAAAAATTCAAACCTCAATTAATACAGCAATTCCTTTGTGGAAAAATCAAGTGGCAATCGCTTTGACATTATTGAAACAGAAAGAAGCGATTACTGCACAGCGCCAAGTCTCTGAAACAACCAATGAATTGTTGACCAAAAATAGCGAAATGCTGAAAACTTCTAGTATTGAAGCTGCGCGTGAAAATGAACGCGGTGTGGTCGATATTGAAACACTTCGCAAAACTCAGAATGATTTAGTTGAAACGATTCAGGAAACCTTGCGAATTCAAGAGGATGGACGCACAAATCGCCGGAATGCTGAAGTTGAGTTAGCTCAAATGGAAGAAGAGCTCAAACAAAAGCTGCTCGAAGTAAGTCAAACCCAAAACGGACATCAATAAGCTAAGCAACTGAATGCCTAATAATTAAATGCAAAATAAATAGATAGGTGAGCTCATTTTTAATAAATGACTGACCTATCTATTTTTAATACTAGCTATCCATCAAAAATAAATTGACAAATTACTTGGTCTGACGCTTCGATTAATACCAATAAATTGAGTTCATTTAAACAAGCTTCCTTTTGTGTTTCTTTTAGCCAACTTTTAATTAGTAGAGCTGAAGAGCATTGATATTTTGCCAATAGCTGCTTTAATAATTCTTCTTTGTGAATATTTCTCTGAATAGGATCAATAAAATTAAACTGCCCTCCTTCAATTTTTAACCGCATCTCGAACACTCTTGGCAACCGCCTCAGCAACGCCCTCCTGAAATGCACCGGGTATAATGTAATCCGTCGTTAATTCACTATCTGGAATAATGCTCGCGACACCTCTAGCTGCCGCCAGCTGCATTTCAATCGTAATATCCGTAGCACGTGCGTCTAACGCGCCTCTGAAAATACCCGGAAAGGCAATCACATTATTGATTTGATTTGGAAAATCACTTCTGCCAGTACCAACAATGTAGGCACCTGCTGCTTTAGCAACATCTGGCATAATTTCAGGAACGGGATTTGCCATTGCAAAGATAATTGGCTTGTCTGCCATTGTCTGAATCCAATCTGGATTTAATACGTTTGGCGCAGAAACACCGATGAAAATATCCGCACCTTTCACAGCATCCTCTAAAGTGCCTTCTAAATGTGATAAATTAGTCACCTTGGCGATCTCTTGATGATGGGCTGGTAGCTCTGGGTTAGTTGCTGAGATAATACCAATTTTATCAACAACAGTAATATTTTTCGCACCAGCATCAAGCAATAATGAAGCAATTGATAAACCAGCAGCGCCACCGCCATTAACCACAATCCGGGCTGTTGCAAGCGGTTTATCAATCAATTTCAAGCTATTAATCACCGCAGCTAAGACAACAATCGCTGTTCCATGCTGATCGTCATGGAATACTGGAATATCTAGCTCTTCAATCAAACGGCGCTCAATTTCAAAGCAGCGTGGCGCACTAATGTCTTCTAAATTAATCCCACCAAATGAAGGCGCAATGGCTTTAACGTGTGCAATAATTTCTTCCACATCTTGAGTAGCCAAAGAAAGTGGAATCGCGTCAACATCAGCAAAACGTTTGAATAAGGCAGCCTTACCCTCCATAACAGGGATGGCTGCTTCTGGACCAATATTACCAAGACCTAAAACAGCTGAGCCATCAGTCACAACAGCGACCATATTTCGTTTAGTCGTTAATTCATAAACTTTCTCCTTATCATTGGCAATCTCGGTACAAACTGCTGCCACACCCGGTGTATAGGCAATTGCTAAGTCTTCCATTGTATCAATTCTCACTTTAGGGATAACCTCTAGCTTGCCACCCATAGCTCTGCTTACTTCGATTGCTTTAGCTTTTACATCTGTCATTATTAATACTCCTTCTAAATTATAATTATTTAACTAAAAAATAAACGCATAATTGTAACCATCGTTAATACGGTCAAAGCACCACCAAGTCGAGTCGCTACTTGAGCAAATGGCATTAAATTCATTCGATTGGCAGTTGAAAGAATTGCGACATCTCCTGTACCACCCATGCCACTTTGACATGAGGTGATGATTGCTGCTTCAATTGGATACATATTTAACAGTCCGCCGACGAAATAACCAGTTAAAACAACGGTCAAAACTACTGAAATTACTACCACAAAATATTGCCAAGTCAGCATACCAACTGCATCTTTCAGCGGAATATAAAGTAAACCTAGGCCAACCATTAATGGAAAAGTAAAATTAGATGAGATAAATTTATAAAGCTGCTTTGAGCCTTTCGTCACGTTCTCTGGCAAAAGATTTAAATACTTAACAAATGCAGCGACTAAAATCATTAAAACAGCGCCAGGAAAGCCTGTAATATGCTCTAATAGCTTGCCCGTAATAAAAATAGTGCAGGCAATTAAAACGCCGCCACCCATTAGCTGTAAATCAATTGGTGATTTATCCTCAGCCATTGCGTCCGATAAATCTGTATCATTAATTTTAACTAATTCACCATTGCCGCACTTGTGCTGCCATTTTTTATTTTGACCCATGCGGCTTAAGATTGCTGAGCTAATAATCGCAAAAAAATTGCCGACAATCGTCGCTGGAATTAATTGTCCGACAAGCTGCTCACTCGGTAAACCAGTTAAGGTACTATAGCCAAGTGAGAGTGGCAAGATTCCCTCACCAATTCCTCCAGCTAGTACAGGTGTGACAATATAAAACAGCGTATGCTCAAATCCAAGTCCTAATAAAGTGCCAATCGCCGTACCAATAATCATTGCTAAAATCATACCCGTTAGCATTGGGATAATCATTCGAATCAACCCCTGAATGAGTATCTTACGGTGCATCCCCAGAATACTGCCACATACTAAGCAGGCAATATAAAAATACAAAAAGTTGGCTTGCTTCATTAGCATATCGGCTGCATCTAGAACATTTTGATTGAAGAAGTTAAAAAAAACCAGAATTGATGGAATTAATAATGAACAAATTGCGGGACCTCCGAACAGCTTTAATCCCGGAATATTCGCACCAAGTGTCCCTAGAAGCCAGCCAAGTGACAAAATAACGGCAAAGCCACCAATCATCGAGACAGGTAATTGTTCAAGGTAACCAGTAACCATAATGATTATACTGACAACTAAATAGACAGGTAATGGTAATGCCCCTACTTTAAAACTACTTAATTTTTCCCATTTACCCTGTTCATTTTTTTCAATTTTCTTATTTGTAGCCTCCATTTTGAAACTCCTTTATTATTTTTTAAAGAAAGCGCTTTCTTTGTTACATGTTGAGTATAACGAGTTAATTTTTGCTTGTATCTTTATTTAATTAATTAAAGTATTAAATAAATAAAGAAACAGGATTTAAATACCTTTAGCTTCTATTATTCGATATAATCAATTTAGAAAACGAGCTTTAGGAGGATTAGATGAAAATAAAAAATGTTACACTCTGGATTCGTCTGACGTCTTTAATTTTTTTGGTCATTTCATTATCAGTTGGTTATCTAGCTTTTCAATTAAATAACCATTTCTATCAATTAGAGCAAAAAAAGCAAGAAGAGAATCTAATTGCAATCGGTCGCTCCTTGACTCATAATCAATTGATAATCACGCAGCTTGAACGTGAGGAAACAAATACTATGCTACAGGCGTTGACCAAAAGCGTTGAAAAAGACTTTAATCTTAGCTTTATTGTTGTGATGACTCCAAATAGTATTCGATTAACACATCCCAATAAATCAGAAATTAATCAAAAATTTCAAGGTGGAGATGAGAAATATACGCTCCAATCAGGGAAAACATATATTTCAACCGCCAAAGGCACAATGGGGACTTCATTAAGAGGCTTTGTACCTGTAAAAAATCAAGATGGGGAAGTTATCGGGGCGATTGCAATGGGTTTGAATTTAAAAAGAATTCATCAGCAATACCAACAAATCCAGAATCTAGTTATTATTAATATGATAATTTGCTTAATTTTTAGTATTATTATAGCTTCAGCAGTTGCCTTTTCTTTAAAAAAAGGCATGTTGGATATGAATCGGAGCGAAATTAAATTATTAGATGAGAAATATCAGGCAATGTTTGAGAATGTTTCAAACGCTATTATCCTAACTGATCATCATGATCAAATTCAGCTAATCAATCCAGCTGGGGAAAAGATAATTCAAAAAATTTTAGGTAATGCAGAGATTCACCAACAAAGGCTGTCCGATATTTTCCCTGTGATTAAGCAAACTAATCCGATAAAATCTAGTCAAAACTATTTTCAAGATGCTGATACTGATTACTTAATTTCCACCACACCACTTAAAATTAATCAAAAAAATAATGGCTCATTAGTTATCATTCAAAATATTTCTGAAATGAAGGCTTTACTTGGTCAATTAAATAACACCACAACCTACACTTCGGCATTACAGGTACAAACACATGATTTTTTAAATAAGATGCATGTTATCTATGGCTTAACCGATGCTGAGGAGTATCAAAAGCTCCGAGCCTATTTATCTGAAATTTTAGAGGCTGACCAAGAATTCATTGGACGAATTACTTATTTAGTTCATAATCCTGTTATCGCTGGCTTTTTAATTCAAGAGAGAACGCGCTTTATCGATCAAAAAGCGAATCTAATGATTGAAATTTATCCAGATATCCCTAATTCTGCTGATTTTATACAAACTCAAAATTGGATACAGCTCATTACTAAAATTCATCAGTTCATACTAGAGCATAATATTTTCGATAACTTACAAGTTTCTATGAGCTACGATCAAAAGTCAATTGAAAGTCACTACCAAACCTATTATGAACCAATTAATGAGGATGCTATCACGAACGCATTAATGAGCCTTTCAACTGATTATCTACTTACTATATCAAAAAGTGTAATTTCTTATTCAATAAAGGATGGTTGGTTCGAATTATCACTAATCACCCCCTATCAGGAGGACTAATCATGTCGAAATTAAAATTATTAATCGTTGAAGATGATCCAATGGTGCTTTATATTAATAAAAATTATTTAAACAAAATGGCTATTTTTGATGAAATTCTAGAGGCAGATGCCTTTGATTCCGCAATAAAACAGCTACACCATCAAAGCTTTGATCTCGTTTTAATTGACATTCATTTGAAGCAGGGCAATGGACTAGAACTTGCCAAAGCAATCCGTGCCAAAAATATCAAAACAGAAATCATCATGGTAACCGCATCTAATGACCGAAAAGATATTCAAGAAATGCTAAAGCTAGGTATATCAGACTATCTCGTTAAACCCTTTAATTTTAATCGATTAGAAAAAAGCATCTTAACTTTTCTTAATAAAAAAAACATTCTGGAACAGACTGAAAAAATATCACAAACAGAGATTGATACCTTGGTTGGCTTAAATGGGCAGCATAGCTTAGTAGGAGAAAAAGAGCTGGAAAAGGGGCTGACTAGAGAAACAGCTAATCAGATACTTAAATTAATTCAAGCCGCACCAGCTGTTTTTACCGTTAATGACTTTCAAGAGAAGACCAAGTTATCTCATGTCTCCATTCGAAAATACTTCAAATTCTTTGAAAAAGAGGGCTGGTTAGTTGCGCAAACAGAATACGGCAGTATCGGCAGACCGATTATCTACTATTCTATTAATCCCACTGGTCAAATGCCGAGTGAATATTAAAATGGAGGTGGGACAAAAGACGTTTAACGCCGTAAAAAAGGTGCTTTCTATCTCTGATCAAAGCTGTGAAAAATTGACAAGTCATTCGTTTATTCAGTCGGACGTTTTCTGTCTGACCGAATGACGTAACTATTTGAACAGTTTTGAGAGAGAAAGCCCGTCAACCAAGGTGCTTTCTATCTCTGATCAAAGCTGTGAAAAATTGACAAGTCATTCGTTTATTCAGTCGGACGTTTTCTGTCTGACCGGATGACGTAACTATTTGAACAGCTTTGAGAGAGAAAGCCCGTCAACCAAGGTGCTTTCCATCTCTGATCAAAGCTGTGAAAAATAGACGAGTCATTGTCGCATTGTCCTCCGTAAATTACAAACAATACAAAAGGGGCTAGGACTTTGGTCCCAAACCCATTTCGCATTATTTCAAAATTTGATTAATTAAATCTAATTCTACTTCGGTAAATTCTAGATTGTTTAGTGCCTTTAAATTATCCTCTAACTGACTTACTTTAGAAGCACCAACCAAAACACTAGCAACTGTCGGATTCCTCAAATTCCAAGCCAATGCCATTTGTGCAAGTGATTGCTGTCTACCTTGAGCTAAACCATTTAATTGCCTAATCTTAGCTATGGTTGCATCGACTTGATCTTCACTTAGAAATGGGCTATCGGAGCGATGTGCTCGGGAATCCTTTGGAATACCATTTAAGTATCGATTACTCAGTAAGCCTTGAGCTAAAGGACTAAAGACAATTGCACCTAATCCCTGTTGCGCCAGTACATCTAAAAGTGCTGTTTCAATCTTACGATTGAACATATTATACTGAGGCTGATGAATAATAAAAGGGGTTTGCCATGCTTTAAAATACTCAGTGATTGCTTGAGTCTGCTCAGGAGAATAATTAGAAATACCGATATAAAGTGCCTTACCTTGACGTACCAATAAATCTAATGCATGCGCCGTCTCTTCAAGTATTGTCTCAGAATCTGGGCAATGATGATAAAAAATATCAAGGTAATCTAGCTGCATCCTTTCCAAGCTTTGATTACAGCTGGCGATAATGCTTTTCTTAGAGCCACCTTTTCCATATGGTCCTTCCCACATACTAAAACCGGCCTTAGAAGAAATAATTAACTCATCACGATATGCCTTAAAATCTTCATTAATAATTCGACCAAAGCTGCTTTCAGCAGACCCTGCTGGTGGACCATAATTATTAGCTAAATCGAAATGAGTGATACCGCTATCAAATGCATGGTGCATGATTGCTCTTTGATTAGCTATGTCATCGACATCACCGAAATTATGCCAAAAGCCTAATGATAAAGCTGAAAGCTTCAGTCCTGACTGACCCACTCGACGGTAAAGCATCTTTTCATAACGATTTTCACTTGCTTGATACATTATTAATAACCTCTTTTCATAATATTTTCTCTAGCTTTACTTAGTCTAACACTTAAAGTATCCTTTAAGTAAAGCATAAATAATAAGGAGAAACATTTGAAAAGACAAACAAGCTTTACAATTCGTGAATTAAGCCAAAAATTTAATTTAGCACCGTCTACCTTAAGATATTATGAAACAATTGGTCTTTTAGACCCTATTGAACGAAAGGGTAAGCATCGTGTTTATTTTCAAGCAGATATTGATCGTTTGGGTGCCATTCAATGCTTCAAACAGACGGGCATGACAATTAAACAAATCCAAACGTTTTTTGAAAATGAAAAAATTGAGAATAATTTTGATTGCCTCTTGACCGCATTGATCAAGCAGCAGGATAACATCGAACAACAAATCAATCAATTAAATGAAAATAAAAAATTTATCAAAAGAAAAATTAATTATTATCAGGCTAAACAGGTAGCATATCTAACTCATCAGAATGAACCACAGTGGCTTTAAGCCAATAATATAACTATTAATTCTAAAAATGAGGCTGAGACATAAGTCCTTGTCTATTTTCATAATTTCGTAATTCAATGCGGCAATGGTGTAGGAAAGCAAGCAAATTGCCGAACCTTATCTAAAATACTAAATCAGCTTTTTCACATCATTAAACGTTTTTTGGTCATGCCTCTTTAAAAATGACTTTATTAACAACACCGTATTTATGGTAAAACAGTAAATTTTAATTGATATGGTAGCTTCGCCTTAGAGTTATTTTGAATAAAATCAATGAGAAGCTGCTGAATTTCAACGCCAGTATTAAAGACAGAGCTGGCCTGCTGATAAATTTCATAACCACCACCACCCAAGGCACGATAATTATTTAAAGCAACCACAAAACTGTCCGTTGGCTGAACATCAGCCTGATGATATTTTAGGCTCACCACACGATTGCCCACAGGACGACGAATATCTAAAGCATACTCAATACCAATAAAAAAATCATAATTATAATGTTCAAGCTTTGGTGAGAGCCAGCGGGGATTTAAAACAACTCCCTCATGCTGAACATAAGAAAAATATTCCGCAGAATGCTCGATTGCTTGCTTAAGCATTCGACCATTCATCTTTACAATATATAAAGTATTATCATAGGGATAGTTGCTCATAATATCACGAATCGTTAATGACTTGGGAATCGAATTTAATTGATTAAACGAGCTAACCACGGCAATATCAGCATTACCCTTTAGCATTTCTACTGCTCCAACGAGCTCAACCCATGGACTACCCATTGTTGCAAATTCCAAGTGTGTTTGCTTGGCAATTGATACTGGGAGATGACCAATAGGCTGACTTAAAAAATTTTGTACCTCTTGCTCAAGAGGGAGTAGGTTTTCTGCTAAGTTTTTATCATAGGAATTGTTAGGTATTTTAAGCTTACTTTTGATTTTAAGATTATTTTCAACCAAACAACCTTCAATTTCAAAATAATTTTTCCCCATATTTGTTGGCTGAACAATGTATGTACCAAATAAATATTGCCCTTCAATTGAAGCGTGCTGATGACCGGTTAAAAGCAAATCAAAGCTCAGCTCCTTCGCAATTTTATAGCCAATATTTTCCCCTGATTCAAAAAGCAGCTCACCAGTTACTAAATCCGCTTCAAAGCCACCATGATAAAGGCAAATCGTCACATCAACCTTGTCCTTAATGCTTTCGAGTGCTACCTTTGCTGCTTCAAATGGTTTATTTATCCGAATATCAACAATATTTTGCGGATTTTCCCAGATATTTGTAAAATCAGTGGTAATCCCGACAATACCTACCTTAAGCCCATTTTCCAAGGTTTTTAAAACGGTCGGAAAGAGCAGATTCCCTGATGCATCTGTTACATTGACAGCACTTACTTTGGCATCAATATGACTGAGGTTTTCCTTTAGTGCTTGAAAGCTATAGTTAAAATCATGATTCCCTAAGGTAATCACATCATAACCTGCTGCATTCATTAGCTGAGCAACACCCTGTTCATAATTCTGCTTTTTTTGGAAAAAATTAATATAGGGTGAGCCTTGAAAAATATCCCCACCATCTAAAATCAAAGTATTGCCATCCTTATTAAAATTAGCGATAACCTTTAATAAGCCAAGCGCCTTTTCCTGTTGATCGGTATAATCTGTTGGGAAAAGATAGCCATGAATATCTGAGGTATAATATATTTTAAACGACTGCATAATGATTTATCCTTTCAATAAAGCATTCCGAATATGTGATGAGATCGTTTCAACTATTAATATCAAAAAGAATAAGCCAATCAATAGAGAGCCAACCTGAGACCATTTATAAGCATTCATTGCAAAAATTAAAGGTGCACCAATGCCGCCTGCGCCGACCAGACCTAAAATAGTCGCATCGCGTAAATTCATGTCAAAGCGATACAGTAAAATTGAAAAGAAGTCAGCCTTTAGCTGTGGAATAATGCCAAAACGAATTTTTTGAAAAAACGATAGACCCGCTGCGTCTAAGGATTCAAGAATACCGTTATCTAAATCTTCAATCGTCTCAATAAACAGCTTGGAAATCATCCCAATTGAAACAAACCCTAATGTCAAAACACCTGCTGAGGCACCCGGACCAGTTACACGAATAAACATCAAGCCATAAACAAAGGGCGGTACTGTTCTAATCGCCATGATTAAGAAACGAATCACATAGGCAATTGCTTTAGGCATCATATTCGTTGCGGATAAAAATGATAAGGGCACCGCAATGATCGCGCCAACAATTGTTCCCAAAATAGCAATAGCAATGGTTTCTAGCAATAGATAAAGTACACCAGATTTAGAAAAATCAAACAGAAATGCTAAGTCTGGGTGGAAAATACCTTTAAAAATATTTTTAGCAATCTGCACACCATCCTTTGATAAGGGTTGTATTTTAATGACTGAAGCAGACCAAATAAAAATCAGTAATAAGATAACAAGGATTCCGAGATAATAAAAAATTTTATTTGATTTTTTATCCAAATATTTTTGTATTAATAAATTTTCCATAATTTTCCTAACTTTTTAATAATGAACTATTATTTACGTTCAACCCCAAAATTAGGTTAAACGGGCACGGATTTGTTGACTGATTGTTTCAATGCAAATCACAGCAACAAGCAGGGTCAAAAGAATCATGCCAACATTTTGATAATCCCGCCAAGCAATATTCTCATTTAAAATAACACCAATCCCACCTGCACCAACGTATCCTAAAATTGCTGCATATCTAACATTACCCTCAAAATTAAATAAAGCTGTCGAAAGATAGATTGGCAATAACTGAGGGATAACACTGACGACAAATGCTTTAGCCTTAGAGGCCCCAAGCGCTTCTATAGCTTCAAAAACTGCCATATCAACGGTTTCTATTTGTTCAAATAATTGCTTACCCATATAGCTAAAGGAAAAAATAAAAATTGCGACTGTGCCCGCAAAGGTACCTAATCCCCAGATATAAGTTGCGATTAAAGCTGTGACCAAAGTCGGCAGGGTTCGCATAACCGTAAAAATAATTCTTACTAGCTGATTAAGCCATTTGATATGAACAATATTATCAGCCGCTAAAATGGCAAAGGGGACCGCTAAAATACAGCCTACAATTGAACCAATGAAGCTCATTTTAATCGTATCTAGCAATGGTGAAATAATTTTATCTAGATATGATACTTCTGGTGGGAACATTGCAAATAATATTTGCCAAAATTGGCGCCCATTCTGAACTAATTTCACAAAATCAAATTCAGTAATATGAAACGCTAAAGCAATAATCACAATAAACAGAACAGCATAAATTGGCGTTCTAGTCGCCTTCTCCTCAACAACCTCCTGATTCGCTAAAACATAACGTTTCGGCTTGAAAATTTTATCATACAGATTCATGCACAATCGCCTCTTTTCGATAAATCTCATCTAATATTTCCTGACTTACCGCCTCGGTTGGCCCATCAAAAATAATCTTGCCCTGTTTAACAGCCACAATTCTAGTGGCATAGGATAATGCAAGCTCAACATGATGAATATTTATCAAAACCGTTTTATTTAGTTCTTCATTAATACGTTTGAAATCATCCATCACTTCTTTGGCGGTAACTGGATCTAGAGCAGCAACGGGTTCATCCGCCAAAAGAATTTGCGGATTTTGAGCAAGGGTTCTTGCTAAGGAGACACGCTGCTGCTGACCACCAGAAAGCTGGTCTGTTCTGATAAATGCCTTATCTAATATTCCAACACGACTAAGAGACTCTAAAGCGATTTGTTTATCTACTTTAGAAAAAATGCCGAATAAAACCTTGATAAAAGATATTTCCGGTACTCGAGCACTCAAAACATTCCGAATAACAGTAACACGAGGCACCAAATTATACGATTGAAAAATCATACCAATGGAACGTCTAAATTTTCTTAAATCCTTACCCTTTAACTTAGAAACCTCTAAACCATTAACATTTAAAATCCCTGATGTAATATCATTTAAACCATTAATTGTCCGAATTAAAGTCGACTTTCCAGCGCCACTAGCACCAATAATCGCGACAAATTCACCCTGCTGAATCTCTATGCTAATATCATCAAGCCCTTTAACACCATTAGGGTAAATTTTTGAAACATTTTCAAATTTTATCATTTCGTTTTCTCTTTCCTAATTCATCGTATTTAAAATGGATTAAAAATAGAAAGTGTTCCTGTAATTGTTATCATTAGATATTTTTCTAATGAACAAGTAACAACGCTACAGAAACACTTTTAATATTCTAATTTATGATTAAATCACTGATTTCTAGCTATTTGCCTTCATCAGCTCTTGTGCCTTAATTTCTGATTTATAGTCATCGTTTGTAGCTTTCTTATAACCTTCGTGTGAATAAATGGCGATTACTTTTTTACCCTCATCAGTTTTTGCTAAGTTAATCAAAGCTTCTTGTAATGCTGATTTAAGACCAGTTGTAATCGTTTTTGAATTCTTAGAAACCACAATTGCATCATTGTAAATTGCTGGCGTTACACCTATAACATTAGTTTCTGTCCAAATATCAGATTTCCCATATTCCTTTGTCCATGCCTCTACAAAATCACGACGTGCATCTGCATAAACTGGTAAAACATCAATTTGACCTGATGCTAAACGCGCAAAACCAGAGCCATATGAATCATTTTGGACAGTTGTTGTTAATTCAGTAATATTATGATTATAATTTTCATCTAACCAAAGTGATGGATAAATATAACCAGCAGAAGAGGTTGTTGAGGCTAGTCCCCAATTGGCACTACTTAAATCGTCCCAAGTTAATTCCTTACCAGCATTAATTTTTTTAGCTAGTTCTTGTCCTTTTGCAGATGGTCCAGCGATAATCAATGAACGATATGAAGTCGCTTGCTTATCGGTTGTTTCAGTTGCTTTACCGTCATTCCAGTCTTTCGCATTTTCACTATCCTTATCTAAGCCAGCACGAGTAGCAGTCAAAATAACATCGGTATCATCCTGATATAGAGCATAGGTCCCACCAGAAACGCCATAGCCCACATCTGCGGTCCCAGAGGCCAAGGCTTCTCCAACTGCTTCGTAATTCGTACCTACTGTAATATTAACTTTTTCAACATTGTAGCCTTCTTTTTTTAATTCATCCTTCAATAAGCTTTGCAAAGGCTCCGTAGCTGTTACAATATCATCAGGATTTTTTGAAGGAACAAACATAACATTTAATTCACTCACATCCTTAGATTCTTCTGAGGCCTCATTATTACTTGAAGAACAAGCTGTTAATGACATTGTTAATGTTGCTAACGCTCCCATAGCGAATAAACTCTTTTTCATTTTTTTACTAAACATTATTTCTCCTTTGAATTCCAAGCAAGCTGTTGTTTACGCAGACCCTTTTACGCATTATTAAATTTAAGGTAATTAGTCTGTTGACAGCACCATTTAATTATTTTTTAAATTGGTCGCCGCTTACGGCAACAAAACAATTTTATACAAAAGATTTCAAAAATCTGTCTGCTTTTCGTAAATTTACTGTAAATCTTTATTTATTTTTTTTCGGGTTAATAAATAAGCAATAACTATTAATAATAATACTATCATCACTGCTAAAACGATTAATAATATATTAGATTGATGATTGGAAGCAACCATTGCATCAGTTTGATTCAGAGCCTTGGCTTCAGCTGTCTCAATTTTAAAATCATTCTTAAAAGACCATTGATAATCATACTTGTCGGCTTCATTACTAGCGGAACCTGTTTTCTCATTGCCATAAACGGTAGACTGATATTGATAATCCCCTGCTTTGAGGGCAGCACCATTTAAAAAGATTGGATAGTCAAAGTGAGAATTTGGTGCCATCTGCATTTCTATCTTGGTCTGCTCATAAACCAATTTACCAGTTGATTTTTGGTAAATTTTAGTCACAACCTTCATTTGATTTAAATAGGCTCCCGCTAGATTTCGATAATTGGCAACAATCGCATTTCGATTATTCAGCTGAGTGGCAGAGACAGTAGCAAGCTTTAATTCAGGTACGTCAGAAATTTGCTCATCTTGTTGCATTAAAACCGCCACAACATAAGCAAATTGATTATTGATTGTTGTACCATCTAGCTTATCAGTATTTGAATGCGCCGCTTTGGATTGAAAAGTAATACCAAATGCTAGTACACCTGATATTTGATTTGCTGGCATCTTCACTTCAAAGGTATAATCCTTTGTTTCGTTTGCTTCAAGTAAAATCTCTGTCGGTAAGTCAACTAAATCATTTATTGAATAAGCAAATGAGGCGTCTGCTTGATTCACAGTGGGACTATAATCAACCACACCATTAACATTGGTCGTCGCTATGCTTGCAGTAGCATTCAGAGTAATTTTTTTTGCAGTATTATTAAAAAGCTTGATTGTTAGTGCTTGATGCTGCCCTTGATCAATTTTAAGATGAAAAAAATTTGATTCATCGCTAATTTGATTATTCGGTAAAACTGGTTCAACGGCAAAGTCAATTACGTTAGCGTTAGCTTTTCCCTCAAAACCCAAGAAGGCAATTAAAATACCTAATATAAATACTAATTTCCTAATTTTCAAATCTTTACTCCTAATAAATAACTGGGCTAATAAATTCATAAAAGCTGACTAGCTGACGTACATAAATGAACGACAACCATCAGCTTATAGGATATAATCGAAAATTTAATAATTAGCCTAAGGTGCTGGAACCATTGACAAACGATAAGTTAAGCTAGTTTGATAATTCTTAGTAAGTGGATTAGACACGCCCGGAATCGTTAAGAATACGGATGATTGACCATCTTTAATCGAATCATCAACACCAATATTTGCATCTTGAGTTGAACCAAAGGCAAGTGTCCAAATACCACTACCTTGACCACGATCAGCAGACATTAATACTGAGCTTTGACCAGGAATTAATTCTAAACCACCTGTAACCTGCTCATTTTGAACTGTTGCTTTAGCAACGTAATTTTTAGGTAATTGTGCGTCGGTTAAACCACCATCTGTTAGTTGTGAAGAATTAATTTTACCATTCGCTAAGGTTAATTTGGCACCTGTTAACTCTTCATTTGCTGCTGTTTTAAATTGACCATTTTGAACTACATTTAATACCCAACCAGCATTCGTACCACGACGGTCTGAGACTTGGATATAATTGGCAGAAACAGCATCACTATCTTGATATTTTTGAGCATGAGCACCATATGTTTTGGTTTGACCAGTGATTTCTTGTTTACCAAAAGCAAAGCTAGAGGCATAGTCAATTGACAACAGACCTTTTGAGCCATAGCTAGGTAATGTACCATCAGGTAGCACAGGCTTAACAGAATTAGCCGGATTTTCCGGATCTGTCGGATAGATAGTTTGATCAGAAGCTGTAAATTCAATATTACCTGTCACATCATAGCTTGAAGCTTCCGTCGGTGCTTCTGGTTCTTCAGGTGTTACAGGCGTTTCTGCTGCTTTCAATACAATTGCTTGAGTCAGGACATTAGCTTTATTATTTCTTAAGCGAATATTATATGAGCCTTCTGTCGCAACCTTAAAATAAACCTCTTGAACAGCATTCCCATCGGCATCTGCAGTCACGTTAAAGCGGTTAGAATAGCCCAAAGCTTCATTCCAAGCATTATCACCAATTTTAGTTTGAGCAACTTGGGCACCTTGGGTAAAACCATTTTGTGCTGTTGGCGTATATAGCCCAAAGTCCAAGCCTTCAACTGTACTATTTGCAGCTAATCCCGAAAGTGTAATTGTAACCTTATTTTCCTTACCAGCTACAGTACTAGCAATATTAAAGCCATATTGAATTGTAGCTGCCGGTGCCTCTGAAGAGCCGTAGCTACCTGCTGCAAAGGTTGAGCGATCATACCATTTATACTGAGCCTGAGAGGTTGACCATGGCTCACTTTGTGTTTCTGTTGTATTTTCTGGTATTTCATAATCATATATGGGTGTTTTTTCAGAAAGTGAAATACCACTCTCAGAGAACGTTGAATACGCTTCGTCAGTTCCTAGCCAATCAATCAATTGAACTAATAAAGTTGCATCGTCACCTTCTTTGAAGCCATCATAAGTCTTTTTGGTTTTACCGGTTTCCTCATTAGCATACTTTGGTGAAGCATCCTCAACGATTGAAGAATCGCCCACAAAAGCCGCTTTACCTTGACCACGTTTACTGATTGCAACATAAGCACCTTCCTCTTTGCCACCACCATTATAAACACCTTGGTCAACTGAATTGCTCCATTTATTAGCACTTGTTAGCCCTGATGGTAAATAAACCAAGCCACGAGCCGTTTCCGGATTTGTAATGGCTAAAGTCGCACCTGCATGGATCGGCACCTCATCAACACCATTTAAAATACCGTAGGCATCATCTAAAATCACTGAAGAGCTATTAACATTATCTATAGCATTAAATCTAAACCGGATTCCGAAGGTATTACTTAACCAGTCACTGCTTACCACATCCTGCATCGCTTGAGAGTTCTTCTCAGCGTCAGACATACCAGAAGTCATATCAGAATAGGCACCACGTCGATAGCCATTAAAGGCTTCAGTTGTATCAATTCGATTTTTATTCCGATCAGCATTATAATGATCGCCAATATAAAAGACAGCACCACCATTTGAAACATAGTCAGCAATCGCCTGCTGTTCGCTTTGCTTAAATGGAACATTGGCCTCTGGAATCACAAAAACATCATAAGCTTCTAAATCTGAAAGTGTAATTGGGGTTGTTTTTCGTAATTCAGTGACATAATAGCCTTCATTACCTAAAGCATTCGCAAAATCTGAAAAACCACCGTCAATCACCCAGTCTGCTGCGCCTGCTGTTTGGGCATGTGTATTATCAAAAAGCACTTTTTTACCATTAGCTGAAGCAGGTTGAATGATTGCTGGTGCATCCAATGGACCTTCAGCAAATGTCGTTGTGCCCCCTAAAGCACCTACTGCTAGTAAACCAAACAGTACGACCGCTGATTTAAACTTAAATTTCTTCATCCTAAATAATCTCCTCCTAAAATGTTTAACATTGCATTTGGCAACAAGGTAGATTATATAGAACAGTTTTTAAATTCTAATTGGCTTTCAGTAAATAAAAGGTAAAGTAAAAATTATTAAAATAGGCGCTTTTTTACAAAACCATTGAGCCTTCAGTGAATATATAACCGCAGTTTCATACACATTTACTTTATATTTACATCACACCAAGCTCGACCAATAGCTAGACATTTTATTAATCTAAAAATACAAAAAAGGAGGTGGATATGATAATCCTTCCTCCAATTAAATAGTTATAATTAATAAACATATTATAAATAAAAGCTTCCAACAAATACTTCCAGCAATGACAGCTTGAGTTAATACTGGGGTAGCTGGATTCGAACCAACGCATGAGGGAGTCAAAGTCCCTTGCCTTACCGCTTGGCTATACCCCAATCAGACAAATAATAGTTTATCAAAAAATGCTGGGTAATTTCAAGCAAAATTAGATTTTTAAATAAAAAATTTTGAGTGACGATAAAATGAATCACTCAAAATTTTTATTGTTAACCAAGGTTATAGTTTAAAATTGCTTGATTAATTGCTTCAGCTTCAGTTTTTAATAAATTTTCCAGCTTACCATTATTAATCACAGCAAATTTATCATCAACGGCAATCACTTCGGCAATTTCTCGTTTGCCAATCTTGATAGATAAGCCATCCTTCACTTGCCCTTGATACTTGACTTTTGCATCAGTAACCGTAACCTCAATATCCTTGTTTTTCTTAGACATCGTCGCCCTCCAATTTCTATCTCACCTATTGTAGCAGAGAATGCACCTCATTGACTAATAAAATTAGATTTTTTTACCAGCATTTAATCTACCCTCTGGATCAAACGCAAATTTAATTCTCTGATAAAGTGCGTATAGATTTGGATCTAAGTGCTTAATAAAATAAGGACGCTTTAAGGTTCCAATACCATGCTCAGCACTAGCTAAGCCTCCAATTTGATTGACAAACTGATACATTTTTTCAAGATAATTTGTTAATGAAGCCTCCCAAAGCTGTGCTGAGAGCTGTTTCTTTAAAATTAAAGCATGAATATTCCCATCTCCCGCATGACCAAAGGTCACGATTTCAAGGCTGGTCTCCTTAGCAAGCGCCTTCAGATATTTAACCGTTTCTGTAATTTTAGAGGTTGGAACAACAATATCAACCGGCTCAGCAATTGTTTCGGCTTGAACACCTGCAGCCAAATTATCTCTTAGCTGCCAAGCAATAATAGTCTGAGCTTCATCTAGTTCAATTTGCTCACGAAAGCTATTGACAACAGAACTGATTTTTTCCTTTTCACGTTCAACTTGCTCTAAATTACCATCAATAGTAAGTAAAATAAATGCAGCGCCATCTTCAATAAATAGCTGCTGCGCTGAATAAATTTCAGAGTATTTCAAGCCCTCACGCTCAAAAAATTCAACAGAAGCCGGTCGAACACCTGATTTAAGGATTGCCGCAACATTTTCAATTGCTAAATCGAGGTTATCAAAGCTAATTAAGATTGATTGACTAACCTGCGGTCGTGCGATTACTTTTAAGGTCGCTTTAGTAATAATTGCTAAAGTACCCTCCGAGCCGATTATTAAATCCTTAAGATCGTAATTCGTGCTATCCTTTTGATTAATACTACCTAATTCTAAAATTGTACCATCAATCAAGACCACCTGAAGTGCTTTTACATAATCACGGGTGACACCATATTTAACCGCACGCATCCCTCCAGCATTCGTTGAGATATTGCCGCCAATCGTTGCCTGCTTTGCACCTGGATCTGGGGGATAAAAATAGCCCTTTGCTTCAACATAATCATAAATTTGATTAAGTGTAACACCTGCTTCGACAGTTAAAGAGCCTGTCGCTTCATCCAAAGCTATTATTTTATTCCAGCCACTCAGATCAATTAACAGCTCGCCATTTTCTGGCAGCGTTGCCCCTGAGAGACCTGTATTCGCTCCAATGACGATTACACCAATTTTTTGAGCCTCAGCAAATCTCAATGCCTCTACTAATTCTTCCATGCTCAAAGGCTTAACTACGCCATATGCACTACCAGTTAAACCTGTCATATTATCAACAAGATAATCTGAAGTTGCCTCAATTATTTCCATTATTCCTCACCTCATTATTTTTATTAAATGAACCTAACTGCTGTTACTTGATTCAATTAATCGTATATCTATTAAGAATAACGATTTTTAAAAGTATTTCAAGCACTAACAGGATAAAAATAGGCAGCGTGTGCTATAAATAATAAAAATAACCACGCCATCAGTTATTTATATTACTCGTAATATAAACTTTAAATATGATATTATAAAACAAATTAAGGATTAGCTGATTATCATGAATTTTAATGCTACAATACTGACTAATGAAGCTATTATTAATAATAACTAACGGGAGTCCCGATGATTACATACTATAAGATACAAAATAACAAAATGATTGAAACTTTGAATGAGGCGGAATGTATTTGGATTCATCTTGAAAAGCCAGATATTAATGAAATTAAGGCAATTAAGCAGGAATATCAATTACCACTTGACTACCTAACCGATATTCTAGACGATAATGAAAACTCTCGTTTTGAGGTCAATTCAGATTCAGCTGAAACCTCTTTAACCCTTTTACAATTTCCTAAAAAGGAAACAAAGGGACCTGGCATTACTACCATTTTAACCTATCCGTTTGCGATTATTCTGACTGCCAATCAAAAAATTATTACTGCGAGTAATCATCAAAAAACATTTTTAAATACTGTTTTAAGTCAAGATTTCTATCCGGAAAGATTAATTCAACAGCTATTTTATGCCTTTGTCTTTAATTTATCCAAAAAATTCAATTATTATCTTGAAGAATTACGCAAAGCGAGTGATGAGCTAGAGGATGAGCTTTTATCCAGCTCAGAAAATCGACCCTTACACAAAATGGTTGAAATAAAGAAAAGTCTTGTTTTCTTTGAAGAATCGCTGAGAAGTAATGTTGTTGGCTTAACTGAAATTTATGATGGTCGATTATTAAATAACGATGAATTTAGAAATCAAATCTTCGATTGCATTATTGAGAGTAAGCAAGCACTCTCCAGCACGCGTGTGCAAATGAAATTAATTGATAATGTATCAGATATTTTTAGCTCTATCGTTTCAAATAATTTAAATATCGTTATGAAAATCTTAACCAGCTTAACCATCGTTCTAACGATTCCGACAATCGTAGGTGGCTTTTATGGAATGAATGTTAAAATCCCCGGCTCAGATGATCCCTACGCCTTTTATATTATTTTATTTGGTACTATTCTTTTTTGTATTATAATGATTCGTTTACTCAAACGTAAGCGTTTAATGTAATTTTAGTTTATTGATAATGGAGGTGAAGCAATCAATTGATTTGATTGTCCTTATGAAAAATCTCTTTAACACCCAATCGATTATCCTCGAGACAGGTATCTTGATTTTATCCGCTCTTGTCCTATTAATTTTGCTGACAAGCGATATAGTTCATGATTTAAAATGGTATATTTTTATTATTTTTTTAATTGCAAACGGTACACTGTCAGTTATTCACATCAAAAATATTCGAGCTGAACGACAAAAAAAATAAAGACAAGCTAGTTGTCTTTATTTTTTTCGGCTCTTTTTTTATTGCGTCGTATTCGATGCTGTGCAATCATAAAGTGACGATATTTAGGATTACCTAATAATTTCATTAGCTTTAACAACGGTGTCCGCTTTTCACCAAAAATACCAACCATTTCAGCAAATAGCTCCACCCCAATTAAGCTGGCAACTAACAGCATACTAGCACCCAATCTACTAGACACGTTAATCAGCAAAGCAATAAATGAAAAAATCAGAGTAATTGCATAAATCATTAAAACAGCACCACGATGAGAAAAGCCCAAGGAAATCAATCGATGATGTAAATGCATTCTATCGGGCGATGTAATGCTTTGATTATTTAGCTTTCTACGAATAATAGCAAAAACGGTATCAGTAATTGGTACACCAAAAATTAGCATTGGTGTTAATACAGCAACAAAGGTTGCATTTTTCAGCCCTTGTAGTGAAACAACTGAAATCATAAAGCCAAGGAATAATGCCCCTGTATCACCTAAATAAATTTTGGCGGGGTTAAAATTGTAAGGTAAAAAACCTAAAATCGCTGCAATTAAAGTAAAAATCGCAATTGAAACATAAACATTAATTTCACCTAAAAAGAAATAACCAATAATTCCGATTGTAGTCAATGAGATAATTGAAACTCCAGAAACCAAGCCGTCTAAGCCGTCCATCAAATTAACAGCATTAGTTAGTGAAAGAATCCAAATAATTGTCAAAAGTAACGATAACCACCAGTCAAACTTCACCAAGCCCAATATCGGCAATGTCATACTATCAAAACGCGCTTTAGTAAAAAACCAAATGATTAATCCTGCTACAACAATGCCAAAGGTTTTTTGCTTTGGTGAAATTTCCTTGATATCATCAACTAATCCTGTAATCACAACTAATGATGAGGCAATAATATAGGGTGAAATATATTTTAAAAAGGTGATGTTCGGGACAACAACACCAACTATTTTCGGTAAAATCACCAGGCATGAAAGTGTAAAAGCAATAAATATTGCAAGTCCGCCTGCACTAGGCATCGGAACCTTATTAATTCTTCGTTCATTGGGCATATCGACAGCGCCAATTTTAATTACGATCAGCTTCACAATTGGCGTTAAGCCAAGTGAAATCAAAAAAGTAATCAGCAATGTGATTAAAAAATAAAATGTAAACTGCATAAATTTCCAACCTTATCTGATAATAGCTGCAATAATTCTTATTAACTAATCTCTAAATAATTCTATATTTTGGATAGGTTATCGTCATTATAACATATACCATTCTTATTTTTGGAATTATTAAAGACAAAAAAATTTAGCTTAATTCAACAAAAAAGAGTGTGATCAAATTCATCACACTCCAAAGCGTTTAAGCTTATCTAGTATGCTAGCGATAGCTATTAATTCAAATTACCTACTGATAACCAGCAGCACCATCTGTAACTGCTCCAGTACCGTTATCAGAATATGTACCTGCGCTTGAATCTGAATTATAGGTATAGTCACTACTTGTAGTTGTATCGCCTGCACTCGAATAGCCATATGTATCAGAAGTAATAATATTTGCATCTAGCACATCTGCTGTTGCCTGACCAAGCTGTGTTTTCAAAACATTTTGGATTTCCAATAATTGAGCCGCATCGGCTATCTGATAATAAATACCATCAATTTGCGTACTCGAACCTTGAAGCTGTTTAGAATCAATTGTACCAAAGCTATCCTTATAGCCTAATAAGTACTTAATATTAGTGGCGTTAGATTCAATATTGGTCTTAAGATTAGTTTTAACTGCGGTCAAGATTTTTTGATAATTAGAAACACTATCCAAGCTCAACATTTTTTCTAGTATCTTCGTCACCACTTCACGCTGTCTCTTTTGACGCCCAACATCGCCCTCTGGGTCTTGATAACGCATTCTGGCATAGGCCAAACCAGTTTTACCATCCAAATGAATCTTTTGTAATTCACCATTAACCTCTGGACTTGCTGGTACTGTCGCTACAAAATCGCCATCCTCTACTGTAAACTCACCGTAGTTATTAACCACATCGATACCACCAACAGCATCAATCAACGCACTTAAACCATCCATATTAATAATGGCATATTTATCAATCGGAATATCTAGTAGTTTTTGGATTGTTAAAATACTCATTTCAGTTTGCCCATAGGCATAAGCATGATTCAATTTATCCTGTATGCCATTCTCTGCATTTCCCTCAGGTCCAACCATATTAACTAATAAATCACGGTCCAAAGAGACAATTGTTGTTTTCTTTTCGGTTGGGTTAATCGTTGCAATCATCATTGAATCGCTTCGACCCTCCCACTGATCTGTCCGACCAACACCACCAGTATCAATTCCCATTAGCAGAATAGAAAAAGGTTGTGTTGCCTGTAGCACTTCTTCACGATCCTTCGTTGCTTCATTGCCAAAGCTTTCGTAGGTTTCCTTCAATGAGCTTTCCGCAGCAAAATAAGCCGTTGCGATGTAACTCCCAGCGGCAACTATGGAAATACCAAAAATACTTAGTAGAATAATAATAATTTTTTTTGTCAAAGATTTTTTAGGCTTAGACTTATGTTTCTCTAAACGAGACATACCGTTCTCCTCTATTAGTTAGATAATGGATATTTTCTCAGATATTACCAGAAAAAACAAGGTTTTACGAAATTTTATACAAAATCTTAACTTTTTTTATACTACTTATTCAATAATTAGTTAATTCGTTCACTAATTTACCCGATTAATCTAATCAATCAATCGACTCATCGATAAAACTTCAATATATTCACCGCTTTGCAATCGCGCACCACGCAGCTGCTCGCCTTCAATTCTAAAACCCTTCCTTAAATAAAGCTGGACTGCTTTTTTATTTCTCTTTTGCACAGTAAGCTCTAGCCGTTTGATCACCTTCGATTCAATTGCCCAGTCAATCACAGCATCCATTAAATAGCCACCTATTCCATAGCCCTGATACTCACTTAAAATACTAATGCCCAGCTCACCAATATGAAAAATACGATAATGCGAATCGCCACTAATGGAGACTGTTCCTACAATTTCATCATCAACCAGAGCCACCATCAAGGTATTGTTTGGCGACTCATAGATTGCAGCTAAAGCCAAGGCCTCATCCGCCTCTGAGATGTCAACACCGTTTTCATCCATTGTTAGAAATTCTGATTCGCCACCAATCCGTTTCAAAACTGCTAGAAGCTGCTTTGCGTCTGTTGGAATTGCTTCTCTTATGATTAAATCATTCATTCAAAAAATACTCCTCTACGTCATCAATGATTGGTTGATATCGCAAACCATGTGCTTCAAAATTAACGTTTCGACCCGCAGAAGACTGCAAAAGCGTGATTTTTAAAAAGCTTTCTGGCAAATAATTACCAAGTAATTCCCCCCACTCGACAACCGTGACACCATCACCATAAAAATAATCATCTAATTCCAAATCTTGAACCTGATTGGCTGTTCGATAGATATCCATATGGTAGAACGGTAGTCGACCAGAGTGATATTCACGAACAATTGTATAAGTCGGACTTTTTACCATCTCATTAACACCCAAGCCCTTGGCAATGCCTTTAGATAGGCTTGTTTTCCCCGCTCCCAAATCTCCCGTAAGAATCACAGTTGAGCCAGCAAATAGCTGCTCACCCAGCCGTTGCCCCAAGAGAGCAGTCTCTACCTCAGAGTTTAAATACATATTTTTTAATTCCTTTCCAGCATTTCAAAAGCATTATAATACCTATCAATCATTACTAACTATTAATTATAATCAGCGAGGCTTCTAGCCAAAATTGTATCATATTATCCAATTGAGTAATCAAAAAATCAAAACATTTGCAAAGTATAAATATTCCTAGAATAATCACTTAATTTATTATACTATTAATTAATTAAAGTAAATAAAGAAGGGAGCATACGGTTGAATAAAGGCTTGGTACAACTTTTAATCTGCTATCTCTTATGGGGTGGCTTGAGCATTTATTGGCATGCATTAAATACAGTCAATGCGATTGATATTTTATTTTATCGAATTATTTTTTCCTTTTTATCAATGCTAATTTTATTAGTAGGCACTGGACAGCTGAAGCTCGTCTGGCGAGAAACAAAACAGCTTTTTCACCAGCCCAAAGCACTCCTTAAAATTTTCAGTGCCGCAGTGTTAATCACTATCAACTGGGGAACATATATCTATTCTGTCAATCACGGGCGAGCAACTGAAGTTAGCTTAGGCTACTATATCATGCCACTATTAAGTGTTCTTTTAGCGGTGATCTTTTTAAGAGAGCATTTATCAAAAAATACACTAATCGCACTTGGCTTTTCAATGGTTGGCGTCAGCTTTTTAACCATCATGCAGGGTGGACTGCCCTTTCCAGTTATCCTAATGGCCTTAGCTTTTGCCTTTTATGGTCTGATAAAAAAAGGATTAACAATTTCTACAGTCACAGCAATGACCCTTGAGTCTGCTATAATGGTACCAGTTGCAATAATTTATTTTATCCTTTCAAAGCACCAGATATTATGGCAATATCCGCCACACATCATTATTTTAACGGTTTTATCTGGCCTAATTACTATTATTCCGCTTATTCTCTATGCAGAAGCACTAAAGCATTTGAAGCTATCGACTGTTGGCTTATTACAGTATCTTAACCCAACCATCCAGCTATTTATTGCCATTTTTATCTTGAAAGAAACCTATAGCGTAACCAAATTAGTCGCCTTTAGCTTCATTTGGATTGGTGTATTCGTTTTCTGCATCGGTCAATGGCACGCATATCGTATACAAAATAAAAGCATAAATTAATTAAACAAAGGAGAAATATGAATTATATTATTTTTGATGAATTTATTAAACTTGGCGACCTGCTCAAAGATTTAAACATTATTTCAAGCGGGGGACAGGCAAAATACTATTTACCGGAAAATCCAGTCATTGTAGATGGGGAGCCCGAAATCAGACGGGGGCGTAAAATTTACCCAGATATGCTTTTGCTGATTGAAGGCAATACCATCAATACAATCAAGGCAAATTCTAGTCAAAGGGCTGAAAGAAAAGCGGACTCAGAAGAAAAGAAGCGGATTCAAGCTCTAGTGAAGCAAATGAACCAAAAGAATATTGTCAGCAAGAAGCAAAAAAATAAGCCTAAATTCCCAGGACAATAATTATGAAACTACTCAATATTTTTCTGAAAAATTTCAGAAATTACCAAGAATTAAAGCTGGAATTTAACCCTAATCTTAATATTTTTATCGGTGAAAACGCACAGGGCAAGACAAATTTATTAGAAAGCATTTATTTTTTAGCATTAACACGTAGCCCAAGAACAACAAGTGAAAAAGAACTAATTCGCTGGCAGGAAGCCAGTACATTTGTTAGCGGTCTCCTGTCACGTGATATCGGTAAAATGGATTTAGAAATTCAGCTGTCCTCAAAGGGACGAAAAACCAAAATTAATCATTTAGAGCAAAAAAAACTCTCTGACTATATCGGTAAAATGAACGTCGTTTTATTTTCACCCGAGGATTTAGAATTGGTTAAGGGCAGTCCTGCCAAAAGAAGACGCTTTATTGATATTGAGCTTGGACAAATCAATCCAATTTATCTTTACGATTTGAGCCAATATAATCGTATTCTAAAACAGCGTAATAGCTATCTCAAAAGCGAAAAAATAGATGACATTTATCTCAGTGTTCTAGACGAACAGCTCGTAGCCTTCGGTAGCAAGGTCATTGAAGCCAGAGGTCGATTCATCTTAGAGCTTGAGAAAAATGCGCAGACACTACATCAAGAAATTAGTCACGGTCGAGAAGAGCTAAAATTAGAATACCAGACACAGCTACCACTTAACAGTGACATTCAGTCAATATATCTTGAAAAATTAAAGCATGATCGGCAGCGTGAAAGCTTTCAAAAAACCACCTTGACTGGTCCCCATCGTGACGAATTAATTTTCATTGTAAATGACAATCCGGTTTCCATCTATGGCTCACAAGGGCAACAGAGAACAACAGCACTAAGTGTCAAGCTTGCTGAGATTGAATTAATGAAACAAGAAGTTGGTGAATACCCAATCCTGCTTTTGGATGACGTGATGAGTGAATTGGATAACCAGAGACAAATTGATTTGCTGGAATCCGTTTTAGGAAAAACGCAAACCTTTGTATCAACCACCACCTTAGACCATCTTCAAATTCTCCCAGAGGCGCTAACAATCTATCAAGTCGACAATGGCAAGCTTTCAATAACAAAACCAGAATAAATCAATTAGGGTAATCACGTGAAAGAGTTTTTCTATTAGTCTTTCTAATAAATTGTAGTAAAATAAAGATTGGATAATCAATTAATAAAGTAATTATAGTTGAACAGAAAGTAGGAATTAATAGTGGCAATCTTTCAAATTGAATATCGTTCAGACTTATTAGATATGGATCGCAATATGAATGTGATTTTACCAGATTTAAGCGAATTAGCGCCTGGTGAAACGCTTGATGACATTCCAGTGCTTTACTTACTTCATGGTATGGCTGGTAATCACAATACTTGGCTCAAGCGAACAGGTATTGCTCGATTGGTTCGTCATACAAAACTAGCAATCGTGATGCCCTCTACTGACTTAGCATGGTATAGCAATACGCAATATGGTATGCCCTATTTTAGCGCCTTAACAGAAGAATTGCCTCGAATTATTCAACAATTTTTCCCACAAATTTCAAGCAAGCGAGAAAAAAGCTTTGTCGCAGGGCTATCTATGGGGGGCTATGGCGCCTTTAAATTTGCCTTCCTGACTGAACGTTTCAGCTATGCAGCAAGCTTATCTGGCTGCTTATCCTTTACAGGTATGAAGCCAACCGATCTTGGCCAGGAAGCTTATTGGAATGGTATTTTTGGAAATCTTGACTTATTTGAAACCAGTGAAAATAATTTAATGATTGCTGCTGAAAAACAGGTAAAGCAACATCAAAAGCAGCCCAAGCTCTACGCTTGGTGCGGTCATCAGGACTTCCTCTATCAAGCCAATCTTTATGCTGTAGAAAAGCTTAATGCGCTTAATTACGACTTAACTTTTGAATCTGCTGATGGCAAGCATGAATGGTATTATTGGGATAAGCAAATTGATCGTGTTCTTGAATGGCTACCAATTGATTATGTTAAAGAAGAACGTCTAAGCTAAATTAATCACCTCTATTTACGCTTAAGTCAAAGAAGACTGATTCTTTTAGTCTTCTTTGGCCTTTTTTTAATCATTTTAAATAAATAATGTCAATTCTCTTTTTTTGTATACAATTTTAGATATGATTTATGATAAAATAAAATAAGGTGAAAAAACAGAGGAGGAAATTATGAATTTAAAAGAAATGGTAGGCATTGAAGCGGCAAAGTATGTCAAAAATGGGATGATTGTTGGACTTGGAACTGGCTCAACTGCCGCCTATATGACTAAAGAAATCGGAAGACGTGTCAATGAGGAGGGACTGGAAATTATTGGGGTCACAACTTCAAATGATACCGCTAAATTAGCCGCGACACTCAATATTCCCTTGAAATCAATTGATGAAGTCACACACGTTGATATTACAATTGATGGTGCTGATGAAATCGCCGAAGATTTTTCAGGCACAAAGGGTGGTGGGGCAGCGTTACTCTTTGAAAAGATTGTTGCAACCTACTCTAAAGAAATCATCTGGATTGTCGACCAATCCAAAATGGTAAAAAAGCTAGGCGCCTTCCCTTTGCCAATCGAAGTCATTCCTTATGGCAGCCAGCAATTATTCAATTATTTTGAAAAACAGGGCTATCAGCCAACCTTCCGAAAAGATAATAACAATTTTTTATTGAAAACGGATTCAAATAATTATATCATTGATTTACATTTAGAAAAAATAGAAAATCCAAAATCATTTGCCAATCAGCTTGATCATTTAGTCGGTGTCGTTGAACATGGACTATTTATTAATATGGTTTCTCGAGTTATCGTGGGCTATGAGGATGGACCAAAAACATTAGAGGTGTAAAAAGTGAGAACTCCGGAAGAAACGCTAGCCTTTACAATTGAAATGGCTGAAAAAAAAATCCATAAGCCCCTTGAAAGTAAATTAATCCTTTCGTTTATCGGCGGGGCAATGATTTCTCTTGGCTATCTCGCCTATATTAGAGTGGCCGCAAGTATGATTGAAGATTGGGGCAGTGTTGCTTCCTTTTTAGGTGCTTGTGTCTTTCCAATTGGTCTAATCGTAATTCTATTAGCTGGAGGAGAATTAATCACTGGTAATATGATGGTTGTGTTTGCAGGATTACTAGATAAAAAAGTATCTTGGTCAGAGCTAATCAAAAATTGGCTTGTCATTACCCTTGGCAACCTCATTGGTGCCTTATTTGTAGCCTTTTTCTTTGGTAAGGTTACAGGACTACTAACAAGTGGCGATTTTCTAGCAGAAGCAATCAGCTTAGCGCATGCTAAGGTCAATGCCACGCCTACTCAGGCTTTCTTTTCTGGTATTGGCTGTAACTGGTTTGTTGGACTGGCATTATGGCTATGCTACGCTGCCAAGGATACCACAGGCAAAATTTTAGCGATTTGGTTTCCTGTCATGACCTTCGTCGCAATCGGTTTCCAGCATAGCGTAGCTAATGCCTTCCTAATTCCATTTGGCATGATGATGGGTGAGGTAACCTTGACCCAATTTCTCGGTAACTTTATCTTTGTTTACCTTGGAAATATTGTCGGTGGCGCCATTTTTGTTGCATTATTTTATTATAAATCATTTAAGCATTAAACAGTTGAAATAGAAAAACGAGCGTAAACTTAAGGTTACCTCTAAAATAAGGAGGCGGATTTTATGGCTGTAATCGGCTTTATTCATCAATCAGATGAACGTGTTCAATTATCAGATTACGCTTGCCAACAATATTTCCAAAGTAATGATTTTACATTATTTATCAAAAAATTAAAAACAAAGGATACCGTCATTATTCCCGAATTAGCTACGATTCAAAAATCAACGCGCCAATTGGGTAAAATTGTGCCTAAATTAATTGAAAAACAAATTCGTTTAATTGCCGTCAAAGAAAACATTGATACAGAAGTTGATAAGCATTTTTACTCACATATTCTTGCATTAGCTGAGTTAGATCGGGCAATCACCAAGAATCGAATTAAAACTGGTATCAACCGTGCCAAAAAGGCCAATCGAATCGGTGGTCGACCAAAAATTGAACCAAGAATAATTGAAAAAATCAACGACTATTATCACAAGCGTCGTTATACAATTCAAATGACTGCCGATAAATTAAATATTTCAGTTGGTACCGTTTACAAGTACTTGAAAAAATAGGATACCCCTAGAAATTTAAAGTAATTCATAGTAAACTGGATGAGGAATGAAAAAAATTTAAAGGAGCGATTTCTTAAATGGCAAAATTAGTCTTTGCACGTCATGGTTTATCTGAATGGAATGAAAAAAACTTATTCACAGGTTGGGCTGATGTTGATTTAGCTGAGCAGGGTGTTGAAGAAGCAATTAAAGCAGGTCAATTAGTTAAGGAAGCTGGCATTGAATTTGATATTGCCTATACTTCAGTTTTAAAACGTGCGATTAAAACAACCAACTACGTTTTAGAATTTTCTGATCAATTGTGGGTCCCAGTTGAAAAATCTTGGCGCTTAAACGAACGTCATTATGGCGGTTTAACAGGTTTAAATAAAGCTGATGCTGCTGCCAAGCACGGTGATGAGCAAGTTCACATCTGGAGACGTTCATATGATACTTTACCACCTTTAATGCCACGTGATGATGAATATTCAGCGCATACTGATCGTCGTTACGCTTTGTTAGATGATTCTGTTGTCCCTGATGCAGAAAACTTAAAAGTAACTTTAGAACGTGCCTTGCCTTTCTGGGAAGATAAAATTGCACCTGCACTTAAAGAAGGTAAAAATGTCTTTGTTGGTGCGCATGGTAACTCAATTCGTGCATTAGTAAAACATATTGAACAATTATCTGATGATGAAATCATGGATGTTGAAATCCCTAATTTCCCACCATTAGTTTATGATTTCGATGATAAATTAAATGTTAAGGATAAATATTATTTACAAGAAAAATAGTATTTAATCTTAGTACGCTTCAAAAGCGCAACTATAATCTCATATCACAAGCCAGCGCCTAAAAACGCTGGTTTTAATATATTAAATTCATTTTGGTTTTATTTCATCAAATTATATAAAATCAGCAGCCTATCTTGAAAAAGAGGCTCTATAATAAATTGGACTAATAAATATTTTGGTCCAATTTTTATTTATCTTGAAATAATAAAAAAAACATACCATCCTAAACTACGGTAAATTGGGTTGTTTATAAGAAACAATTCCGTCTTTACAACAAAACTGCAGCATTCAAAACAGGCATGAGCGATGCAAAAGGAAGGCGGGACAAAAGACGTTCAACAATGTAGAAAATTATCTATTTTCGTCGCTGTCGCATTGTTCCCCATAAATTACGAACAATATGAAAAGGGTTAGGACTTTTGTCCCAACCCCTTTCTAGTTTTTTTGTAAAACCAGTCCAATTCGACATTGAGCCGAAAAAGATAGCTTGCTAATTTTTAATATTAAAGTATCTATTGGGTTCTACCTTGAATTAATAATTATTTTTCGTATTAAATTTTTTCTTTAAAAGTACAGCTACAGCTACGCTAATTAATATCAACAGACCGATAATTTCAGTCAAGCTACCTTGTGATTCATTGGTAGTTGGCAATACCGTTTTACTTTGTGAGCTATTCGTATTTTTCACCAATTGCTTACTGGCATTAGAAGATGAATCCCCTTCTCCTGCTTTATGCTCTAGGATATGCAGCTTAACTGCCTTAGTTTGTCCATCCTCACTTCTTAAAAACACAGTGTAATCTCCCGCAAGATTTAAATTTACGTTATTTAAATCTACAGTTATTGGTAAATTTTCACCTGATTTGCCAGTTGCACTCGCCTTAAAATCAGCTGCTAAAGGAGTATCGCCACCGACATACATAGAGAAATCTTCTCCATTAATGGATTGCTTATTTTCTAATACCGTAACAGATATTGTTTTATTGGCTGTTACTCCATATTGATTGGTTACACTATAGGTAATAGTATATACTCCAGCTTTATTAGTATTAACATTACTGCTTAAAACTTTAATCTGATCGGTTAAATCTGACTGAGCTGAACCATCTAATTGCTGATCATAGGCCGTGACTGTAGATAGTGAATCAAATACATCTCCAGTATAAACTGTTTGATTGCTAGCATTAATAATAGGGGCTTGTGCATCAACCCAATTTATATTAATTTTAGCAGTACCAGTAAACTGACCTTGTGCGCCACGCCAAGAAAATGAAAGCTGGTCTGGCAGCTTTGATTGTGATGCTTCGACGACAAAGCTCTTTACTCTGTCATAATCACTGTTTTCATCAATATTTGTTTCTAATATATCCTCTGTAAGCCGAAGCTTATCAGCACCAGAAATTGAGAATAAAGAAAGTGTTTCTGCATTCGGATCTGGTGTCCCTACATAATAACCAACGGAATTATCATATTTATAATTTAGCGAAGTAACTGGTACCTCAATTTCATATTGTTGCAAAGCTGCTCCAGAGGGCTTAATTTTAGTTACGGTAGTTTCAAAGCTTTGATCTGCCGCTGATGTACTAGAATATAAATAATAACCTTCCATAAATTCAATACTATTAATATGATTTCGATCCACATTATAAACATGCAAATTTGGATATCGATCCTTTAAATTTTTCATCACAGAAATATCTGAAATTTGATTATCATTAACAATTAAACTTTCAAGCTTGGTGAACGATGAATTTGCAAATGCATCTACATCTTTAATCAAATTATAACCAGCATCCAAATAAACTAAATTAGTTAGAGATGAATTAGCAATTGGCGCAATATCTGAAATTTGATTATGTGAAGCAATTATAGTTGAAACGTTAGGTGCATCTAAATCTTGAATAATTGAAATATCATTTAATTGATTATAAGAAATATCAATATATTCTAAGCTTGGAAGGCTGATGCCACGAATGCCATTTAAATTGGTAAACAAATTATCCGATAGACTAATCGTTCTCAAAGAGGTTAAGCTATTACTATTAATAAACGAAAGATCAGATAAATTATCACCATTAGCAATTACACTTTCTAAATTTGAAAGTGTACCAACTTCAGCTAGATTGGCAGTCGCAGATAAATCAGTATTATTTATTGTTAAATTAACTAAATTTTTAGCATACGATAGCCCTTGAAGGTTGGCAATTTCCTGATTTACAATTGTTAAATCAGTTAGCCTTAGCATATCCTCCTGTGTAAAATCACTTTGACCTAATGCTGCCCCAACAATATTTTGTAAATTCTTATCTGGCATCCAGCTGTCAATCGTTTCTACAGAAGCCGCTGAAGCAGTATCATTTAACGGTAAAATTGAGACATTTTCCTGAGTTGTCGTAGCTGGAGTAGCTTCATTTGCAATATTTTCTGTATTCTCCGTCAGTGCTGCTTCAGTAGCGCTTGGTGCTGCTTGGGAAAGTATTGCTTGGTCTGTTTCTTGATTGCTGTCAACTGTTTCTGCAATACTGGCTATTGGACTCAATACTTGAACACCGATCAGCAATGTAGCTAAAATAATATTCCTACTTTTCATTTTTTATTCTCCTATTTTTAAAATTGGTTAAATTATCAGTACTTATGGCATATAACTTTCATTTCAAAAATCTTAACTTATTTTTTATCAAATCTATATTAAATATTGATGTTTTTTGACAGCCACGAATCCCTATAGTAATCAACTTTTATTTTATTTTTGGGAAAGAATTGCTTCATCACTTCTGCTATATCAATCTCATTAGCATCAAAGCCCGCTACTAGAATAAAACTGAATTTCTGCGTCTGATTTTGAACCTCAATAATGAATTCCTTGACGTCATACCAGTAATAATCAATCATCCGCTTATTATTCACTTCAAAATTTTTAATACTTTCATGAAAAATAAGGACATCTTGTATGCGCTCTACACTAATTAATTCTTTGGAAATATTCATCGAACGCTCTAAATAAATATTAATTTTTTTTAAGTCCCAGTGGTCAGGTATAATACATGTTCTGCTATAAGATGAATTATTGATGCCTGTATTGATTGAAAAAAATAGCTCTCTTTGCTTATCAAGAGGAGCATCCAGGTATTTTTTCATATAATTCACATCCTCTAAAATAAGACTAGCTATAACGAACGATAAAAAAAGTTTATAAAATTGAAAATATTTGTACTGCGAATTGCTGATTTAGTAAGTTTTTTATTTTACTAAAGCGGCTTTTTTTTGTCCTCTTTTTATCGTTCGATAAAAAAAGTATCAACACAGTCATAATAACATAATAAACTATATTAATGAATTTTTTTACTTATTATTTTTCAATAATTTATCCTGATATCTGCTATTAAACTCGGGCATTATCATAAAATCTCTATTTACAATAAAATGAAATTCGGATTTTCGTTATTTTGTTTAAAAGTTATACCTACTTTTTCGTGTTTACTAGCTAACAAAAACTTTCTAGAATTTATTAATTTCAAAATGGTCTCTTGAGCATATATAAATCTAAAATATTATTAATACATGAAAAATTGCAATAAGCCTGTCAATGATATATAATTAAATAACTAAATATATTTTAATTTTTATATAAGATTAATATTTCTAGGCTATACCAAACCAAAAAAAGGAGCTGAAAATGAAAAAAGCTTTAAATATTATTTTTTTGATTGTAATGTTATTTTTAGGCATTAAAGCTAATGCTGAAACTAATACTCTCAAATCAAATGTAGAAATTGAAGTGGGACATTTTTCCGAGCTGCAAAGTGCCGTGCAAGGTGCCGCAAATGATGGAACTCAAACCAGAATTATTATTAATTCAGATATCGTTGTTGCTTCTACAATTAATATTAATTCTGGGCAGAATATACTAATAATTTCTAAGGATGATGGAAATTTCAGCTTACTTCATGGCGGAAATTCAAATGAGCCAGTAATAAAAAATAAGCTTGGTGCTAAATTATCGCTTGGCGAAACATCTGAGGATAAAAATTATGTCACAATTAATGGTAATAATAACGGAAGCGGGGCTCTTGTTTGGAATGAGGGGAGCTTCTATTTAAATGCTGGAATTATCTCAGGCTCGACAGGTGTATCAGATTCAACCACAGGAGGCGGCGTATTTAATAGCGGTTATTTTGAAATGAACGGTGGAAGTATCCGTGATAACAAAGCCTATGGACTAAGTGGCTCAAATGGTGGGGGTGGCGTATACACTATTGGTAAATTTGTTATGAACAAGGGTTCAATTGTCAATAATTCAGCTGGTCATCCTGATGAAGCAAGCTTAGGAGTAGGTGGCGGTATCTTCATTAAAGGGGGAGAGGTTACTTTAAATGGTGGAAGCATTGGCAATAATACCGCTGGTAGTGGGGGTGGTATTTATGTTTATGGTGTCAGTAATATCCCAGGTAATTATGCAACTCTCATCATTAACAACGGATTAGTAACAGAAAATGAGGCAACATTGCAAGGTGGCGGTGTTTGGCTATGCCCGACAGGCAATGCAACCAGCAGTGATATGTCCACCATTATTGGCAATCAAGTTAATACGCAGGATGATTATCGCTCTGGTGGAGATGATTACTATATTGCAAAGCACGAGTATCCCAATGCTTTAATTACTTTTCCTGAAAAATCGTTAAATGAGGATATTCTTTCTTACTATCATGATAATCCAAGATATCAACCAACTGATGAAAAAATTTCTTTATCTGATTTGAATTTTAATAATAATGATACATATTTACATGTCGGAACTGATGGTATTAATATAGACGCTTTAAAATCAATTACCAGTTTTCTTATTTTTAATAACCTTGCAAGAGAAGGTGGTGGTATCGCTAGTAATGGGATTGTTAAATTTGGTGAAAATCCAATAGTAACACCAACAAATGTTAAGCTAAATGCTACCAAAATATTAACAGGGCGAGTATTGAACGCCGAAGAGTTTAGCTTTAGCTTAAAAGATGCTAGTGGCAATATCATTCAAACTAAAAATAATGATGCTCAAGGTGCCATTAATTTTGACTCTTTGTTTTATGATAAGGCTGGCACCTATACCTATACAATTGAAGAAGTACAAAAAACGCAAACTGGTATAACCTATGATCCGCATATTATTGATGTGACTGTAATAGTTGAAGATAAAGCTGGAAAGCTAGAAGCAGCTACTGTCTATACTGGCAGCCAAATATTTGAAAACACCTATCAACCAATCTCAGATACAATTACTCTAACCGCACATAAAACATTAACAGGACGGGCATTGAACGCCGGAGAATTTAGCTTTAGCTTAAAAGATGCTGTTGGCAATATCATTCAAACTAAAAATAATGATGCTCAGGGTGCCATTAATTTTGATTCTTTGTCTTATGATAGGGCTGGTACCTATACCTATACAATTGAAGAAGTGCAGGAAGCTCAGACCGATATAACCTATGATACACACATTATTGCTGTAACCGTAACAGTTGAGGATAAAAACGGTCAGCTAGAGGCTCATGCAGCTTACACAGGCAACCAAACATTTAAAAACAGCTACACACCAATATCGAAGAATAACTCTAATTTACCTAACACTGGATTAAAAACATCTAGTTTATTCATTTATATGGGAACGTTAATAGCATTGTTTGGTGTATTGTGCATAATCAAAAATAATCGGTCAAGTTTCTAAAAAGTAAAATTCCCTCGCTGTATAATTTATGCTAAGCAGGAAATAATAAAGTTTTGCATATTCTATTTATTTAGAATTTCACTTTTATAATTAGAGCTTAATATAAAGCGCACATTCCTAAAAAAGAGCTAAGGACTTATGTAGTGACCCCCTAAAAGTTAGATTTTCAGGTCTAACTTTTGGGATTCACATCATTATTCCCAAGCTCTTTTTTGATTCTTAATGAAAGCTACTCTATTTAATTATCTAATTGCCTTAATTTAACAATTAAGGCAAAAACTAGAAAGGCAATCACACCTAAAAGAATTAAATCGTAGTTTGTTGACATATTAGTATTTGGAAGCTGTTCTGTATAAATCTTAGTTACTACAATAGAATGATTATCATTATTCTCACTGGATTCTGATTCCGGTAGCTGTTCAAAATTCAAAATTCCAGTAACTTCAATTTGACTTTCCACTACGAAACCTCCTTAATGATAAAATAATCTATTTTTTACCAATTTGTAGGAACACTAAATGAAAGCATCAAATTATAGGTTCCAATTTTCTGAGTATTGACAGCCGTAAGTGTTCCACCATATGAAAATGATAATTGATTGGCACCTGAAACAGCAGCTCCTGCAGAAGTAAATCTATTATTTACATTTGCTAAATCAGCTAATTTTGTATTTAAAGTACCGACAGCTGCTGCACTTGAAATGACTGAAGTAGAAGCCGTAACACTACTTTCTGTTGCCCCAGTTGCATTTAAACTAACAGATAAATTAGTGCCAGAAATCGCTGTCTCATCTACTGCATTAAATGAAGCGATATCAACAGTTACAGGGCGACCAGATTGATTTTTAACTGTATAAGTCGGTGACTGGATAGTTGTGGCACCAGGAAGACTATAGAAAATTGTTTTACTAGGTACAACAACATTGACCCACTGTGTACTCCCCTCAGGAATTCCACCATCTTCTTTAGTATTGTCAGCACCTAAAGTTCCAGTAACTGGAATACTAGTACTACCTGTACCATCAACTGTTTTAGTACCATCACCATTATCAACCTCTGTTGCTGAGCTTGTAGCTGATAAACCAAGAATTCCCGCAAATAAAATCATACTTAATAACAATTTTTTCATAATTTTCTCCTCATCTTTTTTATTCAACCACTAGGGTTAGCTTTGCTTGGACCGAACCCTGTTTTTTCTTCGTATCAGGATTATATATATTAAACGTTGCTGTCGCTTCATAAGTTCCAGCATCGATTTTTTTATTTAACGTTGCCTTTGTAATTTCTTCTCCTGGCTGAATTGCGCCTGAGTCATATACTTCAAGATTACTGCCATCAATTCTGATAATTACATTAACCGGTTGTGAATTATTGGGAGGATTTTGAATAGCCAAATTTCCACTCATAGTCTCTTTATCAAAGGTTGCTGTAGATACTATTCGCATATTAAATTGACTATCATCTATCGCAGCCTGAGCATAATTTTTGAGTTCATCCTCAGTCATTTTTGAAGCATCTTTTGCATCGGGTAAAAAATCCCCCGAAACAATTGTTGTATTCATCATATCATTTTTAAAATAATGATTATAAATCAAATAACCACCTGCAATTAAAAGTAAAAATATTAAAAATAAAAGTAATCGCTTTTTCCTTTTATGATCATCAGTGGCTTGGTTTTCTTTTTTAGAATCTATCGTTTTAATCAGCTCCTCTCTATGTATCTGTAATATTAAAAATCAAGCTATAATCAACATTTTTTATTTTATTAAAGGGACCTGAATATTCGCCCCCTAAAGAAATATGAGCTACATTATTTGATTGCCAATAAGGCTGTAATATCAATTGATCCGAATTATTCAGAGCGCCTGGTAATAAATTCCAGCTAAATGCTTTATCAGTCATCTCCACATTAAAATCTAATTTTAATTTATTAGCATCGCCCTGTGATAATTGTTTAACTAATTCAATACTACTGTCAGAATTTGAATTTTCTATTAAGTAAGCTATGGTAATATTGGTTGGCGTGTTACTACAGCTTTGAATTATATAATCACTAGAATCGCTGATTACAGAACTTGTTGGGGCCTTGAAGGCTAATTGTTTCGTAAAAATAGTTGCAAAATATTGCGGAACAATAACTGTAGTTTCATACCAATTAGTGGATATATTACTGCTATTATTCGTTGCAGTAACTTGACCATAAACATAATACTTACCTGCTAATATATTATTGAATGTAGTTGTTCTATTATCAATCACTGAATCAAGATTGGAATTTCCAGTATAACGAATCCCGTCAACTGATTCCGTCCCCAATTGATAAGCCGACTGAATTTCTGTTTGCAATTTTAATTGAACACTTGAAATTAAATAATTCGCCTGATAATTCCACGCTAAATTACTAGGGGCTACAAAATCAACTAAACTTGCAACAATATCACTCTTTTGATTGTCAACCTCGGCACTGGCAGTAATACCAGAGATAGAGATCAACGGTAAGTATGTAAGAGAGGTCTTGCCAGAATACTGGGCTGATGTTAAGGTCGCAGTATTACCGGAAGAAATAGAAGAAACTAAAGGGTCAACATCTTTACCACCTGTAGTTTCTGAAATAATCTGATAAATACCAGTACCTGAATTTGTAAAATTTAGAGCTCCCGCTGCTATGGCTGGATTAGAAGTCGCAGATCCAAAGCTAACTTGATTTGGATCTGAGGCAGTAATATTTAAGCTTCCAGCATTTAGAGCGGTGTTATTAGTATTAAAATTAACTAAGGCGTTCTGACCAGCATATAAAGGAACTACTTTATTTTGATACATCAACTGATTACCTGATTGATAACCATTAATTTTGGTATAATTAAACGATGCGTTGTCACCAACATCCAGCGATAACGAACCGTCACTATAAAATAAAGCTGTTTTTCCCGAAGAGATTGCAAGCTGCGCATTATTTTCAATTTTAATTTTAGCATCAGACTTGGTCCAAAAAACACCTAATGATTCACTACTATTTTGATAAATATCAGTTTGACTGCCTTCCTTAAAATTAATTGTCGAAAAACCCTCAGAAAATTCCTGATTATAATTCCCAGACTGATTAACTTTAAAATAATTCGTACCACTAAAATTTAAAAAATTGTTGCCGGACGACGAATAAAATGGCTGACCACCATAATTGATTTCATAGTTTATATTCTCAACATTTAAAGTAACATTTGTAGAATTTACCTGCACTATCCCCCAATAGCTATTACCTTGATATGACTGACTTCCAAAATTAATGTTCTTGAGAGTAATATTTACTCCTGCAGACGAAGTATACAGCTGTGGTGTCGTATAAGCAGTACCACTATAGTTTAATGTGCTGGCATTTTGCTTACTTGGTGGTTGAGAAGCATCTTTTATACCATCTATTACAACATTTTTATTAATCTGTGTGTAAACATTAGAATATGTTAAATCCTTGACAATATTGATATGTAAGGCATTAGAACCACTTGGGATACTTTTTTGAAGCGTTGTAACCAATAAATCATAATTATCAACGATATATGGGTTTGCTTCTGAACCATCCTCAACGGCGAGAGATTGACCAACCAAATCATTGCTTTCAGAAGCTTCACTTTGTAACGTGCTTCCATCATCAGCAGACACGTTTACAGCAAAAATTTTAATCGGCAAAAACATAAGAATAATTAAAATTAAAATTTTGAGTCTGAACATTTAGCCTCCAATTCTAAGAAAACTTGTTCTTTTAAATATCTTTTTAACATAATTAATCAAAAGATAATAAACGTTCTTTCATTATCTATACAACTAAAATAACAATTTTTCTTTTATTTATCAATAAGATGATAAATAAAATCAAAAAGTAGAATGCCGCAACAATATATATTAACACCCTGACTATAAAAAAATTTATAATAGCATGGTCATAGCACTATTTTTTCTATAGCCCTAAAATCATTGTCGAGCCAATCAATATTCACAGCACAGTATTATTTCAATTCGGCAATGCAATATAAAAAAGAGGTGTCAGAATATTATGGAAGTGCAACTACTTTTTGATACAAAATAAAAAGAGCGACTCAATTTAATCTTGCTGATCGGTATTCGACGGGCGAAAGATACCCTAATTTGGATAAAATTCTATTATGATTCCAAAAATAGATGTATTTTTCTACAATATCGATTACTCTAGTATTAGAGCCTATCGGCTCTTTTGAGATGTAGAACGTTTCTGACTTTAGTGAGGCATGAAACGACTCTATTGGAGCGTTATCTGAAGGTGTACCCTTACGGGACATACTTTGGATAACGTTTTTCTGTTTTAC
>NZ_JABJXU010000033.1 GCF_013155265.1 Enterococcus sp. MMGLQ5-1 | reverse complement strand
TACCCGCGACAGCGACGGTCTATCTAGGCGATGATTATCTCATTTCAAATAAAACACCAACCCGTGAGGGTCATGTCTTTACTGGCTGGCGTCAAGCAGAGACAGAAACAGCTTATCAGCCAAAGGATACGATTTCAGAAGTTTCAGCAAATATTGTCCTAGTCGCGCAATGGCAGTTACAATATGCGATTCGTTACCAGACGGGGACAGGTGATGCGGTGCTTGGTCTACCGGCAGGAACCACCGTTTTAGCCGGTACGACCTACCCAATCTCAACAGAGCTGCCAGCTCGAGTGGGCTATGACTTTTCTGGCTGGCAGGCGGATGATGCGGCAAAAACCATTTATCAACCAGGCGCTAGCATTGTCAATGTGCAAGCACACATTACTCTGACTGCCCAATGGTCCAAGCCTCTAAAGGTCAGCTATGCCAAGGGCACAAGTGATTTAGTGATTGGTCTGCCACCGCAAGCCACGGTGCGTGTCGGTTTTGATTATCAGATTCCAGCCACAGAAGCACCAGCTCGCATCGGCTATGTTTTCACTGGCTGGCAAGCAGATGATGCAGCGCAAACGATTTATCAAGCAGCTGATACGCTCGAAAAATTGAGCCGTGATACCGTTTTGACGGCGCAATGGCGCAAGCAATATCTGATTCGCTATGCCAAGGGGACTGGTGA
>NZ_JABJXU010000032.1 GCF_013155265.1 Enterococcus sp. MMGLQ5-1 | reverse complement strand
ATGACATTCGACTGGGAGGGTGCAACGCACAATTGGCAATTGTATTGGTTTAGAGCTAGGAAGGAATATATGAGTTATGAGCAAAGATTTAAGAGAGCTCAAAAAGAAGCGTAAGTTTTGGCGAGAAGTTGAACAATATCAGCTTTGGCATAGAAGTTGCATTGATTATGAGCATACAAAATCTAAACTTTCTGAAATCGAAAATGAAATCAAAAAAGCCACTGCTGAGAACAGTGACTAGGACACATAAAACTAAATGTATGTGCTAATTATAGCACAGATTGGAGAAAAAATGACACTAAGAACTTTACTGATGTTAATCACATCACCACACAGAATAAAAATAGGTAAATTTACTTATGATAATGCAGCATTCGTACCGGTTGAATTTTTATATAAAGAAGTAAAAGGTTTTCATGTAGAAAGTGAAATATCAGAATTAGAATATTTTGCTGATGAAAATGAAGGTAAAAGATTTGTCAATTTAGAAGAAATAGCAATTTTAGTAATTGAGGTAGCTTAATGATAACCACTATTTTATGCATATTTGCAGTAATTATACCTAGCTATATGCTTGGATTTTTAAAAGGCACCAAAAATTTAAATCGAATTATTGATCATTACGAAAATAAAATTATTCAAATCAAAAGACAAGACAATTTAAAAAATAGGACGATTGAACGTTGGGAACGTGAAGATGAGGAGCTGAGAAATGGCACAAGATAAATATATTGCCTGTGAGATTTGTCGGAATCAAGTTTTAACAGGCGAAGAATTTGAAATAGACGGCTATGTTTTCTGCTCGCAAGATTGCATGGATAAGGCAAGTGATTATTTATGAGTGACACGTACATCAAGTTAAAAAGCGGTCAGTTTGTGACTGTGGACGAGTTTAATGATGATACTGAAACATATATCAGACTTTGGCTAGATAGCGCACCACAAGACGAAATAATGACTTTAATTAGT
>NZ_JABJXU010000031.1 GCF_013155265.1 Enterococcus sp. MMGLQ5-1 | reverse complement strand
AGCCTATCGGCTCTTTTGAGATGTAGAACGTTTCTGACTTTAGTGAGGCATGAAACGACTCTATTGGAGCGTTATCTGAAGGTGTACCCTTACGGGACATACTTTGGATAACGTTTTTCTGTTTTACTCGCTCACAGAACTTTTTTGCTGTATAAGTGGCTCCTTGGTCACTATGCAAAATAGTTTGTTCAGGTAGCTCACCGAGTTGATTAAAAGTATCCATCACTAATTTGGTATCAGGGTGATCCGATATTTCGTAAGCAACTATCTCGTTATTGAACATGTCCATAATCGTTGATAAATAAAGCATACTGCTTCCAAAAGGAAGGTATGTTATGTCTGTCGTTAATTTTTGTAAGGGTTGTTTAGTGCGCCAATCCTTTTGAATAAGGTTATCAAAAGCTTTATGTTGCGGTCCAGTATGACGGTATTTTTTGATTTTCGCTATGCAATTCCAACCTCTTCGTTTCATAATACGTGCTACTTTATTGATACCTATTGTCAATTCACGGCTTAAAAGAGCATGAATTTTACGATAACCAAATAGATAATGGTTTTCTTGAACTAACTGATGAATTCTTTCTTCCACAGGTGTTAAACTTGATGGTTTTAGCTTTCTGTTTCTATAAAAAGTACTTCTTGATAGTCCAAACAACTGGGTCAACTTTGAAATTGGCAACTGGCTTTTGTGTTGCTCGATGAAATGAATTATATTTTCTTGTGTCACCCCCTTTCTTTGGAAAAGAATTTTTTTAATAATTCTAGCTCTTTTTCTCTGTCCTGTAATGTTTGATAAATGGAAGCTTCTTTCTCTAAAGGACGACCTGAAGAAGTTTTAAAACGGTGAATTTCTCCTTTCATGTACCATTGTTTCCACCTATATATTGTTCCTCTACTTGGGATATTAAATTCTTCCCGAAGGGATGAAGCCGATTCTCCTGCTAATAATCTCTCAACGATCTGAATTTTTAATGTCTCCGGATAATAATTATGTTTTGCCATTAGAAAAACACCTCCAAATTTATTTTACTAAATT
>NZ_JABJXU010000030.1 GCF_013155265.1 Enterococcus sp. MMGLQ5-1 | reverse complement strand
CCTTAGATAACTGATTAATTCGTTTGTCACGGTCAGCAAGTTCATCATCACGTTGTTTTAATTGACGTTTGATATCTTGTAATTCACGTACCGTTGGATTATCGCCATTTTCAACACGCTCAAGCTGTTCTTGTTTTTCATCTTCGGGTAATGTGGCGATTAAATGTAGAGCTGTTGTTCCTATATTTCGCAACGTTTCGAAATTTGGCAACTCTTTGGCTATAGTCATTGATTTACTCGCAAAATCTTTATCTAAACCAATTGACTGATACCAGTCCATAAACTCTCCATGCGATAAATCATTCTCTTTTACATGAATTAAACGTCTGCCTATTTCCCAAATTGATTGACCTGCAATCTGCTTGTATGAATTGATTTCAGCAGTTATTACATTAATGTCTGTTGATAACGTTATTTCATTCAAGTTATCACTTCCTTTCTTTTATTTTTTCGGTATAATTGTTTTAAAAACTGGTGGTGCGAAATGTCAAAACCAATAGACAATATACTTATAACTAATATTTCAAAAATTATTGGTGAAATATTAACTGGTAGCAAAATATCAGATATGTTTCAATTTTTAGGATTGATTGATTTTGATAAATCGGAAAATCGTATGTATACTTCTACAAAATGGAAAAGAATAAATGAAACTGTACTTTATGAATGCAAGAGTTCAAAAAGTTCTAAACCTCTCTTTAAAGTTATTGAATATACATTAAGCCCACAAAATTTCATTCATAATCCCGAAACATGGAATTCAATTAAAGCCAACGTTAATGCTCAACTTATGTTTTATGGCTTTGAAATTAATGACTCTGGTAAAATTCAAAAATCTAAACCAGTTGAAAGTTTTTCTGATGCTCAAAAACGGTTAAAAACATTTTCTTCTCGCTTAGAAGATAAAAATATTCACAAAGAAACGATAAAGTACTGTCGCCAAGAATTATTCAACGAAAACTACTTCCATGCTGTGTTTGAAGCTAGTAAAGGATTAATTGAACGATTACGAACTATGACGAATTCAAAATTAGACGGAAACACTTTAGTTGATGAAATTTTCAAAATAAAAGACCCATGCATAATTATTAACGGAAATTTATTGATTACCGAAACTGAAAAAAGTGAATACAAAGGAATGCGATCGTTAATCAGCACTATTGTTTACTTATATAGAAACCCTAAAGCTCACAACTTAAAGTTATATGATTATACAAATGAAGATGATGCTATTACTGCTTTCACTTTTATATCGTTAGCTCATAATTTTTTGGATGATTGTATTGTTGTTCGATTTTCAGAAAAGTAATGACGCTATCATTTACCAAATTTCCGAGTTCAATTATTTCTTTATTCGCATGCGGAACTAATCCGCCGTGAACTCTTCTTAACTCAATTTCCAATAAATCCGAAAGCATAACAGAATTTATTAAATGAGCATCGTAAAGTTGTTCTTTTAATGTTTTTTGTTTTTTTTCTGAAATATTAATTTCTTCTATTTTTTCTCCTCCCATCCCTACACCTCCT
>NZ_JABJXU010000003.1 GCF_013155265.1 Enterococcus sp. MMGLQ5-1 | reverse complement strand
AAATGGATTCATGATAGCTTCTTCTAAAGAAGCAATTTCTTTTTCAATTTCTTTTTTATTCCTCAGCAAATCTCTAACATGATTTCTAGCTGTGTTACTTACTTTAACTGTTTCTTTCAATCTATCACTCACCTCTTCCTACTTCAGCCTAATTGAATTATGATACCTTTTTTCTGGTATCTCTTCCAGTTTCACTGGTACAATTTCATATAACTTATTGCTGCATCTTCTCTTCTTAAAATCTAATTCAGCTAAAGATAAAATACTGTATAATAACGCTTCATTTTTGCTTGTTCGCTGGTGTGGTCTAGGATATCTGTAATCTGTACCATATACCCACTTCTTTGACTTCTTCGCTCTTATTGCGTACATAATTCATACCTCTTGATTAGCAGTATTATCTATTTCATCTAATGCCAGCTCAATCATTTCAAACAAGTCCATTTTATTATTTGATATCATGCGAGCGTATAGATCATCTAATTCAACTTCGGGATGTTCAATCTCTCGTGTTGACTTGTAAACTTCATATTCTAAGCTATGAAGTTCATCGCACAATTCATATAACTTTTGAGATACCTTTTTAAAATCGTTAGTTTCAACAACCTTATTAATTTCGTTATAGTTAAATGCTTTTTGTAATTTATTATATGTTTCAAGAATTAATATAGTATCTGCTTCATACTTGCTGTACTTACTTCTAAAAGATTGATGTTCAGGCGATGATTTAAATTGTTTTAAATAATCAATTATCGCTGGTTTCAACATGTCATATCTTGCTTGACCAAATTTATCCATTTTATACTCCTTAAAATTTCATCTTTAAACGTCTATCATTCCCCTGTGCTTTATAAACATCAGTTTTATCCATATTTTCAAGAACTCGGCTCAAAATTCTATCGCCGAATAATTCAGCTAGTTCATCGCTTCTAAGATTAGTTGTGATGATATATATTGCTTTTTTATATTCTAAAATTCTGAATAGCTGATCTATTTCCCATTCGGTAGGTTTTCGACCTCCAAAATCATCTAACACAATTACATTAGGTTTAGTTCGTTTGCTGACAAATCTGACAGGCGAATAGTCGTTATACTTTAACATCGCTTGTTTCATTTTACTTAGAAGCTCTGGAACAAACATCACTCGTCCATTAAATTGTTTAGCTATTTCAGTAGCAAGATACGTTTTACCACGTCCTGTCTTTCCTGTTAAAATATAATTGTGAGTAGCACCGTTTTTAATTTTGTTTACAACTTGATCAAAATATTTTTGCTTATCTTCACTATCAAATTTCATGCTTACTCCTTAAAATAAATTATCCATAGCACCATCATCATTTCTGTAAAGCGATGCATTAAATGGCTTCTGTGGTGCAACCTCGTTTAAATAACCATCAAACTTTGGACTGAATAATGTTGAAGGTCTTAAATAAGTTACCATATCAGGATTACCAATCCAGTCATTATATTTTTTATCAATTACCTTTTTAAAATCATCTAAGCTATATCCGTCTTTAAATCTTGCTTTAATTGGTTTTAAATTACCCTCCACAAATTTAAAATTTTTACTTAACTTTTGATTTAAATATGCTATTGGTATTCTAAACTGATAATTTTCTGGATTACCTTTTTTTACCTGTTCGATAAATACATCATTGAGCCATTTTGGAAATTCATAAGCGGGTTGTTCGACATTATCTTTTTTAAATTCACTTAAATTAGATTCACTTATATTATCTTTACTTATATTGTGGCAACCATTGGTTGCCATTTGGTTGCCATTTGGTAAACCGTCATCTAAACAAGGTACTTTCGGACTAACTAAATCAATATATTTGCTAGGTGTATACCTGTCTTTTCGTATTGCATTTTGCTCACGAAAATCGACTATAAAATAAACCATTTCATCATTTAAAGCTTTAATAAATCTCTTTACGACAAGTAAGCCAAGACTATCATCACTAGCGCCAATCATTCTAACTACTGGGAACGCTTCAACAACACCATCATCATCTGCATTAAGTATTAAATGAAAATATAATGCTTGTGTTTCTAGTGGCAGTTTTAAAAATTTTTGAGTTTGAGCAACTGTTTTACTTATCATTCTTCTATTACCCAATATTTACCTCCTTCCTATAAATCAAACGTCCAAATCATCAGGAAAAACACCTTTAAAAACATCGCTTTCTTTATATTTTTTATGACAATTCGGACATTGAATAAATGATTTTGGATGATTAGGGCTAAAATTTTTGGGATAGCCTACTTTTTTACCAAAATTATCACCTTTATTACCATATCCAGTTTCAATAAAATCAAATCCATAAACTTTGATAAGCTGTGTACCGCACTTTTCACAAAGGACATCTATAAAGCAGCCTGTTTCTTTACCACCCACTCTTATATACCTGTCTTTTAAAGTGAACATCTTTTTTAATTCAGTCATAACTTAGCACCAAAAAACGCAATCATATATATCAGCACATTTCAATATCATCGTTTCTAAGCCATCTTCTTTAATGAACGAGCAAATATATTCATCAAACGTTTTAAATCGCTTAGGATTGCTTTTATTTAATATTTCGGGTGGTTCTAGATACAATTCTAATCGTTTATTCCACAATGAAATTAAAACCTCTACCCCTTGATAATATTTTGACATCTTTGAATTTACATCGGTTGTTTTCATCATCTTTTCATATTGATTACCTAGTTCTTTTTCAATTAATTCAGCAACTTGTCCGGGCTTTGAAAATAAAAGGCGCTTTCTGCCATTCATTATTTTTTTAATTGCTCTTTCTCTTACAACTTTATCCATAACATTTGCAAACAATTCATCAGTTAGTTTAATATTTGACATTTTCTAACACCTCCACCGTAATTCTCTCGTTATAATCACTTAAAGCTTTGATGGCAAATACCAAACCGTTTAAACCATTGATATCACTTGGTGATAAATTATCACAACTACTCAAATGATCGTTTACATAGGTATCTAATCCTGTAATCGCATTTTTTAATTGAATAGCAGAAATCATTACATCATTTGAATCTACTTTGTTATTTTCACTCATGCCAATACCTCCGATTTAAAAGTACCATTCATCTTAAATATTTCTTTTTCAAGCATTTTACAGATGTATTCTTTACCTTTTTGCTCATTGAGATATTTTGTATATGTATTACTTGAGATTACTCTACCTTCACGCTCACCATATTTATCAATGCATAAGCTAACTAATCGACCAACCATTTTGTTGTGTTTAACTTTTAAAGGTAGCTTGTGTAAATCACTATCTGAAATATTGCATTTCATAAGCTGAAGGTATTCTTTTTCTTCAACATTCAATTTGATTCTGTCTTGCATAAACATATCTTCCATTAGTTTAGAGACGGCTAAGACCGCAAACATAGCTAATTCGCTATCATGTTCATTGTGATAATCCATATCTTTATCTTCAACCAATTTTTTGACGAATGATTGGGCTAATGAGTAACCTGTAATTTTACGAGCAAAATCAAAATCTTGTAAATTTCCCTTATAAGTTGGTGCTAAATCTAGTACGTGCATAAAATTTTCCTCCAATTATTTAAAAATATTCAATAATCTGCTATAATTGGGAAAGAACATATAGGTAAAAACCTACATTTATCGCCTTTATCACTGTCCACCAAGACTATTTGTGATAAGGCTTTTTCTTTTCCATTCATAACTTTTAATCCTCGATTTCATAACCTAATAATTCATAAATTAATGGTAAAGTTGTTTCAAGAATATGGTTTGCGTGTCCTTTCGCCCTATCTAATGCACTTTCAGTATGATCAACACCATCAAGCTTATATGGATATTGTTTATTAGCTTCAAGCGAACCAGTATCAACCATAATATCTCCAATTTTCGTTAGTAAATCTTTTACAGACGGCTCTGTTTCCTTGTTTTGCTCCAATTCAATAATTTTTGCCATGCTTCATTCCTCCGTTAATTCTCTTTTTTATTAATTGCTTGCCGTGCGATTAATCTCTATATTTTTTATATTTTCTAAAAAATTCAATAACATCTGCAGTTTCATAAAATATCTTTCCGCCCTCAATTGGCTCTGAACGTTTTAAACCAAGTTCTTCATACTTAGCCAACGTATTATAAGCCAAATCATATTCATCAATTAATTTCTTTTGACTGATAAACTTGGGCTCTGTTAATAAAATTTGACGTTGCTTTAGTTCTTCGTCTACTTTTTCAAAAACAAAATCAATCAGCTTATCAATCGCTTCTTGATTCAACAGGGATATATCCATAAGTTCCCCCTTTATTAAAATAAAGAAATCTGACTAATTTTTGCTTTAGTTACAGAGGACGGCTCCCAAGAATAGATAAACTCTAAAACACTTTGAAAATCTTTATCTTTAATCCGCCCACGATTAGGAACATTAAAAACTTGTTTCACACTAGAATTAAGGTCTCGATACAGCATACTGACTGCTTCTTTCCCTAAATGACGGTCATTAGCAAATTGATAAACTTTATTGCGAACATGGCGCCCGATTGTGCCTACATCCTCTGAAGTAATCAGCTTATTTTCTTCAAAGCTAGTAATACGGCTCTCGACATCATCTAAACGCTCATTTGTCTCCTCGTTCGCTTGTAATGCCAATAATGTTAAATCTCGTGTTGATTTAGGGATTTTGAATTCTTGTTCTTTTCTCATACTGAAATAGTTATCAACTAACTGATCATAAATTTCCCAAGCCTTATCATCTTCAAGAATTTTAAGCAGCTTCGCATATCCACGTTCTGATAAAATAAATACTGCGTTTGAATTTCCCCATTGTGCTTTAGTAAAACCAAATTTCAAAAACACATCACTCTCAGTGATTTGTTTTAAATCAATCAAATCTACTTCTTGTACAAATCGCTTCATATTTCTGAAAATTGTTTGATTAATAGTTCTAACTTCTGTTCCATGAATTTCTGCAATATCTTTAACCAACATTGCTTTCTTATCTTCTCCGAACCCTCCTTCAATTCCTGTAAATTGAATTGAGCCAATTGTTTGTGTACCTGTTACTTTTAAATTTGTCATTTTATAATCCTTTCTAATTTTTAAATAAATCTTCAACACTAATTTCAAAATACTTTGCAACCCTTAAAGCAAAATCTAATCTAGGTTTACTTTTGTTCCATTTTGAAATAGTTCCATTCGAAATTTTTAAATGTCGTTCCAATTCCGCAATAGTAACTCCTCGTTCCTCTGCTAGTCTTTTAATTTTGTCATACACAGATTTCCACCTCCATCAAGTAGTTTTGTTTCTAAAAATGTTTAAAACAATTGACAAATATTAGCTTTTATTCTATTATGAATGTATAGAAAATAATCTAACATGTCGAGTAGCAAACAAGTTATGAAACTGAATTAAAATTTATGCTCCCTCAAGCACATCTTCAGTTTAATAGTTTTGTTTCTATTTGTCAATAGTTTTATTTCTATTTCTAGATATTTTATCAGAGTGGAGAATTATTATGAATACTAAAGAAATAATCAAAACTTTAGCTGGACAAAAAGGGTTAACCCTTGCAGAATTAGAAAGAAAACTCGGAATATCGAATGGTACTATCGGAAAATGGAATTTAAGAAAACCAAATTCTGAGCCATTGGAAAAAGTCGCAGATTATTTTAATACTACGACAGATTACTTACTAGGTAGAACTGATAATCCTTACAAACCCCTACCGGCTTCTGAAGATTTTGATGAATGGAATGATGAAGAGGAAGAAATACGTATTATTCAAAGAGCTGCGAAGAAAATGAGTGATGAAGATAGGAAAAAAGCAATAGACTTATGGAAAGTAGCTTTTGATAAAGCTTTTGAAGATGAAAGAAAAGATTAAACCGAATTTTAAATTTGCAAAAGAAACTGCATATAAAGTATTAAAAGAGGCAAACATACATACTTTTCCCATCCCTATTTTTGATATTGTAAATCAAGTTAAAACATTAAAAGTGCTTTCATATAAAGAAATGTCAGATTTAATTGGAATCTCCGAAGGTGATGTTGCAAAAATTTTAGCTTTGTCCGATGAAGGAGCTATTGGCACTTATGGAAAAAATAGGATTATCATACTTTATAACTCAGATATTTCAGAAAAAATGATTGAGCGAATTAGGTTCACATTAGCTCATGAACTTGGGCATCTTTTTCTTGATCATCCACACTCGACCCAAAACTCAATTTTATCAAGAAATAGCATCACAAATCTTGAAAATAAAACATTTGAAATTGAAGCTGATTTCTTCGCAAAAGAACTATTAGCGCCATCTTTCTTTGTAAATAAAATTGTACCTTTAGAAGTGTCAGAAGTATCAAAAAAATTTGAAATTAGTAATGAATCTAGCAAGTATGCAATAGAAAATGTTGTTAAATCAATCAATTATGGTGGATTAAGATTAAATAATTTAACTCCCCCTACTTGGTTTTCTGAAGTATTCAATAAATTTAAATTTATTGATCGAAAAAGGAATTTAAACTTGGTTGGAATGACGTTTGATAATGAAAATACTTGGTATCCTACTTATAAAAAAATAGTTTATTGTTCAGAATGTAAGACAATCATTTCAATAAATTCTGAAGAAAATCATCAATATTGTACCAGGTGTTCAAGCTCAAAAAATATAGAAATAAATGAAAAAAATTATTTTAGATTTCATGAAATGGAGGAGCAAAATATTTTGAATTACACTACATTAAAAGTGGATAATGACGGTCGGCTACAAGATAAATGTCCTATTTGTGAAAATGAAAATCTTCAAAATAATTATTGCTCTATCTGTGGAGTATACATAATTAATGAATGTTCAGGAAAACATGACGTAGTCTATGAAAATGGTTATGTAGAAGAAGAAGAAAGTCCCCATTGTGATAAAAAATTGGGAGGTGCTGATAGATTTTGCAGTATGTGTGGCGCAAAATCTTCGTTTTTCGTCAATGGCCTATTAAAGAAATGGGAGGATGAACCATTTTAAATCAGTTGAATAACACTATATGAACTAAATTGTGATTGATTAGTATCCAAATATTTAGGAGAAGCGAATGGAAAAAGAATATATTTTTAAATCAAATGCAAAAGCATACATCAAAATTTTAGATGATAAGATAATAATCACGAAAAAAGGGTTATTAAATGCAATTAATCAAGGATTGAAAGGCGAAAAAACGATATTTATTAAAAATATATCTGCAATTCAAGTGAAAAAGAACGGTCTTACAACTGGATATCTACAATTTTCATTAATCGGTGGCGGAGAAAGCAAGGGTGGTGTAACTGCTGCAGTAAAAGATGAAAATACGATTTTATTTAATAATAAAAAAGAATACAATCAAGCGTTAGAAATAAAAGAATATATAGAAAATTTAATTTCGGTAGGTGAACACCATATTTCTCAAGAAAAAAGCATTCCCGAACAGTTAAAAGAATACAAAGAACTGGCAGATATTGGAATAATTACAAAAGAGGAATTTGACTTAAAGAAAAAAGAATTATTGAATTTATAACAAATAAAAAACACGTTCCCACCGACCAAAGTTTGAACGTGTCTAATCGAAAAAAATCAACCTAAAGCTAGCCAGTGTAAAGCAGTCCAGCCCAAATAAGCCTATATATAGCTCAATTAAAGATGGTTACACCATGTCTAAAGGAGGTAATACAATGTCACTAAGTATGTTTGATAATAAAGATTTTCAGCCAACAAACGATGATATTCAAAGTAGTTATGATGAAACTAAATATATACTTTGGCAAACGATATGTCACTTAATTAATCAAGATTACCCTAATGTTCTTGAAGAGTGGAAATTCTATAGCAAAAAGGCTGGATGGTCTTTAGTTATCAAAAGTAACAAGCGAACTATGATCTATTTAATCCCCGGGAAAAATGAAATTAAAGTTAATCTTGTTTTTGGTAGTAAAGCTACAGAGCATGTTCTCCGAGGAGACTTTTCTGATAAGGTTAAGCGCTTGCTCAATGAAGCACATAGTTATGTTGAAGGTCGCTCTATAATGTTTGATGTTATTAGTAAAGAAGACGTTGATGAAATTTCACGATTATTGAAGATAAAAAACAAATATTAGTAAAAGATATACCTTCTCAAAAAATGGGCTTATTTTTTGCACCCTAATTATATCAATTGAAAGGAGTGATGCCAATACTTTATCCTAACAAATTGCTTGCCGTGCGATTGGAAAGGATTAATTTATGAAAATAAAGAAAATAGTTTTAAAAAATGGAGAAACACGTTATCGATCAAGTGTTTTTCTAGGTAAAAATGAATTAACAGATAAAGACGTAAAGAAAACAATTACTGCAAAAACCGAAAAAGAATTGATTAGAAAAGTAAATACTGCAATTGTTAAATTTGAAAGACATGGATCAATGAATGATTTTAATGCTAAAACATTTGGTGATTTTTTTAAACTTTGGTTTGAAAGCCATAAACCGAATATTAAAGATAGTTCAATTCATTACATAAGTTCAATGTTTAACCTTCATGTACTGCCTATCTTAGAAAATCTAAATATAAAAAAAATTACACCTATTTTTATGCAAAATATTGTAAATGGCTGGGCAGATACTGGTAAAGATATTTCTAGCTGGTTTATATATACTAAATTAGTATTTGAATTTGCGAGACGAATGAGACAAATTGAATATAACCCAATGTCCGATATCCTAATGCCCAAAAAACATATAAAAGAAAACCAAAAGGATAAGTCTTGGTCTAAAGAACAATTGTTAGCATTCTTCAATTTTATAAATGATAAAAAAAATTTATCGTCAAAATTTGATAATTTAACATTTATAACCGCAATACATTTAATCGCATATACTGGGTTGAGAATTGGCGAAGCAAAAGCATTAAATTGGGCTGATGTCGATTTTAAAAATAAAACTTTACAAGTAACAAAAACTCTTAGCAGGGCTGGTAAAGATTTTATTATAAGCACGCCTAAAACTAGAACGAGTATACGTAGTATATATTTAGATGATTATACTATCAAAGTCTTAAAAAATTATCTCAATCAGCAAAGAAGGCACTTGTTGAAAATAGGAACTAACAGTAATAAAATTCTATTTACTAACGATGGTAGCTCCTATATGTCTGCAGCAACTCTCAGAAAATTTAAAAATTTACAGATAAAAGCAGGGCTACCAGTAATTACTATACACGGTTTACGTCACACACATACTTCTATTTCTTTGGAAGCTGGTGCAAGTATTAAAGAAGTTCAAAATAGGTTAGGTCATGCCAATTCTAGCATCACACTAGATATCTATACTCATGTCAATCAAAATAAGCTGAAGCAAACAGGTGAAATATTCGCTGATTTCATTAAATCATCATAACTGCGTAAAACACTGCGTAAAAATAAAAAAAGCTGTTTTATTGGGTTATAAATCCCTTTAAAACAGCAATATTTTAAAAATGGTTGTTTAATTAGCTCATAATCAACATTCCAAATTCCTTTAAAAATTGTTTGATTGTCAACTAAATTATAATCGGCAGCCGTTAAAATACTAAAAAGCTGAAATTCTTTTTTGGATAAAACAATCGGTACACCATCAATGATTAATTTATGATTGATTACTTCTACATGATGTTTAATAAATTGGTCACTGACCGCTTCATCATAAATACTATTTAAAAAGAACGGGAATTCTGCGCTTTGCTTTAGATGCTTTGCCAATTCATCTGTTAATTGCGCTTTAGAAATCGGATAAGAAAGGTAGTAATTATTCTCATCTTCATTTAATGTCGAAAGGACAACCACTGGTGTTTTGAGCTGCTTCATTTTAATAATACACTCAGGTTTTAAATCACTTAGTATAGCTTGATTTAAAATAACTAAATCAAAGGCTTCACAAAAGTCCGTTTGACCTTTTGTAATTTCGGATAAACAGCTTGCCGAAACCATCACCTCATAGCCTTTAATTTCCAACGTTCTCTCAAGCTTCCTAACGGATTCAGCATCTCTTGTAATTAATAATAATTTTTCTTTCATTTGAACAACCCTTTCCATATATCCTTTTAATTGATTATAAATTATTTTAATTTAAATAGCAAGTATTTTTAATTAAATTTTAATTATTCTATCATCTAAATATAGGAAGAGTGAATCAAAATTAGTTATTTAACAAGAGCAATAACTTCAATTTCAATTAGGACATCCTTGGGTAAACGAGCAACCTCAACAGCGCTTCTAGCAGGAAAATCAGCGTTGAAGGCCGTCTTATAAACCTCATTAAATGCTATAAAATGCTCAATATCTGATAGGAAACAAGTCGTTTTAACAATATGATCGAAATCTGTGCCAGCTTCTGTTAGAAGCGCACCAATATTTTTTAACACCTGCTCTGTTTGTGCTTCAATCGTTGTACCGATTACTTCACCTGTTTCTGGTGATAATGGAACCTGACCTGAGGCAAATAAAAAACCATTTGCAATTTTTCCTTGAACATATGGTCCAATTGCTTTGGGCGCCAAATCTGTGTGTACTGTTTTCATAAAAAGCCTCCTAAATATTATTTATCTTGAAAGTAATTTCAAAATTAACTTGATTATATCAAAATTTTAAATATTAAAAAAGCTGAGAGTGCTTGTTATGACATGCTCGAACGGTAGATATTCATTTTCAAGATAAAGGAAATTTGCCAATTTATTGGCCTAATTGACTTATTGATGATAAATGAATATCTCGGGAGAGCACTGTCAAGCACTCGAGGCTAGATTATTAAAAAAGCTGAGAGTGCTTGTTATGACATGCTCGAACGGTAGATATTCATTTTCAAGATAAAAGAAATTTGCCAATTTATTGGCTTAATTGACTTATTGATGATAAATGAATATTTCGGGAGAGCACTGTCAAGCACTTGAGGCTAGATTATTAAAAAAGCTGAGAGTGCTTGTTATGACATGCTCGAACGGTAGATATTCATTTTCAAGATAAAGGAAATTTGCCAATTTATTGGCCTAATTGACTTATTGATGATAAATGAATATCTTGGGAGAGCACTGTCAAGCACTCAAGGCTAGATTAAATTAAAAAAATAATTTTTTTAGTCTTTATTTAACTGTGTTTTTCGCAAATACGCCATTCGATTGGCACGCTTATCTTCAAGAGCTTTGGCCTTACCACGCGGCAAAATCATTTCTGGTGATACTTGGGAGGTCAATTTTTCTCCAGCAGCAATGCGATGAATTTCTTTAATCACCTCACGAACAATTGGAGTAGGTGTCGAGGCACCAGCAGTGATACCTACAACTTCAACATCATTAAACCACTCTGAACGAAGCTCACTAATATCAGCAACCCGTTTGGATGGCACGTCTGCTTGCTCATTTGCAACCTGTGCTAAGCGATTTGTATTATTACTCTTTGGATCGCCTACAACAATCACTAAATCACAGCCTTTGGCTTGCTCAGCTACAGCCTCTTGGCGTTCCTGTGTTGCTTGACAAATATCCTGGTGGATTTCTACACTTGGATACTTCTCCTTAACCTTTGCCATGATTGAATCTACATCCCATTGACTCATCGTCGTTTGATTCGTTAGGAAAAGATTGCCAGTTAAATTTAAATTTTCCACTTCTGCGACATTGGAGATTAGATGAATTTTTTGTGGATTAATACCAATCACACCTTCAGGCTCCGGATGACCTTTTTTTCCAATATAAATAATTTCATAGCCCATTTTTAATCTTAATTCAACTAATTCATGTGTTATTAAAACATCAGGACAGCTGGCATCAACAATGGTTAATCCCTTCTCTTTTGCTCGTTTAACTACCTGTGGACTGACCCCATGTGCTGTAAAAATCACAGTACCTGCATCAATTTTTTCTAATATTTCCAATCTATTTGGTCCATCCAAGGTTTGAACACCAATCGATTCAAAACTGTCAGTAACATGCTTATTATGAACGATCATTCCTAAAATATAAATGGGGCGAGGGAGCTCTGGCGATAAGGATACATTTCTAGCAATTACCATTGCATCAATTACGCCATAACAATACCCTCTCGGGCTAATATTTACTATTTTCATTATCAAATACCTCAAATAATCATTTATCATAGTTTCAATCTATCACTCGATAGAAGAAACATTCTTTTTTTTTATCTATCTTCCGAGTATACTAGAAATGGTAAGGAACATAAAATATTATTTACTAAATTTATCTTTTTGGAGGAAGCCACTATGTCAGCTATTTACAATAAAGTCTTAGAACTTGTCGGTAATACACCAATTTTAAAGGTTAATCATCTTGTCCCAGAGGATGCTGCAGAGGTCTATGTTAAGCTTGAGGCCTTTAATCCAGCAAGCTCAGTTAAGGATAGAATCGCCCTATCAATGATTGAGGCCGCAGAAAATGAAGGCAAAATTAAACCAGGTGATACAATCGTTGAACCAACGTCTGGTAATACTGGCATCGGTTTATCTTTTGCTGGCGCTGCCAAAGGCTATCAAGTTGTCATTGTAATGCCTGAAACCTTCTCAGTTGAACGCCGTCGATTAATGCAGGCATACGGTGCAAAGCTTGTTTTAACACCAGGTGCTGGTGGTATGAAGGGGGCAATCGCTAAGGCGAAAGAATTAGCAGAAGAAAACGGCTGGTTCTTACCACTTCAATTTGACAATCCTGCTAATCCAAACATTCATGAGGAAACAACAGGACCTGAAATCATCGAAGCATTTGGCACAACTGGCTTAGACGCTTTTGTTGCAGGTGTTGGTACTGGTGGTACAATCACAGGAGCCGGTCATGTTCTAAAAAAAGCAAATCCAAACATTAAAATCGTTGCCGTTGAATCTGCAGAATCACCAGTCTTATCTGGTGGCAATCCTGGACCACATAAAATTCAAGGTATTTCTGCTGGCTTCATTCCAGTTGTCTTAGATACAGACTCTTATGATGAAATTATTCAGGTAACAGGTGATGATGCCATCGCTACAGGTCGTGACTTTGGAACCAAAGAGGGCTATTTAATTGGTATTTCCTCAGGTGCCGCAGTTAAGGCAGCAATTGAGGTTGCCAAAAAGCTCGGCAAAGGCAAAAAGGTTTTAGCAATTGCTGCAGATAATGGCGAACGCTATTTATCAACTGCTTTGTATGAGTTTGAAGATTAATAATCGATAATTAATAATTGATAATTAATAATTAATCGTTCATGAATAAAAAAATGTCATCTCATTTTACAAATTGTAGAAAGAGATGACATTTTTTTAATTACCGTTCAACCACTAGGTAAAATGCCATCATGATTGGTTGGGGTTAATATACTTTTCCTCTGGATTACGTTTCAAGCTAAATTTAGCAGGTACGTAATCAATACCACCTTTAACAAATGGATTGCAACGCAAAATGCGTGCCAAGCCCATTAAACTGCCCTTAAACGAGCCATGAATTTTAATCGCATCAATCATATAATTAGAGCAAGTAGGGTGATAACGACAGCTTGGCTTGGTCCATGACGAAATATAACGTTGATACCAGTGGACAAGTAATAATAAAAATTTAGACATTAATATTTACCTAATAAATTCAGCTGCGTTTTAGCAATCACTTTGTCTGCTATTGCGTGATAAAGTTCATTTAAATAAAAGCCATCCTCTAGCTTCGTTGGCGCCAATAAAGCATAAGCCGTCAAGGTGTACCAATGGTCCTCATTTGGTGGTTGTGGTCCAGTATAACGCTGTGTGACCTCGGGATTAATTTTACCAACAAATTTGGAAATTTGCGAATTTTTACCCTGAGATAGCTTAGTCTGACGACTGTAGTCTTCTGGAATGCGAATGAATTTATCCGTAACTTCAATATCAGCTACTGGCCAATGAATCCACGAGAAGCCTGCAACTGGGATTGCATCATGGTCGATAAGTGTAAACGCCAAATACCTTGCATTAGCTGGAATATCAATTATTTCAAATGGAAAAGACTTAACTGGGCATCCCTCAATGCGCTCAGTCGCTTTTTTGGCATATGAATCGGGAATTATTGTAAACTGTGCTTTAATATTCATTACATCCGCCTCTCTGACTATTCATTTTATACTCCCCATTTTAAACCATTATCAAATAAAAGCAATTCTAGGCGCTTAAACCTAAAATTGCTTTTATATAAAATTAGCTTAATAGCTCTGGTAGCTTCGCTAGGGCTGCTGGAATACCTGATGCAGCCTTACCGCCTGCCTGTGCGCGTCAAGCCTGACTCTGTTCATTGATTTCGTTCCGAAATCGAATAGCACGTCGTCGACTTTCCTTTTCCCACAAAATGTCAACATTTTGCGGGAACCCTGCCGATTTAGCACACTTAACCTAATAACTCAGCTAGCTTCGCTAGGGCTGCTGGAATGCCTGATGCATCCTTACCGCCTGCCTGTGCTAAATCGGGGCGTCCACCACCGCCACCGCCAACTAAAGGTGCAATTGATTTAATTAAATCACCAGCTTTAATGCCTACGTTATTAGCCTTATCGTTTGCAGCGACTAATAAATTAACCTTGCCCTTCGCTTCTAAAATTAGCAATAATACATCAGAAACCTGCTTTTGCTTCCAATTATCAGCCAACGCACGTAATTGATTCATGTCTGAAACATTGACTTTTTCGGCAATATACGTCAATTTACCTGTTGATTGCACATTTTCAAAAATAGAGGCCGTTGCTTGATTAGCAATCTTAGTCGCCAATTTTTCATTTTCTTTTTGCATCGCACGAAGTTCCGCCTGAAGGTTTTCCACTTTAAGTGCAACCTCATCAAATTTAGGAGCCTTAACCAAGGCTTGAATCGTATCTAGCTCTCCTTCTTCCTTACGATATAGTTCGTAGGCTTCCTTACTAGTTACTGCCACAATTCGCCGTGTCCCTGAACCAATCCCCTGCTCTGAAACAATTTTAAAAATACCAATTTCCGAAGTATTTTTAACATGAGTACCACCGCAAAGCTCAAGCGAATAATCAGCAATTTTAACCATTCTGACATCTTTACCATATTTTTCGCCAAATAATGCCATTGCACCTAAGGATTTTGCAGTATCAATATCGGTTTCAATCGTTTCAACATCGAGCGCTGCCCAAATTTTTTCATTAACCTGATGTTCAATTTGTGCTAATTCTTCTTTCGTTGTCGCGCCAAAATGTGTGAAATCAAATCGCAAAAATTCAGTTTCATTCAATGAACCTGCTTGATTTGCATGGCTACCTAAAGTATTTTTTAGGGCTGCGTGTAATAAATGCGTTGCCGTATGGTTCTTAATAATTTTTGCACGACGCTCTTTATCAATTTTTAGCAGATAGCCTTCGTCTTTAACTAGATGACCATACACTTTTACTCGGTGTAATGGTTGACCGTTTGGTGCTTTTTGAACTGCTATAACCTCAGCAACCATTTCCCCATCTTTAGCAAAAATTTGTCCCTTATCAGCAACCTGACCACCTGATTCTGCATAAAACGGTGTATGAGCAAAAACAAGATTGACCTCGCCTGTGCTAACCTCATTTAAAACAGATTCATCGTCAATAATGGCAACCAAGGCTGAGGTCATTTCTTGCTCAGTGTAAGAAAACTCTGAGGAGACTTGCAAATCAGTTAACGCTTGATTTTGCTTACCCATTGAAAGAGTTTGACTACGCGCATTTCGTGCTCGTTCCTGCTGGGCCTTCATCGCTACCTCAAAGCCTTGATGATCGATTTTAAAGCCTTCATCACTCGCCAATTCTTCCGTCAATTCAACTGGGAAACCAAAGGTATCATAAAGCTTAAAGATCGATTGACCATCCAGTACAGCTTCACCCTTAGCTTTTAATGAAGCAAGTAAATCCTCAAGCATGCCACTACCTGCATCAATTGTCTTATGGAAGGTTTCTTCCTCATTACGAATCACTTTTTCAATAAACTCCTGCTGTTCAGTCACTTCAGGATAATAGCTTGACATGATTTGCCCAACTGTTGGCACTAATTGATAAAGGAAAGTATCCTTAATGCCTAATTTTTTGCCATGCATCACTGCCCGACGTAATAGACGACGTAAGACATAGCCACGTCCTTCATTACCCGGTAGGGCACCATCGCCAATAGCAAAGGCAAGTGAACGAATATGGTCAGCAATGACCTTAAAGCTCATATTTTCAGCATGATTTTTGGGATCATATTGCTTACCAGAAATCACTTCAATTTGGCGAATAATTGGCATAAATAAGTCTGTTTCAAAGTTCGTTGGCGCACCTTGAATAATGGAAACCATTCTCTCTAAGCCCATGCCCGTATCAATATTTTTATGTGGTAGCTCTTGATATTCACTACGTGGCACATTAGGATCTGCGTTAAATTGTGATAATACAATATTCCAGATTTCAATGTAACGATCATTCTCAATATCCTCCGCCAACAGCTTAACACCAATATTTTCTGGATCGAATTCTGTGCCACGATCAAAGAAAATTTCTGTATCAGGACCACTTGGTCCAGCACCAATCTCCCAAAAATTATCTTCAATTGGAATTAAATGATCAGGCTGCACACCTTGTTTTAGCCAGCAATTATAACTATCCTGATCATCAGGATAATAAGTCATATAAAGCTTATCCACTGGAAAATCAAACCATTTCGGTGAAGTTAAAAGCTCAAATGCCCAAGCAATAGCTTCTTTGCGGAAATAGTCGCCAATTGAAAAATTACCGAGCATTTCAAACATTGTATGATGGCGTGCTGTTTTACCAACATTTTCGATATCATTGGTTCTGATTGACTTTTGAGCATTAGTAATCCTTGGATTTTCAGGTACAACAGAGCCGTCAAAATATTTTTTAAGCGTTGCAACCCCAGAATTAATCCAAAGTAGGGTTGGATCATTTACTGGCACTAATGAAGCTGATGGTTCGATTGCATGCCCCTTTGATTGAAAGAAATCTAAAAACATCTGTCTTGTTTGCGCACTACTTAATTGTTTCATTATACTCTCCTAGAAATGATTAATTTTCAATATAAAAACACCACTGCATTTGGGAACGTCGCAACGTGGTACCATCCCAATTTACAATGATGTCTCATTATTCTTTAAATCCGTAACGTGGAAATTCGTTCTGAGTGAATTCAGAATCAGCAAAAATACTTAGCACTTTAAAGATTCGACTTGTTTGCACCAAACACAAGCTCTCTTGACAAATCCAGATAAACTATATCTTCTATAAAATTAACACAAATTATGTTTTTTTTCAATACTTAGTCACTATCAGAAATATCACGGACAACACGACATGGATTTCCAAAGGCAACTTTGTTCGCAGGAATATCCCTAGTAACCACACTGCCAGCACCAATAATGCTATGATCACCAATTGAAACGCCTGGTAAAACAATAACTCCTGCACCTAGCCAACAATTTTTTCCAATAGTAATCGCTTGATTAAATTGATATTTTTCTAATCTTTGATTAGGAGAGATTGGATGACCTGCCGTTGCTAGAGTTACGTTCGGACCAATCATTGTATCATCACCAATATAAATATGTGTATCGTCAACACAGGTGAGATTAAAATTTGCATAGACTCGATGTCCTAGATGCAGATGATGACCACCCCAATTTGCATAAAAGGGCGGTTCAATATAACAATTCTCACCTATCTCAGCAAGTAATTGTTCAAGTATGTCTTGCCGTTTCTCATTTTGAGATGCTCTAGTATGGTTAAAATCATATAAACGATCTAACCAAAGATTCTGCTCTTTTACCAAGTCTTCATCGTTAGGCAAATATAATTTACCGTTATGCTGATTATTCACCAAAAATTAACTCCCTTCAGCTATCACAGATCAATATTAATAAAAGCTACATTTTTTAGTGGTCTAAAAGATCAATTACCTTTCGGTATTGAAAGTGCTCTGGTGAAAGCTTATCACTAATACTGACACCATGGTGCGATTGAAAATAGGTTGCCAGCGGCAAAATATCTCGTACGATATTTCCAGTCTTAGCCTGATTAGTAAGCTTCAAAACAAAGGCATCATTGGTCAGTTCATAGCGTGTGCGGCTCGAATCAATGACTAAACCAAACATATTTTCTGATTCAGTTACCTTTACCTTATGAAAGCTATCACCAGTTTCCAAAAGCGCTGCCACTTCGGCCTGGGTATTAAAACGAAATAATTTACGAGTCCCACCACCAACAACATACTCCCATTCATTTTCAGTTAACAGTCTAAAGCCCTGAGCATCAATCAATTGAATGTTTTCACGATAGGTTTGAGGCATGTGTCTAAATAAACGATATTTTTCAGTAAAAGGGAATAAATCTAAGAAAAAATGCTGCTTGTCTAAATAAATATCAGGTTGAACAAAATTAATACTTTCAGTAAACGATAACTTTGGAAATAAAATCTCCTGCACTGCCTCTTGAAATTCACGAAATGAGATTTCATCTCCTAAAAAAGTTCCAGTAATTGGATTAATCATGCCAATGAATTCTGTTGACGCTGGTAGTGCATATTTAGCAACTATCATCGGCGGAATATCTACCTTCCGTAAATGAGTAGTATGTGCATTAATCCAATCATTGAAATTTTGTCCACTAAATTCCTTTTGTCGTTCAGCACTATTCACTAATTCATCGTACGAATTAAGCAATACCTCACGCAAGATATCATCATTGCCACCATTATCCCAGCCTAAAATCACATTTTTGGCACCAGGAATAAAGGTGAACGGCTCCTGATTCAATAAAAATTGGAAAGACCGGAGCTTGATACCGCTCATTTCAAAGGTTTTCAATTGCAATTTAGTCAATTTCAAATTTTCAGAAATTTTCGGTTTAATTTTCAACTCAAATAGTTCATACTTTTCTTGATCATTGGTTTGTTTCCAGTAGGTACTCTCTAATTCTGGAATTACTTTCAATCCATTCACCGCCAGTTTTCAATCAATCTTTATTTTAGAAGTTTTGCTTACGCCCTTTTCGATCCTCACGATTTTTATGCTTTGTCTCTAAACGACGTTTGGCCTTGTTTCTCTCCGAAATCGCTCGGTCAATTTTCTTTTTATATCCCGGTTTAATTTTTTTCTTCTTCTTTTTAACTAAACCAATTAGTGTTGGATCGAGCTCGTCTTTTTTCTTTTCTCGCTGCTGACGACGATTTCGATCATAGCTATCAACAATTTCGTTATTTTTAACTGTTTTTGGCACAAACTGAATACCTAATTTTTCTAAACCGACAATTGCTTGATCATCACTTGGCGTAAATAAGGTAATCGCAATTCCAGCTAATTGATTACGCCCAGTACGTCCAACACGATGAATAAAAAAGTCCAAATCATTTGGAATTTCATCATTAATTACATGAGAAATGCCCTCGATATCAATACCTCTTGCTGCTAAATCAGTAGCAACAAGATACTGAAAATCAAGATTACGAACCTGCTTCATAATTCTTTTCCGTTCTCTCGGCTCAATGCCACCATGAATTTTAGCAACCTTTAACCCGTTTGATTTTAGAAAATTAGTAATTTCATCAACACGCTGTTTAGTGTTCGCAAAAATAATTGCAAGATATGGATTGGTAATATGTAGCAAATTTAAAATGACATTATTTTTATCCTGACCCTTGGTTGAAATTAACCAGTTATCAATTTTGTCGCTAATAATCGTTCGACTCTCAATTTGCTCAGCCACTGGATTTTTTAGATATTTTTTCAAAAAAGGTTGTAATTTTTGTGGAATAGTAGCTGAGAAAACCAAAAACTGCACATTCTCAGAAAACTGAGCAGCAATTTGATCAACCTCGGGTAAAAAGCCTAAATCAAGAGCCATGTCTGCCTCATCTACTACAAATGTTTTTGCCGTAAAAAGCTTTAGCTCGGTTTTGGTTAAATCAAGAATTCGACCACTTGTTCCAATCACTAAATGCGGTTGGCTATGCTCTAGCTTCTCAAGCTGCCTTTTTCTATCTGTGCCCCCAACATAATTTGCAACTCGATATTCCGCTTCAGAAAATTGGACAAGTTCAATGGCTGCTTGATAAATTTGTTCCGCTAATTCACGACTCGGTACTGTAATTACTGCCTGTACCTGATTTAATTCAGGATTAATTTTTTCAATAATTGGTAATAAAAAGGTGTGCGTCTTGCCACTGCCCGTTTTCGATTGACCAATAACATTTTTACCTTGGCGAATAATTGGGATTAAACGTTCTTGAACCGCTGTCGGTTCTGTAAAATTGATTTTTTCTAGTGCCTTTTGTAAAAAGGGTGGGAAATTATAATCTTTAAATTTAGCCATATTGCCTCATCTCTATGTACTGTAAAGTTATTTTTTGTAATTGCTTAATATTGCTCATTCTCTTATCCAAATTATTATAACATAATCAGTTAAAATATAAATTACACAATCTTAATGCAGCTCATTTTCAATATGGATGCTGTTATTTAAATTCAACAATCGTCACACCCCGACCACCAAGATTTTGTGGCGCAAATTGGAATTGTTTAACCTGTGAATGTGACCTTAGAAACTGCCAAACACCCATCTGTAAAGCGCCGCTTCCCTTACCATGATTAACTCGAATATAGCTGTAATCATTGATAATTGCCTGGTCAACAAATTGTGCCAGCCTTTCAATTGCCGGTTCATAGCGCATACCATGTAAATCAAGCTCTGCTGAGCCTGAGCTTAATTCATGATAACCAGATTTTTTATAAATTGTTTCAGAATTTGTCACAGTTTGCGCCAGTGGCTCTAAATAATCGATTGATTCTCTCAATTTTAAGCCATTTGCTAATATCTCAATTTGATAGATTTCAAGAGAAAGGGCTTGTCTAATCACCGCTTTTTGCTTTATACGTTTGGCATAAACTAACATGCCAATTTTATAGTGATTTTGCTGTTGAGCGAATTCTGATTTTTTTCGAGCTGCCATAAATGCACCTCCTTATTTTAATCTAATAGAAGCATTATTTAAACTCAACAATTGTCACACCATTACCACCAGAATTCGGCGTCGCAAATTCAAAGTGCTTAACCTGCCGATTGGCCCGTAAATATTGCCAAACGCCCTGCTGTAAGGCGCCTGTTCCCTTACCGTGAATGATTCTGACATGAGGATAATTTTGAAGTAGGGCAGAATCGATATAGCGATCCAGCTCCGTCATGGCAGCTTCGTAGCGCATACCACGCAAATCCAATTCAGTTTTAATGCTTTGAGCGCCGCTAATCGCCCGTTTCGCTCGCTTAACTGTAGCCTTTGATTGCTTTTCTACTTCCTTAGCTACCTTTTCCAGCTCTGAGCGCTTTGCCTTCATTTTAATTAAGCCCATTTGAACCTCATAGCTATCATCAGCTAGCAATCTAATAACCGTTGCTCTTTGACCATAATTTAATACCAAGACCTCATCACCAATTTTTAATGCCTTTTGAGCCTTTGCACGTTTTAATACCTTATTATTAGATAAATCAACGCCAGTATCACGAAGATTTTTTATTTGTGTTTTAGCTTCGATTAATTCATGCTCTTTCGCCGAATTTTTTTCCCGAAGAGCAGCCATAATTACTGCTGCATCAGTTTCTGTTTTAGCAACTATTGCTTGTGCCCTTTCATCAGCCTTCTTTAGCATCGCATCTTTCTCACGCGTAAATTTTTGATACATCGCTTCTAGGTCGGCATGCAATAATTCATTTTCTGCTTCAATCTGCTCTGCCGCTGCTAAGGATTGTGTTAATTGAGAATTCGTCTGCTCCAATTTTTCCAGCATTTCATTAATTTCATGACTTTCACTGCCTGCTAAGGACTTGGCGTGATTAATAATCCGATCATTTAAGCCTAAACGTCTTGAGATTTCAAAGGCATTACTCTTTCCGGGAATACCAATTAATAATTGATAGGTCGGGCTTAATGTTTCAACATCAAACGCCATACTCGCATTAATCGTGTTTGGTGTATTAACCCCATAGATTTTTAATTCTGGATAGTGCGTTGTCGCAACCACTAAACCATTTTGACTCCGGATAAACTCTAAAATGGCAATCGCAAGTGCAGCACCCTCCTGTGGGTCAGTGCCCGCACCTAGCTCATCAAATAAGGTTAAGGTATTTTGGCTTGTTTGCTTTAAGATAGAGACGGTATGCGTCATATGGCTTGAAAAGGTAGACAGGTTCTGTGAAATTGACTGTTCATCACCGATATCTGCAAAAATATCATCTAAAATTGCGACTGTGCTTGTTTCACGCGCAGAGATTGGCAAACCTGCTTGAGCCATTAGCTGAAGTAGTCCTAATGTTTTCAAGGTAATTGTTTTCCCACCAGTATTGGGACCGGTAATAACCATCGAACGATAAGCCTTACCTAACTCAATCGTATTTGCAACAACGAGCTCAGTGCTAATCAATGGATGACGTGCATCTATTAATTCAATTTCTTGCTGCTCACTAATATTTGGTATAATTCCTTTAATTTTAGCAGCAAAGCTCACCTTGGCCTGAACCACATCCAATCTACCAATCACCCATGTATTTTGCTTCAGCTCATTTAGATACGGTTTTAAGTCTGCTGTTAATTCACGAAGGATTCTTTGAATTTCCGCTTTTTCGGCTGACTTAGCGCTGCTTAAATCATTATTGAGAGTTAACGTTTTAGTTGGCTCAATATAGAGCGTTTGTCCACTGGCCGATTGATCGTGAATCACGCCACCAAATTTATTACGGTATTCATGCTTAACAGGTAAGACAAAGCGTTCGTTTCGAATTGTGATAATTGGTTCGCTTAAATATTCGGCACTTTCCTTAGTATATCGTTCTAGGCGTTCTCGAATTTGTCGCTCGATACGCTTAACTGAATGACGAAGATTAGCTAAATAATCACTCGCTTCATCACGGACATAGCCTGATTCATCAATAACTGCCAACGCTTGACGAATTTTGGGCAAGGTGATTAATTTATCAGCCAATTCTTTTAAACTAATAATAGGTGTCTCAATAGCCATCTGCTCAAAAAATTGGGCTAGCGTATTAACAATTCTTAAAACGCGACCAATTTGTGCTAATTCAACACCATTCAAGTCAGCGCCGATTTCAATTCTTTTAAAATGCTCAGAGAGATTAGGCAGCTCAGCAATTGGAATTTGTGACTGCTCTCGAACGATAGCAGTAGCCTCTTCTATTTCAGTAAAATCTTTTTTTATTTGCGCGCGGTTGTTAGTGGGATGTAGCTGATTAACAGCCTTTCGACCTTGAAAGGTTAAAGTATAGTCAGCGACCTGCTGGATAATTTCTTTAAACTCTAATATTTCTTCTATTTTATGATTCATTTTTATTTCTCCTGATAAAAAACTCATGCTTTAAAAAAAATAGACTGGAAAACAATCGCCAGTCTATTTTTGTGTTTCCATCTCATCAACAATAGCCAAAAGACTAAAATGGTTTTTGATTAATTATTTCCGTAACCCATGAATTAAAAATATCATGGGAAAATATAGGGGTTCTCAACAACATAGCCTTTGCTAAAAGACTATTGGACAATGCATTTTGAATATTATTTATTGGAATCAACGCTAAGACTGCTAAGAACAATAATATGACAAGGTATGATTCAAGCACGCCTAATACACCACCAACCCAATGATTGTGCTTTCCTAAAACTTTAAGCTTGCCAAGTGGATAAGCAAATATCCCTAATACTCTAACAAGAATCAACACAATGATAAAAATAAGCATGAAAGCAAAGGCTGCATAAAAGACATCATTTAAATCAAAGATAATAGATTGATTTAAAATTGTTAATTTTGATCCTTCTGACGCCGATGGAAAAGGCACCCATAGTGTAAAAACCTTAGCATATTTAGTAAAAAGAATCGTTGCAATCAAATAAGCAATTAGTGTGCCGATTATATAATAAGCCTGCAAAGCAAAGCCTCTAAAATATCCAATTGAAAAACCAATTGCTAAAAAAATTAAAATAATTAATGAAATCATTTGCCCTCTTCCTTACTCGAAAGTATTTGCTGCTTTGCTCGAGCATTACTCGCTTTTTGTTCTTTTAAGATATTTAATGAGTTTTCTGGTAAATGATTTGGATGATTGCGATGATCTAATTCTGCTTGCTTTTCTTCTAAAGCTTGCTGCAGCTGATTGACTTCTTGCTTGATTTTTTCCAACTCGTTTTCTCTAAGCACTTGCTCAGCAACAACTTGCAGACTCAAAAGAACTGCCACATCTTCTCGACTAGTTTGTGGGGCATGCTCTTTAATTTGTTGAAATTTTTCATTGACAATATCTGTAGCTGTCCGCAAAAGCTGATCATTAGCTGTTGTAATTAATACATATGGCTTACCATCAACAAGCGATTTAAATCTTTTCTTATTGCTCATTCATCAGTGCTCCCTTTTATATTTAATAATAGAAAACTTAATAATTATATTTTATTATAAATAATGACAATAACAAATTAATTTCTATCTGATTTCATTAAAATCAATATAGTCACAATAAATCAGTAAAATATTATAATTATTCAGATTAATATAGAGTCGTTTAAATCAATCTGTTCTTTCTTATAAGTATAACTTAAATATCTAATCTATTAAAGCCTTTAAAACCATTGATATAAAGAAAAATAGCTTAAAAAACTGCATTACTGTTTGTCCTATTAGTCTAAATTAAGATTCGTTAACGCCAAACAGCAGCTACCTATTAGGATAACTGCTGCAATGATATTAATTATAGATAATTTTCAAAAAAGCTAGTCTTCAAAGCCATTCGCTACAGCATCTGGGAAATTAGCCTCTAAAATTTCAGCGCAATGTGCACAAACAGCTGCTAAATGAGGATTGCTATTTTGACCGACCGTTTCATCCACCCGACGACAGCGGACACAGGTATCGCCCAAAGCGTGTTCGATCACAATTTTAACATCGTCAAATATCTGTGCTGACTCTGGTGCCTTACCATCAGCAATTTGGAAGTCAGAAACAATTAATAACTGCGCAATATCTTCGTCTAAAGCAGTTAATAAAACCTTCAGTGGCTCACTTGGATAAATAGTCACTTTAGCCTCAAGCGATTTACCAATTAGCTTGTCATTCCTAGCAACCTCTAGAGCCTTTAAGACCTGATCTCGGAAAGCTAAGAAATCAATCCATTCCTCCTTAAGTTCAGCTTGATCTGGATATTGAGTCACTTCCGGAAACTCCGCCAATTGAACAAATGCTTCCTCTTCCTTCAATTCTGCCCAAATCTCCTCGGCTGTATGTGGAATAATTGGCGTCAACAGTTTTGTTAAAGCGACTAAAATTTCATAAAATACAGTTTGCATCGCGCGTCTTTCGTATGCGGTCTTAGCCTCGATATAAACGACATCCTTCGCAAAATCGAGATAAAAGGCTGATACTTCAGTTGTTAAGAAATTCATAACTGTTTTATAAATCGTTATAAATTCATAGGAATCGTAGGCTGATTTAATTGTTTGCACCGTTTCATTTAAACGAATTAATAAAAATTTATCAACCGAACGTAGCTCTTGATATTCAACTGCATCCTTCTCTGGATTAAAATCCGCCGTATTCGCAATTAAGAAGCGCAGAGTATTTCTAATTTTACGATAGGTTTCAGCAACCTGTGTCAATATCTCCATTGAAACACGAACGTCAGATTCTGTATCAACCGAAGCGACCCAAAGACGTAAAATATCAGCGCCAAATTGTTTAACCACCTTGTCTGGTAAAATCGTATTACCAAGCGACTTACTCATTTTACGGCCTTCACCATCTAATACAAAGCCTTGTGAAAGAACCGCTTTATAAGGTGCGACACCATTGATTGCAACTGAAGTTGTAATAGATGAATTAAACCAACCGCGATATTGATCACTACCTTCAAGATATAAATCCGCCGGGAATGTCAGCTCTTTGCGACCACGCAAAACAGCTTCATGTGAAGAGCCCGAATCAAACCAAACATCCATAATATCTTTTTCTTTGGTAAATTCACCATTCGGACTAGACGGATGTGTAAAGCCTGTTGGTAATAATTCCTTGGCACTTTTTTCAAACCAAATTTTTGAGCCATGTAGGGCGAATAATTCTGCAACACGCTCAGTTGTTTCAGGCGTAATGATTGGCTCCCCATTTTCACCATAGAAAATTGGTAAAGGTACGCCCCAAGCCCGTTGTCTTGAAATTACCCAGTCACCACGATCACGAATCATATTATGGAGACGGGTTTTACCCCAAGGAATGACCCATTCAACCTGATCAACCGCTTCTAAAATATCTGCTCTAAATTTATCAATTGAAGCAAACCATTGGGCGGTTGCACGATAAATTACTGGTTTTTTTGTACGCCAGTCGTGTGGGTAGCTATGAGTGAAATAAGAAACTTTTAATAAAGCGCCTTTTTCTTGCAATAATTCAATGATTTCAGGTGCAGCCTTTTCATAAAATTGACCCTCAAACCCTGGCGCATCTGCCGTAAAAATACCTCTTGAATCCACAGGCGAAAGGACTGCTAAATTATATTTACGAGAATAAACATAGTCATCCTCACCATGTCCGGGCGCTGTATGCACTAATCCAGTCCCAGCATCATCAGAAACATAGTCGCCACACATAACCAATGAGGTACGATCATAAAATGGATGCTGAGCAGTCATATATTCTAAATCAGTACCTTTAAACGTCTTTAAGATTTCAACATCTTCCCAGCCAATCGCATCTTTAATCATTGGAAGCATGGTCAAGGCAACCACATATTTTTGACCATTAACTGCAACCTGCGCATAATCAAAATCAGGATTCACAAAAATACCTAAATTTGCTGGTAAAGTCCAAGCAGTTGTTGTCCAAATCACGAAATTAGTATCGGAATCTAATAAACCTTTACCATCAACAACCTTAAAAGCAATGTATAGCGAAGGACTTTCAACATCCTTATATTCAATTTCCGCTTCAGCGAGTGAGCTTTCAGAGCTTGGTGACCAGTAAATCGGCTTTAGACCTTTATAAATATAACCCTTTTCAGCCATCTTACCAAATACACGAACTTGAGCAGCTTCATAGCTAGGCTTTAAAGTAATGTAAGGATTATCCCAATCCCCAGCGACTCCTAAACGTTTAAAATCAGTACGCTGCTTGTCAACTTGTGAGAGTGCATATTTGCGACATTCCTCAAGATAGTCTACCAAGGGCATTTCTTTACGCTTAATCCCTTTATTAGTTAAGACCTGCTCAATTGGCAAGCCATGCGTATCCCAGCCCGGCACATATGGAGCACGGTAGCCAGACATTGATTTCGAGCGGACAATAATATCCTTAGAAATTTTATTTAATGAATGTCCCAGATGGATATTACCATTTGCATAAGGCGGTCCATCATGTAATACGAACGATGGCTTATCCTCATTCACTTTTTGTCTCATCTCATAAATATGCTTTTCTTCCCACTCCTTTTGCCAATTTACTTCGCGATTTGGCAAATTAGCACGCATAGGAAAAGCAGTTTTACCAAGCTGCAGGGTTTCTTTCATTTTCACAATTATTTCCTCTTTTCATTAATTTTAAAATAAAAAATTTTCAGTAGTAATGATATAGCATATTTTTAATCGTTATCTTCACTAATCGCGAAGATAAAAAAAGACCTTCTTCAGGGACGAAGAAAGTCGTGGTACCACCCTAATTTTGATTATAGGCTATTCAAACTATAATCACTCTTCGATCTATAACGCCATCACACGTTTTAATTAATATTAGCTGATAACTAGCCATCTATTGAATACAGCCTCACACCATTCGCTGCTCGCTTTAAATATTAATGCCTAATCTTGTTCTAATAAATTTTTATTTTTCAATTTCTGTCGCAGATTCCTTTTCTGTTTCTGCTGTGCTTACAGAATTATTGTCTGCAGGCTCTTGGATATCTGCCTCACTCAAAAAGCTTGTTTCCTCTGGGATATCTATTTCACCAGTAGCCTCGTTCTCATTAGAAATAACATCCGCAACCACATCCTTAAAGGTAGTTGCAGCATCTGGAATAGTACTTGAAAACGGCTGTAAAATATCGTCCCATTCATTTGTTTTAACCTGTTGGAGCTGCGATTCAAGCATTAAAGCCAAACGTTGATGAAAAACCTTTGTTTGTTTTTTCAGCTCATCAGTCTCTCTAGCCAAGGTTTTAGCATCCTGAACGGATTTATTTAATATTTCTGCTCCCTTTAATCTCGAATCGGTTAGGATAGCAGTCGCTTGACTCTTCGCGTTTGCTACTAATATATCTGATTGTTTTTTAGCATCATTTAAAAGTGCTTCTGCCTCACTTGAAGCACCAAGCTTAACCTTATCAGCCGTATCCTGTGCAACAATGATTGACTGATTCAGGGTATTCTTTAAATCATTGAAATATTCTAATTTTTCATTTGTTAGCTTCACTTGTTTTTCAAGCTCACGATTTTTTGATTGTATATCTTCATAATCACGCACAATGATATCTAAAAAATCATCAACCTCATCTTGATTATAGCCTCGCATTTTTGTTGAAAAGCTTTTATTTTGGATATCCAAAGGACTTAAATTCATTTGCTACTCCTATCTATTAACAATACCGCGACAACAATTTTTATTTTCCCCTTCTTTGACAAGCCGTTAATACTATCCAGCCTAAATCGACCAAAGCCTCTGACAGAAATTAAATCAAACAAGCTTATTTCTTCACTAACCTTTTCGATTAATTGAAAATTAAGCTTTACACTTCCTCGCTCAATTAATAATTTACTTCTTTCTCTAGAGATATTATAAACATTACTGATTAAAATATCCAATCTTAAACTATTTATTGTTAAAGCTTTCTCAATAAATTCATCAGAGGAAACAATTAATTCAGTGATATCCTTACGCTCAAGCCTGACCTTCAAGGCAGAAATCCGATCAATCTGATTAATCAAAAAGTCAGCAATTACTTCATCTACAATTACTTGAAATCTAGTACCATCCGTTAAAATATCCCCGATTTTATAACGCTCAATACCTTGAGATAACAGCGTTCCTAAAATTTCTGAATGAGAAAGCGTAGCAAATTTAACAGGATAATGAACTTCTAATAGCGCTAAATGAAAATCAGCTGCCTCAATTTCCATAAACTCAGGTACAACAATAACTCTTTGACTTTCTGCATTTATTGTACCACCAAAACTGCGAAATTTTAAATCGTTATAACGATTTATTAAAGTTTTCAAAATCCAAAGCTCTCTTGGATTTAAAAAATGAGTCAAAAAGGGCGTGTAGCTCTCTTCTACCTCAATTAAATGGGCATTCATTTGCTCAATAAAATTTTTTTCGTCCTTTTTGAAATGTTGATAAATATTTTCAAACATATTTTTCCTTCGATTAAAAATTAGTCAAAAGCTTTTTTAAAGCGAGTTTTGGTCGTACAACAAACGATTTCTTAGTAAAAATTAGTAAAAAAGAGTCGACTTGAATCATTCTAAGCCGACGACACCTTATCCACTAAAAAAAGCTGCTCACTAAAATTACAAGTCCTTGAAAAGCAAATTGCAAGACCATTAATGCAACAATTACTGAAAAATCAATCCCAGCAAACTGCAAGGGCAATCTTGAAAAAAGACTTAAATACGGTCTGACAATAGTAATTATCGCTTTGCCAAATTTGGTTTGATAAGCACCAGGAAACCAAGATAACAACGCATAAATAATAATACAAAAAGAATAAATTTCAATTAATTTGGAAAGTATACTTAGAATTATTCCGATCATCGCTTCACCTATATCTCATAATCAAAGTCTTGATTGTTAACCAAGCTTTTTGCTTCATTACCATCAATTTGAATTGACGCAGGTGTCAATAAAAAAATTTGATTGCCTACTCTTTGTAAATCACCATGTAAAGCGTGCGCAATTCCTGTCAAAAAATCAATAATTCGACGTGCTTGATGCTCTTCCATATAGTGAAAATTAACAAGTACAGCCTCATCGTTCATCGCAAACTCAGCAATTTTCATCGCATCTGAATAGACACGTGGCTGCTTGATTGTTATCTTAGGTCGATTATCCTTTTTCGGCTGCTCTGTTGAAAAAGCTGCTTTACTCTGATTCTGTTTTGCATTTGCAGAGGGTCTACGACGCGGTTCTTGATTAACTAAATAATCTTCACGTGCTTTAGTGGCCGATGGCTTAATCCGATCATTGACAGAAGAGGCACTACCGCCATTTCCATAACGTGCTGTTTCTTGACGTGCCTTTTCTTCGGACTGTCTTCTCATCGCAACAACATTATCAGCTTGAACTGGGGCCACTTGGCGGCGAAAATTTGATGACTGCTCCGAACGTGGCGCACTTTCCGTCCTAATTCGTTCTTGCTTCGGACGACTAATAGGGCTATCTCCTTCAAAATCATCCACTTCATCATTAATTCCAAAAAAATTTGAAAGATTATTAATTTTGTCTAAAAACGACATATCTTCCTCCTATATAATTACAAATCCAAATTCATGCAGGATTTATTATTAATCAAAATAAATAAATAATAATTTTTGTTTTCAGACACAATAAAGGCAAATTTCAGTTATTTTTGAAAAAATCACTACCAATTCGGACATAAGTTGCGCCAGCTTCAATCGCAATTGGATAATCACGACTCATTCCCATACTTAGCTCATGACAAGGTGCATAAGATAAATTTAAGGCCTCAATTTCATCACGATATTGGCGAAGTGCTGAGAAATACTTTCTCAGATCAGAATCATCAGCATCCATTGGTGCCATTGTCATTAATCCAACTACCGTAATATGACTTAAAGCTGCCAAAGCTTTAATAAATGGCAGCAAATCCTCAGGTGAGACGCCGTGCTTGCTCGCCTCACCTGAAACATTGACTTGAACAAAAACCGAAATGGTCTTTTGAGCTCTCTTTTGTATTTCTTGTGCTAGCTTAAAGCTGTCTAGGGCATGAAAATAATCTACTAAATTAATAACATCTTTAACCTTGCGACGTTGAAGACTACCAATTAAGTGCCAAGTTACTTCTAAGTCTTGCATGGCATGGTACTTTTCTAAAAATAATTCTGTTCGGTTTTCAGCAATCTCATCAACACCAGCCTGAACAAGCGCTCGTGCCTGACTAATATCAACATATTTTGTAACACCAATCAAATGCACTTTATCATGACGATTTGCTTTTGCCTTGGCCTGATTAATTTGAGCAACGATTGATTCAAATTTATCCTTTAGCAATTCGAATGCTCCAATCTATCTTAGCGTTTATTTCGTCTGAAAAATGGTGGTGTATCTAATTCTTCATCCGTTTTAGTTTCATTTTTTTCAAACGTATTGATACTTGTTGTATCTGTTTTTAGCTTTAATTCATCAACATTTGGTCGAACATTCGATTCACGACGGATATCCCAACCATTAAATGGTGAATTTTCATCTTCTTGTTCAACTTCAATCGGAGTTGGTTCAGGCGCTACATAGGCTTGTGGCTTATTTTGTGGCACACGATTTGCAGTTGTTGACGCATTAGTACGTCTAACATTAGCTCTACCTTTTTGTTTTGGTGTATCTTCAATGCCCGTCGCAACAACAGTAACGCGGATACGATCACCGAGGCTTTCATCAATTGAAGTACCTAATAAAATATTAACATCTTGTCCAGCAGCTTGTATCACAACTTCTGAGGCATCTTGTGTTTCCATTAATGACATGTTTAGACCACCTGTCACATTAAGTAAAACATTTTCAGCACCATCAATCGTTGTTTCAAGCAATGGTGAATTGATTGCAAACTGAGTGGCTTTAATCACACGGTCGTCACCCTCTGCTTCCCCAATTCCCATCAGTGCAGCACCTTGGTTTTGCATCACAGTTTTGACATCTGCAAAATCAAGATTGATAAAGCCTGGTGCTGTAATCAAATCAGATACGCCTTGCACACCTTGACGTAATACGTTATCTGCTTCGCTAAGTGCTTCCAACATCGGTGTTCTAGGATCAACAATTTGCAACAAGCTATTATTTTCAATAATAATAAAAGTATCAACATTATCTTTAAGCTCTGAGATACCCTCTGAGGCAAATAAGCTACGCTTAGTCCCTTCAAAACCAAATGGTCTTGTCACAACAGCAACAGTTAAGGCACCAATTTCTTTAGCAATATGAGCAATCACTGGTGCAGCACCAGTGCCAGTACCCCCACCCATGCCAGCAGTAATAAATACCATATCAGCACCGTCAAGTGCCTGACGAATATCTTCTTCACTTTCTTCAGCAGCCTTACGACCAACTTCTGGTTGCGCACCTGCACCTAAGCCACGAGTCAGCTTTGGTCCTAGTTGAATAACAAGCTCAGCCTTTGAAGACTTCAACGCTTGAACATCTGTATTAGCAGTGATAAATTCAACACCACTAACGCCTTCTTCTATCATTCGATTGACGGCATTACCACCGCCACCGCCTACACCAATTACTTTAATTACTGCGCCTTGATCGACATTTGTATCAAAAGAGATTTCCATTATTTCCCTCCAAGTTTAATCAAAAATATTATTAAAGAAGCCTTTAGCACGATCTACTAAGCTCGCACCCTTATCTTTTAGGCTATCCTGAGAATCATTATTGCCAATTGTTTCTTCTGGATAATCATAGGAGTCGGCATAATCATCGACATACTCACTGTCATTATAAGCCGGTTCATTGGCTATAACCGGAGCAGGACGATTGGCAACGACTGTCTGATTACCAATAACAGCATTGTATGAAATCCAATTAATTTCACTTTGCAACGCCACATGCTCAACAATACTAATTACATTTGTAAATACAGGATTTCTTAACCCCATTTGATTCGGTACATACAATCTAACGTTTACACCTAAGCGATCAGCTGCTAAATCAACCAAGCCCGGCAGAGTAGCGGCACCACCAGTCAAAATAATGCCTCCCGGTAAATTAAATGCTTCAATTTTGTCAAGCTCTTTTTGAAGCTTTTCAAAAATTTGACTCAGCCTTGCTTCAATAATTTCTGATAGATAGCGCTCGTTAACTCGAACTGGTGCATTTTGCCCAATCACATCAACAGGAAACTCTTCAGTTTCGCTTGCATGATCTGGATACGCTTCACCGTAATTAATCTTTAAGCCTTCTGCATTTTTTAGCGATGTATTTAAGACTACAGAAATATCCTTTGTAACAAATTCACCACCCTCTTGAATGACCGAGGTATATCTCACTTGATGATCAAACATAATGGCAATTGAAGTTTGACCGCCACCCATATCGATTACAATGGTACCAAAATCTTTCTCACCGTCTGTCAAAATTGATTCAGTCAACGCAAGTGGAGTGATAACCAGCTGATCAATGTTCAGCCCCGCCTTTCTAACGGTTGATTTAATGTTATGAATCACTGTTTTAGGTCCAGTAAACATTTGACCACGCATCTCTAAACGAATGCCAATCATACCTCTTGGATCACTGATATTTGCAAAACCATCTACTACAAATTCCTCTGGTAAAACAGTAATAATTTCACGTTCTGGTGGTACCGCTCTCACTAAGGCTGATTTAATAACTGCTTGAACGTCAGCATCTGTAATTTCTTGGTTATCTGCACCAACCGCTAATAAGCCTTGACATTCTTCAACACTTAGTAAATTTGCTGGCAAGCCAACATTTACATTTGTCACCTGAACACCAGCTTTTTCTTCTGCCTGCCTAACTGCTTTTTTGATTGATTCAACTGTTTTTTCAATGTCTACAATTACGCCGTTTTTTATTCCGTCTGATTTTGTATTTCCGACCCCTATAATATTCATTTGGCCGTCTATATATTCAGCTACTAGCACTTTAACTGAACTTGTTCCAATATCAAGCCCTGTAAAAAAACCATCTTTGACCATAATTAATGGTTCCTCCTGCATCTACAAATTATTTTTATGCCCTATTAGTCATTAATTTTAACATTCCTAAGTGTACCATAAAATCAACTTTCATTAAATCGTTTTTACGTTAAAATTACACTTTTTTAAGATTCTGAAACATATTTGTTAAAAAAGATTGACAAAAAATTGACATTACTTTTTTATCGTCTTAATCATAACAAAAAACCCTATAATAAGGTAGGGTTTTTATTTATAAAGTTAATTATTAATTAAGATTGAGGATACGGGTAGCTATAGATGCCAGCCTCCATATCAACAATTCCTTTTTCAGTCATTTGGCTCGCTACCTCAGGATAGTATTTCATCTTGTCATCAATATCCTCTAGTGTTATTTTAACCTGATTACCATCCGCCATTGTCAAGGTTAGAAAATCAGAATTAGCATTAGTTGGTGTCAACTCAATCAGCTTAATTTGCCCCCTAAGCTCTGGCGAAAGCCTTTGATACTGGGCAACGAGCTTTTTAATTTTTTTTGTTGACTTAAAGGCTTTAATGACAGGATAACTCTCATTTTGCGTTTCAACCTTATCATCAAGTATTGTACCGTCCACCAATACCACTTTTAAAATATCATTTTCCTGAACATATGCCAATTCAGCCTTTTCCTTGATTTTAATCACAAAACGATTTGGAAAAGAATAACTGACTGTTGCGGACTTTATGCGCTTAAATTTTTCTTGAAGATTTGGCTCAACCTGATTCATTTTTTTACGTTCTGCTAAAATACTCTCGCCAACAGTCAATTGTGAAGCCTTAACAACCGCCTTGCTGCTTTCATTTTGATTGCCACTTACCTCAATTGCACTGAGCTTGCTCAAGGGTGAGAGAAAAAAAACAGTTATTGGAAAAGCGAGCATAAAAAAGATGATTAAAGGCGTTAACTTCTTTAGAAGCTGAACCCTCTTTTCCTTTTTTATTTTGGGCAGCGTGTCAAGCATTGACTCATGAGTCGCTTTATCCTTCTTTTTTTCGGTTTCAATATCAGATACCAGCTTTTCATTGGAGCTATCAGCTTTTCTCGCCTTGAGCTTCTCTGCCTTGGCCTTCTCTTTTTGAAGCTTCTGATATTTTTGATTTTCCTTTTGCCAAGGCGTTAAATGATCATCTGTCACATAATACTCCTTTTTATCTCTAATAACCGCATCGCAATTAATTTTACGAATCAGCCAAGTACTTAGACTTAATTTTTACGAAAACACCAGTATTAAATGATAAGCGTTTGTTATAAAAAAGTCAATTTTAGTTATTATTTGGCGTCGTACCAATTTTTTCCATAATTACTGTCAGCAATTAATGGAACAGCCAGTTCAGTTGTATGCTCCATAATCTCTTTAACAATTTGATCCAATTGCTCAATTTCTGACTTTGGCACCTCAAAAACAACCTCATCATGTACTTGTAAAAGCATTCTTGCATTAAGCCCAGCCTTTGCAATCTCATGCTCCAAGCGAATCATTGCAACCTTTAAAATATCTGCAGCACTTCCTTGAATCGGTGAATTAATTGCTGTCCGCTCGGCAAAGCTTCGACGGTTAAAATTTCTCGAATTGATTTCTAAAATTTCACGCCTTCTATGAAAAAGTGTTTCAACATATCCCTTGTCGCGTGCTTCTCTAACAATTTCTTCCATGTATTTTTTAATACCCGGATATTTCTCAAAATATGTTTGAATGTAGTTACCAGCTTCTTTTCTTGAAATCCCTAAATTTTCTGCTAAACCATAATCAGAAATACCATAAACAACACCAAAATTAACAGCCTTAGCTTTTCTCCTAGTATTTGCATCTACCTGTTCTGTGTTTTGAATTCCAAAAACGCGCATCGCAGTTGACGTATGAATATCTTGCTTTTCTTCAAAAGCTGCCCTTAAATGCGCATCACCTGAAATGTCTGCTAGAACCCGCAGCTCAATTTGTGAATAGTCAGATGAGTAAATATAACCGTCTGCAAAGGATGGTAAGAACGCCTCACGAACTCGTCTACCTTCCTCAATTCTAATTGGAATATTTTGTAAATTAGGGTCAACTGAGCTCAGCCGACCGGTCGCAGTCAAGGTTTGAATATAACGTGTATGAACCTTGCCATCTGAGGCAACAACTTTTAATAAGCCTTCTAAATAGGTTGATAATATTTTGGCAATTTGACGGTATTTTAAAATATGCTCAACGATCGGCGCTTGTGGGGCTAATTTTTCCAAAACATCTACTGCCGTTGAATAACCTGTTTTAGTTTTTTTAATTACCGGTAATTGTAATTTTTCAAATAAAATAACAGATAATTGCTTAGGGGAATTAATATTAAACCGTTCACCAGCTAAATCAAAAATCTTTTCTTCAATACCTGCAAGAATCTCAGTATACTCAACCTTCATTTCTTTTAACCGATCAGTATCAACCTTAATCCCACGCATTTCCATTTTTGCTAAAACATCCGCCAAGGGCTGTTCAATCTCTTGTAAAAGATGCAGCTGATTGTTATTTTCTAACACCTCTAACATCTTTTGCTCACTTGCAACTAAAATAGCAAGCTTTCGAGCCAGGTGTGCAAATAATTTTTCATCCTCAGGAATCGCCTGCTTTGTTCCCTTGCCATATACAGCCTCATCTGTTTCAATCTCAATATTAGTATATTGACTAGCAATTATTTTAAAGGTATGCGCTGTTTCCGCATTTAAAATATATTTAGCAAGCAAGGTATCAAATGCCACTGTTTTAAGCTCAATTTGATAATGTGAAAGTAAAATTTTAGTTTTTTTGTAATCATAAGTTTTGGAGAAATTTGCTTGAATATCTTTAATAAATATTGAATTGTTAAAAAGTAAGTCGCCTTTGGCAACGTATCTTTTTTCTGCGTTTCCCCAAGCAATTGCAATCACTTCAGCAGTATGATAATTATCGGTCAAGGTTTCTAGGTATAAAAAATCACCCTTTGTGAAAGTTGCTGCCTGATATTCTGTCACAATTTGGTAATCAATCGTCTCTAGCGTTACCTCAGCCTCACCCAGCTCATTTTCAATAAACTTATTGAAGCTCATCTGCTCATAAAATCGACGCAGTTCATCCGTATTAATCGGCAATACTGCTAAATCAGATAGACTAATTTCAAGCGGGGAATCTGTATCTATTGTTGCTAGTTTTTTTGAAAGAAAGGCAATCTCCTTTTCATTAATTAGATTTTCTTTCATTTTACTTTTTTTCAATTCATCAATATGCGCATATAAATTTTCAAGCGATTGATAGGCTGTAATCAGTTTTAAGCCGGTTTTTTCACCAATTTTTGTCACACCAGGAATATTGTCTGAGCTATCCCCCATCAATGCCTTTAAATCAATTAGCTGGGTAGGAGCAATCCCTAGCTTTTCTTTCATATATTCAGGTGTATAGGTTTCAAGATTATCCACACCTTTTCTAGTTATCTGAACCGTTGTTTTTTCAGTAGTCAGCTGTGTTAAATCTCGATCACCTGAAAAAATTTCAACCTCAAAATCAGCCGCTTCCGCACGCTTTGCTAAAGTCCCAATAATATCATCCGCTTCATAATTAACCAGATCATAGGTATGAATTCCTTGATACTTAAGCATTTCACGAATAAAGGGTAGCTGCTCACGAAATTCAGGGACTATTTTCTGGCGACCACCTTTATATTCAGCAAACATTTCTGTTCTGAAGGTTGTTTTTCCTGCATCAAAAGCTACCAGTATATGAGTAGGAGCAACTTTTTTGATAATATTGCTTAGCATCGTATGAAAGCCATAAATGGCGTTAGTGTATAAGCCACTGCTATTTTTGAAGCTTTCAATATTTTGAATGGCAAAAAAGGCTCTAAAAGCAATCGATGAGCCATCTACCAGCAGTAATTTTTTTTTAGACATAATGTCCCTCGCTTAATCAGATAAATTTTATTGAGTAACTCAATCATTATAGCCTTGCGACATAATAATATATTAATTTCATTGTAACATAAATTAGATTTGCAGATTCTTAATAAAATCCTTTGCTTAAATTTTTATTTAGCATCGTCCTTTGAACAAAACGGGCTTCTCTTTCACAAAAATTAAAACAAAAGGTGTGATACTGGTCAAAAGCGAGTACCAAAGCACCAAAATATGCACTTAAAGAGATAGCTCAGCTGCTGTCCTTCTCAAAGCAAAAAATGGCAAAAAATAGACTTGATCAAATGCGCTTAAAGATAAGCAAAGAAAGCCTAAGGCATCAAAAAAGCCTCCAAAAATGAAGGCTTCAGTTAATTAATTATTCACTTATTTGGCTATGGATAAACCTTCAACCCTTCTGTATCAACCTCAAGCAGCTCAACCTGACCATTTAGCTTTTTAGCAGATAGGGCATCTGCAAAGGGAACAGCCTCCGCTTCAGGAAGCAGGGTTAAAATCGTGGGTCCCGCCCCACTCAAATAGGTTGCATAGCTGCCAAAGGATTTAGCGAGCTTGCGCACTGTTAAAAATTCTGGAACAAGCCTTTGTCGGAATGGCTCATGAAATTGATCTGCTTCAATCATTTGACCGGCCGTTTTTAAATCTGCTTTTAACAATGCCGAGATCATTACATTGGCAATCGAGCTCGCCAAAACAGCCGTTTTAAAAGGTAGTGTCTCAGGTAAAGCTTTGCGTGAATCGCTCGTTTTTAATTCATAATTTGGAATAAAGCCAACAAGTGCACACTTTGGAAAAGGATGAACAATCGTCTGTACCTGACCATTAACGTAGCTTGAAATCGTAAAATTACCGAGCAATGCTGGTGCAACATTATCTGGATGTCCTTCAATTTCCGTTGCAAGCTGAAGCTTTTCTTGATTGGTTAATTGAAGGTTTGAGAGCTGATTGGCAAGCTCAATGCCTGCAATAATCACACTACTACTAGAGCCTAAGCCGCGCGCCAATGGAATTTTAGAGACCATCTGGATTGAATGCGGTGCTAAGCTTGGATCAACCCTTAAAGCAGTCTGGATTAATAAATTATCAGCATCACTTGGTACTTCCGCACCTAAATCATGATGGATCTCCCATTGTTCAGTTGGTTCATGAATCCCAATCACTAAGTATTGATTGACCGCAATGCCACACGAATCAAAGCCTGGTCCAATATTTGCACTCGTTGCTGGGACCTGTATTCTCATAAAATACTCCTTAAAATTCTTAATCTGTTAATTATTTACCTAAAACACGCAATGTATTAATTAATTTAAACCCATCAATTGCTTCAATTTCAAGCTTGATTGCCTTGAACTGTGCATTAGAAATTGTATGTGAGATTGCGACTACTCTGGCCTTTTCGCCATTCGCTTTTTGCTGCAAAACTTGATCAAAGCTTGCATCATTATTTGTGAAAATTTCAGCTAATTTCAAGATTTGACCTTTTTTATCCGGTGTTTCAATCGCAAAATAGTATTTAGCCTTCACTTGATCATCGACCGCTAGCTTAGTCTCGGTTTGATATGGATTGAATTTTTGACCCGTTGTCCCCTGCGTAATATTTTTGGCAATTTGAACAACGTCTGCTACGATACTTGTTGCAGTTGGCAAGCTGCCTGCGCCTGGTCCATAATACATTGACTGACCGACACCATAAGATTCAATAAATACCGCGTTCATTTCATTTTTAATTGTTGCTAATGGATGCTGCTCTGGAACCAGCATTGGTGCCACCTCTGCCGATACACTACCATCAATTAATGCACTTTCACCAATCAGTTTAATGACATAGCCAAGCTTTTGCCCCATTTCTACATCATCCTTAGAAACATGGCGAATGCCACGACGTGCCACATCTGATAAACCAATATCCATACCGTAGGCAAACTGAGTCAAAATAACCATTTTATACGCGGCATCAATGCCGTCAACGTCATTTGTCGGATCGCTTTCAGCAAAGCCAAGCTCCTGTGCCTTTTTAAGCACAGCATCATAGTCCTGACCCTCTTCTACCATTTTAGTTAGCATATAATTAGTTGTGCCATTAACAATCCCTTGTACCTTAGTAATACCGTCATCTGAAAGGGAGTTTGCCAGTGTTCTCAAAATTGGAATCCCACCAGCAACACTTGCTTCATAATATAAATCAACCTTGTTTTCAACCGCAAGTGCAATCAGCTCAGGCCCATGCTGTGCTAATAAATCTTTATTAGCAGTGACAACGTGCTTTCCAGCAGACAAGGCACGACTAATAAAGGTTTTTGCTGGTTCAATTTTACCAATTAATTCAATCACAATATCAATTTCTGGATCCTCGACAATCTCATCAAAGCTTGTTGTTAGCTCAATATCAAACTGCTTTTTGCGCAATTCTTTTTCGGCTTCATCTCGCACTAAGCCCTTAGCCACAACAATATCAATCCCAGCATTTTGCTTGATTTTGGTAGCTTGTGCTTTCAAGATATTTGGGACACCACCACCGACTGTTCCTAATCCGAGTAAGCCAATTTTTATTTGTTTTGTCATTTGTTCACCTTTCAATACTTTCATCAATTAATCTACATAATTATAGCAGAAATTTTCAGACAATTCTTAAATTACACAATTTTTGTTGCTAAAAATTTACCAATCTCAGCTACTGCAAAATCCAAGGCCGCTTCATCTGGATTGAACTTCGGATGATGCAAGGCATAAGGTGTATCAACACCTAGCCAGAACATCGTACCAGCCACCTTAGAAAGCAGGTAACCAAAGTCTTCACCAGTCATCGCTGGCTCAGTAATTGTCAAATCAACCGCCGGCTGCTGCTCAAAAAACGCAATCAATTTTTCGGTTAGCTCAGGATTATTCTCAACTGGCAAGTAGCCCTTTTGATTTAAAGTCATTTCAATTTGACAACCGAAGGCTTGTGCCACACCCTCTGCGATTTCACGAATCCGCTTTTGTGTTAAAAGATTCATTTCCTGTGTTAAAGTCCGAATAGTGCCATGAACCTCTGCGGTTTCTGCAATCACATTATTGGTTGTCCCGGCATGAAAGCTACCAAAGGTGACAACCGCCCCTTCAATTGGATTCACATTTCTAGAAACCAAAGTCTGTACCGTTGTAATAAAATTGCTAGCAGCCACAATCATATCGTTCGCGCGATGCGGAAAGGCCGCATGACCACCTTTTCCTTTAAAGGTAATCCGGACCTCACAGGTGCCTGCAAATAAAGTACCAGCGCGAGTACCGATGGTGCCAACAGGTAATTCAGGATTAACATGCAAGGCATAAAATTCATCAGGCAGCCAGTCAGCAAAGACCCCTGCTTCATACATCAGCATCCCACCAGCTTCGTTTTCTTCAGCAGGCTGAAATAAAAATAATAAATTGTTCTTAGGCTGCTTCTGACTCAATTTTTCAAGCAGACCAAGTGCAATCGTCATATGGAAATCATGGCCACAGGCGTGCATATAGCCTTGTCGCTGAGATTTAAAAGCACTCTCAACTGCCTCCGTGATTGGCAAACCATCAATATCTGTCCGCCAGCCAACTGTCTTAGTTGGTGCATAGCCTTCGACAAATACTAAAATACCTGTTTGCCACGTCCGTAATTTAATGTACGATTTGTCAGCAATCAGCTGATTAATTTGATTTAATAAAAATTGATGCGTTTGAAATTCTTCTAAACCAATCTCGGGTATTTGATGTAAAGCACGTCTAATCTCAATTAAATTCATCTATTTCTCCTTAATAATCGAAAAAAAGCTCTCGATTAAAATCTTAAGCTCTTTCGATTTGAAACTCTTTGCAATTAACTTTTGAACAGCACTATTCTTTAGCCCTGCTGCCTTAATACACTGCAGTAAAGTAATAAGCTTGCCAAATGATTGCAAAGATTATTATAATTTTCTCAACTCATCCATTAATTCAGTTTTACTTTTAGTCTTTGCATCAACATTTTTGATGACCCGAGCTGGACTACCTGCAACAACCGTATTTGGTGCAACGTCCTCAAGCACGATTGCGCCTGCCGCGACTACAGCTCCTGCACCAACTCGAACGCCCTCAACTACAACTGCATTAGCACCGATTAAGACACCATCCTCGATAACTACTGGGTCAGCAGAAGGTGGCTCAATCACACCAGCTAAAACAGCACCCGCGCCAACATGACAATTTTTCCCAACTGTCGCACGACCACCAAGGATTGCGCCCATATCAATCATCGTACCATCACCAATAACAGCACCAATATTAATGATGGCCCCCATCATAATAACTGCATTATTTCCAATTGCCACCTGATCGCGAATAATTGCCCCTGGTTCAATTCGAGCATTGAATTGCTTTTTATCAACCATTGGCACTGCCGAATTACGACCGTCATTTTCAATCACCTGATCAGTAATTTTTGCTTGATTCTCAGCTAGAATTGCTGAAATTTCGGCCCAATCACCAAAAATAACACCTGCTTCTCCATTAATAAATGTTTTAATGGACTTTGGGAATGTGATATTAGCTAAATCGCCCTTTAAATAAACCTTAACTGGCGTTTGCTTCTTCGCATTACCGATAAATTGAATAATTTCCTCTGCCTTCATCGTCAGTTATCTCCTTAATTTATACTATTTCTCTCCATTATACGTAAGAAAAATAACTCTGTAAATGAATTTTACAGTATTTTCTGAAAATTTCAGTCAATGTTAGGTATTCAGCCCTTAGAAAAGCTAGGTAATAGTTTAAATTAATGAAGTGAGCAGAGGCGCTTATCAATGTCCGCTCCTGTAACCCCATACTCGCTTCATTTATAATAATAATTTACTGGGCTGGTTTCATTAGTATCTGGGTGATTTTAATCTTTGAAGCTCTCCACCCAAAAAGCATCAAGTAACTATCCAAATTTTATATAAAGGATTATCTTTGATTATTGTATCTTATGCTCTAACGCTTCTCACAAATATAGGTGGTATCATCTAAAATCGCTAACTTTATTTAAATAGTACCTTAGCCTTAAAATCTATACTGATCGCTTACCTGTCAGAAAAAACAATGCAAACGTATCTAAATATGTTCTCCAATATTTTTTCACCTCATTAATCGTTTTTTGGTTATGGAAGCTCATTGCGATTTTCAAAAATGTTATTTGTTATTTATTGTAGCCAAAGAAAAAATATGCTCCGTCTGTGAAATTAGACCTTTTAGTCTAATTTATAAACTCAGCATATTTTGTCATTTTAGCTAATTTTCTATGATTCTACCTCAAATTGCATTTTCACAAATTTTTCAGCAGTGCTTCCTTTTGATAAAGAAATGTTTCCCCAGGCTGGGTGATTAATAATATCTGGCTGTTCTTGAAATTCAATCGCCAAGCCTAAATTACTCGACATTTTTGTACCATTAACCTCGACAAAATTACTGACCTTTGCCGCACTGTATAAAACCACCGCCTGCCGATTACTTGAAAATATAACTTTGCGTCCACTTATCTCATCAAACATAATAAGCTGCGGATTTTGATTTTCAGATAGAATAAAGGTATTGTCTAAGCCAGTTTCAAGTTTAGCTAAGCTATCACCAAGCTGCCTTAATTGTTGAAAATCGTAAGCTGTTGTCTCAACCAGGATGCTTTCACCAGTTGGTAAAGTATTTTCATCTACCACTAATACCTCTCGACTTGAAACCTGTAAAAATTGTTTGCCAATATCTGTCTTAGCATCACCTGAAAGATTCCAATAGGCGTGATTGGTTGGATTAAAATAGGTGTCAGCCAGCGCAGTGCTAGTAAATCTTATCGTTAACTCATTCCCCTTTAGCTGATAATCAACTAAAACTTTTTGAGGAGGAAAGCCACTATTTTGGTCAATCAATTCAAAACGAACACCCTTGACCTCAGTATTTTCATATTCAGTTGCCTGCCACTGCTGAATACTCCAGCCATTTTCACCAGAGTGATTAAGATTCGGCCCATTATTGGCCTTAAATTTCAACTCGCCAATTTCAGCATTCTTAATCCGATTAGCAACTGGTCCAACTGTTTTGCCAAAATAATAGCCTAAGTCGTTTTTTATCGCCTCGTCATCATCTAGGGTCAAAAGAATATTTTCTTTTACACCTTGACGATTTTTCATTTCAATTTTTACTAAAGTTGCGCCAAATTCAGAAAGCGTCACTGAAATATTTTCATTTTCAATTAAAAACATCTGCTACCTCTCGTTCACTTTCGACGATTACTACATCATAAGACGACAAGGTTTTTTCATCTTTTATCGTATCTCCAGTTAATATGTCTTTTTGACCAATAAATATATTTGGAATTTTAAGCTCCCGTTCGGTAAAATTGATAATAAATGTATATTGTCGGTCTTTTTGGTGACGTCTGACAATCTCTAAATCATTTTTTTCAAAAGTGGTTAAATCTGCCTGTGCCTCAGCTTGTTTTAAAAGCATGGCCAGACTTACTTGATCAAGCTGAGTACCAATATAATAAACCGACCCCCGCCCAAATTGATTTTTCGTGGCAATCGGTAAGCCTGAATAAAAATTATCCACATATTCTCCAAGTGACGTTGCTCCTTCTAAGTGGATAATATCAGCCAATAAGTGGCTGCTACCACTTTGACCATTAGCCAGTCGAACTTGATTTGCTTGTTCAGGTGCTAAGGCGTCAATTTCTTCTACCCAAATGCCTGCCAATTTCCGTAATGGTCCTGGATAGCCACCTAAATGCACATTATCACTTTCATTAACAATACCGCTCATAAAGGTGGTCACAAGCGTTCCGCCCAATGCTACAAAATCCTCTAATGCTTCTGCAACACCAGCTTTGATCATATATAAAACGGGTGCAACAATTACTTTATATTTGGAAAAATCAGCATCGGTCGCAATCAAATCAACCGATATATTATTTTGATAAAAATATTGATAATACTGATGAATTTGCTCAACATATTTCAAATCTTGATTAGGTCCACTAGTATATTCTAGCGCCCAATAATTATCCCAATCAAAAATCAGACCAACTTCTGAGCGGTTTTCACTATTTAAAATTTTATCACCAAGACTTTGCAGTTCTTCGCCGAGCTTTGCCACTTCTCTAAAAACTCTAGTTTTTTCATGACCGACATGCTCAATCACGGCACCATGAAATTTTTCGCAGGCCCCAGCTGAGCGTCTGAGCTGAAAAAATTGGACAGTATCACCGCCATGGGCGATTGTTTGGTAGCTTTGTGCACGCATTTGACCGGGCTTTTTTAGAGAATTATACGGCTGCCAATTTTGCTGGCTCGGTGTTTGCTCCATCAGCATAAACGGCTGATTTTTTAAGCCACGCATTAAATCATGTGTCATCGCAACTAAACTCCATGGCGTATCATAGGCAGGATAATTATCCCATGAAACAAGATCCATTTCCTTAGCCCATTTAAAATAATCTAAATTTTTATAGGTACCCATTAAATTAGTTGTAATTGGAGTTTCATTGTCAAATTGACGAATCACATCACGCTCCATTTTAAAATTTTCAAGCATACTATCAGAATTAAAACGTCGATAATCGATTGAAATCCCAGCAAACGCTGTATTCTGATAATCAATCCCTTCACTTAAAGCATTGGGTAAGACAATTTCGTCCCAATCATAAAGTGTATGCCCCCAAAATTCCATATTCCATGCTTTGTTAACCTTTTCAATTGTTTGATACCTGTTACGCAGCCAAACTCGAAAGGCATTTTCACAATTTTCACAGAAGCATTCGCCACCATATTCATTATTAATATGCCAACATGATAAATTTGGGTGATTGCCATAACGCTCTGCTAATTTTTGAACCAAGCGTTTGGCAAATTTTTGATACACCAAGCTATTTGGACAAGCATTGTGACGCTGACCAAATTTATGATGACGACCCTCAAAGTCTGTTCTACCAACCTCTGGATAGCGTTTAAATAACCATGCTGGTAACGCAGCAGTTGAAGTTGCCATCACTATATCATAATTTTCTTGACTCAATTTCTCAAATATTTCATCTAAATATGAAAAATCATATTGATTTTCACTTGGCTGAATTTTTGCCCACGAAAAAACATTAATCGTCGCCGAATTAATCTTGGCAGCCTTAAAGACACGCATATCTTCCCGAACGGTTGCCTCGTCCCATTGATTTGGATTGTAGTCACCACCGTATAAAATTCGTTGAAATTGTTTCATTTTCTGACCTCCATTACTTTATAATAAGATTATTATAATATTGAAAACGCTTTTAAAGTATAATATGATAAACTAAATAATATAAGATTACGAAACAAAAAGGAGCTTAGCAATGCCAATCTATTTTCAACTAATGCAACAGGCTTTACCAATTAATCTAGAAAGCATCGGTAATCATTGGCAGCAGCATGCTGTCAACCGTAATCAAGGCTATCCATTATACCACTGGCTGCAAACAGAAAGCGGACTTGGTGAAATTACAATTGAAGGCCAACAAATTCGTCTAAATGCTGGTGAAGGTATTTTAATTGCACCATTTACCCCTCATAGCTATTCTCCAATCGATCAATGGCAAACAAATTTTGCAACCTTTAGTGGTGAAATCAAGTCATGCTTTAAGCAACTGCTAAAGGTGGAGCAATTCGTCCTCGCAAAAAACACTGAACAGTTCCAATTTTCCCTTTGGATCAACCAAATCATTGACTTACATCGTCAAAAACAGCTTGAAGCAAATATGCTATCAGTAGAATGTTACAAATTTTTAATTCAGTTGAGACAGGGTGCTATTCAACCTTTTGTAGACTTACCGACTAACGCTAAAAAATATCTGACACCAGCAATCAAGGAAATAGAAACTAATTTTGCTCAAATTGATAAAATTGAAGTCATAGCTAAAAATCTATATATTAGCCCGCAATATTTAAGCCGTCTTTTTCAAAAATATATCCATAAAAGTCCCTATCAATACTTAATAGATTACCGAATTAATAAGGGAAAAGAATATTTAATTAATCAGCCAAACCTTGAAATTCAAGAAATTGCAAGTCGAGTCGGATTTCAATCTCCCAGTCAATTTATTGCTATTTTCAAAGCTAAGGTTGAGCTGACACCAAATGCGTATAGAAGACTACATTATTAATATTAAACAGCAAACAGCATTTTAAAAACAGCAGAACCAAAAGTGACATTCAAACAAAAGTCACTTATGGTTCTATTTTTTTGCCCCACTAAGATAGCGCTAGCTATAGCTTCTGATTTCCGGCTTATTTTTTTGTGACATCATCAAAGCGTTTCAAGAATAATGCTGCATGCTGTCTAATCACGTTATCTTTTGCACCAAAAATGTTGCCATAGCCCTTAGCAATATTATTGGCCGCTAACCATGTAATTGCCTTAGCAAATTGATTGCTCGCTGGGACATCTACAAAGACTTGATCAGCTACAACTTCTGGTTCTCCCGCCTCACGATATAAGAAGGCGGCAAATTGTTCACGAGTTACCTTATCATTTGGACCAAAGTAGCCGTTACCATAGCCAGTTGTAATACCTGCTGCCTTCGCCCAATTGACCGCCTTTTTAGCTTCATCATTTTGATCAACAAGGTCTGGGAAAGCAGTTGTTGTTGCTGCTTTTGGACTACCTGCCAAACGATATAGGAAAAGCACGGTTTGAAGGCGTGTCAAGCTATCGTTAACCCCAAAGATAGTATGTCCGTCGTTATCAGTATCGGCATAGCCTGTGGTGACTTTGTTATCTAATAGCCACTTAATTGCTGCTTTTGCTTCTGCATCAGGCAAATTGACGACATCATCAAAGATAAGAGCTTCCGATGGTTTTTCAACTAATGCTTCAATTGCAGCTTCTAAGGCATTATTTGCAGTGGCTACCTCGGCTTTGGTCGCAGCTACCTTGTCTAAAATAGCTTTGGCTGACTGCAAGGCATCAGTAAATACCTTCCAGCTCGAAGCCGTATAGTTGCCTTTTACCTTGTCTTTATTAGCATCGTACAATTCTTGGAGTGCTGTCTTATCTACGATTTCTTTTTCAACTAAACCTTTAACCGCAGTATTTAAAGCAGTATGAGCATTATCAACTTCTTCTTGACTCGCAGCGGCATTCTCTAAAACTTTATTAGCTGAATCTCTAGCAGTTGTAAAAGCTGCCCAGCTTGCATCTGTGTAATTCCCTTTTGCTTTATCTTTATTAGCAGCATACAAGGTTTCAAGAGCGGTTTTATCAACAACATCTTTGGCATCCACGCCAGTAATATCAATGCCATCCAATTGGAACGTACCACCAATCACTTCAACTTTTGCCGTATGCGCTTGATTAGATAAACCAGTTAATACATATGAGTTCAAACGATCACCAGTAGCAGCAACCTTACCGGCATTATCGACAATCACATTATCTACTGAAACACTTAGTAAAGCAGCTGATGTATTACCGAATAAACTAAAGCCAGCACCTTTAAATTTAAAGACGAAATAATTTGGTGTTTCAATTTCAGCTGAGCTGTAATAGATTGAAACGCCACGATAATCCATATAAGTAGTGTTGGCTTGATTATCACCCAATGACACTTTGAGTGTATGTGCTCTTTCTTCCAAACCTCTCGCTGAATAGATCACACCATCTCCAGGACCATGATTACCTACATCAACACCATCAAGCTCAAATTTATATGCCGTATTGCTTGTATTAGCCTTAAAATCAATCCCAGTACCTGTAAAATTAATCACCAGATAAGGATTGTCAGTAAATGCTGCCCATGCATTAGAAGCTTGTGAGCCCCAATTACTTGATCCACCTCGATAAGCATAAACCGTATTTTCAGCATTACCAAGCTCTTCATCAGATTGAATATGTGTTAAAGCGGTTGGTGCAAGACTCCGAACGGCACCTGCTGTTTCATTTGAGGTAAATTCTGCTTTAGTAAAATTAATTGAACCTTTTGTTGATACTATTTTTAGTGTATGCTCCTTATAATCTAATCCTTCTTTTGACCAAACCATTTGTGGAATTTCACTATTATTTAAATATTGAATGCTATCAATTTTTTTATCATCAAGATAAACATCAGCTGTGCCACTGTTTTGATCAAGAACACCATAAACCTTAGCATCAACACCAGTAAATTTCATTTCAAAGGCCGCACCATCAGAAGTCGACCATGCCCTTGAAGCATTTGTTTGCCATGTGCCTGAATAATATACTTTATTCGCAGTACCCTGTTCTTCCGTTTTGTCACCAAAAGTAATGGTTGTCCCACTCCAAACCGGTTTATCAGTTTTAGTTTCTGTTAGTGTGCGATTATAATGCGCATAACCAGACTGTTTATAAGTCCATGCACCAACATAACCCAATGGATTAAGCTCATTCAATCCAGCAATGACATCATCTTCTGCTGTAGCTAAATCTGAATAAATCTTACCTTGACCACTATCAATTTTTAACGATTCATAACTTACCGTATCGATTGGATCCACTCGTAAATTATCAATTAATGTTTCATAATAGCCACTACCAATGGTTACTCGACCACTCATATTAGTTTTAGCTGTATCAACATATGAAACCTGTTTTTTTCCATCTACAAAGAATGAAATTTGATTTTCATTGGCTTCAATCGCATAATTATGCCATTTGGTGTTGTCAAAATCAGAAATAGTCCCACTTTCAACAGTCTTTGTCTGTCGCTTCAATTCCCATTTACCATCTGCATAAATTGCTGCCTCATAACCAGCTGAACCTTTCAGCTGCCTAACACCAAGTAGGACAAAATTTTTCCGATCAGCACGTTGTTCAGCGTTCATATCTAATAAAGCATCGAAAGAATATTTATAATTCGTCCAGCGGTGGTCACCAAGCCAAGTATAGCTCGTTCCATCAGTGTCTGCGCCATCAGTACCACCCCAAACACCCCAAGGCGCACCTACTGTGGCTGTCGTAATTTTTTGTTGCAGGACATTAGCATGGTCAGCTTGATCTGGAATGGTGACTGCTTTTCGAGCAGCATAGCTAGTTGAATTATTCCTGTCAGCATAAGTTACCTCTTTTGTCACTTCAAAAGCACCATTTTGATCAGTTGTATATCTCGGTGTCCCACCACGACGCTCAACATAATCACGACCTTTATCATCCTTGACATAATCTGAATATTCAAAATCATCTGTATAAGGCAACGCTAAAATCGTATCCTTAGATATATCAACCTGTTTTGCTTGATAAGGTGTTGTCACATCTGCGGCTAAAGTCGTTACCGTTAAAATTGAGTATGGTTTAACTGTAATCGTGTAGACGCCAGCCTCTGGTGTGATACTACCAATATTTTGCAGCCAGTTCGCATCATAAGCCTGACCTTGATCTGGTCCTCTTGTTTCCCACAGCTGCACGATACTATTTTCTTTGCCTGCCAAATTTTGTGCTGAAATGGTATAGGTTCTTGAATTCGCCGTATTATTCGTATAAATTGTTGAATAATCATTACTATCTGGTGATTTTAAGGTTAAATAATTATGAGTCCCGCTTCCTGCCGCAATACCACCATCACTATGATTACCATCATTAAAGGTTGCCTCTGGCAAATATTGCCAACGTGTATGATTAGTATTTGCAAAATTCATCACCTGACGTACACCTGAAATACCGCTATCTTCTTCATAAAAGCCTGACCAAGGATCATAAGCACTGATTAAATGCTTCGGATTATAACTTGAGCCTTCATAAAAAGCTGCAACAGCAGGCTGAAAATCAAAGGAAACTGCTTTGAGCGGATTGGTTGTTTCTCCTGCCCATGAATAGGCCGCACCGATACGCTGTACCACATCAACCGTACCAGCAGTACCACCAACACCACCGTATTGGGGCTCCATATTCAAACGATATCTGGAGTTAATCATTGGGGCAATCCCTTCTGATACCCAGACCTCCTTCGTTTTTTCGCCAGCACTTCTCAAACTATTTTGTAAAGCCGTTAATTCTGCTGAACCAGATAGACCGTAATGATAACTGATGACATCAATTCCAGCTTTAACCAAAGCATTATTATTCATCAAGCTTGCAATCGTTTTTGTATCTCTATAGCCATCAGAAGCGACGTATTTAATATTTTTATAGTCCTGCTCATAATTTGATTCTTTTTTGATTTGTTCTAAATAATAAATTAACCACTTATCTTCATTTTTATTATTATTCTGTGCACGTTCATTTTGCGATAAGCCAACATAATCTAATGACCAGCCAAATTCTGCTTTAACTGCATCAATCGTATTTTTGTACCAAGCATATTTTGCTGAATAATCAGTATTTTTAGAACCATTCCAAGAAAAACGAGGCTCACCCCAGCGTAGAATTTCGGTTGTAATATGTGGATTAATCGTTTTTGCATCATTAGCAAAGGTAAACCCTGCGCCACGAACAACATTTGCTGGCTCATCTAAATAGCGCATAGTCGCAGGCTCTGCACCAGAGGACGAGTTCACATCAGCGCCTAATTCTACTTTAATGTGGTCAATCCCTGCACCCGTTGTCGGATTAAACAATTTATTCATAATTTCCCAATACGCTGTTGGGTGTTCTTCCTTATAGTCCAACAATAAGCGTGAAGTATTATTGCAGGTTACAGTGCCAAAACCTTTAAAAGTATTTTCTGTATCAATAACTGAACCATCAATTGTAATTTCCTTACCTTCAACCTGTTTTGGCACTTTAAGCGCATAGGTTTCAGCTTTACCACGATAGCTGACTGTTAAATTGACATTTTTAGCTGTCGCACCACGAGTAACCACCCCAGAGGTTGAAATCGCTGTTTCATCTGTTGAAGTCCAGCTGATACCATTACCGGAAATCAATTTTAAATGCTCTTTAACTGTATCACCTGTTTTAAAACCTAAATCATTTTTCAATTGTTCAAAGCTAAAATCAAGATTTTCATTGGTAACAGACGCCACAGTCTCATCAGGTAATGCAACATTATAAATTCTTAAATCACGATAATGCAGATCAAGGTTAGGATTACTATTCATTCCCCAACGATTCAAACGAATTACGCTATTTCCAATTTCATCAGCACCAATCCCATTAGCCGCTACTTCAACTACCTTCGTTCCATCAACCCATAGCTTGAGTTTACCGTCATTACCGCCATCTAAACTCAAGGCATAATTATGCCAGGCGTCAGCTGCCGGCAAATCAAATTCAGCAACAATGGCATCCGAATTTGCTTGTCTGATAACAACCGCTGATTTACCAGTATCACGATTCCAATAGGGACGAATTGAGATACTATTTTGCAAATAATCTGTCTTGCCACCATAAATAAACATCGCTCGATCCTGCGTATAAGTATTTCTAGATTGTGTTGCATTAAGCTTGGCATCAAAAGTAAAGCTGATATAATCCCCTGAAACTTTGGCAGAGGCTGGCGTATCACCCGCAATATGTCCCTCATTCGCATTATTATTATTAACTAATGATACATAATCATCATTAAATGTCACGTTACTACCCGTAGGCAAAACTTCACTCGAATTAATGCTATCGTTATATTCTGTTGTTTTATTTAAAGGATAATGGGCAACTGCCCCTGTTGGTTCAGGATTTAAAGCCTCAGCAACAGCTCTGAATGGCTCTGAGCCTATCGCCAAGCACTGATTGGAAACAATCAAACTTATCAAAAAAATCCGAAATAATTTGCTACCTTCTTTCATTTAACCATTCTCCTTATATTTTAGATTTCATCTTAAACATATTACTGCATTTATTGCAAACGCTTACATTTTATAAAAAAACAAACTGCTGATTAGCAGTTTGGATCATTAACTTTTTAACTAAGGCTGTTTTCCGATATATGCCAAAATCCCACCATCGACATAAAGTACATGACCATTAACAAAATCTGAAGCTGAGCTAGCTAAGAAAACGGCTGGACCCTGCAAATCTTCCGCTGTACCCCAACGCTCTGCAGGTGTTTTAGCGATAATAAATTGATCAAAGGGATGACGAGAGCCATCTGCTTGCTTTTCACGAAGCGGCGCTGTTTGTGGTGTCGCAATATAACCAGGCCCAATCCCATTACACTGAATATTATATTGACCATATTCTGAGGCAATATTACGGGTCAACATTTTTAAACCACCCTTGGCTGCCGCATAGGCTGAAACGGTTTCACGACCGAGCTCTGACATCATTGAACAGATATTGATGATTTTACCACCACCATTTTTAATCATGCCAGGAATCACTGCCTTAGATACAATAAAAGGCGCATTCAAGTCGACATCAATTACTTGACGGAAATCAGCTGCACTCATTTCAAGCATTGGTACGCGTTTAATAATCCCAGCATTATTAACTAAAATATCAACAATACCAACCTCAGCTTCAATTTGTTTGACCATAGCTTGAATGCCAGCTTCATCGGTTACGTCACAAACATAGCCATGTGCCACAATCCCTTTTTCCTGATAGGCGGCTAATCCTTTATCAACCCCTTCTTGTGTCCTGTCGTTAAAGACAATTGTTGCGCCTGCTTTAGCGAAGCTTTCCGCCAAGGCAAAGCCAATTCCATAAACCGCACCTGTTACTAAAGCAATTTTACCGTCTAATCTAAAGTTATTTAATTCAAAAGTCATTTTTTCCTCCTTATTTAAAATGCTGAAACGACCGTTTAGCGATTACGGGCTAAATTGCTTTAGAAAATCTGATGACTGCTGTAATGATTGGTCAAGCCAAGAACGCTTGACTGAATAAACAATCATTTTCGCTGTCACAGATTTTCTGAGCAAAAGCATTTAGCACCTTGATTACTTCAAATCAGCCATATCTACCATATCCATGTCAGTATAGGTAATATTTTCGCCACACATAGCCCAAATGAAGCTATAATTACTGGTGCCCACACCAGAATGAATTGACCAGCTTGGACTAATAATCGCTTGCTCATTATCAACGACTAAATGCTTCGTTTCATCTGGCTTGCCCATCATATGAAAGACTTTATTGGGACTGGCTAAGTCAAAGTAAACATAAGCCTCCATTCGACGTTCATGCGTATGACATGGCATCGTATTCCAGCTTGAGCCCTCTGCTAGAATCGTATACCCCATCTGTAATTGACAAGATTCGCAAACATTGGGATGAATATACTGGAAGATTTTCCGTTCATTCATCGTTTTACCTTCACCTGTCGCCATTGGTACAATATCATTAATGCTTATTTTGACATTAGGATATTTATGATGAGCAGGCGTTGAGCTAATATAGAATTTAGCAGGATTAGCCGCATCGTCACTTGCAAAAACAACTTGGCGTGTTTCTTTACCAATATAATAGCCATCTTGTTTAACCATCGACTCTGTTTGACCGTCAATCGTGACTTTACCAGGACCACCGATATTAATGACACCTAATTCACGGCGTTCTAAGAAATAATCCACACCAAGCTCTGTTGAAAGAACAATTTCTAATGGTTCAGTCGCTGGGGTCACACCACCAAAAATCATGCGGTCATTGTGCGTATAGGTCAGATTAATTTCACCGGGTACAAAAACCTGTTCAACTAAAAATTCACGACGTAATTCCTCTGTTGAATAGTGTTGAATATCTAGTGGACTATGGGTATAGCGTGTTTCCATGTTTTGCATTACTTTACACTCCTTCGTTTGTTTTTAAAAATTCAACTAATTCACTTGGCGTTGGATAACCATCATTATCGCCCGGATATTGAACTGCTCGTGCCCCAATCGCACAGGCACGCTCAACCGCTGATTTTAACGGCAATTTTTCTAGTAGACCTGAAATCAAGCCAACCGCAAAGCCATCACCTGCACCAACTGTATCCACCACTCGCTCAACCTTAAAGGCAGATACAGCGTATGGCTGCTCACCTCTAACCTTGACCAAGGCGCCTTTTGAGCCATTTTTAACAATCACAGTCTGGGTAATCGTACTCTGGTCAAGATAAAAATCAGCAATCGCTTCTAAATCATCTGTCCCTACTAGGATTTTTCCCTCATTAACACCGGGTAGTACAATCACTGCTTTCTTAGCCAATTCATTTAAAGTTTTAACCATCACATCCTCTGATGACCATAAGGCGGGTCTGAGATTTGGATCAAAAGTCGTCTGAATGCCCTGTTGATTAAGTAAGTCAAACAATTCGTCAACTGCTTTTAAGCCAAATTCTGAAATTGCCGCCATAATACCTGAAAGGTGCGCAATTTTGACCTGACTCAAATTCACATTTTTTAAATAATCGCTATTGAGATGAGCCGCTGCCGAACCTTTGCGATAATATTCAACCTTAGGATCACCTGTTGAAACCTTTTCTTTAAAATAAAAGCCAGTTGGATTGGTAGCAGTTGTTTCAATATAATCTGAGCCAACGCCGTGTTGATTAATTTCATTTAAAATAAATTGGCCAAAAGCATCCTCGCCGACTTGGCTAATATATTGAGTCGTATGACCTAGCCTTGCCACCCCAATCGCAACATTTAACTCCGCACCTGCTAAAAACTTTTGAAAATGAATTGCTTCGCTCAAGGGTACATCACAGTCTTGTGAAGCAAATACTGCCAAAGGTTCACCAAGGGTGATAAATTCACTCATTTTACACCCCCTGAATCGACCGATATTTATCAACGTATTGCTTGGCAACCGCAGTCACAGCTTCATAATCTCCTGTTTCAGCTGGTTTTAATAAATTACCACCAACACCGACAGCGACAACACCTGCCTTAAACCAGTCCTCGAGGTTATCAAGTGAAACACCACCGGTTGGCATGATATTTAACTGTGGCAGAGGCGCTTTAAAGGCACTAATAATTGAAGGACCAAACGCATTACCTGGGAAAAGCTTAATAATATCAACACCAGCCTTTAAGGCGGTCTTTATTTCGGTAATTGTCATGCAGCCCGGCAAATATGGAATTTGATACAGATTGCAGATTTCAGCCGTCTCCAAATCAAAAGTTGGACTAACAATAAATTCTGCACCCGCCATAATCGCTAATCGAGCGGTCACAGCATCTAAAACCGTTCCTGCACCAATTACCACCTCAGAATCTGAGCGATATTTTTCAACCAATTTGGCAATCGCTTGATCAGCATTTGGCACTGTAAAGGTCAATTCAATCCCCTTCATACCGCCAGCAATAATCGCATCTGAGGAATTAAGCGCTGCATCAGCTGTAGCACCTCTAACAACTGCAATCACACCGATTTGTTTTAGCTTGGATAAAATGTTCATTTTTTTCAAAGTAACCGCCCTTCATTTTCTAATTATCAAGGTTATAACCAAAGCATTCAATTTGCGTCAAGGCCGGAAAAGGTGAGTGATCTTGGTCACTCTTTATCAGCTTTGTGAGCGTAACCTTACTTATTTCAATTGCTTCAAAATTAAAATATTGGGGTACACTGCTTTTAATTGTTGTAAATTCTTTTTCTACCTTATCATCAAAAACAACTGAAGCTTTTGTCCAATAGCTATCATGCGGAAAGTCAGAACGCAACGTTAAACCGATTTTATCAATCAAAACCTTTCGCCCAAAATCTATTGTTAAAGCCGCATCCTGCTGTTGATTAATCCCCCACGATTGATAAGGATATGAGCCATGACTATTATTTGCAAAAATACCATCAATCGCATTTCTAGCGAAAAATGTTGCATCGTTTCGAGTTTCAATATTAGCATAGGCATGGGGATAAGCGAGACTATCTTCTTTTTGATCATGAGGATTGAATGACAAATTGCGATACTGTTTTATTTCAAAAGCTCTTGCCAAACGTACTTGTAGATAATGACGTTTTGCTCGAAATGCATTTTCACAAATCGCTTCCAAACCGTTAGTTGATAGCATTGGCTGATAGCGCCATGAGGTACCTTTCACAAAAATTAAAGTTTCCTCCAAGGTTTCATCTAGCTTAACCATCAGGTATTGATTTGGTTGTTCAAGAGTTAAAGTAATTGAATCGCCATTTTGGATAGGCAAAAGTTGGGTTGCTAGATAGACAAAATCTTCTCCTGTTGCCTGCATGGGCTTTAAGAATGTTTCATAATCATTTTTAGCTAGTTTAACTTGATTATTTTCATCTAGAATAGATAAGGTTAGCTTCACAATTTTTCCCGCCTTTCAAACGAAAATTCTTTGTTAAGTGGATAATAAAATTTAAATAAAATAAATATCAGCATAAAACCGATTACTGGAAAGGCTGCTGTTAAACATTTTAAAATTAGGCCGTCATAATCACCCCAAGTAGTTGGCACAGCAATTTCAAAAGTTGGTAAAGCAATTGATAAAGTCAATGGTATCAATGCTTGTCCTAAACCATTACTCATCTTTCTAAACATGGTATACATCGAATATAAGAGTGCTTCATTTTTCTTGCCCTTAATCTTTTCTTGATAATCAATACTTTCGGCAACGAAGGCCCAAGTATAAATAAATAAACCAAATGCAAAACTATTAGCTATCGTTTGTAAGCCAAGCCAGATAAAAGGCTGCTTGATCGGTAAAATAACCATCATAAAACTAATTATTGCGCTCACTGGTAATAAATACGTTACAATTTGATACCTTGTATATTTTTCCAATAATTGATTGCCAACAATTGTCCCAACAATCAAAGGCGTTAGAGTTACAATCGCATAAAATGAATTTAATCTGCCATCTTTAAAATAAACTTGAAAAGTCAACTGTCCCAGAGTGCCAGCACTATTAATAAAAATAATTTGAACCATACTGATCAAGGTGATTACAACCATCGCCCGATTCTGGATAAAAAGTCGAAACAATGCTCGATAGCTAACCTTAGCCCTTTCTTGATTGCTGGAGAATCGTTCTGTGACATTTAAAAAAAGTAAAATAAAACTAATTAAAGCAATTACACCTAAAATAATTGCGACAATAATCATTCGATTGCCAATAAATACACTGACATTTTGCTTTGAATTAATCATTTTTTTATAAACAAATAATGGTAAAAAAATCGAAATAAGTGTTGTTGCAATATACTGTCCCCAGCTTCGCCAAATAGATAAGGATGATCTTTCATTTGGTTTATCAGTAATCACTGTCGCCATAGCACCATACGGTACATTAACCACTGAAAAAACAATAATCCACAATAGATAAAAAATCACAAACCATATGATACGAGCAATATAGGGTAAGTCTTGATAGTTAACAAAAATTAATATTGGCAAAAATGCCAAAAGCACACCACCATATAAACACCAAGGCTTAAATTTATCACCATGCTTATTTACTTTTGAGTGATTAACTATCTGTCCAATAAACGGTGCGTTTAAAGCGTCAGCAAGCTGACAGCCAAAAATCAAGATGGCATAATGTGATAGTTTAATACCAATATATTGAGTGGTGAAAATAAACAGATAGGTCGAAATTAAATTAAAACTCATATTACAACCAAAATCACCCATTAAATAGCCAAATAAATCCTTGATACCGAACGCTCTTTTTTGTTTGAGCATAAAAATACCTTCTATTTTTGTTGATGTAGCTTACTGCAATTCAAAAAAATCGTTCCAATAAATAAGACTGGTGTTAAAATAAAACCAAATTGTGGTTTAAGAATCATCAAGGCCATCATTGAAAAAAAGAGACCTAGATTAAGTAAGCTGACATACCATTTTCTTAATAAATAATAAATTGAGATTCGCATGATATCTTTTAAACTAGCTGTATAATTACGAACTCTGAAATACAACAAATTAATCGTGAATGCAATTGCTAAAACACTCAATAAGATAAAAAAAGGCACTGTAATTTTCGCAAATGGTAAGTGATAGAACAGCAATGCATCACTTATTGTAATAAAGAGCATCAAGGTTAAACAAATACCATATTTAAAACCCTTTAAACCATATTTTTTTAAGCCAATTTGAAAGAAAAATTTAAAGGATTCAATCTCACCATAAATACGATAATGATCCATCGCTGCAAATATAATGATTATTGCGGGATAGAAAAGAATCGTTGACAAAACGAAAATCCCTAGGTTTTCCGGTGCGATTGCTAGAAAATTTGCCACACCGAAAAAAGGTAAATTTAAGATTAATAAACCAAGATTCATCATTAAGCCACAATAGAGATAATAAATCCACTTCATGTAAATATTATTGTCATAAGTCTGATTTTTGAAACGAAACATTTAAATCATCCTTTCACACCCGAAGATGCAATACCTTCTACAAAATATTTTTGCATAGATAAGAATAAGATACCTACTGGTAATATTGAAACAACTGAAGCAGCCATAATTAAAGCGTATTCTGCATCATAGAGGCCAACAAACATTTTCAACCCCAGTTGAATCGTTTTGTTTTCTGTACTTGACAAATAAATAAAAGGTCCCATATAATCATTCCACGTATTAACAAAAGTAATAATGGTAAGGGAAGCTAACGCTGGTTTAACCAAAGGAAGGATAATTCTACGATAAATCCCCCATTCAGATAGTCCATCTATTCTTGCACTTTCACTTAATGAATCAGGAATTGTCATGTAATATTGACGTAATAAAAATACCCCAAAAGCACTAAATGCTTGCAATAAGATAAGTGACATCAATGTGTCAGATAAACCAAGACTACGCATCATAATAAATTGTGGAATCATATAGCTTTGCCAAGGCACAGCGATAGTACCAATGTAGGCTAAGAAAAGAAAATCACGGCCCTTAAAATGCATCTTTGAAAAGCCATATGCAGCAAAACTGCTTGTAAACAACTGAATTAAGGTAATGACAATACTTAAAAATGCTGTATTTTTAAAGAAGGTAGCTAACGGAATGCGCTCCCAGATAATAGAATAATTCTCCGGATGAAAGGTCGCTGGAATCCAACGAATCGGTACAGTAAAGACTTCGTTATTAGTCTTGAACGACGAACTAATCATCCAAAAAAATGGTACAAGTGTGAAAATTGCTAATACTGTTAGAAAAATTAATAAAATAAACATTTTTAAACTTATTTTTTTGTTCAATGATCACACCTCCTATTTTGAACGCTCATTCAAGCTAAATTGAACAACTGTAATACCAAGTACTAAGACAAATAAAACAAAGGCAATTGCTGAAGCATAGCCGAATTTAAAATTAACAAAGGCTTCATTGTAAATATCATAAACTAATACATTAGTTGCCCGTCCTGGACCGCCATCTGTCATAACCTGAACCAAATCAAATACTTTAAAACAATTGATAACTAGCATAATTGTCACGAAAAAGGTTGTTGGCTTTAAGCTTGGTAAGGTGATATTTAAAAATTGCTTCCACTTTGAAGCACCGTCTATTGATGCCGCCTCGTACAGCTCTTTTGGAATTCCTTGTAAGCCTGCTAAATATAAAATCATATAATAACCCATACCACGCCAAACACTTACGATAATAATAGCTGGCATCGCCCAAGCAGTCGTTGTCGTCCAGCCTGGTGGATTTTCAATAAAAATTCTTAAAAATTGATTAATCGGGCCCATTGTTGGATGAAATAGCATATTCCATACAACCGCTATCGCAACTAAACTGGTAACATATGGGAAGAAAAATGCTGTTCTGAAAAATTTCATCCCTTTAATTTTTTGATTTAAAAGAATTGCCAAGCCCAATGAACAAATCAAAGTTAATGGTACAACGCCAACTGTATAGTAAATTGTATTCTTAAATGAAATCCAAAAAGTTGTATCATGAAGCATTTTTTGAAAATTACTTAAGCCAACAAATTTTGGTGCTGTAAATGAATCCCATTCCAAAAAGGCTAGAGCAAATGAAAAAATCACTGGAATTAAAGTAAAAATAAAGAATCCGATAAAATTAGGCGCAATAAATGAATAGGCCGTCAATAAATTCTTGCGTTCACGCTGTTTTTTAGCTTTGCTAATCGGTGCTGCTTCCATCAATTACTCCTTTACGTAATTAAAATTAAACATGAGGCAGAGCAAATGAAGTCAATTATCAAAATTGCTAGTACATTGCTCTGCTCATCAAATACTGAATTAACCAAATCAGTCAAACATCAATATAAAGCCTGCTATCTGATTTTATTCAACCTCTGATTTAACACGACTTTCCATTTCTTTAATCCCATCTGCTGGTGTTGTATCGCCAACAAGAATTAAATCATTTTCTTCTTGTAAAATTTTATCAATTGCGCCACCATTTTTATCAACTGGAAACTCAACCGCAATTTTATCAGGTGAGAAGGCTTTTAATGCAACCTCATCTGTCGGCATACCTTTTTTAGAGAAATAAATTTCATTAATTTCATCTGTACGGTAGCTTGGTACAACACCTGTTTCTGCCAATACCTTGGCACCTTTTTCACCAGAAGTAAAATCTAAGAACTTTTGTGCAAGTTTGGAATTTTTAGCATTTTTATTAATTGCAAAACCAGTTGGTGAACCAAATGTTGTGATTTTACCTTTTTCCTTTTGAGGAATCGGCGCAATTGACCAATCAACATTTGAAGTACCTGCTTCTTTTTCTTGAATAACTGCTGCCATGAACCATGTACCCATATACATCATCGCAGCTTTTTCACCATTAAATTGCGAAGCATAAGTGACTTGGGTTGATTTAGCAGTACCGTAATCCATAATTGCTTTAGAGTTTTGCAAGTCTAATGTCCGTTCGTAATAAGGTTTGAAGAAATCATAGCTAGGGTCAATTAAATTCGCATCATTTTGTGCACCTGCAATTGCTTGAATTACTGAACGCCATGTATGTTGATAAGCACCATAGACGCCGTTACTTGAATCAGTTAATTGTTTCGCATATTTTACATAGTCATCCCACGTAAGATTTGAAACATCAGTGATACCAGCTTTTTCTAATAAAGCTTTATTATAATAAAGTACCCAAAAATCTGTCCGATAAGGTTGTGCGTATGTTTTTCCTTCAATATCATACATTTTATAGGTATCTGCTGCCGCATCCGTATCAATTTCTTTGATATGTGATGTCAAATCCTTCAATTGATTGCGATAAGCAAACTGCGAATATGTATTTAAATTTTTCATAGTTAAAACATCTGTCTTATCACCGCTTGAAAGCATTGTTGTCAATTTTTCATCATAGTTATCTGCCGCAATGTCAACTGGTTCAATCTTTACCCCCGGATTTTCTTTTTCAAAGGCTGCAAACAAGGCTTTAAATTCAGGCGTTGTATCATAATTCCAAACAGAAACCTTCAAGGTTTTATCCGAGCTATCACTATCGGATGAATTTTTCTTACCGCATCCAACCAATAACACTGTAGCTAAGCTAGCTACTGCAGCTGTACCTAAAATTTTTTTCCATGATTTCATATCTTTCTCCTTTTTTTCGGCTAACCGAATATTTAATATAAAAAAATTTTATTACCAAAAATTAAAAATAACTGCGCCATACCTGATTAAGTCTAATAAGTGCTTCTAAATAGTAATAATCTCCCCAGCTCATGCATTCATCGACACCCTTATTACTATTTTTATCGTATACACCATGTAGCAATAGTCCGTTCGATTCTGGGACAGGTTTAGTGGTATAGTTTATGGCTAAAGATTCGATTATTTCTAAAGCAATCGCCTCATAATGACTTCGTTTTGGATTTGAAAGCGGCAATACTTTTGCTAATTCTAATAGACCACAAACCGCAATTGCGCCACTTGAACTATCTCGTTCTTCTCCACTGCCATCACTAAATATCAAATCCCAGTATGGCACCTTATCCGCAGGTAATTTTTCAATAAAATAATCTGCAAGTCGAATTGCAGTATCAATAAAACTAACATCATCTGTATATAGATAGCTTAGAGTAAAGCCATAGATGCCCCAAGCCTGTCCTCGTGCCCAACAGGAATCATCAGAAAAGCCCTGCTGTGTTTTACCAAATTTAGCTGCACCAGTTTCAACATCAAAAAAATATGTATGAAAGGTTGTTGCATTTGCTCTAACAATATACTTTTGCGTTTGCTTAGCGTGCAGATAGGCCGCTTCATGATATTTTGGATCACCAGTTTCGATGCTAGCAAAATACAATAATGGTAAATTTAAAAGACAGTCAATAATCATTCTGCCACTTTGCTCAGGATTATTTAAATCTCCCCAGGCTTGAATAATATGAGCCTTATCGTTATAACGGGTCATCAATAAATCCGCAGCTTTAATCGCCATCTCTCGAGACTTTAAATTGTCGTTTACCTTATAATCTGCAACTGCTGAAAGGATATAAAGAAACCCAATATCATGTGTTTCTAATTCAATTTGCTGATCTAAACGCTTTTGGAATGACTCAATCTGCAGCGCAATTACTTCGTCAAAATCTGTAGTTTTCGTTCCCTCCTTTGCTAAAAATAATTGACCTACCCAAAAGCTCGCTGTCCAATCTATATTTTTTTCTGCTGGAAAAATTTGATTTTCACTCGCAGCTGAAGGTACTAAATCTGAAAAAACGTCTAAATTACTCTTAATTTTTTGATAACAGTAATCCAATTGCTGTTGTAGCCATACTTCATTTTTTGCTCTGTCATTTCGGATCACGCTTTCACTCCTCTAAATAATTAATAATTTGATAGCTTACTTTTAGCTCATTATTCGTAATAAATTCATTCTGAATTAATGATGCAGGCTCAGCTTTACCTTGATGGTTTGAGTAGGTTACTCGTTTAATATCGGGTTTAATCGGCAGCTTCATACGCAAGCTAGATTTTTTTTCACTAATTAAAACTTTATTTTCTGTTTCAGCAATCACCTTACACCGCGTGATAAAATTTTCAATAATATGATTTGATTCTGTTGAAAACTTAAATTTATCCTCTATTATCAATTGATAAGTTTGCAAATTTAACAAAAAAGTTCGCTCAAAGCTTAGTAACTCAGGGTTATTTGCATAAGCAGATTTCAATTCAAGTGAAAATCGTAACTCAGCCTCAGTTTGAGTAAAGTCAATTAGCTCAGCTTGAAAAGGGCCAGCCTGCTGTAACTGCGCATTAATAATCGGCACCGAATGGGATAAGCTATTATTGACAAAATACTGATAACGCTTACAATCGTCGAAATAATCCTTTGTATACTCTCCCGCACCTAAATCTGCTAAAAAAAATATCCCATGTGCACCATAAATGAAATGACCTAAATCATTATGATTATGACTTTCATCATTTCGCCCACCACGCGCTGCAAAAAAAGTATTTTTTATTCTGCTTCTAGCAACAAGCCACTGGCTGTCTTTAAAATAATGAATTGTTTCTTTTTCCTGTGTACCTTCAATTGCATGGGAATATTTTAAATTGAAAAATGTTGGTGCAAATCGATAGCATTCATCACTATCCAGTGGGGTGACCTGTTCTACCTTGGGGGTGGCAACTCCTAATCTTAAAACTAGAATAGCTAGCAGACCAGTTGGTAAAGCACTAGCATTATAGTCTCCGAATGGGATAAAACAATCATTTGAAACTTCCGTGTAAAACGGAAACTTAGCAATTGCCCTAAGCTTCGGCCAGTCAAAATAGGTTCGCTTTCCTGTCACTGATAAATAGGTTTCTGCAAAATATATATAATAACCGAAGCCATATGCCCAGTAGCCAACACCTTCTACACAAGCACCATCCTCACCATATCCCCTAAAGAAGCTATGAAATGATTTTTCAAGACGTTTTAATAATTTATTTCGTTTTGTTTGACTAAAATCTAACCTTAATAATGTCATGCCAATACTACTAGCAATGACCGCACTCCAGTTATTTTCCTTTGCTTCCCACGCCCAGACCTGTGACTCAAATGGCTGGATAATTCTCCTCTCTATCTCGTCATTGATTAGTGTCATTAACACCGGGGAAAGCTTATCTTGAAATTGATAGGCGATTTCAGATAGGGCCTGCGCTGTTTCTGCCGCAAATAAATCAATACAGCTACTAATACCATTACGATTTAATTGCTGTGAATCAATATGAGCAGGTAAAGCCCAACTATACTCCTGCAAAATTGAATAGATTATATCCTCTAATTGTTGGATTGAGTCTTCCGAATCATCCTCTAAAGCATAAAATGTGCTAACCAAAAGTGACTTACGTCTATCAAAGTAGATTTTTTCGTATTTCAATCGATTACCGCTTGTAAAAAAAGACATGAAATCTTGAAAATTCATTAACACTTTCGGTTTTTCTGACAGCTGTCCCCAGGCATTCTTAATCTCAGTCATTAAAGGCTGACAGAAGTCTCTATCTTGGATTTTAAACATCTAAAGAAATCACCAGCCTTTTTTGTGCTTTAATAATCACTTCTTGATTATTAATCTCAACAACAGGTTTAGGGCTTTGCAAAGCTTCATCCGTAATACCACCAACAATAGAAATTAATAAGTGTTTTCCAACCGATAACTGAGCCTTTAATACTGGAAGCAATGTCCGATTGTATAGTAAATTAGTATTTGGCTCTGGTCTTATCACGATGCCTTGATCATAGCCCAATACTGCTTCTATGGAACTAATACCAACTGATGACTGATAGCTTGCCATTTTTTTTGTTTCGAGTTTATCATCTTGCTCATATAAATTACTGAAGCCAGCATCATAAACAAAAAGTAATCGCTGGTTATTTATTTGATGAACTCTGACATGATAATCAGCACAAGGAATAATAATCGAATGAATTGTCACATCTTGATAGGGTGCCCAATCATAAGATAACCAATCTTCAGTTGCGTCAAACGCTAAATCTTTTGCTTTAGGACGATAATAGGAGTCATCCTCTGAAACCGATAAGACGCTATCTAGCGCACTCTCATAAAAATGATAAGTCGATTTCGGAACGCTAAAGCCAAATTTTGTTGAATAAACAAATTTACTATATTTTGCAGCACTATGATTTTGATTAAATACAGACTGACCAAACGGATACATTAAAGTATGGTGATTTTCACAAGTGTGAGCTAAAATTGCTCTTCCCGGTTGGCTAAAATACTGTTGCTCATTTGTAGCATAGGGTATATTCTCTACAATCCAGTATGGATGATTTTTGGGCACTGCTAAAAGTAAGAAAGCTTTATAAGCCCAATAAGGTGAACCAGGTGAATTATACCCTTCAGCCATAGTTAAATTTTCGTAAGCATAACCGACACTTAATAAGCCATCGCTCGTTAGAATAGCTTGTTTAAACCAGTAAGCCATATTTCTTGAATATAGACCCTTAATCTCTCCCCAAGGTAAGGCTTCAACATCAGCAAACACCAAAGCAGACCAAAACGCCGCCTGAGCAAAACGATAGGTTAGGCTTCTGCCAAAAGGAATCGCCGCACCATCCTTATCAAAATAATGATAATAGCTTTTAGCAAATTTTCTTGCTCGTGATTTAAAGCATTCTGACCGTTTCGGGTCTTCTTCAGCCATTACTGTTGCATAAATTAAGCTATAGTAATGAAAACCCCAAGGAATATAATAGTCTCTTTGAGTTTTAGGACCATCATAATACCAACCCTCACCATCATAATATGAATCCATTAGTGCTAAATCTGATTCAATCAATGCTTGAGAATAAGCAACATCTAATTTTTTCAACGCTATATTAACTATTACTCTAAAGAAATGCCAATTATTATCTGGCATAGTGTGTGCATTAATTTGACGAAGCCAATTTGCTAGATTATTTTGTTGTAATTCAGTCATTAAATCCCATGTTTTTGCTTTAATCAAAATTAACGTTAAAGCAAGGGAGGCCATTTCTACTAGAAGTTGGTCAAAATCGGTTACATCTCCCCAATAATCAGCAGAATCAGGATCTGTACCAGCAGTGATGCCCTCCAAATAAATTTGATTTAATTCTGAATCATTTGCTTGTGTTAAATAGGGACCAACACCCCATAAAACTCTTAAATAGCCTTCAATTTGCCTTGTGTCCTCTTTATAAACCGTACCATGCGTACCAAGCTTCAATCTTCCCTTTCTTACTTGATAAAAATTTTTCAAATTGAAGGTTAGCCGCTTGAAAGAGTCACTTAAATTTTCATAAGAATCAAATTTCATAGTATTTCCCAGCTTGTCCAATCCATTACCTCATCTCTGCTCTATTTTCATCGCCTTAATAAATCCATAATATTCACCATAAACAGTGACAGTATCACCAATTTTAAACTTTTCGTCTACACCATGTAGAATTTGATATTTACCCTGTTCTGTTTTTAAGATAAAACGAGTATTTTTACTGATTAAATTATTTTTCTGATCTGTTTTAGTAATTTCTCCCTTTATTTGGACAAATTCATGAAGCGGGACCTCACCTAACTTATATTGCTCATCGGTATAAGCTTTAGCTTTCAAAACAATTCCATTTTCATCTAAAGTATCCTGATTAAATTGTTCAACCTGCTGTTTATCACAGCTCGATAAAACACCTGTTAATGTGATTAAGCATAAAAAGAAAGTTAATTTTTTCAAAAGATCACCCACCTTTTTGAAAGCGTTTTCTTTAACTAAAATTATTTTACCTCTTTTTTAGTTAAAAATCAATATTTTTAGTAAAATTTATTTTTAGATTTTTAAAAATATATTGGTCAGTCTAAAGCAAAGAGCTGAAATACAATAGTTCTTTGTTTTTTTAGTAAAAAATGATACAATTTACTTAATTAATTCAATTTGAAAGGAGGTACTTGATGGCTACATTAAGTGATATTGCAGAGAAGGCTAATTTGTCAATTGCAACTGTTTCTCGTGTTCTAAATATGGATAATTCCCTTTCAATAACCGTAGAGAATAAACGTAAGATTTTTGAAATTGCAGAGGAATTAAACTACACCAAATATAAGGATAAAAGAAAGCAAGGTCGACAAGCACAACGGACTTCTAAAGCAATTGTAAAAAATGATACACTTGCGGTTATCCAGCGTTATAAGGAATCTGAGGAGTTAGAGGATGCCTACTATTTATCAATTAGATTGGGGGCAGAAAAGAGAGCTACTGAACTGGGATATAATTTATTAAAGGTGAATCATATAGAGGATATTGAAAGTGAGAGCATCGTTGGTGGTATTGCAATTGGGAATTATAATGAGAAAGAACTAGATACCCTTAGTAAAAAGATTAAAAATTTATGCGTAATAGGCTCTAGCTTTCCTATTACAACCTTTGATGCAGTCAATACCGATTTCACGAATGCAACCATATCAGCTCTAGAATATCTTTTTCAAAAAGGGCATCGTAAAATTGCATTTATTGGCGCAGAAGAAACATTAGATATGTTTGGCTATCGAAAATTTCGAGCACCTACTACTAATGCCTATTTAGACTTTATGGAGGAAAAAGAGATCTTTCGCCCCGAATACTTTATTGTGGATGCTAATATGCCATTAGAGGTATCAAATGGTGAAAGCTTAACCTCAAAAGCACTAGCACTCTGGCAGGATGACCTGCCAACCGCTATTCTTGCCGCAAATGATGCAATGGCAATCGGAATTAATCATGTTCTAACTGACCATCACATTAATATCCCAGATGATATTAGCTTAATGGGAATCAATGATATAACTGTATCCAGATATATTACACCACCCTTGACAACTGTTAAGGTCTATACTGAAGAGGCAGGCGAGATTGGCATTGAAACTGTCCACAATCGAATCAAAAATCCTTCAATTTTTCGGCGTGTCCTTTTAACCACTGAAATTATTGAACGACAGTCTATTTTAGATATAAATGAATAATTCAACCGATTAAAAAGTAGAGCTTGTCAGGGTAACTAAGTTCTACTTTTTAATTTTTTTATAAATACACTCGCCTGATTCTAGAGCAATTACTACCTAGTTTAAATAACTATTATCTGTGTGATATGGAATTTCTATAGCTAACGTATTGTTTAAAAGAGGCATAATATTATTTTGCATTTTTTCAATACCAGCATCAAATGCTGAGCTGACCTCATCTAAAATATTAGCGATTCTATTAGTTTTTTAGTAAAAAAACATGTTTTAACTAAACTTTTTTGGAATTATCCTTAACTTATAAAAATAAGCTTTAGTATGTAAATTTATACATTACAATAACGATTGATACAGTTCAATAATTTCCTCTAATGTTGTATCTCTAGGATTTCCAGGTGTACAAACATCACGAAGCGCATCTTCGGCAATCTGTGGAATATCCTCTACTTTAACCCCGAGTTCCGAAATCGTTGCGGGTATGCCCACCGCCTTACTTAAATCATCAATTGCTTGACAAGCATTATTGCGAGCAGCTTCAAGCGAGATTAGATCAACATTTTCAACTCCAAGTACACGCGCAATATCGCGATATTTTTCGCCAGTAAAATCTTTATTGAATTTCATAATAGTTGGTAAAAGTGATGCGCAAGCCACGCCGTGCGGGATATTATACCAAGCAGAAAGCGGATGTGCCATACCATGAACTAAGCCTAAGCCGACATTAGAAAATCCCATACCCGCAATATATTGTGCTAATGCCATTTCCTCTCTGGCTGCTTGTGCTTTATCTAAGACCGAATTTTTAAGTGAACGTCCAATAATTTCAATTGCTTTAAGATGGAGCATATCTGTTAACTCCCAAGCACCCTTGGTAATATAACCTTCAATGGCATGAGTCATTGCATCCATTCCGGTCGCTGCTGCCAATGCTTTTGGCATCCCCATCATCATATCACTATCAACAAAGGCAACAATTGGGATATCATGTGGATCAACACAAACAAATTTGCGATGACTATTTTCATCTGTAATTACATAATTAATCGTGACTTCGGCCGCAGTTCCAGAAGTCGTTGACACAGCAAGAATTGGTAAGCTTGGTTTTTTTGTATCTGCAACACCCTCTAAGCTCAATACATCTGAAAATTCAGGATTTTCAACAATAATCCCAATTGCTTTGGCGGTATCGATTGGTGAACCTCCACCAATTGCCACAATAGCATTTGCTTTGGCTTTCTTTGCCGCTAAAACACCTGCTTTAACATCAGCAATCGTCGGATTGGGGACAATTCCATCATATATTTCATAATCAATGCTTGCACCATCTAATAAATCAGTAACCTTGGTTGCTACCTTAAATTTAATTAAATCCTTATCAGTTACTACTAATATTTTATTAAACTGACGTTTTTTGATTTCACCTACAATTTCTTGAATTGCTCCTTTGCCAAAATAGGACGTTTCATTTAAAATCATTCGGTTAACCATAATTACCTCCATTTTTATAATTCAAAAACTTTTTCTAAATCAACAACAACTGGCGATTTATCAGCATTTGTTACCATTAAATCAGCCATATAGTCCCACCATTTACGATTAATTGCCGTATCTGCTGCCTTGCGCCACAAAATTTCATCTTCAATTTCAAGATATGCAAATAAAGTATTGGTTGATTTATCTAAAAAAATACTGTAAGATTTAGCGCCATGCGCCTCTAGCATTTGACGCATTTCTGACCATAATTCATTATGACGTTTCTCATATTCCTGATGTTTGTCTGGAAAAACAGTCATCTTAAATGCTTTTTTTATCATTTTTTAAACCTCCGAGATAATACCAGCTCTTGGCGACACACCAAATCCTTTAGCTAAATCTCTTAAATTTTGATCTGTCATCCCTTGTTTGCGACCACCTTGTGCTTTCACAATTGTATAGATTTCTGCAGCTTTTTCAGCCGTTTCAATCAAGCCAAATACTTCATCCATATCACGACCAGCGCCATAAATACCATGAAACGGCCAGATAACCAAACGTGTTGTCTTCATTTTATCAGCCGTAGCGATACCAATTTCATTGGTTCCCGGAACTAACCAAGGAATAATAGAAACACCTTCTGGAAATACCACCAAACACTCTGTACACATATCCCAAAGCGTTCTAGTAAATTCATTTTCAGATAATTCATGAGTAAATGTCATCCCTAACAAATGAGTCGCATGACAATGCATGACTATTCTCGCCTCAGGGTCAACTGAAAGCCGAGCAATATGACTCATAAAATGACTTGGCAGCTCACTCGTTGGAGCACTATCGTTTTCAAGCCCCCATAAAACTTCTAAATTTTTCCCATCACCTGAAACTCGAGCAAGTCCTAAAGAATCCTCTGGAAATTCAACAACATTTTTAAAGTATTTCCCACTATTAGTAAAGATAAAATATTGATTTGCCAAAACTGTGGCATCAAAATCCATTGGGATTGTTCGAATAATTTCCTTAGGATTAATAAAGGGAAGGATTTCACTTTCATCTAAACGATACGATATATTACCGCCATTACGCTCATCCCAACCTAGTCGATACATATTGCTTGTTATTGAACACATTTCCTTAACAAAAGATGCTTCTAAAATATTTTTCATTTCCAAATTCTCCATATCTCTAAGCTTTGCAATTTAATAACGTTTCTTTAATACTTCAGCTTCATATTTTTCAACCACCGCATACCATTCTAGCTCAAGAGGTACCCCTTGTTCTTTACAGAAATAATCCCAAATCGCACCAAAGGGCAGATCTTTATACGCTTCAGTTAAAACTAAACGACTGGTATAATCAAATTCTAATTCTAGTTCCTTTAAGGTGACAGTTGGCTCAAGTAAAGCTTTTAGCAAGGCCTTTTGAGCATTTCGGACACCAACAACCCATGCCGCAATACGATTAATTGTACCATCAAAGAAATCAAGTCCAATTGCTGTTCTATCTAACAAATCATTTCTAACGATTTCCTTCATAATCTCTTGCAATTCATCATCCATAATGATTACATGGTCACTATCCCAACGTACTGGACGTGAAACATGGAGCATTATGCGATTAGAAAACAAAGATAAACTAGAAATTTTATTAGAAATCACTTCTGTTGGATGGAAATGCCCCGCATCCATTAAAATTGTTTTATCACGCGTTAAGCCGTAGCCCATATAAAATTCATGACTACCAACGGTATAAGCTTCACCACCAATGCCAAATAATTTTGATTCCACGGTATCAATCGTATATTTTTCATCTATTTTCTCAGAGAAAATTTCATCATAAGATGCCATTAAACGGCGACGTGGCGACAGACGATCAATTGGATTGTCCTTACTTGAATCAGGTACCCAGAAATTATTATATGCAGGCTGCCCCAATTCTTTTCCAAAATATTCAGCAATTTTTCTGGCACGTTTTCCATGCTCAATCCAAAATTCACGTACCTTGGCATCAGGATGGGCTAAGGTATAGCCATCTTTCATCATCGGATGAGAGAAGAAGGTTGGATTAAAATCAAGTCCTAAGCCTTGTTCTTTTGCCCATTTAACCCATTTTTCAAAATGTTTTGGCTCAAGCTCATTTAAATCAACTGCTTCGTCTGTATCTAAATAAATTGCATGTAAATTTAATTTATGCTTACCCGGAATCAAGGCGTAGGCTTTTTCTAAATCTTGGCGTAATTCTTCTGGTATCCTAGCAGCACCTGGATAATTTCCAGTAGATAAAATACCACCCGTTAAATCACCCTCAGGATTTAAAAAACCTTTAACATCATCACCCTGCCAACAGTGAACAGAAATTTTGGTCTGTCCTAATTTTTTTAATGCAAGCTCAACATCAACACCAATTGCTTCATATTGAGCCTTTGCATCAAGAAAACGCTCGTCAATCTTTTTCATTAGCGATACTCCTTATTTTTATAAATTTTTTATAAGCTGAAATTATTTTTTGCATCTCTAGCTTATTTTCCGGATAAAAGATTACTAAATCAACTGAATTTTGAATACCTTTTCTCGCTTCTGATAAATTCGCATAATCCTCAGTTGCAATCATTTGAACCATTAAATTACCAATCGCCGTCGCTTCACTTGGACCTGCTTCCACTTCAATTTGACAAAGATTAGCAGTCAATTGATTTAAAAAGTGATTATTGGAGCCACCACCAACAATATGCAATTTGTTAATTTTTTGATTGGTAATTTCTTCAAGCTTTTCAAGCTCGATAGCATAGCAAAGCGCTAAATTATCATACACACAGCGACTAATTTCGGCTACTGTTTCTGGTACCTTCTGTTCTGTATAACGGCAGTAATCTTGAATCGCCACTATCATATTGTCGGGATTTAAAAAAATAGGGTCATTAATATCAATAAACTGCTGAAAGCCCGGAACACCACTAGCTAATTTGGCAAGCTCAGCATAACTATATTGATAATTTTGAGCTCTAGCAACCTCTTGAATCAACCACATACCCATAATATTTTTCAAGAACCGAATCGAATTAGAAATGCCCCACTCATTAGTAAAATTACTTTCGTATGCTAAATCATTATTAATACCTTTATTAATTTCAACACCAAGCAATGACCATGTCCCCGAGCTAACATATGCCCAATCATCAGTCGAATTGGCAGGTATACCAACGACAGCTGAAGCTGTATCATGTGTTGCTACCGTAATAAAAGTTGCCTTTGGCAGATCATAGGTTGGAAATTTCGCTGCTCGGATTTCTCCGAGCAGGTAGCCTGGTTCAACTAAAGGTGGAAACAAACTTTCTTCAATTCCAAGTGTCGCAAGAATTGTCGCATCCCACTTTTTCGTTTGCAAATTGAATAGCTGCATTGTTGAAGCATTGGTTTTTTCAGTGACAGCTTTCCCTGTGAAAACATAACCTAAATAATCGGGTATTAGCAATAATTGTTTTGCATTTGCTAGGTTTTTTTCAACCAATAATTGGAAAATCGTATTAAATTGCTGAATTTGAATTCCTGTCATTTGATAAAGCTTTTTCAAATCAAGCTGCTTTTGAAATAGTTCAATTGCCTGATCAGTTCGCTTATCGCGATAGGCAACTGGATTAGTAAGCATGTCTCCATTTTTATCTAATAGAACATAATCAACAGCCCAAGTGTCAATACCTATAAAACATGATTCCACACCACTTTTTTTAGCCTTTTCTAGTCCAATCAAGATTTCTTTGATCAGATGTTGGATATTCCAATAATCTGTTCCTTGAATTTGATTAAATTCATTTTTAAAACGATGGATTTCTCTTATCTCAAAACTACCTTGACCGTTAAATTCGGTTTGTATTAAGCGACCACTTGAGGCACCAATATCTACTGCAATATAATCAGTCATTCTGTCTCCTACTTTCTGCTTGATTAACTAGATTATATTCCCTTTTTTATTCATCCTCACTAGCTATAAAAGGATAAAAATTATATAATCCCGTACCATTTTTATCTGCTATGAGCTATACTAAATAGGGGAGTGAGTATTATGTACCAAACAGAATCAGATACAAATAATCTAAAAAATGCTCAGTGGCTATATAAAATACCATCTGAAAACACTATTAAAAACTTAGCCTTTATTCAGGAGCTTGGCTATTTTGAAACAGATTCAACCCACTATACCAAACGCAATGGCTTACAAAGCTTCTTATTGCTTTACACGGTTTCTGGTACTGGTGAATTACAGTATCAAGGGAAGAAATATTTATTAGATAAAAATTCGCTTATTTTTATTGATTGCATGAACTTACACTATTACTACACCCAAGATAATTGGAAATATTATTTTATTCATTTTAATGGTCCAAATATCGCTTACTATTATGATATTTTTGCCAAAAATAATAATCTTCGAATTCATTCACAGGATGACGTGATTTTAGATTATATCAAATTACTTATCAATAACGAAAATAGCCTCAGATCTGATAATGAATTTTTAATCGCTAAATTATTAACTGATATCTTAACCCGAATAATCGTCGAAAAAGAGAATATTCGCTTTAGCCTAGTACCTGATATTTTGAATCAAGTTAAAACATATTTAAACCAGCAGTATTCAAAAAAGCTCACCTTAAATTCTCTAGCCAGAAAATTCAATGTGAGTGAAAGTTACTTATCGAAGGGCTTTAAAAAATACTTTAATGAGACCCCAATGGATTACCTAAATAAGACTCGAATTGATAAAAGTAAATATTTATTAAAAAAAACAGAAATGAACCTAGAGGAAATTGCGGATGTACTCGGCATTTCAAGTGCACCACATTTTATTAAGCTATTCAAAAAATATCTTCATACGACACCAAAAAAATATCGCATATTATGGAAATAAAAAATGATTAGTAGCTAGACTACAAAACGCTATCTATTGCGGGAGCAAATGTAATTATTCATATTTCTCAAATTACGACTAGCTTTTCTCGAAATTCTGTAAGGAGAAGTCATTAAGCCAAAAAAGAGACCCAGATTAAAATCTGAAATCTCTCAATTCTACAATTCCCTTGATATAAGGCTTTTCCTACTTCTTTTTCACGAGTAACGCCACTGTCTGAACACGCTTGAGATAACACCATTGATGTCTTGGGAGTTGTTGGCCTGTGAGAAATGGTCAACGGTTATTTTTAAGTAAAGATGGTTTGTAGGAACAAATCAAAAAATTTATTATCTCAAGTTATCAATAAACATTTGCATTTTAGTTGAAATATCTCTATACACAAAATTGTGAATATAATGCGGATAATCATATTCAAAAGAACTAGCACTTGTAAAGCTTTTTAGATACTTTTTCTGGAAACTTTTCCAAGTTGCTTTATCATATCCTGTTCCTTTTCCATTTGATATAAACATCAATATTGGAACTTGTGGAACACACCCAGAGCCAGCTTTCAATGCATTGTTCTTAATTTCTCTTGTTTCGTTAATCATTGAAGTATCCATTAATTTAGTATGGAAAACCGCTTTATAAATCTTTTTTCCTTATCGGTTAACGTCCCATATTTTATAGCAGCCACTTCATCAATGCCGAAAAAGCGAGTGAGTCCAACATTGTTCACAAATTGCATCAAATTAAGGCTAAATTGGTTGATGGCAAGATGAGTATATGCTTCTGGAACTGCCATATCTAAACCAATAATCGCTTCAATTTCATCTGGATATGTTTGTGCCCAATAGATTGCTTCTATTCCTGACATAGAATGTGGCACTAGAATTAATGGACCTTGAATATTTGCTTCTTTCAACCCTTCTCTAATTTCTGACAAAATAATGTCAATGTCTCACTTTTCATCTACAATATTACTAAAACCGTAACCAAATTTTTCAACGATGACAATTCGGTCTTTATCACTTAAAAGAGAATATAGCAATTTAAAGTCCAAAATCGGAGAACTTGTGCCACCTCCTGAAAGAAAAACCAACGTTTTTTCGCCTGTTCCCTCAATATAGATACTCATTTGATGCCCTTTGACAGTTAAAAGCTCTCCTAGAGGATTCAAGAGAACTTTCTCCTTGTTTTGTTGAAAACTATTATTGATAAATGAGAAAGCTAATATTACTAATACCATAGCAATAATATCAAACGAAACTATTATCATATATTTACTTCCTCATCTTTTCTTCTCACAAAATAAGGTACCTATCAATCAATAAATCATTCTAAAACAGTTGACCTATTTTTGAAAAAAACAAGTTATGAAAGTACAGTATTGTACCATCTTTAGAAAATTTCATCCTCTAATATCATAAATACAAATTAGCTTAAAAGTACTAATTTTATTCTTACATGAGTTAATAGCTTGCAGGTAGTTTTTGTTATATGCCTTCACTTTAAATTTCAACATTGGGTATAATGACATGAAAACCAAACTCATCAGATACATTCCCATTTTCGTCAAAAAAAACAGCTAAAATTCTTCTCCCAAGAGATTTTTCTTCGACTCTGTAATCCTCGATTTGAAACAACACTTTCCTACCATCATCTTCTTTGAGAAATTTAACAATCTCGTTCTCGAAATATGATTGTCCTCTCACGTCAGTACTATTTGTATTTGATTGGGCTGACTGAAAATAAATATTTCTAATATTCCCTTTCCCAAAAAAATGTGATGTGTTTTTTGAGGATAATCCATCTTTAAGCAAATAATTTTTAAACATGTTCGCTAGGTAGTGCCCTCTATGAACTTTATCATTATGATCAAAATGCTTGATATCATTTTTAAAATCGAAATCTTTAATATACCTATTAAAAAATTCTTCGGTAATATTATCCGATTTTCCACATAATTCGACAGTCCATCCTACTTGGATATCTGATTTATTCATAATTGGATCATTAATCTTATTTTGAAGCTCTTTTCTCATATTATCAAAATCTGTATCTATCTTAAAATACCTATATTTTTTACAATAATGAATTTTTCCGACTTCTTTATCATCTAAGAATTTCGCCAACTCTTTCAAGTTTGTGTTTATATCTTGAAAAAAATTTTTTCTATCTTGCCTATTATCCTTCATTTTATTCTCTCTATTATTAAAATTATACATGCTATTAATTTTTCCAGCTACCTGTAATAATATTCATTTAGATAGAAAGTATGCACGCGCTAAATCACGTTGACCACGTTTTCTAAGCGCTAGTTCTTAGCTTTTCTTGTTAGCAGACCTACACACTCAACATGTGGTGACATGACAAGATTGATGTCTTGGGGCATTTTGGGTTGTTGCTTGTATGTGGGAACTGTTCTACGACTATTTTTGATATAGCGTTGTTTGTGGGAACAAATCCACATTTATTTCTTTATTATTTTGATTGCAGCACTAGCAATTTTGGGACCATATTTTTTTAAGCCTATAAGTAAAGCTCCTGCCCCAATACCTACACCACCTAGAATGTTAATACCTTCTTTTTCATGCTTTGGACACAATCCAGTTTTGTTCTTTTCATCGGTTATTATTCGACCACATACCTTACAAGTCTTTTCTTTACTCATTTTCTGAATCCTCCAATGAAACAATGTATATCTCTTCTTCAACATCGTCTTTATCGTTTAATCTTAGTTTTTCCATATTTAACTCAATAGTTGGTATCATCTCCGTGGAAAATGTATGCCAACAGTTAATGTTAGTTTTATCATAAGGAAAATAATCATGCATCAATGTTGCAGCGGGCAATCCTTTTTTTGTTAAAGGTTTTGTAAGAAAATCATATACCACATGATGATATTGTTGTAGGACTTCTTTTGAAGCATCACTGTCTCCAATGTACTCCAACAATTGCATTCGGACACCAACATACTTTGTTGCCAACTGTAAGTCATCAGTCAAAAATCTCATATAAGTGTTTAACTGATTACCGAAAGGTTGCAAAAATGGATAGTTCACTTTTTTAGCAAAACTCTTAGATGTAGTATCAATGTTCTGATAAATTGCAGCTAAAGCTGCTCTTATTTTCCCATCTGCCTCCCTAACTAAGCGAATCTGTTCATCTTTCGTTTTTCTTGATTTAGATTCTAGAATTAACGACCTTGCATCTAAGAAAGGAACAATAAAGTCACGATCTCTATCCGTTTCAATTTGATACATCTGAAACTCTTGTATATCAGCTAACTTAGCGTAAATTTGCTTCATTTGAAGCTGATTACTTATGCTTCTAACTGTTTCAATATTATCAACTTTTTTAGTGATTTTCTTTAAAGTTATATCTTTTATTCTAACACCATTTTCATCAAGTATAACTGGTCGGAGATTTCCATCTACTTGCTTTGAATCAGCGATACTGTAGAGTTTACTTCCCAATTTTTCCTTTATATCATTTGGCAAACTATCAAAATCAGGAATTAACGTAATACCTTGATTCATTATAATATTGGCATGATGAACTACCTCATTAATAATCCCTAAATTACTTACCGGTAAATCACGTACTAGTTCTAAGGATGAGTCTTCCCTTAACTTAATTGCCATTTGCTGAACATATCCATCAAAGAAATCACTCATTTCCATAATATCCCTGCCGTACTTATCTATGTCAGTTTTGAAAATTATTAATGAGTTCTCAGTATCATTTTCTGGTATATTAGGCTCATCTATAATTTCTATTTTATCCCCCACTCATGTTCCCCCCCTAGATACAAATTATTGTAGTAATGCTCTGATATGTTTGGATAAGACTTCTTTACGCTTTTCATAGAATACATCAAAATCTTCAAAATCCAATGATACATCTTTCGGAATCGTAGCTTGCTCCATGAATGCCTGTTTTTGTACTTCATTCATATCATTATAGTAATCAATTAATCTCATATCACTTTTACTGGCATTACTTCTTCCCTCTAATAGATGCAGGTTTGGAAGTCTATTTCTCATTCCACGCCATAATTTCCATTTTTCAATAGTTACTTGGGGTGGTTTATTTGTATCAAATCGAGCGAATGGATGTAAGTGGTCTAACTCATATTTAAAATGTTTATTAGTCCAATCAAGTCCAAGATAATATAAAACTTCTCCAGCAACACGACTACCCTTTTCTTCGTTAAGAATATCTTCTATTTTACCGTCCGTAACACGAAGTTCATTCATTTGATCCAACATTTCCATCGTAATCTCATAGTTAAATTCGTTAATGTTGGTTTTCATTTGTTGAAGTTTGGCTGTTGTTCCAGACTGGAAGTAAGTAAATACAATTGCACGAATCAGATAGGCTTTGATTGCCTTCTTGTTTTCTTTATATTCTTGAGTGTAATAAATGTAGTAGATTATTGGTAAAAGTACGTTCCAACCAGATGAATATCTTGTTACATCAAGCTTCATCTCATTCAGGAGTTCCTCTAAATCAACAAGGGTTTGCTTGAATTTGTTCCAATCATTCTTTAAACTCTCTGCAATTTCACGAGTGATATTTGATTTGATGACATCACCATAAAGCATTAATGCCGTTCTTATAATAAAATCAGTTCCAAAGTTTTCATAACTTCTTACAAGCGTTTTCCCAAACTGCTCTCTAGCACTTGGCCAGTATGCTTCAAGAATTGACATCGTAATTTCTGATTTTCTTAAAGGTCGTCCACCACTATTGAAACGAACAAACATCTCTAATGCATCATCTTGATTCATTTCATATATTTCAGTATATCTTATAAGCTTTTCCTCATAGATTTTACTGCAAAGTTTTGTCAAAATATTTCGAGCGTATTCTTTACTATCAAGTGGCACGTTGGAAATATTTTTTTCAATTTCAGCTTCACGAGATTCTTTGTTTTGGAATTCTTCTTTAAGAATATCTCTCATCTTAAATTGAGTTGGGCTTATTCTTCCTATTTTATCGGTGAACTTTACATCGAACTTCTTGCTGTTATACTCTTCCTCATTGGTTTCTACTTTATTTTTATTAAGCTCAATAAGTAATTCTGAAAGAGTTTTCTCAGCATTTTTTCTTGCATATTTTTTTCTAATACCAGCTTGCCCCATTAGTGACAGGTACAAAGATGTAAATCTTTGCTGACCATCTAATATTGCTGTATCAGTATAATAAGTATCAATACTTGTTAAATCATAATTTGGACTGTCCGATTGTTTCCTGCTATCAAAAGTTACATCTGATAAAAAACTACAAAAATAAGTATCATGTAGAATATTCGAATTATCTACATGCCAAAAAAGAAATGTTGAAATTGGATAATCTAGTAGGATAGAATCCCATAGTTTTTCAATCTGCTCCATCGACCACACATATTGACGCTGAAATGCAGGCATAACATATTTTCCCTGCTCAATATTTTTTAAGGCTTCGTAAATAGTAATGCTTTCATCAACTAGCTTGCTCATTTAATCCCCCCTCAAAGTGTCATTCCCTACTATTATACAATTTTCATTCGTTAAATAACAGTCAAAACATTAATATGACAGACTTTAGCAACTACAAACACAAAAAGAACATCCTTAATCAAAAGAACGTCCTTAACTTTGTACCTCTATTTTAATTCCAGATTTGAACTTGATGTTGATGTAGTTATCGTAGACGTGCACCTGCTCTACCAATCGTCTAACTAATACTTCATCGTATTCAAGGCCACTATGTTCATTTTGGTCTATGAACTCAAGCATCTCATTCATTCTTTGTTTTGAATTATCATTTACTGCTTTACCTAAAAGAATATTTTGTTTTTGTTCTTTCAGCTGAACTATCTGCTCTCCAATACTAGTGACATCTTGATTCTTGCTTGATTGTTCCAGCAGTTGCTGTTGCAATTCCTGCAGTTGTGAATCAATGATTTCAACTTCTGCAGTGTTATCCACTTTCAGTAGTTTTCGAATGCTCGAGTTCAATATCTCCTTGATTCTGCCTTCATCCGCAAACACTCTATTAATCCCATCAACCACTGCCTGTTTTAAATCCTCTTCAAGAATCGTTCTGGCATCACAATACTTGGTCTTATCCAATCGGCTATAACATCGCCAAACAATGGACTTCTTACCCCTGTTGTTCCAGTGAAGTCTACGATAAATCTCACCACACTTTCCGCAGTAAGTAATGCCCGATAAAGCATACTTGCTACTGTAGTTAATCGATCCTTTCTTGTTTTTCAGGTTTGCTCTTCTAGTAATTTCTTCTTGAGCTTGCAGGAATAAGGTCTTTGGAATGATTGGTTCATGAGAATTTTCAACATAATACTGTGGCACAATCCCATTGTTCTTCACTCGCTTTTTTGTTAAGAAATCGACTGTATGAGTCTTGGCTAGAAGTGCATCTCCCATATATTTTTCATTTACCAGAATACCCTTGACCGTTGTGCCTGCCCACTTCTTATTTCCTGCTCCAGTAAGTATTCCATCAGTTTCAAGGTTTCTAGCAATTTGAATCAAACTAGAACCTTCAAGGTATTCTTTGAAAATGCGTTTGACCACCTCTGCTTCTGTTGGTTCAATAATCAAATGCCCATCTTCATCTTTAGTGTAACCTAAAAATCTGTTGTGATTGATGGTTATCTCACCTTGTTGGTAGCGATATTGTAATCCTAACTTCACGTTTTGGCTCAAAGATTGACTTTCTTGTTGGGCCAAAGATGCCATTATCGTCAACATAATCTCCCCTTTGGAATCCATGGTGTCGATATTTTCTTTCTCAAAAAATACGGGGATGTTCTTCTCCTTCAACTGTCTAATGTACTTTAGACAATCCAGGGTATTTCTGGCAAATCGGCTGATGGATTTAGTAATGATTCTATCGACCTTGTTTTCCATGCAATCCTGTATTAAGCGATTAAACTCTTCTCGATTCTTAGTGGATGTTCCCGAAATCCCATCATCTGCATAAATGCCAGCCAATTTCCATTCTGAATTGCTGTTAATGAAATTTGCGTAATGCTCCACCTGTACTTCATAACTAGATGCTTGTTCATCACTATCTGTTGAAACTCTGCAATAAGCTGCTACTCTTAACTTTGGCTTTTCTTCCGCATCAACCTTTAATGTTCCGACTCGTTTTGTTGCAGGAATCACGGTAACACTTTTATTCTTCATCGCTTTGCACCTCGCTTTCTATTTGGCTATAAATGTATTCTGCTTGTTCAAAAGGATCTGCGAACTTCTCAATGCATGGATTCATCTTGAATTTTGTTGATGGTTCAACTGCGAGAATTGGTTTAACTCGATTCAACCGACCCAACTTGGTTGCTCTTTTTAATCTTTCCTCTTGTACCTTTTCAAAAACTTCAGTTGAAATAATTTCTGGATAAAAATCATCGCCACAATATTCTTTTTTCTCAAGCATTCGACCAACTTGGCTATGAGTAAAATTCAAGGAGCAACTCTTAGAGGCTGTCACAAGTGATTCCCCTTCAAGAAATTTACTAAATAACATTTTGACTTGTTTACCATTTTCTTCATCAATTTCAGCTTTGCCATCAACTATTTTGTAGCCGTAAGGAATATGTTTCATCGCTACATCAACCTTTCCTTTAGTTTCAATCCACATTTTAATTTGAATACCAGTTCCGTTCTTGAAAGAATCACTACCTCATCTACAAAGCTATCAAACTGCGAATCCTCGAAGGTAATAATCATCTTCCCTTGTTTCGTAAACTTGACCAGTTCTTCTAAACATTCCAAATTATCAAAGCCTTTGGAAATAGAACCTGTTAGCATCTTCCGTTGATTTTCTAAAATATCTATCTGCTTAACCAGTTGGTTTTGCTCTTTTACAAATGTTGGTCTTTCAATATAACCATTGGCAACGAACTGAATTAAGTTATCTTGTTGCTGTTTCAATTTTTCTAACTCAGCATTAAGAACCATAATTTGAGTATTATCAACGGTATAAGTGGTAGCTCGTAAATCTGCAAGCAATGGCTTTAGCAAGATTTGATGGGAAAAAACAAGTTTGTTCATCATGGTGATGAATGCGAGTTTTATCTGTTCATCTTTGATAAACTTCTTGCTACAAGAATACTTGTCTTTAAGATGTGTCGTGCAAGCCCAAGCCACATACTTCTCATTTTTGTTCTTGGTTTGGATTCTCCTTTTGAAAGTTCCACCACATTCACCACATTTCAATATTCCAGAAAAACTATACCGATTTTGATACTTATCATCATCTTGAACAATATTCTTGGATTTGGCATTTTGAACCAGCATCTGTTGTGCCTGCTCAAATGTTTCTTCATCAATAATTGCTGAATGATGCCCTTCCATGAAATATTGGTTCTTATCCCCACGATTGATTTTTCTCTTAAAGGAATCATCCGTGAATGTTTTTCCAAATAAAGCATCTCCGATATATTTTTCATTCTTGATGATGCCACGAATGGTTGTGCCATGCCATGTTTTTCTACGTTTTGTGGTTACTCCTTGTTGATTTAGTTTTTCAGCGATGTCTCCAGTACTTGTACCTTTTAAAACATCTGCAAATATATCTTTTACAACCAATGCCTGTTCTTTATTGATAACCATAACACCATCTACCCAATCGTAACCAAAAGGTGGATAGCCAATCTTGTAAGTGCCATTTTGAAATCTTTTTTCAATGCCCCATTTGGTATTTTGGGACAATGATCTTGATTCACTTTCTGCCAGACTACTTAATATGGAAAGCATCAACTCCCCATCCATTGTTTGAGTATTGATATTTTCCTTTTCAAACTCAATGAAAATATTTAGGTCATTGAGTTTTCTGACCATCTCTAGGCAATCTACAGCATTTCTTGAAAAGCGACTAATAGATTTGGTTAAGATAAAATCCACTTTTCCATTTTCGCAATCTTGTAGCAGTCGCTTTAATCCATCACGCTTATCAATCTTTGTGCCAGAAATCCCTTCATCAAAATACATCTCCACAAATTCCCAGTTTGAATTGGCTAGAATTCGCTGTTCGTAATGCAATTTTTGATTCTCCAAGCTTAGGAGTTGTTCCTCACTAGAAGTGGATACTCGAGCATAAGCTGCTACCCTCAGTTTGCTAGATTTGACTTGTGCAAGGCTATCAATTTTCGTAATCTTTTTCACTGTCTCACCTCTTTCTTTGGTAGTAACATATTAGCTAATAAACCCAATTATAGCAACGATTACGAAGAATATAACTCGTATAAATATGGACATAATTCTTGTCTGATTTCTTGCTCCATTTGACGATATTCATCTACGGTTATCAGAGTATTTTCAAGTAATTTCTTCAATTGGATAATGGTACACTGATAAATAAAATCAGTTTGATGTTGCACAAATGTATCACTATCACTTGATGATTCATTCATAGCTTTATCTGTAATCTGATAGCCTTTTTTTTCGGTTATTTCTTGATTCATGGTTTCGCCCCCCTATATTTCAGCAAAAGAAGTCAAGAGTATGTAATCATTTAATATTTTTGACTTCCTAAGTTACAGGCAAAGAAAATCCGCAAAAGTAAACCCTTGACGTAAATTCTTTGACCTTTCATCCATAAGCGAAGGAGGGAGAAAAATCGAACCCATAGAACACAAAAAAGCCTCCAAGAATGAAATCAATCACTCTTGAAGGCTTTTACGCTTGTTTATGAAATTAAGATATAGTCATCCGGCTCAGTCTTCCCGGTAGTCTTTCCAACAGCACAATAACCAATTGGGCAACGCGCCCAAACCCACCCGTCAGCGATTGTTAGCTTTTCGTCTTTAGGTAGAGTCCACGTAGCACCTTTGTTGTAAGTACCAACAACTGTTCCATTTAGACTTGGGCGATTTCGGACGTTTAAGCCATTCACTTGAACCACGAGTTTCTTTGTAGCAGTGTTTGCTGAACCACCACCAGTGGGATAAATTAACTTCCCACCCTCATCAAATACGGAGTAGCCTTTATTGCGGTCAGCACAGTTCTTGGCATTCGTTAAATCCTTGAAAGCCCCGACCTGACTCTTGGCATCTGCCCATGATTTACGAACACGATATAGCCTTGATGTTGGCTGACTTGGAGTGGCTGAGCCTCCGCCACTATTAATCGCATTTGCCTTGTCCGCAATGTACTGGAGTTTACCTAAAAGCATCCCCGGACAAGATGTGTTTGAAAAATAGCTGTGAGGGAACAGGTTCTGATTCACTACTAGTTTCCCCAAGCCATGACGTTTAGCAATGTCTGCCACCAACTTTGCACAGGCATCGATTGTGGCTTGATTGATATTCCATGAAGGAGAACCTGTGGCGTTACAGTTTTCAATCCCAATACTTGAGATATTAGCATTCCAATTCCCCGCATGCCATGCCGTATTGTTTTCATCCACATAAGCACGTATTTCTCCGTTTTTACCAATACCATAATGAGCGGATGCTTCACGCGTCTGCCAGATACTTGGCACAATGTCGTAATTCGTTCCCGCCATGTGATGAATGACGATTTTGTTGACCTTCGCCCCACTACGACCCGATGTGTAGTGAGGGAAAGATTGAAAGCCGTATTTAGTTGCAAAGCTACTAATTCCCATTTTCGTTGTCCTCCTTACCATGTAATTGCTTGAGAGCTTCTTTGACTTTCTCTGGCACAGGTAAACCTATGCTTACGGCATTTTCTAGTAGTGAGATTCCCTCGTTTGAGATGTAGAAGAAAATCACTGCATCACGTAGGACGTTCCCTGTTTTAAGCTCCAAGTCAAGCATGTGACCGACACCAACGAGCAAGAAAATCAAAATCTTCTTTGTGATGCCCTTTGCCCCAATTCGACTTGAGACCTTCTTCTCGTTGATCGCACGCAAGACCCCTGTGATGTAGTCAACCACCACAAAGGCAAGCAAGGTATAAAGTGAGGCATCAAAACCTCCCAAATACCAACCGACAAGACCACCTGTTGCCACAAAGCCTGTCTGAATCAAATTCCATGTCTGTTTCATCATCTCATTCCTCCGTTTCTGTATTGAAAAAGGCATCTAGACTTTCGCCTAAATGCCTTTAACTTCTTTTTCCAATAATTCCAAGATGAGTTCTAAGGTCTCAGCATCTTTGCCTGAAACTTTGACCTCGCTATCTTCCAAGCCACCAATCAATAAAGGCAGTTTGTCCTGAAGTTCCGCTACATCAATGACGGAATCCTCATTTAACAAATCTGCCTTTTCTTTATGGTATTCGGCTGCGGTTTCGGGTAAAAGTAAGAAGTTCCCGTTATCTTGAATAAGGTTTCCTGAATCATCCTTCTTCCCAAAACGCTCTAAAAGTTCAACCTCATCCTTATACAGCTCATCAATCTTGGTTCGGATGAGCTTGACGAGTTTCGTTCGCACCCGACTGATTTTCGGTGTCAGCTCAAAGCTTTCGAGAAAGGTAATCACCTCCACCAATTCTTCATTTCTAATCCGTAACATTCTTGAGTTCCTCCTTCAATTTCCCGACTTGCACGCAGAGGTCATCAACGACCAAGGTCAATAATTCAACCATATCTGTGGTGCATGATTCAGGTTCCTCGACTGTTTCAACATGTGGCAAAACCACTAATTCTTCTTCATTTTCCATACTTGCCTCCCATTATGAATATGTCGTCATAGAGTTAAACGACTGAGCATTATACCAACCACTGGCAGTCCCGTTACTGTTAAAACCAGTTGGCAAGGCAATCGTTCGCCCTGCAAGCTTTTTACAGATTTCACGGATGAGACCAAAGTCAACCCAAGTGCCATCATCTCCAAGGAATAAGTTTGAGCCGTTAAAAGCAATACCTGCGCACTACCACCGCTATTCCCAATTCGAGTATAAAGTGACGAGCTGAAGGTAATGCCATTCAGGCTAATCGTATGCCCACCTGATAATTTAATCGTGCCGTTAAGCCAGACATCATCATCAAAATGAAATCCCTTCTCTTTATTGGTTTCAAGTGTCCGAGAGTACCAGATGAGTTTGGTCGTGTAGCTGCTCGCACCTGAACTATCCATGTGCGCCCAAGCCATGTATTCTGTACCATACTCAAGGTCAAACACGAGCCCTCGCCAATCACTATGACCGCTGATGTTATTCGCACCAATCGTTCCGACTGTTGTGCCACCACGCCTGATTGTCATTCCCTGTGAGTTAATTTCTGTGACGAGTGTACTTCCTGAGTAATAGCCAATGGTTGTCCCTGTGATTCGGATGGAATTACTTGCTGTAATTGCAGTTAGAATATTAGCAGCGAGCTTATCAGCCGTAATGGAACTGGCGGCTATGCGACTTGCAGATAGCGTTCCTGTTGTAATCTTCCCTGCATCAAGACTAGCAATTTTAGCACTTGTAATAGCCGCATCCGCAATCTTCGCTGTGGTAATGGCGGCAGAGCCAATCATGGCTGATGTGATAATTCCACTATCAATCGTGGTCTGACCTGTGATATGGACTTTATTTCCGGCTATCAGGATGCTTTCAGGCGAGAGGTTGATTTGGTTGATCACATCCCCTTTTCCAACTCGAAGGTTGATGATGTCCTTTTGCATGAAGATTGCTGAATAGACAGTATTGGCTTTGGAGTAATCCGCTCTTGCTGTAGTTGAGAAGACATTCCCATCATAATCATCAGGCTTAGTCGTGGTGTTCACTCGCACCCTCATCTTGAGTGCATTGCTTGGAACGGTCACGGCGCTTGATGAGCTTTGATAGGAAACTTGTACATAAGCTGACTCGTCGTCCATCGGGTTCATGGTAAATGGTGAAGTGGTCGCATTATAAATCCCCGCATACGAACCATTCTTGATTGAGAAGAAGGCAATATAAATCGCATCTGTTGGCATACCCGCAATCTGTGAATCAGATAATGTCCATTGGTGGATAGCGTTACTGCTATTTGTAACCACATCAATCTGCTCCCACACACCGCCGATATAAAGTAGGACGATATTGTCGGACGTGTCTTTTCGACCATTCCAAGTGATGGTGTTCGGAAAAACTCGACCGCCTAAAGGTAATTTGTAAATTGCCAGATAGTCCTCAGCTGAGGCATATGGGTTTGATGTTACTGAGCCAGTGATAGACAAGGTCTCGACATTTTTTGAATTGAGGTAATCAAGGATTGTGGTGTTGTCATACGTTCCAACAGCCAACTTCTCGACATACTGCTTGGGGGCTGGCACATAGTCCACATAGGGCAAGGTGAAACCATAAAAGTGATAGTAAGACGTGACTGACGTTCCATCTCTTCGTTGAGCAATATACTTATCACCTGACTCCACATAAATGAACTCTGAGCGGATATGGTTCGTGGCAGTTATCTCTGAACCATCACTCGTGTTAAGCGACCCCTGTTCCCAATTCTTCACTTTGAAGGGAATACCGATTTCATCTTGAAGTTCCGAGACTTTCAAGAGCATGGTATCAGAAGTCTGTTGAATCAATGTTTCGGCTGATGTCACCCTCCCTGTCAACGCATCAACGGAACTTTGACTTGCCTTTGATGCGATTTGCCCTGCTTGAACTGTCAGACTTGCCTCAGCACTTGTGATTCTGCCAGTTAAGCTATCCACCGAAGTTTGGCTCGCTTTGGCAGCTATCTGACCTGCCTGAACGGTGAGTGTCGACTCAGCTGTCGTCATTCGCCCTTGAAGGTTGGCAATGTTGGTCGCAGCCAGTTCAATTTTTGTGGCATGCTGATTTACGGTAGTGGTTAATGTTTCAGTCGCAGATTTGGCTTCAAGAGCCGATACCAATGATTGATTCAACCCTTGGTCAAGAACGGCTGTTGAGGTTGTAGTTGAGCTATCCGAGTAAGTCGTCACCACTCTCGTCCAGTAATACTTGCCACTCGACCAAGTGGGAATGGTGTTTGACCACGAGCCACCTGTTTGAGTGGTATTTGAGGTTGAGAGGTAAAACTGCTCTCGAACTGATGTAATCGTAGGCGCATTTTGCCCCGGAGTACCTGGACTACCTGTCGCACCCGTTGCTCCAGTGGCGCCTGTATCCCCTTTATCGCCTTTTACGCCTTGCTTTGAAACCGAGTACGAAGTTGTCGCAGAGTTGTCCTGAAGTGTAAACACAGTTCTCGCCCAAAGATACTGGGTTGAAGAAACGGATGGCACGGTACTTTGCCACCCCGACGTTGGGGCGGTTGTCCCACTTGTTCCGACCGCATAAGTGACCACTGACGATTTCACGGATTTGTTAAAGGCTGAGTCAGCGACTTGGCTGGCAGAATTTGCCGTTGCGTTGGCTTGATTTGCATTTTCCAAGGCGTTCACTACCTCATCAAAGGCGTTATTGGCTTTTTCAAGCGCATCAGCTGATTCTTCCTGAGCTTGAGCAACTGCTTGTTTTACTTCTACTGCTGTCAGGTCATTGGCCAGTGCATACCATTGAGTCACCCCGTCACGGCTTTCATAAACCCACATTTCAAGTTTGTCGCCATTCTCTTTGTACCAAACGTCCCCTAACTTTGGATTGGCTGGCGTATCCGGACCATAAAAGTTGGTGTTCTTACCATTGGCGGCAGTCAAAGCATAGTTGGCATCATCTTTGGCTTGTTCCACTTTGGTATCGACTTTCTTGATGTCCTTTGCCACATCGGTGAACTTCGGCATGACGTTCCCAAGCGTGATAGAAATGAATGCTTTCAAAATGGGGTCATACCTGTACTCAACCATTCGAGCGGTCACACTAAAGCCGTCCTCTGCATGAGTGACAGAGACGATATCGCCTAGATTAATCGTCTCAAGACTTGAAAACTGCTTATATTCCTCTGTTCGCTCAAGTGGGGCAAACTCTACATCATAAGTCGCAGTCGGTTTATCAATATGAGATACCGTAAATTCCAGTGCCGTAAGTCGCCTGAGTTCCGCATAAGCCAAATCCTTGGTCGCAAACTCGCCTTCTTCATCTCCTACTTTGACGTTGTCATACTTGGTGATCTTGATTTTAGGGCTGACATAGCTATTGATGAGTGGGCTATCAACATATTTTTCTGGCAAGAATAAACCATCATATCCTTCCGGCATGATGCGAGTAACGATAGACGAATAGTCTAAATCCGACTTGTAACCTGTCAGATTCTTCTTGTCTCGAATTTGGACACCATTGTCACTGCCTCGGTGGGCAAGCATAGAAATCGAATAGTTATCTCGGACAATCTCACCACCGAACCGTGCTTGATAGCCATTATCCAAATCACTATCAAGCAAGACTTCGACTGGATTCAATCGCACTAAGCGGACGTTGTTGACCGTAGTTATATTGGACGTGCCCGAGAAACTATGAGGGACAGTGGTTGCACCGAGTAACTGTGTCAACGCACCACTCCCGTTTTTATTCACGATATAGGTATCTTCAATGAGGTTCTTTGCCAAGTCGTAAAAGATATGATGCGCCACGATATGAACCAAACCTCCTAGTGAATCATCACGTTCTACGATTCGAAAGAGTTGGTCTTGAAGTTCAGGCACAGGACATTTCACAATCATCTCTGGTCGAAGTTTGTCGCTCGCCTTGGCATGAATGGGATAGTCAAATTCCAAAGAAAAAAGCCCATTGAGTTGTTCGGTAACAACAGGGCTTACGACAACACCATCAAGGACAGCGAGACCATTATGATTGAAGTTTGATTCAGTTTTCTCATATAAAATCATCATAAGTATCGCCACCTCGGTTCGATTTCGACTTTGGATATTCCTGTTCCTAGCGTGACCGTATTAGAGCCCACTCGAAATTCAGGAAAATCGCCTGTCATTAGATTATTTGTTGCCACATCTCCGTAGTAACATTCCTTTAATTCGCTATCGATAATCAAATATTCTGATTGAAGGTTAAGAACAATAGGTTTGCCATTGATGGTCAACGTCCTTGTTCCACTGCCATATACCTTGATTCGTGGCAGCGAAAAGACGTTACCGCTATTTGTCACCGTTCCTGACGAGGTTCGATTGATGAGCGGAACACCCACTTTATATCGAAATGGCGAGCAGGTAATTTCAAGCTCAAACTCCCACATGGTCGATAGTACTTGAGATAGCCCACTCGCCTTAACGGTTTTCATTTTATAAAAGACAGTCGGATCATTTGAAAAGCTGACAGTCTTGGCATTCAAGATTTGTGGAAAGATAGTTCGCCAGACCGTCCACACGTCCTTTGCCCAGATGACGGCTTTCAGGTTAAACGTCATGTCTTTCCAACCCTTGAACAAGGTCAAATCTCCCTCTCGCCCATCCACCTCAATGTTTTCAATCACACGTTCCGTTGTTGGAATCACAGGAACTTGCGTAATGCGAAGGCCAAGGTCAGTCCGTGAGTTGATTGTTCCATCTAAAATAAACGCATTCAAGCTACCACCTCCTTTTGGGCATAAAAAAAGACCGCAAAGCGATCTTTGGTTATTATTATGAAGCACATTTAAACATACTTCTTCAAATCATGATGCTTATTAGCAAGCTTTTTACGATATTCGTTTGTAGCTAGAATCAAGCCTCTAACATTTTCTCTTTCGTCATTGGCAAGTTGTTTTTCAAATTTGATTGATTCTTTAAACAGTCGTTCCAACTCATGACCTAGCTTATTCTGATTGGCAACGTGGAACACACCTCCACCTACAATAACGATAGGCGCAGCCACTACAGCAGCAATACTTGCGATTCCTCCAACTGCTCCAGCAACGCCAAATCCAGCAAGCGCCGCCATAATCTCCGCGCCGCTCATTCCGGCAAACACGGCAAACACAACCCCTACACCAACAGCACCAGCACCCAAACCGCTAATTGCTCCTGCTAATTCCGGTGGGAAACCTTCTGAAAACGTGATTTTATCACGATTTTCTGTCAGAAATGCCTCCTCTGATACAAGCAACTTAAATTCATCAACTTCTTTTTTGTCAATTGGAGTAATATGCCCCATGACATCATCAATAATATTCCCCATAATAACTCTCCGTTTCCTATTTCGTGTATTTAAATTATACATCAAAATAGAAAACGGCGCTTTTACTCCTTAATTAGTAAGCATAATTTCTACGCTTCAAAACAGCTAAACTCTTATCTATTTCAGGAGCCAAGCGACCAACAAGCGTTCCATCATCAAGAGTAATCTTGATGTCCATAGCTTTAAGCAAGGCTGGTAACATTTCACTCGTGATATTAGTCAATGCATCCACCTTAGCTCCTAAATCAAGCATAGAGAAGTTGCTGTCGATTGCTGTATGGATACCCGTATCAATATCGAAGTTTGGCATATCAAGTTTCGTTGGAATAGCATCTTACATGGTTTTTGCCACACCAGTCATTTCCTTATCGAAACCAACACCAATCCCTAGCGCCATGTTCTTCCCAATTTCATCTCGGAACAAAGTAGAAGGCGAGTGAATCCCAAAGAAATCCTTGATACTGTCTACCACGCCACCAAAGAACCCTGAGATTTTACTTTTAAGCCAACCCGCTGCATCAGCAATACCATTCCACAAGCCTTTAATCAGATTAAGCCCGATATTGCCCATTGTCGAGATGTACTCTCCAAAGGCATTCACGAGTCCAGTGATAATTTGAGGGACCGCCTTCACAACTGCCGAGATAATGGCTGGCAAGTTCTGAATCAGCGCTACTAACAGTTGCACACCGGCAAGGATAATCTTGTCGATATTTCCAATCAACGTGCCTGTAATAGCATTGATAATCTGGGGCAGAGCGTTCGCAATGGTTGTGATGATTTGTGGTAAAGCACCAATCAAGGCAACTAACAGTTGAATCCCTGCATCAATCAGCTGAGGAATTGCACCAATCACCGCATTCAAAATGTTTTGAATAATCACTGGAATGGCAGCTACAATCGAATTGATGATATCAGGCAATGCCGATACCAACGAGGTCAAGAGCTGAATACCAGTCTGCATGATGATGGGAATAGAACTGATAATGAAGTTCACGATTCCCGTAATAATCTGTGGCAAAGCACCAATCAAAATCGGTAAAGCCGTAATCAACCCTTGAGCCAGTCCCATGATTAGTTGGAGAGCTGCATCAAGGAGTAACGGCAAGTTCTCAATCAAACCATTCACAATTGTGATAATCGCTTGAATGGTAATCGGGATCAGTTCAGGTAAAGCCTCCCCGATACCTTGAATGAGTGTCGTTACTAACTGAAAGGCGGCATTGATGAGGAGTGGCAGATTTTCAATCAAAGTTTGCACAATCGTTAAGACGGCTTGAACCACTACTGGAATTAAGGTTGGTAATAAGCCTAGAATTGTCTGCAAAACTTGGGAGAACAAGGAAGTCACTGCCTCGAGCAAAGTTGGTAATAGCTGCCCAATCGCTCCAATGACCGCATCAATCACCGCAGGCAAGGCGGAGACGATATTTTCAATGGCAGGAATGATGTTCTTGAGCACATTTTGGAATGACACGACTACGTTTCCAACGAGTGAGCCAATATCCGCATTGGCATTTCCGAGTCCTGCCATGAGGTTAGAAATTGCCGACTGCATGCCATCAATCGAACCGCTAATGGTTTCAGTCGCCTCTTTGGCAGTCGTTCCTGTGATACCCATTTCTGTTTGAATGGCGTGAATCGCTTCGGTCACATCTGCGAAGTTTGACAGGTCATACTTCTTGCCTGTGATTTTCTCCGCATCAGCAAGCAGTCGTTCCATCTCACCTTTTGTCCCGCCATAACCTAACTTCAAGTTGTCCAGCATCGTATAATTCTGCTTAGCAAACCCTTGATACGCATTTTGGATATCAGACATATTCGAGCCCATTTTGTTGGCATTATCGCTCATGTCGGTGATAGCTTGGTCAGCGACACCAGCAGCTTTGGCTGTGTCACCATTTAACGACTGTATCAAACTGGCCGAGAAACCTGTGACAGTTTCCATGTATTCGTTTGCGGACATCCCGGCTGTTTTGAAAGCATTATCCGCTGACTTTTGAACTGTCTTTGATGCATCACCAAAAAGGGTATCAACCCCACCGACTAATTGTTCATAGTCGGCATAAGCTGATACCACTTGTTTACCTAATTCAATTGCGGCAGCACCTGCTGCAAGAGCAACTGCTCCCATGGCTGCACCAATGCCTTTAAGGACACCACCGAACTTCTCAAATTTGCCACCAGACTTCTCAGCCTCATCACCCGTATCCTTGAGTTCATTGCCAAGGTTATCCGTTTCTTTGGTGACGTCCACCTCTTCTTGTCCCATAGAATCGAGTGCCTTCTCGTTGGTCGCAAGTTCTCGCTCCATACCATTCAGTTGAGCTTTGGCATTGTTGAGTTGGATTGCCCAGTTCTGGGTTCGCTTATCATTTTCACCAAAGCTGTCGGAGGCATTTTGAAGAGCACTTTCAAGGGTGCTAATTTTCTCCTTCTGAGCATCAATGGATTTATTGAGGACGGCATTTCGAGCGGAAACTGCCTGAATGCTTTTGTCATTTTTATCGAACTCAGACGATACCAACTTCATCTCTGAGCCTAGCACCTTGAATGATTGGTTAATTTCTCGGAGGGAGTTCTTGAACTCCTTTTCTCCTTCAACACCAATCTTCAAACCAAAGTTATCTGCCATGAAACCTCACCCCCTCCCTGTTTTAGGCATGAAAAAAGACCGCCTAAGCAGTCTTAATCGACATGTTTTATTTTTTGTAGAAAATTCTTTTTAGCTCAGATTTTTCTATTTTTTGTAGTCTTTTTTCCCCATGGAAATTTGGATGTTTAGGGGATCCAGCAGATGTTGCTCCAAACCAAAAACATTTTTCAAAGTTATTTTCAAAAAGTTGATATAACTCATCTCTATAGTCACTAAATTTTTCCCATGGAATACCTGCTCCCCAATCGAGTAAAACATAGTCAGCTTTTTCAACTTCCGCTTTTATAGTTTCATAGTTATTGAATCCAATCAATCTATCTAATTCAGTTCTATCGACAGCATTCCGAATTTCATAATCTAATTGCTTGGATTGAATTGTTCGTTTGGAAAAAATATCTACCTGAATTAATTCTTTGAAAGATTTATATCCGAATAAGTCAGAAAAACGATACAGTGCGGTTCTTCTAGTTGGCTCCAACTTAGTAACATTTTGAGAATTCACATTATTTATACGATTTTCTTCCTCGCTTATCGGTTTATTGCCTCTTGGATTCATTGCAATTGCTACAATTACTTTTCCGGTATCATTCAAATGAAAAATCGAATACACAAGCGTATAAAGTGAAGTTTCTTCAACTAAATGAATGCCGTACTTAGTTTCTCTATGTTCCTGAAAAAGTTTGTAATCCATAGCATAGCCTCCTCAGAATCTCTTCAATAATATATATAAATTATAACACTTGGAATATTTTAAACACAAACTATCAATTAAATCCCACTTGGAATCACATCATCAATGAACATCTCAACTTTCGGTTTGCTGATGCCCGTGAACTGCTTATGACATTCCCATAAATCAAGAAACAGCCCAAGCGGGCAGAACCAAAAGTCATCTGAGGTCATGCCCATTTGAACTGTTCCGTAATAGTAAAGGCGAGTAAATGTTTCAACGTCACTTACTCGCCTGCTTTGTTTTTTGTTTCAATCTCACTCTCAATGTTCCGAGCTGTTCCTTTGAACATTGCTTCGGTGATTGCTGATTTGTATTCAGCTAGTTCAAGTGGTGAGGTCAACAGCTCCACATACTCAGTCGTGAGTTCGTCTTTCTTGTCGTCTTTATTTTTCAAGTTGTGAATCTTGATAGACTGGTTAGCCAACAAGGTAATCAGCCAGATGATTTCATCAAGGGCTAGTTCAAAGTTCTCGCTCTTAAGCAATTTCTCACCTAAGTTCTCCAATCCACCATAGTGACTTGCGATTTCTTTGGTTGCCTTGGTCGTCAATATGAGTTCATATTCATCTCCACCAAGCGTTATCTTGGCACTTCGTTCTTCTGTCATGGTATCCTCCTAGCCTTCCGTAAATTCAGGTTCATAAACACTTGCGTACCAACCACTGATGGTTGCTGTATCGACCCCAGTATCGTTTTCGTCAACTTCTGCTTTCCAAGGGTGTTTGCCTTGTCCATCAAGTTTATTTCTACGCATCACTGTTCCCTCAATCGTTGGAGTTGAGAAGGTAATGTCGTCACCCTTAGTCGCAAGGCTTGTGCTTGGTACGGCAAACTTCACTCTATAAAGCCACAGGTATTTATACTTCCCGTTGGACTTACGAGCACGGAAACCAATCGCAACCGGCGTACCTCCATCCTCAGTCGTTGAAATCAAGACGCCATTTTGGTCGACCGTTGCGCCCACAAGCACAGCTGCCACTGAACGCCCAATGTCATCAACACCAAGTGTCAATTTTCCATTCTTAAATTCTTTGACCACCTCTGATGCACCGTCATCCGCAAACAATGTCGCCTCTGCTAATTCAACTGACAGCTCAGCCGAGACTGCTTTAGCGAGTTTAACAGGTGTTCCATAGGTTTCTTCACCAGTGGTTGCTGACTCTGTAATCGGTGCATAAAATAATTGATCCAATCCAATCGTAGCCATCTTATCCCTCCATTTCGTAATGTTTGGCGACATCAATCGCCACATGATAGTATTTCGTGTCTTTCTCAAATCCGACAAAGAGCCGATTCGTGATAGTGAAATCAGCTTCAAGTAAGGCTTGAGTTATTTGTTTCTTCAATTCCAGATAGTTCCCACGGGCAAGGAGTGAAATGCGAATCTCACAAATATCAACCGTGGGCAAGTTGTCTCCGTAGACTTCGAAACGTTCGGAAAGTGGTGTGAGCACTGAATAAACGTCAGGAGCCGGACCACTGAATTCACCCATTTCAACTGGAATATCGAGGTTCGATAGTAGGTCGTTCAGTTCCTCTAATATCGTCAAATCCCCTCCACCTCGCTTTCCAATTTCGCCTTCATGGTCTCAATGCAAGATTTCCTTGATTGCGACTTCGCAGGTTTCAAGAATGGTTTAGGCGCTTGACCGTGACGACCGTATTCAAGGATATTCGCTATCTTGGCATTGGAATCACCGTCAGACCGTGATTCGTCAAAACCAACTTTGATATTCCAGTTCCCGTCCTTATCTTGACGGGCTTGTGATGTACCAAGTGCTCGTTCAAGCTCACCAGTTGACCGACTTTCATCCTTGGTATTCGCACCAACAACTGCCGAAAGATTGGTTCGCACTTTGGATTCAACCACCTCCGCACCGCTCTCCAACACTCGTGGCAAGATTTCATCCGTCTTGTTTTCAAGTCTTGAGACCTTCATCAAAAAGTCCTCAGGCATCTTCATCATTGCCCTAGCCATCTGCACTCACCTCAACTTTCGTGGTCAGCACCTCGAGGTACATGTCTCGATTTCTGACGTTTTCTACTGAAATAATTTGATACCTTTCATTGTCAGATAAGATAACCATTTCAGTCGTGACAGTGAGGTTCGGGATGATCCTCAGACGAAACAAACAAGTCGCTGAGCTAAAGGTCGCAAGGTTTACCCACTTTTCGGTGGCATTCTTCTCTTCCTTGTAAGCCCGAATGCTTGCCAGGACCTCATCTTGTTTGCTCACAAAACCTGCACTGTCTTTACGGTTGACTGTTTTCACTATCTGAATGCGTTGATTCATCTTTCCAAAACTCATACTTGCCACCGCCTGTCTAGCCTGAGTAACAGATTGACTGTATTCCAAACTTGGCCACTCGCATTGACATTATCCGAAAAGAAACCCGCCGTTGACCCGTCGCGACTTTCATAGAAGTGACTGACAAGCATAATAATGGCTTGTTCGGTCGTGGCTGGGATTTCATTTTCCGAATAATAGCCTTCCGTTAAGTGTTGGTAGCTTTCGGCATAGGAAAGAGCCGTCAGAATCAATCGTTCCAACAGCTCATCATCTTCATTATGCTCGAGTATGAGATTGGCTTTTACCTTTTCAAATAAATCGCTCATAGGCCTACTCCTATGATGCTGAAGCGGATGCTTTCATCTTCAAGATTTGAACAGCTTCAGGCAAGACGAGTTTTCCGTCCACACGTTCTTTGGCAAGGAAACCAACCATACCATTGCCCGCAAAGAGTTCACGAAGTTGGTCGAATGAACGCACACCACGGTCTCCGATGTTATAGTAGCTAAAATCACCAAAGGCAATGACTGGTTTGCCGGCAGCCACCGTGGGTACATACTCAGACGTGTAAACTGGATAACCATAAAGGCGATCAGGTTCACCTGCTTGAACGGCTGGTTGCCATAAGTAAGCACCATTGTTGTCTTTGAGTTTGCGGAGTAAAGCAATAGTCTGGTCGTTCATGATGAACTTCGCATTCTTACGGTATGGACGTTTCAAAGCATAAACGAGGTTGATTAATTCATCACCCGTAATAGAGCTTTGCGTGTTGGTTGTCACCGTAACTTGACCCCCACCAGTTTCTGCAAAGATTCCGAGTGGTTTACCTACACCGTCACCATTCAAGAAGGCATCTTCTTCGGCATTGGATAGTGCTTTAGCAAATTGGTCGATGATATAGCTTTCGAGGTTGAAGGCATTATCATAAAGCAACTCATCAGTAATCTTGATTGCCACATGAAATTTGTGAGCATCAAGTAAGATTTGGTCGAAGGTTGCATCCCCAAAGCTTAACTCGCCACCTTCTTCAATCCATGAAGCTGCCGGTTTGTTACCTGCAATATTGATTTTATGTTCACCACTTGTTGTAATCGTTGTTCCAAGTGAGCGCATGATGGTTTCAGAAGTTAATCCGTCAATCAAGCGTTTGTCGTATTCCTCTGGCACGAGGTAACCTCCGGCAGCATCAACTCCTTCTTGAAGGACGTTTGAGACTTGGCGGAAATTTGAACGAAGGGCTTGAAGAACGCCTTCCTTGTACTCGTTTGAAGCGCGACCAGTCTTTTTCGTTTTGTCGTTATTATTTTCAGCTTGCATAGGTTGCGAGGTCAAAGGTTCAGACATTGGTTTAGCCATTTCACGCTCCATATTTTCCATAGACTGCATACGCTCGATTTCTTTCGTGAAGTTGGCGACCTTTTTCTCCATTTCAGAGTAAGTCTTGGCATCTTCATCGGACATCAAGCCGTCTTTGTCTTTCTTCGCTTCAACGAAGGCTTTAGCGCCTTCCCATGCAAGTTTACGTTTTTCCATCAATTCTTGAATTTGGTTCATAGGTTAATCCCTCCATGTTTTCATTAAATTAAGCCGCTCATCTAAATTAGCGGCTAGGACAGTGTTTGTTGGTTTTGGTTCATCTTTTGGTGCAGCTTGCTTAATGCGACAGCGCTTGGCGATTTTATCCATGAGTGAATTCATAACCGTGGTTTCCGAGAAAGTCATCTTAGGTAGGTCTTCGTCAACCTTGCCGTCAACATCATCCGCAAAACCTAAATCAACCGCTGACCTCGCATCCATCCACGTCTCGGCATCCATCATATGGGCCAATTTAGTTCGACTCATGCCTGTCTTGATTTCATAAGCATTGATGATGCTTTCCTTCACTTCATCAAGCATTGCCATTGCCTTCTGCATATCCACTCGGTCACCAAACGCAACCGTGGACGGATTGTGAATCATCATCATAGCAACAGGACTCATGACCACTTTGTCGCCTGCCATCGCAATTACTGAGGCAGCCGAAGCCGCAAGTCCGTCAATCTTAATCGTCACGTCACCCGAGTATTCTTTTAGCATGTTATAAATCTGAGCGGCTGCCACACAATCCCCACCCGGGCTATTAATCCAGACCGTGATGTTCCCGTCGCCACTCATCAGCTCATCTTTGAATAGCTGAGGTGTGATGTCATCATCAAACCAACTAACCTCGGCGATTTGTCCGTTGAGGTAAAGGGTTCGGTCGGAGATTTGGCTTGGCTCTTGGCACTCCTGCGTTTCGGGTGTCGTCAGATTTTTCGGTGTCTGATTCACCCACTTCCAAAACTTCTTCATCTTGGTTTTCTTCCTCCTGTTCGTTAGTTTTTGTGGCAAATGCCCCAGCATCTTTCAGTGGGAGCATATTGCCGTTCACGAGATACAAGTCCCCACCTTCCTCTTCTGGAATGCGGTCGAGGTTTTCAAGTTCTCGAATATCGTTAGCTGACATCCACCCGTTTTGACGTCCTGTCGCATAACCGTTCATGCGTGATTGGTAATCGCCACGAAGGAGTCCGTCCACATTGAATTTGATGAAGTACTCTTTCTTCTCATCAAGTGATAGGAGGGCTTTCGTCATTGCCTGTTCCCACCTCATCACCCAAGGATCGAGTGTGTACTTCACAAATTCTAGGGACTGTTGCTCGATATTTGAAAAGCTCGACTTCTCAAGGTCACCAACCATGTGTGGTGGCACTCTGAAAATTCGAGCTATCTCGTTTATTTGAAATTTCCTTGTTTCAAGGAACTGCGCTTGTTCTGGTGAAATCGATATGGGGCTGTATTTCATCCCTTCTTCAAGTACAGCTACCTTACTGGCGTTGGACGAACCCCCAAAGGTTGCATTCCAACTTTCACGTATGCGGACTGGGTCTTTTAATGTTCCCGGATGTTCAAGCACACCACCGGGATTAGCTCCATTCGCAAAGAACTTAGCTCCGTATTCCTCACAGGCAATAGCCATACCAATCGCATTCTTAGCCATGGCAATAGGCGAATATCCTACCAAACCATCAAATCCAAGCCCAGGAATATGAAGGACTTCTGACTTGGAAAGCCTGACTTGTGGTCCGGAATCTACCGTGTAGAGGTAGTAAATCTCTTTGTTTTGGTCGCGATTGACCGTCATTTTGTCAGGCATTAGTGGATACAAGCCCACCACTTCACCTTTGCCGTTTCTGATGATTTGAGCATAAGCATTTCCCCAAAGCAATAAATGGGTCATGAGCGTTTCACGAAAGACAAATGAGGTCATCTCGCTATTTGGCTCATCATGGAGCAAAAAATATAACGGATGATCCAGAGCTTTCTCTTTTCCCCCGCCTTCTCGGTATTTATAAAAATGTAATGGCAAGCCTGCGACCGCCTCCGCTAAGATACGGACACTAGAATATACAGCCGTCATCTGCATGGAGCTTTGTTCAGTTACGACTTTTCCAGCCGTTGTCCCACCAAACATAAAACGGTATGGCGAGCTAATGGTTTGGTTCATCGGTTTGTCTCTTGACTTAAAGAGTCGGTTAAATATTCCCATTGATTAGTTCCTTTCCAGATTTTTGAGTATCAAAAAAGCACCTCAGTTGAGATGCCCCTTAATATAGTTCGTGAGAAAACATGTTCAAAATAGTTTTGTTTTCTTTCAATAACGCATCGCCAATTTCTCTTTCAAGTTCACTTGATTCCTTAATCTCATCAACATCAAGAGGGATGATATACGCTGAAGTTATAAATGAATTGAGCTTGTCATTTGCATCTTCCAATACTTTGAATTTTCCTTGGCTCAAAGCTAATTTAAGGATTATGTTTTGCGAGACTGAACCAAAAACAGAGTATTCCTTAAATAGGTCGCCAAATGCGATTCGTGCTTTTTTTGAATAGCTTGAACGCCCGACTACAACTGCAACGTTATCCTTTGTCAAGCCTATCCAGGCATAGTGGTAGTCTTTTGACTTCATCGATAAACCTTCGAACGATTTCTTAAACGCCTTATCAGGTTTCTTAGATAAATCACACTGAAAAATCTTATCCACTTTAATCTTAGCGGTCTGTAGCTTTCCGATTATTTCCCTCAGCTCAGTTATGCTTTCTAGTTTATTAGGACTCTTATTTGCTACCTCAGCCATTTCTATGCGTTTTTCTCTATCAGGTACAGTCAAGCGATTTTCCTCCCTCATCAATCGTATATTCTGATAAGAAGATTTTATCATGAAACCTGAAAAGATGATATAAATCTCACAAAAACAGCAAGCCTCTATCATCATAGACACTTGCCGCATTATTATTCCCACAGCGGATTGCACGGTCGAGTGCCATAATAGTCGCAATTGCTCCATCAATCTTCTCCGTTGATTTTTCTTTATCAGCTTTGATGTTTCCTGCTGGGTCAGTGCGAATGAAAATGTTATCCATGTTCCAACGCAAGACTGGATGACCACCATGAGCAATTTTCTGCTCGAGGGTGAGTTTCATCAACTCTTTAGTCGGTGGACTCATATCCTTGAACCCTTGTCCGAATGGTACAACTGTAAAACCCATGCCTTCAAGGTTCTGAACCATCTGCACTGCACCCCAACGGTCAAAGGCAATTTCTCGGATGTTGTACTTTTCACCCAATTCTTCGATGAAGGTTTCAATAAAACCATAATGGACTACATTCCCCTCGGTTGTTTTGAGCCACCCTTTCTTCTCCCACAAGTCATAAGGAACGTGGTCACGTTTCACTCGGAGGTCAAGAGTGTCCTCGGGTATCCAGAAATATGGCAATACGACAAACTTATCGTCCTCATCCTCTGGTGGAAACACCAACACAAAAGACGTAATATCGGTCGTACTTGAGAGGTCAAGCCCGCCATAACAGACACGTCCCTCAAGCGACTTCTCATCAACCTTGAATCCACAAGCATCCCATTTATCCATCGGCATCCACCGAATGGCTTGTTTCACCCATTGGTTCAGCCTCAACTGTCTGAATGAGTTTTCCTCGGCAGGGTTCTGCTTGGCTGACTCACAAGCTGCCTTTACCTTATCAATTCCAACCGTGATACCCAGTGACGGATTGGCTTTCTTCCAGACTTTTGGATCCGTCCAATCGTCTGCTTCATCCGCACCATAAATCACAGGATAGAATGTTGGGTCATGTTTACGACCGTCAATAATATCGAGTGCCTTCTGATGCGTTTCGTAACAGATGGAATTGGTATCTGTACCCGCAGTCGTGATAAGGAAATAGAGGGGTTGCGTACGTGCATCCCCTGAACCCTTCGTCATTACATCGAAGAGTTTACGGTTGGGCTGAGTGTGCAGCTCATCAAAGACCACTCCGTGGATATTAAAGCCATGCTTGGAATAAGCCTCGGCTGATAGAACTTGATAAAAGCTATTTGTTGGCTTGAAGACAATTCGTTTCTGCGAGGCAAGGATTTTCACTCGCTTATTGAGAGCCGGACACATCCGAACCATATCGGCAGCCACCTCAAATACGATGGAAGCTTGTTGCCTATCTGCTGCACAGCCATAAACCTCGGCACGTTCTTCTCCGTCCCCGCAAGTAAGCAAAAGAGCAACTGCAGCTGCTAATTCAGATTTCCCCATCTTCTTAGGGATTTCGATGTAGGCTGTATTGAATTGCCGGTAGCCATTTGGTTTCACCGTTCCGAACAAGTCACGAATGATTTGTTCTTGCCAATCAAGGAGTTCAAATGGTTTTCCTGCCCACGTTCCTTTAGTATGACTTAGGCACTCGATAAAGTTTACTGCATAGTCAGCGAGATCTTCATTATATTTGGATGTCTTGGCCTTAAACTTGGTCGGCTTATATTTCTTCAAAGGCAACCGCACCACTCCTTTCCAAGAGAAAAACAGCCCGAAAGCTGTTCTTCAAATTTTTAGTTATAAGTCGCAAGCACATATTGCAGTTCCTTCTCGACTGTTTCATCGGCGGGTTTAATGTCCCATCCACGGTCATAGTTGGCGACAATCTTTCCCTTAACCCGTAGCTCCAGTTTTGAAATGCGACCTTCGTCAATTCCAAACTCGCTTGGCTCTTCAAAATGCTTGATGCAAAATGCAACACTGGTATCGTCAATCTTAATGGCTCCATTAGTCCACATCTACTTCATCTCCTGTCATGATAAAGTGTACGTATTCTTTCTTGTGTTCCTCAATGAAAATCACGAGGTCAAAGAAGTTTCGTTCGTGGGCTAAGCGTTGCACGTAGCAGGTATCAAGCATGTTTGCTAACCCTGACTCCTGAATGGCAATGATTTGTTTCTTAACTCTTGGTGTCATTTTGACCATCCTTTCTGCCTTGCTCGTAGGCGGCGATTAACGCCGCCTCGAGGCTCCACACGGCAATGTCGAGGAAATCTTCATGGTCACTGTTATGTGCTTTCAGGTCGCCTCTCTCAGGCAAGCCGTAGATGTGCTTCTTGGCAATGTTGTAAATCTTGCGTTTGCTTACCTTCATCCTAAAGCCCCTTTCTGATGCGTGTCACTTCTTGCTTGTCTGCGTGGAAGTCCACCCAAACCAGGTCATGGTTAAGTACCATCTCGGTAATCACCTGCCAGGCATCATTGTAGGTTTCGAATGTTTCTTCATTGCCATTCTGGTAAACCAGTTTGAAGGTTGGCTCTGCTTTTACAATGCGAACCGTATCTTCTCCGAAAAGCACGTTCAGGCTTGAACCGCTGTCCCAGTGCACCAGTAGCGAACCAATGTCGTCTACTCCGTACACCGTGCCTTGTGCACCCTTTGGTGGGGCGTAAGGGTCGCTCATGGTAACCAGTTCAACCCGAGTTCCTTCTGGGTAACGTTTCTTCAATCCTTCGATTGTTTCTTTGCTTGGCATCATCTTGATGTCCTCCTTTTGCTTCTTTGTTCATTACATATATTACTCTAAAAGCCTTTTATATCAAGTGATACAAGCACTTTAAGGAACTTTATTTGATACAATCTCGGACTGTCCAAGCGATACCTGAAAGAACAAAACAAACGCAAGGAAGAGCTACTCCATTACCCCAAAGTTTGTATTCTGCTGAGTCAGAGTGAGGCGATTTCAGCCACTTGATGATTTGCTTCTCGGTTTTCGGCTTCACATGAGGTTTCACCGCCAAGCGATAGGTTTCAAAGACTTGTCGAAAGAACTCCAAGTCTTCCTCAGTGGGTTCAGGAGTTTCCAAATCACTACACCACTAAGATGGGAAACCTTGCAGTCTCGCACACTCGGTTGGTGTTAATCTCCGAACCACGTATTGTTTGTCATTGACAAGAGGCGGATCTTTGTAATCAGAAGCGACCAATGTTCCTGCCAATTCCTCAGTTGCTCTCGTGAAATGCGAGTTCTTACTAGCCGAATAAGTGGGATAAGCAACTCCGTGTCTATCGACAGTATTCAAAGTGAAACTCACATCATCACCCACACCACTACCTTGTGGTCCATTTTCATCCGCTCGACCAATCATCGACCCTTGAACAGCCACCACGGCAATGCCACCTTGATTACTATCTGGTGCGTTACCTGACGTATCGATGGTTCGTGAGGTATTTGATTCATAGACGTTTGCCCTCGAGTTGATTGTGCCTTCTGACGTAAATCGCACATCATAGGTCTTCGCATCTTCTACCACGAACGGCTGATTATTTCCACCCGTGCCGTATGTCGCTAAAACTGTCTGGGCAGTTTCAAGTGGTCCTTTGAACCTCGTGTCTTGGCTATGGTTTTCAAAGACGAGCGGTGGATGGTTCGATGTAGCACGTAAAGTTGGTGTCATGTCCTCCGTCACATCCATCCGTTCACCACCATGGTCGTTTAAGCAATAGATGCCTGATAACGCAGTGCCTGTTCTAGTACCCTCGGAAGAGTCTTGCCACGCACGGAAGCCCTCCGCAGAATACCCAGACAGGCCTTCTGACTCAAATAATATTTTTGATGCACTCCGACCTCCAAAATCTGCGACAAGGTAGATACGTTTTCGTCTTTGGGGAACTCCCCAAAACTGAGCATCAAGCACTCGCCACGCAAGTGAGAAGTTTTCTCCCACGACCTCTCCTGCGTTCTCCCATTTGTTAGGTTTAGTGATAGAAAGTGTTTCATCTGATATTTGGCTGATTTCTTCAAGGACGCTTCGGAAGTCTTCCCCTTTGTTGGAGGAGAAAGCTCCGCAGACATTTTCCCAGACGATAAATCTTGGCTTTTCTCCATTCGTCTTTTCCCTCATTTCTTTAACAATTCGGATTGCCTCGTAAAACAGCGAGGACTTACTACCTTCAAGCCCTGCTCGCTTTCCTGCAATGGACAAGTCAGTACAAGGGCTACCAAAGGTGATAATGTCCACAGGTTCAATTTCAGCTCCATTGATTTTGGAGATGTCTCCAAGGTGTTTTACCCCCGGCAATCGCTTAGTGGTGACTCGTATTGGAAATGGCTCAATCTCTGAACTCCACCTTGGCTCGATACCTGAAAGGAAGCCCCCAAGAGGGAAACCTCCTGAACCATCAAAAAGACTGCCTAAAGTTAAATTACTCATGGGCAGCCACCTCTTCATATTTGAATGTTTTTCCATCACGGATTAATGTGACGTTTTCAGCTGAGCCAACTTGCTCGATGTAGCGATTCACGATGACATCCACAAACTTCTCATCAAGTTCAATCGTGTAACAGATACGGTTAGTCTGCTCACATGCGATTAAAGTCGAACCACTGCCTCCAAACGAATCAAGGACGATGCAGTTGCTCATACTTGAGTTGGTAATTGGGTAAGCGAGTAGCGGGATTGGTTTCATCGTTGGATGATCACCATTCTTCTTAGGTTTATCAAATTCCCAGATGGTTGATTCCTTACGACCTGTGTACCACTGATGTTTCCCTTTCTTCTTCCAGCCGAACAATACTGGTTCATGTTGCCACTGATAGGGAGAACGTCCAAGAACGAGACTTTGTTTCTTCCAGATACACGTTCCTGATAAATAGAACCCCGCATCCACAAAGGCTTTACGGAAATTCAAACCTTCTGTATCTGCATGGAAAACATAGATACTGGCATCATCTGCCATTGACTTTTCAATACAAGAAAAAGCATCAAACAGGAATGTGTAGAATGCCTCGTTAGCCATATTGTCATTTTTGATCTTGCCGGCACTACCTTCATAGTTCACGTTGTAAGGCGGATCCGTTATGGTAAGATTGGCTTTCTTCCCATCCATGAGAACGTCATAAGTTTCTTGCTTGGTACTATCCCCACAAATCAATCTGTGATTACCAAGTAACCACAAGTCACCCGTTTTCGAGAAGGTCGGCTTTTCGAGTTCTGCATCCACATCAAAGTCATCTTCCTGAGCCTCGGCATCACCATTCAAGAGCTTGTCAATTTCACTGGCATCAAAGCCTAATAAGTCTAAATCAAAGTCAGCACCTTGAAGGTCAGATAACTCAATGGAGAGCATTTCTTCATCCCAACCCGCATTCATAGCGAGTTTATTATCGGCAATGATATAAGCCCGTTTCTGTGCTTCAGTAAGATGTTCCACAAAGATACACGGAACTTCCTTGATGCCTTCTTCCTTCGCTGCCATAATTCTGCCGTGGCCAGCTATAACGTTGAAGTCTTTATCAATCAAGCAAGGGTTGAGAAAGCCAAACTCACGGATGGATGCCCGAAGTTGGAGCACCTGTTCCTTTGAGTGGGTTCGTGAGTTTCTAGCGTAGGGGACAAGTTTTTCAATATCAACTTTTTCAAAATGGTCAATTGTTTTTATCACTAGAACAACCCCCATTCTGCTAATTTTTCAAAGCCACCAAGTTGATTCACGAAGTCACGCGCTTCCTCTACAATTTTCGAGTAAGGCAGGCCGTCAACTTGGTCATCACCTATAGCACAAACTAACTCGACAGGCTTTCCTGTTTGATGGGCTTTGAGGAAGGCGTGAATGTTAATTGATACATCAGCCTTGGATAGGTCTTTGCCATGCAAGCCACCACCTGTCACTGAATCAGCCATGTCTGAACCTAGCTTTCGGTTGGTCGCTCCTGTATCAACATCAGTGCCACCTGTCCAATCCCCCAGTGGGTTCACCCACGCAAATGGATACAATTCTTTGAGGTCAGATGTTTTAGCGTGACTCTGACAAATAATTAATCTCTCGCCATCAAGGATGTACTTCCCATCTGTTGGATACTTTTTATAAAGGTCTCGGACGATTTTTGAGAGTTTGAGCTGTTCGTCAGTGAGAGGTACGCCTTTGAAGATGCCATTGTCTCCACAGCGAATTTCATCTGCTTGGTTTTCGGCAAGCTCCTCGTCTTGAGGCACAACCACAATATCTTGTTTCACATCACCTGCGATGCGTTTAATTGCTTTCTTCACTTCTTCAAAAGAAAGAGCAGCTGAAGTTTCAATAATCAAATGACAGATGCCATGTCCGATTAAAACCTCAACTGCTATCTTTGGATTTGATTCTTCTTGGTAAGCCAAGTTAACAATTGCCCCTGCCACTCGGTCGGCAATTTTATCTGGATGGCTTGGATTTACTTTTTCAATCATAGGGTTAATTTCCTTTCTTGGAACGAAGCAATCGTTCCATCATGTCATCATTTGGACTGCCTTCAAAATCTGTCGTGCAGTTCTGTTTTACGATATCGAAAATCTCATACCATAGGAGATTGGCTTGCTTTTGGAAGCTCTGGCTCATTGTGACAAATGGACTCGTCACCACGCCACCTGTTGTTGGGTGTTTCCCGAGCAGACCATATTGGCTAACCGCTTGTTCACACTGGATGTAACGAGCAAAGGCTTGAGCATAACTTTCAAGCACTCGTGGACTGACAAGTTTCTCGCAGCCACGTTCCTTGAGCCATAACCACGTTTCACGGAATAGTTCATCCGCACCTAAAGTTGAGCCATCCTTTTGTTTTGCGGAAAGGTACTCACTTGGGTCTGGCATATCTGCTCCCTCAAGTTCCGCCCCTTCACCAATATCACCACCGACCAATAAAGTCTCTGGTTCAAATTCATGAATTTCGATTCGTTTGCCAGCTTTTCCGGCTGCTAGTTTATCCGCTAGAGGCGTTGGTTTAGAACCCGCCTTCGCACGTCTACCGCCTCTATTTGTACCGTCTCTTGCGATGATTCTCGCCTCCTTTTTTTCTTGGGGGTTAATAGGGCGTTTGAATTGAACTTTTTGTGCGTGAAAGCCTAGCGCGCTGTTCAATTCAATAGGTCGTAGAGATTTTGACCGCCCCTCCCCATCACTAACTTCTATAAGCTAGTTTTATCTTTGGTATTCATTCGTGTCATATGAATTCGTGAATGGCAGGATTTACACACACTCATCAAGTTAGAAAAGTCATGTGTTCCGCCTTCCCTTAGTTCTTTGATGTGATGGACAATCTCTGTCGGAGTTAAACGACCTTCTGCCTGACACATCTCACAGAGAGGATGAGCTGCCACGTATCTTGCCCGTATCTTTTTCCAAGCTCTGCCGTAACGTTTGTTGGTCTCCGGATCTCGTTCATATTTCTCGTAACGTTTCCTTGCAAGTGTTCTATGCTCATCGCAGTAGGTGTCATGCGTTAGGTGCGGACAACCAGGATACTTACAGGGTTTAGCTGGTTTCATTGGCATGGAATGCTCTCCTTTCTGTGCAAAGTAAAAGCCCTCGCAGATTTCTCCACGAAGGCTTGGTTGATTATAGTTTTTTCATACTACCATTATACTAGGTTTCAAGATGTGCGCAATGTGACATCGTGTGCCAGGGTGTGCCAACTTTAATCTGGGATAACAAAATGTTGTAATGCTTGGGCGTGGATTCTATGAGTTGACCTCAAGGAATAACTCAACTGATTAGCAATCTCATCCCAAGTATGATCATTGATGTATCTTGCACGAAGCAGTATCCGTTCATCAACACTATCTAACTTATCAATAGCATCTGAAATATCTAACTTGAGTGAAGAAAGATATTCTTCCTCACGTTTGATTTGCTCCTCAACCGCTTGCTTTCTTAACAAACAACGTACAAATGGAGCTTCAGTATTTCTGTTAGGACTTGAAATACGTTCACCGTACTCAACTCCCTGCACCGACTGTGACTGCAGTTGTAATTGCTCCACCTCAATCTTAAGTAAGTCAATATGGTGTTGCAATCCATCCGTCTGCTTTAAGTATTCTTTTGCTTCCACTATCCTTCTCCCTCCAATCTTGCTTTAACAGCATCTATCAGACTTGATTGAGTCTTATCTTTTAGTTTCAAAGCCAACATGACATCTTCATCAATCGTATCCTTGGCGATAATGTGGTGAATGACCACTGTCTCGTTTTGCCCTTGTCGCCATAACCTCGCATTTGTCTGTTGGTAAAGCTCAAGACTCCACGTTAAGCCGAACCAGACAAGGTTTGAACCTCCTGTTTGAAGGTTGAGTCCATGACCTGCACTCGCTGGATGAATCACAGCAACAGGAATATTGCCTTTGTTCCACTCTTCAATATCGGTGGCTGTCTTAATCCGACGAACCTTGAACCGTTCTTTAATTCGCTCAAGGTCATGTTGAAACCAATAAGCGATGAGGATTGGCTTGCCATTGGCTCCTTCAATCAAATCTTCCAAAGTATCCAATTTCTGATCATGAATATGGTGGCTGACATTGAACTCATCATAGATGGCACCATTGGCCATCTGCAGTAACTTGTTGGATAAAACAGCTGCGTTGGCTGCATCAATATCTGCATCTTTGAGTTGTAACACCAAGTCAGCCTTGAACTTGTCGTACTTCTGCTTTTCAGCCATTTCAAGGCTCACAGGTACTTCGTTAATCACTAACTCAGGCATATCGAGGAAATCCACCGACTTCATGGAAATCGTGATGTCGGAAATCTTGTCATAGATTTCTTGTTCCGCATTTTCTCGTGGTTTCCAAGAATAAATCTGCATCCCGTTTCGTTTATCAGGGAGGAAATACTTATCCCGATAGCGTGAAATGTAATATTCCAATCGTTCACCCATATCTAAGACCTTGAACTCCGCAAATAAATCCATCAAACCATTACTTGAAGGTGTTCCAGTCAGACCAACGATACGGTCAATCTTGTGACGGACTTTCATCAAACTCGTGAAGCGTTTAGCCTTGTAGTTTTTGAAACTGCTCAACTCATCAATCACAACCATGTCAAAATCAAAATCGTAGTCAGACTTCGTGATTAGCCAATCCAAGTTTTCTCGGTTAATCAGATACAAGTCAGCTTTCTTATAAAGTGCCTCAATTCGCTGCTTGGGGTTTCCTAAAACCACGGAATAGGACAAATCCTTCAAGTGATCCCACTTCTCGATTTCACTTGGCCATGTTGACTGGGTTACTCGAAGAGGTGCAATGATAAGCACTTTCTTAACGGCAAAGTCATCAAACATCAAATCCTTAATGGCTGTCAGGGTAGTCACGGTTTTTCCAAGACCCATTTCAAGTAGAAGGGCTGCAATCTTATGTTCCTTGATAAAATCAATCGAATATTGCTGATACTCATGGGGTACAAATTTCATGCATCGCCACCTCCAATCTCATCAATCAATGTGGGAATCTGTTCAACATCATCAAGGACAAAGCACTTGAATCCTAAGTCCCTGAATTGCTTTATCCGATAAAGCTGTAACGCTCGAGGTTTCTTCGTTGGTGCTTTCACCTCAACAAATCCCATCTTCCCATTTGGCATAAGAACCAATCTATCAGGCACACCAGACAGCCCAGGGGATACGAACTTTGGACAAATACCACCTCTTGCCTTTACTGCCTTAACTAGTGACTGTTCAACTTGTCTTTCTCTCATAGCCACACCGTCAAATACTTAAAATATGCATCACGCAATACTTCAAGATGCCCTTCGTTGGTGTAGTGAATCATCAGATATGCGACTTGTTTCTCGAATGACTTTTTCCAAGGATAGGTCACATCATTTGAGGCAAACTCGTAAAATGCATCAAAACTGGCGTCTCGTTTACCAATACCAATTTCTAACCATTGTTTAAATTTCATTTATATACTCCAATCTTCCTTTGGGGTGTAGATGGGTGAATAGTCATACATTAACTTTATATAGGTCTTATTTTTTTATCTTCTAAGGAAAGTACTGTAAACACCTTCACCTACCTACACCTTTATAATTTTTTCTTTAGTCCAAAAACTCCGAAACTACTCGGATACCTGATACGATGACACCTTTTTGGGTTCGCTTGCGGCCGATTCCCTCCGCTTCCAAGGCGGTGTAGAAGTCTGCAATACTTCTTGCATATTCCCCTGTTCTCATGCAGAACGCACGATATTCAGAATAGAGTTCACCTGATTTTTGGGTGTAGGTTGGGTCAAGTTCACAACACTCTTCTAAAAAGTGCCCCAACCAGTCATTATCAGATTTGTATTGTTGAATGGCTACATCGACTACTTCGGGTAACGGCAGTTTATAATCTGCGACTATCACTTTCTTCGCACCCTCAATAATCCACTGCAAGACAGCGCCACCCGCATTTTCAAACAGGTAGTCCGCATAGTTCTTGATATCCTTATTGCCTTCAATCGTGGCAAGGAAAGGAATAACAATCAGCCGTCTCCACGTCCCCTTGTCAATTGCGCCAACCTTGGGCAGATGGTTGGTATAAAGCACCAGTGTGTGGGTAGGGACGTATTTGAACGGGTCTTTGTACTTCTTCTCTGCCGCGATTTCATCAGTTGAGCAGAGTTGCTTGATGTTAGACGTGTTGAGTCGCATGCCTTCTTCAAGCTCGGCAGCGATGAGGAGACGTTTACCCTTAGCTTCGGCCAATTCAGGCTTCACGTTTCTTCGGATTTGGCTGGTCAGGATATCAGCAGAGATACTCCCTGAATAATTACCAAGTACTCGGCTTATGACATTCCAGAAAGTGGACTTCCCGTTTCGACCCTCACCGTAAGAGATGATGAGTGCTTCAACGTAGACCTTGCCAATGGCAGCCAAGCCAACAATCATCTGAACGTAATCGATGAGCTCTTGGTCACCCACAAAAATGGTATTGAGAGCATCGAGCCAGACTTGCTCATTGTCAGCGCACGGATCACATTCAGTCTGCTTGGTAATGTAGTCCTCAGCCTTGTGGTCTTGAATCGCACCCGTCCGTAAATCGTAGGTAGCAGATGGCGTATTGAGCAGAAACTCGTTCACATCAAGAATGCGTTGCTCGATTTCAAGCACTGGTCTCGCAACCTTTAAGGCTGACGACAGAAATTTGTCATCCCGTCTCTTCACTGCGTATTTCTTGTAAGCCTGAGCTGCCTCAAACAATTCATACGAATGGGCTTGGACTTTGTTGAACATCGTCACAGCCTTCTTCGGACCAACAGAGGCGAGAATGGCAAATGCACCGTTCTTGACCATTTCTTGTGTTTGTTTGGTAATGGCTGCTTCAGCCTCCTCCAGTTGACGTTCGGTCAAAGCTTGAGCTACTGCCTGTGATTTAGGAGCAGACTCTTCCCAGTACGAACCGTTGTAGACGATATAGTCAGTGGATGGCGAGTAGCGGAGTTTGCACTCATACTCACGCGCCAAGACGGTGGCTTGACCTACATCTGAGTAGTCGGTTGGTTCAAGCTCGGTATCCTTGTTGTACTGCTCAGGAGGGATATAGCCTTCTTGCTGCTTGACCTTCTTTCCGAAATTTACAGCTGAGTTCCAAATGGTCTTGAGCTCCTCGTCAGGCAGAGGCGGATTACATTTCTCCGCTTGCTCGAGAAAGAGTTCGTAGGTCTCCTTCTTTGCCCCGTAACGCTTGATGAGCTTTCCAGCAATGTGGCTCATAGTCGAATTTCGAGACCCCTCCCCAATCTCCGACAAGCTGTCCTCCCAATCCGCAAACAAGTCCTCTGAAAGCACGTCAGTAATGCGTTTCGAGCCTTCGTAAATTTCAACCTCTTGATTGCTCGTTCCGAAAAGCAGCCTTGCAGCATCCATTGCATTGTCGTCAAAGTAAGGAAATGCCTCGTTGATTTGTTGCTTAAGGCGGACATATTCATCCTTATCGGTGACAGGAGTAATTGGGAAATAAACGTGAAACCGTGGTCTGGCAGCCTTCTCCCCTTTGACCTTGTTATGGTTGCGAGAATAAGTCACTGCAAAGGCAACATCTGGAAACTGCATCGCCACATCAAGTGACGTTATCCAATCGCTTGGGTTATCTGAATGGTCATTGTCACAGTCGAGCGGAATCACGTCTGACTGGATGAAGTTGTCGCTCTTGCGGTAGTTGTTCTTGTACTCAGCTGTGACGTGGTCAAACTGAACGGCTTGTAACAAACTAGCCTTGTCAGTGACCACAGCCTTAGTCGGGAACAAGCTGTTCTTCTCATTCCCAACTGAGTTAGCAGTGTAAAGCGTGAAATTAATCATGGAATACCTCCTTCATCTCCTCGTCAAAGTAACGAATGTATTTGCCCCACCACTGAGCTTGTTCTAGCTCAATCGCCATACCTTTTGATAGACGGTTTCCAATAACCCAGACTTCTTCACACTTGCCAAGGAGGACTAAATCCATATGGATGGCTAACTCACGCTCGATCGTTTCATCCATAAACTGTGGGTACATGAGATGCGGTGCGACTGGCATACAGTCGTAGTCAATGGCATAACGGCAATAACGTTTGGTCTTTTCAATGTTGGCTGCCTCATCACCTGAAAAGGCTGAGCAGATATAAACCATTGGTCGGTAATCGGATCGTTTAGGCATTTAGTTCTCCCTCCTGGATCTTACGGCTGCAATCAGCACAGCAAACTGCCGTACTGAACAAATCAGAATCTCCATCTTTCAAAACTTCTGCTAAGTCTACTGAAACCTCTACACCACATTTGGGACAAGTGCAGTAGACGTTTTCGTCCGTAATTTCGATGGTCATTTCAGCCACATCACTCATTTTTTCTTTCACGTAAAACATAGTTTAGTCCTCCTTAAATTTCTTCATGTAATACCACTCCAACTTCTGTTTACGCTCCTGATAATCAGGAACTGAAAGTAATAAACCGGTATCAACTCGTTGTAATACATCAAGTTGTTTTCGTTCTTCTTCACTCAAAAATGGACGAATACTTGATTCTTCCAACGGAATCCCATGTTTCAACTTGTACTCTTTGGCATTCATGCCCGTCACAATCTTGTTAAGCATATTGGCTTCATTAATGTAATAGCGTGGTTTTGGAGTTTCGTGGAGCAGTGTAATGTTTTCAGTAAGCAACGGATATTCCATCCGCAAATTCACCAAATGTTTGATTGTGGCTTCCATTTCGTTGAAACGTTTGATATAAAGTTCCTTGAATTTCATTGCCTTCTTACCGGTGTACCCCATAACCAACATCGTGAATCCATCACGAGTTAGAAAATAACAAGGTCGGTTTTGATTTTGAGAATCTTTGTATGAGCCGAGCGCAAAATTGCGCTGAGCAAAATCCTTGCTCAGACCTGAATCCGTGGCTGTTATTCTTCGGATGTCACGCAAAACTTCTTTGTGATTTTTGCCGAAAGAATCAGCAACAAACAAGCTGTCGACACGGGCTGTGTCATGTGAGTCAGCAAAAATGCCAAACTCGTCTTTGGGTATTAACTCTTTCATGGTTAATCTCCTCCTGTAATTTATTCAGGAGAGGGGTTCCCCCCTTCCTAAGTAACAGGCAAAGAAAAACGGCCAAAGTAAACCCCCGGAGATAAAAAAATTTCAAAAAAAAATTGTGAAGCCATCTCAGACTCCACAAGTTCAACTAATCCTTCTTATAAAACATGCACTCATAACCATCCGCATTAAGTAGCAGACCGTCAGCCCATGATGGTGCTTGACCCATGATTCCGTTAATCTCCTCTACAGTTGTATGAGGTTCAACTTCGATAATCACCTCATCATGAACTGAGCCAACGATGTCAAATTGACGTAGGTTATCCATCGCAAAACAAAGAATGTCACGCGCCATTGCTTGCACAATGTTTTCGACAAACTTTGGACCATAACTTTCCAACCGTTCCCACTTCTTGGTTGCTCCTACTCCCTCATATGTGACAGACTCTCCACCAAATCGGTTCTCGCCAATTTGTGGTTTCACGTAGGCAAGCTTTCTTCCAGATAGTAGATGAATAAAAAGAAAGCCTGATTTGTATTCAAACCTGATGCCGTGTGTTTCTGTCTTACCACGTTGCTTGACACAATCCTTCACTGCTCTGTCCACGTCCCACCATAGTTTCGTAATGGCTGGATTAGAATCACGCCATGAAGTCACAAGGGGGTGAAGCTCATTTTCCGTGAGCCCCATGTTAAGTGCTCCCATTGCCTTAAGCGCACCGATAGAACCACCGTAGCCGAGAGCCAATTCTGAGATTTTTCCTTTTTGACGGAGGTGCCCATTCACGCCATGCTTTTCGACTGGCACACCAAACATCTGACTTGCTGATGCACAATAAATATCACCACCGCTCTTGAACACTTCTTGCCGCCACTTCTCTCCTGCAAGCCAAGCAATCACTCGAGCTTCAATAGCTGAGAAGTCAGATACGATAAACTTCATCCCTTCTCTTGGCACAAAAGCAGTCCGAATCAATTCAGACAGAACGTTAGGGACACTGTCATATAGAAGTGACAGAGAATCATAGTCACCTTGTCGTACAAGACCACGCGCTTCTTCTAAATCCTCCATATGGTTCTGAGGGAGGTTCTGAAGCTGAATGCCGCGACCTGCAAATCGACCTGTGCGGTTAGCTCCATAGAACTGAAAGAGCCCTCTTGCACGATTATCCGAACATGCAAAGTTTTGCATCGCCTGATACTTCCTCACTTATGACTTCGCAAGTTGCTGACGAAGTAAGAGAACCTCTTTCAGAGACTCATCATTGGTTAAACCGAGTAGTTCGGCTACTGCTGTCTTTCCAAGCGATTCAACTTCAATACCATGTTTACTTAACCAACAACGCATTTGAAGAACACTATTTGGATTTTCAAGCCCAGTTAATTCCTGTAGCTTTTTGTTTATTTCATTCTTCGATAATTCATCCATATGAACTGCTGCATCCGCCAAGGTCATGTCAATTTTAATACCCCTGTCATTGATTTCTTGATCCATCCAATATTCCTCCCACGTTTCTTGAGGTACTGGAAATTTGGATAACTTTCGCTGTATTGCCATCTCAACATCAACATCACGAATGTTGTAATCCTTAAAAGCAGACCACTTATCTGGAGCGTGGTTTGGAAGGTTACGAACTCGACCACCGTTTGCTTTTGTAGGGTTACAAGGCACACAGAAATACCGAATTAAGTCCTTACCTTCCGATAACTTTTGCTTATCTAGCCCAAGGGCTGCACCAACACCTGCAAGTGACAAAGGTAATCCAAGAGTGGCTGCCCAAATCATCGTGCAATGCCATCCTCGTGGATTCAGAAAACCGTCTATTCCTAGAAAACGTGATAAACACACACGCTCAAAGTTCGCATTGAATGCGTGTTTAATCACGGTTTCATCGGATAGTGCCTCAATGACTTCTTGGGGTAATCGTTCCCCATTGGTAAAGTCAACAAGCTCTACAGGATTTCCATCCACGCTATAAGCAAAGAGCATAATCTCAAAATCTGGACTTTCCGAATATTTATAGACTCCACATTTCGAGATATTGACACTTGAATACGTCTCGAGATCCAAGGATAAATGTTTCAAATTCAATCACTCCAATCTAAAATGAGCGACAGGAGATAGCTCCCATCGCCCTTAGTTACGTCTTATGCTAAAAAGTCATCATCTGCTAGAGTTTCAAATTCATCGGAAGCAGATACTTGTCCTCCAAGTGGCTCTCCATCACGAACAAATTGGATATTCCCGAGACCAGCAGCTACTCCTTTATTCCCATTTGAGTTGAAAGCGTAGAAGTTGATGGATACACGGGCATAACAACCACTGTAAACTTGTGAACGTTCAAGAATTGATTGCACACGTTGGTCCACGATTTGAGGTGGTGTAGTTGAGTTAGCATTAATGAAGTAGTGACCTTTATATGCTTCATCATCACGTTCAATGTCCCCATCACGAAGAGGTAGCTTGATAGCTGTCTTGTTGGGTTTCTTTCCACCGAATTTAGCAATGCCCTCTTCGATAGCTGCATCAATTGCCTTTTCAATTGCATCAATCGTTTTCTTATCAGATTTTGGAATCAAGACTGCTGTTGAATACTTCTCAGCACCACCGTTGATTGAAACCGGCTCCCAGCCGTGGAAATAAGAAAGACGAGTGTTAGTACCTGTGATTACCTTAGTTTTGTTAATGTTTGCCATATTAGTTTTCCTCCGTTAATTGGTTAAATTCTTCGTCTACGTTGTTGATTGTGACTGCCTGACGTTTGTCAGTGTTAGTTACGAGTGTCAGCTTGCCAGGTGGCTTAATGATGTAGTCCCCCAGAATCTCATTAAACTTGGCTTTCCCGAGTACTTTCGTCATAGCGGTGACACCAAGTAGTTTCTTATCATAAGGGTCATACCCTGCTTTGATGACGGCAGCAGCTACATCATTGTCATTGGAATACTTACGTGTAGAGCGACCTTCGACCAACTTGTGGTTCGTCCATTGTTTGCCACCAAGAGCCAGTTTTAAGGCGTATTCCTTAATGTCGTTACTCCATGAAACCAAGTCATCTACTTTTTCAAGAATGACCTCGATTTCATCGTCTTCGAGCAAGTCCGGTTTCTTGAACTCGTACTTGGCTAATTCAAGATTCTGTTTTGCTCGAACACGACAGCTGTTCTTAGCTGGGCAGAAGCCACACCATTTTCCACAGTGAAATTCACCCTCACCCTTAAAGGCAAGATTGGCAGCTGGCATTAGGACTTCTTCTGCCCACTGATACAGTTCTTCTTTTGATAGAGTGTAGGTACTTACGTTCTCACGTCTCGGCTGGAAGATGGTCATCTTTACTTCTTGGATATCGTAAATACCGTCAAACAGCTCCAGTGTTCCAAGTGCATAACACATCATCTGTGGGTTCTGATACGCATCTACTAATATTCCCAAGCCGTACTTCATGTCAATAACTGACAATGTTCCATCAGCGATGACCAAACAGTCACCAGTTCCAAAGCCGTCAGGCACAAACTTTGAAAAGTCTAGCTTTTGCTCCACAATAACAATTGGATCAGCAGTCGTTTTTCGTGCCTTCGCTACCTCTTCCATGACGAAAGTTGCATAATCCGAACTTGCTTTTTCCATTTCTTCATCATAGAACTCAAGTGTTGGTCTTGGATCTTCACCCTCATCACCGAGGAATTGATGCAACTTGTACTCACAGAGCGTATGGGCATCCGTTCCTTGTTGGGCATAAGGGCTAGACTTGTTTTCAAAACCTTCTGACAGCCTTACGCTTGGTGGACAGTGAATCCATCTGTTACTAGAAGAGGCTGATAAAGTTGCGTGTTGAGTTGGCATCACAATCCCTCCGCTTCCGCCATCAAAGCAAGGTAGCTTTCTGGCTGAATCTCACTCAAGCGGCTCGCCCCAAACTTCTCAATCAATGCTTTGACATCTGATGACTTACCTTCTTGAGACTTCCGAGCCAACAAGCCACGTACTTCTTCAAGTGTTGGCTGTTTCACTTCCACTGTCTTTGGGTCTGGGTCTGCCACAGATACTTGCTCCGATTCTTGTACCATTCCTTGCTCAGGTTCACCCAACTGCATCGCCTCCACCAGTTCTCGCAAACTGTCAGCTAGTGCTTGCATATCATCTGTGACCTGAAGCAATAATTTCATTCGACTCATGTTACTTTGCCTCCTTCTTCACTTCATGAATCTCGACCGACTCGATAGATTGTCCCGGTGTTAAGACGAGAATTTCCATATTCTCACCAAACAGCCACTCCGCAATCTTCCGCGGTAAGTTACGAATGCCGCCTTGGAGCACGGTCTCCTTGTTTCCTGCATCATCCGTGACGTTGATGCATACACGATGTTTCAATTTCATTTGAGTTTCCTCCTCAATTTGATTTGTAAGTGGTTGTCCCCCTTACAAGTTACAGGCAAAGAAAATCGGGAAAAGTAAACCCCTTCCCGAAATTTTTCTTAAAAAAGTTTTCTCAGGCGTGCATAAATCTTGTTCAGACGGTTTTGAATCGCTTGTTTTGTCACACCTAACTCCTCGGCAATCTCGACTTGGGTCTTTCCTTCATAGAAGACTTGCTGGATGAGCTGTTGTTGCTCCGGTTTCAAATTCAACATCAACTCAAGCAAACGATCTACCCGCGGGTCTACTTGGACTGCTTGTTCTGATGCCTTACATAACAAATACTGCAAAGGGTTCTTTTCAGGATTGAAGTCATCATCAGTCTGATCCAAGGACAGCACGTAGTTCCGAGGAAAATAATCATCTGCTTCCCCTTGAAAATAATCAGGGTCTGGCGTGTAACCATGCTCATTTTCAAAGTCGACAACGAAGGCTTCCTTCCAAGCCTCAACTTTTGCCTTTTCTTCTGGTGTGCGCTCTGGACGAATTGACTTGTAATAATAGTAGTTGTCGAGGTCATCGCGGCGATGGAGGTTCAGGATATCCATCTCGGTTACTCCATCCACTCCTGCTTTCAGTTCAACTACTTCGTCAATGTAGCGACCATCCTCGCCCATACGAGAGAAACGATACTTGTACGTTTGACGGTCATTTTTGTGGGTCTTCTTGAATTTCATTAAATTCACCTAGTCCTTCCTGCTGACTCGCAGTTAGGGCAAGGTGAAAAAAATAGGACCGGTGGCTTTTGCTATACCAGTCCTAGAGCGCACAAAACCTGACACAAAGGCGCAATAAAGAAAGGTATAGAAATGACCAATTTCAAAGGTGGTAACCTTTGGTATTGTGCTATTTCTATTCCTTGCCCTTATTGCAAATCAGGCTTGAATAATTTTTTGTTGCACTAGATTTCCTAGTACGTCTTTAATTTTAGCTAGTTTGGTGCTCACTTCCCAGAACACCAGATGACCTCATTTCGGTTCAAAACAACGCAAAAAAGCCCTTATCAAGAGACAAAATCTCTCAATAAGGGCTTCCCTTATACTGTTTAGCTAGGGGTCATCAGGTGACCCCATACTTTAGAAATAATTTCAAAAAACTACTTACTTGTTGACGTTGATTTTGGATTTGCCAGTGCCAATAGTTCTTTACACTCATATACTGGTCGCCTAAAGCAAGTACAAAGTAATTGTTCATATATTAAGTGCAAGTCATTTGTTTTCACAAATCTTAAGCCTGCTTTCTCAATCAACTCATAACTAATTTTTGGATTTAGTTGCATCCCAATGCATGTAAGTACCAAAGTCTCGAGGGAAGGCTGATAATCAAGCTTATTCCTCATTCTCTTTATCGTTTCACCAGAAATTCCTGAAGATTGTTCTAGTTCCGGGATAGTTAAGGTGTCAGGGTTACTCATCAACCAAACGAATGCGTCCCGAAAGTCCATACCAGCAATTTCCTGAAGAACCTTTTTCAAGCCCGTAGCCTTTCTTCTGTTCTCTGACATCTTATCCGCTTTTTCTTGGACTGAAGTGTTGTCATCTACGGAAAAGTCCATCTCAAAACTTAAAACCGACATATCATCACGGTTTAAAACACATTCAAGAACGTAACGTTTTTCTTGAGAATGCGATTTAACCGATATTGAAAATACTAAACAGCACTCATCCATATGATGCCGAGCATAGTCAGTTAGACTTAAATTCCCCCACATATCCTGCTCAACGTAATCAGGCGAGTTGATTACCATGTGCGATTCAACATAGCAATAATCACCTGCTAGTACCTGTTCATGTAATCTTGGGTTCTTTAATGTCTCTATAGTTGCATCAACAAAACCAATGGAATAAGTCTGGTTAGCAGATATAGCTCCCTGCTTCCAAGAGTGTGGGGGTACAGGATGGCCATCAACGAAATTTGACGCACCAATTGCAATCTCATAACCTAACTCAACCATCCGAATTTTTGCAGATAATTTTGATACGCTGAAAAAACTAGCAAGCTCTGAAATAGTTCCCTCGATTATGAGGAGCTGGTCCACTATTCCACTTCCGCCATCAGGACGCATAAACGTTTCAACTTCTTGTTTAAACATCTTTTTAGGCATCAAGATTTTAGGCGTAATCTTACTAGCTTGAATCTCCATCCAATCTGTTGGCGTCATATTTTTCTCAATGAGCCCATCGAACTCTTCTCTAGTCGTGGTAATATTCGAAAGCTCAGGCTGGAAAAGCCTAACCAATTCAAATGCAAGCCTATGTTTATGCCAATGGACACACTCGTGCATTATTGTGTTATTAAGTCCACCAATCCCACGGCTTTCGATGACACGAGGATCAATCAGGATAGTTTTTGCCTTGATTTCTTTCCCATCAAGAAGAGCATCATGAAAATAAATTTGACCAAAAATGTTCCCATCTTCTGAAATTTCATGGTACTCCACCGTAAGTCCCATTTTTTCAGCTATCAAAAGTGGATCAACACGCTGAGGAATTTCCATGGCTTCGGGGAAATACATTGTCAAAAATTGCTCAGCTTCAAATTCAACATCTTCTGAAGATATAATGGGAACCAAGGCATCAGACAATCTCCGATGAAATCTATTTTTCTTTTTATCGTAGGTCTCAACATCGTGAACTTTGAAGTTTTTCAATTCTCCATCAATCGTTGCACGACAATTAACTCGAAACCAAGCGTTGCAGCTATCCTCGTAATCATTATGACGGTCACATTCGCTAAAGTAAATTGCTCCAGATACTAGAACGTCAAACTCAATATCATTAGTGAGCGTTTCCTCATTAACAAATACTTGTTCAACCTTCATATCGTCAAACGAGACGTTTTCTTCATCTAGGTTATCAACATCAATGTTGTAAGACCATAAGTGGATTTCATCCAAATTATCTGGGATAAAAGACGCCACGGCATCAAACAAATCATTCTCGTGATGCTTGCTTACATATTTTTGAAATGAACGTTGTTGTGCCATGACTCTCTTCCCCTAACCTTTATTTATCATTTGTAATAACAAATCGATTATTCACATAATACTGCATTACTTCTTTTATATTGAAATACTCTTCTGAAATAAACAGATTCGGATCCCCTTCAGCATAAATACTTGAGAGTTGAAAGTGCTGTCTTCTTTTTCTTTCTTCAGACGGTAAGATTAGTGCTGAAAAAACATTATTATATTTGGGAGCAATGCTCTTTGAACTTCGTTCTCGCTCGATATATCCATAATAAATTATATCGCTAGTCGGATATCCTCCCATCCCAGATAATATAGATTTTGGAAATACTGCACTAGATTTTGTATTGTCAGGATACTCTTTCCCTATATAGCCTTCCAAGAACATGTTGTAACAAATCTGCTTATAGTTCATTCCATGGATTTTTGAATAATACTTTGCATCAAAAATAATTTGATTTCTCAACTCATCTACAAAATAATAGTCTGGTTGAAAATAGTGACTATCATTTAAAGAGTTTGGATAAAATGTTGGCTTTTTAAACCGAGCCTTATGAACATTTGATTTTAATTTGAGCTCTCCTCTAGTAAAGCTTTCAAAATTGCCATTCAAAAATTCCTCAACCATATTCTCCCATACACTTTTAAAGGAATAATGTTTTAGATAATAATTTCCTCCTGCTTTAATCTGAGAAAAGAAAGCAATTAAGGCATCTAATAACTCAATCTTAGAATCTTTGAACTCCGTCTCTTTGTATGACTGAAGCACCTCAACCACATAATCCTTAGACCCCAGAAAATCAAAATCTGGAAATTCTCTCCCAGTATCTGAAAGGTCAATAAAATACTTAAATTTCATCAGAGTATAATCAATTGCGAAAACCATCGCCTCTGTCAAGAAGGTGGAAAAGTTATACTTCTTTTCATAATAGAACGGAAACAAAACTGTTTTCCCGCTCTCAAGATAGAATTCTCCTTTAGAAATCGTTTCTTTCCACTTTATTCTTCCACCTTGATTTGGTTTTATTACCTTCCTGTCTTCAAACAAAAGACCAAATTCGGAGAAGTAATCATATACTCTAAAAAAAGGATCAAATGGATAATCGCTCTGAAAATTATTGGTAGTATTCTGGCCTATCATTGATACAGGTTTCTTATTTTGAGCCTTCATCAAAACGTTAAATAACAAATGAGAATCGTTTTCAATATTCTCTTTTTTAGCTGGGAAATGTTTGGGAAATACTGTTAAAACATCATTTTCGTTATTGATCAAAAAACCAGTAAAATCACAAACAATTTCAAACCCATCATTTTTTCCACTTTTTGATTTCTTTTCCCTTTTCCGTACATCTAAATCACCGAAAGTGAAACCCAACTCTTGATATTTGCTCTTGTCGATTGGTGCCCCTTCGATTGCATAATCAACTATCATACTGGCACCTCATCAATAATTATATATTGTCCTATTTGTACCACTTAGGAACTTGTCCAAAAAATCATCACTAAACACCTGTTTATTCCCAAAGTCTTCATATAAGGTATCAAAACTAGTGATATTATCAGCAAACAAACTTGAAGATGAAGCGAAACCACTCACTCCCTGCACATCTTGCCACAAATAAAGGAGTAACTTATTTCTAAGCGTTTCAATGATTGAATTTTGTGCAGTTGTTTTGTCCTTAGAAGTAAAGCTCGGGTTTCCTATGGTATCTGAATTAGAATTCAAAATATCATCCTTACTAAACTTGATAAAGAACTGACCTAACTGCTTATCTTCCTTTTTCCCGAGTCCATCGATTTTATCAGTAATAAATTTGTTTAGGGCAGAGTAAAAACTTAACCAATTGACCTCAAAGTTACCACCAGAACCTGAATAATTGATAGGAATGAGTGGATTATTTAATCTCGTATCTACAGTTGTCGTTCCTAATTTTACTTGAGGATGTGTTGAAACATATTTCCAATCAAATCTACGTTTAAATGCAGTATCCATTGGGAAAACATTCTGGTCATTCATATTAACAGTCCCAATAATGTTTAAGTTGGATGGTAGCTTTATATCATCAGTGGCTTGACTCAATTCAACAGCAATAGCTTTATTATTTACAGGGTATTCACTTACAAAATAGTCATCCCTATCAAGCAGTTGGAAAATATCACCAAAAATTGCAGCGACATTTCCTCGTGACAATTCTTCTAGGACGAGAAAAACTTCTGCGCTTGTATCCGCATATGCTTCTACCAATGCATCAGTAAACGGGCCTCTATGAAACTTAAATTCAACTCCCTTGGAAGTTGCTTCTGGTAACAATTGACCGATGAAATCTGAATAAGTGAATTCAGGGTGAATAGTTACTCTAAATACCTTGCTTTGGGGAACTCCCGCCAATAAAGTATCTTTTACTTTGCGGCTTTTTCCAGTCCCTGGTGCTCCATAATAAATTTCTTGATTATGCATTTCTTCTACCCTAACCTTTCAAAGTTTTCTTATCAAAATATTTCAAAAGAGATTCGAATCTTGGAAATTTATCACCATTTCCAAATGAATTAACTCTCTGATTTTGGTTATACCAATCCCACAACTGACTGTAATCAATCTCATAATTATTACGTAATGCTAATTCAAACATAGATAAAACATCTAACCAATAGAACTTTTCTTCGCTCCCTTTGAAGCCTGCATTACCTCTCCTCGTGCGTTCAACTTTTCTACCAAAGTTATTATGAGTCAGGTTTACTAGAAGCGTTCCAGATAGAATGGTTAGTTTTTTATTTATAACATCGAATTCGTATTCATCCGTCACTTGTACATCCGAAATTGTTTTACGGCTTCTAGGTAAATTTGCGATAAAATCAATTACACCTTCTACATCTCTTGGCATTTTCGAGAAATTTACACCTGTCGGAAAAAGCTCAATGTACTCAAAGTCTAGTTGGTTTAACCTCGCATAATTTGATAGAAGAGATGCTTGAAGTTCCCCACTCGGAGTCATTAAGCTAATATAATAAAATGGGTGATTCGCATACGTGTAACTTGGTGAGTTGATATATTGGTCAATATAGTCCAATAACCTAGGAAAAATGTCCTGAGCAACTGTTATATTTCGTCCCTCATCTTTGGTCGCAGGGCTAGTAAAAACATATGCCATAATTCTTTGTCGTATAACATTTCCAATTGCGTCAGTGAAGTATCTAGAATCATCTATTATACTAGTTGGTAATGATGGAATATTTTCCTCATCAATGATTAGTGCCGAATAAGTCCCTCCAATAAACCCTGTAAATTCATTGTTTATATCCAGGTATTCAATAGCCGAAATGTTTAATCTTGGGTTTTTATTATTTATCTCCTGTAGGAGTTTTGTCTCAATATATTCCAATTTGGAAACTCCAGTCGGAGGTGTCACATCGATTTTATTAAATTTTGTTTGATAACTACCATCTTGCAAGAGTAACTTTCTCATCCTTTTCACCTTTCAAAAGTATTATAGTTTGTTACTAGAATTTCCCGTCTTGGGTATTTAATCCCTGTTTCACCAATTGTATTTACATTAAAGCCGTGGTATTGGATCCACTCCATTAACAAGTGATTAGTTTTCCCTTTATGCTCAAGTACATTTGATAACATAAATTTTTTGCCTGCTGAATCCAATTCGGTGAGATATTTTAAGAGACTTGCTTCCTGTTCGGCATCCCATCCATCAAAACCACGCTTACCATCGTTATAACCAGCTGTTGTGACCAAATATGGTGGGTCAAAATAAAACACGGTATCATCATCATACTCGTTAAAATTAATCGCTGAATAGCTACCCAAACGCATCTCCACTTCTGGAGCTCGTGTAACAAAACGAGTTATTCTATCTTTATATCCTTCATTAAATTCATTATTACCAATAGGTGTATTGTATTTCTTTGCTTGATTGAATCGCAGTATATTTTGGAAAGAATAAATATTCAAAGTGTATAGGTTAATTGGTGTTTGTTCCTCATTATTATAATGATCACGCAAGCGATTAAACGCTTCTTTCCCTTTCTTCTCCAATGAATATCGACTTACGATCTGCTCAACATTTCTAATCAACTCATCTGCCGGAGTGTTAACAATCATCTGCATCATTTCAAAGACAAATGGATGGTATTCGTTATACACTACTTTGTTCAATGCAGTAGCATTCGCACCCACATTAAACGCTCCTCCCATTGCATCAACAAAAGTTGTCACATGTTTCGGTAATAGTTTAAATATTCTAGGAATCACATCGTCTTTACTCCCGGCATAGTTTAATGGTGATTTATTGGTTTCCAAGTTCTTCTTGAAATAGATGATTACTTCTTGAAGTTTCTTTCCCTCACCTTTCATACTGGAGTTATTTGTTGAGTACTCCCTGTATTCATTCGTCTCAACTTCAACAATACCATCAACTGCAAATCTTCTGGCTAGGTCAACTAATTCATCAAGTGGAACTATTGATTGATTGCTATAGCTAACAAGCACATGAGTAAAGTTAATCTGGCGGAACAAGTCTTCAAATTCATAATATGCCGTTGACTTATTTGAATACCCCGAAAACTCCCGCTTAACTCTTCTGCCAGTTTTCCCAAACAATTCAGGATTATCATAACGTGAGATTGTCTCAAGAACGTGATACGAATTAGTATATTGGGTAATTGTATAAGGTGGATCAATATAAGCAATGTCTCCGGAAATTTCCCTAACCAATTTATTTGTATTTTTATTAAAACATCTATTGTCCTTAGATACCGATAGTGAGTCCTTCATCTCAAGTGGCATTATGGTGAATTTTTTTAATGCACGTGATTCCCAAAACTTGAAGAAAGCCTGATAAGTCCCAGAAGTATTTGAAACCTTTGTTACACTCTCTAACAGAGAAGCCAACAGATAAGAATACTCTGCTTTTGAAATAACTCCTTCCTGAAACAACTCCTCGATATCAAGTCGCATTCCATCAATTTTAAGTGCGTTTTCTTCAGTCAAATACATTCTTTCAGCACGTGGAGTATAGTTGTTATAAACAAAATATCCATCATTCGGTGTATATTCTCGTTCGTTCAACCATTGAAAAGGTGTTTTCCCATACCTCTTTACAAAACTATCAAACTTCGGCTTCTCTGAATTCAACAATTTTGCTTCACTAATGACCTTTGAAAAATACATATAATCATTTGAGAGAACGGTGTATTCACCTTTGAAGTAGTCGCCGACAGAACCTGTTCCCGCAAATAAGTCTGCAAATGTCTGACCTTGTATATCATGTTTTTTTATAACCTGTTGTATGAAATTCAATAAATTAGTTTTGTTTCCTAAATACCTCATCAGTCATTCCCATTCTTTTCAAGTTTATATTCAACAATATCTTCTAACCCGCAGTGGAGTGCTTCACATATTCTTGCCAATGCCTCCATAGAGACCGTCTCATCTTTAGATAGTCTAGAGAGCGTAGAATTAGTTATTCCAGCCATATCTCGTAATGCGGTTTTATTTATTTTCTTTTTTAAAGCCTGTTCCCAAAGACGTTCATAGCTAAAACTCATTGAGTTCCTCCATTCCATTTTTAAGGAATTTTATTCTATAAATATAGAACTATTATATCACGACTTCAGGCACTAAAGAACAGTTTTGCTGATTGTTTTTTATTTAGTGCAAAACAAAAACTGCCTTGACCAGAAAAAATCAACGGCAGTTCATTATGATTTGGTATTACAGCTAGAAACTAATAGGAATATATCTATCAACTTCAATTGATACTGGTCTAGCAGCAATTGCTACATCCCAATTTGCGGCGCTAAGTAGCTCATCAACTTCACTCAAGATAATGATTTCAACTTGCGAACGATTTAAGAAAATCACATATTTGAGTTTATCGTTATCCTTTTTGATGAATGAAAGAAGATTTTTGTCTTTGCTCAATCGGTAATCTTCATAATGTCTCGGAATACCACTTGGCCTTGTTTTTGATTGATTACTACTATCATCAAAATACTCCATCATCTCAAGGGCAAAGTCAGAATATTGGATGAAGAAAATGCCAGTTTCATAGTCTTGCACATACTTTGATAAGCTCTCAATATGACTATCCCAATTCTTCTTAAAGGAATTTAGGAAATAATCATAGGAATGCTTCGGATATCTGAATTCCTGCCTTACCACCTGTTTTATCTCATCTTGCGCAATCTTTTTCTCAATTCCGGCAAGTTTTCCATCATGAATGTTTTTATCTTTTATGTGCTCAGCACCTTTTCTAGTTTCTTTAGAGGATGTAACCTGAAAGTGCTCTATAAAGCCAATATCAAATATAAAATCTGGAAAGTCACTTGAGTTATCATTTGGCTTTGCCGTTTCAAGTATTTTTGAAATTTCAACCAAATCATCAGAGAGTTCCCTCTGTTCTAAAGACTTAAAAAAAGCATCTTTTACTTTTGAAAACACCACAGTTTCTTTATCACCATGCCCCATTAACCAGCACCTCATTACTCTACTTAATTTGCTCATAATTATATCACGGATCCTATTATCCATTTTAGTAACCTTACTTTCTTCTTTAAGAATTGTTCAAACCTAAAAAATGCTCCGAGGATGAGCTCAGAGCATTTAGCAATAGGTATTCATTTTTTTCCGGCAACGTAGTAAATCGAAATACTTTTATTTAACACGTTTCTTCTTAATCATCACAGCAACCATCATGCCTAATGATAATAAACATACAACAGCCAATGGGACTAATAGTGTAGCATCTCCTGTTTTTGCTGCTGTTGTACTTTCCGTTGGTGAATTATTTTCAGTTGTGGTAACAAACGTTTTCTTTACCTTAGTGCTGCCAACATTTGATTTACTAGTTGTAGTTGAGGATGTACTCTTATCTTTAGCAACGCTAACTTTTGATTTACCAGCTTCACTAGAATTTCTGTTTCCATCACTCGACTCTACGACCGAAGGTTTGTTTCCATCATTAACACTATTGTTCTCTGAACCGCTTGGTTTATTACTGGGATTGTTTGGTTTGTCATTTATTGGGTTACTCGGTTCTACATTTCCGGGATTACTAGGTTGGTTGTTTGATGGGTCACTTGGTTCAACATTACCTGACTCAGATTTATTTTTCTCATATAAAGCTGTTATCGTCATATCTTCAGTAACTTTTGAAAAATCTTTATCCCATCCTTTAAATGTGTATCCATCCCTTGCTGGTGGTGCCGGTGCAGTTGCAGATTTTTCATATTCAACAGTCGAAGATGCAATTTCTTTATTTTCCCAGTCTACAAATGTAACTTTATATGTATTTGCGTCCCATTTTGCTTTGAGGGTTATATCACCATCAGAAAGGCGATAAGCCTCAAAATCATATTCATTTGCATCACTATCTTTGTACCATCCCTTGAAAGTATAACCTTTCTTTGTTGGATCAGTTGGCTTTTGTGATTTATCGAGTTTATTTGAACATCCATCTTTATATTCATCATACGTTAAAGGCTTGAACACAATTGAACCAACAGCACTCCCACCATCACTGTCAAATTCTATTGATGAGAAATCAACTTTAAAAGTTTCTACTACCTTCATACCAACTGCGTTGACTATCTTAACTGTATGTATCCCCTCATCTAAGTTTTCAAAAGTAACAATTGGAGCTGCACTGCCTCCCCAAGTATTCTCTTGAGTATCTTTGACTTTTACATCATCTAAATAGATAGAATAATTAGTTTCATACCAAATATTCCCAGACATGATATACTCATGTTTATACTGTTTGTTGTATATTCTCAATGACTGTTGTTGCCACGAAAACTTGCCCAATGGACGAGCAAAAGAAATATTTGGCTGAGTTGGTCTCTCCAAAAACATCAAACTCGGTAAGCTATGAATAGTAACATTTATATTTGCATTCAATATCATATTCTTTGCCCACAGAGGTAAAGAGTAGGAATCGCTATACTGTAAAGTTGAATAAATATTAGTATGGTAAGATTCCGCAGGTGTTTTTCCCTCCGGAAAGCTAGTAAACCATGTATTGTTTGAGCTTCCACACTCTATCGCCTCTAAATTTGCGGGCAAATATAGAGTATCAAGTGGCGTTTCCCAAAAAATACAAGGACCCATAATTTTGAGATTGTCACAATTTCTGAAGTCTAAAGTCTTTAGGCTTGGGTTTAATGCAAATGCATAGGCTCCAACTGTTTCTACCGTACTTGGAATATTTATTGTAGTCAATGAGGATCCAACGGCATTACCACTAAAAGCTCCATTTGCGATATACGTTACACCTTCAGGAAGAATTACGGTATCATATCCCATCGCTTCCGTCGCTCCAGTTACAGTTCCAAAAGAATACTCTCCAATCCGAGTTAAATTTGATGCTTTTGATAAGTCAATTTTAGTTAGATGCGTTGCTTTAAAAGCGCCGTAACCTATTTTAGTAATTTTATATGTTACCCCTTCATTTTCAACTGTTGCACCAAGCGTAAATACACCTGATAAATCAGGTTTATTCGACTTGATAACGTCAACTGTATCAGCAGATGTGATTTCATACACCAATTCCTGAGAATCTCCTTGAACTGTGAACGTGTCACCTACAGCTGCTGCAAATGCTTTAATCTCCCCCAGTGCAAAAAATGATGTAAATAAAATAAATGTTACTAGTACTACCCCAAGTAGTCTGCTTTTTGATAATTGCATATATCCTCCTTTTCATATGCCAATACGGCACTAAAATAAAATAGTAGAGATTATATTCTCAAAAACGCCATACATTTTCATCTGTTTTCACAAATTATTCATTCATTGTTAAAAGTTGTTCCCTCACCAATTCAATAAAAAAGGGGGGTAAAATCTCAGAGTAGGGGGTAAAATTTTCTACCCCCGGGGGTAATTTTTCAAAGGCGATTTCTGCTAATTCCGAATAAAATCCTCTCCAAAACAAAAAAGCCCAGCCTAAGCTAGTCCCACAAATACCGTTATATCGGGCTTTACGCCCTTAATCTCATTGTATCAATCTGGTGGTGCAAATATCTCCCGCAACAGGTACTGGTTCTGATGTGTTTGTGTTATCTTTTTTGTAGTGACACCCACCAAAAAGTAATCTTGTAGTGTCAACCCTCCCCTAAAACTTCCACCTCGATATATTCCCCCAAACACAAAAAAAGAGACTCCAGACCAAAATCTGAAATCTCTCAATTACACAAATCCCTTGATATATGGCTTTTCCTACTTTTTCCTCGTCATCAATGCCACTGTCTCAACATGATGTGTCTGTGGAAACAAATCAACTGGTGTTACTTCCTGTAAATAAAAGCCTTTTTCAGTAAATCGTGCGATATCTCTGGTAAAGGTTGCCGGGTTACATGAAATATAAACAATTTTATCAGGTTTAGCTTCACAAGCCGATTGAATAAACTCTTCTGCCAAGCCTTTACGTGGTGGATCAACAATAATGACTGATGGCTTCACACCTTCACTTGTCCACTCCGACATAATTTTTTCAGCACGCCCGACACGATAGCTGACATTTTCAATACCGTTTAATTTGGCATTAATTTTTGCATCATCAATTGCTTCAGCAACTGCCTCTACTCCAAAAACGCTGTGGACTTGTTTGGCGATACTTAAGCCGATTGTCCCAATTCCACAATAAGCATCAATGACAATATCATCTTTTGATAAATCAGCTAATTTAAAGGCTTCTTGATAAAGTACCTCAGCCATTTCAGTATTAATCTGATAGAAGGAAGGAGCACTGATATAATACTGATTACCTAACAGTTTATCAGTAATATATTCTTGACCAAATAGGAGCTTAAAATTATCACTCAAAATATTATTACTATTATCCGGATGAATATTTTGCAAAATACTTTTAATTTCAGGAAACGCTACAACTAATTCCTCAATCAATTGCTCAATTCTGAAAATCTTTGGCTTGGTTGTCACAATAACAACCATCACTTCATGTGAATAAAAACCGCGACGCACAATGACATTTTTAATTAGTCCAGTTTTTTCAGCCTCATCATAAGCATTTAAGCCGTATTTACGAAATAAATCACGGCATTTTAACACAATTTGATCAATGATTGGATCTTGAATTAAGAAATCTTCGATTGGTACCAAATCATGCGAATGCTTGCGATAAAAGCCGGTTTCCAATTGCCCATTAACCCTACGCACAGGAATTTGAGCCTTATTACGATAACCGATAGGATTCGGCATCCCAATTACCTCAGCAACCTTAACCTCTGTTAAATGACTATTTTTCTTCAATAAATCTTGAATTTGCTTACGCTTGAATGCCAATTGTTTTTCATATTTAAGATGTCCTAAGTCAGCAATCCCCGTTCTTAATAATTCACCTTGAATCGCTTCATTACGATCACTGGAACGCTCTAACCAATTCAATACCTTGGCAAAGCCATATTTTTTTCCAACTTTCATAACTAACGCCTCAACCTTTTCACCTGGCAGGGCATTTTCAATAAACAAAGGATAACGTTCAACCTTAGCAACACCTAAGCCCTCATGCGTTAAATCAATAATTTCTAATTCTAATTTTTCATTCTTTTTTGGTATCATTCTACACTCCAGTATCAAACTAACTTTAATTATCTCAGCTATTCTATTGTAACCTAAAAGCAATCAATTTGGCTATTTTAGTTAAAAATAGCAATGCCAAGCTTTCTCAGAAACCTCGGAAATTATGTCAAAAATCGCACTGATATTAACAGATAGTCCAATCTTTCTCGGAAACATCGGGCATTCCGAACGAAAACTCACCAATATTTGCAAATAAGCTAAGCTTTCTCAGAAACCTCGGGCAATTCGTCGATAGCCTACGCCCTAAAGCACAAGCCATTATGCTAAAACTAAAAAACCCCTTAAGTTAGATTTGGCTCTAACCTAAGGGGTTCAGTTTAGAAGATGGATATCAAATATCCATCTCAATCTTTTTAGACAAATCAGTCTGATTTGACACTAAGCATTTTGGGATTAAATTATTGATCTAAAAAGTCATTAATTTTGGCGATATACTTATCATAGTCAATTTCCAAGCCAAGCCCATAATACATATCGTAACCATCTGTCCAATCACCATTTTCAGGGACAGTCATTCGTTCAATTCCTTTTCTAGCCTGATTTAAGATACCCAGACCATTGGATAAAATAAACGAAGTATCAATATTAGTTGATGTATAACCATAAATTGTACCAAGCGCCTCTGAACCAGTAAATAAGGTGGCAGGATTCTTGACTTGATCGATAATTGCTGTTAAGACCTGCTGCTGACGTTGAACACGACCATAATCGCCTTCATCATCTTTACGGAAACGAGCATAGTTTAGTAATGTCCGACCGTCCATTTTTTGCTTGCCGACCTTGATTGTCTGCTCTGGTACCGAACCATCGGCATTGGCGTTTAAGTCATCTGGGACGGAGACCTCATTAACCGCTTGTCCATCAATCGTTGAAAATTTGGCATCAATACTAACACCATCAGGAAATAGTGTATTAATTACTTTTTCAAATGAAGAAAAATTAATTAAAGCGTAATACTGCATATCAATCCCGAAATTATCATCAATTGTTTGACGTAACAATTCAGCACCTTGGTTATCATTTTGCTCACCAATTGTATAGGCTGAGTTAATTTTGCTATCAGTATAGCCCTCAGTTCCTACACCGGGAATATGTACAAGCGTATCACGCATGAAGGAGATTAGCTTAACCTTCTTATCTGGACCATTGATTTGCATCACCATAATCGTGTCACTTCGGGTTTCACCGTTGCTTTGCCCATCGCGCTGATCAGTTCCCAAAATTAAAATATTGGTTGCACCATTGCTTGATTTAGTGCCATTGAAAGTTTCCACATCAGCTTTCTTAAATTCAATATCATTTTCAGCCTTATCTTTACCCTTTAAAAATAAATAAACAAAAATGCCGATTAAAATCAAAACTAATAATAATAAAATCTTCCACCATCTGCGTTTTTTTCGAGGCTTCTTTTTCTTAATTTTTTTAGCTGGTCGTGAATTGGGAATTTTTTCTTGGTAATACTCTTTATCCTCATAACGATTACCCATATCTGAAGTATCATATTCCGAATCCTGATTAATTGATTGTCGATCATCGATTCGTTTTTCAATATTATCACGATAATTTTTATATTTATCAACTCTACTCATTTAACTATAAACTCCCATCTTTGAAAATAATTAGCTTAAATTATTTTCTATTTTCAAAAAAATCATTTTTTCAGATTGTTTTTGAATAATATTCTGTGCCCTTTCACAGCAGAAAAAGTGTTAAAGTATCAACCCTAATAGGATAACATGAACAACTATTTAAATGCAAAAATATTTAGATTTCTTTATTTATTTCATAAACGTCAAAAATCCCAAAAAATTTAACTGCAATACCAATTAGTTCAAGCTCTTCAATCGCATTTATAATTAATTGCTCGTGACTAACAAACATATCAATTAAAAAGAAATATTCACCTAAAACAGTTTTTAATGGTCGAGATTCAATCTTTGTCAAATCAATGCCTCGCCATGAGAAAACTGATAATGCTTTGTGTAGTGCACCTGCTAAATTATTCGGTAGAACAATAGCTAAAGAGGCCTTTAAGCCAGTTTTGTCAAGCGGTAAGGGCTGTTGATCCGCTCCGAGCACCCAGAAACGAGTATTATTTAATGCAATATCCTGAATGTCCTGATGAATGATTTTCAAGCCATATTTTTCTGCCGAAATACTAGGTGCAATTGCCGCAAAATGTTTGTCAGGATGCTCAGAGACAAATTGAGCAGCATAAGCCGTTGAAGCCATCATTTCTACAGGTATTTTCGGAAACATTTTTTTTCTAAATTGTTCTGTTTGCGCCAAGGCTTGCGGATGTGAAAATATTTTGTCAATAGGCTGCTTTTCGTCAACAACCATCATTTGCTGGGCAATTGGTAGGACGATTTCGTGACAAGCCTTAAGATTACTGACATGAAATAAATAATCTACTGACTGATGGACGGAACCCTCAATACTATTTTCAATTGGAATAATTGATAAATCAACCGTCCCTGCTTCATATGCCTGAATACAGTCGGAAATTGAAGGCATCGGCACAAGTGTTTCATTTGGGTAGGCCTTCTTACTGGCTGTATAGGTAAAAGAACCCACTGGCCCTAAATAACCGATTTTCATTTTACAGTCTCCTCAGTTTGCTTCTTGCGCTAGCCAAGTGGTAATCTCAGCCGTTATTGTCTTTAAGGTTTTACCAGATGTCATTACCGTCAAATCAGCTAATTCCTGATAAATGACACGTCGAAAATCAAATAGCTCACGCAGCTCAGCCTTCGTTTTTTGCTGAACAAGTGGTCGTGTATGTGCTCTTTTTCCAGAAATTCTACGATAAATCACATCAAAATCACCATCTAAAAAAACAACCTTTTGATGTGCTTTTAAGAGCTCTTGATTTCGAGCTCGCATAATCACACCCCCACCAGGTGAGATAATTTGTTCAGAATCTAAAATATCCTCTAGTAATTCAGTCTCCAATTCGCGAAAAGCTGCTTCGCCCTCGTTTGCAAAAAAATCGCTAATCGGCATTCCTATTTTTTCAACAATTAAATCATCCATATCAACTGCTGGTAATTTTAATTCGCGTTTTAATTTTTTGGCAATTGTTGATTTACCAACACCCATAAATCCAATTAAAATGACTGACATCTAGTTTTCCAACTTTCCTAAATCATCAAAAAAGCTCGGGTAGCTTGTTGAAATCGCCTCTGGACGCTCTAGCTCAACAATGCCATCCTTTACTAACAAGGCAGCAATTTGTAGCATCATGCCGATTCGATGGTCGCCATAGGTTGTTACCTTAGCACCATGAAGTAGCTGTCCACCTCTGATAATCATGCCATCATCGGTTGGTGTGATATCAGCGCCCATCTTGGTAAGCTCGCGAGCTACGGCGTCAATACGATTCGTTTCTTTTACCTTTAGCTCCTCAGCATCACGTATAATTGTCGTCCCACTTGCTTGTGTCGCTAATAAAGCAATAATTGGTAGCTCATCAATCAAACGTGGAATGATTTCGCCACCAATTTCAGTAGCATGAAGTGAGCTTGTTTCAACAGTCACTCTTCCTGCTAAATTGGCACCATGATGTGTTGCTTCAATTGTAATCTGACCGCCCATTGCCTCAATCACATCAATAATACCAGTTCTTGTAGGATTTAAACCAACATTATTAATCACAATCTTACTATTTGGTACGACTAAGCCAGCTACCATAAAGAATGCTGCTGACGAAATATCGCCTGGTACAATTACTTCCTGACCCGTTAAATGCTGAGGACCAATAACTCTAATCACTTTACCAGCTGTCTCAATTTCGCCACCAAATTGTCGAATCATATCCTCGGTGTGGTCACGCGTTTTTTCCTTTTCAATAATCACTGTTTCACCAGTAGCCTGTAGACCAGCAAAAATAATTGCTGATTTAACCTGAGCAGAGGCTAAGGGCATTTGATAAGTAATTGGCTTAAGCGCATCTGTACCTGTTACCTCAATGGGTGGGGTTTCCTTATCGCCAACACCAGCTGCCTCAACACCCATCTCTCGTAATGGTACTAAAACACGATTCATTGGTCGTTTAGCAATTGTATCATCACCAAATAAGGTAGTGGTAAAATTAGCACCTGCTAAAATACCTGAAATCAAGCGAATCGAGGTTCCAGAATTCCCAATATCAATTGGTCCCTTAGCCGCCGTTAAGCTTTCAAACCCCTCACCTTCAACAGTAATTATTTGCCCGTCATCGTGAATTTTAACACCTAATGCTTCAAATGCATGAAGTGTACTCATGCAATCCTCCGCTCTTAAAAAATTCTGAATCGTCGTCTTGCCATGACTAATTGCACCAAACATGATGCTCCGATGAGAGATAGACTTATCTCCAGGTACCTCAATGACTCCTTTTAGCGATTGGCTGTTAATTTTTAATTCCATGGTCACTCCTCTAAAGCTGAAAGGACTGGTTAAATGAGCTCAAGCTAGCTGCTAAGTCCTTCAAAATAAAGAAAGACCTAGCAAAGTAGAGCGCCTTGTCCTCAAAGCTAGATTTTAATTGGTCTATCAAATTTACTAAATTATTTACATTTCGTAATAGTCATAATCTGTTTGTGCCTCTATTAACGCTTTAGCACGGGATAAATCTTCGTAATTCTTAAATGAAAGCTGAAGTGCACCTGTCGCCTCAGTTTCAATAATTTTAATATTAATGATTGATAAATCATCGGGTACAAATAAGCCTAAAACATTATGAATTACACCCGGTTCATCTGGCACATCAACAAATAAATCATAAAATGCTGGAATTGCACCTGTTTGATGAATATCCATAGTTTTGCGAAATGCCTTCGCTTCATTGAAAAAAGCCATTAATTCATCAAATTCACTTCGTTGAATCATTTGCTTAACTTTGGTCATCTCTACTTGCCATTCATCCAGTCGTGATAAAATAATGCTTTGATTACTCATTAAAATATCTGTCCACATTCGTGCATCGCTTGATGCAATACGTGTCATATCCCTAAAGCCACCAGCTGCCATGCTTTTAGCTAATGGAAATGCTTCACTAAAGTCTTTGGTTTGCAAAACGAGACTTGCAGCCAGGATATGAGGCAAATGTGAAACCATCGCTGTAATTTCATCATGCTGCTTGGCATCTAATTGAATGAAACGTGCCTTTAAGCCTGATAACCTTTCTTTAAAGGTCTCCACAACCTCGTCTGGCACATTTTCAGTAGGCGTTAGAATGTAAAATGCATTTTCAAACAAATCAATTCTTGAGGCAATGGCACCTGTTTTATGACTACCTGCCATCGGATGTCCACCGATAAAATAGATATCCCGATTGGCAAAAAGCTGATTGGCTGCCATTACAATTTCCTGCTTTGTACTTCCAGCATCACTTACCACGAGTCCAGCTTTCGTTGGTAAGGTAGCGAGCTCAGCCATGTATTTTAGCGACTGCTTGACAGGTGTTGCAAAGATAATATAATCCGCCTTGGTTGCTTCGCTTGAAAAGTCAGTTGAAAATGCATCAATAATGTTTAAGCTTTTAGCAATTTGCAAATTTTCGATTCTTCGCCCAATGCCAATAACCAGAACATCGTTATTTTGCTTAAAGCCTCTGGCGATTGTCCCGCCAATCAGACCAACACCAACAATTACAATTCTTTTTTTCATACTAGAACCGCTTTACATATTCAGCATGACTTGCCACAGCAGCCTTTAATTCTTCAAGATTATCGCTTGAAAATTTATCCAAGATTGCTTTAGCTACCTCTGTCGCTACAACAGCTTCTGCCACGACGCTCGCAGCAGGTACTGCCGTAGAATCACTACGTTCGACGCTTGCCTTATATGGCTCTTTCGTATCTATATTAACACTCATTAACGGCTTGTATAAGGTTGGGATAGGTTTCATCACTCCTCTAACAATAATTGGCATACCGTTAGTCATGCCACCTTCAAAACCGCCCAATTTATTGGATGAACGTGTATAGCCATTCGATTTATTCCAAATAATTTCATCCATAACCTGTGAGCCGGGTAATTTGCTCGCTTCAAAGCCAATACCAAATTCAACACCTTTAAAAGCATTGATTGAAACCACCGCTTGGGCAATTTTCGCATCCAATTTTTGGTCCCATTGCGTATAGCTGCCTAATCCGACAGGCACATGATCGATTTGTACTTCAACTGTGCCACCAATTGTATCGCCATTTTTCTTAGTTTGGTCAATCAGCGCCTTCATCTCATCTTCCACCGCTGCGTCAACAACTCTAAGCTCTGATTGGTTTGATATTTTTTTTATTTCAGCTACTGTTAAAGCCTCTGGAATGATTGCATCGATACCGCCTAAACGAGTAACATGACCTGCCACCGTCATGTCAAGCTCGCTCAAAATCTTTTTAGCAACCGCACCAATCGCAACACGCATCGTCGTTTCACGTGCCGAAGAGCGTTCTAAAACATTGCGTAAATCAGAAAAGCGATATTTCATACCGCCAACTAAGTCTGCATGACCGGGTCTTGGCTTGGCAACACGGCGCATTTTTTTCACCTTATCCGCCACTGGCTCACTAGCCATAATTTCAGTCCAGTTTTTCCAGTCTTTATTTTCAACAACCAAGGTTAGTGGTGAACCGAGCGTCAAGCCGTGACGCAAGCCACTTGTAATCTTGACTTGATCTTTTTCGATTAGCATCCGACCACCACGGCCGTAGCCAGTCTGACGACGTGCCAATTCTAAGTTAATATCCTCGGCGGATAAAGGGATACCGGCAGGTAAGCCTTCAATAATTGCTGTTAATTCTGGTCCATGACTTTCGCCAGCAGTAAAATATCTCATTAATTTGCTCCTCTATTTTTTGTAATAATTTGCGTGCCCTTCAACCAGTGTGGATAAAGAAACGTCAGCCATTCTGATTTGCCACGCCGATTGTCAAAGCTAACGTAGCCTGGGTAACGATAAAGATAATCAATTTTATATTGCTGATTCTGGTTCATCTGTTTACCCTTAAGCAGTTCAAGCAAAGCCTCACTTGATTGCTGCTTGGAACAATCACCTTTACTATATATATAAATCAAATCAGTTAATGATAAAAAATAACTTTGGGGGAAAATATTTTCTGTAATATGCTTGCTAATCGGCTGGTTAGCAGATAACCGCAAAAAAAATTGATGCTTTTTCATGTATGATAAGCCCTTAGCAATCAAATTGTCTATTTGCTGATCTGGATTTTCACAAAAAGCACGATAAGTTATCAGTGCCCGAACTGTTTTACCGATACCAATGTAACAAGGCGTTTTGCCCAAACAACCACCATGCTTATAGATACCTTTATGGCGCCACTCTGTTACCTGATTGCGCTCAAACAGCTGGTAACGCTTAATCCAAGCTAGCGCATTTTGACATTCATGTGTTTTTGCTAAACCGAATCGAGCAAATGCCTCAAGCACCATCGCATTATAGCAAGGAACAATATCATCAACGTGACCAGTATAGGAAAAGCCTTGCCCCGTACTCGCCTTCTCCTTTAGCATTTCTATTAAAACTTGAACCTCAGGCAAACGACTGCTATAAGGAATTTCGGATAGGGCACTCAATTTAAAAATCAATGATAAAATTGGGTTAGAATGACTGTTCTCACTATTCAAAATTTTTTTGATTAATTGTGACTGCGCTAAAAATTGATTGATTTTAGTATCAGTAAACAGTTCACCACGTTCATCACCGATTCGCAACAATAGCGCCGTATCTAATGTTGAAGAGATTGTATCCGGCAAGCTAAAACAATCTCTAACAGACTTAGCCACGACCTCTATGCACTAGATTACTAACACGTCTGGACATAGGCACCCCCCTTTTTTTCATCATCAATTCACTTTCAAATAATCCTTCATTTCAACCAAATCAATTGGATTAATTTTTGCCTTACCAATTTCATCTAAAATAATGGTTTTGATTTTCGAGCCGCGTGCCTTCTTATCATGTGTCAGCGCTTCATAAAGCTGCGCCTCGTTCCAAGGTGACAAGCTAATTGGCAAATGAAACTTCTCAAGCATCGTAATTAATTGTGCCGTTGAGCCTTTTGGCGATAAGCCTTTCTCCTCAGCAATCCGATTCATTTGTACCATGCCAATTGCGACACCCTCACCATGAGTCACGACACCATAGCCCGCGGTTGCTTCAATCGCATGACCGATAGTATGACCAAAATTTAAAATTAAACGAATCCCATTATCTAGCTCATCTTCAACAACGACTCGTCTTTTAACATCACAGCAGGCATGAATCACTGTCTCCGCATGATTTACCAAATCAAATTCATCCTGATAGCTTTCTAGCTCGTGCCACAGCTCAAGGTCATCAATGGCAGCACATTTAACAATTTCTCCGATGCCCTCACGGACACGGCGCTCATCTAAGGTAGCTAGAACCTCAGGGTCAATCAATACACCATCTGGCTGAGCAAAGGTACCAATCATATTTTTAGCAATAGCTGTATTAACACCTGTTTTGCCACCGATTGAGCTATCTACCTGCGCCACTAAAGTTGTTGGGATTTGTAAGAAATGAATCCCTCTCATAAAGGTAGAGGCAACAAAGCCTGCTAGATCACCAACGACACCACCACCTAAAGCGATAATGCCATCACTTCTTGTCATCCCACTGTCTGCCAAGAATAAATAAGCTTCTTCTGCTGTTTTCAAGCTCTTGCTAGCTTCACCCTCTGGAAAAACATAAGCAATCACTTTAAAACCGACTGCCTCTAGCTGTTTTTGAATATCCAAGAGGTATAAGCTTGCTACGTGATTATCCGTAATAATCGCAATAGTCTGAGGCTGCCATAAAGCCTTAGCCCATTCGCCAGTTTTTTTAATAGCGCCCTTTTCAATCCATAAATCGTAGGGATGACTGGGTAAATTTACATTTAGTTTCATTGAAATTTCCTTTCTAATGCGAGTTTGATATCAGAAGTAGGCATTTCTTGTCCTGTCCAGCATTTAAAGCTTTCAGCTGCTTGATACAAAAGCATACCAAGACCGTTACTCACCTTTGCGCCTTGCGCCTTCGCTTGCTTTAAAAATAAGGTTTCCAATGGATTATAAACAACATCAATTACTAGGTGATTGTTATTAATAATAGAAAAATCAGGAATCGGTGTTAGGTCTTTTAAGTGGTTCATGCCAACGCTTGTTGCATTCACTATTAGCCGAGCAGATGAAATTTCATGATTTAATAATTCTGTATCCGCTAGGTCGTTTAAAATAATTTGACGACCACATTTATCCGACATTTCATCTAATCGTGCCTTTTCCTCTGGAAAGCCTTCATAGCGTCTGGTAAAGACAACAATTTCTTTAACATCATCTAGCATTGCTTGGGCGATAATCGCTGTTGCCGCACCGCCTGCACCAATAACAACCATTTTTTCACTTGAGGTGAAGCCAAGCTCATAGGCAGAACGCATAAAACCAACGCCGTCGGTATTATGACCAATTAGCTTACCATCTTGATTTATGATTGTATTAATTGCCCCAATCAGTTGAGCAGCATCTGTTAATTCATCAACTTCCTTAATAAATTTTTGCTTATAGGGCATCGAAATATTAATGCCATAAAGGTCTAGTAAACGAATCGTTTTTGCAGCTTCACTCACCTGATCCGCTTCAATTTCAAAAGCCAAATAGACACCATTTATACCTAATGCCTGAAAGGCTGAATTATGAATAAAGGGTGATAAGCTATGCTTAATTGGATTTGCGACAACTGCTGCCATACGTGTGTGACCATTAATTTCCATTACCTGCTCCTATAATACAATTTAATTTTGCGCAGAATATTTTAAAATGCCTAAATGTTCTGTCAACTTTACTCTATAGTATAGCAAAATTTAAAAGAGCCGACAATTAACAATTTAACAGCATTGCTTGACTCTATATATTCTATAAAGCAGCTAAAAGCCCACCTGCTTCTCACCGAGAAACAAGCGGGCTTACTACTAACTATTATTTGCTTCATTTTCTTCTAAATCTGGCAAAAGCAAAGCGGTAAAGATAACTTTCAAACTATTAATTCGCTTTAGCTTCACCTCTTCTGAGATTAGAACAATATGATATTGATCCGTATCAATTTCATAGCTGATTTTTTCATCGTCATCTGGAATTCGACCAATTGAGCTGATGAAGAAACCTGCCATGGTATCCACATCATTTTTTTCAAGAGAGGTATCAAATTGCTCATTAAACTCATTAATCAACATCTTGCCTTGAATGATATAAGTGCCTTCATCAATTTTTTCAAACAATGGGGCAGCTAAATCAGACTCATCATCAATATCGCCAACGATTTCCTCCAGTAAGTCTTCAAGTGTAATAATACCACTAACACCACCATACTCATCTAAACATATCGCCATTTGATTTTGTGTTTTCTTTAATTCAAACAGTAAATCATCAACAAAAATTGTTTCGGGAACGAATAATGCCTCTTGCAAAATTTGACGTAAATTTAAGTCTACAAAGCCTTTTTGATAAGCATTTAATAAAAGTGTTTTGGTATGCAAGACACCAATGATTTTATCCTTATCATCATCATAAACTGGAATCCTTGAGTAGCTTTGATCCAAAATCTTTTTAAGATTTTCTTCTGTACCATCATTGATATCCACCATAAATGAATCCGTCCGTGGCACCATTAACTCTCTGGCCACGATATTATCAAGTGAAAAGACACCCTGAAGCATTTCAATTTCATTTGAATCAAGGACATCGTCATTAGATAACATATACGCCATCTCATCACGAGTCATCTTATCCATCTCATCATCAAATTTCATCGGAGTAATCCGAGAAAGCAGGTTTGTTGATGCCGACAATAGCCATACGAAGGGTCTTAAAATATGACCGAGCATTGTAATAGGACCACTTGAAAAGCTGGCAACCCTTTCATTTAGATTGAGTGCAATACGCTTAGGGTAAAGCTCACCAAACACAATTGAAACATAAGTCAATAGGGTCAAAGCGATAAAGCTAGCCGCAGTTTTAGCGGTTGCACTACCACCAAGCAATGGCGCAATCTTACTTGCCAAGGTTTCAGCAAGTGAAGCACCTGCTAAAATGTTAATTAGGGTGATACCAACCTGAATCGTAGATAAAAAATTATTTGGGTTGGCAACAATTTTTAATAGCTGCTGACTTTTTTTATCACCCTCATCTGCCTTTTGCTCAAGACGATTTTTGTTTAAAGAAACCATCGCCATTTCACTAGCTGAAAAGAAAGCATTTAAAAGTGTTAAAAAAATCAATAGTAGAATTTGAAAAACGAGCGACGAACTCTCGGGGTCACCGTTCATAAATATATCTCTCCTTATTTTTATAAATAATGTGCACTATATTAAGAGTAGCATTTTAATCTTCAGTTTTCAATAACTTACTTTGCTTATGCTCCAGATAAAGCGTGTGACAGAATCGAATTAAGACCTTCGCCAAAGAGTAAATCGGAACACCTAAGAAAATACCAAGTAGACCAGCTAGCTTACCTGCAACTAGAAGAATAATAATAATGGTCATTGGATGAATTGCCAAGGTTTTTCCAATTACATTAGGGTAAATAATGTTACCGTCAATTTGTTGGACAATTAAGACAATTCCGATTGCGATTACCGTTTTAACTGGATCATCGAAAATAGTCACCAGCACTACAGGTAGCGCACCTAAATACGGTCCTAAATAGGGAATTAGGTTAGTCAAGCCACCAACTACAGCAAATAAGAAGGCATAGGGCAAGCCTAATAATAGGTAGCCAACAAGCAAACCAACGCCTACAAAAAGACATTCAATAGCCTGTCCACTAATATAGGTTGAAATAGTTTGGTTCATTTCTTTAAGTAGACCAATCACATCGTACTTATCCTCTTTTAAAAATTTTGACTTAATAAAAGGTAAAAATTTATCGCCATCCTTAAGCATATAAAATAATAAAAATGGCACGGTACCGATAATAAATACCGCCTTTGTTATCACACCAAAGATTGAATTAAAGGAAAGAGCCGTTTGATTTAATGCCGTTTTAACAATACTGCCATAAGAAATATCAGCTTTACTTAATAATTCTTCAAAATCAATATTCTTAAAAATTTGATAGCGCTGAAGCTCAATCACCCATTGTTCAACATCATTAAAATATTGTGGGACATTTTTAGCCAATTCAGTTATTTGTTCAATCAAGGACGGTAATAAATTCATTAAGCTAAAGACCATCACAAATATCAATAAAATAAAAACAATAATAATGCCTAATAAACGTGGTACCTTCAGCCTCTTATTTAAAAATATTAAAGCTGGATTTAAAACATAATATAAAAAACCAGCAATTAATAATGGTGCAAAAAGAGTTCCTATAAACACACCAATTGGCTGAAAAACAAAATCAATTTTACTCGATAAAAAAACTAATGCTGCCAAGACCAATAGCTGAACAGACCAAAAAAACATTCTTGATTTAAATAATGAATTCATTTTTCACCTCAAAATAATCATAAACCAACAGAAATAACTCAGTTTATTTAAAATAGCATAACTTTTAGTGGATTACCATTAATTCAATTAAAAACCAAATTAAATCATTAATTACTAATTCAAATTCTAATGTAGCTTATTTATTAGAATTTATTATCAGTCGTGAGTTGGATTTAATAACAACTAAATGATAATTCCTTTTCGCTCTAAATTTTCTAGACATTCCAGTAAGTATGCATGATTATGCTCTGGATAAATTGGATTAGTAATTCCTTCATCCTGTAATTGCAAATAGGGCTCACATTTCATCCCACGATATCGCATATCTAACCACTTCTCATCAGGCTTATAATTACGACGCGCCATCTCTTCCATTACAAGCTTATGATAATAAAACAGCTTATTTGGTGAATACTTAAATACATAGTTTACTGTACTGTGTTTTTTTCCCCAGCCGTTACCTCTTAAAGCACAACATTCACGATGCTGACCAAGAAGCTGGGCACGAGGTAATTTTCTGATTAATTCTTGATGCCAAAGTCTCAATTCTATTTTCACCCTTTTCGTTTATCATCTTCAATGATTACTAAGACAGTTATTAATCATTCTTTAATTGTAAGGTACCATCTTTCATCGTATATATTTTATCACAATAATCTATAAGTCTTAAGTCATGCGTAACCATGATAATTGCCTTGTTCTTTTCTTTCGCCTCTTTCGCCAGTAATTCAACTACCTCAAAGGCTTTTTCCGTGTCTAAGCTGGCTGTTGGCTCATCAGCCAAAATGATTGTTGGGTCATTATATAAGGCTCTAGCGATTGCAACTCGTTGGCGTTCACCGCCTGATAGCTCATCTGGATATTTATTTTCCAAATGTTGAATACCAAGCTGTTCTAGAAGGTTGCCACTATCAGAATTAGTTTTCCTTTTTAGGACATGGTCAACAAGCTGAAGTTGCTGCTTTACAGTCAAAAATGGCACTAAATTTGACGATTGTAAGATAAAGCCAATTTTATCAAAGCGTACTTTAGCACGCTGCTTTTCATTTTTGTGACTAAAATCGTATCCATCAATTAAAACCTCACCATCAGTTGGCGACTGCAAACCGCCAAGTATGGTTAAAAATGTACTTTTACCTGAGCCAGATGGGCCAATAACAGCAATTAGCTCTCCTTGCTCTGCTGAAAAGTTGGTTGTCTTTAATGCCATAATCGTTTCATCACCATCCTGAAACTTTTTAATGACTGCTTTCATTTCAATTGCACTCATCTTTATTCCTCCTATCCAATAGCTCTTAGCGGATCAATCTTAACGATCGAGCGAACTGAGAATATAGCCCCTAAAACTGAGACTATAATCATTAAAACACCAACCACGATAAAATAAATCGTGCTACTTTGAAAGGGCACAGCATTTGGTAAAAAAAATGCGGTGATTAGAGTCATTACTAAGCCAATTAGTACACCTAACAATGAGAGCAAAAAGGTCTGGACTATAACCGAACGGGCGATATAGCCACTTGAAATACCTTGTGCCTTCATCACACCAAATACTGGTGTTTTTTGCATTGTTAATACATAAATAAATATACCAATCACGACTGCTGCAATAACGACTAAAAAACCAATCATAAAACCGAAGGTTAAAACCTGTGCACTGTAGCCGGGTAATTCATTTATAAAATCCTTAATAGATAAATTAACCACCCCGGCTGGAGAATTATGAAGCTTTCCTTTAATCACAATCGCATTAATCTTTGGCTCGGCTTGATTAATTGCTATAGAAGCCCCATTGGCAATCTGATAGGTTTGAAACGACATATACAGGACTGGAGCTGTGTTATATTTCGCATTTTCAGTGAAGCCAACAATTTTTAGTGCTTGATCATTGGTCGCTGCTTTGATTGTATCACCTAACTGATAGCCATTTTCTGTTTTAAGACTACTATCAGCGACAACCTCTCTATCTGACTCAAACATTCTACCTGAGCTTATTTTTGGTGCTAAAAATTGATTTTGATCAATACCAAAAAAACTGACATTTTCCTTTTTAGCTTTGTCAGCCGAGCGATAAATGACCGCAGAAGCCTGACTCAATGCCGCTTTTTGTTTAGCCTCAGCCTGATTGAAGAGGTTGGCATCCAATTGAGAAGCGCCTAAATTGTCATTGGCAGCATCAGAAATTAAAATCCTATCTGCCTGCCAGTTATCAACTGCAGTCCTATTCTCTTGTGCTAAGCCATAGGATAGACCGCTTAAAAAAAAGACTAAATAGGCAATTAAAAAAATAACACCGACCACCAGACCATATCTTAGCCTAGCATGACGAATTTCGTTTAATGCAAGAAACATATTTTATCCTCCAAGTTAACTTTATGGTCGTCCTAAAAATCGGCTAATTCAATTAACCAGACATAGTTTAGTCTACAAATGACCCTTTAAAAAGAGCTTAAGCTTTAATTAATTTTCTGTCAAAGTAATGGCTCAGCTAGTTAAAGCCTCAATTAATAAATAAAAATTTTTAATCAATACTAATCATCATAGATTAGATTAAGGAGCTCATTTTATGGTATGATGGTCATAGTTTAGATTCTATAAAATAACTCGAAAGTTAAGTATTAAGGAGATAAAAATGTTACCAAATACTGGAGAACAAGTCATAAAATCACTGCCATATATAGGCATTATTCTTATTGTCATTGGCATTATGATTTATCAGAAAAGGAAGAAGTAATGTGAAGAAAAAAATACATATGTTTATTGGAACAATCGGGGCCGCAATTGGTATATTTGTTTTCATCGCTTATATTCCTCAGATAGTAGCCAACTTAAACGGACACAAAGGACAGCCTTGGCAGCCCTTGATTGCCGCAATTTCTTGTCTAATTTGGGTATTGTATGGCTTAACTAATGAACCAAAGCGAGATTATATCCTAATCGTTCCAAACAGCCTCGGTGTCATTCTAGGTACTATTACTTTTTTCACCTCATTTTTAAATATAATATTCATTTACAATACACGTCTTTTTTATTAGCATTAGAATGTATCGATAAATAAAAATTAAAATTCAGCAATTTTTAGCCACTGCCAGCTCAATTTAACCTTATATTATTTATCATTGAGATATATGATATGTTGCTTTTTTATAAGATGTACCTCAAAATAACAGGACTAGCAATGATTCAAACGCTCATTGCTAGTCCTTTAATATTAAATGTATTAATTAAACAATTCTTGACGATCTACTGAGGCTCTGATTTATTGATATTCGCTTGAAACCATTGCTCAAAAAGCTGAGGCCAAACAGCTGCTTGTGCATTGATATCCTTGGCTTGTCCAGCACTCTCCTGAGTTGCCAAGCTTAAGCCATGCTGACCGCTTGGAAAAATGTGAAGTGCAAAAGGAATATTGTGCTGACTCAATGCTTGACTAAACAATAAGCTGTTTTCTACTGGTACAGTTTGATCCGCCGCTGTATGCCAAATAAAGCAATTCGGAACAGCTGGCCCAACCTGTAATTCAAGTGATTGTTTTTTCTTTTCATTTTGCGTCAAATCTTTTCCCAATAGATTAATAAATGAAGCTTGATGACCAAAGATACCTGAGCTTATAACTGGGTATGCTAATAACAACCCATTAGGCTGCCATTGCCTTGAATCGCCACCCAGCTCACGTGCTAACCATGCATCCTGCCAAAAGACACCCAATGATGCCGCAAGATGACCGCCGGCAGAAAAACCAGCAACCATGATTTTATTCGGATTAATTTGCCATTTTTCTGCATTATTTCTTATCCTGCGAACTGACTCAGCCAATTCAGTTAAGGCGGCTGGATAACTACCCAGCTCGACAGTATAATGTAAAACAAATGCTTGAAAACCTAAGCTTAACATTTTAATGGCTACTACTTCCGCTTCTCTTTCTACAATTCTTTCATACCCGCCTCCCGGACAAATAATAATAGCTGGTCGCTCAGCAATACGATCAATTTGTGAAGAACAATTTATCAGATAAGCTTCAAGAACTGCCGTTTTCCCAATCTTAATTTTTAAATTTTTCATATTATGACCGTTATCCTTCCTCTTAAGACAAATAATAGATAGATATGACAATAAGATTTAACTCAAAGCTCAAATTAATTATTGGCTGAGCTTGCTGCTGTGCTTGCAATAATCGCGGCAGTAATAGCAGCCTGCTGAGCAATTATAATATTCGTAATTGTGGTCGTAATACTAGCAACTAAAACCCCATCATTCAATTCCTCGGCATAAACTGAAGCAACAATCGCCGTTGTAAATAGTAAGCCTGTTTGCTTATCAATTGAAAATAGACCAAAGGCCTTCTGCTGCCTCAAATAATTGTATGCCTCAACTAAATCATCAACTACAAGCTCATTGGGTAATCCAAGTAAGGCCAATACCGCTAAATTAGGTGCAGTGTATGATCTATCCATGCGCATTTTGTGATTAATAAAAGTCTCGTTTAAATCAGTAACCTTTATTAAAGCCTCTGAAGAAGTGCCGCTAATCATTAATATTTGTGAAATCGCTTGAACTGAATTTGCAGGAAATTGACCTTTTAAAGCCTGATAAATATTCTCTAATTCACGGCTACCTTCTTCCACATCAATTTTCGTAAGAGTCAGCATTACCGAATAAATAACATCATCACTGCCAGTTATAAACATATGTCTCGACTTCATTTGACTATAAAAATCATGCGCCTTCTTAGCAATGCTTTCAAAATCCTGTACCTGTGCCTGTGTTGCCATTAAATAAGCGGCAACCGTTAAATAATCAGATGTATAAAACTTAGCCTCCTTCAATGCGCTATACGCTGCTTGAACCTCTTTAAACAACCGTTCAGGCTGAGCTTGAAGTGCTAATAGACTAGCAATTGGTAATGTTAAATTCCCTCGAAAAGTTGAAAATAAGCCCGTATTTTGCTTCATAATATCACGACTTTGCTTAATAGCTACAGTATTTACAGCTAGTCCTTTTAAGGTAAATAGGAGTGCTGACATTTTTTTCGATAGGCTATCCTGCCAGGTGAATACTTGATTCACCTCGCTTGTATTACTGACAAATAAATCAATGCTTGATTTTATTTTTTGCTTCATTTACTTCTCCCTCATCCAATTAATCGTTTTAGTTTTAGTTTAATTTTAGCATAACCAAAAATTATATAATAATAGCTATTCATTTTAATTAAAATTCTTGCGGCTAATTTAAATCAAACTTATCATCAAAAAAGAAACGAGGCTGAGACATAAAATCCTTACCTCTTGCTGAATGTTCTTAATTTCCGGAGGACAGGGCGACAACTTCAATACCATAGGAAAATAAACAAATTTCCGAATATTGCCTAAAAAGCTGAAACGGCTTGCTTTGAAAGTTGAGCATAAGACTGGAAAATAGTAAAGGCATTCTTTGCCATGACGACTTACTCTCCGAGAATTTCAGAGTGAAATTTGAGGCAGTTAGTCGGCAAGGTATGCAATTGAACTTACTTTTATAAGCGACCAAGGAGAGCTTTAAAAGTTTAGTTCAATTGTTGCCATGAATTATTTTTTCAGCTTATGCCGATACTTTCAAGCCGTTGAAGCTAGATTGCCTAAAAAGCTGAAACGGGCTTGCTTTGAAAGTTGAGCATAAGACTGGAAAATAGTAAAGGCATTCTTTGCCATGACGACTTACTCTCCTCAAATTTCAGAGTGAAATTTGAGGCAGTTAGTCGGCAAGGTATGCAATTGAACTTACTTTTATAAGCGACCAAGGAGAGCTTTAAAAGTTTAGTTCAATTGTTGCCATGAATTATTTTTTCAGCTTATGCCGATACTTTCAAGCCGTTGAAGCTAGATTATCTAAAAGGCTGAAACGGCTCGTTCTGAAAGTTGAGCATAAGACTGGAAAATAATAAAGGCATTCTTTGCCTTGACGACTTACTCTCCGAGAATTTCAGAGTGAAATTTGAGGCAGTTAGTCGGCAAGGTATGCAATTGAACTTACTTTTATAAGCGACCAAGGAGAGCTTTAAAAGTTTAGTTCAATTGTTGCCATGAATTATTTTTTCAGCTTATGCCGATACTTTCAAGCCGTTGAAGCTAGATTATCTAAAAGGCTGGAACGGCTCGTTCTGAAAGTTGAGCATAAGACTGGAAAATAATAAAGGCATTCTTTGCCATGACGACTTACTCTCCGAGAATTTCAGAGTGAAATTTGAGGCAGTTAGTCGGCAAGGTATGCAATTGAACTTACTTTTATAAGCGACCAAAGAGAGCTTTAAAAGTTTAGTTCAATTGTTGCCATGAATTATTTTTTCAGCTTATGCCGATACTTTCAAGCCGTTGAAGCTAGATTGTCTAAAAGCGTAAGCATCTTGGTTTGACAGGCTTTCTCTCTCAAAACTGTTCAAATAGATACGTCATCCGGTCAGACAGAAAGCGTCTGACTGAATAAACGAATGACTCGTCTATTTTCACAGTTTTATTCAGAGATAGAAAGCACCTCGGTTGACAGGCTTTCTCTCTCAAAACTGTTCAAATAGATACGTCATCCGGTCAGACAGAAAGCGTCTGGCTGAATAAACGAATGATTCGTCTATTTTTCACAGCTTTAATCAGAGAGAAAAAGCACCTTGGTTTACGAGGCAATTTAGCACCTATTTCTTCTATGTCGTTAAACGGCTTTTCTTCCACTTTCTAGGCATTTATGAAAAAGATTAATGATTTGGAATGAGAGTACCATAGACTTTCTATCTTAAATAAAGTTTAAAGTAAAAAAAATATTCATGAACTTATCTTAATCCCTATACATTATCTATAAATGATTTTGCTCTTATAAACGTGAGCTGATTAAGGCTAAACGCTTTAAAAACTGTTTTCTCTTTTTTTCGTTCGACCCTCTAACAAAGGATAGAGTCGAGTGCTTATAGGTTGAAATACCACACATTTTCAAGATTTGCTTGCTTAAAATCCGTCCATAATCCTTTTGGAATAAGCTAGCATACAATAACGGGGAATCGTGAGTATTAATTATCCATGCCCTTTTATTTTTTAACAAACCAATTGGAATGAGTCCCTTATATTGATAGGCAAAGCCCTTCGCAAAAACTCGATCAATAAAGCCCTTCAAAATTGCCGGCATACTGCTCCACCAAATTGGATAAATAAAAATAATGAATTCTGACCATTCAATTGCTGCTCTATAATCACTCGTTTCCTGATCTAAATTCAAATTGCGTCGCTGATGCGTCCCATCAAAAAATAAAACTGGATTAAAATTTTCCTCATATAAATCAATTATTTTCAATTGATGCGCTGGATTAATGTTACTGATCACTGCTTCTTTAATGGCATGATTAAAGCCCTCGTGATTAGGGTAGGTATAGATTAATAAAATATTCATAATATATTTTTACTTCCTTTCTGAATTTATAATAATAATACTTTATAAAAAGGAAATATTAAAATCAGTATTCTGATATTTTAGTATTAATCACTTCCCCGTATAAATCTTTAAAGATTTCACTACGGAGCAAGTCGTCATTACCTTTATCACCTTTATTAACAATTGACGATAAATAATAAAGATTTGCCAACATATGTACAGCATGGTGCTTGGTAACAAGATCAATCCCTTCTGAAATTGTGCCATTAATACTCGCCCGATTTTCATTTAAGATGATTTGAGCCAAAGTCTTTAAATAAAAGATAACCGCCAAGTTTTCATCAAAGGGCCTGCTTTTAATTTGAGTAATTGCATATTCAAACAGCTTCTGAGAATCTCTAAGCTGCCGCTTTAGCGCATAGATAAAGCCCAAACTGGCATAAGCTAATAAGGCTAAGGATTCTGAGCTATCATTCATTTTATCCTCCGCCAAGGCCAGCTTTAAAAGCTGCTCTGTCTCCTGTAAATCCCTTTTCACATGAAAGGTTGCGCAGCCCAAATAATAATAATAATTACGATACTCATTTCTAGTCTCAAGTTGACTTATCACTGATTCTGATATCAAGAAATTATAAAGTGCTTCATAATGATGAGCATTACATAAATCAGCGACACTTTGATTGAATTCATTTATTTTAGAAATCGGATAATGATATTTTAAGGCAATCTGATTCAAATCAAGTGACAATCTCCTACAGAGCGCAATAAATAATTCAGCATTCGGTCTATACTGATTATTTTCGATTGCCGATAGCATTGATTGCGAACATAAATTTAAGCATAACTCCTTTTGTGTCAAGCGCTTTTGCTTTCGTGCTTGACTAATTAGCTTCCCGATTTTTATATTTTGCCTCAAGTTGTTTTCAACTCCAATTTGCTATTAATCATAAAGTTTTAGAATAAGGATATAATTTAAGGTATTAATAAATTCAAGCTTAATTATATATTAACGAATACCATAAAGCATAAATTTATAGAGTATTTTTAAAATTTCAGCAAAATAATTGCTATTCTAGCAGCAATATCGCAATTTAAGCAATAAAACAACTAATTCCATATTTAATAAGTCAAATACGTGATATTAATTTTTTTTTCTAAAAAAAAATAATTATATTTAAATTTTTTCTTTTGCGATATGTTATGTTGCTTTAGATAAATAAAAATGATAATTAATTTGGAGGAAAAATGCTCAAGCAGAAAAAAATTTTAACCTTAGCACTAATCACAATAATAAGTAATAGTCTGTTTTCGTTTGAAGCAAGCAGCAAAGCAGAGGATACATCAGTACCAGCTGAAAAATTAGATAGTACTAGCAATCAGTTCAAGCAAGCAGCAGAATTATCCTCAGTGAGCAATTTAAATGATGAAAATATTTCAAAATCAACAGAATCAGATTTGGTAGAAAGGCTAGCTGAACAACAAATTAATGCAACACAAGACGCTAAGGACAAAGAAGAAACAATCAGAGCATTGTCAACAGAAAACGATATCAGCTCATGGATGCCCGATTCCAATCTGCAAAAATTAGTGATGGAACAACTAGGTCTGAGCGAGCCAGCTCAAATAACTAAAGCACTTTTAGCAGGCAATTCGATAACTATTGCGGAGGAAAATAGTCTTTTTCCACTCATCAATGATTTCACAGGACTAGAGTATATTCAAGGCTTGTCAATCACAGCAGCAGGTGACTATTCCTTTGATCGATTCAATGCTTTAATGAGTGATGCTTTAAAAGCTAAAACATCCTTAATGTTTCATCAGGACTTAGCCAAAACCTTTCAAAACGGGATTCATTTTTCTGATTTAAATCAATACAGCTCTGTAAACATCGATCCACATAATACTTATCATACAGCTAAGGCATTTGCTTTAGATCAAAATAATTACAAAAATTTCTTTTTGTCGTTTGACGAAATTCAACTATTTAACGTCCCTGCCTTTAGCTATATTTACCAACAAACATTGGCAATCAATAATAAATATGTTAGCTATATAGCCGAAAAAAAGGATAATGGCATTGAATACACTTTGGATATGAGTAATTCTAGTCCTGATTTGACCTATGAGGCTCTTGCCGGTCACAGCCTTTCTAACTCTGAAGAAACGCTATATCCAGATGGTCCCTATACCCAATGTGCAATCGAATATGGCAATTCTGATTTTCCAAATGTAAGTGGCTATATCAATATCTGCTATTCCCTTACTTTTGCGCCCATCAAAGAAGAAACTAATTTAATTATCAAATATCAAGATAATGCCGGTAATCAAATTGCTGAAGATAAGATAATCAATGGTTATATCGGAGACAATTATGACGTTTCTACTGCGGCATATCAATTAAGTATTGATGGCTATACGCTAAAGGAAATCCCTGAAAATGCAAAGGGCAGCTTTACAGAACAACCTCAGACCATAATTTATATTTATACAAAAAATACTATTCCAGCCCAAGCTCATACTGTTCAATTTGATAGCAATGGTGGTAGCAAGGTAGATACGCAGCAAATTGAAGATCAGGCATTGCTCACAAAACCAACTAATCCAATTAAAGCAGGTTATCGCTTCAACAGTTGGTATCTTGATAAAGGCTTAACTGTCACCTATGATTTTAGTTCAGCTGTGACCAGTGACTTGATATTGTATGCTAAATGGGAAAAGGACACTGAGAATGTCGCAAATGCTGAAGACAATACTAAAGCGAAGCCATCAATTCAAAATGCAGGGACAATAAACAAAAAGCTTCCAAGCACTGGGGAGAATAAAAATACAATTGATACTGCTTTAGCTGGCATTTCATTAGTGATATTGGCTAGCTACTACTTAATTACCAAGAAAAGAAATGCGCTTAAACAAAATAGAAAATAATTAATTTAGACAAAAAAGAGCAAAAGATTGGTTCATATCCAAAATTTACAGTCTATAAATAATTGAGCAAATAAAAAAATTTCCAGTACATGCTGGAAATTTCAGAATGTAGACAAATGCCGAAATATAATCGAGCGTTTGTCTATATGATGTGGCAGCATGCTTAGTGCTGCTTTTTGTGTTGCTCAAGATTTGTCGTTTTATTGTGAGACCAGCATTGCTTCCGAGAAACAAGCCCAAATCCATATTATAGATTCAGTCCAATTTATTATGGTTCCAAAAAAGAGCAAGATTAGGCTGGAATTTTTTTAATTGGCTTGTTAGTATAGTTTAACAAAGAAGACCACACTATTTTCTCCATTTTATCACTATGCTACAAATGACTTCGGTGATATAATCGTAAGGAAAATATTTTCAGCTGTACGCTTGCTCCCCTTTTCCTAAAAAAATTCCTTTTTGCGAATAAAAGCTTTATTTTCATTTTATATTTATTACTAGGCCAAAAAAAAGACAAGCACAAGACTTGTCTTTTATCTATCGTTTTAGCTTGCTTTCTTTTCTGTCAAAAATGCAAGCATTTTCGACAGGGGTGAACGAAGTTGGCGAACTAGCCTATTTCGCACCTTTAGCTTGTGCCATGACTTCTTCGGCAAAGTTATCTTCTTTTTTCTCAATACCGTCGCCAACTTCAAAGCGGGTAAATGATTTGATTTCAGCATTAACGCCTTCTAAGAATTTGCCAACTGTTTTCTTGTCGTCTAATACGTAAAGTTGAGCCAACAAAGTATATTGTTGGTCAATTTGTGTATTGTCAACCACAAATTTTTCTAATTGTCCTGGAATAATTTTGTCCCAGATTTTTTCTGGCTTACCTTGTTCAGCTAATTCTTTTTCAAGATTTGCCTTAGTTTCAGCTAAAACTTCATCTGTTAATTGCAATTGAGAACCGTAAGTCGGAATACGTAATAAAGTCTTACCAGTACGTTTGCGATCTTCATTTTCAATTTCTTGGCTTGCTTTTAATGCAGTCACTTCTTTTTCGATAAATTCAGGTTCTAAATCAGTATATGAAAGCACTTGCGGCTTCATGGCAGCAATATGCATTGCTAAGCTTTTAGCTAAAGCTTCGTCGCCACCTTTAACGATTGTCACCACACCAATACGACCACCATTATGTTTATAGGTACCAAAGCTTTCATCATCAGCTTTTTCGATTACCGCAAAACGACGGAAAGCAATTTTTTCACCGATAACCTGTGTTGCATTAATATAAGCAGCTTCTAGGGTTTCACCATCAGCAGTTTTTAATGCTAATGCTGCTTCATTTGTTTCAGGCTTATTTTCAGCAATTAATTGAGCTGTTTCATTTACTAAATTCACAAACTGCTCATTTTTGGCAACGAAGTCTGTTTCCGAATTAATTTCAACAATTGCTGCTGTATTACCAGTAGCATAAATACCAGTCAAACCTTCGGCAGCAATTCGGTCAGATTTTTTAGCAGCAGTTGCCATACCCTTTTCACGTAAAAGATCGATTGCTTTATCCATATCGCCATCTACTTCAACTAATGCTTTTTTTGCATCCATCATGCCGACACCCGTACGGTCACGTAATTCTTTTACTTGTTTTGCTGTTACAGCCATTATTAAAAGCCTCCTATTAATATTAATTAATGTTATATTTTAAAAAAACAGCAACGGACACTTGCCTATTGCTGTTTCAATTTATTACTGAGCCAATTAACGCAATATTATGCGTTGTCGCCTTCAACAACTTCAACGATTTCTTCGATTGAAACGGCTTCTTGACCATCCTCAGCTACAAAGTCAGCAGCTTCGACTTGATCTTCACCTTGATTTCCTTCGATAAATGCATCAGCCATTTTCGCAGTAATTAATTTAACTGCACGAATTGCGTCATCGTTTGATGGAATTACAACATCAATTTCATCTGGATCAGAGTTAGTATCTACCATTGCTACGATTGGAATATTTAATTTATGTGCTTCTTGAACGGCAATTCTTTCCTTTTTAGGATCCACAATGTACATTACATCAGGAATTCTTGGCATTTCAGCAATACCACCTAAGAATTTTTCAAGACGTTCACGTTGTTTGTTTAGTAAAACAACTTCTTTTTTAGGAAGAACCTCAAAAGTGCCATCTTCTTCCATTTTATTAATTTGTTTTAAGCGGGCAATACGTTTTTGGATTGTATCCCAATTAGTCAATGTACCACCTAACCAACGATGATTAACATAGTATTGACCTGAACGGATTGCTTCTTCTTTAATTGCATCCTGCGCTTGCTTTTTAGTACCAACGAATAAAGCAATACCGCCTTCTTCTGCAACGTTTCTCATGTATTCGTAAGCTGCATCTACCAATTTAACTGTTTTTTGTAAATCGATAATGTAGATACCATTACGTTCTGTGAAGATATATTTCTTCATTTTCGGGTTCCAACGACGTGTTTGATGACCGAAGTGAACACCAGCTTCTAGTAATTGTTTCATTGAAATTACTGCCATGTTTTTGTTTCCACCTTTGTTTGTTTTTTCCTCGTCATTGTTTCAAGCTCGACCTAGCACCATCCCTGGCAACACTAGATAAATACGCAATGACTGTGGTTTATTGCCCTTAAGCAACGCTTATAATTTTACTTGAAGTGTCTAAAAAAGTCAAGATTTTTCTTTGAATAAAATTTAGGATATGGATACAGATAAATTCACTAAAAATTTGCTTAGCTTAATACTTGATATTCTCTTCTTTTCAAAACATTTTTTTAATTATGGCGGCTAAAAATCTACTTTAAATACAACTGATTAAGCTGCTTGACAGCCTTTATTAATAATTGAAATATATGATACAATATGAGTAATTTGCTTAAAAATTAAACAATTTACAACTTTAGGAGGCTTATATCTTTTGACAAATTTTGAAACCGTAATCAAAACGACTGAACAATTAACGCCATCAGAACTGATTAATCTGCTTAAGGAGCGCACCAAAGTTTTTGTCGTTGAACAAAATTGTCCCTATCAGGAGGTAGATGACAAGGATATTTCAGCAATCCATGTTTTCTTCAAAAATAAGAATCAAATTTTAGCTTATGCCAGAATTGTCCCCTTTAATCAAGAGTATATGAGCATTGGCCGTGTGCTCGTTGTCAAGGAGTATCGGCAGTTAAAATTAGGTCGCAAGCTCTTTGCCACCGCAATGGACGAAGTGACCAAACGTTTTCCAAAAAAAAGGGTGAAAATCCAAGCACAAAGCTATCTTGAAGCCTTTTATGCTTCCTTTGGCTTCAAGGCAGTCTCTGATTCCTACCTTGAGGATGGCATCCCACATCTAGATATGATACTTCAAAATAAATAAAAAGCTTTATAAATAAGCTACATCCGGGTAAATGCCAAAAGGGAGGTGAGACAAAAGTCCTACCTCCCTTTCATACTGTTCGTAATTTACGGGGGACAATGCGACAACGACTAGTCAACGCCTAAGCTGAAAACCTCTTAGGGGACGTTGCCATAAGCTTTTCCGTAAGTCGCTGAAATACTCGTTTAGCTTGAATGGGTTAAATCAGCTAGAAAAGTAGCGATACAAGTGCATGAATACAAAACTAGCTTGTGCGTACTTTTTCTCTAATTTCCTAAACGCTGGTCGCTGAAGCCAGATTATCTAAAATGCGTAAACGGCTCGTTCTGAAAGTTGAGCATAGGACTGGAAAATAGTAAAAGGCGTTCTTTGCCATGACGACTTACTCTCCGAGAATTTCAGAGTGAAATTTGAGGCAGTTAGTCGGCAAGGTATGCAATTGAACTTACTTTTATAAGCGACCAAGGAGAGCTTTAAAAGTTTAGTTCAATTGTTGCCATGAATTATTTTTTCAGCTTATGCCGATACTTTCAAGCCGTTGAAGCTAGATTATCTAAAATGCGTAAACGCATTGCTTTACCGAAATTTCTCTCTCAATACGGTTCAAATAAATACGTCATCCGGTCAGACAAAAAACATCTGACTGCATAAACGAATGACTCGTCTATTTTTCACAGTTTTAATCAGAGAGAGAAAGTACCTTTTTACGTTGCTAAACGTCTTTTGTCCCACCTCCTTAGGAAATAATTCAGTTTATTTTACTAACAATTATTAATTTAAATCTTCAGCTAATTTAGCTTAAATATAATTGAAAAATGCTCTTGGCAATTCAAACCATTCAAACTTTTGATTGCCAAGCTCTGTTGACCAGACTTGCGGTAGCCTATCAGCCTCCCAATTAAGTGGTATTGCGGACTTACTAATCTTTAATGCATTTTCAATCGCTAATTTTAAATCATTAATCTGCTGTGTATCTAATTTCGATGGATCGCACGAGATAAACAATGGGGTGCCACTCGTTGACAGGCAATCTAACCACTTTTTATTATCCTGCCAGCTAATATCTTCTGTAATACCAACACAGTCTGCATCAGATAAATAAAATATTCGGTGTTGAGGCATTCTAAATGCAAGTGTATTAACGCCCATTTTTCGAGTTCGATTAAAATCCTTACCACTCGTATCATCACCTGTACGCATAATTTCAAAAATCTCTGCTGAAAGATGACTAATGGTATTACAGCCCATGATTATTGTCGAGCCAGCGGCATTTTTAATGACATCATAAAAATGATTAATAATTTCAGCAGTTGTTTTAGTTTTATCATAAAAATGAATTACTTGCTGCTGATAGTTTAAATCCATCTCTCTACCCCAACAACCGAAAATATCATAAGTCGTAAAATCATGTTTGATTAATTCATAACCCCATTCAGAAATTCGCTTAACATCTTTGGCTACTTTTTCTAAAACATCTGGATGACTGATATCCAGAATCACTTCTTGATTCGCTTGATGATGCAATATTTGTGCCTCTGGCATAGCTTCTTTTGTCAGTAATGGTCGAAACCAAATACCTGTTCTGGCACCACGCGCATGGATTTTTTCTGCTAAGTCTGCCATATTAACAAATTTATCATTAGAATCTGACCACGGACCACCATTATACTGACTAGAATGTGCAACCTGCCAGCCATCATCAACAACTACCCAAGGTTTAACCTGCTCTGACGCTGGCCAGATTGATTTGATAAAATCTGTACTCTCTAGGATTAACTGCTCGGAATTATTACCATACGCTTGGTACCAATCGTTATAGCCAATAATTGTTTCATTATAGCTCACATTTTGATGAACCATCTTTTGACAAAAATCGCTAACTGCTTCATAGGAAGCTTTTTGATAATCTGAAATGACGATCGTGCAAGCCTCTAATGTCCGACCGGCTAAAACGAGTGGTTCGCTACCATTTCTAATGTCTAGCCATAAATCAATACTCTGTGCGCAAACAGTCCAAGCGCAAAGTGCATTTGGTCTTGTCTTAACGCCATAACAATGACTGGCTTCTGCTGTACTAGCGCAAAAATACCAATGAAAAATTTTTTCAGAATCAATTTTAGCAAATGCTAAATCGCCATACGCTCTTTCAAACGCATCCCCCATCAGATTAGCTTGATTAGGTAAACGGTTTACCCAACCAATTTGAAGGCGACTAATCGCGCTTGTCTGGGCAGATATTTCAACCTCTAGCTCAGCTGATTGACCCTTCAGCGCAACTTGAATATCTTGTAAAATCCAACAACTTGCTTTTTCTTCCTTGAGTTCAAACCAACCTTCATTTGTCTGGACACGAATATAAGCTATTGACACCTCTATCATCCTCCTTTTTACTATTAATAATATTTAAATGTTATTTATAATTACTATTTTCAACTACAAGCACATTCATCGGGCGACATCTTCACTTGATTTGGTCATAAACTCAAGCACCTCTAGCTCGGAAAATGAATTACAGTCCCCTTTTACTGAATGCTTAAGAACTGTAGCCGCAGTAGCGAATTCAATCGTCAGCTGATCCGGCCATGTCGATAATATACCGTGTAAAATACCTGCTGCAAATGCATCACCACCACCAATGCGATCAACAATTGGATTTATTAAATATTTCTTCGCACTTTTTAGATTACCTTGATGGTAAATGAAGCCTTGGAGACTATTTTGTGATGCTGATTGACTCTCTCGCTGCGTTGAGAAAAAGTATTCAATATTAGGATATTTTTGATAAATCCGTTGATAGCAAATTTCTAAAGGCACTGTTTCAGTTTCAGCCAAAACATTTAATAAAAAACGTGCATCTAATTGACCTGCAGAGCAATAATCAACAAAGGGTAAAATCCTTTGAATCACTATGGCTGCCTTTTCTTGTGACCAAAGCTTGCTCCGATAATTAATATCAAAGCTAATCTTACAGCCCGCCTTTTTCGCTTGCTTAATCAAATCAAGTGCCACTTTTTCTAAGGCTGGTGACAACGCCAAGGTAATGCCAGAGAGATGGAAAATATCGACATCTACAAATATATCCGATTCTCGCCATACATTCTCACTAATTTCGGCAAAGCTAGAGGCCATCCGATCATAAATGACTTGGCTTGAGCGATTGCCAATACCAGCTTCTAAATAATAAGTGCCAATACGATTACCTGTCATCATAATTGCTGATGTATCTACCTGATTGCGCCGAAGATGAGCCAAAGCTCCTACTCCTAACAAATTATCAGGTAATTGGCTAATAAATTTCACTTGATGCCCAAAATGAGCCAAAGAAATGGCAACATTTGCCTCACCCCCACCATAGTTAACAGCCAAGTCATGCGCATCTGCCAAACGAATCCCTTTTTCAGTAGAAAGCCTTAATAAAAGTTCACCAAAAGTAACAATTTTCATCATTTTACCTCGCAATCAAGGCATATTGCTCAGCGAATTGCTTAGCAACGGCTTTAGTATAAGCGATGTCATCTGGTTTTTGGTGGTTCACTAAATCACTACCAATCCCAACTGCAACCGCACCCGCTTTAAACCATTCCGACATATTATCAAGAGTGACACCACCCGTTGGCATCACATTTAGCTGCGGCATTGGGGCTTTAAATGCTTTAATTATATTAGGCTGATATAAATTACTTGGAAACAGTTTAATAATATCAACACCAGAGGAAAGAGCGGTATGCGCTTCAGTGATTGTCATGCAGCCTGGTAGATAAGGTATTTGATAAGCATTGCATAATGTGGCAATTTCTGCTTTGAAAAATGGACTGACAATAAATTGAGCACCTGCTAGAATCGCTAGTCTCGCCGTTACTTCATCTAAAACAGTGCCAGCACCGACAACAACCCTAGGGGCTTCTTTGTATTGATTGACAAGCTCTTTAATCGCCAAGTCCGCTTCTGGTACGGTGAAAGTTAGTTCAATACCTGTAATACCACCAGCAACTGCCGCTTCACTAATCCTTATCGCCTCTGCTTTTGAATCACCACGAATGACCGCAATCAAGCCAATTTCTTTTATTTTTTCTAAGACGTCAATTTTTTTCATTAATTAAGTTCACTTCCAAATCCTGAACGCTCTCATCACGTTATATACAATCATTTTAGTTATGTTAAGCACTCTTATTTATTAATACGAATATCGAAATAATCCATTACCGCTTCACAATACATCATATTCGCCCATGAAAACCACTCTCTCGTAAATTGAGTCGGATCATTAACATCAAAGCTTTCGTGCATTAGGTGCGTGCCAGCGTCTGTTACAATTAACTGATCGATAATTGTCGCTTTTTCAGTTGATTTGGTTGCGGTCAAGCCTGTCATTGCCATCGCAATTGGCCAAGCATAATTATCTGGGGTATGTGATGACCCAATACCCTGTGCGTATTTTCCAGTATAATAGTATGGATTTTCCTGACTTAATAATGTTGCTCTTGTCGCTTGATAAATGTCATTATCACTTGGGATATAGCCCAAATAGGGTGCCGAAATTAAGTTAGGTACATTACTATCATCCATTACCGTGGCATGACCTAATCCGTCCACCTCATAAGCAAAAATTGTTTTTCCAGCAGCATTTCTGGTCATGCCATGCTTAAGAATACCTTCATTAACCTCTTCTTTTAACTGAGAGGCTCTAGCTGCTAATTCTGCTTCTTGCAAAATCGTAGTGAAAATTTCTTCCAAATAGCCTAAGACAACTACTGCAAACATATTTGAAGGCACTAAATAGCCGTATTGACAGGCATCATCACTCGGTCTAAAGCCTGACCAAATCATTCCTGTATAACCAACAGGATTACCCAAGCCATCATTTGGTAAGGTATCTTCTTGTCGCTTGGTCGCACGAATAAACCGATACTCAGATTGCGCATGATTTTGCTCAATTTTAAAAACGTCAAGTATTTTTTGAACACCACTTATAAATTGGTAATCAAATTGGTCTGTTCGACCAGTATTTTTATAGAGCAAATAAGCCAATTGAATCGGGTAACAAAGCGAATCAATTTCAAACTTTCTTTCCCAAATCCAACCGTTCATCGCTGTTTGGTCATCTTGATGTCCTGCGCCATTATCAGCTTCATTAAAGGCATTCGCGTATGGATCGATATTAATATAGAAAAATTGTTTTTTAACTAAACCACAAATCATATCTGCTAAGTCTGAATCATCCTTGGCAATCACCAAATAGGGTCTAACCTGTGCCGTTGAATCCCTCAGCCACATTGCTGGAATGTCACCAGTCAATAAAAAAGTTGTCCCATCATCATGACGTTTAACGGTAGTCAATAGGGTGTTGGCAAAGGCAAAGTTAAAATTTTCAGCCCAATCTGGATGCGTTTCACTGCATTTTTGGGTAATGTCGGCCATGAAGGCTTGTACCGATTGTGGTATTTCTTGATAAGTCATTTTCCCTCCTGCTCGTTTAAAAAGCCTGATTATATTTATGATGAAATAAGCATAGCCAACAAGTCACCAGCACTTTAGACATTGACCAGCCTTTAATTTATTTCCCATTTATTAAATAAATAATATCAATTTAGCTCAGACTAATCTCTCAATTTAAATCTAACATTCAATGTTAAAATATGATTTTGCATTTTTATATGAAATTTGTGCAACAATTTGACCAAGAAAGTCCAAATCATCGGTCAATTGCCCATCTTCAACCCATTCACTAATCAATTGACATAAAATACGTCGGAAATATTCATGACGTGGATATGATAGGAAGCTTCGTGAGTCAGTCAGCATACCGACAAAATTAGCAAGAATGCTACCTTCTGCGATAGTTGTTAGCTGATGACGCATACCAGAATAGGTATCATTAAACCACCATGCCGAGCCAAATTGAATTTTGCCCTTGACATCTGCCTGAAAACAGCCCATTAAGGAAACAATAGGGATATAATCATTTGGATTTAAGGAATAGAGGATTGTTTTCGGCAGCTGATTTTCCGTGTTGAGTAAATCAAACAACTGACCTAAGCCGGCTTGAATTTGGTTGTCAAGCATTGCATCGCCACCACTATCAGCGCCACTAGCTTCAAATAGCTTTCGATTATTATTGCGAGAAACCATTAAATGCATTTGCGCCACCCAATTTTCCTTGGCATAGCATTTCATCAATTCTACAAGCATGCCAAATTGAAACTCATTAATCTCAGCTGGACTGAGCTGTTTTCGGTTCAGCCGTTTGCTAAAAATTGTTGCCATTCGATTGGCATCTGGTCGATTATTTATCGATAAAGTTGATAAGCTTTGATCAGATAAACGGCAGCCCAGCTGAGCAAAATAGGTAATTCGTGCTTTAATTGCCAAAATAAAGTCTTGATAGCTACCAATCGTTTGCTGAGTTGTCTGAGTCAATTTTTCCAAATAGCTAGTAAAGCTCGCAGCCTCAATATGAATCAGTTGATCTGCTCTAAAGGTCGGTAGGACTTTAAATGCTGCATTATCCTGCAGCTTTTTGTGATATGCCAGTGAATCAATCGGATCATCGGTCGTACAGATTACTTTGACCTTAAATCGTTTAATCAAATTTTGCACACGCATCTCTGGTAGCTTCAATCTAGCGTTGGCCTTTTCCCAAATCAAAGGTGCATTTTCACGCGTCAATAGCTCATCTATCTCAAAAATACGGCGTAATTCTAAATTAGTCCAAACATAAAGCGGGTTACCGATACACTGCTCAATCGTACTGGCCCACGCTAAGAATTTTTCATAGTCATCGCCATCACCAGTAATCAATCGTTCTGGCACACCATTTGCTCGCATCAAGCGCCATTTATAATGATCACCAGAGAGCCAAGCCTGCGTAATATTTTCAAAATTTTGATTTTCATAAATTTCTTTTGGATTGAGATGACAATGATAATCATAAATTGGCATCTTACTGGCATATTCATGATAAAGCTTTTGCGCAATCTGATTTTTTAAAACAAAGTTATCATTTAAAAACATGTATATCCTCCAATGCTATTGCTTTTCAATGGCTTCCCAAAGGCCTAGTAAATATGAGGCACCGATGGCACGATCATATAAGCCATAGCCCGCTCTACCAGTCTCACCCCAAATCATCCGTCCGTGGTCTGGTCTAATATAACCATCAAAATGATTGTCGTGCATCGTTTTCAAAATCCGTGCCATATCTAAGGAGCCCTCTGAGGATAAATGGGGAGCTTCATAAAAATCTTTGTCATTATCAAGATATTTAATATTTCGTACATGGGCAAAAGGAATTCGATCCCTTCGACAAAATTCTGCCAAAATAGCGTAAACATCATTGGCCGGATCTTCCGCAATGCTACCTGTGCATAATGTAATACCATTAGCAGGACTATCAACCACATTACAAATCCAATCTAAATCATCCCGATTTTTAACAATTCGTGGTAAATTAAAAATTGAATAGGGTGGGTCATCTGGATGAATTGCCATTTTTATGCCAACTGCTTCACAAACTGGGATAATTGCTTTCAAAAAATAAGTCAAATTTTGACGTAGCTTATCATTATCAACCATTTCATAGGCTTTAAATAATTCTTTGACGTGTGCTAAGCGCTCAGGCTCCCAGCCGGGCAAAACATATTCACCAGTTGATTCTTCAATTGACCTGACAACCTCAGCTGGATCATCATTCATTTCTTGACTTTTAAACGCCATTGTAATGGATTGATCTGGTAGAACATATGCTAAGTCTGTTTTGTACCAATCAAAAATTGGCATAAAATTATAACAAATGACTTTAATTCCAAATTCAGCTAAATTACAAATGGTTGTCTTGTAATTTTCAATATACTGGTCACGAGAAGGCAATCCAATCTTAATATCATCATGGATATTGACGCTCTCAATTACTTCAAGCTTTAAGCCAACAGCCTCAACCTCTTCGACTAATTTTTTTATCTCTGATTTTGGCCATATCTCACCAACGGGGATTGACATCAAAGTCCCAACAATCCCTTTCACACCCGGAATTTGTCGGATTTCTTCAAGCTTCACCTTATCGTGTGCGCTACCAAACCAACGAAAAGTCATCTCCATTTAATTTCTCCTTATTCTGTTACAATACGATGCAATAATTGACGAACTGCACCTTTTTCACGAATCATCTCTGCAAAGTATTTTTCAATCCTAGCGCCAAGTTCAGCCTCATATAAATTGAGTCCAAAAATAGATGAATTTTCTAAAATTGGTTTTAATGCTGAATGGACATCTACTGAGTTTTCAAAAGCTATTATTTCAAGCTGCTTTTGCAAATCTTCAAGCAGGGGATCCGGGCTTAATTGCAACTCATTGCCAAAATCATCAATTGCTAATAAATAGCGTAACCAAGCGGCAATCGTCAAAGGAATATACTTAAGCTTAGACGCATCACTTTGCTTCAAAAGATATTTTTTAATTGTCTCACCATAGCGAACTGACATCTTTTGTGAGGTATCCGTCGCAATCCGTTGTGGCGTATCTGGTATCATTGGATTGGGTAAGCGTTTCTCAATAACGACATCTATGAATTTTTGTGCGTTAATCATTGGTGTATCAGCAACCATCGGTAAGCCTTCAAGATAGCCAACCCCTTTTATCAACCCAACAATATCATCATCTGACATCTCCCTAGCAATTGATTGATACCCTAATAAACAGCCAAAAATTGCCATTGCTGTGTGCAGCGGGTTCAGACAGGCAGTTACCTTCATCTCATCAATTGCATTAACAGCATTTTGATTGGTTAAAATAACATCAGCTAATTCAAGTGGTGGTCGACCGTTTGGAAAACTATCTTCTATTACCAAATAATAGGTTGTCTCAGTATTAGAAAAGGGTGCAATTTTAGTCCCTTTTGTTGTCTGCATAATTGTCATGCCATCAAGACCTGCTTTAGTCAGCTGTTCTGCCACGGCTTCGGATGGCCCTGGCGTAATTCGGTCAATCATACTGTATGGAAAAGTAATTTTACTTGAGTCTTGCACATAATTAAGAAGCTGACTCGGTACTAGTTGATTTTTGACCCATTGCTCAATAATTGTCAGAATGGATTGTTTAAATTTTGCCCCATTCTGTGAAAAATTGTCTGTTGATACTAAAGCCAAAGGCGCCTGATTTGCTTGAAAACGTCGATAGAGTAGGCTTGCAATGATACTCATCGTATGAGTAGCCCTCTGAGGTCCATTATTAAAATCTTCTTTAACAATAGTTAAAAATTCGTTGTTATTATCAATTAACGAATAGCCTTTTTCTGTAATCGTAACAGTAACCATTTGCAAGCTTTTTTCAGAAAATAATTCCGAAACTTTTTCAAACGCTGCTGCAGCCTCTGGTTGACAAAAATGGCTACTGGTAACGACATTTAAGAGCTTCTTTTCGAGCTTGCCATCTTCATGTAAGATGACCTCTAGAATATTATTATCGGCTGGTTGATAAATTTGGCTAATCACTGCTTCATCAAAGGTTTCACAGACAGCAATCCCACCAGCTAATTCACCTTGATTTGCCAGCTTTTGACCAATTTCAGCATGAAAAGCTCTAAATAAATTACCACCACCAAAGTGAAGCCATTTCGGTTGATCCTTAGCTTGACTCAACTGTGATTTAGTAATTTCAGGTAAAATAACATCTGCATTCACTAAATCCTCTTCATTAAAAAGCTGCATTACCATCCTCCCAATTTTTTATATATTTAAATCAAACTTATTAAACTAATTCAACCCATTGATTTGTTTGATGTGACTGATAAATACCGCAAACCAGCGCTAAAGAGTCAATGGCATCAAGTCGGGGTAAATAGGGAATCAATTCATCCGTTTGTCCAGTTATTTCATTAACAAAGGTTCTGATTAATCGAGGATGACCTTGACCCCAATAGCTTTTGCCAGCAATCGTTGCTTTAGGCTCATCCAAAACAATCTCTTGTTCATTTATAATCAGACTTTCATTGGTTAACCTAATCGCTGCACCTTCAAAATCAAAATCAATTGCTGGTGAAGGATTAGTGGAATAATTATTTGAAGCTGAAATGACAATCGGGGGACCATTTTCCAATACGGCAGTCGCAATGGCTGCATCCTCAACTTCAATCAGCTCTGATAAAAGCGAGCTTAAAATAGTGCCCTTAATTCTTTGTGGTTTGCCAATTAACCAACAAATCGCATCGAGGCTATGAATTGCTTGATTGATCAAAACACCACCACCTTCAGTCGCCCATTTGCCACGCCATGTATTTGCACTGTAATAATTGTTATCACGATGCCAAGTCAGGCTACAGTTGACACCATGCAAGCTACCAAAAGAATTCTCATTAAGCATTTTTTTTAATTTCACAAACGCCAAATTAAAACGATTTTGATAACAAACGTGATAGATTTGCTTAGATTTTTGCACTGCGGCGTTAATTTCTCTGGCATCTTCAAGCTTAATCGCCATCGGTTTCTCACATAAAACGTGTTTATTTGCCGCAAGTGCCGCAAGTGACATTTCATGATGCAAAAAATGAGGTGTTGCAATCACAACGGCATCAATTCTTTCATCGATTAATAAATCAGCATAATACTGATAAAACTGGCACTGATAACGTGCTGCAAAATTTTCGCCAACACTTGTTTCGATATCACAGCATGCTCTTAGCTTTGCATCTGGCATTTGATTCAGCGTTTCAGCATGAACGCTAGCAATATTACCGCAGCCAATAATTCCAAAATTAAGCATGGAAACTCCTAACCTTAATATGTACCTTCTGTATTTAACATTCTTTCGACCGTTTGTTTTTCTTTTGAGCCTTCAATCCTTTTGGTTAGCTCTGCTAAAAATAGGTCTTCATCAATTGGCAAATCAACCCAACGTTTTTGCCAAGATGAGAGATGAATCGCATTAGAAATACTCAAGCCATAAATTCCATCTGAAACCGGTGAAAGCAATGGCTCATCATGTAAGATATGATTGACAAAATTTTGCATAATCTTCTTGTGCCCCTCACCATCTTCATATTCAACTGGAATTTTAATTTCCCATATTTCAGGCTCACCAAAACCACCTTGATAGGTTTCATTCCACTCTGCTTCATCGACCTGTGTTTGCCAAAAACGCATTTGCCCATCCTCAATCACAATCTTGCCTTTAGAACCGACAATTTCAAAACGGTTAGTGCCCGGTGTTTCAGTCGTTGTGGTTACAAATAGACCAGTTGCACCATTCGCATATTCCGCATAGGCTGTCACTTCCGTTTCTACTTCCACCTTGCGTCGTTTACCGTAGTAGGCAAAACTATAGATTCGTTCTGGCATCCCGCAAATCCATTGCCAGAGATCGAGCTGATGTGGATCCTGATTTAATAAGACACCCCCACCTTCACCACGCCAAGTCGCACGCCAATTACTTGAATCATAATAGCTTTGAGAGCGATACCAATTCGTAATAATCCAGTTAGTCCGGCGTAGCTCGCCGATTTGACCCGATTGGACTAATTCTCTTGCCTTTTGATACATTGGATTCATTCTTTGGTTATACATCAAAGCAACTGTTAATTCTGGATGTTCTTGAGCCTGTGCAATTAGCTCTCGCACGTTTTTGGTATAAACGCCAACCGGCTTTTCAATTAAAACGTGTTTATGCGCATTAATGGCTTGACTCGCCAAAACAGGATGCTCGTAATGCGGTGTTGCAATGATGACAGCATCAACTGTTGAATCTGAAAAGGCTTCAGCTGCTGAATCATAATATTTGCATTGTTCACCTAGACGTTTTTTTGCGCGCTCAATTTTTTCTGGATTAATATCGCAAACGCCACAAAGCGTAATACCTGAAATTTCACCTGAAACCAGATTATTAATATGTAAATTACCAATATTACCTGCGCCGATTAGTGCAACTCTAACTTTATCCATTAAATCCACTCCTGATTCATTTCATCCAAAATTTTTCGCAAAGCCGAACTTGCGACATTGAATAGCTTTTCGCCTTCACTTGCCTCTGGCTTATCTGATTCTTCACCGTTTTCTAATTCTTGAAAACCAGTAAAATTAGCCAAGTGCGGTTCTAACGATAAAAAGCCATGATAGTCTCTAGCAACAAGTGCTTCTAAGACTTTTTTAACCTGACCATCACCATAGCCTGCTGGCATCACCTCATGATTACTAAATAGGGCATCTTTAATATGGACATAAGCAATTTCATTTTTTAACATCTCAAAAGCCTTTGGAAACACTTCAACATCACATTGGACAAAATTCGCTGGATCAAAAGCTAACTTAAGCTGAGGATTTTTCAAGGCTTGACATAGGTCAAGGCAACGCTCTGGCGTGTCACCAAATATATCTTTTTCATTTTCATGCAAGAGCGTAATCTCCGGATAATCTTTGGCTGCCTCTAAAAAGGCTTGCCAACGCTTGATTACCACATCACGAAAATCATCCGGATTCTTGCCTTCACTAATATAAAAGCTAAACATTCTGATATATGGACTTTTGAAAATTTTTGCAAGCTTTAAAACATGCTTAAATAACTCCAAATGAGCTTCAAAGGGGGCCTCAATATCAATTTTGCCAATCGGAGAGCCTAAACTTGAAACCTTTATCTGATGCGCCTCAAACTTTTGTTGATAGGCTTTGGCCTCAGACAAGCTGATTTCACTAATATTTTTGCCATCTAACCCACGAACTTCGATATGGCTAATCTTATTTTTCTGCAAAACCTTGAGTTGAAAATCCATTCTCAAATCAATTTCGTCAGCAAACGCCGTTATTTTAAAATTTTTCATTATTAAACACCTTATCTAACTTTTTTATAATCATTCATCACTTTAACCGTCATTAAAAAATTAACCCGACTGATCCTTTTACTAATTACAAATAAGATAATCGCAATCGCAAAGCCTTCGAAAATCGGGCCGAATAACATTACAACTAAAAAGCCAATCAAACTCCAAGATATTGATTTAAGTACAATTGCGATATTACCCAACCAATATTTACTCCCTAACAGGATAATATTTTGATTACTGATTTGTTTGTCAAAGCTAACTCTTGCAATCATCATAAATAAAAACCAACCGATAGCCAGTAATATTAAAGGTACTAACATACAACCAAATAGATTGATCCCTTTTAGCTTAAAAGAGATAGCCATCACAATTGAAAAATAACCAATAATTAAGATAAATGGCAAAGCAAATTTTAAATAATTAAAATAATTTGCCTTTAATATTAAAAAATATTGATTAAATAAATTGCTTGGATTCATATGCTTTGAATAATACAAATTCATCAATACCATCATTAAAGGCACAACTAAAATGAGTGCTATCAAATAAATGACTGTATTTTCAACCCTTAACTGAAAGCCAGATAAAAGTATAAATACCGGTAATGATAAAATAACAAATGGAAGACTTGAATAGATTATTTTGGTCATTTGATTGAATATTTTCATGTCACTTTTATCCCTTCATGCCTGAGGTTGAAATACCCTCAACAAAATATTTTTGAGCTGAGAAGAAAACAACAATTGACGGAATCAAGCTAATAATCGACATTGCTAAAATCTGATTCCAGTTCGCACTACTTGAAGTGGTATCTACCGCCATTTTAAGCGCAAGTGATATTGGATATTTATCAACACTTGAGATATAAATTAATGGTCCCATAAAATCACCAATCGCACTCATAAATTCAAAGAGCCCTACAGCGATTAAAGAAGGTCGCATTAACGGTAAAATAATATAGTAAAAACGTTTGAATGGGCCACAGCCATCAATAATCGCTACCTCATCCAAATCTCTTGGAATCCCACGCATAAATTGAATGAGCATGAAGACATAGAAAGTATTTTGTGCAAATAAGGTCGCTGAAACCAAAGGCACGTAAGTATCCAGCATGCCAATCTTTGACCAAAGTAAATACATTGGGACTTGGGTCACTACCCCCGGTAAAAATAGGGTCGAAATTAAAAGGCCAAATAGTATTTTTTTGCCAGGGAAGCTAAATCTAGAAAATCCATAAGCTGTAATGGCACTTGAAAAAGTCACAAAGACAATTCTTGGAATCACAATTTTAAAGGTATTTATGAAAAATGTTGTAAATGTATATTCTGTATTTGTTTGCCAACCATTAACATAGGGCGTGAAATCAATTTTATCGGGAATAAATGAAATTGATGTAAAAATCGCCGTATTATTTGCTTTAAAAGATGAGCCAATCAGCCATAAAATTGGATAAAGCATAAAAAATGCAATGGCAGTCAAGGCAAAATACCTAATAAATGATTGAAAATTGACTTTTTTCTTAGTAATGCTTGATTTATTTTTTTCAACTTGCATCATAGGCTAATCTTTCCCCCCGTCTGAATAAAAGACCCAATAGCTTGAAGATTTAAAGATTATTGCTGTCAGAGTCATAATAATGACAAAGAGAACCCATGACAATGCACTCGCATAACCCATATTAAACAATCGATAAGCATTATCATATATATACAACCCAATAAAGTAAGTTGTTTGAAGTGGACCACCTTTAGTCAACATATATGGTGCATTAAATTCCTGTAAGGCGCCAATTAAGCCCATTACCAAATTAAAGAAAATAATCGGAGATATTGATGGAATAGTGATATTTAAAAACTTTTTGAAATAGCTTGCACCATCCATCTCTGCTGCTTCATATAATTCTTGTGGTACCTCTTTTAGTGCCGCTAAGAATATCAGCATCGCTGAACCAAATTGCCAAACATGTAGCAAAACAATAACAAATAAAGTACCATATTCGGAAGAAAACCAAGAAATCGGACTGCCGCCAAGGCCACCGATAATTTGATTAATCAGTCCCGTATTGGAAAACAAAAATTTCCAAAGAATCATAATCGCGATATTTCCACCAAGAATCGATGGGATATAATAAACCGTTCGATATAAGCTAATACCTTTTAATTTTGAATTCATCACCATTGCAACAATTAAAGCAACAATTAAATTAATCGGTACACTAATCACAACATATCGAATCGTTACAAATAGTGACTTTAAAAATAGGGTATCTTTCGTAAAGAGCTTGATGTAATTATCAAAGCCAATAAATTTAGGTGAGCCGACAATATTGTATTGTGTAAAGCTCAAAACAAATGAGGCAATAAAGGGATAAATTTTATAAACACAGATACCAAAGAGCCAGGGTGCAATAAATAATAATCCCGTCTTATCTTTTTTCATGTAATCTACCTTTCTAGACTATCGATTAATCTTCACATGATTAATTGACTACTGCATCTAACCAGCTATCAGCAATTAGTACGTGTCCAGCCAAATTAGGATGGACACGATCAGGACTTAAAATATAAGACGACTGATATTTTAGAAATTGATCAAATGCTTTCTGACAATCTACGTAAATTAAATGATGCTTTTGACTCAGCTTTTCGCTAATCGCACGGTACTGGTCAACCATCTGACGCATCGCATCGTTTTGATTTGCTTCAATCATAAACGGTGATAGAATAATGATTCCCTTAACCCTTTTAGAAGCTTTATTAATAATTTCATCATAGGCTTTAAAAAAGAACGCCGAATCAATTAATGTCTCATTCGTAAAATTACGATCAAAATGACGCCAGACATCGTTGATACCAATCATCATACAAAGCCAATCTGGTGAATCATTTAAATCATTATTTTCTATGCAATCAGCAAGCTCAATAATACGCGCACCACTTATACCCAGGTTTTGAACCTTAAGCTGTAATTCAGGATATTTAGCCACCAAATAATGTCTTATTAAATTAACATAACCCTCACCACAGTCGTACAAATCCGAGCGATTACGATTACAGTCTGTCACTGAATCACCCGTAAATAAAATCGTTTCATTCTTTTCAAAAATCATCTAACAATCACCTTATACCTTTAGCTAATATTATTTAGTTACTTTTCAAGCCATCTAATGCTTCTTTCACACCGTCATACATCTGTTTCGCTGCATCCTTTGTTGAAAGCTCGCCATAAGCATATGAATCCATTAAGGGTCCCCAAGCATTCGTGACATTAGAAGCTTCAAAATATGGGCTGAGTGGAATGGAAGACATATTCGCACTTACATAATCCTGTACCGTTTTTGAAATGCCAGTAATCTTACCATCATTAGCCAGAATTGCTTCTGCCTTGGTATTAGAAGGAATCCCTCGTTCCAAGCCTAGCTCCTTGACCGCTGCTTCATCGTTTAGAATGAAATTTAGCAATTTAGTTGTTTCCTTGATATGCTTCGTGTTTTTAGAAATGGCAAATAAAACAGCTGGTTTAGTTGAAAGACCGCTATCTTTCATATTAGCCTGCGTTGGTAAGCCTAAAAACTCTAGCTCTTGATTATCCGAATTTTTCAAAGCTGTTTCATCTAATTGAGCCTGCGAAGACCACTCATGCAGGCCTGCATATTTACCACTTAAGAAGGCAGGTGATTCATTTAAGGCAGTAGAGCCTGAAATTTCACCGACCGCCTCTTTAGCTGGTGGAATTACTTTGTTATCGACCAATGAAGTATAAAATTCTAGCGCCTCTTTAATCTGTGCTTCACTAAAGCCTAGCTCGCCATCAGTTGTAATAAATGGCACGCCATATTTTTGTTGGATATATTGAGTTGCCAAAACAAAACCAACGTATGGTGAGGTATAAAGTGGGTATTGACCATCTGGAAATTTATTACCTGCCGCTAATAGCTCATCCCAAGTTTTTGGAATGGCAACACCATTCTTCTCATATTGTGTTTTGTTAACCATTAGGGTATAAGCATTAACCGAAACTGGCACGGCATTTTGAATCCCCTTAACCTGACCGGTTTTCAAAATATCTTCACTGTAGCCACTTAAATCCAAGTCAGTCAATTTACTCAAATCATAGAAGCCTTTGCCATCAGGTGTGTAATTAACCAGCCAGTCATAGTTTACTTGCATCAAATCAGGCTCAGTCCCACCAGCAATTTGCGTCGTCATTTTTTCAACGATACCGTCATAACCACTATATTCGGCTTTAACCTTAATATTTGGATTTTCCTTTTCAAATAGCTTAATCGCATTCAAGGTAGCTTTATGACGACTATCACCACCCCACCAAGAGAAGCGAATCTCTGTCACATCACTGGATGATGCATCACTACTTTTCTTTGCACTACCACAAGCTGTTAAAAGTAAACCAACACCTAGAAGCGAAATACCAACTGTTAAACCTTTTAAGATTGATGCTTTTTTCATAAAAAATCTCCTTTTATTATGATTTTTAGTGTATTAATACTTTTTTGTTAGCGCTTACATTTTTATATTATCATTTAACCAATCAGAAATAAGGTAAAAACTTGAGCAGAATCCGTAAAAAATAGAACATTTATTGTTTACAATTCATAATTAATATCGTCTTTTTGACACAAAAAAGAGGCTTTGAAGCCTCTTTTTTGCTTAATAAATAAGCTTAGTCGGTGAAATACCGAAGTATTTTTTAAACTGCTTGCTAAAATAATCAGGGTTATTTGCAAAGCCAACCCTATCTGCCACCTCATATATTTTATAGCCTGCTTTTAATAATTCATTGGCTTTCTTCATTCTGATTGCCAACAATTTTTCAGTAAATTTCATCCCTTTTTCCTTTTGATAAATTTTTCCTAAATATTCTGGACTCAAAAAAAGAATGTTTTTTGAGATCCAGCGCAAGGATAAATCACTCTTTTGGTAATATCGATTAATAATCAAATTCAAATTATCCGAAATTTTATGCTTATCTGTTGTTATTGAAACCGAATGACTCGCCTGTTCAATGATTTGTCTAATGATAATTTCTAATTGCTGTCTTGAGTTAGCTTGTTCAATTTGAGCAATCACCAGCGCTTGATTTTCGCTCTGTTCAATACTAGGCTCAAGTATTTTCACAAGGATTTGTTTAAGCCGTGGCGGCGCCATTAAATTGTTTTTAGCATAATGAATTAATTCCACTATTGATTTAATCGTTTCATCAAATTCATAGGCTTCAAGATTTTCAACAATCTGCTTTGTCATAATATTGATTGCCATTTTTTCTTCAAGGCGTGGGGCTTCAATATCAGGTAAATACAATAATTTGACCTGATTAAAATAAAAGCTTAGCTTTAGCTTCTGAAGCACCTCAAGTAAAATCGGACGAATTTTTTTATGCTTTAAATTCGCAGTTAGTACAATGATAAATTGCTGACTTAACTGAATACCCTCGAGCTCTCGAAAAATTTTAGGGTTGAATTGATTAGAAAATAAATAATAACAGTTAACATCATAAAAGCTACTCAGACTAAATTCAATTTGATAGCTGTTCAGCAATTTTTCAATTACTGGTTTAATCAGCTGATGATATTCAGTCCGATATAGCATAAAGTAAAAATTCTCATCAAAAACCTCATCGCTTGAATCATTCCCAATAATTTGATCAATTTGATTTTTCTTTGCTAGGCGCAAATTAGTTGCTAGCTCATCACAATCCTCGATTACAGAGCTTAAAACACTAATTATTTGCTGAGCTGAGCTTGGCTTTTGTAAGAAATACTTAATACCAAGCTCCATCGCTTGAGTTGCATAATTATAATCACCATAGCCCGTCAGAATAATAAATCTAACCTTTGGATTAATCAATTGAATTGCTTGAATAAGCTCAATACCAGATAGCTTTGGCATTTTTAAATCTGTAATCACAATATCAACTTCTTGACCCTGCATAAATTCGAGCGCCTTGGTACTTGAATAAAAAACACCAACTACCCCTATATTTAAATTGCTCTGTTCTACAAATTTGGCCACACCATCAGCGTTCAGCTGCTCATCATCAACCACCAATACTTTATACTTCCTCATCACATCCGCCACCTTCTATACTGTTAATCTAATGGAATAATAATCTCAACCTTAGTTTCAATCAATGGTTCCGAATGAATTGACAAGCTAGCTTGCTTATCATAAATAATTTTTAATCTAGAACGAATATTTTTAATACCAATGCCAGAGGACTGATGACCATCATTTTGACTTGCTTCAAAACCGGGACCATTATCGATTACCGTAATCAAAAGAAAATCATCTATTTTTTTTATTTTTAAGTCAATCTGTACTGGACTATCCAGCTTTTCAACCGCATATTTAACCGCATTTTCAATTAAGGGCTGAATAATCAATGCTGGTATCTGTAGAGTTAAAACCTCATCTGCTATATTTTGCTGATAGGTCAACCGATTCTTAAAGCGAATGGATTGAATCAAGATATAGGCATCAATGATATCTAGCTCCTCTTTGATTGAATGACTTTCTTTTTGCTGTTCAAATTTTGAACGCAATAAAAATGTTAAGGCCGTAACCATTTCAACGATTTCCATATTATTTTCATTGATTGCCATCCAATTAATTGAATTAAGCGTATTGTATAAAAAATGGGGATTTAATTGTGCCTGTAAAAATTTAAATTCCATTTCCTTATGTAAAATTTTCGCCTGATACTGATATAAAATCAGTTCCTGTATTTCATTAACCAAATTATTAAAGCTTGTATTCAACACACCTATTTCATCATTTCGCTGTAAATCAAGCTGATCTGTTAAAGTTGCCAAGTCATTTTCAGCAGTAAAGCCTTGCATTGTTTTTGCCAAGGTGTTGATTGGGGTTACAATTTTTAAAATAAAAATATTAACAATTCTGAAACCAACAAATAATAGCAATAATGTCACAACAAAATAAACAATCGCAATCTGAATGACCTGAAGCATTAGACGCTGATTTAAAAGATAATAATTAATCGTAAAAATATTATGCCCAATTTGAATCGATCTAGCCTGAACAAAATAACCAGTAATGCCTAAGACTGTTTTTTTATCAGCAAGCTTTAGATTCGTACTAGAAAGCTGATTTTCATAATGTAATACCAAATAATCCTTATTACTAAAAATACCTGAGCTATCCAATGTTTCCTGAATAAAGGTCAAATTTAGGTAAACGACCATCATTCCAACGCGTCGACTAGTTGAGGTCTGTGTGTTGTATAGGTTTCTGACATAAACAACCTCTTTCATATTTTGATCGAAATACCAATGACCAATATTATCATCCATTGCCAGCTCTCTGATTGTATCCTGAGCAGAAAAATTTTGAAAGGCCGAATTTTTATCAGCATTTTTACCAATTAAAACATCAAAATTATTATTATAAACAATTACATTTTTGATATTATTTTTTGACACTAGTAACCAGTTCAAGGATTTCTGCAGCTGAACATTAATTTTATAACGCTCAATATCTGTTAAATCACTACTATCAGCCAAGGCCAAATAGGTTTGCATTTCCTTGTTTTGATTAATTTCAGTTGTCAATGTCTGCAACTCATCAAATTGACTACTAATATCTGAGGTAAGCATTGTCAGTTTCTCATTCGTAAGCTGATAAGTTCGGACAGAAAGCATTTGAACAATAAAAATACCGAGAATCGTTATAAATAAAGCGTTTACAAAAAAGACCGTTATAAAAATCAGTTTCACTTTTTTATAATAGGACATTGAAGCATCGAAATAACTTATTTTTTTCTGCGTCATAAATAAACCTAGTTTCTATTTTAAATTAGAACTCATAATCTATTATCATAATCATTCTATGTTATTAATAACAAAAAATAAAGCAAAATCAAATTTCAAGCCCCAGCTCAGTGTTATTTTTGGGTCCGCGCAAAAAAAGATGGCTGCAAAACACAACCATCTATAAAACTTTATCATCATAAAATAGCTATCAAGCTTTTTGGAAAATGCTATTCAGCTAACATTTCGCGAGCACCAATTTCACGATAGTTCATATCACCGACACCGAGAATTTTAAAGCCCTCATTACTCGAGTATTCAATCTTAGTCACACTTCCATTATCCAAGCCCTGCACAGTTGGTGCTGACTCATCAATCAATTTAACTAATGTTGAAATTGTCATTCCGTGCGAGACAACAATCGCATTGCCGCCACCATTTTTCTCTAAAAAATGACCGATGTCTTCAAAGCCAGTCCAAATTCGATTACGAATTGTCTCCCAGCTTTCTGCCCAGTTTGCAGTATCAACCGCTTGGATGCTTTCAGCTAATTTCTCAAAAGAAACCTTAGCTAAATCGCCATTTACATTAATAAATGCTGGCGTGCGGGGCAAAACACCGCCAAATAGCTCGCCATCATATGCGCCGTCCATTGAACCAAAGCACCATTCGCGAATTCGTTTATCACGCACATAAGGAATATGCGGTAGCCCTAATTCTTCAAGAATAATTTCCATTGTTTGCAATGTCCGACCAGAATCAGACGAAAAGGCTGCCTTAAAGTCTATATCCAGCTTTTTGAGACCTCGCCCAAGCTCATGAATCCCTTGCTCACCAACTGCAGTCAGGGGGGTATCAGACCAGCCCTGCGCTCGTCCAATCGTATTAAACATTGTTTTACCGTGTCTTGCAACATATAGTATCGATTTTGCCATAAGTCACTTCCTCACTTTATATAAATGTATCAATAAGCACAGTAAACCAACACAGTTACTAAACTATGCTGGTTTCTCCATTAATTATAAACGTGCATTCAATTCTTTAGATAATTCTTCAAAGCCTGGTTTTCCAAGTAAAGCAAACATATTTTTCTTGTAAGCTTCAACACCCGGTTGATCAAACGGATTAACGCCATTAATGTAACCAGATAGACCAATTGCGATTTCAAAGAAATAAATTAAATTACCTAAAGTAAATTCATCCTGATTTGGAATGGTAATCATTGAATTTGGTACACCACCATCTGTGTGAGCTAATAATACACCTTGGAATGCCTTAGTATTCACATAATCTACATCTTTACCCTGTAAATAGCCCAAGCCGTCTAAATCCTCTTCTAAGAATGGAATATTAATATTCTGACGAGGTGTATCCACTTTAATGACCGTCTCAAAAATATTACGACTACCCTCTTGGATAAATTGACCTAATGAATGTAAATCAGTTGAAAAGTTAGCAGATGAAGGATAAATACCCTTTTGGTCCTTACCTTCAGACTCACCAGCTAATTGTTTCCACCATTCAGAAAAATATTGCAAGCTTGGTTCGTAATTAACCAATATTTCAGTTGCTTTACCCTTACGGTATAAAATATTTCTTAAGACAGCATATTGATAGGCTTCATTTTCCTTTAAATCAGCAGATGAATATGCTTCACGAGCTGCCGCTGCTCCTGACATCAGAGCATCAATATCGGCACCACTTGCAGCGATTGGTAATAAACCAACTGGTGTTAAAACGGTAAAACGTCCACCAACCGCATCTGGTACAACAAAGGTTTCCCAGCCCTCAGCATCCGCTTCAACCTTTACAGCCCCCTTAGCCTTGTCAGTTGTCGCATAAATACGTTGATTTGCTTCAGCCTTCCCGTATTTTTTAACTAATAATTCTTTAAAGACTCTAAAAGCGATTGCAGGCTCAGTTGTTGTACCTGATTTTGAAATCACGTTCACTGAAAAATCCTTGTCTGAAACATAATCAACTAATTGCGCTAAATAGCTCGAAGAAATCGAGTTACCTGCATATAAAATTTGAGGTGCCTTGCGCTCATCCTTAGACTGCAAATTAACAAATGAATTGTTCAAGAAATCAATTGCAGCACGCGCACCTAAATAAGAGCCGCCAATACCGATAACAATCAAGACATCAGAATCAGATTGAATTTTAGCACCAGCTTTTTTAATACGTGCAAATTCTTCCTTATCATAATCAACGGGTAAATCGATCCATCCACGAAAATCGGCGCCAGGACCTGTGCCTTCACGTAATTGCTTATCTAATGCAGTGACAGTCGCTTGCATATAATCAATTTCATGCTCAGCAACAAAAGGTAAAACCGGTGTGTAGTCAAATTTAATATGTGACATTCAAAAGCTCCTTAAATTTTTTATTTAATTTAATGTTCTTCTTAAATTCTAAGGCTTATTTCTAAAATTTGCAACCGTTTTAAAAGGAATTAATAGTTGAGTTTCCAATATCTAAACTAAATTAATATTTACACGACTATACCACTTCTGAAAAAAAGATAACAATTGTCACCAAACACTTGAAACGCCATAATTTTATGGTAAACTAATTCTTTATAAAAGGTTAACTAATTATTTTAAAAAAGTTAACAAACAAGGAGACGAACATTGAACTATTTAAAATTAGCTGAAAAAATTTGTCAGAATAGCATAGAAATTAATCGAGCACAATGTCTAGCTATTCTAGAATCAAAGGATAATTGGATTGAAATATTTAGTGCTGCGACCTATCTTCGTCAATACTTTAAACAAAATCGCATGAAGCTAAATAGCCTACTCAACGCCAAAAGCGGCATTTGTAAGGAAGATTGTGGCTACTGCGCGCAATCGAGCAGCAATTCTGCTGAAACAGAGATTTACGGTCTGCTTGCTGAGGATGTAATTTTCAAAAAGGCTTTGATTGCCGCTAAAAATGGTGCCTCAACCTTTTGTATTGCAACCAGTGGTACCAGACCAAATAAAAATGAATTGCAGCATTTAGGTAATGTCGTAAGGAAAATTAAAAGTCAGCTCAAGCTAGAAACGTGCCTTTCCCTAGGTACTGTGACACCTGAGCAAATTACTTACTTAAAGGCCTGCGGTGTTGACCGATTAAATCACAATTTAAATACAGCGGCGACCAATTACCAAAACATCACAACAACTCACAGCTATCAGGAGCGCAAGCAGACACTTGAATCCCTAAAAAAACAGGGGGTCAATAGCTGCTCTGGATTCATTTGTGGCCTCGGTGAAACAAATGAAGAATTGGTTGATTTAGCGTTCGACTTAAAGCAGCTACTACCCTTTTCAGTACCAATTAACTTTTTAATCCCAATTCAAGGCACGAAGCTAGCTAATCAGTGGGAGCTTGAGCCATTAAAATGTCTAAAAATATTGATGATGATGCGTTTTATTTTTCCAAATACTGAGCTACGCGCTAGTGCTGGTCGGGAAGATCAGCTAAGAGAACTTCAACCCTTAGCCTTTTTAATTGTTGACTCAATTTTTCTAGGTAATTACTTGACTGCTGAGGGTGCCCCGGCAGATCAGGATTTCAAATTACTAGATATGCTAAATTTAGATTGGCAAAGGAGTTAGCTCACAAAAAAGACTTTTAAAAGTTTTAGTCTTTTAAAAGTCTTTTCAGGCTTAAATATCGTTTTGTTAGCAAAATCATTGCTTAATTATCTAATGTTTTTTGATGAAGCTTAATTTTTTTAATCGCCCATTGATAATGGCTTGAGGTCGCTGAAATAAAATAACTACCAAGATTACTAGCTCCAGTCCAAGTAAAATGCTGCTTCTCAAACAGCTCAATATCCGAAAATTGCTCAAGCGCTGACATTACTTGGAGATGACTTTGCTTCAATAAATTTTTAGCTGCTGCTAGTTTGGTCGCTTGATGTGCCTCTTTAAATTCAACATTTAATTTGGGATAGGTACGCCAATTATATGGCTGTGGTAAAAATGGCTGCGCATTCCCCTCTTGATTCGCATCGAGCCATTTCAAAAGTAATTGATGCCATTCATAAAGGTGAATCAGCACATCCTTTAAATTTTCATCCCTTAACCAATGCGTCTCTTTGCCAATTTGACTGCCAAAGTTAAAATCCCTCTCTTGCTGCTGCTCTGTTATTGAATCAATCAGCTGCCACATTTTAGTAAATGAGGCTTCTGCAGCCTCTATTAATTCGTTTTTTGTTTTAGGTCTTGCCATTCAATTACCCCACTTTCATTATAGCGAAAAGAATTGAGTCATCACACCCTGGAAAATGCCTAATAAGACAATCAAAATAAGCACGATTGAATGACGACGCTTATGCATCATCATTATGCCAACAAATTCTCTTAGGATGGCATTTGGTAAGTAATAAAAAGCTGTTTTACTCCCCACACCATCTATTTTTAATCCAATTTGCTTTGCCAGTAATGCTGCTCTAAAAACATGAAAATTATTGGTTACAAAGCGAGCTGAATGATTACCAATTATTTTTTGACTAAAGAGCATATTTTCATATGTATTCGTCGATTGATCCTCCAAAGCAATTTGATGCGCTAAGACCCCCTGCGTCATTGCGTAATTTGCCATTGCCTGAGCCTCTGATAATGCCTCATCTGAACCCTTACCACCACTAAATAAAATAGTATTGTCAGCTGTTAAATATTCTAAGCCTTTATCAATTCTTGATTTTAAAAGAGGCGTTATTTCACGACCATTGAGAAGTCCAGCACCTAATACAATTACAAATGCTGTTGGTTTCTTCGAAGCAGTCATCAAATACAAAAACGAAACCATCAGGTAATTAATAAACGCAAAAAATAGATATAAAATTAAAAAGGGGCCAATCGATAAGATGCCATTCAATAATGGTGGTAATTCAATCCTGTCAATAATAATATTAAGGATATATAACAGGGTCATACCAATTGCCAATATTAAAGTTAACAAATTAGTCAATGAAAGTCCTTCACGTTTTCTTACTTGAAAAAAATTATAATAACAAAATATGACTAAGAATACTGGACCTAATGTCATCATAACTACAAAAATAACTAATAGAATTAAGAAAATAGCTGCGACAATAAAGTTAGGCTTACTTTCCCATAATAGTGCCAGAAAAACCGATAAGCTGATCAAAAATAGATTAAAAATAAAGCCATTAGCTAGACGCCTTTTTTCAGCATACCAACTAACTATAAAAACAAGCCAGAGGCTAAGTGGTAAAATAAAAAAATAAAGCTGATATTTAATTGCTAGTGCTAAAAAATAAAGCATGAATAATGCCGATATAGCTTGAAAAACAGGTATTTTAATCCATTTAAAGTAGTGTGCCATTAAATAAGCAATAAGCAATAGCACTAATACATAATCCATTTAGAGCTCCCATCTATCACAATCAGTCAACAGGATGATGCCAGATAAATTAATCATACCGTACTTAGCTTTAAAATTAAAGCTTGAAGTAATTGATAAATCCGCACATAACAAAAAGTAGTTGCTAAAATAATAACAACTACTTAAGTCTATAATTATCAAAATAAATGCTTATATTTGAATTGGCTGACCAGAGTATATTTCGATACCGCCTGAGACAGGTAGATTAACGCCATTACAGGAAGCTGAATGATCAGAAGCTAGGAAATAAATTGCTTGTGCAACTTCCTCAGGCGTACAAATACGCTTCAGTGGATTAGCTTCATTAAATTGATTAATTTTTTCCTGAGGATTGGCTAAAAACATTGGTGTTGCACAGGCAGAGGGACAGACATTATTCACTCGAATATTATACTGTCCGTAATCCAAGGCCATCGAACGACAAAGGTTAACGACTGCACCCTTAGCAGCATTATAGGCCGCCATATTATAATCGCCCTGTAGACCTGAGACAGAAGCAGTATTAACAATTGTACCTTGCTTTTGCGCAATCATATCTGGGATGAAATACTTGCTCGTCAATAAAATTGATTTAACGTCAACATTAAAAATTTTATCCCAATCCTCAATTGAAGTTTCATGCAAGGTACCAGGAACGAAGACGCCCGCATTATTGACAACTGAATCAATTCCACCCAATTCTTTTTTGGCATATTGATAAAGTGCAGCGACGTCCGCATCGCTCGTTAAATTACATTTTTTAAACCAAACCTGACCGCCATCACAAGCAAACTCTTTTTGTAGCTGGTTGCCTTGTGACTCATTGATGTCAACCATTAAGACAGACCATTTTTTCTTCAAAAATAGCTTAGTCGCACTTAAACCCATACCTGAACAAGCACCTGTAATTAAAACACGCTTCATTGAAATTCCTCCTTACATAATTGTATACATTTATAATTTTAGCATACTATAAGAAGAATAAAAGCGTTCACCTAAAAATATAAGCATAATTTAGGAATTATTAATTTAATATTGAGAAGCCTAGATTTTTAACATCTTGATTAAACATTTTAACTGTTTCTAATGACAGTTCCTTTAAATCCATCTGATACATTTTTAATTTGGCCAAAATTTCTGGTGGTACAGTAATGATATCAACGCCTAATTGATCTGCTTGAACAATATTGTATAACTCTCTTGTACTTGCCCATAATAATTTCGTCTTGCGCTTTGCTTTACAAAGCTCAACTGCTTCTGTCATCAAAGGCTCGGGATTAATACCTGTATCCGCGATTCGACCAGCAAAAACGGAAACAATATTTTCAGTTCCTGCTTTTAATGCATCAACTGTTGCGATAACTTGCTCTTTGGTCAAAATTGCAGTAATATTCAGCTTTAAATTTTTCTCAGATAATTTACGAATTAATGGAATGGCAGATTCTCCTAAGGTATTGGTAATAGGAATCTTGACAAAAACATTATCGCCAAGACTGGCCAATTTTAGAGCTTCCTTTTCCATTGTTTCAAAATCATCAGCAAAAACTTCAAAGCTAATCGGTAAGTCACCGACCTGACTTAATGCTTCATGAGCAAATTCAATATAATTGTCAATTCCCGCTTTTTTCATTAGGGTTGGGTTAGTTGTAAAGCCTGTAATATTACCCTGAGACTTCATCGCAACCATGTCCTCAATTACTGCACCATCTGAATATAACTCAATTTTAAAATTCTTATCCATTATTCTTCCTCCAGTTCAACATTGTTAATCGCTTGATTTGACGGTTTGATAAAATTCGGTAAGAAAAGTACAACTAAAATTGCCGCAAGGATGATATAAATACCAGTTTTTCCAAACGTACCGCCCACTTTTCCAAGTAAAATTCCAATCCAACCAAAGTCAAAATCACCAAATGTAGCATTTGAAAAGCCTAATTCACCTAGGACTGGTAGTAAAAGTGCTGGAAGAAATGCTAGGAATAAACCGTTTACAAATGCACCGATAATCGCACCTCTTCGTCCACCAGTCGCATTACCGTATATCCCTGCTGTTGCTCCACAGAAGAAATGTGGTACAAGACCAGGAATTATTAAGACACCGCCAGCAAAACCTAGAATAAACATCCCGATTAGGCCACCAACAAAGCTTGAAATAAAACCAATGATTACTGCAGTTTGCGCATAGGGGAAAAAGACGGCACAATCAACTGCAGGTACAGCATTTGGAATGACCTTATCTGCAATACCTTGAAAGGCTGGTAATAAATCTGCCAGAATCATCCGAACACCAGAATAAACAATAGTAACACCAACTGCAAATTTTAAACCACATAAAATGGCGAATAAATACGGTGATTTTCCGTCAGAAAGCGTTGATACAAACTCTGGCCCAGCTGCAATCGCTGAAACGAGATAAAATAGAATCATAGTTAAGGCAGTGGATATTGTTGTATTTCGTAAAAAACCGAATTTCTCAGGTACCTCAATATCTTCAGTTGATTTTGAGTTCTTACCTACAATAGAGCCAATCCACGAGGATAAATAATAACCAACCGAACCAAAATGACCCATGGCAATTTCATCGCCATCAGTCACCTTTAACGTATACCTTTGACCAATAGCAGGAGAAATCGCACTCCAAGCACCTAAAATAAAACCACCGATTAAAATTAGTGGTGTACCCTTAAAACCAACTGCACCCAAGACTGCAGATAATAAGCAGGCCATAAAGAATGAATGATGTCCAGTTAAAAATACATATTTATAACGAGTAAATCTAGCAACTAATAAGTTAATAATTAATCCAACAATCAAAATTGTCATTGTTTCGACGCCCAATACCTTTTGCGCCACCGAAGTAACTGCCTCATTATTTGGAACGACACCGGTAATATGAAAGCCCTTTTCAATCATTTTCGATAAGGGATCTAAGTTACCACTAATCACATCGGCACCTGCAGCAAGCATTAAGTAACCTAAAATCGGCCCCAGAGTACCTGTTAAAATCTTATGTCCTGGTGCCTTCATCGCAACCAAACCAACAAAGGCAACGAGTCCCATTAATACTGCTGGTTCACTGAGTAAATCTTTAATAAACTCTAAAAATGCCATAATAATCTCCTTTTCTTAGTCTCAAATCCTAACCATTCTGCTCAGCAATATCTTTTAGTTTCGCTAATACATCCTCCTCAATCTTCTTTTTATTAGCATAGCTACGTACAACTGCAACTGGTGCCTCTTTAGGAAATTGCTTTGCAAATTCATCAACTGTTACAAATAAATCTGGCGATTCTCCAAGAGCACCATTAAAATCACTTGGCCTTGCCTCTAGCTCAATACCATTAGCTTTGGCAATTTGTGAAATTTTCATAGCAAGTAAATTACTACTACCGATACCATTACCACATACCGTAATCACTTTAATCATTTAGATTTCCTCCAATCCTTCTTCTACATATTTTTGGGCTAATTTTACAAAATCGATAACATTGTTCGTTGCAATTAATGAGTCCACCTTGCTATCATCATCAAAAAGTAGTGAAACCTCCTGTAATAGACTCAAATGCCTTTGATTGTCATCAGTTGCCAAGCAAATAATAATATTGACCTTTTTATTAGAGTCAAAGCACACTGGCTGAGCTATTTTTAAAATACTAATACCGATTCCTAGTGCTCCATCCTCTGGTCGTGCGTGAGGCATTGCAACCTTCGGAACAATAACAATATAGCTACCCATTTCAGCTACAATCCGAATCATTGCATCAACATATCGTGCCTCAATTATCTCTGCTTCTAACAAAGGCTTAGCAACCTTTTCAATTGCCTGCTCCCAGCTATCAATGCTGGGCACAAAATGAATGAATTGCTCATTCAAAAAATTTTCACTAATTGACATTAATCCACCTCCATTCACCTTTTACTATAATCGAAGTAACAAGCAAATTAAATCTAATCAATTGCCAGCTAAACTGGCAAAAAGAAGCAAAAATATTTCAAGGCTTTCCATTAAATGTGGAAAACATTGAAACCGCTTTCTTAAAAACGTTAACAAATATAATGTATAATTAATAAAGAGAGATTAATTAAGAGATGAGGAAAAAAATGATTATTTTCAGTCAGAAAAGAATTGAGGACATATTTATTTATCTTTTTGAAAATGAAATTGTGCCTATTGGCGAACTCGCTAATTACTTTGCTGTCTCCGAAAGAACAATCCGCTCCAATATCAAAGAAATTTCTGATGAAATTAATAGATTCGGCTCGGAAATTAAAATAAAACGCAATAAAGGCTATTTTATTAAAAATAAAAATAACCTCAAAGAAATATATAGTATTTTCAAAGCAAATGATAATCAGCATAACCACTTTGATACCTATCAGGATAGAATTAAGCTATTATTAATTAAACTAACCTTCACCAATACCTATATTGATTTGGATACCCTCTGTCAAAGTATATTTATTGGCAGAACAACCTTAATTAATTATATGCGACAGGTTAAGCCAATGCTTAAATCCTACAGCTTATCAATCAAATCAAAAAGTAATCTTGGCTATCGGCTAATTGGCGAAGAATTTAACATCAGACAATTTATTTATGAACAATTAATTGATAAAAATTATGAGAGCTATATTTCAACTTTTTCAAGCCTAGAAAAAGAAGTCTTTGCTGGAATTGATTTAGAATTAATATCCCAAAAAATACTTGCAATATTTCCACCAAGTCTTTTCAAAATCACCGATTACAACCGAAAAAATTTCACGATACACACGGCGATTTTAATTAGTCGTCTGAAGCTGGGTAAAACAATTAATGATGCACCGGGTGCAACTTTCTTTGATAGTCAAATTGCCAACTCAATGAATCAATTAATAAATTGGCTAGAAAGCCAATTTGATTTAGTACTTTCAATAAATGAAACAAATTGGATTGAATCACATTTTTATATTGATTTTCAAAGTAAAAGTCATCATATTGATCAATCAAACAATATTGAAAGGCTGGTTAATTGTATTCTATTAAAACTTAAAACCGTTTTTGGGGAAGACTTTACAGAGGACCAAATACTCATTCAGGATTTAATTGAACATTTTTCTAATTATCTACCATTAAAAAATATTCTTAAATTTCAAAAAAATCCGTTGCTGACTTCAATCAAAAAAAATTATCCATATGCCTTTGAAATGTCTGTACTGTCTCTAGATAACAGCTTTTATCAAGAATATTATCATTTTAATGAAAATGATATTGGCTATGTTGCCTTACATATCGCAGCCGCCCTTGAACGTAAAGAGGACCAGCAGAAGCCCTTGAAAAAAGTAATACTGGTCTGTGGTCAAGGTTTATCAAGTAGTAGATTGGTTGAAGCAACAATCAAAAGAAGATTCCCAAATAAAATTGAAATCATTCAAGTCTTATCCTATGCCGAATACCAAACACAGCCACTTAAAGCGATTGATTTTATTATTACAACAATCCCCTTAAAAAATGAGCGCATTCCGACAATAGAATTTAATTATTTAGCAATGAACCATAGCATTGCAAAGCTCGAGACCGCAATTAATAACGATTCAATGCAACAAAGGCAATTAATTGAATTATTCTCTGAGAAACGATTTTACTATGCACAAGAAATAAATGAAGAACGTGATGTCTTCATCGAAAGAATAATTCACTATTTCTCAAAGCAAGTGAATTTACCTATTAATTTTGCTAAAGAGGTCGTGGCCCGCGAGAAGATTGTCCCGACAAATTTAAATGAATATATTGCAATTCCCCATGTTATTAGCAAAGCGATTCAAACTTCAAAAATATTAGTGACAATTTCGCACCAGCCTATAAAATGGCAGGGTGAAGAAACCATTCGGATTATTTTCTTGTTGGCTATTGCTGAAGCTGATCGTGATAATCTGCAAATATTTTTTGAGTGGCTATCAATGCTAATCGATAATCAAAATTTACAGCAAAAGATGCTTGATATTAAAACTTTTGACGAGTTTCAAAAATTCATCCAATAAAAAAAACTTTTAAAAGACTTCAATCTAAAAAGTCTTTTAAAAGTTTTTATTGTTTTACAATCCGGCTGTAAAATCATAAAGTGGAAATTGCTTGGTTAATGCCAGTATTTCTTGTTTAACCTCATCTAAAACAGCTTGGTCGTCTTTATTTTTTAGCACCTTAACAATTAATTGGGCAACCTCAGTCGCTTGCGCTTCTTTAAAACCACGAGAGGTAATCGCCGGTGTACCAATACGGATACCACTCGTTTTAAATGGTGACAAGGTTTCATATGGAATTGAATTTTTGTTCAAAGTAATATTCACTTCATCCAATAAGTTTTGCGCTTCTTTACCATTAATGCCTAAATCAGTAACCTGTACCAATAATAAATGATTTTCTGTACCGCCACTGACTAAACGTAGCCCCTCAGTTGCATTAAAGACCTCAGCCATTGCCTTAGCATTTTTAATAACCTGTGCCTGATAAGCTTTAAAGGCTGGGTCAAGTGCTTCTTTTAAGGCAACTGCCTTACCAGCAATAACGTGCTCTAAAGGACCACCCTGAATACCTGGGAAGATGTTGGAATTAATTTTTTTCGCCAATTCCTCATCATTAGTTAAAATCAAACCACCACGAGGACCACGCAAGGTTTTATGCGTCGTTGTCGTTGTAATGTCAGCGAATGGTACTGGAGAAGGATGTAAGCCAACCGCAACCAAGCCGGCAATGTGCGCCATATCAACTAATAATTTCGCACCAACCTCATCAGCAATTTCACGGAATTTTTCAAAATCAATAATTTTTGAATAAGCAGAGGCACCAGCTACAATCAGCTTAGGCTGATGTTCTTTGGCTAGGGCTAAGATTTCATCATAATTTAATTCTTCAGTGTCTTGATTCACATTATAGCTGACAAAATTATAAGTACGCCCAGAAAAGTTCACTGCAGCACCGTGCGTTAAATGACCGCCAGCTGATAAATCCATACCTAAAACCGTATCACCAAAATCAATTAATGATAAGTAAGCAGCGGCATTCGCTTGTGAGCCTGAATGTGGTTGCACATTGGCAAATTTAGCACCAAATAATTCTTTGGCACGTTCAATCGCCAGTGTTTCAACGATGTCTACGCATTCCGTTCCACCATAATAGCGTTTCCCTGGATAACCTTCTGCATATTTATTGGTTAGAAGTGTCCCTTGAGCCGCTAAGACGGCCTTGCTCACTACGTTTTCAGAGGCAATTAATTCAACATTATGCTCTTGACGAATTTCTTCCGCATGAATCGCTTCCCATAATTCTTTGTCATATGCCTCGTAATCTGTTTTATCAAAAATCATTCTTGAAACGCTCCTTTATATAAAATGTATTAATATCACTATATAGTTATTTATGACAAGATACAATCTAATTAACGATAATATTTTTTAATCGATAACGATTGTTAAAAACTAATCCTTCTCTAAATCCTTAGCCTTTTCAGCCTTTGCTAGCTTCTCTTTTTCCAGCCTTATCTTACGATTAGGATTGTATTTATTAAACAGTGCTTCAATTTTATCTGGTGTCCATGCCTCAGAGCTGACGACAAAATTGCCATCCTTATCACGATTAGAAATAATTTGTATTTCGCCCAAAATATCACCTACCTATATCTTAAAGTGCCTTACTGCCAATATCATGGCGATAAAAGAAATTCTCAAAATTTAATTGATCTAATTCATTATAAATCTCTTTTTGAGCTGCTTCAACATTTTTTCCACTCTGAGCTAATAAAAGGACGCGACCACCATTAGAAACTAGCTGATTATCAACCGCCTTGACACCAGCATAGTAAACTGTTGAATTTAGCTTGGTTAAATCAGGTAGAGGCTTACCATTTTGATAGGCATTTGGATAGCCTTCGCTTGCAACGACCACGCCAATAGTCACACCATCCTTTTCCCAGCTGATTTCAGGCGCTTTCTCCTCAAGAATATCTTCAATAATTTGGGCAAAATCACTTGTCAAACGTGGTAATACGACTTGAGTTTCAGGATCACCAAAACGAGCATTAAACTCAATCACTTTTGGACCTTCAGCAGTTAAAATTAAGCCGGCATATAAAATACCTGTAAAGCTTGTCCCCTCATTAATCATCGCCATCACCGTTGGCTTAACAATCTCTTCAATTGCTTCGTCAATTACTGCCTGTGGGATATGTGAAACAGGTGCATATGCGCCCATGCCACCAGTATTAGGTCCCTTGTCACCATCGAAGGCACGCTTATGGTCCTGTGCAATAATCATTGGATAATATTTATCATCCTTCACAAAATTCAAGAGTGAAAATTCTTCGCCATCTAAAAATTCTTCAATGACAACCTGAGCGCCACTCGAACCAAATTTATTGCCAGAGAGCATATCCTTCACTGCTTCAATTGCAATGTCTTCGGTTTCTGCAACCACAACACCTTTACCTGCTGCTAGACCATCTGCTTTAATCACAATCGGTGCACCATTGGCTTTAATATATTCGATTGCTAAATCAATGTCAGAAAAGGTTTCAGAGGCAGCCGTTGGGATTTGATATTTTTTCATCAGCTGCTTAGCAAAATCCTTTGAGCCTTCGATAATCGCTGCATTTTTTCTTGGTCCAAATACCCGCAAGCCGTTTGCTTCAAAGTCATCAACAATTCCATTCATTAAAGGCACTTCAGGACCAATAAAGGTGAAACTAATTTGATTTTTCTTGGCAAAATCGATTAACGCTGAATGGTTAGCTTCAGCAATGTCCACCAGCTGGATACCATCCTTAACCATACCAACATTGCCCTTAGCCACGAAAACCTCTGAAACTTGGTCACTTTCTAAAAATTTCTTGGCAATTGCGTGTTCACGACCGCCTGATCCAATGACTAAGATTTTTTTCATGAATACTCCTTACATTTAAATAATAATTGATAATTAATAACTAATAAATTAATGTCTAAAATGTCTCACGTCAGTAAAGAGCATAGTTAAGCCATATTTGTTCGCTGTATCAATTGAATCTTGATCACGCACACTGCCACCAGGCTGGATAATTGCTTTAATACCTGCCTTGGCAATCTCTTCAACATTATCTGCAAAGGGGAAGAAGGCATCGCTGGCTAAAACAGCACCTTCTAAGTGGGCTTTAGCTTGTTCAATTGCTATTTTTACCGAGCCAACACGATTCATTTGTCCTGCCCCAATTCCCAAGGTTTGATGGTCATTGGCAATCAAAATGGCGTTGGATTTAACATATTTAATTGAGCGCCATGCAAATTCTAATGCTATTAATTCTTCATTAGACGGTTGACGCTCTGTGACCACCTGCCACTCATTTACATTTGCTTTGATAACATCCTGATTTTGCACAAGAAGACCACCAAGTGTACCGGTGTACTCAGGCTCACTCTCTGATTTTTCAGCATTAGCAAAGTCTAATTGCAGCAGACGCAAATTTTTCTTTTTAGTCGTTAATATTTCAAGAGCTTCAGCAGAAAAACTAGGCGCAATAATAATTTCTAAGAATACAGGGTGCATTTTAGTGGCTGTCGCAGCATCAACCTGACGATTTAAAACGACAATACCGCCAAAAATCGAAACTGAATCTGCTTCATAGGCAAAATCCCAAGCCTGTTCAATGGTCTCAGCAGTACCGATGCCACACGGATTCATATGCTTTAATGCAACGACCGTCGGTGCTGTAAATTCTCTTGCAATGTGAATCGCCGCATCTGCATCACGAATATTATTAAATGATAATTCTTTACCATTTAATTGCTTCGCGCTGGCAATTGAATAATCAGTTGGCAACGCACTTTGATAATACGCCGCACTTTGTTGCGGATTTTCACCATAGCGTAAATCCTGCTTCAAATCATAAGCCAAGGTTAATTTTTCTGGCTCCTTTTCTGCAACCTGTTCAGTCAGAAAACCTGCAATTAAGCTATCATAATAGGCAGTATGACGGAAGGTCTTAGCAGCTAGGCGCTTGCGAGTCGCTAAAGCCGTGTCGCCAGCCTGCTCAACTTCTGCTAAAACAGCTTCATAATCCTCTGGGTCAACTACTACTGTTACTGCTGCATGATTTTTCGCAGCAGAACGCAGCATTGAAGGACCACCAATATCAATATTTTCAATTGCCTCTTGATAGGTAACATCTGGCTTTTCAATGGTTGCTTTAAATGGATAAAGATTGACAACCACTAAATCAATTGGTTGAATGTCATGTTCAGCCATGGCTGCCATATGTGTTTTTAAATCACGACGCCCAAGTAGGCCACCATGAATTTTAGGATGGAGGGTTTTTACTCGACCATCCATCATCTCTGGAAAGCCAGTTACCTCATCAATTGCAATTGTTTGGATGCCTGCAGCATCTAAGGCACTTTTAGTACCACCAGTTGAAATGATTTCAACACCAATTTCAACTAATTTCTTGGCAAATTCAACAATGCCTGCTTTATCTGAAACGCTAATTAATGCACGTTTAATCAATTTATTGCTTCCTTTCTGTTTTAAAAAGCTGAGAGTGCTTGCTATGACATGCTCGAATTTGGCTAAAAATGTATCATCATTTTATTTCCGACTGTGTCGGAAGCATACTACATATTCACATACCATGTATTATAAAATGATGATACAAAAACACACGCTACGCTGAAAGACAAGCCTTTCGACTTCGCTTAGTGTTCTAGCTGAGTGACCTTATTTTGACATGCTCGAACGGTAAACATTGTATTTTAAAATAAACGAAGCTTAACGCTTTAGCATTTTAGCTGAGTTATTGAAAAAATAAAATGTTTCGGGAGAGTACTGTCAAGGCCACGAAGCTGGATTACGAAACGTGCAACACACGTGCGCACAAATCATCTATTTTCCTAGCCACAGACCATTGAAGCTAGATGATTTAAAAAGCCGAAATGGTATATTAATCAATCTTGCTCTTTGAACTATTATTAAAAAATACAAAACCGTTATTAATAATCAAAAACAGGTCTGCTCACCCTTTTTTTCAATCAATTGTCTAACGACTGCTGGATAAAGTCGATGCTCCACTTGGTGAATTTTTGCCTCTAAGGTTGCCAATGTATCTGAAGCATCGACCAAAACTCGTTCTTGAACAATGATTTCACCTGTATCAACATTTGAATCAACATAATGAATCGTCACACCAGTTTCACTAACACCTGCCTTAAAGGCATCTTCAATGCCATGAGCGCCTTTAAAATTTGGTAAAAGTGCCGGATGAATATTAATGATCCGACCTTCATATTTCTCTAGTAAAGTCTGACCAACAATTTTCATGTAGCCAGCCAACAAAATAAAATCAACTTGATGCTTGTCAAGCAATTCAATGATTGCCAGCTCATAATCGACTTTACTTGAAAATTCCTTTAATTCAAAGGTGTAACTGGGCACCGATAACTTTTCAGCACGCTCTAAAACGAATGCTTGTCGCTTGTCACTAAAGACAAATTCAAGTTTTGCTGGAAAATCAGCCGAATTAATTGCTTTAGCTAAAACTTCAAAATTTGAACCATTACCTGAGGCAAAGATAGCAAGCTTAGTCAATGAAAACCACTTCGCTCTCTTGTTTTTCAGTTACTTTGCCAATTTCAAAGAAGGTCTCATCATTTGCCTTTAGAATCGCTTGAACCTCTGATAATTTTTCAGGCGCAACAGCTAATACCATGCCAATCCCCATATTAAAAATTTCATACATTTCAAGTGATTGAATTTCACCATATTGTTCTAAAACATCAAAAATAGCTAATTTTTCCCATGAACCAAGCTTGATTTCTGCTGAAAGTGCCGTTTGAAACATTCTTGGAATATTTTCAACAAAGCCACCACCAGTAATATGTGCCACACCGTTTAAAACTTGGGCATCAATCAACGGCTTTAATGCCTTAACATAAATTCTAGTTGGAGTTAACAATGCCTCGGCTACCGTCTGCTTTAGCTCTGGCACAATATCATCAACTTTTAAACCTTTTTTTTCAAAGAAAATTTGACGGACGAGGGAATAGCCATTGGAATGAATCCCACTTGAAGGTAGTCCTAATAAAACATCGCCAGCCTTAATCTTTTGCCCTGTAATCATTGCTGATTTTTCGGCGACACCAACCGCAAAGCCAGCTAAATCATAGTCATCCGCCTGATACATTCCCGGCATTTCTGCTGTTTCACCACCAATTAAGGCCGCACCAGCAGCTAAACAGCCATTGGCAACACCAGCAACAACCTGTTCAAGCCTCTCAGGAAGGTTTTTACCAGTTGCAATATAATCTAAAAAGTACAGAGGCTCTGCACCTTGTGCAACAATATCGTTGACACACATTGCAACACAATCAATCCCGATGGTATCATGCTTATCGGCATCAATAGCCACCTTTAATTTAGTGCCGACACCGTCAGTACCCGAAATTAAAACAGGCTCCTTTACATTAAGCTCTGTTAAATCAAAGGCGCCACCAAAGCCACCAATTGAACCCATTACGCCAAGACGCTCTGTTTTTTTAACGTGTTTTTTTATTCGTTCAACGACCTCATAGCCTGCATTAACGTCTACACCAGCTTTAGAATAAGCGTTTGCCATTAGTTCTCCTTTTATTTCAATTCTACATTTTATAATTCAAATTTATTATTTTTCACCAGTTTAATTTATTTAATCAGAAGGTGGTATTACTGTTTGCCTTCAGTAGTTGGTAAAGCTGCAATTAATGCATCCTCCTCAAGTGATTTACGATAATCAGCCTCATAGTCATACAGCGGTGTTGGATAATCACCATTAAAATATGCCATGCATAAGCCACTATATGGGGCGTCATTTTGCAAATTAATTGCATCAATCAAGCCCTGTTCACTCAAAAAGTAAAGTGAATCCGCACCGATAATATCCCTTATTTCTTCAACAGAGTGATTGGCAGCGATTAATTCTTTACGTGTTTGAATATCAATCCCATAAAAGCAGGGATATTTAAGTGGTGGCGAAGAAATCACAACGTGAACCTCTGCCGCTCCCGCCTCTTTTAAGAGCTGAACAATCCGACGACTTGTTGTGCCACGAACGATTGAATCATCTACCATCACTACACGCTTGCCTTCAACCACACCACGAACAGCAGATAATTTCATTCTGACACCTTGTTCACGTAGCTCCTGCGTTGGTTGAATGAAGGTCCGCTGGATGTATTGATTTTTTACCAGTCCAAGCTCATAAGGGAGACCACTTTCTTCTGCAAAGCCACTGGCAGCAGAAAGTGAAGAATTGGGCACACCAACCACAATATCGGCTTCAATCGGATATTCCTGTGCTAAGCGCTTGCCCATCCGCTTACGTGCTGTATGGACATTAACACCAGAGATTGTCGAATCAGGTCTAGCAAAATAGATAAATTCCATTGAACAAATAGCTAGCTGTGTATCATCCGTATATTTTTCAATTCGATAGCCATCATCATTAATGATAATCATTTCACCCGGTGCCACATCACGAATCAAAGTTGCACCAATGACTTCAAAGGCACAGGTTTCACTCGCCACAACATAGGCACCGTTTTTCATTTGACCCAGTGCCAATGGTCGAAAGCCGTTGGGATCTAGTGCAGCAATCATCTCATTTTCAGTCATCAAAAGGTAAGCAAAGCCGCCTTTAACTGTATTGAGTGCCTCTTTCATCTTATCAATCACATTATCAGCAGTTGAGCGACGAATCAAATGCATTAAAATCTCAGTGTCCGAATTTGAATGATAAATACCGCCACTTTCTTCTAATTCACGTCTTAAAGAAATAGCATTAGTAAGATTACCATTATGAGCCAAGCCAAACTGACCATTATAAAACTTGAATAATAAAGGTTGGATATTATTAATTGATTTACTACCCGAAGTCGCATAGCGGACATGTCCAATCGCTGCCTGACCTTTTAGCTTAGTCAAATCGCGCTCGTTTTTAAAAACATCTGCTAATAAGCCTAAATCACGATGACCACGTAGCTTGCCATTTTCATTTGAAACAATGCCAGCCCCCTCTTGACCACGATGCTGTAAACTGTGAAGGCCAAAATAAGTGACACGACTTGCATCTGGATGTCCCCAAATTCCAAAAAGGCCGCATTCCTCATTTAAACTTTTTACTTCAACCATTCTTGAATCCCTTTCCTAGTTCTTATTCTGGAAATAGCTGACCGCACTGACAAATAGTGACTGCTCCTTATTTCCCGGAATATTTTTAAACAACCCAGCTTCAAAGCGCTCTGAGTGCCCCATTTTACCTAAAATTTGACCATTTTTACTAATGATTCCTTCAATCGCTGCAACCGAGCCATTGGGATTAAATTCACTAGCCATTGATGGCTGACCCGAAAAATCAGCATATTGACTAATAATTTGACCATTTTCAATCAGTTCAGCTAATTCCTTCTCCGAAACTACAAACTTCCCTTCACCATGTGAAACTGGAATCGTATGAATATCACCTACTTGAACACCAGCCAGCCAAGGTGAATTAGTATTGGCAATCCGAGTTTCTACCATTTTTGCAACGTGCTGATTAGCATCATTATAAAACAGGGTTGGACTCGTTGCTGTAATTTGATCAAATCGACCATAAGGTAGTAAGCCAGATTTGACAAGTGCTTGGAAGCCATTACAGATACCTAAAATTAAACCACCTTTAGCAATAAAGGCATCAATGGCTGCTTTAACTTTTTGGTTAAGCAGAATATTGACAATAAATTTTGCACTACCATCAGGCTCATCTGCTGCTGAAAAGCCACCGCTTAGCATCAAAATTTGAGCTTGCTTTAAATTTTCAACCATTTGATCGATTGATTCGGCAATCGTCTTTTCATTTAAAGTAATGAAAGGTACAATTTTCGTTTCAGCACCAGCCGCCTCAAAGGCTTTTGCTGAATCGTATTCACAGTTTGTACCTGGAAAGACTGGTAAATAAACCAAGGGCTTCGCAACCGTCGTTGAATTATTAATCACAGCTTGACCTTTAACCTCTGGTACTTCGACAAGCGCTTGATTCTGTTCAAAGGTAGTTGGATAAATCTTTTCAAAGGTACCCTCAAAAGCAGCAAGCAAGCCTTGACCAGCAATTTCAATTTGATTAATTGTTAATTTAAATTCATTAGTTGTTTGTCCAATTCTTTCAACACCTGCTAAGTCAATTTTTTCTGAGCTTGTCAAAATAAAGCCACCAAACTCAGCTGCCAATAAATCTTCTATACATTCTAGCTCAACCGCTGCACCAATTTGATTACCAAAGCTCATCAAGGCAATTGCTTCGCCAAAGCCACCTGTTTTTGTCGAAATGGCAGAGCTAATTGGATACGATTTTTGTAATTGATCTACTAAAGCAAAATTCGCTTTAATTTTTGCATAATCAATTACTTCGGTAATCCTTTCACCCTTAATATAGTAAATATAATCCCCAGCAGTTTTAAATTCTGGCGATAAAATACGAGCTGCCGTCGAGGTTGTCACACCAAAGGCGACTAGACTTGGTGGCACATTGATATTTTCAAAGCTACCACTCATTGAATCCTTACCGCCAATACTTGGTAAACCAAGCTCAACCTGTGCTTGAATTGAGCCTAAAAGCGCTGCAAGTGGTTTGCCAAAGCGTTCTGGATTCTTATCCATTCTTTCAAAATACTCTTGATATGAAAAACGTGCCTTCGACCAATCACTACCTGTCGCAACTAAGCGAGCAGTTGCCTCGATTACCGCATAGGCAGCACCATGATAAGGCGACCAAGCAGCAATATCTGGGTGATAACCGTGTGCTAATAGGCTTACTGTACTGGTTGTCCCATTTAAAACTGGCAATTTCTGAACTGAGCTTTCTACTGGTGTGATTTGATAGCGACCACCGATTGGCTGATTAACCGTTGAACGACCAATGCTGCTATCAAATATTGTTTGCAGTCCCTTTTGACTCGCATGATTCATTTTGGCTAGTAATTGAGTCAAATCAGCTGAAAGCAGCTCTGTGCTCGTCCTTTGCGTAAATGGCATCGCTTGACCCTCATCAACCACAATCGCATCAATGGCGCTTCTGGCACCATTGGTATCTAAGAAACGACGGTCAAGCTCAACAATTTTTTCACCATTCCAGCGCATAACAAGCTGTGCTGCTTCAGTCACCTCAGCCACCTGTACCGCTAAAATATTTTCCTTGGCCGCTGCCGCAATAAAACCATCAACAGCGCTTGCCTCAACGACAACAGCCATGCGCTCCTGTGACTCGGAAATGGCAATTTCCGTACCATTTAGCCCTTGGTATTTCAGTGGTACTAAATCTAAATTAATATCAACACCATCTGCCAATTCACCAATCGCCACACAAACACCACCAGCGCCAAAGTCATTGGACTTTTTAATCAGCTTGGTGACGGTTGGATTTCTAAACAAGCGCTGAATTTTTCGTTCTTCAATCGGATTGCCCTTTTGAACCTCACTACCAGCTGTTTCAACGGAAGTTTTTGTCTGTACCTTTGATGAGCCGGTCGCCCCACCAACACCGTCACGGCCTGTCTTGCCACCTAATAAGATAATTGCATCACCTGCTTTGGGTGCAATTCGCTTAACGTTTGCCTTTGGTGCAGCACCGACAACCGCGCCAACCTCCATCCGCTTAGCAACAAAGCCGTCATGGAAGTATTCTTTGACATAAGTCGTTGCCAGACCAATTTGGTTACCATAAGAGCTATAGCCATGCGCTGCATCCTTTGAAATGACCTGCTGTGGTAGCTTACCAGCCATTGTTTCTTGAACCGGCTGTAAAATATTGCCCGCACCAGTAATCCGCATTGCTTGATAAACATAAGAACGACCAGATAATGGATCCCGAATTGCGCCACCAATACAGGTTGAAGCGCCACCAAAGGGCTCAATTTCTGTTGGATGATTATGCGTTTCATTTTTAAACATTAATAGCCAAGGCTCCTTGACACCATTGACATCAACCTCGATTTCAACGCTACAGGCATTTATTTCATCACTAACCTCTAAATCATCGAGACGACCATTTGCACGCTCATAACGGCCGAAAATAGTTGCCAAGTCCATCAAGGTTTTTGGCTTCGCCTGACGATTTAATTCGTTGCGCATTGCTAAATACTGGTCATAGGTTGCTTGAAGCTGTGTTTGAAATTGACTTCTTGAAAAATCAACATTTTTTAACTCCGTCTCGAAGGTCGTATGACGACAGTGATCGGACCAATAGGTGTCTAAAACCTTTAATTCTGTTTCCGTCGGACTGCGTTTAATGGATTGGAAGTATTCCTGAATGCAAAGTAAATCCGCAACCTCCATTGCCAAACCATTTTCTTGTTTAAAGTTGGCAAAATCAGCCGCAGCTGCTGTATTAAAAAAAGCTAAAACAGGTATTTTCTTATCCGAGTCAGCAAATTGCTCGAGCTGGATTGGTTCAGTAATTGTTTTAAAACGTGAATCAACAGGATTCAGCAGGTAATTTTTAATCCTATCAAATTCTAAGGCTGCAATGTCAGCATTCACCAAATAAAGCTGTGCCGAATTCACCTTAACCTCTGTATTGGCACCTAGTAAAAATAGAGCTTCCTCAGCAGAAGCAGCTCGTTGATCAAACTGACCTGGCAAGGCTTCAATGCAAAAATTTAACTTTTTCGTTAATAATGAATCAATTTCTGCTTGCTTTAATAATTGATCGGTCACCTTTTCAGCAAAAATATGATTTTCAGCCTCTGTTAATAATGCTTCATCAATATTAAAAACATCATAAACTTGAATTAACTGAACGGAGGTCAATGTTTCAAGCTGTAAATTATTTTTTAATTCTTTTAGTAACGCGATATCCTTAATTTTAAAGTTCTCTTTTTTTTCGACAAAAATTCGTTTGTTCATCTCTCCACCTTAATTATATTAATGTATACCTAATCAATTAACCCAACCAAAGCGACTTATTTTGTCAAACGGTTTAAAACCTCTTGATAAACAGGAATGATATCTCCCAAGTCACGACGATACAAATCCTTATCTAAGTGTTCATTCGTTTCTAAATCCCATAAACGACAGGTATCTGGGGAAATTTCATCTGCTAGCACAATCGCACCATCCGCATTGCGACCAAACTCTAGTTTAAAATCGATTAGCTTAATACTGGTTTTTTTAAATATTTCAATTAATGCTTGATTAATTTCAAGCGTTGCTGCCTTAATTTCCGCAATTTCTGCTTCGGTTGCAATTTCAAAATTTAAAATGTGCGCATCATTAATAAATGGATCATCCAATTCATCCGCTTTATAGTAAAATTCAATAATTGGTTGTTTGAGCTGAATACCTTCTTCAATACCAAAGCGCTTTGAAAAGCTACCCGCAACGTAATTTCGTAGAACAACCTCTAGTGGAAACATTGTCATTTTTTGAATTAATTGTTCGGTTTTTGATATTTTTTCGATAAAATGACTCTGGATGCCCTGTTCAGCCAAAGCCTCAAAGATACTAGATGTAATCTGATTATTGAGCTCACCCTTACCTTGAATCGCATCCTTTTTCAAGCCATTCAAAGCAGTTGCTTGGTTCAAATATTCAACCCATAGAACGTTTTCATCGTTTGTTTTAAATAGTTGCTTCGCTTTACCTTCATAAATTAATTCACCTTTTGAAATCACAATAATCTCCTTTTATTATTTTTTGACAATTTTAGTTTAACAAATTCATAAAATTTACGACTTGAAAAACCAAATTAATTTTAAAATCTAACATTCATTGTTCGGTTTTTTTAATTTGATGCTTGTATTTGAAAATTAGCTTATATAAGGATAAGATTAGAATAATAGGAATTGATAACAATCGGAGGAGATATGGGAGAAATTTTTTTAATCTTGAGCTTTTCATTATTTTTATCGGCCTTCTGTCGAAAAATCAATCTGCCAGTCGTCATAGGACAGCTCGCTGTTGGGATTATCCTTGGACCAGCAATTTTAAACTGGCTTCATTCAGCTGATGAAATCGCAATATTAGCTGAGCTTGGGGTTATTTTTCTGATGTTCTTGGCAGGACTTGAAAGTGACATTAATTTATTAAAACGTAATATAAAGCCAGCTGCTACCGTCGCCATTTGTGGCGTACTGATACCACTTATCAGCTTTGCATTTCTCGGTCATTTGCTTGGCTATCAATTTAATCAATCCTTTTTCTTAGGCATTGTTTTTGCAGCAACTAGCGTTTCAATTACTGTAGAAGTATTAAACGAATATAAGGCTTTAAAATCCGACGCAGGAGCGACTATTTTAGGTGCTGCTGTCGTTGATGATATTCTAGCAGTTCTAATACTCAGCTTCTTTATTTCAAGCATCGGCATTCAATCAACAAATGGCTTAAGCTTAGCCTTGCCAATTCAAATTTTACTTGAATTATTATTCATTATCTTTATTTATCTCTTAGCACGCTACCTCGCCTTTTACCTTTTAAGGCTGGCTAATCGTCTACCAGTATATGCTGCTAGTACAATGTTTTCAATCATGCTATGTCTGGGCTTAGCGTATGCTGCCGAATTAGTTGGAATGAGTGATGTCATCGGTGCCTTTTTTGCAGGCGTCATCGTTTCACAAAGTCAGGCTGCCAAAGAAATTGAAACCCGCGTATCTACCATTGCCTATGTTATTTTTATTCCAATATTCTTTGCCAGTATTGGTTTAAATATGAGCTTTGACGGTCTATCTAAAAATCTCATTTTAATTATTGGCATGACGCTATTAGCAGTCATCACCAAGATAGTGCCTGCTGCACTAGCAGCCAAAGGATTCGGATTTAAAACAAAAGAAGCCCTTTTGATTGGTAGTGGGATGATTAGCCGAGGAGAGATGGCATTGATTGTCCTTCAAATCGGACTAAGTGCACAATTACTAGAACAAGCAAGCTATTCAAGCTTAGTCATCGTCATTATTCTCACCACCTTGATTGCACCATTTATGATTAAATGGTGTCTTAAGAATCAAGCATAAGCTAAATTGTCGATTGATACGAAAAATCCAATCTTTCCGAGAAAGATTGGGAAATCTTCATTACTGAACATGATTTACAGGTCAAAAAAGGAGCAAGGACAAAAGTCCTCCCTCCTTTCATATTGTTCGTAATTTACGAAGGACAATGCGACAACGGCTAGGAAAATGGACAAATTTCCGAACATTTGCAAGCAATTGCCATCAATTTCCTAATTTTCTCCGACGCTAAACGTCTTTTGTCCCACCTCTTTTTAAGCTTTTTTATTCTACACTCTTCAGTGACTCAACCATATTAATTTTGCGGAGCTTGAAAAACATTACGAAATTGACAAAAATAGAAAAAGCAATCGTGATCAGCACTGAATAAACATAGCTAGAGATTGCGATATTTCGGCCAAACATAATGTCATCCACCTCCACCGTAACAATTAAATAACGATGCAGGAAAGTGCCCATTACGACACCAAACAGTGAGCCGATAATTGTCAATAAGATATTTTCCCGATAAACATATTCAGCTAATTCTAAGTCATAAAAGCCTAAAACTTTTATTGTGGCTAATTCACGCCGGCGTTCGTTAATATTAATATTATTTAAATTATATAAAACAACAAAGGCTAATAAGCCTGCCGACAAAATTAATACCCAAATAACCGAATCTAATGCCTTAAGCATATCATTCATGGTAGTTTTCAAGCTTTCAGTATATTGTATTGTTAAGGTAGCCGGCTCCTCCAATAAACGTTCACTTAGTGCATCCGTCGCTTGACTGTCATTTTTAAGTATTAATAAATAATCGTTAAACTGAGGTGACTTGCCATATAACTTTTGATAGAGCTTAGGTGAAAGGTAGGTATAGTACATCACGTAATTTTCTGTTACTTCAGCTACTTTTACTGATACTTGGTTGCGACCCTCGTCAGAAAGCTTAATGGTATCACCTTTTTTAACGTTCAGTAGTCGTGCCATTTTTTCGGAGATAATGACCCCATCATCATTCAATTGGTAAACCTTACCACTCTTACGATCCCTGAAAGTTAAATAATCATCTAAACCACTAAGTGTTTTTGGTACTACGACATAGCTATCTAAGTGCTCATCGCCAAAGCTCACACGCTGTGTTTTCATTTGAATTGGTAAATTACTTTTGATTGCCTTCTCATCAGCTAAAGTAGCCTGTAATTTTTCAACCGACGCGCTATCAGTCTCAGAATTCCCCATTAAAAGCGCATCATAGGTTTGTAATTTGTTATATTGCAAAGTGCTAATATCCAAAATTGAATCACGCAGGCCAAAACCAATTAAGATTAGCGAAAGACAGCTACCAATCCCAAAAATCGTCATTATAAAACGCTTTTTATAGCGAAATAAATTACGAATCGTCGCCTTCCAGGTGAAGCTCAAATGATTCCATATTAAGCCAATTCGTTCTAGTAAGACACGTTTACCCGCCTTAGGCACAGGTGGTCGCATCAAGGCAGCTGGCGATTGGAAAAGTGCCCGATAGCAAGAGAAAACTGTCGCGCCAATTGTTGCGACAAAGGCGGCACCAACTGAGATCAAGGCAAATTTTAAATTATAAGGCATCGTACCAATTGGCATATTTGAATACATAATGCCATAGGCACTGATAATAATACGTGGAAATATTTTTTCACCAATTAAAACACCAATCACACCACCGATAATCGTTGCTAAAAAGGCATAGGTTAAATATTTAAAGGCAATATCACGTTTGCTATAGCCGAGTGCCTTTAAGGTACCAATATTCATTCGCTCCTCTTCAACCATCCGAGTCATCGTTGTTAAGCTAATCAGAGCCGCTACTAAAAAGAAGATTAGAGGAAAGACATTGCCAATATTTTTAATTCTTTCAGCATTATCTCCTAAACCTGAAAAATCAGGTAAATCATCTCTTGTTTGAATTTGCCAGGTCGGTGTCTGAAGCTGATTGATTTGTGCCTGCGCTTCATCAATCTTTACCGTATTTTCACTAATCAGATTTTCTAAGGCAGCTTGATTTACAGCTTGACCGTCGATTATCATTGTCTGACCTGCCGACTGACCAAGCAGCGCTGACTGTGCTTGCAATGCCTCAAGCTGCGTTTTAGCAGAAGCAACAGAGGCTTGTGCCGCCGATTTCAGCTCATCGTAGCGCTTTTGGTTTTGTGTTGCTGAAAGCTTTTCTAACCGCTTAGTCACGGTATCAATTAAATTATCATACGCTTTGGTATACGCCGTTAAATCCTCGGCACCAGCCACTTGAATTAAAATCTGAGTCGATAAATCCGTTAAATTAAAATTAGCTTCAGTCACATACATGAAACCAGAAATGGTGCCATTGCCAATATTCGTGCTACCACGTCCATAAGAAATATAGGCTGGACTATTAACTATTGCCGTAATTTTATATGCTTTCTCAGTTAAGAGGGCGTTTGAAGTAGTTTCTGTATCGGCAAGCGTAATGGTATCGCCAAGCTTATATTGATTTGCCTTGGCAACCTTGCTATCAATCGCCACCTCACCAACCGCTTGCGGTAATTTGCCGGAAACAACCTCAAGCTGATTGATTTTTGAAGTCAAGGATTCAACACGCATGACAATTTGTTCATTGTCTGATTCGATTAGGACATCTGCTAAATTGGCAACCTCTGCATACTTTACCCCTTTTACCGCTTGGATCGCTTTTAGGTCATCAGCAGTTAAGCCCTGCGTCGCAATAATTCTTATATCCATTAGCCCCTGCTGATCAAAATAGGCATCAGCATTATAGCGCATATCCGGGGCGGTCGATTGTAAGCCTGCGTAAAAGGCCACACCAAGTGCAACGATAAAAAGAATGGATAAAAATCGATTAAAGCTTTTTTTTATTTCAACCAGTAAATCTTTATAAAGTGCTTTTTTCCGCATGCTCATCACCACTCAATCGTTTCAACTGGACGAGGTGACTCATTTTGATAATTGTCAGAAACGGTACCATTTTTAATTTTAATCACTCTGTCAGCCATTTCAACCAAGGCACTGTTGTGGGTGATAATAATTACCGTCATTTTATTTTGGCGACTGGTATCCTGCAATAGCTTTAATATTGATTTACCTGTTTGGTAATCTAGGGCACCTGTTGGCTCATCGCATAATAGCAGCTTAGGATTTTTGGCTAAGGCTCTAGCAATTGCAACACGCTGCTGTTCACCACCTGAAAGCTGTGCAGGAAAATTAGACATTCTATCTGTTAAGCCGACAGCGCGTAATGTCGTTTCAACGTCTAGTGCATTCGGTGAAACGGCAGTTGCCAGCTCAACATTTTCCTTCGCCGTCAAATTGGGTACTAAATTATAAAATTGAAAAACAAAGCCAACCTCTAAACGACGATACTTGGTCAGCTGTCGCTCGGTAAATTGAGCAATATCAGTGCCATCGACAATGATTTCACCACTTGTCGGTGTATCCATGCCACCAAGAATATTTAAAATGGTTGATTTACCAGCACCGCTCGGTCCCAAAATAACAACCAGCTCCCCTTCTTGCACCTCAAAATTTAAATCATTATTTGCGACAATCTCCGTTTCGCCCATCTGATATTTTTTATAGGTATGCTTAACCTCGATTAAATTCATCATTTCCTCCCAGCTTTTAGTTAGTCCGTATCTAAATAATAGCATATTTTGAAAAAGAACCTCTACTGATGAAGCTAAGATAATAAGAGATTTTAGAAGCTGGCAATTTGACAGGCATTAGCTAAAATTGATGATAATGTAAAGACAGTTTGTCCATTCTTTCTCAGAATGATTGGATTATTTGCAGGAAAATGGTGCAACTAACGTGAATTCGGCATTCTTTCCGAGAAACAATACCAGATTCGCACAAAAACAGCACTTTCAACGTGAATTTGGAATTGTTTCCGAGAAACAATACCGGATTCGCACAAAAACAACACTTTCAACGTGAATTTGGTATTCTTTCTGCGAAACAATACCGGATCCGCACAAAAACAGCACTTTCAACGTGAATTTGGTATTCTTTCTGCGAAACAATACCAGATTCTCACAAAAACAGCACTTTCAACGTGAATTTGGTATTCTTTCTGCGAAACAATACCAGATTCTCACAAAAACACCCCTCAGCAGCGATTCTGAGGGGCTTAATACAAATATAGCTTAGTCCTTATTTCGTTGTTTGTGCTTATAGTACAAGATAATAGTCACAAGCATAATCACAGCTAGGCCAATAGCTGGGCTAAGCAAGTCTTCACCTGTCCGTGGTAAGCTAAAATGACGCCAGCGCTTATCATGAGGTACCTGCTGCTGCTTCGTCTGACTAGGCGCAGACGATTTTGAGGCTTCCGAGGCCTGTGACTCTGATGGCTCCGTTGGCTGAGTTGGTGGTGTCTCAGCTTTTTCAAGTGCCCATTGGGCAGTTAAGAGGTGATTGCATTGAATCGCCACAAGCACAGCCGAGCCTTGATAAACCGTCTCGCCTTCGTCGTCTGCTTGCCAGCCGGTAAAGGTGTAGCCCGCACGCGTTGGGATTTCAGTGGCTACCTGATAATCTGCACCGGCTGTCACAAGGCTTGTCGCGGGTAAGCCTGTAACCGCGTCACCAGTCCCCTTGGCATAGCGAATCAGATATTGCTTGCGCCATTGCGCCGTCAAAACGGTATCACGGCTCAATTTTTCGAGCGTATCAGCTGCTTGATAAATCGTTTGCGCTGCATCATCTGCTTGCCAGCCAGTGAAAACATAGCCGATGCGAGCTGGTGCTTCTGTGGCTGGAATCTGATAATCAAAACCGACACGCACCGTGGCTTGCGGTGGCAGACCAATCACTAAATCACTTGTGCCCTTGGCATAGCTGACCTTTAGAGGCTTGGACCATTGGGCAGTTAGAGTAATGTGTGCTTGCACATTGACAATACTAGCGCCTGGTTGATAAATGGTTTTTGCCGCATCATCCGCCTGCCAGCCAGAAAAGTCATAGCCCACTCGAGCTGGCAGCTCTGTTGAGATTGGGTAGGTCGTACCGGCTAAAACGGT
>NZ_JABJXU010000029.1 GCF_013155265.1 Enterococcus sp. MMGLQ5-1 | reverse complement strand
GCGTGTTGAAAATGGCGATAATCCAACGGTACGTGAATTACAAGATATCAAACGTCAATTAAAACAACGTGATGATGAACTTGCTGACCGTGACAAACGAATTAATCAGTTATCTAAGGAATTTCAAGATATTTCATCCAAAGAGCCTAATGTAGTTGAGAAACAAATTGAAGTAGCGCCAAGCGATTATGAATCAACTAAGTTGGAAAATGAAAAACTGATTGAGCGTAATACATCATTGCAACAAGATTACCAAAAATTATTGATGGAACGTAAGCAAGTTGACGAGAAATCAGAAAAATATGAGCAACTTTCTAAAGCTATTAAATCGGCTGAAGGTGAACTAAGTGAACAACAAAAATTGATTGCTGATTATAAGAAATTATCTGATTTATTGGAAAAATCAAACGATTTTCTTGGTAAAGCCAGTGCATTGGTTTACTTGGATTTATCAGAAGTAGTAAATAGTGACGGACTTGCAAGACGTGAATTAAATTTCTTAATTGAACGTTTAGAAAAATTCTTAACTGAACTAACTAAAATAACACAAAAAGATTTTATAGAGGGAGAGATTATCAATGGTTAAAGCAAAGGATAAAACAGAAACAGCATTAAGCGCAGTTAAATTCACTTTAAAAAGGCAAGATGAACAAAGTGAAGCAATTCAAACGTTAATCGATGTCATCGTTGATGTAAAAGATGATGTGCTTGAAATGAAGCAATCAATCACTAAAGACGTTCAAGAATTACGTGACAGTATCACGTTGAACGAAGTTGAATGCTTGGAATTACAAGGAGCAGCATTCGCCAAAGCTAAGCAGTTAGCCAATGAATATTTCAATGGGGATAATGTTTCATCAAACTTATTTTTATCTAAATATGGTCAATTTTTACGGTTAGTGTATAAGCATTTAAAAACAACTTTCAACATTAGGAAGTATGTATTTGTTAGACGCATTGATTTTATCAAAGCACTTAATTATGTAAGCAATATTGATCTAACAGATTTTACAACTACCGAAACGAGAATGACGCCTAAACAATTAGAAATCATTGATTTGGAAAAAGATAAATAGGAGGTATTTATGGATATTTCAGTATCGAAAGTAACACCCTCAATCCAACAAGCTTGGATTGCGAAAGATGATGCGATTGTATTTTTTGGATATCAGAATCATAAACCGGCTTTTCAAAAACTTCTGAAAGAATTTAAAAGCGAAAAAAGTTTTAGTGATGGTTATATTCTATCAACTCATAAAATACCAATCATAAAAATTGATACATTTGAAAAGTTTTTAAGGTGGAGAGAAGTCAATAAATATAAGAGGTGACCTATGACATTCGACTGGGAGGGTGCAACGCACAATTGGCAATTGTATTGGTTTAGAGCTAGGAAGGAATATATGAGTTATGAGCAAAGATTTAAGAGAGCTCAAAAAGAAGCGTAAGTTTTGGCGAGAAGTTGAACAATATCAGCTTTGGCATAGAAGTTGCATTGATTATGAGCATACAAAATCTAAACTTTCTGAAATCGAAAATGAAATCAAAAAAGCCACTGACGGCAATCAGTGACTAGGACACATAAAACTAAATGTATGTGCTAATTATAGCACAGATTGGAGAAAAAATGACACTAAGAACTTTACTGATGTTAATCACATCACCACACAGAATAAAAATAGGTA
>NZ_JABJXU010000028.1 GCF_013155265.1 Enterococcus sp. MMGLQ5-1 | reverse complement strand
GCGTGTTGAAAATGGCGATAATCCAACGGTACGTGAATTACAAGATATCAAACGTCAATTAAAACAACGTGATGATGAACTTGCTGACCGTGACAAACGAATTAATCAGTTATCTAAGGCTTTTCAAGATATCTCATCTAAAGAGCCTAATGTAGTTAAGAAACAAGTCGAAGTAGTGCCAAGCGATTATGAATCAACCAAGTTAGAAAATGAAAAACTGGTTGAACGTAATGCAACTTTGCAACAAGATTATCAAAAATTGTTAATGGAGCGTAAGGAAGTTGACGAGAAATCAGAAAAATATGAGCAACTCACGAAGGCGATTCAAACAGCAGAAGGTCAATTAAACGACACTCAAAAACTAATCGCTGATTATAAACAACTAACTGACTTACTACAAAAATCAAATGATTTTCTTGGCAAGGCTAGTGCATTAGTTTACTTAGATTTATCAGAAGTAGTAAATAGTGATGGACTTGCAAAACGTGAATTAAATTTCTTAATTGAACGTTTAGAAAAATTCTTAACTGAACTAACTAAAATAACACAAACAGATTATATAGAGGGAGAGATTATCAATGGTTAAAGCAAAGGATAAAACAGAAACAGCATTAAGCGCAGTTAAATTCACTTTAAAAAGGCAAGATGAACAAAGTGAAGCTATTCAAACGTTAATCGATGTCATCGTTGATGTAAAAGATGATGTGCTTGAAATGAAGAAATCAATCACACAGGACGTTCAAGAATTACGTGACAGTATCACATTGAACGAAGTCGAATGCTTGGAATTACAAGGAGCAGCATTCGCCAAAGCTAAGCAGTTAGCCAATGAATATTTCGATGGAGATAATGTTTCATCAAACTTATTTTTGTCTAAATATGGTCAATTTTTACGTTTAGTGTATAAGCATCTAAAAACGACTTTCAATATTAGAAAGTATGTATTTGTTAGACGCATTGATTTTATCAAAGCACTTAATTATGTAAGTAATATTGATCTAACAGATTTTACAGCTACTGAAACAAGAATGACACCTAAACAATTAGAAATCATTGAGTTGGAAAAAGATAAGTAGGAGGTACATATGGAATTAGAACAAATCCACCAAGTATTATCTCCAATCCAAATTGAAGCAACAAGAGCATTATTTGATATTTGGTCAGAGGAATTCACGGCAACATCGAATGCTAAAGAACATCAAACAATATTCACTAAAGTAGAACTTGCGGAACGGTGGGAATGTTGTACTACACAAGTGGGTAAAATCTTGAAATATTCAAATATCAAGCCTATTGGGAAACGTGGCCGCGCTCATGAATTTAATCTTGAAGATATTCAAGCAGCAAAAGAGCAGTATGATTCTGAGTTTCTTAAGAAACACGCTATCAATTGGAAAATGAGGAATATGGCATGACATTCGACTGGGAGGGTGCAACGCACAATTGGCAATTGTATTGGTTTAGAGCTAGGAAGGAATATATGAGTTATGAGCAAAGATTTAAGAGAGCTCAAAAAGAAGCGTAAGTTTTGGCGAGAAGTTGAACAATATCAGCTTTGGCATAGAAGTTGCATTGATTATGAGCATACAAAATCTAAACTTTCTGAAATCGAAAATGAAATCAAAAAAGCCACTGCTGAGAACAGTGACTAGGACACATAAAACTAAATGTATGTGCTAATTATAGCACAGATTGGAGAAAAAATGACACTAAGAACTTTACTGATGTTAATCACATCACCACACAGAATAAAAATAGGTA
>NZ_JABJXU010000027.1 GCF_013155265.1 Enterococcus sp. MMGLQ5-1 | reverse complement strand
GTTCAAATCAAAGAATGCAAAGCTTTATATAATCTTCCCACTGGCGCTCATGAGTTATCGATAAGTTTCATAAATAATGGTTCTTTACTATACCAGCAGATAACAGATGATAAGTTTATTTCTTACCATGATAATGATCGTACATATATGCTTAGTATTACAAAATTAAGTGAAGATGAATTTGGTAAAAGTTTTAATTGTTCAAGTTTAAGCCTTGAAATGATTAACGAAGTCTTGCCAGCATATAAAGCAACACAAGCAATGACGATTACTGAATACATGGATATTTTTGGATTGTTTAAATTCGCCAAGATTGAAATTGGTATTAATGAATTAGCTGGCAAAAAGCTAACGCTTGAATGGGAAGGTGAATCCGATACTAACTTAGCCAGATTGATTAGCTTGGTTAATAAGTTCGGTGGCGAACATGAATTTATTGACAGAATTAACCGAGACGGTACATTAAAACCGACATTGATTAATCTTTATCAAGCAAATAATGGCATTACTCAAGGTGTTGGTACTCGTAGAAATGATAAAACTTTCTACTACAAGCGAAATATCGATACTATTACTCGGACAGTCGATAAAACTAATCTATTTACCGCAATTCATCCAATCGGGAAAGATGACTTAAATATCAGTTCTTTAGAAATTAAAGAATATGATGATGATGGCAATTTATTATACGTTTCTTTAAAAGGTGAACCATATATCCTATGCCCACCAATGCGAGATAGATATCCCTCGCAGATCGTAGATAACACAGAACGTAACTATACATTGCTTGAATGGTCTTACGAAACAGATAACGTCAATACTCTAGCTGGTCAAGGATTAGCTAAACTTAAAACAATCAGTCAGCCAGCGGTCTCTTATGAGGTCACTGGTTATTTTGATTTACAAATTGGAGATACTGTCAAAGCACATGATTCGGGATTTAGTCCGCTATTGTTACTTGAAATGAGGGCTTCTCAAATCGAGAAAGACCATCTGAACAAAGCAAATAATAAAGTAACGTTTGATAATTTCCGAGCATTACAGAACAAGCTGTCACAAGGCATCATTAACAGGCAAGAAAAGCTCGCTAGTGGCATTATTGTCACGATTACATGTGATAAGCCTACAACGATGAAAAACACAGCACAAGACCTCTATTTCACTTGTCAACTTATGCAAGATGGTAAGGGAATTGATGAATACGGTAATCTGTATGAATATTATTGGACTGTCACGCTCTACAAAGAAGACGGCTCAATTCTTACAACATTATCGAAGTTAGGAAAAACAACAGCTTTGATGGCGAATGAATGGCTACCGTCAGCAGTTACATTCAAAGTTGATTTAGATGATTATAGAAAGGTGAATAATTAATGACATTAGCACAACTAAGCGGCGCAGTAGTCAATGATGGTATTAACGGTAAAAATAACATCATTTTAAGCGACACAGCGCCAACCAATCCAGAAGATGGGCAGTTATGGCAAGATACATCAAGTACGCCAGAGATTGTAAGAAAATGGGAAGATTCAACATGGAAAACTTGGGGATTGTATGCACCAAATATCAACGTTGATACGTTATCGGCTTTGGCTATCTCAACAGGTTCATTGACTAATGTATATGAGGTGAATCATCCAACTTATGGTAAGCATAACGGAACGGTTAAGATTGGTGATGATGGCTTCAAGATTGAAGATGTCGCAACATTAGCTGATGGTAAATATAAAGGCACTAAAGTTGACATTACAGGTTCGACACAAGGCACTACTGGCATTTTCATGCAAGAGATACCAGATATTGCAGTGCCTACAAAGTTCAAACAAGTTTGGTATATGGGAGATGGTGTTTATTTTACAGATTCAATTAATAACTATGTCGGATCGGTCACGGCTGAACAATTAACCGCTGTTCCGTTCAAAACATTAACATTAGCTGATGGTATGTTAAGTGATAGCGTAGACAATACCGCCTATAGAAAATTTAAACAGCTTGATGGATCATATAAGGTCGAATTCACGGGAACTCTTTCAAAGAATCCAGCAAGTCCTTTCCCAACTACTAATACTCTGATATTCACATTATCACCAGAGTATCGACCTAGCAGCAGAAAATTAATTAATTGTACGGATGATTTATTGAAAAATATTCGTGTGGAAATTACTACAAGCGGAGCTGTTTACGCTCGTTCAGCTTATGGGAGCAACTATATTAATCTAAGTAGTCTTTCATATACAATTTAATCAAAATAATTGGAAGGTGAGGAAAATGGAAGTGTTTGATTTTTTAAGAGCGGTCGTAATGACTGAAGACGGTAAGATTTTATTTGTTCTATCGCTAATTTGTATTGCAATGATCATTGATTTTGCAAGCGGAACAATTGGAGCGATTATTAATCCAAGTATTGAATTTAAAAGTAAGATTGGTATTAACGGTATTTTGAGAAAGATATCTAGTATTGTACTCTTACTTTTTTTCATTCCGTTATCTATTTTGATTCCTAATAATTT
>NZ_JABJXU010000026.1 GCF_013155265.1 Enterococcus sp. MMGLQ5-1 | reverse complement strand
ACGACACGACACGACACGACACGACACGACACGACACGACACGACACGACACGACACGACACGACACGACACAGCGCTAAGCATCACGCCACCTTTTTTTACAACGATAGCTAATTATTAATTATCAATTATCGATTAATTTAAAATGAAAAAAGGGGCGTTAAAATGAAAAAACGACAGTTAAAACAGGGCGTGTGCTTCGGGCTAGCAGTCAGTGTGCTGGCATTGGTTTTGGTGCTAATCAAGCCTGAGCTTGCCAGTGCATACGATGTGGTCGATGACATCGTAACCGTCACAGAAGCGGACGGCAAAGATTTCAATGCAATCTATGACAAATATAAGGAACACAGCATTATCGTGCTGCCGAAAGGCACCTATACACTCAGTGACACGCTGGTGATTGATCAGCCAGTGATTATCCGAGCTGCCGATGACTTATCAGCAGATGACGTCATCATCGACGGTGGGGCGAAAGAAGTATCAATACCGATAGCTGAGCCTAGTGAGGCAGACTTCAAGCATCAGCTTCATATGGAGAATCCATACGCGATGCTTCAAGGCCTAACCTTAGAGCATTTCATGGGTTTTCAAACAAAAACTCAAACTGGCGAAGCACTTAATAGTTATCCAACTGTACAAAATTTTGATAACTGGGCAAAAACGGCAGCTTCTGCCATTTCAATTAATGGTAGCTTGGATAGAGTTAAGATCGTTAAAAACTTTATGGGTGATGAGGTCAACTTGTCAAATACTGCTGCCAGCTTATATAGCCCGATTATCTTAATTAATGGTGCTTCGATTTCTAACACTCTGATTGCTTATAACGGCTATACTCATTTAAAGCCGGATTCGAGTTATGAATATGTTGGAACTGCTGATTTAATGACTAGCTTTGGCTATAGTCGTTTAACGAATAATACAATGATTGCTAATAACACAGGTCATTTAAAAGCTGATAATGGTCAGCTTTGGGCTGCAAATGGCGATCTCGTGTTGCAAAATAATATTTTCTTAGCTTTAAAAGAGGGCGTACAAGTCACAGGTGGGGGAACTGATTCACGCTATCTCTCAGGTCTTCTCCAAACCAAGAGTCCTTGGAGTATGTCCGATTGGGCTAAAACTGCCTTAAATTATCAATATGGCGGTTCAGATAAGAATATCTATTGGTTTGATGGTAAGTGGCAGATTACTGGCAATCAGAGCCATCCAGAATTAAATGCCTTAACTCTTGCAATCGATGGTGCTGGCTTAAAAAATTTGGAGCTCTATCTGAATACTGCCTTGACTAAAGCTGAGGTTTCAGCAATGTTTGAAAGCTTTGCTTCCGATAAGCTAGGCTACAAAAATCCAGATGGTTCTTCCAATGAAGCTTTGACTTTCGACTTCACACCAAAGGGCGCTTTGCTGGTCGACCAAGGGTTTGATTGCTACTATCCACAGATTGGCTTAGATGCAAAGGGTGATTCACGCTTACAGGGGGCAAAGCCTGACCTTGGCGCCTATGAGTCAGCTGGCGATGCGCCTGACTGGCAGATTGACGGTGTGACGGATAGTTTTTATATCACGGAAAATGGTGCCGGCAAAAAGGATGGTTCAAGCTGGGACGATGCCTATGCGGGTAAAGACGATATTCAGTATGGCATTATCCTTGCCCACAGGGCGGGTGTGGTAAATATCTATGTTGATGAAGGAACCTTTAATGTGCATGGCAGGCCCTATCTCTACAATGCCTATGCGAATGGTTATACGACAACCGTTTGGGACGGGGTGATTTTGGCGCCTGTCCGTGATAGCTTAGATGAGGATACGACTAAGGGGATGAGCCTTTATGGTAAGCGCAATCAAGCAGGTGAACCAACAACGCGTCTCATCGGTCAAACCTCCACGATTTTAACTACGGAGGTCGGCGCATTTCCTTATGGTAACAATCAGCTGCCAACGGCTGATGCGCATACATATCGTTGGCAGTCAGCATTTGCTTCACACACGGCGCGAACAACCTACGGTACGCGGATTATTTCACAGGTCGAACCTGTTAAAGGGACGGTCGATAGTGTCGTTGTCGCTGGCGGCTATGTCGCGACTGCCCTACCTACCTTGACCTCGCCGAGATGGACGATTTCAGAGGAGCTGGCTAACCACAATCTAGCCAAGGGTGGTGGCGGAGTCTATCTTTGGAATGGCACGATTAAAAATAGTGTGATTCAAAATAATTATGAGGCACGTGCTTTTGTCAATCGTTTTAGCTGTGGTGGCGGTATTTTTTTGAATGATAGCTCAACAATGGAAAACACGAAGGTCATTGGCAATTATTCCGAAACAACTGGAGGTGGCGTTTTAGCAGCCGGCTCTAATACGACGGTTAAAAACTCATTGATTACCGGAAACGTTGCCTTTGAGGACGGTGGCGGTCTAGCGACTGGTGCTCAGCCGGCGGATGAGCAGGCTAACAACCCAACTAAGATTATCAATACCGTGATCAATGGCAACTATGCCTTGGGCTTGAGCTGGAATACCGCCGATGCCAACTTTAGAAGCTGGCAAATTATTCCAGATCAGACCATGGGGAGAGGCGGCGGTCTTTTACTTCATAAGTACGCTGAGGTTAAGGGCACAACCATTGCCGATAACTTTGCACCAAACGGCGATAATGTCTATATGACCGGTGGACTCTTGAAAAATACGGCGATTTATAGCGCCTATAATTATAACACGCGCAGTGAGATTTCAGGTGCTGGTGCTACGATGCCACTTTACTTGCTTTATGGCATTAACTACTATAGCGGTAGCTATTCTGAAGGTTTGAATGGCTTTATTCCATCATTTTTACCGAATAGTCCACAGCAGCCGTCAGGCTATAACTCAATTATTTCAGGTGCACAGATTATGAAATATTTTGTTTTGCCAAGAATCGCTGCTAGAGCAGCACCAGAGTTTGTTGATTTGGCGATTGAAGCGACCAATGCTGAGCAGATCAAGGCAAATATTCAAAATAGCGCCTTTAAAAATGTCGCAGTAGCCACTGAAACAACCACAGCCACGACCTTGAGCAAGGTTAACGCGACAGGGATTGGACAAAACTCAGTGGTCTACGCGACTATGTCTGCTCTATTTGCGAATGCAAGCTATGGTAATTATCAGAATGGTTGGCCATTAGAAGATGTCGTCTGGCATGCTACAAATGTGGTTGGGCTTCCAATGTATGTCGCGAATCGCTCGTCTACAACAGCGCTACCAGAGGCATCTCAGCTGGCGAATCGAGGCGTTTCGGATGCCGATATGCTCAGGGATTATTTTGGTGATGCGCGAGCTAGTAATGATATTGGTGCCTTTACAGCTAAGGTTCTTGCAGGTGTGAACTATCAGGTGAGCTACCATAAAGGAACCAATGATATCGTAACAGACTTGCCAAGCGGGGCGCTAGTGACAGAGAATGCCGCCTTTGCCATAGCAGACTCAGTCCCCTTGCGTGCAGGCTATGTCTTTTCTGGCTGGCAGGCAGATGACGCTGACGAGACACTTTATCAAGCGGGAGAAACGATTTCATCGGTCACTCGTGATACAGTCTTGACAGCGCAATGGCGGGCAGTTCATACCGTCAGCTATGCGAGTGGCGCAGGTGATGAAGCAATTGAACTGCCAGCAGCTGATACAGTTGCCGACGGTGCTGACTATTCTATTTCAGCTAACGCGCCTAGCCGAGCTGGCTATCGGTTCACCGGCTGGCAGGCTGGAGAGAGAATTTATCAACCAAATGACAAGCTTGAAAACGTGACAGCAGATGTGACGTTGACAGCACAATGGCAGGCAGCCTATACTGTCAGCTACCAAGCGGGCACGACAGACGAGGTAGAGAACGTACCCGCGACAGCGACGGTCTATCTAGGCGATGATTATCTCATTTCAAATAAAACACCAACCCGTGAGGGTCATGTCTTTACTGGCTGGCGTCAAGCAGAGACAGAAACAGCTTATCAG
>NZ_JABJXU010000025.1 GCF_013155265.1 Enterococcus sp. MMGLQ5-1 | reverse complement strand
TCCAAAGCAGTTGTATTAACAACCTCTGAAGCGGTTGACCAATCAATCTTTAAATATTGCTTGATGCTATGCCCATCAGGGAATGGAAAGCCTGTCATATCAACAAAATATTTAACATAAAGCTGTTTAAAAACCGAAGCCGTCGAAATATCTGAATCTGACAAGCTAAAGGTCACCTGCGATGGATAGCCATCTGCATCCGTTGCATTAATAATAGCATCATCATAGCTACCGCTTGGACTAACATTTTTTAAATAAGCCGTCATGCTACCTTGGTCAGCACCTTGTAAATCAAGCGTCATTTCTCTAGTACCATCTGAGTAGGTAACTACTTTGGCTGTTGGCTTAACCCAATTAGATGAAACAGCTGACTGTGTACTATTCCACAGCTCTACTGGAACCGTCTCGGTCTTAACAACGGAGGCAGTACTCAATGTAGTTAAATTAGATGCTGCGACTTGCTGTGCTGCAGGCGATGGCTGAGCTGCGGATTCAGATACCACAGCGTCGGCTTCTGCTTGCGGAGCTATCTCACTACTGGTTGATTCAGTATTAGCATCAGCTACAGTAGACTGTGTATTGGTTTCAGAGTAGCTAGCTGTTTTTTCATCTGAGCTTTCACTGACCGGAGCTGCCTGATTAGTATCAACACTTGTCGTTGTAGCTTCTAATTCTTCCGCTAGCACCTTAGTAGATAAAGTAACCGTATTCAACAACAAAAATGAAACTGGCAACAAGGTGAAGTATTTTTTCATTAGTTTATTTTTCATTATTCCCCCATCTGCGATTCAAAAAAATAAAATAAATTGTACCACCAACAGAAAACACAATCGCCAAAGCATACCAAATCAATGGCGTTGAAGTAGCAGTTTGAGGATTGGTAACAGAGGCTTGGCCATTATTGGTCGATTGCGTCATTGAAGCTGCTCCGGCGGCGCTTTCAGCAATACCAGAGCTACTAGCACTATCACTGCTGCCAGAAATCAACATTGCATTACCTGTATCAAAGGCTAATCTAACAGTATAAGTATGATGATAATTTAAATCGTCGATATCGACCTTAATACTAGAGCTGATTGGAGCATCGATATCTGCTGCAGAAAACTGTACTGTTCTTATATCACTAGCAGTATCAGTAGCACCGTTTACCGTGCTTGAACCTGTGACTTGAAAATCGGTAATCCATTTACTATGATTCAATTGAAATGAAACCTGATAGCCACCATTTGTCACGGTTACTTGGGCAGGCTTGTTAAAGTAGTCATTCGCCATTGAAGCTGAATCACCATCACCCTGTAACACTGTATAATTAACTTGATAAGTTCCGTCTTTCAAGCTTGCTTCAGCTCTTTTTGCATTACCAAAGAAAAGTAAAATCAAACAAATTGGTAATATTGTATAAAAAAATTGCTTCATTACGCCTCCTAAAATAATTAATATAATTTATTATTGATAATGATTATCAGTAATAAATTATATTTTAGTTGATAATGATTATCATTGTCAATAGCGGAGCTTATAATAATCGTGTTTATCCAATTGACATTGATAATCATTTTCAATTATAATATTTTAGTATTCTCAATCATGATCATTTATTATTAAAATTCGACAGGAGTAACAAAACCATGATTAATAAACGCCTATTTAATCTAATGACAAATCAGAAAAAAAAAATTTATGGCATAGTTGTTTTCAGACTAATAAACCTATGTAATTCAATTATTTTTTATCTTTTAATTGCCAATATCATAAATCAAATTTATCTAAATCAATTTGCATTAAAAAAGGTTCCTTTTTTCACCTTAGCAATTCTAGTCATCATTCTAATTAAAATACTCTTAAATCATTGGATTAGTAATCTAAGCTTTACCTCATCATCACAGCTTAGACTCGCCATTCGAGATAAAATATTTGCGAAAGCATTTCAATTAGGACCATCAACAAAAAATCATTTATCAATCAGTGCATTGACTCAAATTTCCGTTGATGGTGTTGAACAATTAGAAGTTTATTATGCTCAATTTATCCCGCAATTTTTTTATAGCATGATTGCTTCACTTATTGTATTTTTCTCACTGGTTACATATGACTGGCAGGCAGCAATTACTTTATTAATTTGCGTGCCACTAATTCCAATTTCAATTATGACCATCATGAAGATAGCCAAAAAAATTCTAAGTAAATATTGGAATAACTATCTCAATTTAGGAGAAGTATTTTTTGAAAACCTCCAAGGCTTAACTACCTTAAAAGTTTATCAGCAAGACCAGCATTATCATCAAAAAATGAATCTGGCAGCTGAAAAATTCCGCAAGGCAACGATGAGCTTGCTTTCCATGCAGCTTAACTCCATTACAATAATGGATATCATTGCCTATACTGGTTCAGCTATTGGTATTTCAATTGCGCTTTATCACTTTTCTCTTGGTCAGCTTAGCATTATCGGTGCAGTAATGTTTTTACTCTTATCTGCCGAATTTTTCATTCCACTACGCCAGCTAGGCTCACTATTTCACGTCGCAATGACTGGTATCAGTGCTGCAGATAAGCTGTTTGATTTTCTTGATCTTCCAAATGACGAATCAAAGCTGAGCTCAGCTGATTCCGTAGTTAGTGAAGCAATAGGTCTACTCAAAATATCAAAGCTGAGCTTCAGTTACCTAAATGAAAAACAAGCCATGCTTCAGGATATTAATTTTTCAGCAAAAAAGGGACAATTAACTGCCATTATTGGAAAATCCGGCTCTGGAAAAAGTACACTAGCAAGTATTTTAAGTGGCTTTTTTTATAACTATCAAGGACAAATTAACTGGGATAGTCAGAATTTGTCAGAATTAAGCGCTCAACAAATTTTTAATACCGTTGATTTGATTAATAGCGATAGCTTTCTATTTTCAAAATCAATTCGCGAAAATCTTTGTCTCGGCGACAAGCATATTAATGAAAAACAGCTTTGGGATATATTAGAGCGTGTCAATTTGGCTGATGATATTCGAGAATTTCCAAATCAATTGGACTATCAATTAACCGAGGATGGTAGTAATCTATCCGGCGGGCAAAGACAACGATTATTAATCGCGAGAACACTTTTACGTGATAAACAAATTTACATTTTTGATGAAATTACTTCTAGCCTAGACCTAGAAAATGAAAAAATCATTATGAAGGAAATTTATAATCTATCTAAAAATAAAATTGTTATTCTAATTTCCCATCGACTCTATAATTTATTAGATGCAGCTCAAATTATTGTTCTAGAAAACGGAAAAATTAGCGAGCATGGACATCCAGAAGCTTTGCTAGAGAACAATGGCTTTTTCAAAACTGTTTTAAACGAAGAACAAAGTATTCTTAAGGGAGGACAGTAAAATGCGCCAAGCAATGCAAACACTCCAGTGGCTGATTAGCTTTGTAAAGCCACTAAAATTTAAAATGATAGGTGCCATCATTTTAGGTAGCTTGAGCTATCTAGCTGTTATTGGAATACCTATTATTGGGGTCTTAGGATTTATCAATTACCAAAACAATAATAATTTGCACATTACGCCTTATATCATCTCAATGATTGCATTAGGAATTTGTAGAGGTATTTTAAGATATGGAGAGCAATATTTAAATCACGAAATTGCCTTTAGAACCTTAGCCATTATTCGTGATAAGGTTTTTAGTAAATTAAGAAGCTTAGCACCTGCTAAATTACAAGATAAAAAAAATGGCGAGCTAATTTCTCTCATCACCAGTGATGTCGAATCACTAGAGGTTTTTTTTGCACACACCATTTCACCAGTCTTCATTGCAATTTTTATCAGCCTAGGCATGAGCATCTGGCTGGCTAGCTTTCAGCCTATCCTAGGGTTATTGGCCTTATTTATCTATCTTTTACTGGGTGTTTTTTTACCTACGCTAACTTATCTACATAAAAAGAAAGCCGGCGGTGAATATAAAGCCTATTACGATAATCTGAATCAAGAGGTCATCGAAATGACTAAAGCTTTAAGTGAGGTCAAGCTCTATAATATTGGCTCAAGCTTACAGCAGCAATTAAAATCAGCTGGCAAGAAATTAAATCACTCTCAAAAAGAAATGATTAACCAGCGCCTAGCCATTCAAAACTACACTGAATTAATCATCTTATTGAGCGCTTTTATAATGCTGGTTACAGCGTATCTTTTATCACTTTCCAGTGCAGCAATTTTTGTAGTGGTAATCAGCTTTATGAGCTCTTTTGGACCAGTATTGGCACTTAGTGGCTTAGGAAATAGCCTGCTTTCAACACTCGCTAGTGCAAAAAGAGTTTATCAGCTACTTCACGAACAACCAGTAACCCATGATATTGTGCAGGGAAAAGAAGTTATTTTTTCTGAATTAGAAAGTAATCAAATCAGCTTCAGCTACCCGCAAACACAGCAAGCGGTAATCAAGCAATTATCGTTTAAAATTCCCAAATACGGTATCACCTGTATTAAAGGTGCTAGTGGCATCGGTAAAAGCACATTGTTAAAATTAATTATGCGGTTTTGGTCTACAGACGAGGGTATAATTTCATTATCACAAACCCCTATCGAAGAAATTAACACAAGCTCATTAAGAAGTAATGAAGGCTATATGCTGCAGGACACCTTTCTTTTCCAAGATACTATCAGACAAAACATTACACTTGGGAAAAATATATCAGATCAAAAGGTGGTTGAGGCATTAAAAAAAGCCTCTTTAGCTGAATGGCTAAACCAATTTGAAAATGGCTTAGATACCATTATCGGTAGTGCACAACGCCAAATTTCTTCTGGCGAAAAGCAAAGAATTGCCCTTGCTCGAATCTTTGCCTACGATACCCCGCTCATACTTTTAGATGAGCCAACTAGCAATCTTGATTATCTAAATGAAAAAATTATTTTAAATGTATTAGAAAAGCAAAAGGATAAGCAAGCAATATTAATCGTCTCGCATCGAGAAACAACAATATCCATTGCCGATCAAATACTAAATATTGGCTAAATTCAAAAAAGGACAAATACAGAATTAGGAAGTGCAACTACTTTTTGATACAAAATAAAAAGAGCGACTCAATTTAATCTTGCTGATCGGTATTCGACGGGCGAAAGATACCCTAATTTGAATAAAATTCTATTATGATTCCAAAAATAGATGTATTTTTCTACAATATCGATTACTCTAGTATTAAAGCCTATCGGCTCTTTTGAGATGTAGAACGTTTCTGACTTTAGTGAGGCATGAAACGACTCTATTGGAGCGTTATCTGAAGGTGTACCCTTACGGGACATACTTTGGATAACGTTTTTC
>NZ_JABJXU010000024.1 GCF_013155265.1 Enterococcus sp. MMGLQ5-1 | reverse complement strand
AAAAAAAGTTAAAAAATGAGTTGACTGTAAAAATAAGATTTGCTATTATAAGAAAGCTGTCGCAGGAAAAGGCGAAAGCAAAAAAAACTTTTAAAAAAAGATTTAAAAAAAGATTGACAATTAAAAGTTTAACTGGTAATATTAAATAGTTGTCGCAAGAAAAGCACGGCAGCGGTTAGCACCTTGAAAACTGAATAAATAAGAATTAACAAACCAATGTGTAGGCTAAGATAAACAACGATTTATCTAGTCAATTCAAACAATAACTAACGAAACGTTAGTGGACAAATGAGCATAAAACATTTCGGTGTTTTAAATCATAACAATCGAATCCGATGGTACAATCGGAACTAATTTGAGAGTTTGATCCTGGCTCAGGACGAACGCTGGCGGCGTGCCTAATACATGCAAGTAGAACGCTGAAGTAGGAGCTTGCTCTTACGGATGAGTTGCGAACGGGTGAGTAACACGTGGGGAACCTACCTTCTAGCGGGGGATAACACATAGAAATGTGTGCTAATACCGCATAACAATGATTGTTGCATAACGATTATTTGAAAGGCGCAATTGCGTCACTAGAAGATGGCCCCGCGGTGCATTAGCTAGTTGGTGAGGTAACGGCTCACCAAGGCAATGATGCATAGCCGACCTGAGAGGGTGATCGGCCACACTGGGACTGAGACACGGCCCAGACTCCTACGGGAGGCAGCAGTAGGGAATCTTCGGCAATGGACGAAAGTCTGACCGAGCAACGCCGCGTGAGTGAAGAAGGTTTTCGGATCGTAAAACTCTGTTGTAAGAGAAGAACGTTGATGAGAGTGGAAAGTTCATCAAGTGACGGTATCTTACCAGAAAGCCACGGCTAACTACGTGCCAGCAGCCGCGGTAATACGTAGGTGGCAAGCGTTGTCCGGATTTATTGGGCGTAAAGCGAGCGCAGGCGGTTGATTAAGTCTGATGTGAAAGCCCCCGGCTCAACCGGGGAGGGTCATTGGAAACTGGTCAACTTGAGTGCAGAAGAGGAGAGTGGAATTCCATGTGTAGCGGTGAAATGCGTAGATATATGGAGGAACACCAGTGGCGAAGGCGGCTCTCTGGTCTGTAACTGACGCTGAGGCTCGAAAGCGTGGGGAGCGAACAGGATTAGATACCCTGGTAGTCCACGCCGTAAACGATGAGTGCTAAGTGTTGGAGGGTTTCCGCCCTTCAGTGCTGCAGCTAACGCATTAAGCACTCCGCCTGGGGAGTACGACCGCAAGGTTGAAACTCAAAGGAATTGACGGGGGCCCGCACAAGCGGTGGAGCATGTGGTTTAATTCGAAGCAACGCGAAGAACCTTACCAGGTCTTGACATCCTTTGATCAACTCAGAGATGAGTCTTTCCCTTCGGGGACAAAGTGACAGGTGGTGCATGGTTGTCGTCAGCTCGTGTCGTGAGATGTTGGGTTAAGTCCCGCAACGAGCGCAACCCTTATTGTTAGTTGCCATCATTCAGTTGGGCACTCTAGCGAGACTGCCGGTGATAAACCGGAGGAAGGTGGGGATGACGTCAAATCATCATGCCCCTTATGACCTGGGCTACACACGTGCTACAATGGGAAGTACAACGAGTCGCAAAGTCGCGAGGCTAAGCAAATCTCTTAAAGCTTCTCTCAGTTCGGATTGTAGGCTGCAACTCGCCTACATGAAGCCGGAATCGCTAGTAATCGCGGATCAGCACGCCGCGGTGAATACGTTCCCGGGCCTTGTACACACCGCCCGTCACACCACGAGAGTTTGTAACACCCGAAGCCGGTGGGCTAACCTTTATGGAGGCAGCCGTCTAAGGTGGGATAGATGATTGGGGTGAAGTCGTAACAAGGTAGCCGTATCGGAAGGTGCGGCTGGATCACCTCCTTTCTAAGGATATGTCAGAGGTGTCAAAGCCTCTGACAACGGAATACACAGGTTTGCTTGATTCTTATTTATTTAGTTTTGAGGGTGGTAACATCTTCAAACGTTTGTGGTTTCCTTAATGCTTTGGCATTTAGAAAATTACGAAGCGTTGCACATTGAAAACTGAATACACAATACAAACAAATTTTTTTTTAGAATCAGAAATGATTCGACCAAAAAATCACCGAGAGAAAAAGAGTTTGAGAAATCTATATCGCTATAGATGAAGGACAAACATTAAAAACTTAGCATTAATTGCAAGATTAGTGATGAGTTTTGCGAGTGGTTTAATCAAGTTCAAGGCAGATGAGACGAAGCAATCTTTTGATTGTGAGTTGAAATCTAACGCAGAAATTGATTTAAGCACGACGCAAAAAAGGTTAAGTAATTAAGGGCGCACGGTGGATGCCTTGGCACTAGGAGCCGAAGAAGGACGTGACTAACGACGATATGCCCCGGGGAGCTGTAAGTAAGCAATGATCCGAGGATTTCCGAATGGGGGAACCCACGATATTTTGAGTATCGTACTTTTAAGTGAATACATAGCTTAAAAGAGGAAGACACAGTGAACTGAAACATCTAAGTAGCTGTAGGAAGAGAAAGCAAACGCGATTCCCTAAGTAGCGGCGAGCGAAACGGGAAGAGGCCAAACCACAGAGCTTGCTTTGTGGGGTTGTAGGACTCAGCTGTGGTACTAATATTGATAGAAGAATTAACTGGAAAGTTAAACCAAAGAGAGTAAAAGTCTCGTATTCGAAATTGATTGACGACCTATGAGTATCCTGAGTACGGCGGAACACGAGGAATTCCGTCGGAATCCGGGAGGACCATCTCCCAAGCCTAAATACTCCCTAGTGACCGATAGTGAACCAGTACCGTGAGGGAAAGGTGAAAAGCACCCCGGAAGGGGAGTGAAATAGAACCTGAAACCGTGTGCTTACAACAAGTTCGAGCCCGTTAATGGGTGAGAGCGTGCCTTTTGTAGAATGAACCGGCGAGTTACGATATGTTGCGAGGTTAAATTGCAGAAATGGAGCCGTAGGGAAACCGAGTCTGAATAGGGCGCCATAGTAACATGTCGTAGACCCGAAACCATGTGACCTACCCATGTCCAGGTTGAAGGTGCGGTAAAACGCACTGGAGGACCGAACCCACGTACGTTGAAAAGTGCGGGGATGAGGTGTGGGTAGCGGAGAAATTCCAAACGAACTTGGAGATAGCTGGTTCTCTCCGAAATAGCTTTAGGGCTAGCGTCGAGTGATGAATTATGGAGGTAGAGCACTGTTTGGGTGAGGGGTCCGTCTTGGATTACCAATCTCAGATAAACTCCGAATGCCATTAATTTTAGCTCGGCAGTCAGACAGTGAGTGATAAGATCCATTGTCGAAAGGGAAACAGCCCAGACCACCAGTTAAGGTCCCCAAATCTATGTTAAGTGGAAAAGGATGTGGGGGTGCACAAACAACTAGGATGTTGGCTCAGAAGCAGCCACCATTTAAAGAGTGCGTAATAGCTCACTAGTCGAGTGCCCCTGCGCCGAAAATTTACCGGGGCTAAACATAGTACCGAAACTGTGGATTACAGTAATGTAATGGTAGGAGAGCGTTCTAATTGCGCTGAAGGTATACCGTGAGGAGTGCTGGAGCGATTAGAAGTGAGAATGCCGGTATGAGTAGCGAAAGACAGGTGAGAATCCTGTCCACCGTAAGACTAAGGTTTCCAGGGGAAGGCTCGTCCGCCCTGGGTTAGTCGGGACCTAAGCTGAGGCCGAAAGGCGTAGGCGATGGCCAACAGGTTGATATTCCTGTACTAGGTAATATTGTTTGAGCAATGGAGGGACGCAGTAGGCTAATCGATCATCCTGATGGATGGATGTCCAAGCATTAAGTTTTGAAAAGAGTCAAATGCTTTTTTCTATAAGAACAAGATGTTATGGGGAGCGAAATTATAGTAGCGAAGTTGATGATGTCACACTGCCAAGAAAATCTTCTAGTTAGATATTACTTACCCGTACCGCAAACCGACACAGGTAGTCGAGGCGAGTAGCCTCAGGTGAGCGAGCGAACTCTCGTTAAGGAACTCGGCAAAATGACCCCGTAACTTCGGGAGAAGGGGTGCTGAACTTCGGTTCAGCCGCAGTGAATAGGCCCAAGCGACTGTTTATCAAAAACACAGGTCTCTGCTAAATCGTAAGATGATGTATAGGGGCTGACGCCTGCCCGGTGCTGGAAGGTTAAGAGGATTGCTTAGATTCGTCGAAGGTAAGAATTGAAGCCCCAGTAAACGGCGGCCGTAACTATAACGGTCCTAAGGTAGCGAAATTCCTTGTCGGGTAAGTTCCGACCCGCACGAAAGGCGTAACGATTTGGGCACTGTCTCAACGAGAGACTCGGTGAAATTTTAGTACCTGTGAAGATGCAGGTTACCCGCGACAGGACGGAAAGACCCCATGGAGCTTTACTGTAGTTTGATATTGAGTGTTTGTACCACATGTACAGGATAGGTAGGAGCCTATGATTTAGGGACGCTAGTTTCTAATGAGGCGCTGTTGGGATACTACCCTTGTGTTATGACCACTCTAACCCGCTACGCTAATCGCGTAGGGAGACATTGTCAGATGGGCAGTTTGACTGGGGCGGTCGCCTCCTAAAGAGTAACGGAGGCGCCCAAAGGTTCCCTCAGAATGGTTGGAAATCATTCGAAGAGTGCAAAGGCAGAAGGGAGCTTGACTGCGAGAGCTACAACTCGAGCAGGGACGAAAGTCGGGCTTAGTGATCCGGTGGTACCGCATGGAAGGGCCATCGCTCAACGGATAAAAGCTACCCTGGGGATAACAGGCTTATCTCCCCCAAGAGTCCACATCGACGGGGAGGTTTGGCACCTCGATGTCGGCTCGTCGCATCCTGGGGCTGTAGTCGGTCCCAAGGGTTGGGCTGTTCGCCCATTAAAGCGGCACGCGAGCTGGGTTCAGAACGTCGTGAGACAGTTCGGTCCCTATCCGTCGCGGGCGTAGGAAATTTGAGAGGATCTGACCTTAGTACGAGAGGACCGGGTTGGACTTACCGCTGGTGTACCAGTTGTCTCGCCAGAGGCATCGCTGGGTAGCTATGTAGGGCAGGGATAAACGCTGAAAGCATCTAAGTGTGAAGCCCCCCTCAAGATGAGATTTCCCATTCTTTAAGAATTAAGAGCCCTCAGAGAAGATGAGGTAGATAGGTTGGAAGTGTAAGTGAAGTGATTCATTGAGCGGACCAATACTAATCGCTCGAGGACTTAACCAATTTATAACTCCGGTTATTGTTTGTCATTGTGTATTCAGTTTTGAGTGTGCAACACTCAAGGTTAGGCTATTAACAATTAGCTTGATTAGTTCAGAAATTTCTTCTGACGCCCAGTGTGGCAGCGATAGCAAGAAGGACACACCTGTTCCCATGCCGAACACAGAAGTTAAGCTTCTTCACGCCGAATGTAGTTGGGGGTTTCTCCCTGCGAGACTAGGAAGTTGCCATGCGA
>NZ_JABJXU010000023.1 GCF_013155265.1 Enterococcus sp. MMGLQ5-1 | reverse complement strand
TGCTTCTTTAGAAGAAGCTATCATGAATCCATTTAAAGCAAGCAGTGATGAAAATACTGGAGGTGGCAGAAGTAGCTTTAAATCTTTTGAAACAGAGAATAAAGCTATTAAAATCGTTTCTCACGAGCAAATAATTTTTAGGGGTCAATTCTTAAGGATTGCAGAAAAGGTGCTATCACAATCATCTGATGAAGCACAGCGTATCATTGAACTAAGATACTTTATTGATGAACCTTATTCATGGGTGAAAATAGCTAGTATTGATAATATTGGTTATACCGAAGATGGTTGTCGAAAAGTAGACAGAGCAATTTGTGACAAGATTGCTAAAATATTAGGTTGGTAAGTTGTACCGTTTCGGGGGGTTAAACTGTACCGTTTTAAGGGGTAAAAAAGAGTTATTATGATATTGTGGTTATTTTGGATAGCCAAGGTTTGCTCCTTTGTCATAGTGGTTTAATTAGTAGAACAACAGACTTTTAATCTGTGGGTGTAAGATGCAAGCTCTTGCCTACGACTTAGCCTAGTACTCTAATCGCCTTGAGTGGTTAGGTGTCGTAATCATATCGATGTAACGCCTCATGAAGCGGTGCGTCAGTTTTGGTTATGTAAAAGAAAACGGTATGACGATACTAAGATAATCAGTTCACAGGTTTTGATTATCAACTAGGGTGTCGACAGGGGGACGTTACACAACGGTGGACGTTATAGGTTCGAATCCTATGCATCCTATTGTGTTTGCGGTAATCACTGAAACCGTATGTCAAGAAAATATTACATATACGCCAATATATGTATAACCTTAAATTAGTGCTAGATATTATCTAGTGCTTTTTTTATTTTGGAGGTAAGTTATGAATCAAACTATTGAATACTCAATTAAGAACAATGAGATTCCTATTATTATTTTAGATGGCCAGAAGTTGGGAGTAGTAACGTGTAATTATATCTGGATGACTAGACAAGAGTTTCAGCCTACATACTGTGTGTTGATTGCGACATGTACTGATATCTCTGGTAATAAATATACTATAACTATCGATGAATCTAAAAATGAGATTAATATAACTGCTTGTTATCTTGATAGCCATGACTGATATAGCATTCTATAAATCAAAGCGTTGGTTGCTAAAACGTAGTCGTATGTTACGCAGAGATAGCTATGAGTGTCAGAACTGTAAGAGATACTTCAAGACGAAGGAAGCTAAGACAGTACACCACATATACTTCTATGAGGACTATCCAGAGCTTGCTTTATGTAGTTGGAATCTTATCAGTCTTTGTGATGGCAAGAACGGCTGCCATAATAAGATGCACAATCGAGTAACCAATAAACCAACTAAGCTTGGCATTGAGTGGCAAGAGAAAAGAAAAAATGAATTTATAAAATTGCATCCCCCCACTCAAAAAAATAAATTTTAAAAATAAAAAAAGGAACGAGCAGGTTAGCCATTTCCAAATTTACGAGTTTTTCAGAAATATTTTTTCCGCTATGAAATGAGGTGAGAATTTGAGCAAAGCATTACCGTCAAAAGACACAATAAAACGGCGAACTATTAAAAGAATGAAAGAATTGGGAGTATACAAAGTCCAATATACTCAACTAATTGACGTATTTTCAGATATGTTACATCAATACAACTATTTGACTAATGAATTTGAAGAATCTGGCTACCAGGTAATGATAGAAACCGAAAAATCAGATGGTAAAAAAAGCCCAATTCTCGCAACCTTAGAAAATTTAAGAAAAGATATTGGTGTGTACTCAGATAAGCTGATGTTAAATCCTAAAGCAAATAATTCAGGTGTTAAAAAAGAGCCACCAAAACAATCAGTTTTCGCTCAACTTCTTAATCAGAGCGGAAGTGGTTAGATGAAAATAACCAGTCCCTATTTTAAGGAGGTTAAAAAGTATGCTGATGACATAGTTAAAGGCAAGAGATTAGTTAATATTGAACGTGTTCAAGCTGCACAACGTTTTTTAGACGATTTAAAATCAAAGAAATGGGATTTCAAACAGGAACAATTTGATTTTGTTATTGGATTAATCGAAGGAACAATCAAACACAAGCAAGGACAAAATTTAAAAGGTGAAGATTTAAATGGTAAGCCTTTAAAACTATTGCTTTGGGAAAAGTTTATCATAGTTAATCTGTTTGGATTTTTTAATAAGGGTACAGTAATTAGGCGCTTTAATGAGGCGCTTATTTTTTTACCAAGAAAACAAGGTAAGACAGCATTTGCCAGCTCATTAGCTTGGGCTAAATCAGTCCTTGATAGACAATCGGGTAGTAAGGTTTATATTTTGGCAAATTCGATAGATCAGACTAAAGAAGCATTCGGTTTTTTATCGTATAATGTTGAATTTTTAAGAGATGATTTACCAAAGCTGAGATTGCGAGACAATAACCAAGAACACTCTATCTTAGCTAATACAGGTGATGGCAATATCGAAGTAATAGCTAAAGCAAACCAAGAGGACAAATTGGATTCGTTTAACTGTAATTGCTTAATACTTGATGAGATTCATTCATGGAAGCGTGCAGGTGCTAAGAAATATACGTTAATGAAAAATGCGATGAAAGCTTATCGAAATAAATTATTGATAGGCATTTCGACCGCTGGTGATGTTGCAAATGGTTTCTTGGCTCAACGTATTCAAACGCTTAAAAAGGTCTTAGACGGTCAAATAGTTAATAATGCGTATGATAATTATTTTATATATCTTTGTATGGCTGAACAGGATAAGAAAGGGAATATCTTAAACCCTGTTACTCATGAAATAACGACTATGAATGATCCGCAAGTTTTAGAATCGGTCACACCGTCATTAAATGAAACGACAACACTTGATGAATTAATAAGCGATGCTGAACAAGCAATGACTGAGCCACAGCTTAAATCAGAATACCTTAATAAAACTTTGAATATTTTTACCACTGCTGAAAATGCGTACTTTGATATTGACGAGTTTAAATATTCTGACAGTCAATTTGACTGGACGTTAGAAGAATTAGCTAAACTACCAATTATTTGGTTTGGTGGTGCTGACTTATCTAAGCTGCACGATTTAACTGCTGGCGCATTATATGGCACTTTAAAAAATCATAAATACAAAGATTCAGAAGGCAACGAAATTATTAAAGATGTTGATATTTCGATAACTCATGCCTTTTTCCCACGTTCACAAGCGATTGAAAAAGCGGAAGTTGACAACATACCACTATTTGAATGGTCTGAGGAAGGTTGGGCGACATTAAGCAATACACCAACCGTTTTATATGACGATATCGTGAAATGGTTTATTTCTATGCGTAATCTAGGTTTTAAAATAAAAGAAGTTCATTTCGACAAAAAGTTCGGTCGTGAATTTTTCTTAAAGATGAAAAAAGCTAAATTCAAGATGCGTGATGCACCTCAGTTATTTACTCGTAAATCAGAGGGATTCAGACACATTGAAGTCAAAACAAAGAATGCTGAATTATATTATTTGCATAGTCGGGCTTATGAGTATTGTGTTTCTAACGTTAAAGCGATTGAAAAGACTGACGATATGATTCAGTTTGAAAAAGTGCTGCCTAATCAGCGTATTGACTTATTCGATGCAAGCGTATTTGCTTGTGTTGCTAGTCTTGAAGGTGGAGAAAAGAAAGCTATAAATGACAATATTTTAAAATAAGGAGTGATTCATTTGGATATAATTAATTATGACGATACTAAAAAAATAGAATTTGCTTTAGGATTTGAGCTTAGATATTTCCAAATAAGATATTTATTAGGAGAAACTCAACTAAACTCAGATTACAGAAATCAAGGAAATTCAACTATTTTCGCTGTGAAAGAGTTACTTACAAAAAAAGGTCGTTATGACTACGACTTGGACAGCAGTGATTTGTCTCTATTCATTGATTATCGAGGTAATAGTACAATCATGCGTAGGATCATGCGACCAATGATTAAAGAAATAAATAGAAAACTTGTAGAAGCAGGATTCCATACATGCGCTAAATAAGGAGTGATTATTATGCAAGCGGTTGATTTTACTGCAATTAATGAAGCAAGCGATAGAATGGTTCAAGCATTCTCAGAGTTTGTAAAAAAGGTTTCAGAAGCTATTGTAAAAATAGTTAGAAAGGTAGTTTGCAAAATTTATGAGTTTATCAGTAATTCAGATAGTTACAAGGTTTCAAAGGCTCTGAGTTTATATATGTATTACGGTAATAAGAAATATCTTGATTTTGTTTTTAGAATCGTTAACAGAAATGTTTTTGATAAGGAGTGATTGTTATGTTATTCAACGTGATTTTTGGATTTGTTGGCGGATTAATCGGTGGTTGGATTATTAAATCAATAAATAATAAACCACCAGATAAATATAAAAAACGAGGTGGTGGGAAAGGCGGTAATGCTCCGAAACATCGACCGATTCCACAACCTATAAATCCTAATCCGAAAACGTCTATCGGAAACAAACGTCCACCTCGTGAAATGGCAAACCCGAGTGGAAAAACGAAAGGCTAGGTGATCCAATATCTAATTCATTTGAAAGGTGGTGAGAAATAAAAAATGGGAATAAGGAATTTTTTTAAAAGGTCTGAAGAATCATCGAGTAAAAGCAAAGTAGGTTATTTTCTTTCAGAGGATGCAAAAGATTTACTTGTGTCGGGTTATTCAAGATTGAGTGATTCACCAGAGGTATTAACTGCTATTAATCAAATTGCCGATTTAGTCAGCAACATGACAATTCAATTAATGAAGAATGCTGATAAAGGCGATGTCAGAGTAAAAAATGATTTGAGTAGGTTAGTTGATATTAAGCCAAACTCATATCAAACTAGAAAATCTTTTATTTTCTGGATAGTTAAAACAATGATGCTTAATGGTAATGCAATAGTTATGCCAATTACTAAAAACGGTCAAGTGATTGAGCTAAGACCTTTGCCAAATAATAAGATTCAAATAGTTTCTGATACATCAGATGATTTTAATTATTCGATTTATTATGATTCTAATAACTATCAACCTACTCAATTGCTGCATTTTGTATTGAATCCAAAAAATGATAAACCTTTTGAGGGTACGAGCTATAGGGTTAGTCTTTCTGATGTTACTCATAATTTAAAGCAAGCATCCAATACTAAACGGAGTTTTATGGCCTCTGAATATATGCCAAGCTTAGTTGTTTTTATTGATAGTGATGCAGATTTAGATGAGGAAGAAAGAGAAAAATTTGAAGAAAAGTATTTGAAACGTAAGGATAAAAACAAACCATTATTGCTACCCGAAGGGTTAGTCAATATGCAAACTGTTAAGCCATTAACTTTGGAAGATTTAGCTATTCATGAATCAATAAAAGTTGATAAACAAACGGTAGCTTCAATTTTAGGTATTCCACCTTTTGTCTTGGGTGTCGGTACATACAGCAAGGATGAATGGAATAGTTTCATCAATACAAAAATTATGAGTATTGCTCAGATAGTACAACAAACTTTGAACACTTTAATTGTTGAAGATGATATGTATTTCAATTTTAATCCTCGTTCATTATACAATTACAGTCTTATTGAACAAGTTCAAGCTATTACAGCTCTAGTTAAAGTAAATACACTCAGAAGAAATGAAGGGCGCAATTGGTTAGGATTACCACCAGATGCTGAAATGGATGATTTAATTGTGTTAGAAAACTACTTGCTTCAGCAAGATTTAAGTAAGCAAGGCAAGTTAAGTCAAAATGTAAATGATGAATTTAATAATTAAGAAAGGACTAAATCAATGATTTTTAGTTCTTTTTTTATTGTTTGAAAGGAGGTGAGATATGAGAAATTTAAAAAATCAGTTTCGCACAATGGGGCAATTGAATACTAGAGATGAAGCCAGTGATGAAATGAAGATTACTGGTTATTTTATTGTTTTTAATTCAGAAACTGAATTGTGCGAAGGTATGTTTGAGGAAATTTCAGATGAAGCTTTTAAAGATATTGATTTATCTGATGTACGAGCTTTGGCTGATCATGATACTTCAAAAGTATTGGGAAGAACAAAATCAAGCACTTTGACTTTAAGTGTCGATGATAAAGGTCTTTATGGTGAAATCAAAGTTAATCCCAATGATACTGATGCAGTTAATTTATATGAGCGTGTCAAACGTGGTGATATTGATCAGTGCAGTTTTGGTTTTGATATTTTAGATGAACGAATGGAACGAAGAGAAGATGGCTCAACTAAATGGACGATTACTGAGATAAAACTCTTTGAAGTTTCAGTAGTTACTTTTCCAGCATACGCTGATACAGCAGTTCAAGCTAGAAGTAATGAAATCAAGCAATTTGAACAAAGAAAAATTGAAAAAAGGAAAACAATTATAAAGGAGAAGATGAAAACATGGCATTAGAACAATTACTTTTAAGCAAGAGAATTAATCAACGTTCAGCGCAATTAGTTCAATTGAGAGCTGATGAAGCTAAATTAAAAGAAGATGAAAAAAACTTGGAGGATGCGCTTGATGAGGCTAAAACTGATGATGAAGTTAATGCGGTAGAAGATTCGGCAACAGAATTAGAAAAGAAAATTAAAGCAAATGCTGATGAGATTGCTAAATTAGAACAAGAAAAAACTGATTTAGAAGCCAAATTAGCTGAAATTGAAGGCGATGATGAAAAAAACAAAAAAGGAGAAGGCAGAAATATGGCTAAAAAAGTTCAAACAAGAGGAAAAGAAGTAATGAGTATCCGTGAATCATTGCAGATTGAAGAAGTGCGTAATTTTTATCAAGGTATTGCTAACGCAATGACTGAAAAGCGTGCGCTTACTGGTACTGAAAAAGTTGTACCACTTGAAGTAATTGACCGAATTGAATCAAAATTAGGTGATTACTCTACGCTTATCAATGAAGTTACTGTTGAAAAAATTGGTGGTACTGGACGCGCGGTTATTGCTGGCGATATTCCAGAAGCGATTTGGTTTGAAATTGGTAAAGAAGCCTTATCTGAATTAGAAGATGAATTACAAGGCGTTGAATTTGATGGTTATGGATTAGGTGGTTATGTTTCTGTTCCTAATATCATCATTGAAAATTCATTAATTAATTTAGCAGCTCACGTTGAAGATCGTTTGGCTAAAGCAATTGCCAAAGCACTTGATAAGGCTATTCTAAACGGTACAGGAACAAAACAGCCAAAAGGTGTAACAGTTTCAGCGCCGACAGAAAATAAAGTGGCGTCTGATGGTACTATCACAGATTTAATCGCTAAATTAGCAACAGTAGATACAGATGGAACTGGTGGAGAAGTTATCGCAGTTATGAATCGTGCGACTTACTACTCAAAAATTGTACCCAAAACATTAGCGGTAGCAGCTAATGGAGTTCTTACTGGTTCTTATGCGTTGCCATTCCGAGTTGTTTTATGTGCCTATGCTGCAGCAAATACAGTGGTATTCGGTGACTTCAAACAATTCTTATTAGCTAAACGCTCAGAAATTCGTGTTGAATCAAGTACAGATTTTCAGTTCACTTCTGATAACACTGTTTTCAAAGGTGTTGGCTTCTATGATGGAAAGGCTACTAAACCTAAAGCATTTTCGGTTGTAACAATCGAATCAACACCTGATCAAGGATAATCGATTAGAAGGGATTTAATCCCTTCTTTTTATTTTGTTTGAAAGGAGAGTATCGATGAAATATAAAGTTTTGATTGATTTTACAGACAAAGAAAACAAACATATTTATCGAAAAGGCGATGTATACCCTGAAAAAGGGCGCACTAAAAAAGCTAGAATTGATGAATTATTATCTGCTGATAATTTGCGAGGGCAGCCTTTAATTGAGGAAGTGGTCGAAAATGGCGAATGATTTTGAAACATCTGCATTAGATTTGGTCAAAGCTTCTTTAGGTTATAAGTCAAATGTTCGTGATGACTTGCTTAATAAAATAATTGCTGGTGTAAAAAATGAATTAATCGATGAAAAAGGCATCAAATTAGATGAAGAAAATACAACACATTTGATGTTTGTAGTAGATTTATCAGTTTTCCGTTATGAAAATAAAGGTGCTGGCGCTATGTCACGCAATCTTGAATATCGTTTGCGTAATCTGATAATCAAATATGGTGGTGGTAGCGATGAATAGCTGGGATTTAGAACTTAGTTTGTTACAAAAAGATGGATATGACATCAATAAAATTGGCGATAAAGTACCTAAGTACAAAGAAATTAAGCTTTTAGGTTATGAAAAGCCTATTTCAAGAGGTGAATTATTGCTTGCTGGTCAGTCAAATATTGAGATTACTAAGATCATTGTTATTCATCCTTTTGAGTATAACAATGAGCAACTTGTAAAAATTGGCGATGACACTTATCAAGTGGTCATTCATTACAAGCTGAGTAATGAAGAAATTGAGTTAAAACTCAAATCTAAAAAGGGGTTGAGTTAATGGATATTGGCAGTCTTATTGCTGAATCACTTGCCGAGTATACTGAGGAAGTTAAGCAAGAGTTAGAAGTAATAAAAGAGGATGTAGCTGATGAAACGGTCGATTATTTAATCGCTAATAGTCCAAAGGGTAGACGTGGAAAGTATGCCAAAGGGTGGCGAAAGAAGAAAGACGGAACAGGCTATATTGTTCATAATTCAACTGATTACCAGTTAACTCATATTTTAGAAAAAGGTCACGCTAAAAAAAGTGGTGGTCGCACGCAAGCACAGCCACATATTATTGATGCTGAGCGAGTTGCTATTGAATCTATGGAAAAACGAACGGAGGAGGCTATAAAATCATGACATTAAATGAATTAAGAGCTTTGCTCAATACTATTGCAATTCCAGTTAAATACCGTGCGTTTAAAGTTGGCGAAGCACCATCTTTGCCTTACGTTTTGTTTTATGTAGATAGTAACGAAGGCACTCTAAAGGCTGATAATTATAACTATGCAAAAGTTAGTAATGTCACGATTGAATTATATTCAGAAGAAAAAGACGTTGAGCTAGAAGAAAAACTAGAAGCTATTTTAGATAGCAACAAAATTGAATATGACACTTACGAAAGCTATTTAAATACTGAAGATATGTACGAAGTAGCTTATGAAATTATAATCTAGGAGGAAAAATGGTTAAAGAAAATAAAGTAACATTCGGTCTTGAAAATGCACATTATGCAAAAATAACTTTTGGTGCAAATGGCGTACCAACATTTGCAACACCTGTACCTTTAAAAGGTTCGGTTGAGTTTACAATGGATCCAGAATCAAATTCAGTTGAGTTTCCAGCGGATAATGATTCTCAATATTATACGGCTGATGAAAATAACGGATATAGTGGCACATTGACGATTGCCAACTTACCTTTATCTTTCCGTAAAGACATTTTAGGCGAAGAGTTAGACGAAACTGACGGTACGATTACCGAATTAGCCGATGCTAAATTTAGCCCATTTGCTTTATTATTCCAGTTTGACGGTGATGCAACCAAAACACGCCATTTAATTTATTACTGTAATGGTAGCCGTGCCACCATTTCATCGAAAACTGGTAAAGATATTTCAGGAGTTGAATTACCTTTCAAATCAAAACAATTAACTTATGGTGAAAGAAAGCTAGTTAAAACGCAGACAACAAGTGATGAATCAACTAAATATGGCGATTGGTTTAAAGCTGTATATCTCAAAGAAGAAACGCCAGGAAAAGGGTAGCATTAGCTGCTCTTCTTTTTTTAGGAGGAATTCATGGAAAAAACAATTTATATCGATGAAACACCAGTTCGCTTAAAATCGACTGCTGCGACACCTTTACGTTATAAAGCACAATTTAGAAAAGACTATTTTTCTGAATTATTTAAATTATCGAAGTTAGCTAATAAGACACCTAAATCTAAGGATAATGAAAATTCGGAAAATGAAGAATTAACACTTGATTTAGATAGTATCTCATTTGAAGATTTAAATTATCTTGATTTTGAAATATTCTACAATTTTATTTGGGTATTGGCGAAAACTGCTGATTCAACAATTCCAGAACCGATTGAATGGTTAGATACATTTGATTCTATGCCGATTGCTGAAGTATTCCCAATGATTACTGATTTATTACAAGCGAGTATTCAATCAAAAAAAAAGTTGACGAAATAAGCGGTTCTAGTGAGCTATTCACTGAGGAATCGTTTTTTTATGTATGCAAAAGAGTTGGTTTAACAATCAATGAAATGGAAAACATGAACATTGGTCAATGTCTGGATTATATCCAAGAATGGATTGACAACAATAGCAAAGATGAAAATAAGCGTGTTCCAGTTCGTAAGGCGACACAAGCAGATTTCAATAATTTTTAAGGAAAGGAGAAAATATGGCAGGCAAAAACATTAAAGGAATTACAATTGAAATCGATGGTAATGCAGAAGGACTTGATAAAGCATTAAAAGGCGTTAACACAACGTCAGTCAAATTAAATTCTGAATTAAGAGACGTCAATAAACTTTTAAAATTTGACCCAAGTAATGCTACTGGTTTAGCTCAAAAGCAAGAATTACTGACTAAATCAATTGAGAATACATCTGATAAGTTAAATCAGCTTAAATCAGCTCAATCACAGGTAGAAGCACAATTCAAATCTGGCAACATCGGAGAAGAACAATATCGAGCGTTTCAACGTGAATTAGCATCTACTGAACAAAGTTTAAACGGCTATAAATCACAATTAAGCGGTTTGCAATCTGAACAAGATAAACTTTCTCAGAATACTAAACGTTTAGATACGCTATTTGAAGCTACAGGTAAAAGTTTAGATGATTATTCTGATATTCTAGGCACTAGAATGGTTAACGCTATTAAAAACGGTACTGCTACGAGTGATCAGTTAGAAGTTGCTTTAAATAAAATCGGTAAAGAAGCGCTAGGCGCTGAAACTGATTTAAACCAAATGAAGCAGTCATTAGATAAAGTTGATGATGGTGGCTCAATTGATAATGTCAAAACTGACCTAGAAGAATTAAAGGTAACATCAAGCTCTACTGATGAAGAATTAGCAAAAATTGGTGGCGGTATTACATCGGGAAATATGATACAGGCAACTGAAGTTTTAGCCGAAGCTGGTGAAAAGATTAAAGAATTTGCTGGAGAAGCGCAAGATGCTTTCCGTGAAATTGATGACGGAATGGATACCTTTACAACAACTACTGGTCAAAATTCTGATGCAATTAAAGCATCATTTGATGCAATATATACATCTATGCCAATTGAAAGCACTGCTGATTTAGGACAAGCATTAGGTTCACTCACTCAGCAATTTGGTTTCACTGGCGACAAATTGACAGGCTATGGCACTCAGTTAATGCAGTTTGCAAATATCAATAATACTGATGTTAAATCAAGTATTGATAATGCAAAAAGTGCGATTGAGACCTATGGCTTAAGCTATGATGATTTAGGCTCTGTACTTGATACATTTACATACGTCAGTCAACAAACAGGGGTATCCGTAGATGATTTAATGAGTAAAGCTGTAGAAGGTGCGCCGCAGATTAAAGCTCTTGGCTTGAGTTTTGACGAAGGTGCACAAATGTTAGGACAATTTGAACAAGCAGGTGTTGATGGTTCGTCAGCTTTAAGCAGCTTGTCGAAAGCCAATGTTGCTTATGCGAAGGACGGAAAAACGCTTGAAGAAGGTTTGCAAGGTACAATCGAATCAATTAAGGGCGCAAGTACAGAAACAGAAGCACTAAATACAGCAAGTGAAGTTTTTGGTTCCAAAGGCGCTACAAAAATGGTTGATGCGATTAAAAGAGGCACTTTTAACTTAGATGAATTAGGAATTTCGGCTCAAGATACAGCAGGAACTGTTGCAAATACATTTAATGATACGAAAGACCCAATTGATGAACAAACTGTAGCATTACAATCTGCTAAAGTTGCATTTAGCGAAATTGGTGCGACTATCGCAGAAGGACTACAACCGATTTTGGATGCATTAATTCCAATTCTAAAATCACTTGGTGAAACATTTTCTAATATGCCAGAGGGGGTTAAGACCTTTGCGGTTGTTTTAGGTGTTTTAGTTACAGCCTTTACGCTTCTAGCGCCATTTATTGCCTCAATAGTCACGATATTACCAGTATTAGGAACAGCATTTGCCGCTATTGGTACTGCTGTAGGTGCAGTTGTTGGTGTTCTTTCAGGTCCACTGATTGCAATAATCGCTGTGGTAATTGGTGTGATTATTGGAATTATAGCAGTTATTAAAAATTGGGGTGCAATAGTTGATTGGCTTCAAGGAGTTTGGCAAGCATTTTCAAGTTGGATTGGTAATTTATGGAATGGAATTTCTCAAACTGCAAGTAACGTATGGAATGCAATCACAAGCGCAATCAGCAATGCAGTTAATGCAGTTTTATCAACAGTATCTAATATATGGAATACGATTCAAAGCACAACTTCAAGTGTTTGGAATGGCATTCAATCGGTTATATCAGGTGTTTGGAATTCAATTACATCTGGTGTTAGTAACGCTGTTAATTCTGTTCAAAGCGTTGTAAGTAGTGTATTTAACGGACTGTCAAGCACTGTATCAAGTATATGGAATGGAATAAAAGATGCTATTATGACACCGATAAACGCTGCAAAAGATGGTATTTCTTCAGCAATTAACGCAATTAAGGGCTTTTTCAATTTCTCAATTACATGGCCAAAAATCCCAATGCCACATTTTGGTATTAGTCCATCGGGTTGGAAAATCGGTGATTTGTTGAAAGGTTCTATCCCTTCACTTTCAGTTGATTGGTATGCAAACGGTGGTATTTTAACTAAACCGACTGTTTTCGGTCAAAATGGCAATAGCTTAATGGTTGGCGGTGAAGCTGGTAAAGAAGCGGTAGCACCATTATCAGACTTAATGGCTTATGTAGAAAAAGCGGTTGCAAATCAAATTGGCAATATGGACGGCAATTTTTCTCAAATGATTCAATTATTGGCGATTATTGCCAATAAAAATACTTCGTTCAATATAAATGGACGTCCGTTAGTTGAAGAAACTGCGCAAATGATGTCAGAACAAATTAATTTTAATCAAATTCAAGCCAATAGGAGAGGAGGGGTTATTAATGTTTAATTATTTATCAGTTAAATTCAATGGATTATCATTAGAAGATTTAATAAATGTAACGGCAGATTTTAACCCTTTAAATGGTTCAGATTGGCAAAATACAACAAAGGATAGAGAATCATCAGATGGCTCTATCTTTTTATATTCAAAACGTGGTTTAAAATCAATAGTCATGCCTTTTCAAATGACTGGAAATATTACTGAAAAATACGACAAGTTACAAAGTAGAATTGCAGTTTCTAAGCCTTCTGAGTTAATATTTGGGAACTTGTCTGATAGATTTTTTATGGCTGTTCCGAACAGTACAATTGATTTAATTAAATCAACAAATGGATATAGTGCCACTGGCACGATTACCTGGATAGTTCCGAGCGGTGTCGCTGAATCAATTGAGCCTGTTACTGTGCCAGCAAAGATTGTTAATGGCGTATTAACTGCTGAGGTTGAGAACGATTCATCTGCTGAAGTATTCCCAATTTATCGAATTAAAAATAGAGCTGAGAATGGCTATATCGGAATTGTTCATGCTGACGGCGCTTTTGAAATGGGCAATAAAGAGGAAGCTGATGGATATGATTATCAAGATTCTGAAACACTACTTGATACTATAGATTTTTCAGAGTTCACAGCGTATACAGGTGTTAATCCAGAGAATGCAGCTAAGTTGAATAACGGCACGTTAGGCGTTGAAACACAAGACGGTAAGCAGATTTTAAAATTAACTGATGCTGGTACTGGTGACGCTTGGCATGGCGGTTCTGTGGTTTGGACTGTGCCAGCAGATCATAATGGTGAAATTGGTGCTGACAAGTTCAATGCTCAAATTAAATCATTCTTTGCTTCAAATGCTTATGGTCAAACAGGACAACAACAGCTTATATATACAACAGATACAGGTCAATTCATCATGAGTTTAAGTATTTCTAAAGATGATATTATCGGGAATGATGCTAGAGTAGTATTCCATTATGTTGAAGAATTAGGCGGTCAAATCAAAGAGTTATCACGTCAGAGCTTCGGTGCAGGATTAATAACTGGCACTGATAATCCTTTTTCATTAAACAAGGGCTCGATTGGTATAAGAAAAGAAGGTCAACTATTAAGATTTTGGACTTTTAAAGGTCAAAGCGAAGTTAATGTACCAGCTTTAGCAAGTGCAAAAGTCGGTAAGGTATTCATCAATATTTATGAATATGGCACACGTTCAAATGCTCAAAACATCAAATGGAATGGTGTTTCATCGATGAATTTTTTTAAGAATTTCGTTGATTTTTGGCGAAATGTTCCTAATAGATACAAAGACACCCAAGAAATAGTTGTTGATTGCGAAAGTGCAAATATCTATATCAATCAGCTATATGAGAACGAGGAAATGATTGACGGTTCGAGCTTTCCACCTCTGCCAATTGGTAAAACGACTATTGAATTTTATCTCTCATCATGGGCAGATATTAACGATTTTGATATTGTTGTTGAGTATAGGAAGCGGTGGGGCTAATGTTAGTAACGATACATGATAAGACAATGAAAAAAATCGGTTTTGCATCAAACGTTAACCCTAAAGCTGTTCAAATCAAAGAATGCAAAGCTTTATATAATCTTCCCACTGGCGCTCATGAGTTATCGATAAGTTTCATAAATAATGGTTCTTTACTATACCAGCAGATAACAGATGATAAGTTTATTTCTTACC
>NZ_JABJXU010000022.1 GCF_013155265.1 Enterococcus sp. MMGLQ5-1 | reverse complement strand
TTCTTCCCGAAGGGATGAAGCCGATTCTCCTGCTAATAATCTCTCAACGATCTGAATTTTTAATGTCTCCGGATAATAATTATGTTTTGCCATTAGAAAAACACCTCCAAATTTATTTTACTAAATTCGAGGTGCTCTTTTTTAATTGTATCTAATTATAGTGTCAGTTCCATTACAAGCACTTGTCCTTTTTTTATGGAATATTTTTAATAATAGCATTTCAATTTAATTTTGACAGTTTCTATATTTTAAGAGCTAAATTCAGCTTACATTTGCTCTTTTAAATCCAAAATATAAGATTACATTGACTAATAAAAGAATAAACATAATTAATAAATAAAAATTAAACGATATAAAAAATGATTGACTACTTGCTAAATTAAAGCTTATCAGCATCACCGATAGCGCTAACACAACCCTTATTTTACAATTAACATTATCATTTTCAGTAAATATAAAGGGGGTACTCGTTAATAAAAATATCGGCTTTAAATTAATTTTAATATTCTCTGAATAAAGAAAATAGCTACCATATATAAGCATTAAAATCGTAACTAATAAAAAAACATTAATGACAGAATCTACCAAATAGCTTTTAAAATTTTCAAAATTCACAAAGCACCTCCTTTACTCTTAATATTTTTAAATAATCTCTGATAAATTTGAATATATTTTTGATAACTATTTCTAGCTGTATTTTAATATTTTTTTTAATATTTATACTAAAAACACCTTATTTATTTATATAAAATATGATAATATCTCATTAGTAATTATTAATAAAATTTAGTAACAACCAATTAAAAAGTGATATAATATTTGTTGTTCACTTTATTTTAAATCAAAATAAAAGTTAAGTAAATATTTTTTTATGATTAAGACGCATTTATGCGCCATCAGTTCAGATTGTTTAAAACATTATATAAATATAGTATTATATATATACCAAAAGAGATAAAGGAGAATGACTATGACTACTCAATTAACAAAAAAAGAATTACAGTTAATGACTGTATTATGGAACTCTAGTATTGCACTATCAGCAAATGACATTTCTAACATCAATCCAGATCTCAATAAAAATACAATCCAAGTTGTTTTGAAAAAATTATTAGATAAGGATTTAATTAAAGTTGACAACATCGGATACAGTGGCACTGTTCTAACAAGATTGTATGTGCCAGTTGTTTCTCAGGAAGCATATGTTTCTCAATCACTTACCAATCAAACAATGAAAAAATTAGTAGCTAATTTTATTGATTCTTCTGATACAATGGACGATCTGTCAGAAATCGAGAAAAGAATCGCGCAGAAAAAAAAGGAATTATTGAATGAGGAGTAATGCAAAATTATGGTGAGACTGTCCATTTCATCTTTACTGATTTCTTCATTATCGGCAATATTGTTGATTGTGATACTAAATACTATCTTAAAGCGTGAGAAGACTTACTCTATTTTTAGGTCTGACTTTCTAAATTTATTTTATCTTATAATTTTGATTCGCTTATTTTTTCCGGTAGAATTATTAAATACAATTACCGTTCCTTCATTAAGAATCGTGCCGGCGATATATCGCGTTTTACAATATCAGGTAAATTTTTTTGGCACACCAATCACTGTTTATCAGCTCATTGGCATAGTTTGGCTTTTAGGCGCAATTGTATTTTTTATCAGGCTAATTATTAATACATTAAAATTAAATCGCTTGATTCAAAATATTAAAAGCACGAGCAAGCAGCTTTCGACCAAACGATATATTAGCTCTAATACAATACCGATCTATGTCAGCTCCTCTGTGGATAGTCCTCTAACCTCGGGGTTAGTACATCCAATCATTATAATTCCAGATCATAATTATTCTGACTTGGAAATTTACAATGTCTTGTTACACGAATTACAGCATATTAAAAATAAGGATGTAGCCAAAAAATACATTATTGAAATATTAACTTGTATATATTGGTGGCTACCATTCATTTACTTATTACGAAATCAAATATCCTTAATTATCGAATTAAATGTTGATAGTCAGGTTACGGAAAAAATGTCCTCTGAGGATTATTTTGACTATATGAATAGTTTAGTCAGCGTACAAGAGAAGAGTCGAGATAAGCAAATCGCGATTAATAATCAAGCAGTTGCTGCGTATTTTACAAATTTCCATCAGACAACACTATCAAAGCGCATAGAATTTCTATTTAATGGTTTTAAACGAAAAAAAACTAATAAAATTGTTTTAGCCTTATTATTAGTTTCAGTTTTAATAGTGACTTCTTTTATTTTTGAACCTAAAGCCTATAACGAAAAGCTAATGCATGATACTTTTGTCATGAATGAAAAAACTTCACAATATATTTTAAAAACAAAAGATAATCAATATTTTTTATATTTTAATGGTAAGAACATGGGTACAATCGATAATATTAATGATCCTTCTCTGAAGGGTATACCGATTAAAGAGGAATAGAAAAGCGATTTAAAGAAAGTTGAGGTTTATTATGTTTAAAAAAATATCAATAATACTACTTCTAGCAGCTATCCTAATTGCAGGTGCCCCCATTGTGAAAGCGGACGAACAGACGAACAATACTGATGCCGTAACAATTACACTTAGAAAAAGCATTATTGAATGGCGATTTAAAACAATTGATGGCAAACTTTATAAACGTCTTTATGACTATACTACCAATACTTGGATTGGTGACTGGATTAAGGTTTAGTTACCAGTTCAACATTATTAAATCAAAAATACTGAAGATTAATTTTATAATCTTCAGTATTTTTTTAATTAGATTTTTTATGTTAATAATTTGGCAAAATAGGAAAGTGTGAATTGAATTTCTTGATCCCAAAATAACCAATCATGCGTACCAGATTTCTCGACATATTGATAATTAGCGAATTTATCGGTAGCTAATTGACGAAATGTTTGGTTATCCTGATATAAGAAATCATCGACGCCACATATTTGCAGAAAGTAAGGAGACTTTTTCTGCTCTTCATCTTCAGAAAATAGCTGGAATAAATTATCTCGACTAGCCTCAAGATTTTCTAAGCTACCAAAAATTCGCCCGAATAAAGCGTCACGTGCTGGATCCCGTTGCCATAAGCGAACTAAATCTAGGCTACCAGATAAGGAAGCAACTGCCTTAAAACACTGTGGCGACTGTAATCCCCATTTAAATGCACCATAGCCGCCCATGGAATTGCCTGCCGCAAACGTTTGCTCTGGCAAATGACTAATTCGATACCATTGTTTAATTTTCTCAGGCAGCTCCTGTGTTAAATAATCCCAATAGCGTTCACCTGAGTACATATTTGTATAATAGCTCAGCTCTACTTGGGGCATCACAATGATAAAATTATAATCGCCTGCGTATCTTTCTAAGGAAGTGGCATTTAACCAAGCATTACAATCATCTGATAAACCATGTAGAAGATAAATGACTGGATAGGAATCTAATCCATTATCTGGTAAATAAATATTTACTGCTGTTCCTTTACCAAGAACATCTGAGCGAAAATTCATTCGACTAACTGCCATGTACAACTCCTACCTATAAAAATGAAGCCCTTTCAACTAAGGTTGTGTATATATGCTCATCCTCAACTGATTCATCATTAATCAAGCGAATTATTTTTTCTGCCGCTAGCATACCCCAACGATGCTTTGAATATGAAATTGTTGTTAGCTTAGGGTTTAGAAACTCACCAATTTCAATATTATCAAAACCAATAATTCGAATGTCCTTACCAATTTTATATTCTGTATTTTTAAAGTACTTATAAACACCAATTGCCATTTCATCATTGAAAGCAAAGATATCAATTGGAAATTGGGTTGCTTCCTTCATAATTTCTGTAGCAGCATGATATCCCGAAGGCTCCGTAAAATCACCATCAATTAACTGATAAGGGATAGCAAAGCGTTCCAGTTCTCGTTTACTTGCCTCTAAGCGTTGTGTGCTATCAAAGCCATCCTTTGGACCAGTGATGACATATACCTTTTGAGTACCCAGACTTGCCATCTTCTCAACGGCAAGCGTTGCGCCACCTTTATTATCCAATAAAACCTTTCGGATATTGGAATTACTTATTTTTCGATCCAAGACGACAATTGGATGTCCACGATCGGCAAAGCGAATAATTTCTTCCGTCGAAAAGGTAAAATCCAAAATAATTGCGCCATCAATCATTTTTTCGGGAATAAATAAATGCGACTTATTGCCGCTACAGACAATCATTTCATAATTATACATCGCTAAACCACGCTTAATTCCCTCTAATAGCTCACCATAAAAGCTACCACCGTAGTCCACGAGATAAACACCAATGATATTGGTTTGTTGCCGTTTCAAAGTTCGAGCCGCCATGTTAGGAACATAATTTAATTCGTCCGCGATTGCTTTGATTCGTTTGCGTGTTTCTTCTGTTACTTTAGTGCTACCATTTAACGCATAAGAAACCGTAGAAATTGATACGCCTGCAATTTTTGCGATATCTTTAATTCCTGCCATGTACCTCATCCCCTAACAATAAACATCAATTTGATTATTTTCTTTTAATATTTTTTCTAATGCTTCTCTTTGGACAATTAATCCACCACGTCGATATGCATTAGCTTCATTTTCAAATGCCACGCTTTGACCATTGACTAAAACTTGAGGGGCGTTTGAATTTAAATGATAAGTTATATTCGTATCCTGATTAAAGACCTGATAAGTAATCTGCAAGCCATCTAAATCAGCTGGTAAGACTGGATCAAAGACAATTTGAGCTGCACTTTCCCGAATACCTAATACATTTGTCAATAATTGATTCAAGTATATCCCTGGACCACTTGAATAAATACGCCAGCCACCCTTTACTTTTGTACTACCATCTTTAAGTGTACCAAATTTTTCTTGTGCTTCATACCTTGTTTTGAAAGCGCCATCAGAGCTGCTGAAATAAGTATTAGACTGACGTATTTCCGCATTATTAAGCCTATCTTGAAGTAATACTGGATTTATTGTATTCAAGGCTTGCCAAGTTTCGTTTCCTTTTCCTAATTTAGCCATTGCTTCAGTGTAACGGATATGCGCATGAACATACTGCAGACCGACCTCACGACCAAAGTTAGCTGCTTGCTCTGCACGTTTAAAATTGGTACTTACGCCACCATGATAATTAGCAGGTCGATTCATCAAACGGACACCGTCTGGGAACTTTAAGTTATTATTAATAATATCTAAATGATGCTGCGCTTGCTCAGGTGTCAATATTTCCGCAATCATACTACGTGTCATTGGTAACAAACGATACTGAATACCTGTTTTTTGATCACTCGGATGAATCATTAGCTCCGGCTGATGATTATCCTCCATATAAACAAATCCCGGTATGGTTTCAGTGCCTAGCATATATTTTTTGAAATCACGCTTAATATGCCCCGATAAATCTAGCAAATGCTCGCCATATTCATCAGAAATCGTTTTTAATAGACCACCAAGCTTATTTAAGACCTGATAGGTTAAAGCAACAGTCCAGCTACTTGCCATATGCTTTTTCAATTTACTATCATATGGCTGCAGGGTATCGTCCCAGTCACCATCACCATAGCATGAAAGATACGTACCTTCTAAAAAATTCGCCTCAATATAAGCAATTTCCTTTTTTAAATGATCAAATAATGAGTAAACTTCTTGCGTTTTCAAGAAAGTTTCACGATTTGTATAAGGAATTTTCATTTCTAAGATTGAAAAGTCTTGCGTTTTTGCTAAATAATCTGCAACAATTTTCATTGGCCAAACAATCACATCACCATGGCTTTCATCTGCCTTTTGCTTTTCATAGCGATCAAACATAAACCATTGTGGCCAATTACCATCGTCTTCAAATTGATTGGCAAAAACATTCTCAATAATTGAAGCGACAATTTCAGGTCGATTAACCGCCAAGAAAAATTCAGTTGGTCCTTGCGAGACATCACGTGTCCCCCAAGCAGCACCACCATATTGTTCAAGACCATGAGGTGATAAATAATGAACCAGCATGTTATGCGTATACCATCTTGTTAATACATTCATATTATCTACTGCCTGTGTTTCATGCGTTAAGGTAAAATGATTTAACAAGCAATCAAGAAACTGGGTGTAAGCCTGATCTTGGCACTCTAAGGTCGTTTGATTGTTAGTAAAGGGTTCACCAGTCAAGCTCCCTTGAATTGTAATTGTAAAGTCAGATTGATTTTCAATCAGCATTGTTGTCAGGACTGATTCATGCTCAGAAACTAATATCGATTCATCTGCCAGCTTAAAAGGCTTATCTATTGCCATATAATATGTGAGTGACGGATATGCTTGGTGAACAGCAGAAGCCGGAGCTGAATTAATCACCAAATAATCAGCTTTCTGTTGAAGCATCAGCTCAACCGATTCTTCGTTATCCCCCATCAATAACTGATTGGTAATCAAGAAGCAATACGCCTTATCATTTTGACTTGTAACTTTTGTTTGAAACTCTCTACCATCAGCAATAGCAAATGTTTCCACAATCAATAAGTCATCTGCCAATTTATAATACCAAACAGCTGAATTTAGTCCCATTTCAAATGCGGAAGGCATTGTTAAAATTCGCCAAGCTTCACCCTCTTTAAGATAAATCCGTTGACCAGATTGTTTAACAAGATTTAAAGCATTGCGACTATTACTCATTAGCTTATTCATCGAGGTGTTGCCTAAGACGACCTGTGAATTAAAGATACCATACATATACAAGGTCGTACTCATCAATGGCTGATCGACCGTTAAATCCGTACCACTCAATAAAATATGACCGTGAGCACGCTCCATCATTACTTCTTTTTCCTTTAAAACCACATGATGATATTCTGGTGTGAAAAATGACAATAGATGGTCATCTCGCTTTTCAACCTGTTTGCGATTTGGAAAAAGAGCTTCTATTTCCGAATCAGTAAATGATTCACCAATCACTGGTTGACCAATAGATTTCTCAAATTGCCGACCTGAACCTCTAGCAATTTCAAAATTCAAATTTTGATAGCTATTTTCAATGACCTGACGAGGAACAATAATGCTCTCAACTGCTTGCGCTTGATTCTCTATTGCAACACCGTAAAAGACAATTGTTTTGGGCTCGCTGCTTAAGGTGAAATCGGTAGTTTGTAAGGCAGTATACGCAAATTCATATTGATAAACCTCATTTGCTAAATATCGTTTCGTTAAAACCTCTGGCTGATTTGTGGCTTTGTAGCTCGTCCCAAAAAATTGATAGCCATCAGTAGAGTATGCCACTAAAGAGTTTAAGCTCCCTTGCTCGAGCAATGGAAAATTACCATTTTGAACTTGATTTTGACGAGAAGAAATAACAATTTGATCTTCTATTTTCGTAACATGATGATCTACATATTGCGACATATAAGCTTCATTCGCTTGGACAGCTGCCTTTTGAGCATTGCCAATATCTTGACCGTAAATTAAATCAACTTTTTGATCGCTACCATTAAGCTGAACTTGCCAAAACCAAATACCTGTTTCTGCTAACTTAAATGAGACCTGATAAGCAACACCTCTAAATTTACCCTGCCAAGTCAATTGCTCTTCGCCAATATAAAAATCAGACTGAGAATTAGAACCAATCAAAGGTATAAATTCAATCTTCTCCTTATCAAAAATTCTTAAATATATCTGATTACAGCTACCATCAAGGAAATTACCATTAAGCTGATTAATCATAATATCATTTTTCTTAATTTCATATAAATCACCAGAGTCAAGAAAAGTGATACTAGTCCCTGCCTTATTCCAAACTAATCGTTTATTCTTCATCATAAAGTTATCCTATCTATTTTATTAAATCAAAGACTAATGAAGTTACATCTCGGCTATTTGGTCCAACCATAACTTCAAAAGTACCTGAATCGCTCTTATAGCTTTGATTACGATGAACATATCGTAAAAGCTTTTCATCAATTTCAAATTCAATAACTTTTTTTTCTAAGCCAGCTAACGAAACCTGCTTGAAGCCTTTTAATTCTTTAATTGGTCTTGTCACCTGACCAACTAGGTCTCTAATATAAAGCTGAATCGTTTCTACTCCGGGTATTTCAGACTGATTTTCAACGGAAACTGAAACTGTTAACGTATCATCAATAAACATCTGTTGATTACTAATTTTCAAATCTGAATAATTAAACTGGCTATATGACAAACCAAAGCCAAACGGATACTTCGCATAGTTAGAAACGTCGAGATATTTTGAAACATATTTTTCTTCTGGTGCCGATTCATAGGGGCGACCAGTATTATCGCAATTATAGTAAACTGGCACTTGTCCAACGGTTTCTGGAAATGACATGCTTAGCTTTGCACTTGGGTTATAAATACCCCAAAGTATTTTAGCTAAAGCCGAACCACCCTCTGTGCCTGGGAACCATGCCTCAACAATAGCTCTCGCACCATCTAAACCACGTAAATCTAATGGTCGACCATTATAGACGGTAACAATCACATTTTCATTAACCGATAAGACTTGATTTAAAAATGCCAGCTGTGCTTTTGGCAATCGAATATCGCTACGGCTCGCTGCTTCGCCACTCATCCACTCGTGCTCTCCTAAAGCCACAACAACCTTATCAGCCATTTCAGCTAAGTGAATTGCTTCTTGAATGGCATCAGCACTTGGATTGAAATAATCAAACGCGTGTTTGCCAAAAACAATATTTGAGTTTAAGCGTTTCCCCCCTGCTAATAACGAAACAGATTCCTCCATTTTACCTTGCCAAGACCATGCGCCTAAAATATCTGTTGAATCAGCAGCTGGACCAATGATTGCGACTTTCTCCTGGCTATTAAGCGGTAAAATACCATCATTTTTTAATAGTACAATTGATTTTGCTGCAATCTCTTCAGCAATTTGGCGATGCTCATCAGAAAGCACAACTTCGGCTTCTAAGGTCTCGTCAGCGCCACGATAAGGATTTTCAAAAAGTCCCAGGTCATTTTTAAGATTTAAAATCCTTAACACCGCTTCATCTAATAACTCAATACTTACAGAGCCTTCTTCAATCAACTCTTTCAAGTATTGTGTATAACAGGTGGTCATCATCTCAATATCAACACCAGCCTTAATCGCTAACTCTGCTGCCGCCTTTTCATTTTCTGCAACACCATGAGCAATCATTTCTTTGACTGCACCCCAATCAGAAATGACAACACCCTCAAAACCAAACTCTTCTCTTAAGACATCACGGAATAGCCATTGATTACCAGTTGCTGGAATGCCATCAACAACATTAAATGAAGTCATGACAAGCTTAGCACCTGCAGCAAGTGCCGCCTTATAGCCGGGTAAGTAGCTTTCACGAAGCTGTCTTTCAGACATATTAACTGTATTATAATCGCGACCACCAATTGCCGCACCATATGCCGCAAAATGCTTAACGCAAGCTGCTACTCTGAGAAAATCATTAGCTAAATCATCACCCTGATACCCCTTAACAAAGGCTTCTGCTAAACGACTGTTTAAAAATGGATCCTCTCCGGTTGATTCCATCACACGGCCCCATCTGGGATCTCGCACCAAATCAACCATTGGGGAAAAAGTAACATGAAGTCCGGATACAGCAGCCTCTTTTGCTGAAATTTCTGCCATCTTTTCAGCAACATTTAAATCCCAGGAGCTACCTATTGCTAATGGGATGGGGAAAATCGTTCTAAACCCATGAATGATATCTGCCATTAAAATAGTTGGAATACCCAGACGATTTTTTGCCATATAGGTTTTTTGAACACGCTTTGCTTCTTTAGCCCCTGCAATGCCAAGCGTCGTTCCAGCATTATTAATATTCTCTTCTGTCAAGCCTAATTCAGTCATTGGACCTGTTTTTTCCTCAGCTTTATCTGAATAAAATGCTGCTGCTAATTGAAGCAACTGGTCTATCTTTTCATCTAAAGTTAATTCATTAAGTAAATCATTAATTTTATTCTGTTCCATACGCTCTCCTCTTAAAACAAATAACAAAATTCAGTTATTAATAATAACTACTTCATTCCTGATACATTGAAACCTTGCAAAATATATTTTTGGAAAATTAAAAATACAATTAGAATTGGGACTACCATAAAGGTAGCTCCTGCCATTTGTAAGGCGTAATCACCACCATGCTGGCCTTGTAACAATTGCAAACCAACAGATAAGGTATAGTATTTTTCATCATTGGCAATAATTAACGGCCATAAGAATGAATTCCAACCTCCGATGAAGGTTAGAATGCCTTGAACTGCTAAAATCGGACGTGTTACTGGTAGGACAATTTTAAAGAAAATATAAAATTCACTCGCACCATCTAACCTAGCCGCCTCTATCATTTCATCTGAAATTGTACTCATAAATTGCCGGAATAAGAAAATCCCAAAAGCACCTACCAAACCGGGTAGAACAATCCCAGCCAATGTATTGGTTAACCCAACAGAATTCAAAATCAGATAAACAGGAATCATCGTTACCTGCCCTGGAATCATCATTGTGGCAAGAACCAATAAGAAAAGCTTATTTTTTCCTTTAAAATCGTATTTTGAAAAGCCATAGCCCGCCATCGCATTTAACAATAGACCAGCAAATGAGCAAACAGTAATAATCAAGGTGTTTTTTAAATAAACGCCAAAGTTTAAGCGTTCAAATAGTTCTTTAAAGTTATCCAAGGTTGGATGCTTAGGAAATAAGGTTGGGACAATTTGGCTAATCTCAGCATTCGATTTTAAAGATGAAAAAATCATCCATAAAAAAGGAAAGAAAGTCAAAACACCTAACAAACCTAAAAGAATACTGATAAATACCTTGAAGCCCATCTGTGTATTTTTATAAGATTTATTCATAATTTACCCTCTCCTACAAACCATTTGCTTTTTGCTTGTTTTGAATTTTCAGCTGAATTATTGTTACTAAGATAATCGCCACAAATAAAACAAATGAACCCGCTGCGGCATAGCCAAACTTACTGTATTGGAAACCATTTTGATAAATAAATAAGGCAACCGATAACGTACTATCTAACGGACCACCCTTGGTCATCACAAATGGTTCTTCAAAGAATTGGAACCAGCCAATCAAGGTTGTCACACTAACAAAGAATAATGAAAATTTTAATAATGGAATCGTAATTTTAAATATTTGTTGCCATTTATTCGCACCATCAATCTCAGCCGCTTCGTAATATGCCTTTGGAATACCTTGAATCGCAGCCAAGAAAATCAACATATTTAAGCCTGTACCCTTCCAGACCGCAATAATAATTAAAGCAATTTTTGAAGTACTTGGATCAGTTAGCCACATCACTGAATCTAAATTAAAAAAGTTTAAAATATGATTAATTAAACCAATCGTTGGATTATATAAATACATCCAAACAACAGCAATTGCAACTGTATTGGTAATTGAGGGGCTGTAAAAAACCAGTCTCAAAAATTGAAAGAATTTATTGTTGCCAAAATTAATCATAATTGCCAAGGCTAAAGAAAAAATAACAACTAAAGGCACACCAATCAACACATAATAGCCAGTATTAAAAACTGCTTGTCCAAAAGTAGCATCCGAAAATATATTGATATAATTCTCTAGACCAACAAAATTAATTCTGGAGAAATCAGCAAGGCCCGCTAAGCTTAAATCCGTGAAACTAATAATTAGGGCAATAAAAATTGGAACAATTGAAAAAATTAACAGTAAGGCAACAGCCGGCGCAATAAAAAAATAAGGTGCTTTTGTTTTTTTCATAGGTCATTTCTCCTCTTAAAATCAGACGGTCGCTCTATCCGCAAACTTAACGCTTGAACCATTTTTCAATGTCCATTTCGTTTTGCACAGCTAGAGCAACCATCTATTTATTACTATTTGAGTAAATCTTTAGTTTCCTTATTTAACTCATCCATTGCTGTTTGGACATCTTTCCCATTAGACACAATTTGTTCCCAAGATTTAAGATAATCCTGTGTAATTTCATCCCATTGCTTCATTAGGGGCATTGGTTCAGAATTATTTAATTGTTGACCAAAGACCGAAATCAGCTTGTCGCTTGTAAAGACGTCTGAATTCCAAGCCTCCTTGCTCGTTGGTAACGAATTAGTATTTTCAAAGAATTGCGTTTGGTTTTTAGCTTCTGAAAGATATTCAATTAATTTAACCGCATTCTTTTTATTCTTACTGCTATTAAATACCGCTAAATTAGCACCACCAGTCACTGAGACATTGCCAGCAGAGCCTGCTGGTAATTCTGCAACAGCCCACTTGCCATCAATGTCAGGCGCCTTGTCCTTAATCGTGTCAATCATCCAAGGACCACTAATAAACATTGGGATAATGCCTTCGCCACCAAAGCTTTGACTAATATCCAAGCCTAAGTCTGTACTAGGAGCCGCACCAGATTTTACCATGCTATCCAAATATTCCAGAGCGCTCACCATTTCAGTTTTATTAAATAGAGGTGTATCATTTTTATCAAACAAAGTTGAGCCATTCTGTCTAGCAAACATAAAGCCAAAGGTCGGCTCACCAAGATCAACATTGAAACCATAATAGTTTTTGCCACGCTCAGCTAACTTATTCGCAGCATCTGACAGTTCTTCCCAAGTTTTAGGCGCCTCCGTATAGCCAACAGAAGCAAGCAAATCTGTTCTATAATATAACGCACGTGTTTCAGTATACCAAGGTACTGCATAATATTTACCATCAAACTCAGTAGTCGCAACAGAGCCATCAAAGAAATTGCTTGTTTTCAATGTATCATTAGACTTCACTTCGTCTGAGATATCCATTAAAGCACCAGCATCTACAAATTCACTCATGTAAGTTGTACCCATTTGCACAACATCTGGTCCATTGGACGAAGCAACTGCAGTCAGCAATTTGTCTCGTGAAGAGCTCCACGGAATACTTTGAATTTTAACTTTAATACCCGTTTCTTTGGTAAAATCATCAACAATTGATTTAATCCCTTGATCACCATCACCCATATACCAAAATGTTAGCGTATCTGAACTGCTTTCCTTGCTCTCTTTTGAAGAACAACCAGTGGCTAGCCCAAGCACAGCAAGTGCTGCAATCCCTACTGATAATAATTTTTTGTTGATTTTCATAATTTCCTCCTTTTAGTGAAACGTTTCTACAAAAAATATTATATCCTCATTTTTTTGACTTTGCAAGCGTTTTCTAACGGTATTTTACACAAATTACATTAAAATCACAAAGAAACGTTTCACTTAAACCGTATACAATCCTTTTATTCAGCCGAAAATATTATATTAAAATAACTAAAATAAATTTATTATGAATAATAAATGCTTTCTATTTTACATTATCGTATTTATTTTTTATAATTGACAAATCAACAATTGACAAATCAATCATAAGCAAAGGAGGAAAAATGGAAATCAGAAACATTAGTAAATTACTTTACCAGCTCAAATTAATCAATCAAGAGATGGTCACAAAATTTGAAAAAAAAACCGGCTTCAGCATCACACGCTATGAAATTTTAATGTTTATCCAAGACAATGAATTCTGCACTCAAACCGCCTTACAAACCGCACTCCACATTGACAGAGCAGCGATTACCAGACATCTAAAAATACTAGAAAACAAGGCTTATATTACCCGACAAAGAAACAGTGATAATAATCGTGAAATCAGTGTTTCTTTAACTAATTTAGCTAAAGAAAAATTGAAAGCCTGTGAAACTAAACAGCATGATGATAAGCATAAAAAATTTAGCATGCCTTTAAACGCTATAGAACAAGAACAGTTAAGCAAGCTACTAACCAAACTAATTCAGTGAAAGTGAGACAAATTAATGACCAATAATTTTAAAAACAATCAGTTTTCTGACATTTTATTAAATCGAAAATCAATTAGAAAATACGATAAAAGCTATAAAATCCCACAATCAGAACTATTAGAAATGATTCAAGAAGCTACTTCCGCGCCGTCCTCAGTGAATTTACAACCATGGCGCTTTATTATTGTTGAAAGTGAAGCAGGCAAAGCAAAATTAGAGCCGCTTATTCGTTTCAATACTTTACAAAACGATACTTCTTCTGCCATGATTTTAGTTTTCGGAGATATGGCCTGCTATGAGCTCGGTGATGAGATTTACAGTCAGGCTGTCGAGGCAGGAAAAATGCCAACTGAGGTTAAAAACAAGCAGCTAGCAGCAATCATTCCTTACTATCAAAATTTTACAAGAGCTCAAATGAATGATGTTATCAAAGTTGATGCCAGTCTCGCCGCCATGCAGCTAATGCTAGTCGCTAGAGCACATGGATACGACACTAACCCAATTGGTGGATTTGAAGCAGAGCTGCTCGCCGAAACATTTGATTTAGATAAAAAGCGCTACATTCCTGTGATGATTATTTCAATCGGAAAAGCTGATGAGATTGGTTATGAGTCCGTTCGTTTGGCAGCCGAAAAAATAACAACTTTTAAATAGTTTTAAAGGGAGTAACCTAATGTCAATTTTTTCATCAGCTTTAATTATTCTCGTTGCAATCGAATTCTTCTATATCATGTATTTAGAAACCTTTGCAACTCATTCAGAAACAACTAGTCGAGTATTCAAAATGCCAATAAATGAATTGAAATTAAAAAATGTAACAGTATTATTTAAAAACCAGGGTATCTATAACGGACTGATTGGTTTAGGCTTGCTGTACAGCGTTTTTTTCTCGAGCAATTCACTTGAAATCAGTCGTTTATTACTTTGCTATATTATCTTAGTCGCAATTTACGGTAGTCTAACAAGCAATAAAAAAATTATAATCACTCAAGGCGGCCTCGCAATATTGGCCCTGATTACAACTTTTTTATAATTATTACAAATACAATAACCAAAATATCAAGTCTGACTGCTAAATCCAATTAGCTAAGCTTGATATTTTTTTAATATTCTATTTAAGCATTTTAAATACGCTCTTTTTAGACTTTCAGGCTTCAATATCTCAATATTTTCACCAAAGCCAAGAAAATAACTTGCTAAAAAATGTAATTCGCTCGGATTATAATCACCAACAATAAAATAATCATTTTTTTCCGTTATTAAGGACATGCTTGAAAATTTTCTTTTTAAAAAATAATCTTTTCCCTCTTCAGATACCTTAACTCTAAAATGTGCCGTTCGGTCTTGTTTTTTTTGAATCTGATAAATCATTTTTAACGTTTCATCAGAATAGAGCGATTGGTTGCTGACCTTAACCTTAATATCTTCAATAAAATCACAACGATAAGTTCGCCACTGCTGCTTATCAGCATCTTATTTATCAAGGTTTTCATCTAATTTCATTACGTTGTTTTATCAACAAAAATTAGTATTATTTAAAATTTATCAATGCATTAAATTTCTATCAATTTTAACACTACTGCGTAAAATACTGCGTA
>NZ_JABJXU010000021.1 GCF_013155265.1 Enterococcus sp. MMGLQ5-1 | reverse complement strand
CTAGGAAGTTGCCATGCGAGAGAAAGAGATCAGTTGATCTCTTTCGTTATTCCGGCATAGCTCAGTTGGTAGTAGCGCATGACTGTTAATCATGATGTCGTAGGTTCGAGTCCTACTGCCGGAGTTTACGTCAATTTGGAGAGTTGTCCGAGTTGGCCGAAGGAGCATGATTGGAAATCATGTATATGGGTAAAATCCTGTATCAAGGGTTCGAATCCCTTACTCTCCGTCTTTTTTTTATCTGTGGGTCCGTTGGTCAAGCGGTTAAGACACCGCCCTTTCACGGCGGTAACACGGGTTCGATTCCCGTACGGATCATTTGGTTTATTGGAGGTTTAGCTCAGCTGGGAGAGCATCTGCCTTACAAGCAGAGGGTCGGCGGTTCGATCCCGTCAACCTCCATTGGCTATAAGAATACCAGCCGTAGTCAATCGTTTTAATTTACGAGTCGTTAGCTCAGTTGGTAGAGCATCTGACTTTTAATCAGAGGGTCACTGGTTCGAGCCCAGTACGACTCATTTTATATTGCGGGTGTGGCGGAATTGGCAGACGCACTAGATTTAGGATCTAGCGCCTTACGGCGTGGGGGTTCAAGTCCCTTCACCCGCATTATAATTTTTGTAGCCGGCTTAGCTCAGTTGGTAGAGCATCTGATTTGTAATCAGAGGGTCGCGTGTTCGAATCATGTAGCCGGCATCAATATAATGCGAAAGTAGTTCAGTGGTAGAACATCACCTTGCCAAGGTGGGGGTCGCGGGTTCGAACCCCGTCTTTCGCTTAGTCGACAACGAAAGTTGTTAGTTTCAGCCGGGGTGGCGGAACTGGCAGACGCACAGGACTTAAAATCCTGCGGTGAGTGATCACCGTACCGGTTCGATTCCGGTCCTCGGCACTTTGTCGTGTTCAAATTCATATTGTGCATGACGTCAATTTGGAAACAAATTGCTTTTTTTATTTTTTGGTTCCTTAGCTCAACTGGATAGAGTACTTGACTACGAATCAAGCGGTTAGAGGTTCGACTCCTCTAGGAATCATCTTTGCGGGTGTAGTTTAATGGTAGAACCCTAGCCTTCCAAGCTAGCTACGCGAGTTCGATTCTCGTCACCCGCTTTAGTTTTCGTAGCTTACTTAAGTAGGTTTTATTCGAAAGCGTTAATTCGTCTTGAAATCAATTTGATTTTATGATAGAGTTATTTAGTATGATTGTAATACTGAAAATAATAATGAAATAAAATTTTGGAGGGACCCATGGCTAAAGTATGTTACTTTACTGGTCGTAAAACTTCTAGCGGAAACAATCGTTCTCACGCTATGAATAAAACGAAACGTACTGTTAAACCTAATTTGCAAAAGGTTACTGTTTTAATTGACGGAAAACCTAAAAAAGTTTGGGCATCAGCTCGTGCTTTGAAATCTGGAAAAGTTGAACGTGTTTAATCATCTTTTTTATTAAATTAACTGATAGGTTGGTTAGCCAGCCTTTTTTTGTGCATTTATAATATAATCCGTAAAGGTGTATGTTATAATTATAAATGATTATATCCAATTTTATGGAGGATTAAAAATGACTGTTAAAATTAATACTAATTCAGGCATCATTGAAATTTCTAACGAAACAATTGCAACAATTGTTGGTGGTGCGGCGACAGAAATATTTGGCGTAGTCGGTATGGCTTCTAAGAAGCAAATTAGAGATAACCTAAATGCGATTTTACGCCGAGAAGATTATTCAAAGGGCGTTATTGTTCGTGAGGAAGCAAATGGTATTGCTGTTGATGTTTATGTTGTTGTGAGCTATGGTACAAAAATTTCAGAGGTTTCCAAAAATATTCAGGAACGTGTGAAGTACAATTTAGAAAATCAACTTAGTATTTCTGCGAACTCGGTTAATGTCTTCGTCCAAGGCGTTAGAGTATTGTCGGAGTAGGAGGATAGAAGTGGAAACAATAATAACTAAAAGTCTTTTTCAAGAGATGGTGCAGGCAGGTGCAGCACGGTTGTCTGAAAATGCTGATTACGTGGATTCTTTAAATGTATTTCCGGTCCCTGATGGTGATACTGGAACAAATATGAATTTGACTATGACGAGTGGTGCAAAGGCTGTTGCTGATTCCTCTCAAACCAAAGTAGGTTTGTTAGCCCAAGATTTATCTAAAGGGCTTTTAATGGGGGCACGTGGTAATTCAGGTGTTATCTTATCTCAAATATTTAGAGGTTTTGGTAAAGCAATTATTGATAAGGATGAATTGAGTGGGGTAGATTTTGCTGAGGCGCTCCAAAGGGGTGTTGAGACAGCGTATCAGGCTGTTATGAAGCCTGTTGAGGGAACCATTCTAACTGTTGCACGTGGAGCAGCAATTGCTGCAACTAAGGCTGTAAATGAATCAGAAGATATTGCAGTAATTATGGAAAAAACGGTTAAGGGTGCGAAAATCGCTTTGGATAAAACGCCAGAAATGTTACCAGTTTTGAAGGAAGTTGGTGTTGTTGATTCTGGTGGTCAAGGTTTATTGTTTATCTATGAGGGCTTTTTAGCAGCGATTACTGGAGAATTTTTAGCAGCAGTAGATTTTAAGGCTAATCCTGGTACAATGGATGAAATGGTTAATGCCGAGCATCACCGTTCTGTTCAGGGGCAATTAGCAACTGAAGATATTAAATTTGGCTATTGTACTGAAATTATGGTTAAAATTGGTGAAGGACCAACTGTGGTTGAAGCTTTTGATTATGACCAATTTAGAAATTATTTAAACAGCATTGGTGACTCGTTATTAGTTGTTAATGATGATGAAATTATTAAGGTTCATGTTCATACAGAAGATCCGGGTGAGGTTTTGAAGCAAGGCCTAAAATACGGTTCTCTGACCAAGGTTAAAGTTGATAATATGCGTTTACAGCATGAAACTATTTTAGAGCATGATACTAAACAGGATACTAGCCGAAGTCTTACTAGAATACCTTATGCAGTTATTGCTGTTGCAGCAGGAAAAGGTTTGGGAGAATTGTTAAAATCCATGGGAGCCACTTATGTTGTTTCTGGTGGTCAGACAATGAATCCATCAACAGAAGATTTAGTCAAGGCGATCGAAAAGGTTCATGCTGAGAAGGTAATTATTTTACCAAATAATAAAAATATTCAAATGGCTGCTGAGCAGGCTGCAGAAGTCAGTGATATTCAAGTTAGAGTTGTACCAACCCGCACAGCAAGTGAGGGCATGTCTGCATTACTTGGATTTAATGATTCTAAATCAATTGATGATAATGTTCAGGCAATGACTGAAAGCTTTGCATCAGTTGTTTCTGGTCAGGTAACGCACGCAGTCCGTGACACAACTATTGATGCAGTTGAAGTGAAAAAAGGTGAAAACATTGGTATGATTAACGGTAAATTAGTTGTTTCGGATAAAGATATCGAAGCTGCTACTTTAGCAACCTTGACGAAAATGATTACTGATGAAACAGAAATTGTTACAATTATCATTGGTGAAGATGGCAAGCAAAAAATTGCAGAAAAGCTTGCAAGTGATATTGAGGCAATAAATGCTGAAATAGAGGTTGAAATTTATCAAGGCGATCAGCCTGTTTATCCTTATTTATTGGCTGCTGAGTAATATTGGCTCAATGTCAAATCGGACTGATTTTATTAAAATGGTTGATATGGATATTAAGCAGCCGTCTTCGGACGACTGCCTTTTAGTGTTGTTCATACTACACAGGCTGCTGCAGCTTTAGAAATATTTCTAATTGTGCTGTTTGCTTGCGAAAACGAGATTTTTTCCGTGACACAAACCTAAATTCACGCACCTCAGGATGATATATCTTTTTTATTATTTCAAGATAATTAAAAATTGACCTGAAATATTTATCAGTTCAATTTATTATAGAGCTGTAATATTTTAGCATAACGAATTATATTATTAATTCGTTATGCTTTTTTGTATAATTATTATTTAAATATTGAATATTATCATTTTATATGATATATTTGTATAAATATACATGTAATATACAAGGAGAATTAAATTGAGGAGACAAAAAAGAGCGGAAATACTATTGGAAGCATTACCTTATATGCAAAAATATTCAGGCCAGACGATTGTAGTCAAATATGGTGGAAATGCAATGAGCAATGAGGCACTTAAAATTTCTGTTATGAAAGATATTGCATTGCTTCAAATGGTTGGTGTTAAAATTGTGCTTGTTCATGGTGGTGGTCCAGATATATCAAGAACTCTTCATAGGCTAGGGAAAGAAACAAAGTTTATTGATGGGCTAAGGTATACTGATAAGGAAGCGGTTGAAATTGTAGCAACAGTACTTTCTGGAAAAGTTAATAAATCCTTGGTAGCTGATCTTTATGAGCTTGGAGTTAAAGCGATTGGTCTATCAGGGATAGATGGTGCAATGATTCAAGCTGAACAGCTTGATGAGAAATTTGGATATGTCGGTGAAATTACTTCAATTAATCCAGAGCCAATTTTATTAGCCTTAGAGAATAATTATATTCCAGTGATTGCAACTACAGGAATTGATCATACTGGTCAATTTTACAATATCAATGCCGATATTGCTGCTGCCGATATTGCTGCTGCTGTTAATGCCGAGCAGTTTATACTGCTTACAGATGTGCGTGGTGTATTGAGGGATGTTGATAATCCTGAAAGCTTAATTTCTGAAATAAATATTAAAGAAATTCCAAATTTAATTGATTCGGGCATTATCTCAGGCGGTATGATCCCTAAAATTGATTCTTGTATCAATGCAATGAATAAGGGATTAAAAGAAGCAGTAATTATTGATGGTAGAGTTGAGCATTCAATTTTATTAGAATTGTTTGCCGATGAAGGCTTTGGTACATTAATTAGTCAATAATATGTAAAAAAAAGCAATTTTTTGTCAATTATTCGAAAGAAAATGTAAAATACACTAATCAGCCAAATTTCTCATGGTGAGTAGTGTATTTTATTTATTTATGTGGATTATAAAAATAGTCTGGTAATTCAATTTTTTCATTTTGAAAAGCCTCAAAATAGGCCTTATTAAATTCAGCAGTAAGTGCTGTGGATTCTAAATTACTTGAATATATTGCAGTTCTTAGAACAATTTGCCCAGTTGGTAATTGGATAGTCCCTAAATATTCACTTGACCTAGTCATTTTTGAATTTAGCTTCTGATTTAGCTTGCGATTTACATCCAATATTAATTTTTCAGCAAGGTCAATATCGGTATTTGATGAGATTTGGAAATCAATATTAGTGCGAATTTCACTTCTGGAGAAGTTGGTCACCATTACGATATTTCTATTTGGGATAAAGTGGATGCTACCATCAAAATCTTTAACTCTAGTAGATCGAATGCCGATAGAAATAACATTACCTTCAATTGTTAATCCATTTCCCTGAATTTTAATCCGATCCCCGACATCAAATTGGCGTTCGATAAAAATGAACATACCTGTGATTAAATCATTCATAAAGCCTTGCGCACCAAGTCCTAGTGCAATCCCAGCTATTCCTGCTCCAGCAATTAATGAGCCAACAGGAATCCCAAATATTGAAAGAACCGTATAGATGTAAAAGAATAGGACTGCATATTGGAAAATGCTCTCAGTTAATTTTTTTACGGTCATTGTTCGCGTTTCATTGACAAAGTTGACTTGACTATATTTTTTAAAGCTTCGATTTAAAATTACTTTACCGACTCGATAAAATACAAAGAATATAATACTTGTAATTAGTATTAAGAGACTTTTGGAAACAATGATGCTTAAGATGTTATCCCAGTCAATTTTTTGCCATAACCTTTCAAAGACATTAACCTGTTTTTCCATTTGAGCCGTTAATTGTGTATTTGTTGTTAATAAAAACATAAAAATCACCTAAATTTTCAGAATTTTTTGATAAATGATTGAATCTTACTTAAAATAGTCATACACTATATTGTACATGATAATTAATTAAAAAAAATAAATTTAAAGGAGTTTTTTAGTTTGGTAGATATTGATTGGAGCAATTTAGGATTTAATTATATGAAATTACCTTTTCGTTTTATCTCTTACTATAAAGATGGCAAATGGGATGATGGTTGTTTGACTGAAGATTCAACATTGCATATTTCAGAAAGTTCACCAGCATTGCATTATGGTCAAGAGGCATTTGAAGGACTAAAGGCATATCGAAAAAAAGACGGCAGTATTCAACTGTTTCGTCCAGATAAAAATGCAGAAAGACTTCAAAAAACAGCTAATCGCTTAATGATGCCAGAGGTGTCGACTGACAAGTTTGTAAATGCGTGTAAAGAAGTTGTCAAGGCGAATCATGAGTTTGTGCCACTATATGAAAGTGGCGCTACTCTATATTTAAGACCTTTATTAATTGGTGTTGGTGATATTATTGGTGTTCAACCAGCTGAAGAATATATATTTACCGTTTTTGCAATGCCTGTTGGCCCATATTTTAAAGGGGGGTTAGCACCAACAAACTTTATTGTTTCATATGACTATGATCGGGCTGCGCCTCATGGTACCGGAGCAGCCAAAGTAGGTGGTAATTACGCGGCATCATTATTACCAGGTAGTTATGCCCACAGTCATAAATTTTCAGATGTTATTTATTTGGATCCAGCGACCCATACAAAAATTGAGGAGGTCGGTTCAGCCAACTTTTTTGGTATTACTAAGGATAATGAGTTTGTCACACCATTAAGTCCTTCTATTTTACCAAGTATTACTAAATACTCTCTATTAGAGCTTGCGGAGTCGAGATTAGGCTTAAAAGCTATTGAAGGGGATGTTTATATTAATGATTTAGAAAAATTTGTGGAAGCTGGTGCGTGTGGGACAGCGGCAGTAATTTCGCCAATAGGTGGTATTCAAAATAAAGATAATTTTCATGTTTTCTATTCTGAATCAGAGGTCGGTCCAATTACAAGAAAGCTTTATGATGAACTAGTCGGTATTCAATTTGGTGATAAGACTTCACCAGAGGGCTGGATTTTCCCAGTTGAGCTGTAATTTTAAATAAAGAAATACTAAAGAGATTATTTCCTCGGATTTTAATCTCTTTATTTTTATAAAAAAATTAAAACAAAGTTTGACTAAAATATAACTAAAAGATAAAATTAAGTAGTATAGTATAATTTTTATTTATGCTATATGAAAAATAATAGATGAAGGTGAAATATGCAGTTATTATTAATCGTCATTTTCACAGTCATTGGATTAGTTATTGGTTTTTTAGTTAAAACAGTTCTTGCTAACAAACAAGCTGAAGAACAAGAAGATATTAAAAAAATCGCTGAAGAAGATGCTAAAAATATTGTAGCAGCAGCTAAGGCAGAAGCAGATGAAATTAAAGCAGAAGCTAAATTAGCCGAAAAAGAAGCTGAAACATTAAAAAAAGAATCGTTACTAGAAGCAAAGGAAGAAAGCCAAAAATATCGTTCTGAAATTGAAAATGAATTTAAGGAACAAAAAAATTCGTTAAAACAGCAGGAAAATCGTTTATTGCAGCGTGAAGAATCTTTGGATAATAAAGTTATTCAAAGCGATAAACGCGAGATGTCCTTAAATGATCGAGAAGAACAGTTGATTGAAAAATCAAAATTGATTAATGATCGTGAAGATAATGTAAATCAATTAATTGAAGCACAAAAGCTTGAGCTAGAAAGAATTGCTCAATTTACTCATGATGAAGCGAAAACGGCAATTTTAAGAGAAACTAAGGATAGTTTAACTCAAGAAACTGCGACAATGATTAAAGAGGCAGAGCTACAAGCAAAGGAAGAAGCTGAACGTAAGGCTAAAAATATTTTGTCCCTTGCAATGCAAAGAGTTTCAGGAAATGAAGTTGCAGAGCAAACTGTTTCGGTTGTTACTTTACCTAACGACGAGATGAAGGGCAGAATCATTGGACGTGAGGGTCGTAATATTCGTGCCTTGGAAACTTTAACAGGTATTGATATTATTATTGATGATACTCCTGAAGCGGTTGTATTATCAGGATTTGATCCAATTCGTCGTGAGATTGCTCGGATGGCCTTAGAGGCCTTAATTCAAGATGGACGTATCCATCCAGCTCGCATTGAGGAGATGGTGGAAAAATCTCGTAAGGAAATGGACCAAAGAATTCGAGAATACGGTGAGGCAGCTGCCTTTGAAATTGGTGCAGCAACTCTGCATCCAGATTTAATTAAAATAATGGGGCGTTTGCATTTTAGAACTTCCTACGGTCAAAATGTGTTAAGTCATTCAGTTGAGGTTGCTAAGCTTTCAGGTGCTCTCGCTGGGGAGCTCGGTGAAAATATTGCTTTGGCTAAACGCGCAGGATTCTTACATGATATTGGTAAAGCACTAGATCATGAAATTGAAGGCTCGCACGTTGAAATTGGTGCAGAGCTTGCTCAGAAGTACAATGAAAATACCGTTGTGATTAATACTATTGCCTCCCACCATGGAGACACGGCAGCTACCTCAGTCATTGCTGTTTTGGTTGCAGCTGCGGATGCATTATCGGCAGCAAGACCAGGTGCTAGAAGTGAGTCACTTGAAAATTACATTACACGCTTGAAAAACTTAGAAAATATATCTAATAGCTTTGATGGCGTAGAATCTAGCTTTGCCATTCAAGCGGGTCGTGAGGTTCGAGTAATGGTTAAACCAGAGCTAATTGATGATGCACAAGCAATTCACTTAGTTCATGATATAAAAAATAGAATTGAAAATGAACTGGATTATCCCGGACACATTAAGGTTACAGTTGTGCGAGAAACGCGTGCAGTTGATTATGCAAAATAACGATAAAGAAGCCAGTAGCTATTTCACAGCTACTGGCTTCTTTATTCGGAGCTAAATGATATGTAGCTCTCTAAATTAACGTTTTGTTTTGGGCAAATTTTGGATATTAAATGTTATTTACTTGCTTAACCATAAGGAAAAAAATTATTTAATATCTAATTCAATTTCCTCTTCTAAATCCGAATCATCAATCTCAATTTCTTCTGTGGCTGCCTTTTTGGTAGCATTTTTACGTGATGGCTTGTCTGATTTTATCTCTTCTTGCTGCTCGCCTAGCTCAATTTCTAAAGGTAAATCAAAGTGTTCTCTAATTTGAGCTCTAAATTCTTCGTATTTTTCAGGGTTATCCCTCAACCATTGACGAGCCTTTTCGGCGCCTTGTCCAATACGTTCTTCGTTTGCTGAGAACCAAGCACCACTTTTTTTGATAAAACCAACTGTTTCCCCTAGCTTGAGAACTTCACCGTATGGTGATACGCCTTCACCATAGATCATATCAGGTGTTGCAATTTTAAATGGTGGTGCCACTTTATTTTTCTTAACAGTAATTTTCATTTCATTCCCTAAGCGCTCATCACCTTGCTTAATTTGTGTTCCTTTTCCGACCTCAATACGCTGTGTTGCATAAAATTTTAATGCACGTCCGCCAGGTGTTGTTGATACTGGTGCAGCTGGACCAAAACCACCAATATTATCGCGAAGCTGGTTAATAAAGATGACAACTGTTTTAGTTTTATTAATAGAGCTTGAAATTCGTCTTAATCCCTTGCTCATCATACGCGCCTGTAAACCAACCTGTTGATCTTCAATTGTTCCATCAATTTCGGTTTGTGGCACAAGAGCGGCAACTGAATCAATAACGATTAGGTCGATGGCGCCAGATTCAATCAGGGTTTGGGCGATGGTTAACCCCTGTTCGCCACTATCAGGCTGTGATAGGTAGAGCTCGTCAACATTAACTCCTAATTTTTCAGCGTATACAGGATCTAGAGCATGCTCAGCATCAATAAAGGCAGCGATGCCACCTTGCTTTTGAACCTGTGCGATGGCTTGAAGCGTAATAGTTGTTTTACCAGATGATTCAGAGCCGAAGATTTCAACAATTCTCCCTCTTGGAAAACCACCTACACCTAAGGCAATATCTAAGGCTAATGATCCGCTTGAAATAACATCGATTTGACGATCACTTTGATCACCTAACTTCATTAGTGAACCAGTCCCGAATTCTTTTTCAATTTGTTTGAGAGCATTTTCTAGTGCAGCCTCTCGAGCCGCCCCTTCGTTGCGTCGAATATTAGATAAATCTCTTTTTTTCTTTGCCAAATGATTACTCCTTTATAAATACTAATTTTTACTATAAATTAATTATATGATCGCTAAATGATGAGCTTTCATTTCAATTATATTGAAATAGAGTGGAAAATTCAATCTTTTTTATGATTTAATTCATGAATAATTAGATTCATGCCGTGCATAACGCTCATTTTACGAATATAATCACGATCTCTTGAAATTTTCACTAATTTTGTGATGGTTGATTGATTTTTACGTGCGAGTGCTAGCCATACTGTTCCAACTGGCTGATTTTCTAAATTCTCAGGACCTGCAACCCCTGTAAAGCTAATTGCATAATCAGTATTTAGCTTTGCTTGTGCCTGTTCAGCCATTATTTTTGCTGTCCATTCACTAACTACGCCATAAGCCTTTAGGTCGTCTAATGGAATATCTAATAATCTTGCTTTTGTGTCTGCGCTGTATGTCACAAACCCTCCAGGAAATATCTCAGATGCGCCAGAAAACTTTGCTAATGTTGCTTGAAACAAGCCCGCGGTTAAGCTCTCTGCAGCTGTAATTGTCTTTTGGTATTTTTTTAAGAGCTGGAATGCAACTTTTTCAATTGAATTGTCTTCGCCGTACCCATATATAAATTCTGACAAATTACCAGCGGTAACAATTTCTTGTTCAAAATTATTGAGTTTGCTTTCAGCATCTTGCAAATTTTTGGCCTTAGTGGATAATCGAAGCGTGACCTCACCAGTTTTTGCGTACGGCGCAATCGTTGGATCAGTTTGATTTTTAATATATTGATCAAGCCTCGTTACGAGCTGACTTTCGCCAATACCAAAAAATCGGATTACTCTGGAGAACAAAGTATCGTTACTATTTTCATCATTTAAGAGCGGCATTAATTGCTCAGTGAACATTGGTTTTAATTCGCTGGGAGGGCCAGGCAAGATAGCGTACTGCTTTTGACTATTCGTTAAAAATGAGCCAACAGCTAGTCCGGTCCTATTTTGTAGAGGTTTTGCACCATCAATGATTAGAGCCTGTAAATCATTGTTTGGCGTACGAATATATTGACTGTTTTGAAAAAAATAATCTAAGTTCTGCATTGCCTGGGGCTCAATTATGAGCTTTTTATTTAGATGCTTGGCTAAAATTTGCTTTGTAATATCATCGTCTGTTGGACCAAGTCCACCACATAGAATAATTAAGTCACTGCGTGATTCGGCGATTTGAATACTTTGAGTCATTCGTTCAGGATTATCTCCGACGCTAGTATGGAAATAAACATCAATACCTAAAGTTGCAAGCTGTTCTGAAATATAGGTCACATTAGTATTTACGACTTGACCAGTTAGTAATTCCGTTCCAACTGCAATAATTTCTGCTTTCATTATAATCCTCCACCTTGTTATCTATTATTTCTTATAATTCCATTTTAATCTCTATTTACTATTACGTAAAAAATTTTGTTTTAGTGGTAAATGAATGATAAAACTTGTCCAGTCATGATTAGATTCAGCATAGATATAACCATGATGCTGTGCGATAATATTTTGTGCAATTGCTAGCCCTAATCCTGATCCACCAGTTTCTTGATTTCTTGAGTCCTCCACGCGATAAAAACGATCAAAAAGCTTATCAAGACTTTGCGGTGGAATTTGTTGTCCGTTATTCCGAACGGTAATAATAACCTCTTTTCCAATAATCTTGGCATTAATTTCAATAATAGTTGCGTCTTTACCATATTTCAAAGCATTTGTAATAAGATTTTCGAAAACACGTACAAACTTTTCGGGATTTAATTCTACGTATATCTTTTCAGGATCTGTCGAAACACTGAATATTACTGCCTTTTTTTGTGCTTGAAGTTCAAATTCAACCGAAAGCTGATCAATCATTGCGTGCAAATCAATGTTAGAAAAGGTAAGGGATTTATTGGGCTGTCTTACTTTAGTGTATTCAAAAAGATCATCAACGAGCACTTTCATCTGTTTTGCTTTTGAGAAAGCAACATGAGTGTAGCTACGAATGTCATCAGTTTGCAGCAGCTTGTTTTCCTCGATTAAGCCTAGGTAGCCTAAAATTGAAGTGAGCGGTGTTCGGATATCATGACTGACATTAGTAATTAACTCATCTTTACTTTTTTCGATGGCCCTTTCTTCTTCAATTGCTTGGAGAGTAGAGTCAACGAGTGAATTAATACTTTGAACGACTTGCTCTAGATCGCCCTTGAGCTTAAAGGGGATCCGATGCTCGAAATTTCCTAAAGAGATATAATGCAATTCATTTATGATATGACTTAGCTGCATTTGACGATAGCGTCTTTTAAGACGCCATACAACAACCCATATATCAATGATTAGCATTATGGCGATATAAAATTTTTGCCATGAATAAAATGTAGCCGAATTAAAAAAAGTAACAAATTGCTGCTTGGTAGCAAAAATAAGATTATTAAATTCAGCATTTTGGACAAGAATGATATTTAATACAAAAATAATTGATAGATTTAATAGTATCATTATTAGTAATGTAAAAATGCCTTCTATCCAAAGCTCGCTTTTTTCAAAGGTGGTCAGCTTGATTGTTTCATTATTTTTTTCTTGATTCATGATTAACACTCCGATTGTTTAAATTGAACTAAGTTTAGCATAGTTATTATCATATTAGTAAGATTCTAAAAGGAAATAAACCTTTTTTTGAATTATAATAGAGATAGATAATAATAAATTTTTAGGAGGTATGTTAAATGGTTGATTTCGTGAGTAAGGCCGAATTAGAGGCAGCAGCAATTAATAATGATGAAATTAAAGATAGCTTAAATAAAATTGTGGAGGATGTTTTTTTGGATAAAGTTTTTATTAATGAGGATACTGAGCTAATTAAATATCCAGTTCAAAAGAGAGTCATTGGATTTGATTTAGATGGTGTCGTCTTTTCAATTCAAAAAGCAATTGAGGTCATGAATTTAAAAACTAATTCAAATATGTCTATCCAAACGATGACTCAAAAGGATTTTGATACAATTTACTGGGGAACGATGGCGCCTGAAAGTCAGGTTGAAATTATTAAGAAATCTATTCCAAATCAGAAAATGGTAACCTATCTACGTGAAGAGCATTTACTGGGAAGTGAAATTGTGATTATCACAGCTAGAGCAATTCAATATGCTGGCATTACAATTGAAGCGTTAAGGAAGTTTGGTATTCCTTTTGATCGCATTCATTTTAGTGAAAATAAATTTCCAATTATTAAATCAGAAAATCTGTTTGCTTTTTATGATGATCGCTATGATATTATATCTAAAATTTATAATTCTAATTTGAAGACGAAGGCTGTTCTCGTTTCGGCACCATACAACCGGGAAACTAATGGAGAATATGATATGAGATTTAGAGTTGGAATTGAATAGCATACTTGTCAAAATAATAAAACGCCCTCAAATTTGTGGGCGTTTTTGCTGCTTTCAAAGCCTAAGAATTTGCTAAAAGGCTTTGTAATTTTTAATGCTATCCTTTTTTAAGCCTAGTCCAATGATAAAAGGTTGGACATATTTAATGGCATTTGAGTCGTATTCATCTAAAAAAATTAAGCGACTTTTAGTATGGTTAACCTCTACCTCTGCTTTTTGTTTATTATTAATGAATAATTTTAAGTAGTCAATCTCACCACGTTTTTTTAATTCAACTTTAAATTTTTGCTTGTCGATTTCCGCCTCAACTGCTCCATTATTGAGGTAAGTTCTAGTTACCAATTCAATTACTTTATAATCTAAACTTTCTTTTTTCATATCACTTTCTCCACTAATTTTTTAACCATTATAACATTATTCTGACATGAATAAGCATAAGAATGTAAAATTAAGGTAAAAGAAAAAGTTATTAACATATGTGGATAACTTTTTGTGGATAACTTGTGGATATCACGTGATAGCTTTTTGAGTACTTATTTTTCTGGGATAAATATGAGAAAATGATTGAGGTGATGGAGGAGAATAAAATGAAAAGAACTATTTATTATGAATCAGCGAATGTGCTCTATGATTTTATTTATAGAAGTTTTTTGGCTGTTGGTCTGCAGCCAGAGGAAGCGAAGATTGCAAGTGAAGTTTTAATGTTTGCTGATTTAAGAGGGATAGATTCACATGGAATTGGCAGATTGAAACAGTTTTACATTGATAGAATTGCAGAAGGGTTAATTCAAGTCAATTCATCAATTTCAATTGTTAAAGAAAGTCTATCTGGAGCAGTAATAGATGGACACAATGGTCTCGGATTAATTATTGCCAATAAGGCGATGAAGCTAGCGATTGAAAAAGCCAAAAAAACTGGAATTGCCGTTATTTTTGTCAGAAATTCATCACATTATGGTGCGGCGGGCTATGGCCCGTTTTTAGCGGCAAAAGAAGGCTTGATTGGTATTAGTGGCACCAATGCCAGTAGATTAGTAGCTTCAATTAATGGTACACAGCCAATATTAGGGACTAACCCCATTGCTGTTAGCTTTCCTTCAGATGAGCCTTTTCCATTTCTCTTTGATGGCGCAACCTCTACAATTTCAGTCGGTAAGATTGAATACTATCAAAAAGTCGGCAAGATGTTGCCAAATGGTTGGGTAAGAGACGAGAAGGGTAATGCTGTGAATAACCCTGCACAGGCATTGGCTGGTATCAAACATAAGGTGTACACGCTTGCACCGTTGGGGGGCTTTTCGGAGCTAGAAGCTGGTTTTAAAGGATTTGGCTTAGGGCTGATTGTTGAACTAATGTCAACAATAGTTCAAAGCGGTAGCAAATTTTGTGGTGACTATCAGCAAACTGATCAGAAGTCTGTGGGGCATTTTTTTATTGCAATCAATCCAGAGCTGTTTATTGAGCAATCTGAATTTAGAAAAAGTGTCGGAGATACTTTAAGGCTGCTTCGTGATTGCAAAAAGGAAGGCGAAAAAATAATAGTAGCAGGTGAAAAAGAATACTTAGAGAATCAGAGTAGAAAAAAGACGGGCATTCCAATTCCAGAGTCTGTAGTTCAGGATTTATATTTAATTCGTGAGCAGTATCAAATTTCGGTTAGTTTTGCTTGGGAGTAAAGCAGCTGTAACATAAGTCCTTACCGTTTTCGTAATGTTTGTAAGTCACGGGTTAAATTGCCTAAAAATTCTCAAACAAGTAAATTTTTTGCTCGGATAGTGTATGCCCGAGTAAATAAACGTGAAATATGCTAAGCACGTTGTGACTGGCTTTTACGTAAGTCGCTAAAGCGACAACTTCGATGCCATAGGGAAATAGATAAATTTCTGAATATTATCTAAAGGCTAAAATGACCATTTAGCGTTGTAGAATTTTAGAAAAAAAGCGTATAAGCTTAGCTCGTGCGTACTTTTTCTCTAATTTTCTAAACGCTGGTCATTAACACTGGATTGCAAGCAAATGCCAACAATTACCGAATTTTCTACGTCATTAAAGGTCATTAATCCAATTTCCGTAAAGAATAATATTATTTTAAATTATTAATAATTAATTGAAGAATTTTTTCAATACCATCAGGTAAAGCGTTATAGCCATCAAGCTCTGCTTTTTTTTGGATAATAAAATCTAATCGGTCTTGCATTCGTGCTTTCAGCTTATTTAAGTAAACTGGATCCGTAAAATCAGGTTCAAATTTTTCAGAAGGTAAATAATAAATTTTTTCTAACGGTCCAAATGTTGTAAACTTTGCGGATCCATCCACAATTGATTCGATAGCGCTTAACGTATGCTCAGGCTTAATTTTTAAGTTATTAAAATGACCAGTATTTAAAATATAGCAGCTAGTCTGCTTACTCGCGAATAGACTGGTAAATTTATTGAAATCTTCACTAAGCGGATAGGCACGAAATGGATTTGCAAACGGCTCAATAACAATTTGGTCTAAATCTGTGGCTTCTACAATGTTTTCAGCAGTAGAACGCTTTGTAGCTAGTGTTAGTCCAAAAATTGCAGCCAGCTTAGGGTCCTCAATTTTTAGAACTGGTGGCAAACTATCGTCTTTCATAATCCAAAAAATTGCATCTATTTTTTCATTAATACAGTCGACTCTATTTGGCGTCACCAGTTTACTTTTAACTGTTCGACCATTTCCGTTACGAATATCTTCAGTAACAATTACTTTTTTGCCTTGATTATCTAACGTTACCCCGACATTTTGACAGGTTAGAAAATATTCAACACTTGGGTGGGTCAATGGGTAGTCCTGAGTTTTATCAAAATAGGCTGGTTCTAAGGCAATGGTAATACCATTTTCTTCAGAAATAACAAAAGCATCATCGTGTAGAACGGTCACTTTATATTTACTTTCATTCTTAGCTAAAGTAATAGTTGATTTTCCGGAGCCTGATAGTCCAAAAGCAGCCATTGTAAAGTTACTACCATCCAATTTAGTATATTGTTTCATTCCACCATGGCAGGCGATGAAGCCATTTCTATGTGCTGAAGCCCAAGCAAGTGTTAAGGTACCTTTCTTCAATTCTCCAAAGTATCGTAAGCCAAGTATAACTGCTGTGTTATGTAGTGGATCAAATAGCACTAAGCCATAAGGATATTCAGGGTGCTGCCATTCAGGATCAGCAATAACTAAAATATCACTAACTGGAATAGAGGTGGATTGCTCGTATATTTTTTTAGATGGGATATCAATTTCTTGAAAATTTAATAAGTAGCTCAGCAAGTTGTTTTCGTATCCCTTAGGTACTAAAAGATGGGATTTAATAGTAAACTTTGGATTTAAACCGACGATAACATCAGTAGTAAGCGTTTCTTTTCGGGAAAGGTGATAGACGGCTTCTCTTACGATTTTTGCCATTTTATTTTCATCTACACCGGGTTGACCAATGATTTTTCTTGCCGCTGAGGTTCTACCAACAATTTCGCCATCATTAAAGACTAATATCTTTGCACCTGAGGGTAAGCCTTGCTTTTCTGGCTCTAAAATGGGTAAATCTGTTACGATTGTTCCTTTGGCGTTTTCTGCTAAATGATAAGCTTGCTCTCGATTATTAATGTGTGTTACAGTATTAGTGTAAAAAGCAGGCTCTACTGTTTGCCTAATCATTGAGAACAAAGCATTTTTTTTTGAAATTTCATTTCGATAGTAGTGATTGATTGATGCCATACAAAATCCCCCCTTAATTTTATCCCCCACAACAAGTAAGCGCTTTCATTTTTTATTTTATCAGAAACAGACAAGAAATGAAAATTAATTTATAGTACTTTTCAGCAAAAAAATAAAAATATATTAAAAAGAATGATTTATCTATTAGACAATGCATGAATTATAAATTAAAATTAAGCAATACAAAAAGCTTTGTTAGTTGCTTAATGGTTTTGTAGTTTAACTGAATAAAGGAGGTTAAGATGACAAAAGAGTTTCAAATTACTGATGAAATTTTAGAACTTGCTAATAAAACAGAAGAGAATACTAAAATTAGTAATGAAGATTATAGTAAGTATGATGTAAAAAAAGGCTTACGTGATATTGATGGTAAGGGGGTTTTAGCTGGATTAACTAATATTTCCATGATTCAATCTGTAAGAGTTAAAGCTGACGGGACACGTGAACCTATTCCAGGTATTTTGGAATACCGAGGTTATAATGTTAAGAATTTGGTCCAAGGATTTAGGGAAGATCAACGGTTTGGCTTTGAGGAAGTTGCGTACCTACTATTATTTGGAGAATTACCGACTTCACAGCAGTTAGCTGACTTTAGAGTATTGTTAGCCAAAAAAAGAACCTTACCAACTAATTTTGTTCGAGATATTATTATGAAAGCACCTAGTGCCGATGTAATGAACTCAATGAGCCGTTCTTTATTGACTCTAGCAACATATGATCCTAATGTAAACGATATATCTATTCCTAATGTTCTAAATCAGAGCTTAATGCTGATTAGTGTTTTTCCATTATTAGCAATCTATGCTTATCATGCCTATGCGCATTATGATTTGGGTGAAAGTATGTACATACATTATCCGGATAAAAGCTTATCAACAGCTGAAAATATTTTAAGACTTCTTAGACCGGATAAAAAATATACTGATATTGAAGCAAAAGTTTTAGACTCGGCTTTAATTTTACACATGGAGCATGGTGGTGGGAATAACTCAACTTTTACAACTCACGTTGTTACTAGCTCTGGAACAGATACATATTCAGCAATTTCTTCGGCTCTCAGTTCATTGAAGGGGCCAAAGCATGGTGGCGCAAATATTAAAGTTACTGAAATGATTCGAGATATTAAATCCAATGTTAAAGATCTTAATTCTGAAACAGAGATTAAAGCGTATTTGAGAAAAATCCTTCGAAAAGAGGCATTTGATAAAAAAGGTTTAATTTACGGTATGGGGCATGCTGTCTATACCATTAGTGACCCACGTGCAGATCTTTTTAAAGAATTTGTTGGCAAACTGGCAATTTCTAAGGGATTAAACGAAGAGTTTGATTTTTATTCAAAAGTAGAACGTCTGGCACCAGTTGTTATTGCTGAGGAAAGAAATATCTATAAAGGCGTCTCCGCAAATGTTGACTTTTATAGTGGTTTTGTTTATCACATGCTTGATTTGCCAGATGAATTATATACACCATTATTCGCTATCGCTCGCATTGTTGGCTGGTCTGCACATAGAATGGAAGAGCTTATTAATATGAATAAAATTATTCGTCCAGCCTACGAGAGTATTGCGATTGAAAGAGAATATAAAAAGCTAGAGGAACGCTGATAAGAAAGAATGGCTACCATTTATACTCGTGATTATTAATCATGTGTATAAATGGTTTATTCAAGATAAAATATTTCTACAAAAAAAGTTAAAAAATGAGTTGACTGTAAAAATAAGATTTGCTATTATAAGAAAGCTGTCGCAGGAAAAGGCGAAAGCAAAAAAAACTTTTAAAAAAAGATTTAAAAAAAGATTGACAATTAAAAG
>NZ_JABJXU010000020.1 GCF_013155265.1 Enterococcus sp. MMGLQ5-1 | reverse complement strand
GGTAAGAAATAAACTTATCATCTGTTATCTGCTGGTATAGTAAAGAACCATTATTTATGAAACTTATCGATAACTCATGAGCGCCAGTGGGAAGATTATATAAAGCTTTGCATTCTTTGATTTGAACGGCTTTAGGGTTAATATTAGATGCAAAACCGATTTTTTTCATTGTTTTGTCGTGTATTGTTACTAACAATTAACTCCACCTCTTTCGCCACTCAACCGTTATATCAAAATCGTTAATATCTGCCCATGATGAGAGATAAAATTCAATAGTCGTTTTACCAATTGGTAGAGGCGGAAAGCTCGAACCGTCAATCATTTCTTCGTTCTCAGATAGCTGATTAATATAGATGTTGGCACTTTCACAATCGACATCTATTTCTTGAGTGTCTTTGTATCGATTAGGAACATTTCGCCAAAAATCAACGAAATTCTTAAAAAAATTTATCGATGAAACACCATTCCATTTGATGTTTTGAGCATTTGAACGTGTGCCATATTCATAAATATTGATGAATACCTTACCGACTTTTGCACTTGCTAAAGCTGGTACATTAACTTCGCTTTGACCTTTGAAAGTCCAAAATCTTAATAGTTGTCCTTCTTTTCTTATACCAATCGAGCCCTTGTTTAATGAAAAAGGATTATCAGTGCCAGTTATTAATCCAGCACCAAAGCTCTGACGTGATAACTCTTTGATTTGACCGCCTAATTCTTCAACATAATGGAATACTACTCTAGCATCATTCCCGACAATATCGTCTTTTGAAATGCTTAAACTCATGATGAATTGACCTGTATCTGTTGTATATATAAGCTGTTGTTGTCCTGTTTGACCATAATTATTGGCAGCAAAAAAAGATTTAATTTGTGCATTAAACTTGTCAGCACCAATTTCATCATTATGATCTGCTGGTACATTCCAAACCACAGAACCGCCATGCCAAGCTTCACCAGTACCAGCATCAGTTAATTTTAAAATCTGCTTACCGTCTTGTGTTTCAACGCCTAACGTGCCGTTATTCAACTTAGCTGCATTCTCTGGATTAACACCTGTATACGCTGTGAACTCTGAAAAATCTATAGTATCAAGTAGTGTTTCAGAATCTTGATAATCATATCCATCAGCTTCCTCTTTATTGCCCATTTCAAAAGCGCCACCAGCATGAGCAATTCCAATATAGCCGTTCTCTGCTCTATTTTTAATTCTGTAAATTGGAAATACTTCAGCAGATGAATCATTGTCAACCTTAGCAGTTAATACGCCATTAACAATCGTTGCTGGCACAGTAACAGGTTCAATTGATTCAGCGACACCGCTCGGAACTATCCAGGTAATTGTGCCAGTTCCAACGTCTGAATTTGGGTATTCTTTAAAGTCAAGGTCGTTATCTGGTTTAGCCATAAAAAATCTATCGTCTAAATTTCCAAATATTAATTTAGAAGGTTGAGAGACAGCTAAAACAGATTGCAACTGATCATATTTATTTTTTACATCACCTTTTATATAAAAAGGCATTTCAATTGTTTTAATTCCACGTTTTGAATATAAAAAGATAGAGCCATCCGAAGATTCCCTATCTTTCATTGTATTTTGCCAATCAGAGCCAACAAATAGTGTAAAGTCTTCGCCGACACCAATAATCTGACTTAAATCATAGTCATTAAAATTTACTGGTAATTTCATACGTCTAAAATTCCCCACCTTCTATTATTTTGCATTTGATTGTAATTGATTTGCTCTTGCATTGATGTTGCTGTTGCTTCAGCTATTTTTTTATCATTCACTTTTACAGAAGTATATATTGGTCTATTAGCTAATTTTTCAATTGCTGAAATTAAATCATAATTATCAGATTTTTTTAAATCTGAACTATCGATTTTACTAGAAACAATTTTTTCATTAGAAAGATTCATTTGAACACTATTACTTTTGAATTTTTCTAACTCGCTACTAATTAAATCATTTTTAAAAGTAAAACTATTAGCTAATTGTCCAGCCATTCCTGACACATTTTTTTGAACTGATTTAAAACTATCTTTTAAACTATTGTCTAAACCGTCCATGATTGCATTACCAGCAGGAATCAAAAGTTTTCTGTCGTATTCAATGGGCCCTTTGTGGTCTTTAATCCAGTCTGCAATGCCGCCTACAAAGTCTTTTACACCTTCATATGCAGATTTCAAACCATTTAAAAAGCCATCAATTATTGCTTGACCAGCACTGAATAAATCAATATTTTTCAAAGAATCAAAAAAGCCAACAATGCTATTAATTGCGTTGTTAACAGTGGTTTTTGCAGATTCAATTGGTGCAGATATTGCGGCTTGAATCGCATTCCAAGTTGAAACTGTAATTGTTTTAATTGACTCCCAAACTGCATTAATAATGTTCTTAACAAAATTAATTGCCACGTTTACTAGACCAATTATGCCATCCCAAACACTGGAAATAATTTGCTTGATACCTTCCCATACTTGTGACCAATCACCTCTGATTAAACCTGTCACTACTTGAATAATACCTTGTATAATCCCTAAAGCTGTTTGGATGATAACCTTGATAGTTTCCCATGCTACCTGGATAAAAGGTTGTAAGAAATTCATCACTTCTTGTATTTGAGTTGAGATATACTGAAACGCAATTTTGACAGCTTCAACGATAGATGCGCCGTTTTCATCCCAGAATAATTTTAATTGTGCCAGCAACCCTTTTATGAATTCAAAAGCATCAACTAAAATAGGAACAGCAACACTCATAATTGATGAGAATGCATTGAAAATCGATGTTCCAATACCATTATCACCAGAAAATACACCCACCCAAAATTCAGTAAGAATACTTGTATAAGTCTTAATTGCATCAAAACCTTGAGCAATCATTGGTACTAAGTTTTCAGAAACAAAACTACCGAACTGTTTAGCAGAATCTAATATCCCTTTGAATGTGTCACTTTTAGCAAATTCGGCCAAAAATTCAGCAACTTTTCTTGTACCTTCAGAAAAATAGGCAATTAAATTCCAGACCTCATAAGATAAATCTTTGAAAAAATTTGCTGAATTGCTTTTTTCACCGCCAGATAAAGCTTTAAAAAATTCTCCAACCATTCCAGACACTGATTTAAATGCTGATTTAATATCGTCTATAATCCAACCCAATGGTTCAAATGTACCAGCAATATATTTAGAAACTGAATCAAAATTAATATTCATACCGAATTGTTCTGATATTTCTTTACCTGCTGCCATAGCAAATGAGCCTAGAGCACTTGGTAACCCTTTGATGATGTTACCTATCATAGGAATAAAGTTTTTAAAGAAAAAAGTTGATGTAGTCTCCGCTAAAGCGTTTAACTCTGGCTTAATATCCTCACCTAGAGCCAATTTACCAAGGACGTTAGAAAAAGCCGCTTTCATTGAAGCAAGAGACCCGCTAAATGTTTCTGCTGATTCTTTCGCTGTTGTACCAGTGATATCTAATTGTTCTTGGACTGCATGGATTGCATTATAAACATCACCTAAATTACTGATATCATACTTAACGCCTGTCAGTTTCTCGGCATCAGATAGTAGTCTTTGCATTTCTTCTTTGGTACCGCCATACCCTAATTTGCATTATTGTTAATCTGCAATTTCTTTTTTATAGTTATAGTTGCAGTTCAGACTGTCGCTTCTTCTACTTTTATTATTTGTAGAAGCCCTCTCGCTCAGTCGTTCACGGTGTATTTAAACTTCCGCCCTGTCGTCCTCTTCAGGAGTTCCAAGTCAATCAGAGAGAGTTCGCACATCGTCCTTCATTTATACGACGAGTGCCCCCATGGTATTAAGGTTATCGAGCATGGTGTAGTTCTGTTTTGCAAAACCCTGATAAGCATTTTGAATATCTTGCATGTTCGTGCCCATTTTGTTGGCATTATCAGACATATCAATCATAGCCATATTAGCCGTGTCTGCTGCTTTTTCAGTGTCTCCACCCATAGATTGTAAAAGACTAGCAGAAAAGCTTGTCACGTTCTCCATGTAAGCATTAGCTGACAATCCCGATGTTTTATAAGCTTCGTTAGCGTACTGTTTGACTTTGTCAGCGCTGCCTTTAAATAGAGTTTCAATACCACCGATTGATTGTTGTAAATCTGCACCCTCTGAAATTGAGGCAGCAAATGCTTTGCCAATCGCCGCTGTTGCAACGACTGTTTTAACAACAGAAACTAATTTGCTACCAATATTATTACCAGCGCTTTGACCAGCTGAACTAGCTTCTGGGTCTAATTGGCTTTTTATAGCTCCACTAATCCCTTTTGCCGAAGGAACTATTTGCACGTAAGCTTGACCTAATTCCGTTGCCACTATGCATCACCTCCATATAGCAATCTTTGTCGTTCTTTTTCGAACTCCTCACCAGAATTGAATACAAGTTCTTTATTTTCTTTGTTTTCTTTGCCTAAAAGCATTTTTAAGATAGAAGGCGGTCTATTAATATCTTTCTCAGCATCCTTTGTTTTAGACCATAAAATAAGACTTAATTTATCCCTTAAATCAGCTAGTAAGAAATTATCCAACGTGATATTTTGTTCATTTATTTTCATTTTGATTCTTGAATCGTCACGTAATCCACAAGAAAAAACAGCCACCTTAGATAAAGGTAACTGCTTGTATTCATATATTTGATATGTTTCAGCAAGGTCGCAAATCAATGCTTCCTCGTCTAATTTAATCATTCCAGCAAGGATCATTAGTTTTTTGTTTGTTTTTGCTTCTCAAATATATCTTTGATTTCATTAGACATTTTTTCACCAGAAACAATGCCATCTTTTGACCGAATATGGTCTTTAAGTTTTATTGCTTGCTCCGTACCTAAAAGCAAATTAACCACTTTAGGCAAAGCTAATGTGTTTTCGTCTAATTCGGCAAGCGCTTCTACTAATTCGTAGTTTTCCAGCCTATCTTTCGACACTTCAAATTGGAAACCAGTTTTTGTAATTCCTTTTAATTGAGACATTTAAGTTCCTCCTAAAAAACAGGACTATTTTTAGTCCTCAGTAATATTCACTTCTTTTGTTGTGACTAAACTGCCACCCGAATAGAATTCAAGCTGCACTGTATCACTTGTAGTCAATACATTAACACCGACCCAATATGTGAAATTGCCATTGTCGAAATCACCACCAGTAGACAATACTGCGCTATTGACGATTAATTTCGCTTGTTCTAAAACTCCCCCTGTATAAAATCCAGATATTTGTTGATCGTTAGATACATTGTAATCATTTATCTGAATTTCAAGTTGGGGTGGCTTAGGGCGTTGTTGGTTTTTGAATATATTCATAATGAGTATTGCCTTCTGTGTCTGGTACCGCAGTCCATGTTGTTTCATATCCAATAGCATCAGAATCACCGTAGGTAATATCGCCGATTTCAGAAACTTTAGCACTTGGTAAAACAACACGCTTCAGAATACCTGCTTTTAAAATCATATCGACTACGATTACATGTTCTTCTAATTCTTTAGAATTTGCTTTAATTGTGATCCCTGTTTCTAAATCACCTGAAACGTTGTCACCACCATAAACCTCTTTTAAAACATCGACATTTGTTGCTTCGATAAGTGTTGAACTAAATGTATCCTCTTTTTCAGTTTGAACTGATGCAACCGTATCACCACCCCAAGCTTTGATATTATCGCTTGATGGTGAATTAGAATTTGTCAATCCATCTTCTGAAATGTATCCTAAACTTTGAAATGCAGCAGGTAATGTTGTAGTTGCGTTTGTTGGCAACGTGGTTCCTAATGGTGCAGAATAAATTGCGCCACCAACTTTAGGTTTTGCTGTTGAAACATTCTTTGAATCTTGCATTTTTTACCTCCTAATTAATAATGGTTGATATCAAATACAGCTTGATATCTATATTGTTTTGTTTCTGTGTCTGTAAAGTTATAATCACTGTTCAAATGAACACCACTTACCTCGTCAACCTCTATAAGATTTTCAATCAATCCTTTAATTTCTTCATTTATCTTTATTGCTTCATACATCGATTCGGCATAGCTTTGAAATGCAAAAGTAGATGATTTTACTTGATTCCTTTTGATACCACTTGTTTTTTCAATCAAAACAAAGCGAGTAGGCGGATTACTTGGACGTTCAAAAAAAGACGGCACAGATAACTGACCGTCTAGAAATTCTTTAATTACTATCTCTATCAATTATCGCACCGCCTTTAACAATGTATTATTTTTCATGTTTTCCTTTTTTGCTTTATAGCTAGTTGCGCTAACCATTGCATTAGCACGAGTTTTACCAACGTAAACATCTTGCTCGTAGCCATCACCACAACGATTTTTAATTGCTGTCGCTTTTTCATTCAAAACGCTTTGCATTTCGGCTGATTTTAAAAGTTGGCCTACACCAGAATAATTAAGCTTAAACTTATTTTTAGCCATAACGTTCCACCATTACTTTCTTATTCCAATCTAATGGGATTAATTCCTCAATGCCCTCAGTGGGAATGCCAAAAGTACGCCATCTTTGGTTAAAAAATAGCACTTCCTTATCTTCCCAATCATCAGTATTACCTTTTGGAATAGCTAGTGTGTAAACTGCTTTTTTGCCTGTTAAACTAAGTTGATTTACCACATCATCAGATGATGTAGGGGCGACTAAGACATTATCAACTTCTATAAGAAAATCTTCATAGATTGGCTGCCCTAAAGGGTCTTTACTTGTTTCAATCTTGTTAATGAGGGTGACTGTTATCCCTTTTAAATTCGCCATAAGGTTCAATCACTCCCATCCTTTGTCTACGTAATCCCAGACGACTTAATTCTGAATTTTTGATGAACAATCCACCACCCGGTACTAAATATGAACCAGACCATGAATATCCTAAAGCGCTCTCGGTTGCTTGTGTCATTGGCTCTTGTGTAGTTGACGTCATTAACGTTCGTGCAACAACATCGACTACTACAGATTTAACAACATTTGCAAAGTAATCTGCCTTTTCAGCAATCATTTCATCTAAATTTTTACCGACTTTATCAGCTTCCATACGCAAGGAATCAGAAACTATTAATAGTAACTTTGTTGCTCTAGCAATTTCGTCGGTTTTCAGCGATCGCCATAAGGTGGTTAAATCATCAATAGTTGCAAAACTACCCATGGAATCACTTCCCTTGCATTAAATCATATAACTCTTTTTTATTAGCTTTGGGGCTATACTCAATGCCAAGCGCATCTAATTCTTGCTTAATTTGAGCGACCGTTGTTGAATCGTAAGCTTCATCACCTGTTTTTTCATCTACCACTGGCACTTCGGCTTGTTCTGTTTTTTCATCTGTCGATGGTACTTCGGGTTGAAATTTAGAAGCTTCAACCCAATTACCAGATAAAACACTATTAGTTTCAATAACAGAATTTGTTTTCTTATTGATATACTTTGTCATTTTTATTATTCCCCACTTTCTTCGATGCGAGCAAAAGCTTCACTGTCAAGAATCCCCCAACCAATAAACGCTTCAGTACGAAGGCAAATTTCGTTGTAAGCTTTCAAATCACGACCAGCACCATCTGGATCACCAAACTCAATAATTTCCATTGGAATATTTTCAGCGTATCCCCATTTGAACATATTTTGGAAATCTCCAACAATTACGTGATCAGTTTTAGCAGTTCCACCAGATACAACTAGATTTTTATTCACATCAGACTGCATTCCATAGAATGAATCAGGATTTTGTCCAAATCTAAATTCTGGGTATTGTACTACTCCATTAACCTTTAATTTAGCTAATGATTGACCTGCTAATGGCGACAGAGCGATAGCTGTTGTATCATATCCATCGGCAGCAATCATTTGAACTGCGGTATCAATGTTGTCGTCAATAATATTTGCATCAAAAGTTACGACATTCCCTGTTACAACTCCATCAAATGAATTTGTATTACGGAAAGTTGCATCGGTCATCGATTTAGGCTCTAAACCATGAATAGCTGCGATATCAAAAGCTACAGCAATTTTTTTAGCAAATCCATCAGCATATGCTTTTAAATAATTTAATTGTTTTTCTTCAGAAGCATACTTAAATTCATCAGTGATACGTGCTTGGTAAACAAATTTTAAAGGTTTAATGACTTTTGAAGTCAAAGAAGATGCTCCAGCCTTTTTTTGTTCGCCTTCTCCTACAATTTGCGCATTACCATCAAGATTAAAAATAAATTGTTCTGTTCCATTGAACGGAATAGCTGTTTGTGATGAAAGTTTAGCTAATACTGAATATCCTTGTACTTTTGTCATAATTTCCGTTACTAATTCTGGGTTGAAAAGTGTTCCTGCTTTTTGTGCTACCATTTTTTATTCTCCTTTTTCTGATAAGTCTCTTGCCATTTGCAGCCATCCTGAATTCTCTTTTTTGTCCAAAGGTTGTTCAGTATCTTTCAAAGGTGCTGCCTTAGGTTTAGTTACAAACGAAGCCAATCGCTCCGCATCTGCCTTGATACTTTCTTCATCGTCTCCGACCAATCTTTCAGCTAAATCAAAAGGTAAACCGTTTTGTAAAGCGATACGTGTACGTAAGTTTGCTGTTTCATAGCCAACAACTTTTGAATTCAATTCGCTAATAGTCGTTTCATATGTTGAAGTGCTGTTTTTTGTTTCTTCGAGTGATGTTGTTAGAGTACCAACTTGTTTTTCTAACTCCGCATTTTGCGTTTTTAGCTGTTCATAGTCAGCATATTTCTTTGACAAAGTGTTTTGTTCTCGCTGAACTCTCGCTTGAACTGCTTTATCAAATTCCTCTTGCGTTGTAATAGGTGTAAATTCTGACATAATAAACTTCCTTTCTCCCACTTACCCGGTGGTATCGGTAATTTTGTGTATTAAAAAAACGACCATCGAAATAGTCGTCTAATACCGTATTTTTTGTTTTTTCTTAGGCTTATTGTTATTACAAGCCCAATGCGCTAAAAGCGCACTATCCATTAAACTAATGTCCATATCATCAAACTGTGACTTATACCCAAAACCACCACTAGAACCAATATTCCTTTTATCACAGTTAGTAACTACTGTAGTTAAAGAAGGTTGGTCATTGTGACAAACGCTTTTTTGATAAATGCCTTGTTCCCACGATGCGTTGGCGTTAATAATTTCTTTAACTGTTGGTAAAATTGGCGCAGGTTTAATTTTGAAATCTTTCATTTCTTCAGCAAGAATGCTCTGACCACTTGCACCATCAATTACTACGTGTTCAACTTTAGCTTTTTTAAGAAAATTAATAATCCATTGATTGCCATTTCTTACTGACTGACAGTCAATGGATTCAATAAATATTTTTCCAGATAAAGTTTTAACAGCAATACTCATTGAAACATTAGCGCCGTCGTTACCATACTTAATGCCAATACTTAAACCACCTTTCAAAACTGGTAAAGTATTAACTTTAAGATTCTGCCAATCTTTTTCGGAAATTGCTGATTTCTGATTGTATTTTGGCCAGTAACCCAATCGCTGAACATTATGATCAAGTTTATCCTCTCCTAATTCAGCTTCTATTTTGCGCTCATTAAGATGGTAGCCCATTGATGGATTAGAATTATACCAAGCTTCAGTATCATGAATATCTTTAACTTCATCAACAGACCATTCAGCCCAACCAGAATATTTAGATTGACCAAATAGGACTTTATCACGATAACTTGTGAATACCGTTCCGCTTGATACTGGTGTTGGTGGTGTTCCACACATAATTGTTAATGGATTATCACTATCGGTAACGGTATACTTCAACGCTGATTCTTGTTCTGTGGTGTATTCTTGCGCTTCATCAATTACAAGAAAGTCAAATCCTTCACCAAGACCACCGCTAGATGTACGTGTTCTAAATTGAATGACACCACCAGTAGCATATAATTCAATTCGTTCTTGACCTTTAGCTTTGATTGAGTTGAAATCTTCGCCATCTTTATATCCTGAATCTTCAAGATATTTTTTTACTTTTTCAAACGATGAATGAGAGGTACTAATTCTATGAGCTGTATGCAATGTACTTAATCCTTGCTCTAATGCCCATAATTCTAAGATATAAACAATTTCTGTCTTACCGTTTCTTCGTGGTAATGAATATCCGAATTTTTGATGAACCCATAAACCATCATCATCTGTTGCCATTAGTGGTTTTAGTAAATTTAACTGCCAATCGTAGCATTCGTGTTTTGATTTTTGATATATTTCAACAGCTTCTTGATATAGACTTTTGTCATATGGTAGGATTACCGATTGAGTAGGATGTTGATTACCAAATCTTGCTTTAGTAGTCATAAATATCCCCTTTCAATCATATAAACCTTTTTAAGCCATGCTCAGGGCAAAATAAAAAGCCGTATTGCTACGACTTAAAAATATTAAGTTTTAAACACAACGTTATTAATTTAGTAAGCGGAATCCCTAATGTATGTAAAGTTTTATCCATAAAATTTGTAGCAGCTTTACTTATAGAGCCAAAATAATTGAATAATTTCATATCTATTCCTCCTAAATTTTATTTGCCTTATCGACAGCTAACGAGATACAGGGATAACCTCCTTAATTTGCTCTAACTGATAGAGATTAGCACGAGCGATTATTAATAATTCACCCTCATTAACGATTAATTCAATAAAATCAGGTGGTTTTTCAATAAAAAGTTGCTTATAAGATAAGTCAGATAATGCACATTTAACCGTTTTAAAGAAACCGTCATTTTCATTATCGTTCGGTTGCCAATAAGTCACATTGAATAGCATATGGATCACTCCTCATCAAAAATATTTCTGTTAACGATTCTAAAAACAAAATCAAGATATTTCTTATTACCGTAATACATATATAAAATCAGAGCCTTTGAAACCTTGTAACTATCTGAATTACTGATAAACTCATAAATTTTGCAAACTACCTTTCTAACTATTTTTACAATAGCTTCTGAAACCTTTTTTACAAACTCTGAGAATGCTTGAACCATTCTATCGCTTGCTTCATTAATTGCAGTAAAATCAGCTTTTTGCATAATAATCACTCCTTATTTTTTAGATTCAAAGTTTTACGATTAGCAATTTTTTCAGCTTTAAGTGGGTCTCTCCATGCCTTCGTCCAAACATTTTGACGTCTTGCATCACTTGGTCGATAATCTACTGTGCATCGACATCGTTCATGTCGCTGATAAACTTCTTTAGGTTCACTGTGATATGGATAGGTACCAGCTAAATTTTTGCACCAACCGCAAGCATCGCCACCTAATCTACGAATAATGTTAGGTTTTAAACCAGCATTATAATGAAAATCAGCATTTGCTTTAATTGAATCATCAACAACACTTTGGCTAAAATTAATAATTGGGTCATCTAAAATCCATTTAATTGTTTCAAAATCCGACTCATTAGAAACACGATTGATAATACCGTCTATTTTATCTTGATTTAATTCTGCTTTTTGACCTTTCAGCTTTAAATTTGCTTCTTGATTTAATTGACTTTGAACATCAACCGCAAAATCAGATATCAAATTAAAATTATTCTGCATTGTTGGATTCAAAATTCGTTCGGCAATATTAAAATACATCTTGCCATCTGGTAACACATCAACAGTTATATTTCTACCAAGAACATCAGCTAATATTTCGCCAACTTCAATCGCAAAATCATTTACGTCAAGATAAGTCGCTTTTTTATTTTTAAGCAAAGAAAAAACAGACTTCAACTTTTTGCTGTTGAGTGTCTGTTCCTCGAATTCTTTTTGAATTTGTTCTAAAAGCGCTGGTACAATGTCGTTATCCATTTAATCAGCTCCTTTAATACCTGTTAAATCTCTGAGGACTTCGCCATTTACATAATTAGGAATTGCTTGATTTAATTTAATTGCGCCATCGCCAATTAATGATAATGCACTGGCATCTGCTTCGAATAACGGCTCCCATTTCGGAATAGTTTTATTAAATTGATATCTTAAATATGGTACATCATCACGCAAGCAAGCCGCAATATATGCAACGTTTAATAATCCAGAGCCTAAACTCCGTTGAGCTTTACGCCCAGCAAGTCTTAAATTTTCGTGACTAGCTTTAATTGCTTCAACACTAGATGGATTGTCAGAAGCGAAGCCTAAATCATCTAATGTCAAACCAGTTTCGCCAGCAAAACCAGCAGCAGCAGTTTTTAATTGTTCGGTAAAAGGAGACATACTCGAAGTAGTGAATTGACCTAGTGTTGGTTTTTCTCCATCTTCATCTTTTGTAAATTGCAACATACTAGAAACAGTAGCTTTCCAACCGTCCAATGTTTCTGAATCATCGCTTAATCCAGTTACATATTTTTGTGGGAAAGAATAGAATTCCGCTGTTACATCTGCTCTTTCTAATGTTCGTTTAGCGTACTTTTGATAATACATGCCAGCTCTAGTTATTCTTGAACGTCCAAAAGGTCTGACAGCATCTGGTCTATGAATCACTGGAACTAATGTTGCATATGGCAAATCATTAGTATGTATTTCATCATTTATTTTCTTATCAGCATATATGATGTCTGTTTGACCTGCTCTGAAATAAGCTTCAACTATCGGTTTTCCATTATCATCACGTTTCAAAACAGCATATCCTTCAGTAAGTAAACCTGTGATTGGGTCAATAATTCCTGTTGCGTTATTTGCTTCGATAACCTGTAAGCGAACTAAATCTTCATCTTTTGACACATAAACAAATGCGCATGATGCAATTAATGCAGATAGAACAACGTTATCAAAGAAAACATCAGGATTATTGTCTTGGAAAATTTCGTTCACTTCAAAATCATCATTGTTAAATTCACGAAAGACTAATCTATCTGCTAATGAATCGACACCTTTAGTACACCAACCCAAAACTGCTTTGTATTGATCACTCAATTGTTTTGGAATAGTAATTCCTTTTGAAGCATCAACATGCTTCATCGAATACTGCTTATATCTTAATTCAACCCTTGATTTACGAGCTGTCAGCTTGTTTCTAAGGTACTCCAACCCTCTATCAGCCATTGTTTTTTTACTCCTTTCGATGTCACACGAGAAAATATGTGCAGTGACTGCGTGAAGCACGAAGCAACCACCGAGGGGGTGGGTATGCCCCCCTATTCTTTTCTCTAATGCATTTTAAAATCTAATTAGTATAATTAATCGTTTTTAAATTAAAACGTGTATGAAGCCCAGTCAGCGCTTTGTGGAAGATTTCTATTTCCTATAACTTTTGGCACTTCTTCTTTCTTATTGTTAAATAGTTTGTCAGACTTCTGTCTGTTACAAGTCCAATGTGCAAGTTGCAAGTTATCCATTGAAGATGGATGACCACCTTTATTAATTGGAACAATATGATCAACTACTGCGCTTAATGGGTCGGGAGCTTTTAAACTCTTATCAATAGGCTTACCACATATACCACAAACATTCTGTGTCTTAAGTAGTATCTTTCTATTCTTATCGAATGCTACCCGGTGTGGTCCTTGACGGTCAGCACGTAGGGTCATGGTGTCACCTCCAGTACATAATAAAACCCCAACCGCTGACGGTAAGGGGTAGGTCTGTTTAAATAAAAAAAGCACTAGAGAATATCTAGCACTAATTTAAGGTTATACATATACGCCAATATGTAAGACATACGGTTTCAGTGATTACCGCAAACACAAATGATGCGCCAAGATTTGAACTTGAATATGCATGAGTATCGTTCTCATACGCTTCACCAACTGAGCTACGCATCAAAGATAATCAAAACCTGTGAACTGATTACCTTGATATCGTCATACCGTTTTCTTTTACACACCACTCGCTACTGCAAATGGATGCGACACCTAACCACTCGAGGTAATTAGAGTACTAGGCAAAGTCGTAGGCAAGAGCTTGCATCTTACACCCACAGATTAAAAGTCTGTTGTTCTACTAATTAAACCACTACGACAAAGGAGCAAACCTTGGCTATCCAAAATAACCACAATATCATAATAACACCGTAATAGTAGCCTTTTGGTAGCAAATTTGTAGCATTAAATTATATCAAACAAATCTTGGATTGAATCAACACCAAATAGCATAATAGACAGTTCATAAGTCGCTTTTTTGACGTCTCTAAAAACTACAGTTCTATGAATATTATAAAAATCTGCCAATTCATCTGCTGATTTCTTGTATTCAGAAACATACATGCTATCCAAAATACTGTATCTTCTGCTAGCGATAAAACCATTATTATTACAAAATTCTTTATAGCCTGTAAATACAGAATCAAAGTATTTAATCATAACTTTGGTTTTAGTCTTATACTTCATTAAAGTTTCTAAATCCATGTAAATTGGATTAAAACTACCGTTTTCTTCTTTTTCTGTAATTTCTTCACAATGCTTACTGAGTAAGCGATAATTTTTTAATAACAAATTGGTATTACGTAGCCGCCAATCTTTCTGTTCTTTTGATTCAATCTTTTTCAATTTTTGGTGTTCTCTTAAAACAGTCTCACTAATTATTTCAATCTGATGCCTTGTTAACCCGCTGTCTTTCAATCTATCACTCACCTACCGTCCTTATTCTTAACCATATCAGCTACATCATTCAGAAAATCCTTTGCTCGTTTTGTTTCTTCATCAAAAAACTTTTCCATATACTTAACCCAGTAATTTGATAGCAGCTTGTTTACTAAGATTGATGTGACTAATGACGTTACTATAGCAATAATAATCGTGCTCATTCACCCACCTCCAGCAACTCTGGGTTCTCGTGAACGTTTCCGATGACTTCAAACTGATAAATACTAGAACCTAACGAATTAATAAAAGCATCATGACGATTGCTACCGTCATCTAAATAAAACATAGTTTTTGTCTCAGAATACTTAGCAACACCTTTTACTTTACCTGGAACAGTATCGGTACTTGTCAAGTATTGGTTACCCTCAACGATATCCCCCTCAAATATTTCCACACCATTCTTATCCTTAAGCCCTGTGGACTGCATGAGTTTAAACGGAAATTTGTTTTCATCATAACCCCACACTGATACATATTTCTCTAATTCAATTTCTATAAACTCGTAACCACATATTTCATAATTAAATATAATACCCTCAATGTCTCCGTCAGCATCTACTACAGGATTAACGTTGTAAATCATGACTTTATCATCTTCGCTGTAACATCTAAACTTCGGTATCATCTCGCACCTCCTGTGCTGCTAATTCTTTCATCTAACCACCACCCCCATGTTACCCATGCTTCTTGCCAAATTTTTTCATCCTTTAAATCTATTACTTTTGTTGGTCTGTCTCTCGGAAATGAATCACTTTGATATCCCATTTCTTCATCAATCACACTCAATGCACTTTTTAAATCTTTAGCAATACAGGTAATTTGACCGCTTGACCAATCTTCCAAGAAATCATCACCATGCCAAATAAATAACTTCATCATTCGCCCTCCTGTTCTATCTCCCAATACGGTTTAATTTTGTAATACTTTTTAACTTCTCTGTTAGTTGACCTAAGCATCGATTCTAAAACAGTTGCAATTGTTGTGTAATTTACTCGTCGTCTTTTAGCTTTTTTAACATTCTGCCACCCTTTTTCACCAAAGGTATAAACGCCTGTTCCATAGCTATTTATTTGAAACAATAAAACTGTGTTATTCTCCGCAATTAACTGTCTATATAATTCATCAGGCATTACAAAATAATTAAAGTGACCAATGAAAGTTTTGTTAGCTTTAGATAGAAAATCTGATTTAGAGGTTTTAATCTCATAGCACCTAATCACGCTATCCGTGTCATACGTTATAAAATCAACTATTTCATTCCCAAACCAGCCGATAGTCACTTCAAAACACCCAAATACACCCATCTTTTGAGTATTATTCCAAACCAATCTCTCTGCTTCTTTTGTTAAATCAGTTTTCATTCGCCCTCCTGTTCGATTACCCAAGCGCTGAATGCTTGTATGACTTGGGCATGTTCTACTTCATTTAATTTTCTGAATGCAATTTCTTCTTCTTTCCAAACAACACCGTTAATATCCATAGTATTGTAGTTGGAAATAGTATTCAAAAAATCAGAATCATCTAAATAATATCTTTTCACACACTCCAACACGACCTGTTGATTAGGGTTGAGTATTGGATTTGCAAGATGTTCCTTAATAAATCTAATTGCATTATTTAAATAAACCTCTTCTACATCACGCGATTTATTGCCAATTAACACACGTTCTATTTCATCAATTGCTGTTTCTAACTCACTCATTCGGCACCTCTTTCAGTTTTTGTTATTAATTAAAATTGATATTTGATATAATCACTTCAAGGAGTGATTAATGTGAAAATTGTAAAAAATAAAGAAATAAATTGGGCTTATTTTTGTTTAGGTTGTGCCTTTTTAGTATTCGGTTTGAGTAATATTAAATTATTTTTAGTACCCTCAATAGTGTTCCTATTTGCCGCTTTCTTTTATTTTAAAAAGAAATAACCTTGAGATACTTAGGTATCTCTTTTTTTACACCTCTTTCGGTTTTTGTTATTAATAAAAATTGATATTTGATATAATCACTTCAAGGAGTGATTAATGTGAAAATTAATACAAGAATGCTGTTAATCGGTGGTTTACTATTTATCATTGCTAGCATTGCTTTAAAAAGCAGGTCGCTATTAGTAATAGGAATAAGCTTTCTAGTTTGGCTAATGATAGAAAAGCAAAAATCTAAATCTTGAGATACTTCTGTATCTCTTTTTTTACACATCTTCCCTCCAACCCTCACCGCTAGCGCCTAGCCACTAGTATGCTAGGACACCACACGGAGTTGTTAATAAATTTTATTATTTTCTGCGAGTGTTAAGTAATATATCTTGTACAACAGATTTTTCACTCGCAATCGGATGTTTCCGCATCCGTTTTTGGTGTTTTCCGCCACCGATGAGGGCTGGAGAAGTTTATTAATGTTGATTAATATTCTGTTTAAGTAATTTATTTGTCTTAAATAGTTTTTTAATCGTTGCTTGGTCTATTTCATAAATAGCCTCTAACAAAACAATTCTTTCTTTCAGTTCTTGGATTTCAGAATCAAGATTTACTTCTTTTTCAGCGTGCAAATTAACTACTTCAATCGCCTTATCCAATGCTTTGTTAAAAACTTTGTCATCAGTTTGGTTAACTGAAAAGATTTCGGTTAACCTTAAAACATTTTTCCTAGTCTCTAAATCCTTAATTAGCTTGCCTGCGTTTACGTATTTAGTCATTCCTCAGTCTCCTTGATTTCAAATTCAATTCTGTATTTATCGCTGCCACTTAACCCGCCATGTTCAAAACTGATTAACTGAATCACCTTGTAATTATCATCAGTCCACACTTTGCTATCTGTCATGCCATCAATTAGTGCTTTGACAGTCGGATAAAATTAGGTGGGTCATATCGTCTTTTCGTTGGACTGAATATCGTTATTTTGCACGTACAGCGGTTTTTCTCGCTAAAAGGTGTATTTACCTTAAACTTAGTTTCAATCGCTCCTAGACGCCTTAAAAATGATGTTAACTTTGCTTTTTTCTGATAGTGCAAACGATCATTACTTGAAATCATCTGTTTACACTTTTTCGTATTGGATAATTCAAAGGTGAAGTTATACATCTGTCACCTCGTTTAACTTCTCAATTCTGCGTTCAATATATTTATCTAATAACTTATTATCTGGACTATCTTCAACTAACCGACTAGCTCGTTCCATTGGTTCAAGTGTTGATGTAATATTCAGATAATCCTTAACTTGATTTACTTCACGGTTAGTAATCATGCTGTCACCTCGTCAAAGTCATACCCGAATCGCTCACATATTTGTTTGATGTCATCATGTGGTATCTGATTCTTTTTGATCGCTGCTTTAAATTCATCTTTTCTAGCCCACAATGGAATGCCACCAATAATGGCTTCACCGTTTGGATTAAACCGCTCATAACTTTTCCAATCGATGCCACCTTGAATATCAGTATTGGTCTTACTAGATAAAACAGTTCTTATATAGCTAATGACACCATTTGGAAAACTTTTATTATTAAAAGTGCTATCGGCAATTTTTTCATCAAGAGTTTCACTAACCATTTCAAGACCGTAGTCATTGATTAACTCATGTAAATTTTGTTGAGCAATAGCATTAAAAGTTTTACCGCATGTCATTTCGATTTTTTCATAAATTCCTAAATTGTTAGATGAAGATGAAATAGATGATTTATTTATATCTATATCTTTATCTATATCTATTTCTTTATCTAATTCTTTATCTATATCTATTGCGTTACTCACCGTTACTTCACCGTTACGCGTAACGTTATCCGTAACGTTACTAATTGATAATTTCTTTTGTTTTTCCCTATACTTAGCTTGTCTTAGCCTGTTTTGTTCCTTTAATTTCTCCATACTATCTACTGATTGATGTTCTTCCCAATTCTTAATAAATAGAACTTCATCATATCTAGTGATCATTCCGTACTTTTCAAGAGTTAATAAGGCAAAATTAGTGAGTTCAATAGAAAAATCAAAATCAGCAGCTAAATCCTCTTCGGAATAAGGTAATGTTTCAGTCAAGAATAAACCGCCACTTTGATTGCTTTCACCAGCTCTAGCTAATAGAAATACCCAAAATAAAATTATTTTATCCCCGTCAGGCAATTTTCTAATTCGCTTAATTTTTTTATTATCAGGTAGTCCTGTACTAAGTTTTATCCATGATACGTCTGCCACCTAACCCCTCCTTTCTCTCATTTGTTATTTTAAAATGGCAAATCATCATCTGAAATCTCAATTGGAGCAGTTCCAAAGTTATTGTTTTGTGACTGTGCTTGCGACTGCTGATATGAATTGTTTTGCTGTGCTTGCTGGCTTTCAGATTGACTGCGTGATTCTAACATTTGGAAATTATCGACAACCACGTCTGTCGTGTAGACACGCTGACCTTGATTATTTTCATAGCTTCCTGTTTGAATACGACCAGTCACACCAATTAATGCACCTTTTTTCGCCCAATTAGCAAAGTTTTCAGCAGCTTGACGCCAGATAATGCAACGAATAAAATCAGCTTCACGCTCGCCAGCTTGATTTTTAAATTGACGATTGACAGCAAGTGTAAAACTCGCAGTAGCTATCCCACTACCTGTATATTTCAACTCTGGGTCTTTGGTTAATCGACCTACTAATACAACGTTATTTATCATCATCAAGCTCCTCGTGTTTTAAAATTTTATAGTTATAGCCATTTGAATCAAGAAAAGGCCTAAATGGTGGTAATGGATTGTTTCTGTCAATAATGATTTCAAGCACAATTCGCATTGATTTTTTTCTAGGAGACGGAGGAATAGCTGTTTCTAAATTAGTTTTTTCTGCTGTTTCATCAACAATTTCAAAAGCATTTTGTTTAGCAAGTTCAGCTTGTTCTTGCTCAATGCGCTTGCATTCATCTTCTGCTTCTTGTTTAATTTTTTCACGTTGGATATCACTGTTAATAATTGTGATAATCTCAGTCAACTCTTGCCCATTTTTCAACATTGATAAGTAAGGGCTGTCAGATAAATTATTGTCAAAAGCCATGCTTGAAATTGCGATAGAAGCTTTCTTAAATTCTTCGACACGCTGCTTTTCTTTATCTACTTCAAAAATAAGCACATCGAGTAATTCTTTTTTTAATTTATAATCTTTCAAGAAATTTCCAGCTTTAAGCCATTCTTGCTTAATTTCAAAAATTCTAGGATCAAGTTCGGCTTCAGTAGCCAATCGCTCAAATTCGGCTTTAATAGCTGAATAACGCAGCTCTTTTTCATGTTCTTCAAGTTCCTTAATCCCTTTGCTGATATTTGCCACTACATCATTTAAAGGCGCACTTGCTTTTTTTACCCATTCTTGAAATTCTTCTAAAGGCTGATTAAACTCATTCTTGATTTCTTTCCGTTTGTCATCAATACCTTTTAACACCTTGTTTAAGCTGGCACGTATTTTCCTATCTCCTGTCAATGTGTCAGCAGTAACTTCATAACCTTTATATTTTTTTACTAATTCATTAATATTTTTTTCAACTTGATCACGCTCTTCGATTTGAATAATTGACGGCTTAAAATTCACTTTAATTTCATTCATAGTTTAAAACTCCAATTCTGGTTGTTTTTCGATTATTTCGCCTGTTTCTGAATCATGATTTACTGCCACTTTTTCAACTTCTTTTGTTATTTTGTTTTGTTGAGCTTCATGCTGCTGCTCGAGTAATTCAGCTTTTTTCTGTTCAATATAGGTTTCTTTCTCTGATTCAGTCCAAGATGTGTTTTCAGAATCATCTACAACCACGAATTCGGCATCTTTCATTTCCCTAGCTTCATCAGTAGAATAGATACCCATAACCATTTCAGGACAATTTAAACGCCCGAAAAATGAAGCGGCTCTATATCTAATCATGATTTCTGGCATGGTTTTCCATTTTGACATATTTTTAGAAACCCAGCCCTCTTTATTTGCCATATCCATCGAAATTTTAGGACCTTTAACAATTCTTCCTGAATAATCTTCAACAAATGCCGTACAAGATAGCGAGTCTCCTTCTCCTTCAACTTCATATTGAATTTCTGTTTTATATTTTTTTGAATTATTGATCATTGCAATAATGTATTGACTAGACCACGAAGGACGACCATTTACAACGTACAAATTTTGCATAACCATCATTGGGCTTGTTTTCAACCTACTAGCCATTTCAAGGGCAATCATGCAATTACCTATTCCTTTTTCTCCTCTGTAATCAGTCGGTACAATAGTAGATGATGATAGTGACATTGCCATTCTTTGAGCTAGTTGAAATGCTTCAGCGTTGCTCCATATATTATCTAAGCTAGATACGTTTTCTTGTGTGATTTCCTTAATTTCGTTTGCCATTCTTATCTCCTTTACATTCCGTAATTGTCGTCTGATATATTGCTATAATGCGCTTCTCGCCGCTCGTCCTCTGTCACATAAGTTGCACCGATTAAAGTCATGATTCTTTCGGTTGTAGGTTCTACACACTCCAACCATGCACTAATTAAAGTCATTATTTCGTCTTGTGGTGCGCTATCTAGCCAAAGTCTGATATATGTTTCAGTATCATCATTAAACTCGTCCACAGTCACAAACTGACCGCTTTTTAACTTGATGTACGTGTCACTCATAAATAATCACTTGCCTTATCCATGCAATCTTGCGAGCAGAAAACATAGCCGTCTATTTCAAATTCTTCGCCTGTTAAAACTTGATTCCGACAAATCTCACAGGCAATATATTTATCTTGT